>CAVWBF010000029.1:0-46786 GCA_963753085.1 uncultured Spirochaetota bacterium | reverse complement strand
CAAGTCCGAGAGGTGGCTTTCCTTTCTTTTGACCGCACACGCTTTTCCGCGGCCGCGGCGGACGCTGCCTGAGGGCAGGAATCTAGTCGCCCCCGAGCTCGCTGTACCGGGATTCGTAGCAGTTTGAGCAGAGCCTCGAGCCATCCAGGACCAACGCCTCCAGGACGGGAGCGCCACATGCCTCGCAACGTTGTTCCTGGTGCGTGCGCGTATGAAAGCTGAGGACCAAGCAGATCATGGGTGAGCCCGTTCGCGTCCAGGGCATGATCTCGCAAGACCGCTTCCTGGGCAAAACCCAGCCTTTGGAACAGCTTGAGCGCGCCCGTTTGCTCTGGTGTCATGCGGGCCATGATTTTCGTCACCCCCATGTCCAGAGCGATTTCGAACGCCAGCTCCAGCAGGAGCCGGCCTATCCCGATTTCCCGGGCCGATTGCGCTACAACCACGCGAAGCTCAGCGACATGGCATGTCCAGCGCACGCCTCCCCGGTCAATCGTCGCATAGCCGACAATGGCGCTGCCTTCCCAGGCCACAAGAGTGACCAGGCGTTCCTCCAGGGTATCCCTGAGCCACGTATCCACCTCGGCTGGCTGGGTGATGTCCCGTTCAAGGAAAAGCAGATCCTCCTCGGGAAGAGTCCCGGCGAAAGTGATCATCTGCCTGCGATCCTCGGTCCCAAAAGGACGCAACACCACGGTCCGGCCCTTGAGGCTGAATTGTTTTGGAAACTCATGCTTTTGAGCGGAACGCGATTTCACAGGTGCCCCCAGGTGGCGAGTGTTCCTTGGCTTTTTAGTGCGACCGCCGTGCTTGCCGAAAGCGCCATGCCGTTGACTCCGCCCGGATTCAAAGTACGGTCAAGACGCTCCGGCGTCAAGAAGAGCATCGAGATTGTTGATTCGGAAGGGATCGCCCCTTGACAGTGGCGGCGGTTTTCCCGTATCTACTTGTGGAACTCAGCTCTGACAGCCTTCGGATTGCGAGGGGAGATTCCCGAGTGGTCAAAGGGGGCAGACTGTAAATCTGTTGGCTAAGCCTTCGAAGGTTCGAATCCTTCTCTCCCCACGAGCCTTCTTTCCTGGTTTGCGGCGACTGCCGCGGGATCATGCCGGGAAGAAGGCTTTTTCATGCCTTTCGGGGTGGCATTTCAGGACCGAATCATGGATCACGATGTTTTCTACAGGGACGGTCTCCAGTTCGGATGCACCCGCTGCTCGCGATGCTGCCGCCACACCCCGGGATACGTCTTTCTCTCGGACGCGGACGTGGATCGCCTCGTGCCCGCCCTCGGCGTCTCACGCCAGGACTTCTTCCAACAGTACTGTCGGCGGGTGCCTTTCGGGCTTGCAGAGCGGCTCAGTCTCCGGGAAAAGCCGAATGTCGACTGCATCCTGTGGGACAACGGCGGCTGCGCCGTGTATGAAGCACGGCCCCTGCAGTGCCGAAGCTTTCCATTCTGGAGCTCCTGCCTGTCCTCTGAGGAAGAGTGGCAGCTTCACGCCAGGCAGTGCCCCGGCATGGGCAACGGGCCCAGGCACTCCCGGGAGGAGATCGAGCGCTGGATCGCCTTGCGGATGAAGGAGCCATTCATCGAAGCTTCGCTGCAGAACAGGAGGGATTGGAGTTGAGCGCGTGCGCACGATAGAGCTCTCCGACAACGAAGAGGTGGAGCTGTATGTGCTGCTCAAGCCGCGGGAAACGCAGCTCGTCGAGGCTCTCAGGGATCTTCTTCGGCGGGTCGAGCGCTCCCTGTACCAACGGCTGACAATCGAAGAAATCGAAGGGCTGTCCGCCCGTTTTGCGTGAAAACGGGCGTGAGAGCGTTGATTTCCCGCACAAGCGGCTATATTTTCTTGTAGGGCCGGAGGAAGGCCTGGTGGATCGATGAGAAAACGCACAATCCTTCTTCGGGTCTCGGCGGTTGCCGCGGGTGTTATCGTCTGCTTAGCGGCGGCAGTTTTCTTTGTCAACTCCAGCCCGTCCCGGGGCGCTCCGGGAGACAGGTTGTTCTCCATCCAGCGAGGGGAGACTCTTTCGCGGATCAGCCAGAGGCTGCAGGAAGAGCAGTTCATCCGCTTTGCGCCGCTCCTGGACCTCGTCGGAAGGCTGCGGGGCACCCAGGGTGCTTTCAAGGCCGGTTACTATCGAATCCCGGCCGGGGCCACCACATTTTCGATTCATTGGCTTCTGGTGGAGGGAGCGCAGACCCTGGAGAAGCTTACCATCCCCGAGGGATGGACCTCGACAAAGATTGCCCGGCATCTCGAAGCGCAGGGCGTGTGCAGCGCGGCAGACTTCCTTGCCGCGGTGAAATCACCCGAGCTGCTTGCCCGGTTCGGGGTGGAGGGCCGCAGCCTTGAAGGGTACCTGTTCCCCGACACCTACTATGTCCCCCGGCCGTTCCCCGCGGATGCCATGGCGGAGCTGATGGTGAAAACCTTCTTCGATGCGGTGGCCACGATCGACCCGGGCTGGCGCGAGCTCCCCCCGGGGAAGCTCAGGCAGACCCTGATCCTTGCCTCCATCGTGGAGAGGGAGTACCGGATGCCGGACGAAGCCCCCATCATCGCGTCCGTGTTCTACAACAGGCTTGAGAGGAACATAGGGCTTGAATCGTGCGCCACTCTTGAATATATTATTACGGAGATCCAGCAAAAGGCACACCCGGAGTACATCACGACAGACGATGAGAAGCTCAACTCACCCTACAATACGTATAAGTGGGCGGGTTTGCCTCCCGGACCGATTTCGAATCCAGGAAAGACGGCATTGGAGGCCGCCTTCCATCCTGCACAGACGGATTTTCTCTACTTCGTGCTGCGCGACCCCGATGCCGGGAGACATTATTTCTCCCGCGACCTGAGCGAGCACAACCAGGCGAAGTACCTCTATTTGAAGAAATCGTAGGGGTATGAGGATACCGGAAAGTACGCTCTCTGAGATCCAGAACCGCCTCGATATCGCAGAGGTAATCGGGGAATACGTTCCGCTTTCGCGCCGGGGAGGGAGGTACTGGGGGCTGTGCCCCTTTCACCAGGAGAAGTCGCCATCTTTCAGCGTGACTCCTGACAAGGGGGTGTTCTACTGCTTCGGGTGTCACAAGGGAGGCGGGCTTTTTCAGTTCGTGATGGACGTGGAAAAGCTCCCCTGGCGGGACGCCGTCGAGCTCCTTGCCAAGAAGGCGGGGGTGGAGATTCCCCAGGCAGATGCGGGAGAGGAGGGGGCTCGGCGGGAGACGTTTCTGGAGCTCTACAAGCGGGTGGCAGGGAGCTTCCATTGGCTGCTCGGCGAAGGGGCGCAGGCTGAGGCGGCAAGGAAATACCTCGCTTCCCGGGGGGTGAGTCGGGAGATCATTGATGGATTTCAGCTCGGCTTTGCGCCGCCCGAGCGGGAATGGCTGCACAAGTTCCTCCTTCAGAAGAGCTATTCAGGGGAGTTTCTTGCGCAGACGGGGCTTTTCATGCAGGGGCAACGGGGAAGCACGGGGAGCCTTTTCGCGAACCGAATCATGTTTCCCATCGCGAACGCGCGAGGGGAAATACTTGCTTTCGGGGGGCGAGCGCTGGGCGATGCCCAGCCCAAGTATCTCAACTCCCCGGAAACGGCGTTCTTTCGCAAGGGAGAGAATCTCTTCGGCCTCGACAAGGCGGCTGCGTCCATCCGCGGCGCGGGAGCATTCGTTCTGGTTGAAGGGTACATGGACGTCCTGGCCATGCATCAGGCCGACATCCTCAACTGCATCGCGCCTCTCGGCACGGCCCTCACGGAGTCCCAGGTGCGGCTCCTGAAGCGGTACTCCCACAAGGGAGTCGTCGTCTTTGATGGGGATGATGCCGGCCAGAAGGCGACCATGCGGGCAATCGAGATGCTGGAACGGCAGGACCTCATCGCCGAGGTCGTGGAGCTCCCCGGCGGTCAGGACCCCGCGGATTTTGTCCAGAAGGGTGAAATCGGGAAGCTGAAGGGTTTCCTCGAAAGTCCCCGGGAGAGCTTCAGCCACCTGGTGGGGAAGGCTGTCCAGCGCCACGACCGCCTGACAGCGGAAGGCCGCGAAGGGGTGCGGGACTTCCTGTTCCCTTTCGTCGCGGCCGTAAGCTCCCAGGTGAGGGCAGACGGGTACCTCTCCCGGATCGCGGAAGCCCTGGAGGCGGACGTGCAGGCGGTGCGCGGGGATTTCGCCGCGTGGCGGTCGAAGGACCGGGACAGGAGCAGGGGCAGGCGGCAGCCTGAGGCGGAGAAACCCGGAGGGCTCTCCTCTGACCTTTTTCTCATGGTGGCGGTTGCAGCGCATCCCGAGTTGTACCCGGTTGTGCGAAACGGCGGCGTCTCGCTCTCGGACCTCGATGACGAGCAGGCCCGGGAGCTCTTCGTCGCTCTTGAGGAGTCCTTTCGGGCGGAAGAAATGGGGCTTGATGCCCTGTGCGCCCGCCTGGAATCTCCCGCCCTGAAGGACCTGGTGATGCGCGGGGCGGTGAGCGGGGAGTTCGATCTGAACCAGGAGAAGATGGTCAGGGACGGGGTGCGGCAAGTGCGGCAACGGGAGCTGCGAAAGCGCATCGACCAACTTGGGGCCGAGATGAGACGGGCTGAGCGCGAGAAACCGGATGCGGCACGCATGCGGGACTTGCTCGCAGAGAAGATGCATCTGGATGACGAGCTTGCGAAATTGAATACGGGGGCGGCAAGGGCTTGAAACCGAAAACAACGAACCACAGGGAAGCGCCGCGAGCGGCTTCAAGGGAAGCGCCGCGGTCGGCGTCAAGGGATCCGGCGCGCGTGTCACGTGAAGCGCCGCACGGGGCGTCGCACGAAGCTGCCCGCAAGAGGGACAAGTCTGCCGTGAAGACCGCCTCCAAGGCCTCAAAGACGGCGCGCGCGGGCGCGGCTGCTCTGGGGTCAGATCTCGCGGCAGACCCTGCCATCAAGAAACTTCTCGAATACGCCAAGGGCAAGAAAAGCGTCAGTTACGACGAGGTGAACGACTTCCTGCCGGACGCCATCGTGCACTCGGACCGCATCGAAGAGGTCATCGGGCTGCTCGAGAAGCACAACATCAAGCTCGAGGAAGAAGAGATCAGTCTCGAGATCGAAGAGGAGAAACCCGGCAAGGACCGCAAGAAGCTCATCTACAGCGACAAGGAATCCTCGGTTGATGATCCCATCCGCCTCTACCTTCGAGAGATCGGCAAGGAGAACCTGCTGACCGCGGAGCAGGAGGTGGAGCTCTCCAAGAGAATGGAAGAGGGAGAGAACATCATCAAGGGGGTCATCAAGAACTCCGGTGTGCTCGTGCGGGAGTTCCTGCGCCTGGGCCTCCGCGCCACCTCGGTGAAGGACCCCCGGGAAATGAACCTCTCCAAGAAGGAAGCCACCGAGTACCTGGCTGAGACGCGCAAGCTGGGCGCCTTTTATCGCGAGCCCTTCAAGGACCACCTGGCCGGCGTCAAGCGCTACATGGAGATGAAGCGCCAGACAGAGTCCGAGGGCGGGGACATCTTCGATGACACTTTCCTTGAGATCCGCAAGGACGTGACGGACTCTCTCAAGAAAGTCGAGCTGCGGCCCGAGGATATCGCCGCCATCGCGGACCGCCTTATCGGTGTCGCCCGCCGGATCCGCTCCCTGCAGAAGGAGATAGGGCGGATCGAGAAACGCCTCCATATCGCATCGCCAAAGGACATGAAGTCCCTGATCCGGCGGCTCACGACGGCCGCGGAGAGGGAGAAGCTGGAGAAGGCCGTCGGGATGGGCGTTGAGCGTGTGCGAGAGCTGCTGCGCCTCCACCAGGGAAACGACAAGAAGCTTCAGCGCTACGAAACGGTGTTCGAGAACAAGTGCGAGGACATCCTTGCCATGGCGGACGAGATCGAGCGCGGCCGGATCCTCATGAAGGAGGCCAAGGACCGGCTCATCAAGGCGAACCTGCGCCTCGTGGTGAGCATCGCCAAGAAATACACCAACCGCGGCCTGCATTTCTTCGATCTCGTGCAGGAAGGGAACATCGGCCTGATCAAGGCCGTGGAGAAGTTCGAGTACCGCAAGGGCTACAAGTTCTCAACATATGCCACGTGGTGGATCCGCCAGGCCATCACGCGCTCCATCTCGGACCAGGCCCGCACCATCCGCGTGCCTGTTCACATGATCGAGCAGATCAACAAGGTCATGCGGGAGTCGCGCCAGCTCATGCAGGTCCTGGGCCGGGAGCCCACCGACGACGAGGTGGCCGAGAAGCTCGGCTGGGCAACCGGCCGCGTGAAGGCCGTGAAGAGCGTGGCGCGGGAGCCCATCTCCCTGGAGACCCCCATCGGAGAAGAGGAGGACAGCCTCCTCGGGGATTTCATCGAGGACAAGGAAGTGGAAAGCCCCTCCAACATGACGGCTTTCCGGCTGCTCCAGGAGCAGCTGGAATCAGTCCTGACCACGCTGCCTCCGCGGGAGCAGGAGGTGCTCAAGATGCGCTTCGGCCTGGAGGACGGGTACTCCTTGACGCTGGAGGAGGTCGGCCTCTACTTTAACGTGACCCGCGAGCGCATCCGCCAGATCGAGGCAAAGGCGCTTCGCCGCTTGCGCCACCCCACGCGGAGCCGGCGCCTGAAGGACTATCTGGAACACTAGGGTGAAGAAGAGGGAAAAAAATGGCACGGACAGTTTATGACAAGCTGAGGGCGCTCCAGGATGTCCTCTCCAAGAAGTTCGACGTGGAGAAAGAAATCCAGGAGATTCCCAAGTCCCTGGCCACCAAGACAGAGCTCCTGAATCGCCTGAAGAAATCCTTCATGGAGAAAAGCGCCACCTACCAGGCTGCCCAGGCCCGCGTGGTGGAGCTTGGCCAGAAGCTGACCGAGGCGGAGCAGAGCCGTGAGACCTTCGAAGGGCAGATGGACGTCATCAAGACGCAACGCGAGTACGAGGCCCTGGACAAGGAGATCAAGGACGCCACGGAGAAGGAGCAGCAGCTGCGCAAGGAGCTGCAGCGGGAGGAGGCTTCCCTCGAGGAGCTGAAAGGCGCCATCGAGAAAGAAGAGATGATGATCCGCAAGCAGGAAGAGGACGTCAAGGAAGAGCAGTCCAAGATCAAGCTGAAGATCAAGGAAAAGAATGGGGAGCTGAAGAAGCTGCAGGGCGATGAGAAGAAGATCACCCCTGGTCTGGATGAGGACATCCTCTTCAAGTTCGAGCGGATCATCAAGAGCAAGGCCGGCCTCGGCATCGTTTCCCTGACCAAGGGCGTCTGCACGGGGTGCTACATGATCCTTCCGCCGCAGTTCGTCAATACAGTCAGGCTCGGGGAGCGCGTCGAGTTCTGCCCCTACTGCAGCAGGATACTCTTCTACCAGGAGGACGAAGAGGAGGAGGCCCTCGAGTCGGCCGCGATAGAGGATGAGGCCGAGGAAGAGGAGGAGGAAGAGGAGGAGCAGGAGGAAGAGGCGCCGGAAGAGGAAGAGGAGGAAATATAACAAGAACGCGTCCGCCACTCCCGCGATTTGCACTCCCACGGTACCCCGTGGGGTTGGCAAATCGCTGCCGTGGCGAACGCGTGCTCCAAATTGTCGGTCTCTTGACCGACAATTTGGAGGGGCAGATCAGGTCACCGCTCAAGCACATCCGTGAGGGTGTGCAGAGAGGAAAGTCCGGGCTCCAGAGAGCGGAACGCCGGCTAACCACCGGGTCCCGGTCCTCCGCGGATGACGCTGAGGTCCGGGAACAGAAAGTGCCACAGAAAACAAACTGCCCCTGGCACGGCTCCTCCGGAGCGGTGCTGCGGGTGAGGGTGAAAAGGCGGGGTAAGAGCCCACCGCCCGTCCGGCAACGGACGGGGCACGGAAAACCTCGTTCGGAGCAAAGCCAAGCAGCAGGGGGCTGCTCGTCCGCCCGAGCGCGACGGAAGCCGCGCGGAGGCAACCTGCGGGTAGGCTGCACGAGGGCGCGGGAAACCGCGGCCCCCAGAGAGATGGTGACCCTCGACAGAACCCGGCTTATCGATCTGCCCTTTTTCTGATATCAATGATTGTGCCTGGCGTGGAACGCTGATGATCCTGAACTATGACCACTACCGCACCGGCCAGCGAAAGCGTGGCCGGCGGACTGTCCTGATAGCGCTTGTCTCTGGTCTCCTTCTCGTCCTGGTGGCGCTGGCCCTGGTTTTACGGGTGCCGTCGCGGCTCCTGGACCCGGGGGTCATCCGCCAGTCGCCGGGGAAGCTGCCGGACCTCTGGAAGGCGGGCAACTACGAGGCGGTCATTTCCGCGGCTGATTCAGTTCTCAAGGGAGACCCGCTCAACGCAACCGCCCTTTCCTATCGCGGCTTCGCCTGTTTCTACCGTGCCGCGGCGGAGAACGCCCTGGAGGAGAAGCTTCCGTACCTGGATGAGTCCATCGTGTCCCTGAGACGCGCCCTCCTTGTGGGCACGCCTTTCAACGGGGAAGCAGACTACGTCCTGGGCAAGGCCTACTTCTACAAGGGCAAGTATTACTACGACGAGTCGATTTCCTATATGGAAAGCTCGCTTGCGAAGGGCTACGTGCAGAAGGACTCGAACGAGTACATCGGGCTGGCCTACACCCAGCTTGGAGACTACGACAAGGGGATGGAGTACTTCCTGACGGCTCTCAAGGACGACTCCGGCGACCTGCTGCTCTTGACAATCGGGCAAACTTACTACCAGATGAAGAGGACCGGAGACGCCATCGACTATCTCCTGCGGACTCTCAACAAGACCGACGACAAGGCGATCGAGAAGCGGGCACGGTTCCTCCTGGGCGAGATCTATCTCGACCGGAACGAGCTTTTCAAGGCGGAAGAGCAGTACGCGGCGATCGTGAAAATCGACCCCCAGTCGGCGGACGCCCACTTCTTCCTTGGCGAGGTGTATTCGAAAATGAACGATCCGGTGAAAGCCAGGGCGGAGTGGCGCAATGCGCTGATCATCGATCCATCACATTACGGGGCCAAGCTCCGGTACTACCCCGCGCGGCGGTAGCAAGTGCAGAGTGACGGCAGCCGCGCAAAGCGCGTGCGGACCGTGGTGGCAAAGGGAGGTTTCGCTGATGGCCTGGGACAGGATGTTCGAAGCTTTTTCCACCGACCTCGGAATAGATCTCGGAACATGCAGCACCCTCGTTCATGCGCGGGGCAAGGGGATTGTCCTGTGTGAGCCGTCCGTGGTCGCGATGGAACGTGGAACGAAAAAGGTCATGGCCGTCGGAACAGAGGCCAAGAAGATGCTGTGGAAGACCCCCGGGGACATCGTGGCATTGAGGCCTATCCGGGACGGCGTGATTGCGGATTTCGAGGCCACGGAGAAGATGATTCGCTACTTCATCGAAAAGGTCATTTCCCGGCGCTGGTTCGTGAAGCCGCGAATGGTGATCGGGGTGCCCACCTGCATCACGGAAGTGGAGAAGCGCGCGGTGAGGGACTCCGCGGAGCAGGCAGGCGCGCGGGAAGTGTACCTCATCCAGGAGTCCATGGCGGCCGCCATCGGCGCCAACATCCCGATCCTGGAGCCCGCGGGGCACATGATCTGCGACATCGGCGGAGGAACCACGGAGATCTCCGTCATCTCCCTGGGAGGAATGGTGGTCACGAACGCCATCCGCGTGGGGGGCGACGAGTTCGATGAGGCCATCATCAAGCACGTGAGAAACGTCCACAACCTCATCGTGGGAGAGTCCACCGCGGAGAACGTCAAGATTACTATCGGGAATGCATCCCCCGACAAGAAGATCGACAAGATGGAGATCAAGGGCACGGACGCCATCACGGGGCTGCCTCGGAAGCTGGAAATGGACTCCGTGGAAGTGCGGGAGGCGCTCCAGGAGCCAATCAATACCGTTATCGAAGAGATCAAGAAGACCCTCGGCCAGACGCCGCCCGAGCTCGCCGCTGACATCGTGGAGCGCGGGATTGTCATGACGGGGGGCGGCTCGCTCCTCAAGGGCTTTCCCAAGCTCATCTCAAAGGAAACGGGCGTGCCGGTGATTCTTGCGGAGAATCCCCTCCTGTGCGTGGCGCTCGGCGCAGGAAAGTTCCTCGAAAGCCTCGTCCGGGAGAAGAACTCCAAGTACTTCAATGTAAAGACCTGACCCCATGCCCGGCCTGTTCGAAGGTTTTGTTGCCAGGCACAGAAGGGGCGTCACTCTTGCGGTCCTGGTCATGGTCTCCCTCGTGTTCCTTCTCGTCTCGAACCGGGCCGTCGTCATCAAGCCCAAGGAGGTCGGGCTGTCCTTCGTGGGCTTCTTCCAGAAGGGGTTCACCGGGTTCTTCCGATGGTTCGGGGACACGGCGGGGTCCATCCGGCAGCTCAACGCGGCCCGGGAGGAACTGGATGCCGCGCGCGCCCGGCTGCAGGAGATGGACCGGGTCACCCGGGAGATCGTGGAGCTGCGCCGCCAGAACACCATTCTCCGGGAGCAGCTCGACTTTTCGCAATCCCTGCCTGCCAACCGAATTGCGGCGCAAGTGATTGCGCGGGACACGGACAACCTCTTTTCCACCATCACCATCGACAAGGGCTCGCGCCAGGGCGTCCGTCCGGGGATGCCTGTTGTCGCGTACCAGGGCGACATGGAAGGCCTGGTGGGAAAGGTGCTCTCCGTGGGGCCGGGCGCCGCGCAGGTCCTCCCGCTCTATGATCCCCAGTGCCTCGTTTCCGCCAGGCTCGACAGCACCCGGGACGAAGGCCTTGTGAAAGGTGAGGGGAAGGATCACGGCACCGTCCTCCTCCAATACGTGAAAAAGACGGCGAAGGACGTCATCCAATACGGGGACCTTGCGGTCACATCGGGTCTCGGCGGGCTCTACCCGAAGGGGATCAACCTGGGGAGGGTCCGCGACATACGGGCTCTCGCCTACGAGACCTCCCTGGAAATCGAGGTGGAGCCCATCGTCAACTTCGACAGGCTCGAATACGTGTTCCTCATCGATGCGGCCAGCGACGCCAGTGGTCCCGGAGGACCGGCCCAGTGAACAGGGATTTTCGGACCACTCTTTTTACGCTCCTGGCCATGATGGTGTGCATTCTCCTGCAGTCCACCCTCCTCAACCGGATTGCCATCAGGGGCGTGCGACCCGACCTGGCGTTAATCGTCCTGATCTTTGCCTCCATGCGCCGGGGCTCAATGGTGGGGCAGGTCTCGGGCTTCGCCGCCGGTATCTTCGAGGATCTGATGAACGTCTCACCGCTTGGCTTCCATTCGCTCCTGCGGACGCTCATCGGCTACCTCTATGGGATATTCGCGGGCAACGTGTTCGTCGATCCGTTCCTCATGCCCATGATCCTCACCGTGATTGCCACAATCCTCAAGGGCGTGCTGTCAGGGATCATCTCCGCGCTCTTCGGCATTGCGTCCTCGGGCTTCATCACGTTTACCGGCAGGCTCTGGATCGAGGTTGCATACAACGGCGTCCTGGCGCCATTCCTCTTCGCTCTCCTGGGTCTCTTCAGGATCTTCAAGCAGGCGGACAAGGAAATGGTCTGATGGAGCACGTCGAGCGGCAGCAGCGGCGGCGCTTCGTTTTCCTGACTGCCCTCTTTGCCGTCTGCATCGGTTTCCTTGTCCTGTACCTTTTCTGGCTCCAGATCGTGAAGGGTTTCGAGTTCAAGCAGCGGGCCAGGGATGTGTCCCAGCGAGAGGTCCCCATCCCCGCGCAGCGGGGAGAGATTTTCGACCGCAATGCAGACCAGCCTCTCGTGTTCAACGTGGATTCCTTTGCCGTGGATGTCAGCCCGGGGGAGGTGGCGCCCGCTGACCTTCCCGTTCTTTTCCAGCGCCTTTCGAAGATCCTTGACCTCCCGCTCCCCGATATCGAGAAGCGGATCCCCCCGAAGCTCTATCGCACCTACCAGCCGGTGGAGCTCAAGAGCGGAGTCACGCTGAAGACCATCTCATTTATTGCGGAGCACCTGAGCGACTTCAACGGGGTGAGCTGGCACAACAAGCCCATCCGAAATTACGTGGAGTCCGCCTCCCTTGCCCACGTCATCGGGTACGTCGGGGACATCACGCACGAGGAGCTCCAGGTCCTCTACAACGAGGGGTATGAGACGGGAGACGTGCTTGGCAAGTCGGGAATCGAGAAAGAGTACGACAACGTCCTTCGCGGCAAGGACGGCACGCGGTTTCGCGTGGTGGACGTGAAGGAGAGGCGGCTCGTCGGAGAGGAGCAGGATGTCATTCCGCCCGTTCCAGGCAGGAACGTCGTTCTCACCATCGACAGGAGGATCCAGAAGCTGGCGGAAGAGGCCCTCGGACCGCGCCGGGGGTCCGTCGTGGTGCTGAGACCGGCGACAGGCGAGATCCTCGCCATGGTGAGCTATCCGTCGTTCGATCCGAACAACCTCTTCGGGTCCCAGGCCGGGGACTTCTTCGGGAAGCTTTCCCTGGACCCGTCGTTCCCGTTCATCAACCGGGCCATCCAGGCGGTGTATCCCCCGGCTTCCACTTTCAAGATCATCATGACGACGGCCATCGTGGATGACGGGACAATACCGATCAACAGGATGGTGCGGTGCACGGGAAAGCTGGAGTTCGGGGATCGGATCTTCAACTGCTGGCAGAAGACGGGCCACGGCTACGAGGACCTGTTCGGCGGGCTCGCCGACTCCTGCGACGTGTACTTCTTCACCATGGGCAACGAGCTCGGGGTGGATAAGATAGACAACTACGCGCGTGACTTCGGCATCGGCTCTCTCACCGGCATTGACCTCCCGGAGGAAAGGACAGGCCTCCTTCCCACTCCGGAATGGAAAGAAAAGATCAAGCACCAGAAGTGGCTGGGCGGCGACACTCTGAACCTCGCCATCGGCCAGGGGTTTGTCACGCTTTCCCCGCTCCAGATGGCTGACATGGTGGCCATGGTGGCGAACGACGGCGTGATCTACCGGCCGCACCTCCTGAAGGAGACCCGGGACCCCTTCTCGGGCCAGGTCATCTCAACGGTCACCCCGGAGGTGCTTCACGAATCTGCAGTCAACAAGGAGACGTGGCACACTGTTCAGCAGGCGCTTCGGGGAGTCATAACCAGGGGAACGGCCGCGCCCGTTATCACGACGAAGGCGACCGAGATAGCCGGAAAAACCGGAACTTCGGAGACCGGGGTCGAGGGGCAGTGGCATTCCTGGTTTGCCGCGTACGCTCCCTTCGAGACCGACAAGCCCGAGGACAGGGTAGTGGTTGTCGTCATGGCGGAAGCGTCCCCCAACTGGGAATGGTGGGCGCCCAAGGCGGCCAACCTCATTTTCCAGGGCATCTTCGCGAACCAGACCTACCAGGAGGTCCTGGCCAAACTGAAGCCCTGGTACGCGCCGGTAGCCGGAAGAGTGGAATGATTTTGATTCGAACGCGTTCGGCGAAGACGCCGTACGGGAGTACCCGTTCGACGAGTACGTCGTACGCGCCTGTAGCCGGAAGAGTAGAATGAATACGGCCGCTGCCATGAGCGCCTCCTCCCCTGGCCTGACCCCATCGGGCAGATGCGACTGATCGATCCGGTCCGCGATCTCTCGCGCATCCTTCAGGGGGTGGAGAAGCCAGGTCGGTACGTCGGCGGGGAGTATGGGTCTGCCGCCAGGACGGACGCGTCCCTGACCGTTGCGATTTCCTATCCTGACCTCTACGAGATTGCCATGTCCAACAGCGCCGTACGGATCCTCTACGGAATCCTGAACGGCCTGCCGGACGTCCTGTGCGAGCGCGTGTTCGCGCCTGCCCCCGACTTCGAGGAGCGTCTTCGAAGCGCTGGCATTCCCCTGTTCTCCCTTGAATCCGGCAGGGCCCTGCATGATTTCGACATCATCGGCTTCTCATTCGGATACGAGCTGACAATGACAAACGCGCTCGCAATCCTCGAAAGCGGCGGCGTGACCGTGGAAGCAGGGCGCAGGGGAGACTCAGAGCCAATTGTCATTGTCGGCGGACCTGCGGCGAGCAATCCCGTTCCGTTCGGAGTTTTTGCCGATTGCGCGTTCATTGGCGAGGCTGAGGGATGGGCGGAGCGGGCATTTTCCGAGATGGCAAGGATGAAGGCGCGGGGAGCAGGACGATCAGACCTGCTGGCCTGGCTGCGCTCCGAGCCATCTGTCTGGCATCCTGGGCGCTCCGAAAAGGTGCGCCGGGCATTGTGGAGGGGGTTTGCCAGGGGCCGCGCAGATACCTGCTTCCCGGTTCCCAGTGTGCGGGTGGTCCAGGACCATGGGACCGTGGAGATAATGCGCGGCTGCCCGAACGCCTGCAAGTTCTGTCATGCCACAGTGTTCTACCGCGCATGCAGGCGCAAGGCGCGCGAGCTTATCCTGGAAGAAGTCGAGCGCCTCGTGACGGCGGGAGGGTATCGGCAGATCACCCTCTCTTCCCTTTCATCGGGGGATTTTGAGGGCATCCATGACCTCGTGAATGAGCTGAACGCCCTCTACGCCTCCCGTCTTGTCTCTTTTGCATTTCCCTCCCTCCGCGTGGATTCCCTGGGTCTGAAGCTCCTTGCGGAAATCTCCGAGGTGAGAAAGAGCGGCCTGACGTTTGCCGTGGAGACGGCCACGGACGAATGGCAAAAGGAAGTGAGAAAAAGCGCCGGGCTGGAAAAGGTCGTCCAGATCCTCAAGGAGGCGCGTTCGCAGGGGTGGCGCGCGGCGAAGTTCTATTTCATGGTCGGGCTTCCTGCTTCCTTCGAGGACGACGAGGCGTCGGCAATAGTCCAGTTCCTCTCTTCCGTGCGCGCCCGAACGGGCATGTCCCTGAACGTGAACGTGGCCGGCTTCATCCCGAAGCCTCACACCCCGTACGAGCGCGCGGCCCAGATCGGGGAAGCAAAGGCGCTGGAGAAAATCATGGCCGTCAAGGCAGGTTTGCGCGGCGCCGGAATCAAGGTGGGCTACCATGCGCCCTTCCTTTCCATCCTGGAAGGGATCGTTTCCCGGGGTGATGAGAGGGCGGGAAGGCTCGTTCTGGATGCCTTCCGACGAGGGGCCAGGCTGGATGCGTGGGAGGAGCACATCAGGACGGACATCTGGAACGAAGCGATTGCCGCTGCCGGCTGGGATGTCGTTGCGGAAACCTGCAGGCAGAGGGCGCCGGGCGAAAAGCTTCCGTGGGACATCGTCGCGCTGGGACTGTCGGCAAGCGTGATCGTCGACATCGCTCCCGAAGCGCGGCCGGCGCCTGAGGCTGCGACCGCGCTCCCAGCGCCTCGGCCAGTGCCAAACGCCGTACCGGCGCCGCGCGTGGCGCCCGCGGAGGCTGCCGCCGCGCCGCGGATCGTTTTCACTTTTTCCAAAACCGGGCGCGCGGTTTTCGTTTCGCACCTGGACCTCATGACCCTCATGGAGAGGGCCCTGGCCAGAGCCGGTTACACCCCGAGGTTCACGGAAGGGTACAACCCCAAGCCGCGCCTGGAGTTCGCGAGCCCCCTCGGGCTGGGAATCCCGTCTCGAGAAGAAATCGCGGCGGTGGACCTTCACGACTTCGACAACGAGTCGTCCTTCCTTTCGCGGATGAGCTCGGCCCTCCCAGCAGGAATAGCGGTCCACAAGGCTGCAGTTGCTGCCGTCCGCCCCATGGCGCCCCGACGGTCCCTGATGTCCGCGTGCTGGGGCGCCGAGTACGAAGTGGAAGACAGCGACGGGAGCCGGCTGATCCGCCTGAGTGCCAGGGGGCCTTCCATCCGGAAAACGCTGGAAGCAGAGGGATCGTGGGGAACCGCGCGCGCAACGCGCGTGCGCACGTTCGCAAAGGGAAGGGTGAATGAGCCGGTCTCTTACTTCGAGGCGTTCTGCGGCCCCGCGGTCCCCGGGGCTTCTTCCGATTTGACCTGATTCCAGAGATCGTCCATTCGGGAAAGGCCTGCCTCTGCCGGGCCGACGCCCTGGGCGGCAAGGCGTTTTTCCACCTCACGGAATCTCCGCTCGAACTTCGCGTTTGTTGCCCGCAGGGCAAGAGAAGGGTCGGCCTTCAGGAAGCGCGAAAGGTTTATCACGGAGAAAAGAAGGTCTCCGACCTCCTCTTCTATCTTTCCGTGATCTCCCGCTGCCGCTGCGTCCCTGAGCTCGTGAATCTCTTCGGAAACCTTGTCCCAGACGGGACCAGCCTCAGGCCAGTCGAACCCTACCCTGGCCGCCTTTTTCTGGATGGCAAGTGATTTCTCGAGCGGAGGGAGCGCGCCCGGCACATGGTCGAGGACAGAGGCTGCCCCTTGCTTCTTCTGTGTCTTTTCCGCCGCCTTTATCTCTTCCCATCGTACAAGGATTTCCTTCACGGACCCGGCCGGAGAGGTCCCGAACACGTGGGGATGGCGCCGGATGAGCTTCTCAACGATCCCGCGAAAAACCGACTCCACGGTGAACGCGCCCTCCTGCTCCTTCATCCAGGCGATCATTGTGGCAAGCAGGTAGAGGTCGCCCAGCTCCTCTGCCAGGTTGGCGTCGTCGTGGGACTCGATGGCGCTGATCGCTTCCCAGGCTTCCTCCACGAGGCTCGCTCGAAGCGTCGAAGGGCTCTGAGCCCGGTCCCAGGCGCACCCGTCAGGCGCCCTGAGGCGCTGAATGGTCGCGAGCAGCTTTCCGAAGGCCTCGTGCGGGTCTCCCGCGTGCTGCGGGGCATCGCTTGAGCTGCTTCCGCGGGTTGGCTCCTTGCGGCTTTCCATGGCGGCCAGTTAACCGGGAGGCGGGTGGGGTGTCAAGTGCGCACGGGCGCCGGACCGGGTGCACGGACGAGCGCCGGCGGCGCGCACCGAACCCCGGGCGTCACTTCGCTGACAGGAGGGACCGAAGCTCGCGGGCCAGCTCGTCGCCGGTCTTCACGTCGAGGAAGCGGCCGTTGATGCTCACGACCGGCCCGTTGGCGTGCCTCCCCTGGCAGGGGACAGTCTCAAGGGAAAAAAGCCCATCAGGGGTCGTCTCTCCGCTGGAGATCGAGAGAGTCTTTCCGATGGCCTCCAGGAGCTCCTGGGAGCCGTTCTTGGTGCACTCCTCCCCCCTGCAGAGAGCAATCCGGTAGCGAGCCGGCGGATCGGTCCTGAACATGGGATAGAAGGCGGCCGCCTCCAGGACCTTTTCCCGCGTGATGTTCAGAAAATCCGCGATGTACCCGATGGAGTCCTGGGAAAGGTATCCGAAGGTCTTCTGGGTATCCTCCAGGATGCGAACCAGGAACTCCCTCTTGGGTTGGTACCGCGCAAAAATGTCGATCAGGGCCTGGGGCGGGTTGGTCCGCGCATCCCCGTCGGCAACAGGGAGGCCCTCCTTTTTCCGTCTCTTCAGGTAGTGGGAGAGAATGGCAAGGCCGAGAGCAATGTTCTCATTGCGCACCACGATGTCGGACGGCACTGCGAGCTGCGTCGGTGAGAAGTTCCAGATGGCCTTGATTCCGAGGGACACGATACGGCCTGCCACCGCCTGCGCGGCGTCTTTGGGAACGCAGATGATCGCGATGCCCACGTCGAAACTGCGCACGACCCTCTGGAGGGACTCCATCGGCAGGATCGTGAAAGCGCCCAGTATGCTTCCCGTCTTGGCGGGATCATTGTCGAAGATAGCCACCAGCCGCAGGCCGTACTGGGCCAGCCCGGGGTACTGGCTGAGCGCGGACCCCAGGTGGCCTGCCCCGATGAGGATGGCAGTGTTCTCGTAGTTGATGCCGAGGAACTCCTCTATGGCTTTCTTGAGCCCGAGGATGGAGTACCCCGCCTTCGGCTTGCCCTTGTACCCGATGAGGGACACGTCCTTGCGCACCTGTGTGTCGTCGATGCGGAAGAACTGGGCCAGGTGGCGGGAGGACACGTAGGACTCCCCGCGGGCCTGCATCTCCGCGAGGATCTGGTGGTAGAGAGGGATCCTCCTCAGCGTCTGCTCGGGTATCGGGTGTTCGATGGCGTCCACAAACTCTCGCTGTTCCACTGAGTTGCTATCAGGGAGAGAGCTTCTGGAGCTGGTCCTGGAGAGAAATGGTCTTCTCCACGGTGCGGATGTTGTCCGCTGCCGGCTGGTACTTCGGGTCGATGATGAGCACCTGCTTCCACAGCTCGATTGCCTTGGCGTAGTTCCCGTTGGCGAACTCGTCCACCCCCTCGAGGTAGAGTTTCTCCGCCTGCGCCTCCCGGGCAGCCCTTCCGGAATCTCCGAGATCGAGCTTGGCCTGAATGCTGAACTTGTCCAGCGGGTTGAGCTGTCCGCTCAGGTCCAGGTTGTAGTTCACGTCGAAGTTCAGCGTCCCCATTTCAACGGTGGTCCCCAGGGAGAGGCGCGGGTTGTCTGCCTTCATCAGGACCCCGCCCTGAATGGAAAGGAAGCTGGTCATGGCGATATTGGTGCCGACGGCCACGTTCCACATCTCCGCGGGAGGCTGCCAACCGAAAGCGAAGGGGTAGTTGAAGTCCACGGCCACGGTCCAGGGCCGCAAGGGGCTCCAGGCGATCCCCGCGCTGGCTATCTGGGGGAGGGTCTCGTCCGACAGGGTGGAGACCCCGAGGTTCTTCACGGCAGCCCCGATGGAAAAGTTGCGATCCCGGGAGAGATAGAACTTCAGAAAATTGAAGCTGGTTTGCATTCCCAGGTCAGCCATCACCGCCATGGATGACTGGTTGGCCGCGAAGACCGCCGGGATGCTGCGGTAAGCCATCTTCAGGTTCCCGCCCATCGAGATGCCGCTGAAGTAGTAACCGGAAAAGAAATTGTAGGAAACGTTGGCAGTGGCCACCGTTTCCGATATGTAATCCTGTGCACCCGCAACGCCCCACTCGTTGTATGCTGTAAAGGGCACATAGAGGAACTTGCCGCCCAGGCCGATGCCCAGGTCGTTGAACCGCATCGTGTAGATGATACCCTCGAGGTTCGAGTCTGCGATCCACGCGTGGTGGAAGAAAGAAAGCTCTGTCCTGGCCAGACGCGAGCTTGCAGCGGGGTTGGATTCCATGAACCCGCCGTCCGCGGCCATTGCAGTATAGGCCGTCCCCATACCCTCGTATTTCCCGCCCATTGGGATGAGGAGAGTGGGGAACACGGTCAGGCCCGTATTGGGATCAGCGAAGTTCTTCATCAGGTTGGACCAGGCAGAATAGAAGTCAGCGCCGTCCGCCCAGGAAACGGCGCTAATCGTGACCAGAAGGCAGCAAATGGTGAAAAATTTCGCGCCTTTCATGTCCAAGCCTAATTATACATCGGATTGACTGCATAATCCATAAGCGCCGCTTTCCCGGCCTTTCCTGACGGAGCCGGGCGGCGCCGGGAGCCGCTCGCGGGGATGACCACCCGCCGATTTTCGTCGATAATAGGGACGTGGGGTTCCGTGCGGACACATAGCCTGAAAGCCCTGACGATATTGGTCTGCCTCCTGTTGCTTTCCGCACTGCCGGGCGTTTGCGCCGGGGCGCACGAGGCGCGCATCTCGGATGTCATGCACCTCATCGACACGAAGGACTATCCGGCGGCCCTCAAGCTCCTTGCGGACGTCCAGCGTGCGCATCCCGAGCAACGCGACGAGACCGAGCGGCTGATCATGCGGATCATTTCTACGCAGGGAAGGGAATACAATGAGGCACTGGTCCAGCTGGTCCACGTCCTCTACGACGAGCAGGATGAGCAGAAAGCCCAGCAGATCATTGACACCATGAACAAGCTCGATCCCAGCCGTACCCTCGTTGATGCCCAGAAGTCCCTGGGATACGTCAAGTTCCTGAAGCTCATGAACGCGGCGGCAGCCCTGCTTTCCCAGCGGAAAGTCGGGGAAGCTATCGACCTCTACCTTCTTCCCCTCACCGACCCAGCCAAGGCAGGGTTTGACCTCGACAAACCCTCCTTCGACGCGGGGGGGTACGGAGACCTGGTGGCCGGGACAGCCAGGGACGCAGCCGCCCGGATTATCGACCAGGGATCGAGCGCCCGCTCGGACACGTCGTCGGTCAAGGGGGTTGAATCCGCGTTCAGCGATCTCCTTTCCTCGTCCGCAACATCGCAGAGCCTCGACAGGCTGAATGAGGTTCTCTTCCCTCTGTTCGTCCTCGGGAAGCGCGAGCAAACGGTTGTTTCCACGGCTGCGATGCTCTCCGAGATGAGCCGGAACCTGAGGGAAAAGGGCGGGAAAAGAGACTCCTACCTGCAGTATATCGTGTGGCTCTGCGACGGGCGCGCCAACAAACCCCCCGAGGGCCTGGCCCAGGCAATCCGCCTGCTGTGGGAATCAGAAGCCGCGGCAGCGGCGGAAGCAGCCCTGACGGCAGCATCCGGCAGCTGGTCCGCGGGAGCGAAGCTGTACGGCAAGGGAGACTTCGCTTCCGCCGACACGCAGCTCAGTGACGCCTACTACCGAGGCATCATTGCCGTGAAGGCTGTTTCTTTTGCCGCCGTGGCGCTCCGTCCGTCCGCGGGCTGGGGTTTTTCTCCAGAGGATTCGGCTCTCCTGAAATCTCTCCTTGAACAGGCCGTCCAGGGTCAGCAAGCCGCCGCCCAGGCCTCCTCGCTGCGTTTTCTGATGACCCTGGAAAGACAGGCCCAGGCGTTGCCCTCTGTCGCGGCCGGTAATGACCAGACCCTGATTGCCTTCCGGGCGCAGGCGCAGGCCCTGGAGAACGACGCCCGCCAGGCGCAGGAGGAATGGACCAGCCGGGCTGCCGAGATGGCCGGGGAAGAGCTCACGGGTCCGGTCCTCGATCCTCAGATTGCCGCGGCGCACGACATGGCGGCGCGATTTGTATCTCTTGCCGCAAAGCTGGAGGACAGGGACCTTGCCTACGCGATTGCCCTGGCCCGGACCGAGTCCGGGCAGTTCGAGAACCGTTTTTCCGAGGCCGCCAGCAGCCGCGCGGTCGGGCAGGACGCAATGAATGGCACCGTGAACGGCAAGCAGCCGGCACAGGACGTCTTCGTGGAGCGAAAACCCGGAGCTGCGCTGAAGCTCTTTGACGCCGCATCGAGCGGCCTGGACGGGATCGAGACTGACGTGGAATCCTTCCGGGCAAAATGGCGGGCTGACCGCGCCTATGTCACGGCGAACACTGAGATGAAGGCCATCCTGGCAGGGCTCGATGCAACGGAGTCAAAGGTCACGGCGGAGAAAAGCGAGGTGAGCAGGCTGACGCAGCTCGCCCTCCAGCAGCACGAGAACGCCCTGGCCAAGCGGAAAGAGGGGGACCTGGCCTTTGCGGACGGGAACAGGGCGCTTGCCGCCAGGCAGTTCGACAACGCAAAGCTTCAGCTGGGAGACGCGCGTGACCTGTACCTGGACTCCCTTCTCCTGGAGGAGGACCCCGGAGTCCGCAAACGCTACACGGCTGAGATCCCTTCCCTCATCGACAAGGTCAACAACGCCATCGTGGAACAGTACATCGCGGATGTGGACCTCCAGGTGAGCACCGGACGGAAGCTGTTCGCCAACGGCGAGTTCCTGAAGTCATTCCTGACGCTGGAGACGGCCCAGGCGCGGTGGAAAGCGACCTTGGGAGACAGGCCGAACACCGACCTCGACACACTCCTCGAGAAGGTCCGAAACGCTCTGCGGGTGAGCGGGGGACGGGATCTTGCTCCCGAGGATTCCCGCGCCCCAGCCGTCAACGGGTTCGTGAACCTCGCTAACGCAAAGGTGGCCCAGGCGGAGAAGCTCCCGAAGGCGGACCCGAGCCGAAAGCGACTTCTCGACGACGCGTATGCGAACGTGATGTCGGCGCTCGACGTTGCCCCCGTCTACCGCACGGCGAAAGCGCTCCAGCTTCGTATCCGCAAGCTGGAGGCCAAGGATGACTCCGCGTTCCGCGCGGAGGCAAAGAGCGAGATAGACGCGATCATCGACGAGTACCACAACAAGAAAGGCCAGCCCGAGAGGCTGTATTTTGCCCTGAAGGACTACCAGGACATCCTGCCCGACTACCCGGCCCTGAGAGATGCAATCCAGGAGCTCGAGATCAGCCTGGGCTTCCGCATCAGGCCGCCGTCGACCGCGGATGTTGCCAACTCGAACCAGGCGTTCGCGCGCGCGCAGGGGGAATATGATCCGGGGAACCCGACGGCCGTACAGATCGCCCTGAAGGATCTGGACACGGCAATCGCACTCAACCCGTCCAACGCCCGGGCCATCGCCCTTCGAAGGACCATCCTCCTGAGGCAGGGCAGCCCCGAGGCGAGCAACCTCTCCTCTGTGGGTCTTGCCCGTTTTGCGGAAAGCAAGCGGCTGTACAACACAGAAGATTACGCCGGCGCGTACAAGATCCTGCAGGACCTTGTCGACACTGACAAGCGCAATGCGGCCTATCCCCCGCTTGCGCAGCTCTACAATTTGACGCAGCAGAAGCTGGGGTTGCGATGAAAAGAGTTCCCGCCCTGTGGTCGTGGAGAGCCTTGCTCATCAGGTTGCTTGGCCTGCTGGCGGTTTTTTTCATGTCGGGGCAGGCGGCCCGAGGCCAGGATATCTTCTGGGAAAGGCCGAGCGTTCTCGCCGACCAGGGGGTGCGCTATTCCAACGCCTTTGCCGCAGGCGGGAGGATGGCGGTTGCCTGGGAGGAAATCGTCCCCGGGCAGGTAGCGGGGAGCGGAACGATCTATCTCTCCGCGGGGGCCAGCAGTGACGGACTGGCGTGGACGTGGCATAAGCGCTTCTTCGGGCCCCTGGCCTACAGCGGCCTGGAGCCCGGTTCCGAGCCGCTTCTCTACTCCATGGTCGTCGACAAGGCGGGGAGGATTATCGTCGCGGTGACCTCGGCGGAGAAGGAAATCACCATCCTTTCCTCCGCGGGCCCCGAGCTTGCCTTCACGCAGATTGCGCGCATTTCCTCCCAGCAATCACTCGTTGCGCCCAGCCTTTTCCTCACTGGCCAGGGAAAATTTCTCTTGTTCGCTACCCAGTCCTCCCAGGGCCGAACTGCCCTCTCTCTCGGCTGGAGTTTTTCCAGCGATGGAAGCACGTGGATGCCATTTTCCCCCTTCATTTCCGCAGGCGAGCCCGGGGAAGGGATTCAGCTGCAACCCGACCACGTCACGTTCCGTGGGCGGGAAATCGTTGTCTTCCAGTCCCAGAAGGCAGGTCAAGACGCTTACCAGGTGTTTCTCAAGGAAAGCCTTGATGGCGGCCAGACCTGGCAGGGCGCGCAGCCGGTCACCAGCCTTCCCGCATTCACGCAGACTGTCGGCGGCACGGAGTTCCAGCCGGAGAACTTTACAAACCAGCGGCCGGCCATCTCTGTGGTGGGGACTGCCCTCGGCCTGGCCTGGGAGCGCACGCTCCTGGGCAGGACGACGCCCGATCTGTACTACTGCGAGCTCGATGCGAACGGCACCGTGACCAGGCCGATGGAGCGCGTCGACCCGGCGGAGGGGACCCTTTTTGCCCAGATCGTCCAGTTCGGCTCCCGGGAGCTCCTCCTGTACGAGCAGAGCGCCGCGGGCGCCTACCGGGTGATCCTCTCTGAAAAGGGCAGGGCCTGGACCCCCCAGGTGCTCGGACGCGGGCTTGCCGGGAGCGCGCAGCTGCCTCACGCCGTGGTTTTCAACGGGTCCTTGTACGTCTTCTGGGAGTTGCGAAGCGCAGCGACCTCCCAGCTCATTGCCCTTCGACCCAAGACATCCGTCGCCGCTCCTTCGCTTGTTGCGGTGGGCTTCCTGCCGGGGATTCCTGTCAGGAGCGACATGGCAACGGTCAGGTGGAAGCAACCCGATGACTCGGTCGGGATAGAATCCTACGACGTTACGGTGAGATACGGAGATGCCGTAGTCGAGCGAAGGACCCTCACTGCCGACACGCCCGACATGGCATTCTCCCGGCCCGTGAACAAGGACGGGACCTGGCGGATCGAGGTGGTGGCCCAGGACCTGGCGCACAACCGTTCCCGGCCTGTTTCTCTCGATTTCGTCCGGGACACCGCGGCTCCCGCGGCGGTCGTGGTGAGCGCTCCGCCTGCGGACCAGAACGGGTTCCTTCTGTCCAATTCCTTCACGGTCACCTGGAGCGCTTCCGCAGACAAGAATGTCGTGGGGTATACCTGGGAGGAGCAGCGCGTGGCCGCTTCTCCCGAGGAGTACCAGTCGAACAAGGTAAAGCTCCTCGTCCCTCCCGACAGACCGTTGACCACAGGGACGTCGATCACGTTCAACAACCTGGAGAACGGCTTTCACGCCTTCACCGTGGAGGCAATCGACAGGGCGGGTAATGTGAGCCAGCCCTCCACGGTCTTCCTGCGGCTGAACAGGTTCCAGGCTTTCACCGCGATCTATGACGTGCTTTCGTCCCCCGACGAGATGGGCAACCTTCACCTCACCATACGGGGCAAGGGGTTCCTCACCAACGGGGCCGTGAAGGAAGTCTACCTCAGTCGACGCGACCTGCCTCCCTACGACAGGGTCTTCTCGGCCGGCGCTGAGGGCTTCTCCGTTCTCGGGGATACGCAGATCTCCGGGCTGCTCCTCGACAATTCGTTTCCCTCGGGAACCTACCTCGTTGGACTTCTTCAGGCGCCGGGCAGACCTTATTTCTGGCAGGGGGGGAGAGTTGAGTTCGAAGGGGGAACCCCCAAGAACGGCATTTGGAGCGACATTTTGCCGCGTTGGGTCGGCGGACGCGCTCCCCGGTATGGGGCGCCGCTGGACCAGGTGATCGTATTTCTTGTCGTGGCCCTCCTTGCTGTCGTGGCGCTTCTCTCCATCCGGAAGATGGTGCTCGTGGCGCAGGAAGGGATCCAGATCCGTAATGAGGTGCTCGCCCTCCTGGAACACAGGCCGTCGGCCGCCTGGGAGGAAAGGAAAACGCGCATGAAAGAGCTTCAAAGACGCGGCGTCGGCCTGCGGCTCAAGTTTACCCTTCTCATGGTGGTCCTTGTCACGATCATCGTCCTCATCGTCTCCGTGCCCCTCGGGGTCCAGATGATCGGGCAGCAGAGCCAGTCCCTGGCAGACGGCCTGGAAAAGCGCACACGGCTGCTCATCGGGACCGTAGCCACGAGCGCGGAGGCGGAGATCCGCAAGGGCACGGCCAACGGCGGGGACATCGGGATTGCCACCGTGCCCGATACCATCAAGCCGATGGAGGAAGCGCTGTACACCACCATCACGGGGCCCGCAGATTCTCTGCGCTTCCCCAACACCCCCGCGCGGGATTTCGTCTGGGCCAGCAACAGCGATGCCTGGAAGAAACGCAAGGCGGCAGGGACCTTCGAGGTTGCCATGGAGCAGGAGAAGGATCCGCTTTCAGCGACCATCGTGCCCGGCCTCCAGAAGACGATCAACGACGCGGCGCCCCGCAGCCTTGCCGGGGAGCTTGCCGACTGGCAGACGGCCCGCGACCGTCTCCAGGAGCTGCAGGCTGTTCCCAACCGCACGGCGCAGGAGCAGGCGGAGTTCAACGGCATCCTTCGAGATCTCCCGAAGAAGATCAGCAACATCGACGCGGTCCTGAAAACGCTCCCTGAGAACGACGTGTACAGCGTTCCGCGTTTCGACGTGCACAAGCCGCTGGAGCCGCATTACCTTTTCTACAAACCCATCGTGTATTTCGTTCCCGGAGACCGCTCCTTCTACCAGGGTCTCGTGCGCCTCGAGGTGGACACGGCCACCATCACCCGACAGATCGCGGATTCCCGAAACGGCCTCATTCGGAGCACCGCCCTCATTGCCCTTGCGGCAATAGCCCTCGGGATCCTCGGCGCCATCCTCATGGCAAGCATCACCGTCACCCCCATCCGCCGGCTGGCGCGCGGCGTGGCCGTGATCCGCGACACCGAGGATAAGGAGGAGCTGAAGGATCACAGGATCACGGTGAGGACGCGGGACGAAATCGGGCTCCTCGCCGCCACTGTCAACGAAATGACCCATGGGCTCGTGGAGGCCGCCAAGGCGAACAAGCAGCTGATGATCGGAAAGGACGTGCAGAAGAGGTTCCTGCCTCTGGTGAAATCCGGAGATAAGAAGAGCAGCAACACGGCGGAGGAGGAGACCGACAAGGTCGTCCTGTTTGGCTACTACGAGGGCGCGAAGGGCGTCTCGGGAGACTACTTCGATCTCAAGAAGCTCGACGACGTCCATTATGCCCTTATCAAGTGCGACGTGTCCGGGAAAGGGGTGCCCGCGGCCCTCATCATGGTCGAGGTTGCGACTCTTTTCATCAACTACTTCAACGACTGGCACACGAGAAAACAGCAGATCTCGAAGATTGCGGATCCAAAGGAAAGGCAGCGCGCGTTGAAAGCCCTGGAGCGCGTCGATTCGCTCGTGTACACGATCAACGATATGGTCGAGGGGAGGGGATTCGACGGCAGGTTCGCTGCGCTGACGATCTGCATCTACAACTCCGCCACCGGCGAGGCGAGCATCTGTCACGCCGGAGATAATATCGTCAACATTTACCGGTCGGCGGAGAGGAGCCTGGTCCCGATCACGCTGGCAAGGGCACCGGCGGCCGGCACTTTCCCCAGGTCCATGGTCGAAACGACCAGCCCGTACACCCAGGTCGTGCAGATGCTTGCACCGGGGGACGCCCTGTTCCTGTACACTGACGGATTGGAAGAGGCGCAGCGCAACTTGAGAAACGCCCAGTTCGAGATAACTCGCTGTGACGCGGAAGGGCTGAAAGACGGGGAAGAGCACCTGGGAACGCACAAGAAGGGAGAGACCAAGGAGGAGTTCGGCAAGGATCGGATCAGCGGCGTCATCAACGCGGTGTTCAACAAGGGCCGCTTCCGACTTTCGCGCAGCCACAACCCGGTCCCCGGCGAGGAGCTCGATTTCGACTTCACCTCGAGCGACGCCACGGTGAAGGACGCGGTTCTCGCGCTGGTAGCGGTGGAGAAAGTGTATCGACTGATTCCCGACCCTTCGGCAGGAACGGAGAGCAGGATAATCGTTGACGAGAAGGTGGATGCCTTCCTTCGGAAGGCGTTCGTCCAATACGGGCGATACTTCTCCCATCCCGTCGAGGGTCAACAGGTGCCGGGATACGTAACGTTCACTCACGTGAAGGAAGATGAGCAATACGACGATCTCACGCTCCTCGTGATTCGAAGGAAATGACGTGCCGATAAAGGAGACGAGGAAACCATGAAGAAGATCCTGTTTGCTGCCGCGCTGATTGCGGCGGCCCTGACAACTGCGTTCGCCCAGGGCGGAAGCGTCACCATCCAGAACGAGGAGAGCGTCACTTTCTATTATACGGTCGACCCTCCGCAGCTGCCGGGATTCTCAGCGGGAAGCCCATCCGCCGCGACGAAGATCGCGGAGTTTTTTGCCGCACAGTCCTCCACGCCGGAGTTCGCGCCTCTGGCGCCGGGCGCGCAGGCAAGCCTGCCGGGTCTGCCCGACGGAGCGCACCTGCTTGTGGGCTTTTTCGCCGTTGAAGGCCAGGACACATTTCCCGTGCGCGTGATGACGCTTCAGGCGGACAGCAGCATGGGTGAGCGGTTTTACGCGATCTATGGCAGTCCGGCGCTGCTGGAGGCGACTCGGGGCGTGGGCAGGCTCGCCCAGTTTACCGCGCCAGCCGCTTCCGAGCAGGCCGCCGCTGGTCCCGCGACGGAAACACAGCCGCAGGCGGCGCCAGCCGCCCCGGCCGCTGCGGGTGCTTCCGAGTCGACGGCCTCCGCACAAGCTGCTCCGGCTGCCGCGCAAACGGCCCCCGCCGCCGCAGTGGCAACCGCGGGCACGGCACCGGCCGCCGCGACCGCACCCCTTTTGTCGTTCTCGCGCAGCTACGACCCGGTGGTTTTCACAAGGGAGTCACGGGGCGGCTTCGCCGTCCAGCCTATCGCAAGCTCACATTCGTGGACCCTGGCCGGGACGCACATCACGGCGCTGAACGCACGGATCGACCAGGGGACGCTGTCTCTCTCTTTGACAACGGCTGACGGCTTCTCTCCGGACGTGTCGTATTTCTTTTACGCGTTCGCGGAACGGACTGCGGGCACTCCGGCCGCATTCACACTGGAGCTTCGACCGCGCGCCCTTCCGGACAGGGGCGCCTGCATCCTGTGGCAGCGAGCCGCGGACAGCTCGGGCGGTCTCTGCGCCGCCCCGGATTTTCGGCTCCGTGAAAGTGGAAGGGAATACGGCCACGCTGGAGGCAAGCCTCGCGGGCGAACCGCCCGATCTCGTGCAGGCGCTCTCCGCTGCCACTTCGTTCGATCTCACCTCATGCTGGTTCGACAAGCCTTCAGGAACGTACGAGGAGTTCTATTTCGCAACGGTGGCCGCCGCGGACATCCTTTCTAAACGTTGAATCGGATGAGGAGCACGTCGCCGTCTTTGACGACGTACTCCTTTCCTTCCAGCCTGATCTTCCCCGCCTTCTTTGCTTTCGCGAAATCTCCGCTCTCCAGTACTTCTTTCCAGTCCGCAACCTCCGCCCGGATGAACCCCTTGGCCAAGTCGCTGTGGATCTCACCCGCAGCTGCCACGGCAGTAGACCCTTCATGGATGCTCCACGCCTTGCACTCGTCGTCACCGACGGTGAAGAAGCTCACAAGGTGGAGAGTCGCGTACACGTGGCGAAGGAAGCGGTTTTTTGCAGGCTCGGAAAGCCCGAGGTCCTGGAGGAAGTCCTTCTGATCCTCGGCCGGAAGCTGGGCGATCTCCATCTCCATGTCCCCACGGATGGGAAACGCATCCACGCCCATGGCGCCAGCTTCGGCAAGAAGATCGTCATGCCCCAGGGCGTTCTCTCCCAGGTTCACGATGACAAAGAGGGGCTTGGCGGTGAGGAAGCCGAAACCCGCGAAAAGCTTCTGATCTTCCCCCGTGAAGAAGCCGCTGCCAAGCGGTTTTCCAGCCCCGAGGCGCGCAACGATCTGCTCAAGGACGTGGTATTCCCGGCCGTCCTTTTTTGCTTCCTTTTCCAGACGGGCCACGCGTTTCTCCGCAATCTCGTAATCGCTGAATACCAGTGAATCCATCACCTTCCGCAGCTCCCGCAGTGGCGTGGCCCCGGGGAAGGCCGAAGGCACGGAGTCGCCTGCAAAAGCCCGTACGACAATCGCTATAGCGTCAGCCTTCCGCACGTCGCCCAGGCCGCCGGGGGCTATCCCTCCCTCGTCGTCGTGCTCCAGGGGCAGGTCCTTGAAAAGGACGGCGGCATGAGTGAGCTTCTTCGGACTGTAGAGCGCGGCCAGCCGGTCCAGTCGCTCATCTGGAACCCTCACCTCGGAGAGGTATGCCTGCCTCTTGCCACCGCTGGCATCCCCTGTCGGCGCCGATTGCCCGGTCAAGGCGTTGAAGATGGTCGTCTTCCCCGACCGTGCCAGCCCGACGATAACTGTTTCCATTACCTTCCCCCAGTGCGTGGTGAGCCTGCGTGTTGATCCGCGGCGCGGTGGCTTGCGCGACCCGGATGGCCGCGGTATAACGGAGACCGCGTGGCCCCCGGACGCGGCCCACGTTACTCCGCGGCTTCCGCGGAGTCAAGGCGATGGTGGCGAGGTGACAGTGAAGGCGCGATACTACTGCGGGAATTGCTCTCGCGAGGTGAGCTCGAATGCCGGAGTGTGCCCCTTCTGCGGCAGCAGCTTCACTGCCGTGCGCTGTCCGAAGTGCGGCTTCGAGGGGAAAGCAGCCGTGTTCGGCGACGGCTGTCCAGCCTGTGGCTTCATGATGAGCCAGGATGTGCGGGTTCCCGCCGCCCCGATGGCGCCGCGGCGCGCGGCGGCGGGCATGTCACGCCGTTTTTATCGCATCGCCGGGCTCGTGCTCGTGGTGCTTTTCGCGGTCCTCATCGTTCTGCTGCTTCTCAGGCCGTAAGCCGCGGCTTCGCTTCGCTCGCCGGGGCCATTAGTAAAGGAATCCGAGGCCCCCGCCTCCCATGAAGTAATAGCTCGACTGGCTGTCGAACTCCCCGGCAACGATTGCTGACACCAGGATGCGGCTCCCGGGCACAAGCCAGTGCGCCTCCGCTCCAAGCTGGAGAGGCACGGGCCAGCCGATGGCCGCGATCCCCGACGGGAGAGGCTGCGTGCGCACGGTCGCGGAGACTCCTGCCGTCACGCTGTCAATGTCGGCCATGAGCCCCGCCCGGAGGTACAGCCAGGCAACGGGGCTTGCAGATGTGGAACCGTACGGGGTCCACAGGGATCCGATCAACCCGGCCGACCCCAGCACGCTGACGGGACCCAGGACAAGCTGGAGGGGAAGCGCCACATCGAGCCCCGTGAAATTGGCAAATGTATCCGTCAGGAGGACGTTCCCTCCCGTGGGGGAAGTGTCGTATTGGAAGGAAGCCTTTGCTTCCACGGCCGCTTCAAGGCCGACCTCGCTGTGAGGGGAAAGAAAGTTCCATCGCACAGCCGCACCCAGGGCAAAGGGAAGGGCCACCGAGGTGGGGATGATTGCCCCCATTGCGTCCACTTCCAGCCGGCTGCCGAACCCCATTCGTATTCCCAGGGAGACCGGTGCTCGAAAGACCGCGCCGTCTGAATAGGCAGCGCCCAGGACAGATGCCTGGAAGTCTCCTTCGGGAAGGACCTCGGCCACCGGAGCATAGAGAAGCCCTGAGCTTCCGCTCCATACGCTTCGCGGGGCTATCTTCAGCGTTCGGTCCACCTTCAGGGTGGTCTCCTGCTGGGATGATTCTCCGTCGCTTCCCTGCCCGCTGACCACCAGCCGATATTCGCCGTCGGCAAGCGCGTTTCCGGCGTTGTCGTGCACGTTCCACCGGAAAGTCTGGTTCCACGTCGTGAACTCCGGCAGGTCCCTGCCGTAGACCAGCTGTGAAGACGGATCATACACCTCGACATGTCCCGTCCCGGGACCCGTGACGGAGAAAGCTACCTCGGCGTTTCCGAGGATCCCAGGGCTGTCAGGATTGATTACGCGATGGGGAAGCGACATTTCCCCGATCTGAAAGGGGGTCGGTTGCAGCGCCACGGAAAGGTTCGTGACCGCATTTTCCGAGATGGTCACGTACTCCTTGTAGTCGGCGTATCCGAAAGCCCGCACGACCACTGAATAGCTTCCCACGGGAAGCTGCTGGAGACCGGCCGGCAGGGTCAAGCTCCCCACTGTCACGACGCTGTCTGGGGGCGTGACATCGATCTGCAGGAATCCTTTTATCTCGACGAGGGTGGTCTGGTAGAGCATGTAGTCGCTTGTGAACTGGACCCAACTGGACGCCTCACGGTATCCGGACTTTCGAAGGATGAGCCGGTGCCAGCCCTGGGGAATGTCAGTCACGATAAAGGGCGTCAGGCCCTTGTAATCACCATCAATCCAGATTTCCGCGCGGTCAGGGTCGGAGACGACTTCCAGGCCCTGCTTGCTCGTAGGCGGCTCGGTGGGTGGTTTCTCGGGAGGAGGGGAAGACCCTTCCGTGACGGTCACCGTGCCGAGCGTGGACCCCGACGAGGTTGCGCAGGAAGCCAGGAGCACGCCGGCAAGCCCCAGAGCAAGCAGCGCAGCAAGGGTGGCCCGAATGGTGCTCACCCGCTGAATGTAGCCCCGTGGCGCGAAGGATTGCAAGGATGCATTTCATTTCGGTCTTCGTCGCGGCATGGGGTATTGAAAAACCGCCGATAATGAGCTCAGGATGAGGCGATCCGAAATGATTTTCACAGGGCACATGAGAGCATTTTCCCCGGGGCGTCAGGCTTTTTCAGTCATCATCATAGTCCTTGCTGGAATGGTCCCGGCTGTATTGCTCCCCGTCACGGTTTCGGCCCAGGCGTCGTCCCAGCCCCAGGCGCTGCCCCACGGTTTTCGGGGGATCGCCCTGGGCATGGGACTTGACCAGGTCAAGACAGCGCTCCAGTCGGATCCCCTCTTCGGCTATCGTGGGGACCCCGATGTCAGCCTTCTTCCACAGACGCACCAGTATCTCATCGAATGCGCAGGGGCTTCGTTTGTCCGCCGCGCTTATTTCCAGTTCGCCGACAAGAAGCTGCTGACCATGATCCTGGTGCTGGACCAGGAAAAGCTCGACCACTACTCCCTGTTCAGCGCATTGAGCGCAAAGTACGGCCCGCCTGCCAGCCTCAGCCCGGATGAGACCGTCTGGCAGTCGGATTCCGTCCGTTTCTCCCTGGAAAGGCCGCTCACGGTGAAGTATATCGATCGTACGGCGTTCGCCAGCCAGCTGGACAAGGGCGGAGCCACTACAGACATGGACAGGATCTCCCGCGAGAAGTTCATTGAGCAGTTCTAAAGCTGCCAGCGCCCCGCGCATCATCCTGAAGCCGGGCCGCGAATCCCCTGCCCGCAAGAGACACCACCCCTGGATCTACAGCCAGGCAATCTCCGGGATACAGGGAGAGTCATCAGGTACGGATCTTCTTCCCGTGGTCGCCGCGGACGGCACCCCCGTCGGCTGGGGCTTTTTCTCCCCGGCAAGCCTCATCGCGGTGCGCATGATCAGCTTCAGTGCCGACGCGCCCCCCAGGGACTGGATCGAGCAGAGGATTGCCTCCGCGCTTTCCCTTCGGCGCACCTTCGGGCTGGACTCGGACGCCTTCAGGATCGTGAACTCGGAAGGTGACTTCCTGCCGGGGCTCATCGTGGATCTCTACGGAGATACGGCGGTCATGACAGCGCATGTGAAAGGAATGGAAGCGCAATCGGAGCGTATTGCTGCCAGCCTGCAGGACCTTCTCCCCGGGGTGCGCGTGTATTTCAAGCGGGACGAGCACTATGCCAGGGTGGAAGGTCTCTCGCGAGCCTCAGGCTACGTTCGCGGCCAGGGGGATGGGAGGAGCATTATCCGGGAAGGCGGGGTCCGCCTGGTCGTGGACTGCCAGGAAGGGCAGAAGACCGGATTCTACCTGGATCAGCGGGAGAACAGGAGGCTCATCGCTCGAGCCAGCGCGGGGAGGACGCTCCTGAACCTTTTTTCCTACACAGGCGCCGTGGCGCTGGCTGCCGCATCAGCGGGGGCCACTCGCGTCGTATCCGTGGAAAGCTCCCGGCGCGCGGTGGAGCTGGCGCACGAAAACGTCCGGTTGAACTCCGGGGCCGGCTCAGCCCGGCTCGAGTGGGTGCAGGCCGACGTCTTCTCTTTCCTGGAGAACGCGGGGATTCACGACGTGGTGGTGGCAGACCCCCCGCCCTTTGCCCGCAGGCGCGCCGAGCTCGAAGGGGCCCTCCAGGGGTACCTCACCCTGTTCCAGCAATGCCTGCGGATCCTGACGCCCGGCGGATTTGCATTTTTCTTTTCCTGTTCGGGCGCGGTGGACAGGCCCACCTTTCGCGACGTTGTCGTCGAGGCTGCGCGCCGCGCGGGAAGAAGCGTCCGGCTGCTTCGCGAGCTGCACGCGGACGTCGACCACCCCGTTGCTGCCACGCATCCCGAGGGAGAGTACTTGAAGGGATGGATGGTGCATGCGCAGTAGGTTGGCGATGGTGGGTCTCCTTGTCGGGATGGCGTGCATGGCGGCTGGTCTCAGCGGGTGCGCCCAGGGTCTCGAAAAGGCCGTGCTCAGCGTCGGTGAAAAGCGGATTTCCGTCGAAGTGGCTCGAACTGAAAACGAGCGGGAGCACGGGCTCATGGGGAGGACCAGGCTCGGCGATGCGGAAGGAATGATCTTTGTGTTCGACCGGGACGAGCACCTGGAGTTCTGGATGAGAAACACGCCGCTGCCCCTGTCCATCGCGTTCCTCAGCATGGAGGGAAAAATCCTGGAGATCCGGGACATGGAGCCCTTTGACCTGAGAACCATCCGATCCCGGAATTACGCGCGTTACGCGCTGGAGATGAACAAGGGGGCTTTCCTCAAGCTTGGCATCAACGAGGGAGATGTCGTGACTTTCCCCGCCGGTTTCCAGCGGTAGTGCCGAGTTTTTTGCCGCCAGCCCGTTTTGAAGTCCTGCTACTCTTTTTCCTCATCAGCGAGCTCGGGAAAGAGCTCGAGCCCGGGCTCCTCACCGTCTCCCGTCGGCTCCTGCGTCAGGATTTCCACTTTTCTCTCCACTCGGGACAGGTCCTTTTCCAGCGCCTTGGCGAGCTTCATTCCTTCCTCGAAAAGCGCGACAGCTTCTTCAAGGGGGATCTTTCCCTCCCGCAGCTTCTCAGCGAGCTTTTCAAGTCTTTCCAGCCTCTCTTCAAAGCTTTTCGTCGGCATGCGTCTCCTCCACGGTGGCGCGCATCCCGCCCCGCGCCAACCGTATGTCCAGGCCGTCTCCGGTCCCCACTGAGTCAGCGGAAAGAAGCACCCTCCCCGACTTTTCGTGCGTGACCACGGCGTATCCCCTGCTGAGGACCTCCAGGGGAGAATAGGAGGAAAGCTCACGGGCTGCCAGCTCGAACCTGTGCTTCGCGTCGGTGAGCGATCCGGTGAACCCGAGGCTGATCCCTTCCTTGGCGTCATCCAGGCGCTGGAGATACGGCTGGAGGAAGAGGCGGACATTCCGCTCGAGGTTCTCCGCAGTGAACTGCCCCAGAAGCATGCGGATCCTCTCCAGGCGCTGCTGGAAGGATCCCTGCAGGGAAGCCTGGAGGCCGCCCACTTTGGCCAGAAGCTCCATGCGGGAGGCGGCCACCATTTCCGCGGCCGCGGAGGGGGTGGGGGCGCGCACGTCCGCGGCAAGGTCCGAGAGCGTGATGTCCGTCTCATGGCCGACCGCCGAGATCACGGGAAGCGGGCAAGCCGCGATGGCCCGAACCACGACCTCCGAGGAGAAGGGCAGAAGGTCTTCCAGCGACCCCCCTCCGCGGCCGACGATGATCACCTCTCCCAGCCTCCACCGCGCGGCCGCCTCGATGGCCCACGCGATGCGCTCATCCGCGCCATCCCCCTGGACAGGCGTGGGAAGGATCACCACGTCCACTCCGGCGTTCCGTCGCCGCAGCACGCGCAGGATGTCCCTGACTGCGGCGCCCGTAGGCGAGGTCACCACCGCAATACGGGACGGAAAGAGCGGGAGGGACTTCTTGCGGGCAAGATCGAACAACCCCTCGGCGGCCAGGGCCCGCTTTCTCTCTTCCAGTGTTGCCAGGATGTCTCCCTGGCCGGCCCTGGCAAGGGATTCGCAGATGAGCTGGTAATTTCCTCTCCTCGGATACACGGAGATCCCGCCGGACGCGGTGACGAGCATCCCGTCTTCAGGCGTGAACTTCACCATGTCCAGCTTTCCCCGGAACATCACGACCGAGAGAACCGCGTTCACGTCCTTCAGGCTGAAGTACCAGTGCCCGCTTGCCGAAGGCCGGAAGTTGGAGACTTCTCCCTGGACGGTAATCCAGGGGAAGCCGTCCTCCAGCGTGCCCTTGATGAGCTCCGTGATCTCGGTGACCGTGTATCTTCGCTCTTCGGGGCGCTCCCGCATGCCCGGCAGCCTACACCTTTCTTGAACTTCCCGGCAATGTGTCGATACTATCAGCGAGGGACATGAAGAACATTGCCGTCCTCAACGCCATCAGCCTCCGCCCTTCAGCCGCGCGGCCGCTTATTGACGGGACCTCCGCCTTCCAGCGGGCTTTGACCTTTGCCCGCGGGCTGCCCGGCGTGCAGCATCTCGTGATTCTGTCCAGCACGCCTTCCGTCAATGCTTTCCCTCTTCCGGATACTCCCCCGAATTGCCGCGTGATTGAGCGTCCCTCGTGGACAGTCGCTGATCTCATGGCGGAAATGGAAAAAGCGGGCGAGGGATTCGAAGATATCTTCTATTTTTTTGCGGACTGCCCGTTCCTCGATCCGGAGATAGCCGGGAGGATGCACGGCAACCACAGGAAGTACTGGGCAGACTACACGTTCGCTGACGGCTTCCCCCAGGGCCTTGCCCCTGAGATCCTCCGGCAGGATACGGCCAGGCGCCTGCGCGCAATGGCATCCGCGGACAACGCGGCACCCGACCGGGAAAGCGTGTTCACCGTCATCCGCAAGGACATCAACTCCTTCGACATCGAGACTGAGCTGGCGCCAACCGACATGCGCCTCCTGAGAGTGTCCCTTTCAGCCGACACGGAGCGCAACTTTCTTCTGCTGAAACGGCTCGGCGAAAAGGGCGGCCGGGAAAGCCAATCGGTCTGCACGCTGCTGCAGACCGAGCCGGGAATGCTCCGCACGCTGCCGGCCTTTTTCCCGATCCAGATAGTGGAGCAATGCCCGTACGCATGCTCGTACTGCCCGTACCCGGTCTTCGCGGGTGACGTCATCAGCAGGCACGGCGCAATGGACCCCGAAAAGCTTTCCCACCTGGTGAAGAAGATCGCTGCATTCGCGGGAGACGCCGTCATCGACATTTCCCTGTGGGGCGAGCCTTCTCTCCATCCCCGCATATTCGACATCATCGGAGCCGTCCTCGGCCAGCCGGGGCTCTCCCTTGTGATCGAGACCTCCGGGGTGGGCTGGAAGCCGGACATTTTCTCCCGTGTCAGGGATTCCTTTTCATCGCGGCCGACGTGGATCGTGTCCCTGGATGCATCATCGGAAGAGATGTACCGGAGGCTCAGGGGCGCGGGCTTTGCGGAAGCGGTGAAGACGGCAGAGCTCCTCTTGTCCACTTTCCCCGGCACAGCCTGGGTCCAGGCCGTGCGAATGAAGGAAAACGAGGAGGACCTGGATGTCTTCTACAAGATGTGGAAGGCAAAGACGGAGAACGTCATCGTCCAGAAGTACGACTCGTTCAGCGGTCTCCTGCCGGACAGGAAGGTTGCCGACCTGTCCCCCGTGAAGCGTTTTCCCTGCTGGCACCTGAAGCGGGACATGGCCATACTCCTGGATGGGACTGTGCCTCTCTGCAGGGAAGACGTGCGCGTGGCGCACCGGATGGGCAACGCCTTCACGGATGACCTTGCCGCCATCTGGGGCCGCGCAGACGACGCCTACCGGCAGCACCTGTCGGAAAAATACCCGCAGATCTGCGTGGGCTGCGATGAGTACTACACGTACAACTTCTGAGGGGAGGAACGACGGGGCGCCCAGCGAGTCCGCTGCCCCTTCGGGGCAGCGCCGTGAACACCCGGGCGCTCCCGCCCGGGTCCCGTACACGGTCATCGGTGGACCCCGGTGGGACCGGATCAGGAAATACCCTTTCAGCCTGACTCTCCTCGTTCTCAGCCGGGGGGACCGTCTCTTCCGAAGCGACCTGTTACGAGATCTCCTTGCCCGCAGGGCGGGCGAGGTGCTCTGGGTGGAGGGGCATGAGCCCTCGGCCGACGTGGAGACGCTGGCAAAGGAGTTCCCCGACGTTCGGTTCCTCCTCATCAACGGGCCCACCACACCGGGAGAATCCCTCAATATCGGCATGGCGGAGGCGCGCGCTCCCCTTGTCCTCTGCTTCTGGAGCGACATGCGCGTTGATCGACTTCCGCCTGGCGTGGGTGAGACCCTGGAAAAATCAGGTGTGCTCTGCACCGTGCCTTTGCTGAAGAACTCGCGCCTCCAGATCATCCCGTCCTGGCAATCTCCGGCGTGGAAAAAAAGAAGACTGTCCCTCGCTTTCAGGATTCCACGCCGCGAGGCGGAGAATACCCTTTTCCCCTTCGACTATTGTGGGGTCTATAACACCGAGAAGTTTCTCCGGTCCGGAGGATTCGACGCCTCCATTCCCAACCCGTACTGGCAGAAGCTCGATTTCGGGTTCCGCTGTTTTCTCTGGGGGGAAAAGATGTCCGGATCCACCGGGATCTCCCTGGCATATACGGCAGCGCCGCCGGAAGATGACGCAACGCCGGACCAGAGCTACAAGACCTTCTATTTGAAGAACATTGCCGTTCGGATGAGACGGGAGATGGGAGTCCTTCCCGCGCGATGCCTCCTGGATTACATCATCCATTCGGATGCAAGCCCGCTGGACAGCATCCGCGAGTTTGGCGCCGTGCGCGACTGGGTGCGCACCCACAAGTTTCGCTTTCGCAGGGACCCGCGAGACCTCATCCAGAGATGGGAGAACAGCTGAATGCGCCGGGGGATTTTTGTCCAGGTCAGGCTGGGCTCCACTCGGCTTGCGGGAAAGGCCCTCCTCCCGTTGCGCGGCGGCACGATCATCCAGCATGTCATGCGAAACCTCTCCCGGGTCCCTGCTGACCTTCGGGCACTCGTGACCGAGGCCCGAAGCAGGGAAGCTCTCAACCCGCTTGCGAAGGAGGAGGGGTTCTGCGTTTTTGTCGGGCCAGAGATCGATGTGCTGGCGCGCTACTGCATGGCATGCAGGGAATATGCGGTGGACGAGGTCGTTCGCGCCACTGGTGACAACCCCCTTACCTCCGCGGAACTGGCCCGCAGCATCCTGGCCCTTCACGATGGAAGCGGCGCCGATCTCAGCCACTACCTTGGCATCCCGTGGGGAAGCGGCGTCGAGGCGGTTCGATCAGAGGCGCTTTTCGCGGCAGAAAGGGAAGCGGCAGATCCCGTGGAACGGGAGCATGCCACGACGTTTCTTTACCGTCACCCGGACAGGTTTCGCATACACGAGCCCGAGGCGCCGCCGGGCTGTCGTCTTCCCGAGGCCAGGGTTTCCGTGGACACCGAAGAAGACTATGCGCTGGTGAAGCGGATATTCGAAGACTTGTACAGGGGAGAGCCGATCGAGGTGGGCGAGCTGGCGACGTGGTTTTCGGAGAGGACATGAGCGGCGTGCGGGGACGAAGCGCGCGGGCCGCCGGAAAGTCCTACCTGCTGGTTCCCGCGGGTGGTGACGGGGAAGGCGTCGGGCACATGATGCGCTGCCTTCGCCTGGCAGAGCAGCTCCTGGACTCCGGCCCCCGCACCCCGAGGCCGCACGTTGCGTTCCTCGCCTCCCGGATGAGCCAGGAGTCCCAGAAGGTTCTCCGCGGCCAGGCGCGAAACGGCGGCAGAGGGAACCGGCTGAAAGTCTTGTCGAGCCTGCAGCCCGGCATGCACTGGGACCTCATCCTTCTGGATGGCCGCGCCACATCATTGGAGGAGCTTCGGCTTCTCCAGGCGCTGGGGCCCGTTGTCTGCCTCGATGAGGGAGGCGAGGCGAGGGGAACGGCTTCCTTCCTGGTCGATGCAATTCCCCGTCCAGCGGACGCCAGCCCCGCCAACCTCAGGTCTCTTTCGTTCCTCGAGCTTCCGCCTCGATCCCGTCGCGCGGTGCGCTGGCCTCCCCGGAAAATCCTCGTGAGCTTCGGCGGCGAGGACAGGGAGAACCTGAGCAGAAATCTCCTGGACGCGATCTTCGCTCAGGGCTTATTCCCTCCGTCCCAGGTCACCGTGGTCGAAGGACCGCTGTTCGCGGTGCACGAATGGCCTCCCGGGGTGGTGGTGCTTCGTCACGTCACCGGCCTTGCCGCGCGCATTTCGGACTACGATGCCGTCTTTACTCATTTCGGGATCACCGCCCTGGAGGCTCTTGCATCCGGCGTGCCGGTGATCCTCCTCAATCCCGGCCGCTACCACTCACGGCTGGGAAAAGAAAGCGGGATTCCCGATATCGGGGTTCTCTTCCCGGACGTCCGCGCGCTCAAGAGGCTGCTTGCGGACGGTGACGGCATGCAGGCGGCCGTGGACCGGTTCAACGCGGCCGCCGGTCTGCGGAAGAAGAGGCCGCTTGCCGCCGCGCTGGGGGTCATGCGGCCGCAGGGAAGCCATCGGTGCACCGTTTGCGGCCGGCAAGGAAACAGGGTGCTCGCCCGGTTTGCCGACAGGACCTTCAGGGCATGCAGCGGGTGCGGTGTCGTGTACCTGGAGAGCTTCGCTTCCGAGAACATGCGCTACGGGGCAAGGTATTTCGGAGCGGAGTACAAGGCCCAGTATGGCCGCACGTACCTCCAGGACTTCCAGTCCATCAAGAGCGCCTCCCGCCTGCGCCTTGGCATTATCCAGACCCTTTTGGAGAAGACTCCTGGCGGGGCCATTGTCGACGTGGGATGCGCGTACGGCCCGTTTCTCTCGGCGGCCCGGGACGCGGGGCTTTCCGCCTTCGGAATCGACGTGTCGGAGGAAGCGGTGGCCCATGTCCGGAAGAAGCTCGCCATCCCTGCGCTCTGCTCATCCTTCGAGGAGGCGAAGCGGCGGGAGCTGCCGCGGAGAGTCTCCGCTCTCACTTTCTGGTACGTTATCGAGCATTTTCAGGATGTCGATCTGGTGCTCCGCAAGGCACTTGACGTTCTTCCGGCGGGCGGCGTTCTTGCTTTCTCGACCCCCAATGGGAGAGGGATCTCCGCCAGGAAGAACCTCCGTCTGTTCCTCGAGCAAAGCCCGGCTGATCACTTCACGATCTTTTCACCCGCCGGTCTTGGGAGGCTCCTTTCCGATCATGGTTTCCAGCTGTGCCGTATCCGGGTCACCGGACACCACCCCGAGCGCTTCCCCGGCTTTCTCGGCAAGGCGGCCCGACGGTCGGGCGTGGTCTCCCGGGCCCTGGGGGCCGCAAGCAGGCTCCTGCGGCTGGGCGACACCTTCGAGGCGTACGCGGTGAAGGGGGAGCCGGAATGAAGACGATCCTGATCCTCGGGGCAGGGGTCATGCAGATCCCCGGGATCCGCCTGGCCAGGGCCAACGGATGGAAGGTGATTGTCGCGGACGGCAACGGCGAAGCGCTGGGCAGGCCCCTTGCCGACCATTTCGAAGTGGTTGATCTCAAGGACAGGGACAGGCTCCTTGCGGTTGCCCGGCGCTACAAGGATAGCGACGGCCTGGACGGGGTATTCACCGCGGGGACTGATTTTTCCTCCTCCGTGGCGTGGGTGGCGGAGAAGATGGGTTTCCCCGGCATTTCATTCCATACCGCCATGAAGGCAACGGACAAATGCCTCATGCGAGAAGCATTCCAGGCCGCGGGTGTCCCGAGCCCCCGGTTCGCGCGCTGGACTGGAGCCACGGACCCCCTTTCGGTCCTGGGCGCCCTTGACTTTCCCCTCGTCGTCAAGCCGGTAGACAATATGGGGGCGCGGGGGGTACGCAGAGTCGATTCCGCGGAAGCGCTTGCAGAGGCGTGCCGCGCCGCCCTGGCCCTTTCACGGTCCTCGCGCGTCATCGTGGAAGAGTTCATGGAGGGCCCCGAGCTGAGCCTGGACGCGGTTGTCTGGCGCGGGAACGTGACCGTTTGCGGAGTGGCAGACCGGCACATTTTCTTTCCCCCCAGCTTCGTGGAGATGGGGCACACTATGCCGACGGCCCTCGATGCGGCCACGACGAAAGGGATAGAGGACGTTTTCAAAGCCGGGATCAGGGCCATAGGCATCGACAACGGCGCCGCGAAAGGGGACATCAAGCTGACCCCGCGCGGGCCGATGGTCGGCGAGATCGCGGCCCGGCTGTCCGGTGGCTACATGTCAGGATGGACTTTTCCACTCTCCAGCGGCGTGGAGGTCACCGAGGCTGCCTTGAGGATTGCCGTCGGGCTTTCGCCAGGGGACCTTTCGCCCCGGTTCACGAAGGTCGTGGCGGAAAGGGCATTCATCTCGATTCCCGGAAAAGTTGCGGAGCTCGTGGGGGAGATGGAGGCGCGCGAGCTGCCCGGAGTCGCGGAGGTTTTCCTCCGCGCAGGCCCGGGAGATGAGGTGGTGTTTCCGTCGAACAACGTCGAGAAATGCGGAAATGTCATCACCGTGGGGAACACCCGTGATGAAGCCGTGACAGCCGCGCGCGCCGCGTTGAGCCAGATCTCCGTCAGGCTCCAGCCCCTTCAGGAGTCGACCACCAGGTACCTCTTTCGCGGCTCAGGCAACGACGCGTTCGAGGTCCGGGATCCGTCGATTGTCAACGCGCTGCTGAGAATGCCGCCTTTCCTCGGCGATCCACGGCGCGCGCGGCCCGGGGATCCGATTGCCGTGTCGAGGCTCCCGGCTTTCGAGGGGCTTGACTGCACGGACTGGCACGGTGTCACGCCGGCTGAGGCGGTTCGCGCGGCCATGCACGGTGGAGGCTGCATGACCGACGGCTCGCGGCAGGACGGACTGGTGCTGGCGGGACTCTTCTGGCGGGCCATCCTCCGTGGAAGCGCGCAGGGAGGACGCTACCTCCTGGAGAGCGTCAACGAGGCGCTTCGCAGAGGGACCCTGGAGCAATTCCTGGCCGGACTATGAGATCCTCTCGCTTCTTCCTGCCCCTTTTCGTCGCCCTCACATTCTGCGTCACCGCTTTTGCGCAGGAGAAAGACCTCCTGTCCCTCGTGGCTGACCTGGGAGCAGGGCTGGAGTGGGATCCGCTTCGAGACCGAGGGGTAATCTCGCTGGGTGATGACCGCATTTCCCTCGGGATCGGTCTGCCCCTTGCAATCATCAACTACAGGCTGACGGTGGCCATCCCTGCGCCGGAGCGTCACGACGGGGCGGTGTGGCTGGCTCCGGATGCGGTGACGGCAATCAGCAAGGCGCTCCAGCAGGACAGGATTGCCCGCACGGCGGGCCACCTGCGCATCGCTGCCATCCTCATCGACCCGGGGCACGGGGGTGAGGACCCGGGCGCAACGGGGACCTGGCAGGATGGCAAGAGAACCGTGACCATCCGGGAGAAAGACGTCGTTCTGAAAATCGGGCTCATGCTGAGCCAGATGCTTCAGAAGGCCTTGCCGGACAAGGAGGTTCTCCTAACGAGATCGGACGACACCTATGTCACGCTGGAAAAGCGCGCCGACATGGCGAACAATCTCCTCGGGAAGACGAGCGACACAGTCATCTACATTTCGCTGCACGCCAACTCGACCTTCAACAAGCTGAGCAAGGCGCGTGGCTTCGAGGTCTGGTACCTGCCGCCCGAGTACAAGCGGACCCTGCTGGATCCGCAGGGGAAGGACCCGTCAACCAGCGAGCTGATCCCGATCCTCAACAGCATGCTCGAAGAGGAAATCTCAGTGGAGAGCATCGTGCTGGCGCGTGAGATCCTCTCCGGGCTGGATGCGGCGGTCGGCAGCCAGACGGACAACCGGGGAATGCGCCAGGAGACATGGTACGTCGTTCGCAACGCCAAGATGCCGGCCGTCCTCGTGGAGGTGGGCTTCATGTCCAGCACGGAGGAGGCCGCGCGCCTGGCTGACCACTCGTACTTGAAAGGGATCGCGGATGGATTGTACACTGGCATCCGATCGTTCATCGCTCGATTCGAACGCTACGGGAGTCCCGGTGCTCAATAGGCTGGATTTCATTCTCGACATGCGCCTGAGGGGCAGGTCAGCCATCGTGGGCTGCGTCATCCTCGGCACCCTCGTTGTATCGATCCTGGTCTTCCTCCTGGCCGGGAATCACCGCGTGGAGCGGGTTCTCTACTTTCCCCGGGAGCACGGGCACGGGTTCGTCGCGGAGCCGCGGTTCCTCACGCGCCACCGGAGCATGGAGGACAACATCGCTGAGCTGGTCAACGGCGTCCTCCTCGGACCCTCCCGTCATGATGCCGCGCGCCTTTTCGCGCGGGGCGGGACCGTACGGGCCGCCATGGTCCACGGTCACACCCTGTTCCTGGATCTCACGGAGCAGGTGCTGGCGGATGACCCCGACGTGCCGCTTGCCGGCGCGGATGCCTTCGATGGGCTGGAGAAATCCATCCGCTTCAATTTTCCCCGGGTCCACGACATCGTCCTGTACATTGACGGTCAGCCCCCGCGGGTGCCCGCAAAGAAAAATATTTGACAAAGCACCGGCTGTCACTATAATTGTGCATGTGACTCCGCAACGACCTGGCTGCGAAAGGAGCAATGCATGAAACGGCTGTTCATTTTTGTTGTCGTCGGGCTGCTTCTCGGCGGAACAGCGCTTTTTGCCGACACCTCTGTTCTGATCGATTTCGGGAAGCTCTCCGCCGACACCACCCTGGGCACTCAGACGGCGCCTACCGAGAACGGGGCGACACTGATCGACTACAGTAATGTCGCCGGCGCGTCTTTCAGTGATGCTGAGAAAGCGATCATGAAATCATCGCTTGCCCTCGGGAATTGGGGCGTTACGCTGGCATCATCGGCCCGTTCCGTGGCCAACCAGAGCGTGAGCTTCACCAAGGAAGCTGTTGTCTCTGCCACCGCAAAACCCTTCAACGGGGAAGACATGGCCAATAAGAAGGTGCTCGGCGTGCGGGTGCACTTCCCAATCGACCCGTACAACTCCTGGGCCACTGTCATGCCTCCCTTCGACATCCCCGCCTACGCGGACAAGACCGGCACGGACGGGGTCACCGTTGCACCGGCGGACAAGGGCATGGGCGGAAAGTTCGAGGACGGCTACGGGGTCGTGAAGAACGTGGGGGTGCTCAAGAGCCTCTCCATCACAGTGTACGGCTCGAACTACCCCAACGGCCTGGGCGTCATCGTCCAGGACCAAACGGGTAACGAGCAGAACCTGTTCATGGACTACCTCCAGTTCGACGGCTGGCGCACGCTGACCTGGAACAACCCGAACTACGTCACTGACGTAAGAAACAGGGAGCTCCACAGGTTCCCCCTGTATCCGCAGGGGATGCCGTACATGAAGCTGGTTGGTCTCATCCTGTATCGTGACGCAGCCCAGCCGGGCGGGGACATCGTCACGTACTTCAAGGACATCAAGATCACCTACGACAAGGCACTCATCTCCACGCAGAGAGACATCAACGACGAGGCGGTCTGGGGCATCCTCCAGCAGCGCCAGGAAGCGCGCAGGCTGGCGGAGGTCAGGCGCCTTGGAAACATCCAGGTCCTCCGATTCCTGGAGAAGGAAAAGATGGACGCGGGACAGCCCGCAGCGCAGCCTACGAAGAAGTAGAGCAGACGCTCCGAACGCAGGTGAAATGCATGCAAGAGGCCTTCCGAAAGGAAGGCCTCTTCTTTCTCGTCCGAGAGCAGGTCTAGAGTGTTGCCTTGATCCCCAGGAAGGCGTCGAAGAGCGTTGAGAATGAGAAGGGGAACAGCTTGAAGTTCGCGCGGGCAGTCCACACGACGCCCGGGGTCGCAAAGGCTACGTACGGGGAGACGCTGGACTGGAGGACGCCGGTGGTTGTCAGGGAGGAAGACTGGAACTTGAAGTTCCCCTCGAGGCCTCCGCGGACCGACGTCGTCACGAGGTCTCCGACGTACACGTTGACGTTCACGTCGAAGTTGCCCACTTCGCCGGGGTTGCTGAACTGCAGGTAATAGGCAGGATGCCAGAAGAAGGTCGGCACAATGGAAAACTGGCCGAGATGCAGGCGCGGCTCGAAGAGGAGATAGAACAGGTTGATCGTGAACGTGGAGCTGGCGTCCCATTGAGGGACACCGACCTGGGCAAAGAACTCCACGTCCTTGTTCGTCGCATAGAGCATCAGGCCGCCCCGGTAGAGCCCGAAAATCGATGACGGGGCGTACGTTCCCCCGAAGAATCCCTCCAGCTTGACTACGTCCAGGTTCAGCAGCGCGCGGAGGTCCGCGGAAAAGGAGCCATAGGGCGAAGACAGTGTATAGGAGTTGCCGGCGGGCATCATGAACTGGTCGTTGGAGTGTGTGTCCTCGTACGCGTAGACGCTGAGCCGGAAGGTTTCTTTCACGGGCGTGAAGTCCACGCGGATCCCCGTCCCGTCAACCTGGTAGATTCCCTGGTAGAGCGGACCGGCTGGAAAATACAGGAAGCCGCTGTAGTTGGTGGCGAACGTTGTTGCCCCGAAATACGAGAAGCCGTCCCCTCTGCAGAAATAGTCGTTCTGCCCCACGAAGTACGAGATGTCGATGGAGCTGTTGAGGACGTCCCTCATGATGACGCTCGCGCCATAGAACCCGAGTGGGTTCACGACCTGTGCCTCGAGTGATGAGGCGAGGTTGAGGCTGGATAAGAAACTGAGACCGATCTGCGCCCCGAACTTGTAGCCCCCGTCCACCTGGATGATCATATTCCCGTAGGTCTGGAGGGCGAAGTCCCCGTTGTATGGCAAAGCGTGGGTGATGAGCTCGAAGGTCGGGACCGTGATGTTAGCGGGGAAAGCGAGCATTGTGACGAGCAGGAATGCGGCGACCGAAGCGACGCGGACGGCACGTGTACGCGCGCTCCGGCCTTTGGGACTTTTCGTCATCATTGCCTCCTTGTTGCCGACGAAACTACGATGAAATTCGTTTGAAAATATACCTTTCGAGCCCTTGCCTGTCCGAAGCGCTCATTGTCTCGAAGCGGACCGCAAGCACCCGGGATTTGCAGATCACCACGCTGCCCGCGGGCGCCAGGGCCTTGCCGGCCAGCGCGAACTCCAACCGCGGGATCGGGATCCCCTGCGTGAACAGGTTGTCCGGCGGCGGATTGAAAAGCTCGATGGCCATGCCGCCGAGGCTCACGTCCACGATCCTGCCGGACATGAGCTGGGGTATGCCGCGGATGCGGAAAGAAACCCGGGTGAGCTCGTCCGGGTCGGGGCTCACGCGGATGTGCCGCCTGCTTGCGTTGTGGGAGGAAAGCTTGGAAAGGATGGCTTCCAGCTTCGGCCTGGCCGTCTCGGCGCTGAATGGCTTGAGGAGGTAGCCGGCCACGCCGATCTCCACCATCCGCCGGACGAACTCCTTGCGGGTCTGGATGGTGTGAACGATCACGGCTATCCGCCGTGTGACCTCATCCGCCTTCAGATCGTTGACGAGCTGGATTCCCTCGACGTCGCGGTTGTCGATGTCGGCAATGGCTCCCTCGATCCCGTTCTGGGCCTTCAGGGCGGCAAGCGCTTCGCTTCGCGACGCGGCGGGGACGCCCTTGATCCCGAAGGAGAGCAGCGTGTAGCAGAGAGCTTCTCTGACCGCCTGCGCGCTTTCCACGACCAGGAAGACCGAGGAAATGCGCGGAGAACCACGCGCCGCCACCAACCCCTCCTTGATCTGGCATACTACACAGGAGGGATTCTGCCGTCAATCGATGCGGGGACGGCGCTGTTCGGCGCTGAGGCAGCCGCGGCGCGCATCGAGCGCTGCGCTCCCTGGCACACGCGGCCGCCGGTATTGACACGAGCGCTTCCCTCCGTCTATGGTCTGGCCGATGCAGGCGATAGCGGTTGAGCGCCCGCGAGGGCGGCTAGCTCAGTTTGGTTAGAGCACCAGCT
>CAVWBF010000028.1:0-213624 GCA_963753085.1 uncultured Spirochaetota bacterium | reverse complement strand
CCTCGGGAGCGCAGGATGCGCTCCCGCCCGCGGTCAAGGAACAAGCGGGTCAGGTCCCCGCTGCCTGCCCCAGGAGCTCCTCGATCCGGTTGAACACCGTATGGTCCAGGTCGTCCTGCACGGCGACGGACTTCACGTCGTAGAGCTTCTTGAGCTGCTTCACGATCTGCTCCAGTCGTTCGTCGTTTCGAACAAGAAGGTACATCGCGCTGTCCGCCCCCCCGTCCACCGGGGCGCAGAGGATCCCCTCCAGGTTGAACCCCCGCCGCGAGAAAAGCCCCGTGATGTGCGACATCGTGCCGGGGTGGTTCCTGACCATGAGCTTCACGATTGTATTCGGCAGGCCGTTCATCCGTTCCTCCTGGCTGAATCGATGGCTTCCACGTTGCTCTTGCCGGGCGGAACCATGGGATACACGTTCTCCATCTCCGGCACCTCGATGTCCAGAAGAACCGGCCCGCGCTTGCAGAGAGCGGCGGCAAGGGCCTCATGGTCGTGCGGAATGCTGATGGTCTCCGCGGGGATGCCGAAGCCCCGTGCAATTGCGGCGAAGTCGGGGCGGGAGCTGAACCGGGAGGCGACATAGCGCTCTCCGTAGAAGAGCTCCTGCTGCTGACGCACCAGGCCGAGGTGGCCGTTATTGAATACGCAGATCCTGATGTCAAGATTGTTCTCGGCGATGGTCGCCAGCTCCTGGATGTTGATGAGGAGCGAGCCGTCGCCGGTGAGCACGACCACCGGCGCATCCGGGTTGGCAAGAGCAGCGCCCATGGCCGCCGGCACGGAGAAGCCCATGGTCCCGAGACCGCCGGAGGTGAGGAAGCTTCGCGGCCGGCGGACCGGCCACCATTGCGCGGCCCACATCTGGTGCTGGCCCACGTCCACGGTCACGATGCTGTCCTGGGGCGCCATGGCCGCCAGCTTCCCCACCAGCGTTCCCGGATGCGAGCCGTCATCCGGAGTTTCAAAGGGGTGTTCCCGCCGCATGGCCTCGATTTCTTTCCTCCACTCCACCCGAGCCGCCTTTGCAGCGAGCCTGTTCAACCGCCGAAGCGCGCGTTTCACGTCGCATTCGGCGCTGATGTCCGGACGGCGGATTTTCCCGATCTCCGCCTCATCGATATCCATGTGGATGACGCGGGCGCGCGGGGCAAAGCCTGCAATCGAGCCGGTGGCCCTGTCATCGAACCTGACTCCCAGGGCAATCAGGAGGTCGGCCCGGTCCACGGCCAGATTGGTAGCCCGGCTGCCATGCATTCCCAGCATTCCCAGGTACAACGGGTCGGAAGGCTCCATGATGCCAAGCCCCATCAGCGTGCAGACCACTGGAATCCCGCAGGCGGAGGAGAGCGCGCGGACCTCCTCTTCCGCACCGGAGGCTATTACCCCGCCTCCGACGTACAGCACCGGCCTCTCGGCTCCGGCGATCAACCTGGCCATGGAGGCAAGGACTGCGCCGTCAGGCTCAGGGGGAGGGTCTGCCACGCCAGGGGCGGGAAGATCATTGACATCGATGCGGGCCTGCTGAACATCCTTGGGCACGTCGATCAGGACGGGGCCCTGCCTTCCGGAGAGAGCGATCCGGAAGGCCTCCGGCACGACCTCGAGCATCTCCACGGCGCTGCGGACCAGGAAATTATGCTTGGTCACCGGGATGCTCATGCCGTACGTGTCCACTTCCTGGAAGGCGTCGGTCCCGATCAGGCCGGACGGGACCTGTCCCGTGACGGCGACAATCGGGATGGAATCCAGCTTTGCATCGGCAATGGCGGTGAGCAGGTTGACCGCTCCCGGGCCCGATGTGGCAAAGCATGCCGCGGCGTTTCCCGTGGTCCTCGCCATTCCCTGCGCAAGGAACCCGCCGGCCTGCTCGTGGCGGACGAGGATGTGTCGAAGATCGCTCCGGCCCAGGGCATCGTAGAGCGGAAGGTTTGCTCCCCCCGGGATCCCGGCGACGATCCCTATCCCCTGCCTCTTCAGGAGCTCGATGAGGAGAGATGCGCCGCTTGACTGCATGAAGCCTCCTTCGCAGTGCGCCCCGCCGGGCGCACAGAAAAAAAGCCCCTCTCGGTGTCCACCGAGAAGGGCTTGCGCAATCGAATTGCTGAAGCCTACGGTGCACACACGGGCGTGCTCTCAGGGAGAAGTACTACGAGGACGAGCGCGAGCCGTGTCTGTCGAAGGCTTATCTGTATCATACCGGGTCTCAGGATACCCCGGCCGAGCCGTGGCGTCAAGGCTCGCCCGCTATCTTCTCCAGGCTGCTGCCCCTCGTCTCTGTGCCCATGAAGAAAACAATCAGCGCAACGGCCAGGAAGACAGCGGCAAACAGCGCGAAAATGACGCCTATGCTCGCTCCCCAGGCAGGCAGGAGAAGCCCGACGATGTAGGGGCCGATAATGCCGCCAATCCGTCCGAAGGCCGTTGCTGAGCCGGCGCCGCTTGAGCGGATGCGCGTCGGGTACAGCTCGGGCGTGTAGGTATAGAGAACACCCCAGGCGCCGAGATTGAAGAAGGAGATCACGCAGCCCCAGATCAGGATCTGGGCCACGCTTCCTGCTCCTCGGAAAAAATAAGCCCCGACAGCGCACAGGAGGAGATACACGGCAAGGGTGGGCTTGCGCCCCCATCGCTCGACCAGCCAGGCCGCGCTGAAGTAGCCGGGGATCTGCGCAAGGGTAATGATGAGCGTGTACTGGAACGTGGTCACCAGAGGGTAGGTGGCGCGCAAAAGCGACGGTAGCCATGCAAAAATCCCGTAATAGGAGAAGACTATGCCGAACCAGGTCAGCCAGAGCATGATCGTGCGCCGCCTGAGCTGTGGGCTGAAAAGCTCACGCCATCGGCCGGCCCGCGCAGTTGATTGAGATGCAGCAGCACGGCCGGCGTTTCCTTCGCGGGAACCCCCGGCGGTGCTCCCGTCCACCTGGCGCATGACGGACTCGGCTTCCGCCGTCCGGCCCTTGCCCGCAAGAAACCTCGGCGACTCGGGGACGCCGCGGCGCAGGATCAGAACATAGAGGGCCGGCACGGCCCCGATCAGAAAGGCGATCCTCCAACCGAACCGGGGGATGACCAGGTAGCCGATGATTGCCGCGAGCACCCAGCCATAGGCCCAGAAGCTCTCCAGGAGGACGATCATCAGCCCCCGGCGCCGGGCCGGGGAAAACTCGCTCACGAGCGTACTGGCAACGGGAAGCTCCCCGCCCAGGCCCAGCCCGACGAGAAACCGGAAGCCCAGGAGCGTGCCGATGCTGCCCGCCAGCGCGCAAAGGCCGGTCGCTATGCTGTAGATGAGAAGCGTGCCCTGGAAAAGGGGCTTCCTGCCGAACCTGTCCGCAAGGAGACCGGCCACAAGGGCTCCGGCGAACATGCCGAGGAAACCTGCGCTGCTGATGAGCCCCGCCTGGCTCGGATGCAGCTTCCACTCACCCACGAGGGCTGCAAGGACAAAGCTGATGAGCCCGACGTCCATGGCGTCGAACATCCATCCGAAACCGCTTGCAAACAGGAGCCGCCTGTGAAACCCGCCCAGCGGAAGGTCATCAAGGCGAGCCGTAATGTTCGAGGCCGTCGTCGTTGTGTTCGTAGGGTGTTCCCCCTTTGCTGCATTGCAAAATACGCCATTGTTGCTGATGCGTCCATATCTGCGAATGCTTAGAGACGGATCACCGCCACGCCGTATGGGTCGAGCTTCACCGTGCTGCCTGTCACCGTGCCGCTGAGAAGCTCACGCTTCCCGGCCGGGACGGCCACTGCACGCTGCTCCTCCTCGTGATTAATCAGGAAGAGAATCTTCTTTTCCCCATTCGCCCGGACCACCGCCTCCACCCCGTGGGGCGGCTTCACCTCGGGGACGACGCCTGCCCGGCTGAGCGCATCGGAAATCAGCTCGTCGTAGAAGGTTTCCTCTTCAACGATCGTCCCGACGTAGTAGCCGAGGCCTTTTCCGAAGCTGTTTCGCGTTACGGCGGCATAGCCGCTCATGTGCCGTTCCTCGTACCCGGCAAGGACCTCCGCCCCGGCGGGAGTCACCCAGTCCGCAAACGAAACTCCGGCGTAGCATGGCCGTGACGCGAACGGTTTCCTGCACGCCAGTTTATATCGCATGGCCCCGTCCAGGGCTTCGTACTCGCTGATGGAGATGCCCAGGGCGTCGCTGAGAAGGCCGGGGAGCGTCCAGAGGTGACAGAGTCCCGTAGAGTCCTTGACCGCGGTACGGCAGTCGCTCACAAGAACGCCGCCGGCACGCACGAACTCCGAAAGCCGCTCCCCGGCGTCGTCTGACAGGATAAAAAGATGGGGAGCAATCACCACTTTGAACCGTGAAAAGTCGTCCGTGGGCCGGATCATGTCCGCGGCCGCCCCCGCGCGGAAAAGCGCCCGGTGATACCTGCGCATGGCATTCAGATAGTTGGAAGCGCCGGCAAGCTCCCCCTTCTCCCGCGGACTGTAGGAGGGCTGGATCTCGAAAGCCCAGGCGCTCTCGTAATCGTAGATCATGGCGACTTCTGCGCGGACCTGGGTTCCCTCCAGGTCGGCGGAAAGCCTGTGAAGCTCCCGGGCCGTGGCGGCCGCCTCTTCGTACCTGCGGGCGGGCTTCCCGTCGTGTCCCAGGAGGCCGTGCCAGTATTGCTCACGCCCCGCTGTGGCGCTCCGCCAGCCGAAGAGGAGCTGGGAGTCCGCCCCCCGGGCAGCTTGCTGCCAGGCCACCTGGCGGATCTCCCCCGGCCGCGGGTTCCTGCCCATGATTCCCCAGCCTCGGGCTCCCGCTGTCTGCTCCATGACCCAGAAGCTCTTCCCCTTCAGTCCGCGCATGATGTCCGCGGCGGCAGCGGCGTCGTAACGGATCCCGGGAGCCAGCTCCACCGGGTAATTGTCCCAGCTCACGAAGTCCAGGTCGGTCGCCAGGTCCGCGTAGTCGATCTCGCAGTACAACCCCATGAAGTTATGCGTTACGAAATGCCCGGGGCACATGTCCCGCAGGATCTGCACCTGCTCGGCCTGGAATCGCGTGATGAGCCACGAGTGATGCCTGCGGAAATCCAGACAGAGCCCGGGGTTGTGCGTGGAAAGATCGACGGGGAACGGGATCTCGTCCCAGGCCTTGAACCGGTGTCCCCAGAAGTGCGTCCCCCACGCCCGGTTTACCTCCTCGATGCTTCCGTAGCGCTGTTTCAGCCAGTCATGGAACGAGCCGAGGCAGCTGTCACAATAGCAGAACGGCTCTCCCAGCTCGTTGTCCGTTTGCCACCCGATGACGTGGGGAGAGGACTGGAACCTGCCTGCCATGCACTGCGTGATGCGGTTGGAGAGCCGCCGATAGACCGGAGTCGAAAAACAGTTATTCCGCCTGACTCCCCAGGTAAGCCGTCTTCCCGTCTTGTCCACGGCCAGGCATTCGGGGTGGTCATGGGCGGTCCAGGCAGGCATGGAGGCCGTCGGGGTGCCGAGGATCACCTTGATGCCGTGCCGGCCCAGCGTGGCAATGGCCTCCTCCAGCCATTCGAACCGGAAGCTTCCCTCTTCCGGCTCCATGAAAGCCCACGCGAACTCGGCAAGCCGGGCCACGTTGAAGCCCGCCTTTTCCATGAGGGACGCGTCACGCTCCCACTGCTCGTGGGAGACGTGCTCCGGGTAGTACGCGGTTCCAAAGTACATGAGTCACCCCTTGATAGCGCCGGCGGTCATGCCGCTGATGAAGCGGCGCGCGGCCAGCCAGAATACGATCATCACGGGCGCGAGGGCCATCGTGGTTGCGGTCATCAGAACGCCGTAGTCCATGCCGCGGTAGGGATCCCCGCGGAGAAGGTTCAGCACCAGGGGAAGCGTCATGACCTTTGCCCGCGTGAGAACGAGCAGGGGATAGAAGAAGCTGTTCCAGCTGGGCAGGAAGTTCATGATGGCCAGCGCGGCAAGGGCCGGGGTGAGGATAGGGACGACCACCCGGAAAAAGATCAGCCCTTCGGGGCAGCCGTCGATCCTGGCCGCATCCAGCAGCTCCATCGGCACGTTGGAAGAGATGTACTGCCGCATCCAGAAAACGCCGAACGCGCTCACGGCGGACGGGACGATGAGGGCCAGGAAGGAGTTCAGCCAATGGAGGCGCGTCACGATGATGAACCATGGGATGAGGTCCACGAGCCAGGGAAGCATCATCGTGCCCAGGAGCGTGGCAAAGAGGAGCCTCTTCAGGGGGAACTGATACACGGCGAACGCGTATCCGCCGAGGGAGCAGAAAAGGAGCGTGAGCGCGGTGATGCTGGCGGAGATGATCACGCTGTTGGCGAAGTTCCGCCAGAACGGCACCACGCTGACTACTTTTGCATAGTTGCCGAGAGAGTGAACCCCCGGGCCCAGGGGCGGCGGCACGGTGAGGATCTCCTCCGACGTGTGCGTGGCCTGGGTGATCATCATGTAGAAAGGAAAGAAAGTCATGATGGCGAGCAATCCCAGGATGATGAGGATGACGGCTCGCGTGACCATGCGAAGCGTCATGCCCGCGCCTTCCTCTCGCGGGAAAACATCCTGATGCTGAACGTGCTCAGGATGGCGATCATCGCCATGATCGTGTAGGCAAGCGCGGAGGCGGTCCCCATGTTCCCCGTGCGGAACCCGATCTCGTAGAGCTGCGTGGCCAGGGTCAGTCCGGCCTGGTTCGTCCCGCCGATATAGCCGTATGAGGATCCGGTGAGGATGAACGGCTCATCGAAGATCTGCATGCCGCCAATGAAGGAAAGAACGAGCGTGTAGAGGATCACCGGCTTCATGAGCGGGATGGTGATGCGTCCGAGGATCTGCGCCTTGTTCGCTCCCTCCACCGCGGCGCACTCGTACAGCTCCCGGTCGATCCCCTGCATTCCGGCAAAGTAGATGACCATGTTCCACCCGATCCATCGCCATGAGAAAAGGAGAATGATTACCGGCTTTATCCAGCTGCCGTCGCCGTGGAACCACGACACGGGCTGCGCGCCCAGCTGCTCCAGGAACCAGTTGAGCACCCCGAACTGCTCGCCGAACAGGGTCGAGAATACGAGGGACACTGCAATTGTGGAAGTCACCATGGGCGTGAAGAAAAGAGCCTGGAAGAAGTTCTTCCTCTTCACGTACTCGGTGTTCAACAGGTACGCGATGAGGAAGCCTCCGGGGAGGATGATGAGATGGGCGATCACCCAGATGTAGGCGGTGTTGTAAAGCGCCTTGTAGAACGTCCTGTCCTGGAAAAGGGCCTTGTAGTTGTCGAAGGCAACGAAGATCTGCTTCCCCATGCCCTTCCACCAGGTGAAGCTCAGGAAAAGCGAGTACAGGATGGGGAAAAGGCCGAAGACGAGGAACAGCAGGAAGAACGGGGCGATGTACGTGTAGGCCGTCGCGATCTTGCTGAGCTCGTGTCGGGCAATCTTCATCGTGCCTTTTTCCCTCAGGAGAGGGGCAGCCGCTCGGAGGCCGCCCCCTCTCGACTTCTTACTTCCCCATCATCTGGAGCACGACCTTGCGGTCCGCGGCGGTCTTCTCATCGATCGCCTGCACCATTGCCTTGATGGTCGGCTCCACGGCGAGGTTCTGGTCCAGGAACTTGTCCAGCTCCACGCCGAAGGCATTCTCCGCTTGAGCGTCAAGCGGCGAGACCACGAAGGGTCCCTGGGAGCTTGCGATGTTGGCCCAGAGCCTGCGCGTTTTCTCTCCGCCGAAGAACGGATCAGGCTGGTCGTACATCGGATCTTTCCACGCGGGCTTGTAGGACGGGAAGTAGTCCACTGTCTTCATGATCGTGTTCTCCGCCTGCGCATCCGCGCAGACATACTCGATGAACTTCCAGGCAGCCTCGGGATTCTCGCTTGTCTGCAGGATGCCGAGGAACGAGCCGCCCCAGTTCTGCAGGGGCTGCTCGGGTATCGGAAGAACGCCCCACTTGCCGCCGGTATCCTTGGCGATCCAGCTCTTGAGGAAGCCGCCGAACCAGCAGCCGACGATGCTGGTTGCCACCCGACCCTCGTTGAGCATCGTGTACCATTCGTTCGTCCACAGGGATGCCTTGGCATCCATGCCCGCGTTCCGCAGTTGCTTGCCGATAGTGAGCACCCTGCGCGTAGTGGGATTGTCGATGGCGATGTTCATGTCCTTGTCGAAGAAGTTCTTGTGTGCAAAGTAGATGTACGGAACTGCGCGCGCAGTGTCGATCCACCAGACCTTGTTCTTCGGATCGTTGACCTTTTTTCCGACCTTCACGAAATCATCCCAGGTCTTGATGAGCTTTCCCAGACGGTCGGGATCTGACGGCACGCCGGCCTTGTCCAGAAGGTCGCGGCGATAGAATATGCCCGCCGGTCCGATGTCCCAGGGAAATGCGAACAGCGAGCCGTCCGGAGCGGTGGCCAGGTCCCACTTGTAGCCGACGAAGTCGCTCTTGTACTTCCCCGCATTGTACGGGGCCTGTCGCAAATCCACGAACCCGCCGTGGAGCGCGTACATGCCGATATCGTTGATCTCCAGGAGCGCGACATCGGGTCCTCCCGCACCTGCGGCCATTGCCGCGAGCAGCGAATCCCGCGTGCCGGCCGCCTCGCCTGGTTTCATCTCCCAGGTTACCTGGATACCGGGATATTTCGCGTTGAAGCCGGCGATAATGGCATCGAACGCCTTGTTCGCGGACGGCCACGCCCAGACGGTGATCTTTGCCTGGAGGTCCGCGCCCCAGGCCGCCCCGACGGCCATACCGGCCACCAGGACCGCCGCGATGAGCAGAGACAACGTCACTTTTCTCATTTCGTTCCTCCTTGAGAGTGAAGCTATTTCCCAGGCCCCGTACGGGGTCGCAAGTCCAGGACCGATGAGCGCTCCACGATGGCAGGCTCGATCGTGATGGCGCTTGAGAACTTCAAGTCAGGGAACCCTGTGTAGTCGGCAAGGATCTGGGCCGCCTTCTCCCCGATGAACGCTCCGGGGTGGTCCACGGAGGTCAGGTCCAGTCCGGGCAGCCGGGCATAGTCCGAGTTGTCGAAGCTGATGAGGGAGATGTCCTGCGGAACCCGGAGGCCTTTCCCCGAAGCAACGCGATAGAGGGCCACCGCCTCTTCATCGTTTGCGCAGATGAAGGCCCGGGGGAACGCAGCGGCGCTGCTGAAAAACTCCTCGATGGCTTGCTCCGCGCCGCTGGTTCGCTCGGGAAGGATCTTCCAGGCATCGGGCACGGGCGCCCCTGCTGAAGAAAGGAAATCCTGCGCTCCCCAGGAGCGCAGCTTCTTAGCCAGGTGGTCCTGCGAGCACACGACGCCGATCTCCCGATGCCCCCGCTCCCACAGGTAGCGCGCCACCATCTCCCCGCCTCTCCTGTCGTTGATGACGATGGAGGGAAACGCGGCGTCCCCGAAATCGCTGTCAAGGAGGACGACCCCGATCCCGGCGTCCCTGATTTCCCGGAGGAGAGCGTGGTTGGTCTTCGACAGTTCCACGGGATTACGAGGATCGTTGGAGCCGGGGTTGATCGGCTCGATGGCGATGCCCGCCACGCCCCGCGTCCTGAGCTTTTTCAGGATCTCGCGCTCTCTTTCCAGCCTGAGCCCTGACTGGTTGAGGAGCATGTGGTACCCGAGCCTGTGGGTCAGCTCGTCAAAGCCCGAAGCGATGCGGGGAAAGATGTAGGAGCTGGGGAAGAAGCACACAAGGGCGAGGTCTTTTGCCGCGCTAGGCTTGAAGGAACGGCAGAAGGTCCCGATGCCTTTCTGCGATTCGAGGAGCCCTTCGCGCGAAAGGTTTGCAATTGCAAGCCTGACCGAGGTGCGCGAAACGCCGAACCTCTTGCAGATCTCGCTCTCCGAAGGGATTCGATCTCCGGGCCGAATGGATCCAGCGGTAATCTCCGCCCTGATCCAGTCGCTTATCTCAGAATGTTTTCTTGTAGTTACAGGCTGTCCGGACATTGACGCATTTTCACCCTTTTTTGGCCATTTGTCAAGTAATTTCTTGGTAACTTGTAGTGTTAACCTATCATTATAAGTTACAACAAATTGCATGCACGGAGACTTGCTGAGCACTACCGATAATTCCTACATTCTCCGGTGGGGCAGTCAGGGTGAAAGGCAAAGTCTGCCTGGTCACAGGCGGCAGCTCAGGTGTCGGGAAAGCCACCGCCGTGGGGCTTGCAAGCCTCGGGGCCACCGTGGTGATTGTCAGCCACGACCGGCGCCGGGGCGAGCAGGCGGTGGAGGACATTCGCCGCAGGAGCGGCAATCTCAACGTGGAAGCGATCTATGCAGACCTTTCCGCGCAGGCTTCCGTCCGCGACCTTGCCGCCGAGGTCCAACGCCGCCACCGCGCGCTGCACGTGCTGTCCCAGAATGCCGCGGTCCTCACATGGAAACGCGAAATCACCACGGATGGAAATGAACGGATCTTCGCTGTCAACTTCCTCAGTCATTTCACCCTGACGAGCCTGCTCCTGGGCCTGCTCAGGAAAAGCGCGCCATCGAGGATCCTCACCGTATCTGGCGGCCCCGCCCCGATCTCCCGCGGCTCGATCCATTTTGACGACATCGGGCTGCAACAAGGGTTCAGCCCGCTGCGGGCTACACTGCAGGCCGCGTTCGCAAAGGTGGTCTTTACGCTGGAGCTGGCTCAGAGGCTGGAAGGCACGGGGGTTTCAGCCTTCACGTTTTCCCCCGGGCTCGTCCGCTCGAACCTGGCGCAATCACTCCCCTGGTTTCTGAAAGCTCCGGTATCCTTCGCCGAGCTCTTCCTGCGGGAGACCTGCCCCACGAGCGTCTGGCTTGCCTCTTCCCCCCAGCTTGATGGCGCTTCCGGCGGGTTCTACGTTGGAAAGCGCCGGGTGGAGTTCCGGGCCAGGAATTACGAAGAATCTGTGGGGAAGCGCCTGTGGGAGGAAAGCAGACGGATGGCTGGTCTGCGGTGACCAGGCCGTGAGGCAGCGGAAGCCCTCAGCGTCGGGCAGCCTCGAGGATCGAGTCACGGAGGGCAACGATGGAGGCCCGGATCTTCTCCGCCAACAGGCGATGGGCAAGGATCTGGTCGTAGGTGATGGTCATATTCGGCAGCGGGATGAGCTCCGAGGCCTCTTCCACGATGGTGCCCGCCATGGTCCGGATGATCTCCTTCAGCGATCCATACGCGATTGTGGAGCGCGGCGAGGTGTTCAGCAGTGCCACGGGCTTTCCATAGAAGGCCAGGGTGCAGCTGACCAGCCAGTCGAGGGCATTCTTCAGGACGCCTGACACGCCGTGCGCGTATTCCGGGCTTGCAATCAGAACGCCGTCCGCCGCGTCCACCGCTTCCCGGAACTCCAGGACGCAGGGCGGCGCGAAGCCGTTCGCGTCGAGGTCCGGGTCAAACGCGGGAATGGCGGCAAGGCCCTGGTAGAGCGTCATTTCCATGTCCGCGGGCGCCAGGGCGGCCGCCACGCGAAGGACGGCGGAGTTCACCGACGCCTTGCGCAGGCTTCCCGAGACAGCAAGCACCCTGACTTTGCCTCCGCGCCGAGCGGCGCTGGCCTGTTGCATCCCATCGCCCATGCATATCGAAAAGTAACAACATTCCAGCCTGCGGAGAAGTCCTATCTCCCTCCGGTCGCCGCCTGCCCCAGGTCCTCTGCCTCGATGACTTCCCGGATCTCGATCTCCACCCCACCGTCAAACGGCGCGCGTTTCAGCCACTCGATGGCTTCCTCCCGGGACTTCACCTTCCAGAGCCAGAAGCCGGCAATCAGCTCCTTGGTCTCCCCGAAAGGCCCGTCGATCACTGTGCGCTCCTTTCCGGAGAATCTGACACGCGCTCCCCGTGCACTGGAGTGCAACCCCTCGCCAGCAAGCATCACGCCCGCTTTGGCAAGCTCTTCGTTGTACTTCCCCATTTTCTCGAGGATCTCCCGGCCAGGCATGACGCCGGCCTCGGAGTCCTTGTTTGCCTTGACGATGACCATGACACGCATCTTCGTACCTCCCGTACGTTGTGTTGTCGTCCGGCGGGGTTCGATTTCGACACCCTTATTGCAGTTCCGAAATCCGCCGCCGCAGAAACCTTCGCTCGGGCTCCTGCTCCGTGAGTGACAGCGCGCGCTCGTAGGAGACGCGCGCCTCGGCGGCCCTGCCGAGCCGCCGGCACAGGTCAGCTCTCACCGAGTGCGCGAGGTAGTATTCCTCCAGGCGGCCGCGCTCCAGGATTTCGTCCACCAGGGACAAGCCCGCCAATGGACCGTCGCGCATGGCAACAGCCACAGCGCGGTTCAGCTCTATGACCGGCGACGGGTTGGCCCGCGCAAGCGCATCGTACAGTGCCACGATCTCCTGCCAGTCTGTTTCCTCGGCGGACGGCGCCTGGGCATGGACGGCAGCGATGGCTCCCTGGAGCGTGTACGGGCCGACAGGGCCTGCTGTCATTGCCTTCTCCACGAGCGCGACGCCCTCGGAGATCTGGTCCCGGTTCCACAAAGACCTGTCCTGGTCCCCCAGGAGCACAAGCTCCCCGTCCGGGGTAGTGCGAGCAACGCGCCGCGACTCCTGCAACAGCATCAAGCCGAGCAGCCCCACGGCCTCGGGCTCGGGCAGGAGCTCGACGAGGAGCCTGCCCAGGCGGATGGCCTCTCCCGACAGGTCGTGACGGGTCAGCGAATCACCGGATGACGCGGAGTAGCCCTCGTTGAACACCAGGTAGATCACGCGCAGGACGGCATCCAGCCTTTCCGGCAGGTCCGCGCGAGAAGGGACCTCGTAGGGAATGCGCGCGTCGCGGATTTTCCCCTTGGCGCGAACAATCCTCTGGGCAAGCGTTGGCGCGGATGTCAGGAAAGCGCGGGCAATCTCTTCCGTGGTCAGCCCGCAGACCTCGCGCAGCGTCAGGGCCACCTGGGCATCCGGCACGATGGACGGATGGCAGCAGGTGAAGATCAGGCGAAGGCGGTCGTCTTCCACGTCATGACCCGCCGACGCGGCAGCTTCCGGATCCGCGGCCTCCGCGCGTGTCTCCACTTCCCGGGCCAGCCTTGCCACGGATGCGTCAAATCGCACTCGGCGCCGCATGGAATCGATTGCCTTGAACCTGCCGGCGGAGATGAGCCATGCCCGCGGATTGGCTGGCACGCCGTCCCGGGGCCATTGCTCGAGCGCGGCTGCAAAGGCGTCGCTCAGGGCCTCCTCCGCGAGGTCGAAGTCCCCGAGCAGCCTGATCAGGGTGGCAAGAACACGGCGCGAGTCCGCGCGGTAGACCGAGTCCACCATCGCGCGTGCCCCCGCGGCCGCCTCCCCGCCCCCCGGCTGCGCCATCCGCCCTTACCGCTTCTGCGGCACGGCGATGGGACGCACCTCGATCCCCCAGCCCAGGTGCTCCCCGACGTGAGCCGCGGGGTGCTTGGAAGCCAGAAGGATGGCTTCATTCAGGTCCCGCGCCTCGATGACGAAAACTCCGCCGACCAGCTCCTTTGTCTCGGCAAAGGGGCCGTCGATGACAGACACTTTCCCGTTCCGGGGCCGGATGGTGGTGGCCTCCAACGAAAGCCCTTCATCCGTGATCAGGTGGCCGCTCTTATGGAGCTCCTCCACGTACGGCATGCATTCCTTCATGATGGCGTCCATCTCGTTCCTGGACAGGACCGCCATCTTGTCGCGGTCGCCAAAGGCAAGACACATGTATCTCATTGTGCTCCTCCGCCACGTAGTCGCCCGGGGGAAGCCGAAATCGACATCGTCACTGCGCAAAAGATACTGTGCGGACCGTTCCTCGTGACTTTTTTTTATGGTTGGGGGGACAGAAATTCGGCGCCCGGCGTTTAATTCTGCAGACAAGAAACAACTGTGAGCGAGCCGCATCAGGGGACCGCTGGGCGACGACTCTCAACCTGTCCTTGATCTCGATTGATTCGAAGGAGAAGAAAAATGACCGGAGAGCAGACGAGTGTGCTCATGGTCGGGTATAACGGCGCCAACAACACGGGAGCCGAGGCACTGCTCTTGTGCGACATCGAGGACGTGCGTGCCGTGCTCGGCCCCGCGGCCGAGATCACGGTTCCCAGCATCGCGCCAGAGAATCTCCGCCGCTATGTGAAGGAAGGACCGGGCCTCAGGATCGTCAAGATCCCCATCCTGTATTTCCGGGCGCTTGCGAAGCTGGTGAAAGAGCATGACGTAGTCGTGCTTGTCGAAGGCTCGACATACATGGACACGTGGGGCTCGGTTCTGCTGTGGGCGTTCCTCTGGGTCACCCGCTGCGCCGCGGGGCTGGGCAAGCCCTGCATCGCCTATGCGGTGGACGCCGGCTCTCTCTCCCGCTTCAACCGGTGGCTCGTTCGACGGATTGCCAGCAGGACGAACCTCATCATAACGAGAAACAAGGCAGCGGCGGAGAGGCTTGCCGCCTGCGGGGTCACCGCCCCCATCGTGGCGACAGCGGACAACGCTTTCACCTACATGCCCCGGCCGGAGGATGAAGGAGGGCCAGAAAGGGAATGGCCCAGCGCGCGGGACGGCATGATCGGCATGGCAATCGTCGACTACAACCTCTTCCCGGTCGTGATGAGGCCCTGGGGAAAAAAGAATGACTGCTACAAGTGGCCTTACTACTTTTCCCGCTCACGGGAGCGCCGCAGAGCCAGCGTGGAGCTGGCGGCGGGGTACGCGGCTGTAGCGGACAGGATAGCCACCCGGCACGGCGCGCCGGTTGCGCTCATCTGCATGGAGGAAGTGGACGAACGGCTTGCGTCTGCTGTCCTTGGGCATATGGCGCACCCGGAGATGGCCCGCGTGTTCTCTTCCCGGACGCATACTTCGTCCCAGATGACGGTGCTGCTGCGAAACCTTCGCCTGCTGGTCACCTCCCGCTACCATGCTGCCGTGCTGTCCATGGGCGCGCGAGTTCCCCAGCTGGCAGTGGGCCACGATCTGCGCCTGCAAACGCTGTACGAGGACCTCGGGCTGCGGGACAGGTTCTTCATCCGCCCCGACCCTCCCCGGATGTTCCAGTGGATGAATCAACGAATCGACGAGCTCCTGACGGACCCTCGCCAGGTGGCGAGCCTCCTGGAAGCCGGCTTTGCCTCTCACCTTGGCCTGGCCTCGAGAAACCGGGCTCTCCTTGCCCGTACGATAGGGAACAGGAATCCCTCGCTCCTCAGGGCAGGAGGAGTGTCATGAGCAGCACGGTCTTTCTCACCGGTGCCACGGGGTTCCTCGGTACGCAGGTGGCTCGGCGCCTCATGGCCATGGGTGACCTCCGCCTGATCGCCCTGGTGCGAGGAAAGGACCAGCAGGAGGCGGCGTCCCGCCTGGAGCGCACCTGGTGGCCGTGGCCGGAGATCGCGAACGCCATCGGCACTCGGGTCGAGGTTCTCGCGGGCGACGTCAGCCTGCCGCATCTCGGCCTGGGCCTCGAAGATTACGAGCGCTTGTCCGCCTCGGTCACGCACGTCGTCCACTCCGCCGCCGACCTTCGCCTGGACGGGCCCATCGATGAGCTTCGAAGCATCAACGTGCAGGGAACCGCGAAAGTGATCGAGCTGGCACGCAGGGCACACTCCCACCACGGGCTCAAGCGATTTGCCCACGTGTCGACGGCGTACGTTGCCGGCAGGCGGACAGGCCCGGTCCCCGAGGACGCGCTGACGGATGAGCACGGGTTCTCCAACACCTACGAGCAGACCAAGTTCGAAGGCGAGCGCCTCGTCAGGGCGGCCGGGGAATCGCTTCCCGTGTCGATTTTTCGCCCCGGTATGATCGTGGGTGATTCGAACACGGGAGAGATCGCGACGTTCAATACGGTCTACGTACCCCTGAAGCTGTACCTCACGGGAAAGCTCAGGGTCATGCCGTGCAGGGGGAACCTGCCCGTCAACGTGGTGCCCGTGGACTACGTGGCGGATGCGATCTCCCGGCTCACCTTCGACAGCAGGGCCGAGGGACGCACGTTTCATCTCACGGTTCCCCCCAGGCTCCTCCCGACTGCCCGCGAGCTGCTGGAATGCGTGCGGGAGTGGGCTGCCACGGCGCTCAAGGTGCAGCTGGCTCCTCCCGTCATGTTGCCGGTTGCCATGGAGACACTTGACAGGAAGGTTTTTCGGGCCATCCCGAAGGCGCTGGTTTCCTACTTCAGCGAAGATCGGGAATTCCAGACCTCGAATACGGAAAGTCTTCTCGGGCCATGCGCCATGGACTGGAAAGGAGCCCTCCCGCGGCTCCTGGCGTACGCCGTGGCAAGGGGATTCCTCCGCGCATCCGGGCGCACGGCGCACGAGCAGGTGCAGTTCCGGCTCCAGAGCAGGACCAGGCAGGTGCGTTTTCACGAGATCAGGGGGGGCAAAGCCGTTTCGAGGAGCGCATCCGAGGTCCGGGAGGAAATCCTTCAGGCTTCCGGCAGCCTCAGGGCCATGGGCGTCGCGCGGGGAGACCGGGTGGCGATTGCCGGGCTGAACGGCGTGCGCTACCTCGTTCTTGATGTCGCGATGGGACTTGCGGGGGCCGTGAGCGTGCCGTTGTATTACACGACGCCGGCCGCCGAGATGGAAGAGATCCTCCGCGCAAGCAGGTCACGGCTCCTCTTCATCGGCGCTCCCGCTCTCTTTTCCGAGCTGGAAAAGACCGGGGTCAGGATACCGACGATATCGTTCTGCCATGAGGAGGCGCCGCGGTCCACCATGCCCTGGGAAGAGTTCCTGAGACTGGGCAGCGGCCTGGACCGTGAAGCGCCTGCCCGGAACGCCCCCATCCGCCTGTGCGATGAGGCCACCGTTCGCTTCACCTCGGGAACGACCGGCAAACCGAAGGGCGCGATCTTTCGGCACGAGCAGGTCCGCTGGATGGCGGAAACGCTCGCCTCGCTCCTTCCGTGGAAAGCGCGCATCACTCATGCAACCTATCTTTCTTTTCTACCCATGAGCCATGTCGTGGAAGGCATCCTGGGCACATACGCCCCGTATTACCTGCCCGCGTCCACGGACATCTGGTTCCTGGAGGATTTTCGCTCACTGGCATCGTGGCTGCCGAGAGTCAGGCCGACGGTGTTCTTCTCCGTGCCGCGTTTCTACGAGAAGCTCTGGGAATCGTTTGCCTCCGGGACGGCGGGGCGACTCTATCTCACGCGCCCCGAGGGTATGGTGAAAGGCGTCCTGCGACCCGTGGTTCGCGCGGCCCTCCTGCGCAAGGCGGGACTTTCCCGGTGCGCACAGCTCATCTCGGGCTCCGCGCCGGCCAGCCCGGCCCTTCTGTCATCGTTCCAGGGGCTGGGAATCACGATCCACAACGCATACGGCCTCACCGAAGCTCCGCTTGCAACGCTCAACATCGCGGGGGCCAACAGGCCCGGCACCGTCGGGGCTCCGCTTCCCGAAACGCACGTACGAATAGCGGATGATGGAGAAGTGCTCCTCAAGGGGCCGCAGATCACCGTCGGGTATACCGGGGGCGTCGAACAGCCGTTCCGCGATGGTTGGCTCCTCACCGGAGACCTCGGCCACATGGACAACGGGAGCCTGGTGCTTGACGGCAGAAAGAAAGACCTGATCGTGACCTCCTATGGCAAGAACATCCATCCCGGCAAGATCGAGGCCCTTCTGAAAAGCATTCCCGGGATCGTGGAAGCCATGGTGGTCGGCGAAAGCAGGCCCTTCTGTTCCGCCCTTCTGTGGGCCAGGGACACGACATGCGTGGACCGCGGTATAGAAGAGGTGAACGGCGGGCTTTCGCATCCCGAGAAGATCAAGAAATGGTCAGTTCTCCCGAACGACCTGTCCATCGAGGGGGGAGAGCTCACGGGCAACCTCAAGCTGAAGCGGGAGATGGTCTCACGAAGGTTCAAAAGTCAGATAGAGGGAATGTACGCGTGAGCCTCCGTTCACGGATCTTTGCTCTTCCCATGCCGGGATTTCTTCGCTCAGCGTGCATCCAGCGACTGACCGATCTTACCGCAGCGTCATTCGGCGTGCGTCCCCCGCGCATCTCCAGCGTGGATGACTACGCTGATTTCACGGCAGGCCAGGCAACGCTCGCGTCCGCGGGAAGCGAAGAGAGGCTCTTCTCGAGCGCTCATGCCCTGGGAGTAAAGCTGCGGGCCCGGCTCGGAATCCGGAGGCATGCGGAGGCCATGGTGGCAGCCCGCGCGCTGTACCGGGTGATCGGAGTTGACTTCAAGCCTGATGCCGCCGGAGGCTTCATCGTCTCCCGCTGTTTTTTCAGCTCCCGCTATTCACCTTCGATCTGCCGACTGATCTCGTCCCTCGATGCCGGGCTGCTCTGCGGCCTGAGCGGACGGAAAGAGATGACGTTCACGCAGCGCATCACCGAGGGTGCCGGCGTCTGCAGGGGAGTGATCAGATGAAATCCGCAATCGTGGTGGGAAGCGGCGCGGGTGGAGCGACCGTTGCCCGCGAGCTTGCCGGCTCCTTCGCCGTCACGATCCTTGAGGAAGGGGCGGCCTTTCAACCCTTGAGGATCAGCATGCCCGTCATGGAGCGGATGAAAGCAAGCGGAATGCTTTTTGACGAGCGCCTGACAGGCTTCCTGTTCCCGCCCATGAGGATCACGCGGAGCAGCGAGGGGATGGCGCTTGTCAGGGGCAGGTGCGTCGGGGGCACGACCACAATCAGCGCGGGAAACGCGCTCCGCATGGACCGCGACCTGCGGGAGATCGGCATCGATCTCGATGGGGAGTTCGAAGAGCTCTCTCACGAAGTTCCAGCGAGCACAGGTCATGTCGAACGGTGGAGGGCCGACACGCGTGAGATGTTTGCCCTGTGCCGGGAGATGGGTCTTTCACCGAGGCCGACGCCCAAGATGATCGACTCCCGCGCGTGCAGGCGGTGCGGCCGGTGCATCCTTGGCTGCCCCTCGGGGGCCAAGTGGGACGTCCGGGGCATCGTCAGGGAGGCGGTAGCAAGCGGCGCCCGTCTTCTGGAGCGTCACCGAGTGGAGAGCGTGAGCATCGAAGGAAAGCGCGCCACCGGCGTCTGGGTGGCCCGCGGAGGAAGAAGAAGCCTTCTGAAAGCCGACCTCGTTGTCCTTGCGGCGGGGGGGCTTGCCTCGCCCGTCATACTCCAAAAGTCGGGAATCGCCTGCGAAAGGCGTCTATTCGTGGATCCGGTCCTCTGCCTTGCGGGGCGTCGCGAAGCGACAGGACCCCGGAGGGGAGATCTCGATGCCGTTTGTGGTCCAGCAGGATTCCTGCATCATTTCTCCCTATTTCGACTACCTCAGCTTCCTGTACAACCGCAGGTGGCGCCTGCCCGGCTCCACCATCCTGTCGTTGATGGTCAAGCTGGCAGATTCAAGCGACGGTGACTCCGGGCCGCGCAGGATCCGCAAGACCCTGACGGCGCGCGATCAATCGGTGCTTTCCGGAGCCATCCACCTGTGCAGGAAGATTCTTCTGAAGCTGGGAGTCCAGGAAAAGTCACTGGTTCTCGGCACGGTGAACGCCGGCCACCCCGGCGGCATGCTCCCCCTTACCCGTGAGGACGCGGCAAGCTTCCATCCCCGGCGTCTCCCGGACAACCTCTACGTCGCGGATGCCAGCCTGCTGCCGCGCTCACTCGGCAACCCTCCCATCCTGACGATCATGGCCCTTGCAAAGGCCATCGGGAAAAGGATCAACGAATCGGCTTCGTGACGACGTCCAGCTCCGGGATGTCGAACTCCCCGAGGGAAAGCGGGTACCTGCCCTGGGAGCGGACCAGGTTCACGGCGTACTCGTAGCGCTCCGCGGTGACGTTGCCGGGCACCGAGTGGTCCGACTGGAAAATGTAGCCGCCGCCCTTTGCCGCGTTGAGCTTGCGAAGCACCTGCGCCCGGAGATCCTCCATGGGTGCCAGCGCCCACGCGCGCGCGTCCATGTTCCCGCAGAAGCCCATGCGGTGGCCGTACTTCCTGCGAAGATCCACGACGTCCAGGCCGGACTTGGCCTCAAGGGGGTTGTATGAGTCCAGCCCCATCTGGATGAAATCATCGAAGATTGCCGATGCATTTCCGCACCCGTGGTAGATGACGGGCAGTCCGGCCTCGTGGCATATCCTGATCTCTTCCGCGACGATGGGCCTGAAGTGCTTTCTCCAGTACTCCGGAGAGAACAGCATCCCGTTGACGTACGCCACGTCCCCCCAGATGACCATGCCGTCCAGGTGCCCGCCCGCCGCCTTGATCTGTGCCTTCGTGAGCTCGATGAGGAAACCGCCAAGTCTTTCCACGAAACGCGCAAGGTCATCGGGGTATAGCCCGATCCAGAGCATGACGTTTTCCGAGCCGATGGTGCGCCACAGCTGCTCGTGGGCCTCCGTGACGCTGCCGAAGACCGGGAAGTCAGGATACAGGGACTTGACCGTGTCCATCCAGGCAGGGCTGTTGCGGACGAAGCCGTCTCCCACTCCTGCCAGCTGGTTGTCCCCCGCGGAGAAGAAGCGCCGATCGTCCCAGGGGTCATCGAAACGGAAGGCCGCCATCTTCTCCAGGGTGTCCGTCTCGAAGGACAGGTAGTCAGGCATGGGATCAGCGAACTTCTTGCGGATCACGGCTTCAAAGCCCGTGCGGACCACCACCTCCTCGTCATCCTGGCTCAGCAGCTCGAACTGCTTGATGTGAGGGTCCATGTTGGGATTGACCACCTGCCAGTCCAGGTCGTAGTGGCGGTATATGTCCGCGTCCGCGGGGAGGCCCATTTCCCGGCGCCAGCGCTCCAGGAAGCTTCCCCAGAAAAAGTCGCTCACCGGTACCCTGTCCGGCTCCCTGTGGTGGAGAGCCGCGTCCATCCGCGCCAGTTTCCTCAGGCATTTCGCCGTACGCTGCACGCCGCGCCTCCTACAGAAGCACGCTTGCCGCCCTGCGGCGGCGATAGAACTCGAACACCACGAAGAACAGCAGGAACAGGCCGATCACCACCTCTTTCCAGAAAGCGGAGATGGCGAGGATGACGATGATGTTCTCGATGAGATAGACGGTGAACCCGCCCAGGATCGCGCCGAAGGGCGAGCCTTCCCCGCCCGCCAGGCTGATCCCGCCGATGAACGCGCCGGCGATGATGTTCAGCAGGTACGGGGGGCCGATCTGCACCGAGCCGACATCGAGGTAGCTCCCGATGAGGATCGCGGCAAAGGCCTGGATGAGGGAGCCCATGGCGCACGCGATCAGCCGCACGCGGTGCACGAGCACCCCGGCCTTTTTCGCCACCACGTCGTCCAGGCCCGAGGCGTACAGCCTCCAGCCGAACGGCCGGAGGTAGAAAAAGAACAGGAAGATCGCGAAAACCACGATGAGATAGATGAAGACGATCGGGATCGGACCGATCATGGTCCGCGAAATCATCGAATACGTCTTTCCGAGGCCGTAGATCGGAAACGCCTGCGTGACGATGCGCCCGACGCCGGTGAGCACGAAGCTCAGCATCAGCGTGAAGATGAAGACCGGCAGGATGTAGCGGAATGGGGGAGAGAAGTAGTTGGAGAACACCCCCGTTGCCAGGCCGATCAGGAACCCCAGGACAAGGACCGCGATCACCGCCAGCCAGGTGTTGACGTGGAAGTTCTTGATCAGGAGGGCGGCCAGGATGTTGACGATGCAGATGACCCCGCCGAAGGCGAGATCCATGCCGCCGGGGATGAGGTACAGCATCTGGCCAAGGACCATCAGCGAGAAGATGGATCCCCAGAACATGATGAGCCTCAGGTTAGCTGCCGTGTAGAAAAAGGGATTCACGAGGTAGATGACGAGCGTGATGAGAAGCAGCAGGATGGTCCGGTTGACCTCGGTGATGGAGAGAGTCCGCTTGAGCAAGCCCCAGAATTGATTCATGGTCATCCCCTCGAATGCGCCTGGACCGTTTCCTTGGCGATGAGCTGGGTCACCTCATCGATTGTCGTGTCCCCGGTCTTCTTGTCGAACACCTTTTCCCCGCGGTCGAGAAGAACGATCCTGTCCGCGATGTTGAACACGTGGCTGATGTTGTGCGTGACGAACACCAGGCACATGTCGGTCTTGTCCCTGATCATCTCGATCCGCCGGAGGGAACGGTCCACTTCCTTGATGGACAGGTTGCGCGTGGGCTCGTCCAGGAGGAGCACCTTTCTTCCGAAATGAAAGGCGCGGCCGATGGCCACGGCCTGCATCTGCCCGCCGGAGAGCGCTTCGATCTTCTTCTCGGGATTCTGGTCTATGCCGATTTCAAGGAGGATGTCCCGGGCCACCTCGCGCATCTTCCTGCGGTCCAGCACCCACACCGGACCCAGCCGCCGCTTCATCTCCCGGCCGAGGAAAAAGTTCTTGTAGATGCTGAGCCCCTCTACGAGGTTCCCGAACTGGTAGACGATCTCCACGCCGTGGGAGCGGGCGTCGGCCGGAGAGGAAAAGAACAGCTCTTTTCCTTCCAGGAAGATCCTTCCCTTGTCCGGCGGGAACAGACCCACCATGATGTTCATCAGGGTGGTCTTTCCGGCGCCGTTGTCGCCGACCAGCCCCACGATCTCCTTCTCATGCGCCACGAAATCAACGCCGTTCAGCGCATAGTAGTTCTCGTATCGCTTGACGATCCCTTCTGTCCGTATGATCTCTCTCATCCCTAGCCAGGGATGGCGAGGGTCGGCCGCGGACTCCCACGGTATCCCGTGGGGTTGATGTCCGAAAGGCCGACTCCGCCCCCCCGAACCTCCTACTTGAGGATGTCCCACACCTTCGGGTACTGCTTCATGTGGTCGTCGAGCGTCTTGATCCATCCGATCTCGGGCCACGGCTTCAGGTTCAGCTTCACGTTCGTCACGTAACCGAAGCCCTGGAGGTCGAGCTTGTTCTCGGGATAGTCCTTCTTGAAGGTCTTCAGGACCTTGGTCCAGTTCGCCTTTCCTGCCTTGGCCAGCTTGTACAGCATCTCGCCGGCCTTGTAGCTTCCGTCGTACTGCACGTAGTCGATCACGCCGCTCACTGCGCCGGATCTCATGAAGGGCACCACCTGTCCGATGAGGCCGGCAACCACGACGATCTGTCCGATCTTGTCCGCGTCCGTCACGGCCTTGCCGAGGGCGGGGCCGGTATAGTCGTAGAAGCCGATCATGCCCACGAGGTCAGGATAGAGGGAAATGGTCTCCGCGGCGCTGGCCAGGGCCTTTGCCGGATCCCCGCCATCGAGCACAGGCTCCACCACCGTGTAGCCGGCGTCTTCCACCACCTGCTTGAACGCGTTGAAGCTCGACACGTCCTCGGTGGACTGCATGCCACCGGTGTGGTAGGAGACCTTGCCCGAGGTTATCCCCTTGAGCTTCAGCGTCCCGATCAGTCCTTTTGCGAAATCGACTCCGAGCGTCGCCCCGTCGTAGCCTTCGAACAGGAGCCTCTTGCTGTCGGGGGAGTCGACGCCGTAGCCGGTGATCACGGGAACCCCTGCGTCGATGGCCTCATTGATCGCGTTGATCGGGGCAGCGGGGTCGTTCGGCCCGATGAGAACGCCGTCAATGCCGGCGGCAACCCAGCTCTCCAGGACCCGCACCTGGTCCTCGACGGTGAGCTGAGGCGGGTGATAGATCACGGCCTTGAAGCCGAACTTCGCGGCCGCGTCCTCGAATCCCTTCTGGCACACGATCCACCAGGGGACCGACAGGCGCGTGATGTAGCCGATCCGAAGCTGTTTTGCCTGCGCTGTTGCGGCAGTCAGCGGGATCGAGATGAGCAGCACCACTGCAAGGACAATAAGCAAGGTTCTCTTCATCGTATCCACCTCCATTGGCCGGATACGATACCATGCGCCGAAAACCACCCACAACGGGAATTATCTTGTATTTGTGTTCAAAAAGATTGCCTGGGATTCGAACGGTCCGCGTACTCGGACGGGTAGACGCCGGCGTATTTCTTGAAGACGCGGTAGAAGTAATTCGCGCTCGAATACCCCACCATGGCGGCCACCTCGCTCGCCTTCATGGTCGTAGTCCGCAGGAGCTTCTTCGCGCTTTCCACCCTCCGCTCGTTGATGTACTGGGAGAAGCTCTTGCCGGTCTCTTTCTTGAAGAGCTGCCCCAGGTAGATCCGCGATATGTCGAACCGCTGGGAGAGGACCTTCAGGGACATCGCCTTCATCTGGTCGCTGTCGATGGCCGCGATCACTCTCTGGATGAGGGTCTGCTTCTGGCGCCTGGCCGCGATCCGCCCGATGATGACCAGAGACAGGCTGCACATCCATTCCAGGGTTTTCTCGAGGCTCTTCTGCATGAACAGGTTCTTGTAGAGGTCTTCGTAGCTGCCGATGATGTCCTGCTCCGCCATGCCGTTGGCCCTGATGATGGACAGGAGGCTGGAGAGGGCCTCGATGCAGAAGCCGCGGAACTCCTCCTCCTTGACGATGTGTGCGTTGACGAATGCCACGAAGATGTCGTCGAAGACGCGATACACCGTGCTTTCTTCACAGTTCTCGATGGCGCGATACAGCCGGTCCACGTCCACGTTGGCGATGGTGAACTTCGGCTGGAAGTGATCCTCCACGTTCTCTCTCGTGACGATATGCTTTGGCAGGTAGCGCAGGGGCTGCACCTGGAGGCCCGAGAACCAGTCCATGGCCACCCTCATGGCCAGCGCCCCGTCCATTTGCGGGGACTGGTATGCAAGCGCGTGGGCCCTCCCCTCCTGCAGGAAGGTCAGGCCGATGGAGGTGGTCCCGAAAGCCACGCGAACGACATCCTCGCGATCCAGCTCGGCGATGGCCCGATTGATCCCCGTGAGGATAGTGCTGTCATCAGCGCTCACAATCCCTGCAAGCCGCCTGCCGTGCTTTCGAAGGAGCCGTCGGGCGGCCTGGTAGGATTTTTCCTCGTCGAAGTCCGTTTCCTCGAAGGAAAGACAGGCCATGGAAGGAGCAACCTTCCGTATCTCCGTGAAGACGCCGTAGGTCCTCGCAGAGTAGCTGGAGGACCCGCGCACGTGCCGGAAGATGCTGTACCCCCCTTTCCCGTCCAGCAGCTCGACAAAGGTCCGGGCAAGGAGCCGCGACTGCCCCCAGTCATCGGGGCCCGTCCAGGCCAGGATGTAGCTGAAGCTTTCGGGAAGGGGAAGGAAGTTGCTGGCAATCACGGGGATCCCGGCCTCGTTGATCCTGCGGTACCAGGACACGCCTCCCGCGGCGTTCTCCGCGTTGAGGACAATCAGGTCCGGCTTTTCCGCAAGCGCCCGCTCGAGCTGTTTCTCCTGGGGCTCGCCATTCTCCGTATGGAAGAAAGACGTGAGCCTGATCCCCGCGGCCGCCGCAGCCTCCTCGGCGCCTTCGAGGTAGCAGCGCTGGTAGAGGTTCTTCGGCGGGAGGAGGCAGGTGACGCGTTTTCCCACGGGGCCATCCCCCGGTGACTGGGGGATGTTCTGCTTGCGCACATGCCACCCCGCGTATTCCAGGTCATACCAGTGGCGCTCGTCATCCTCGGGGATCTTTTCCGGATCATCGGGGCGCGGAGGGATCTGGCTCTCGCTCAGGTTCCACAGGACAAAGAGCTGGCCCCGGAAAGGCTTGAGATGGGACGACTGTTTTCGCCCGGGTGGAAGCTCGCCCTGGGTCAAGGGTGCGAGCCTTCCTGCGCGACCTCCATTGCAATGCGAGCCCAGTCCCAAAGACGCCGGGGGTCGCGGCGCACGGTGGATATGTCCTTCATGATGATCTCCACGTGGCACTCTCTGCGCGCCCTGTCCAGCACCGTCGTGAGAGACGCGCGGGCCCTTTCGGGGTTCCAGGCTTCTTCTGCAAAAATGGCAGGGCTGGGCTTGAAGCTGAACACAGAGCGATCTCCGATCTCGCGGATCGCGCGCGTGAAATCGTTCCACGGGCTCATCGAGATCTTCCTCAGGTTCGGAATCCTCCGAAGGAGCTCGATCTTCCTGTCCAGCGGCTCGCAGCACCCGTAATAGGTGAGCTTCCACCGGGCAAGCCAGCGAAGATCATGGCGAAGCGCGAGCTCCCAGTGCATCTCGGGGGAGACCTCGGCGAAAATCTGCGCATTCGAGCATCCCCACATATTCTGGGGAAGGACCCGGGCCGGATCGTACGGCTCCCCGGGAAGGCCCGAGGCATAGCCGAATCCGCCGGAGCCGATGCGCGTATTGCTGCAATCCAGGGAAAGGAGGTTGAGCGCCACAAACTGGTCCAGCTCCGTCATCCATGCATCGACCAGTCTCTCCACGGCCGCGTTGACCATCTCCGGCCTTTCCACGAGGTCCACCATGGCCTCTTCCACGCCCCACCACCGGATCAGGTAGTCCCAGGGAGCAAACCAGATGTGCGTCCGCCCCACCCTCCGCACGGGCATGACGTCGCTGAAGAGGCGCACCATGGCGTCATGGACGACAGCCGTCGTCTCCTCATCATGCGTCACCACGGGCATCCGGATCTTTTCAATGTCGCGCGGCTCCCGGATCTGGATGCGGAAGCGCCGGGAATAAATGTCACTGGCCGCATCCGTTCGCGCAATGTCCACGTCCTCCACAATGCCGAAGTCCGTGCTGTGGATGGCCAGAGGGCACTCGATGAAATCGCTCACCACCATGTCCGCCGGCATGTGCCGCGCCTGGTACAGCGTCCGCCGAAGCCGCGTTTCAAGCTCACGCGCCCAGGGATGGACCGTGCGCAGCGTCAGCTCGTCGTCCACGTTCATCTCATGCCACGGGATTTCGTTGATCCAGACCATGGGACGGGACGACTGGAGGTCGTTCAGCCCGCGCCACAGCTCGGCTTTCTCCGCCTGCGCGGGCAGGGAGGCGATGACCGCCAGCTCTTCGGCCAGCTTTCTGAGGACATCCTTTTCCTGCTGACCCAGGGTGATGTCGCGGATGGAAAGAGGCGGAGCATAGCTGCCCGGATCATGCAGCATGGAGGATCCCCATGCGGGGATTATAGCAGAGTCAGTTGTTTCTGGCAGGCCACGTGCGCTGGGCTCCCGACGTCCGGTCGGAGGCCTGGGATGCAAGCATCCAGCCGGGATACTCGGGCGACAGACTGCTCACCTCGCCGAGGCGTTTGATCTCCTCCGGGGAAAGCGCGAGGTCGATCGTTTTCAGGTTGTCGTCCAGCTGGTCGCGCCTTTTCGCGCCCATGATGACGCTCGTCACCGCAGGCTGCGCCAGGAGCCAGGCCAGGGCCACCCGGGCAGGGGTGCAATCGTGAGCGCGGCCGACCTCCGCCAGGACGTCGATGATCCGGTACGCTTTTTCCTTGTCCACCGGAGGAAAGTCGAACTTCGCCCGTCGGGCCCCTTCATCCGTGCTGTCCCGCGTGAACTTGCCCGACAGGAAGCCGCCGGCAAGAGGGCTCCAGACCAGGAGACCAACCTTCTGGTCCGCCAGGAGCGGGATGATCTCCCTTTCCAGCTCACGCCCGGCAAGGGAATAATAGGACTGGATAGTCCTGAAAGCCTCCAGGCCCCTGTGCTTCGAGATGCCGAGGCTCTTCATGAGCTGCCACGCCGTCAGGTTGGACGCGCCGATGTAGCGGACTTTTCCGCGCCGGACGAGGTCATCCAGGGTCTGCATGACGTCCTCGAAGTCGGCAAGCGGGTCATAGCCGTGGATCTGGTAAAGATCGATGTAGTCTGTTCCCAGCCGCGCGAGGCTCTCATCCACGGACCGCATGATGTGAACGCGCGAGAGGCCTATCTCGTTGGGTCCGGCGCCCATGCGGCCGCGGACTTTCGTTGCCACAACAACGTCCCTTCGGCGAGCGCCCAGCGCTTTGCCGAGCATGCTTTCCGAAAGTCCGCGGCTGTACACGTTTGCGGTATCGAAGAAGTTCACCCCGGCGTCCAGGGAAGCGTGGACGAGGTCGTCCACGCTTTTCTGGTCGAGCTTGCCGATCATCCCCCACACGCCGTCGTCTCCGCCGAACGTCATTGCGCCCAGGCACAGCTCGGAGACGAACACCCCCGTACCAGGAATCTGCCGGTATTTCACGGAGTTAATCAGCCCCCCGTATTTGCCACCAGCTCGGGGAAAGTCCTTTTCAGGTTCGCGATCTTGGGCAGATCGTAGAACACGATGTACGGGTAGTCAGGGTTGTGGTCGAGGAACTTCTGGTGATAGTCCTCCGCCGCGTAGAACGCCTTCAGCGGAACCACCTGCGTCACGATGGGTTTCGAGAAAACCTTTGCATCGTTCAGCGCGCGGATGTAGCCCTCCGCGACCTTCTTCTGGCCGTCGTTCGCGCAAAAGACCACGGAGCGGTATTGCGTACCGTAGTCGGGTCCCTGGAAGTTCAGCTCCGTGGGATCATGCGCGATCGTGAAGAAGACCTTGAGAAGAGTCCCATAGCTGATCCGGGCGGGATCGTAACGGACCTGGATTGACTCGGCGTGTCCGGTCTGTCCTGTACCGACCATCTCGTAGTGCGCTGTCTCCGCCTCACCTCCGGAGTATCCCGCGGTGACGTCGACCACGCCCTTCAACCTCTCGAAAACGCCCTGCATTCCCCAGAAACAGCCGCCTGCAAGGACCGCCGTCTGCACTCCCTTCGTCATGGCGGGAGTGTCCATCGGCGGGGCGGGAGCTTCAGCCAACGCGTTGAGCGATCCAAGAAAAAGCATCGCCGCCATGGAGACGAGTGATGCAAAGAGAAATCGATATTGCTTCATCCTGGTACCTCCCCAGTGCAAATATCCACACTTGAATATACGTAGGGATGGTCACAAAAAGATCACGGCGGGATGCATTCCCTATCACAGACCTCTGTTTCCATGATAGAGTGAGTCGCTCTCCATGAACACCATTCGCGCCCGGGAGACCAGGATCTTCAATAAGATCAATCCGCTCGTGTCTTTCTCCGTCACTCGCTACGTACTTGCCGTCGGCATCTTCGTGGCGGTTGCCATCTTCGGCATCGTCTCCACCCTGGGTCTCGGCGTGGACCTTCTTCCCAACATCGTCATCCCGGCCGTGGTCGTTCGAACCTCCTATCCCGGGGCAACCCCGAGCGTCATGGACCTCCAGGTGACCCAGGTCATCGAGAACGTGGTCTCTACCGTCAGCGGCATCACGGACATCAACTCCTTCAGCTCGCAGGGGGTCAGCCGGGTGGTCCTCACCTTCGATCCGAGCACGGACAAGTACGCTGACGCGAACCAGGTGGCCACCGCGGTGTCCGCCGCGGTGCGGAGCTTGCCCACCAACGTCACTGTGCCCACCATCCAGACCTTTGATCCGAACTCGGCACCCGTCATCCAGTTCGGGATCAGCGGCCAGGGCACGGATCTGGCTGACGTCAACGATTACGTTCAGAACGTCCTCGGGCCTTCCCTGGAGCGGATCGGAGGGGTGGCCACGGTCCTCACCGACGGCGGGCCCTCCAAGCAGTTCGAGGTCCTCCTGAACCCTGACCGGCTTCGGTCCTACAACATCTCCCCGCAACAGGTCGTTGCAGCCATCTCGGAGTCGGCGCTCCAGATGCCCATCGGAACGATCGTGAAGAACAAGAGCGCGCTGACCTTCTCCACGCAGAACCAGCCCGCGAACATCCCGGAGATCTCGCAGACCCTCGTGGACTCGGGACGGGGAATCAGGGTGGACCAGGTGGGCACCGTCTGGGGCATTCCCTCGGCCACCGACTACGCACGGGTCAACGGGAAGCCGGTGGTCCTTGTATCGGTCCAGAAGACGACAGACGCGAACGCCGTTGCCGTTGCGGATGCAGTGCGCAAGGCCCTGGCGTCCACGGGTCTTCCGTCGGGATATTCCATCGACATCAGCAACGACTCCACGGGCCCGATCAAGGCGTCTGTGAGCTCCACCTACCGTGAGCTTTTCATCACGGCCATTGTCGTCGCGCTGATCGTCCTTCTCTTCCTGGGCAAGCTCAACACCGCCGTCTCGGTGATCCTCGCCATTCCCATCGCCCTCTCCGCGGCGCCGGTCCTGTACAAGCTTGCAGGCTTCTCGTTCAACCTGGTCTCCCTCCTGGCCCTCATCATCGCAATCGGGATCGTTGTGGATGACTCGATCGTCGTCTCGGAGAACGTGGAGCGATACCGAGCCATGGGCTACGGTCTCAAGGACTCGGTCCTGCGGGGGGCAAGCGAGGTCTTCAGCGCTGTCGTGGCAGCATCGCTGTCCCTCCTTTCCGTGCTCCTGCCCGTGAGCTTCATCGGAGGGTTTATCGGGAGCTACCTGCAGCAGTTCTCCCTGGGCCTGGCAGCCGCGGTTGCCTTTTCGCTCCTGGAGGCGGTCCTCTTCCTCACCGTCCGCCTGGCCTATACCCCTGAGTCCAGGAACCTGGGGTGGGCGGATTTCCTGCAGAGCCTGGTCCAGCTCCCCCAGGCAATCGCCTGGGGCTTCCGTTCCTGGAAGAAAGCCCTCGGCCTCATCGTCGGAATTGCCGCCGCGGGCGCGGTTGTTCTTTTCACTCACAAGCCTGTGTATCTCCTCGCCATGGCCGCGTACCCTGTTGCCCTCGGGCTTCTGTACTACGTGCTGAGGATCGTTCTTTCCCTTCTTCAGTCCCTGACCACACTCCTGCACGGGTGGACGGAGGCGGGCCTGGAATGGGTGCGTGACGCATACGCGCGATCCCTCGGGGGCGTCCTGAAGAGCGGTATCTGGGTCCTCGCGGGATGCGCGGTGTTCCTGGCCGGTGTAGCCGTCCTCATCGTGCCCCGCATCCCCTTCAATTTTGTCCCGAACACCGACTCGGGCTCCATGGAAGTCCACCTGAGAAATCCCCCCGGGGCGCCCCTCCAGGTAACCAACGACGGCGTCGGCCGAATAGAGACGTACCTGCGTCATCAACCCGAGGTTGAGATCGTGCAGTCGGTCATCGGCAGCAGCCCCAGCGGCCTGAGCGGCACTTTCTCAGGGACGAACACGGCCAACCTGACCGTGCAGCTGGCTCCCATCGCAAAGAGGCAGGCCATCTTCCGGTCTGATTCCCCGATACCGGACCGGCATGCTTGCCCTTTTCAAGGACCAGCCGTCCGCTCAGGTCATCATCCACGCCGGCGGCGGTTTCGGCCCGAGCGGCTCCTCCCTGTCCCTGAGCATCGTCGCTCCGGATTTCAACACGCTCCTCCAGCGAAACGGGCGCATCCTCGAGCAGATCCAGAGAAACCCGTGGGTGGTGGACGTCTATTCGTCTCTGTCCGATACGAGCCTGGAGAACGATTTCATCCCTGATCCTTCCCGCCTGAACGGGACGGGGATCACGCCGGCCGTGATCGCGGGCGCCCTCCAGACCTACGCCTCGGGTGTCCAGGCGTCCATGGTGGTCACGGGAGGTCTCAGCTATCCCATCCAGGTGCAGGTGGACCCGACCAAGCTTTCCGGAGTGCAATCGCTCCTGAACCTCCCCATCTATTCGCCGCTCCTCGGGACCATGGTCCAACTCGGGCAGCTGGGAACCTTCAAGCTGAACCAGGCGCCGGTGAGCGTCAGCAGGTACAACCGTGCCTACACGGGAAACCTCACCATCACCATGAAGCCGGACGCTCCCCCCATCCTCGTCGTGAAGAACAGGATCGCCCAGGACCTGCAGACATCCGGGCTGCTGGAAGGCGGGTTGAATGTCACGACCAACAACCGCTTCAATCCCGTCACCCTTGCCGCCCAGCTGATCACGACAGGCCCGCTCACGTTCCTCCTGGCGCTTTTCCTCGCGTACCTCGTGATGGCCGCCCAGTTCAACTCCTGGCGATATCCCATCTACCTGCTCCTGCCCGTGCCGCTTGCCCTGGTCGGCGCCCTCCTCCTGGTGTTCGCGCAGGGAGGCGGGTTGGACATCTTCGGAATGATGGGCATGCTCATGCTCATCGGCTTATCCGCGAAGAACGCCATCCTGTACCTGGACTTCGTCGTGGAGCGCATCGGGAAAATGCCCTTCCAGGACGCCCTGATCGAAGCGGCGCGGCTTCGCTTCCGGCCCATCATCATGACCACCATGACGGTGCTCGTGATCAGCTTCCCGCTCATCCTGGGCAAGGGGGAAGGATCCGAGTTCGGCAAGAACATGGGAGTCGTCATGCTGGGCGGAATCGTGTTCTCCGCCGTCCTGACTTTCTTCGTCGTGCCGGCAGCCTTCTACCTGTTCGAGAGAAAACGGGTGCTTGCTCGCGCCCCGGCCGCGTTTGTACCATTGGAGAACATGCAGCTGGGAAAAAACCTCGAGGCTCTCGAAGTGTCCATGCGCTTCGGAGGGAACGAAAGCACCATCTACCCCGTCCTCCTGTGGGACAAGAAGGATGGCGCCACCCTCATCGATACAGGGGTGCCGGGGTCGGATGCGGCAATCGGAGAGCACCTTACGCGCCTGGGCTTGAAGTGGAAGGACATCCGCCGGATCATCATCACCCACCAGGACATCGACCATATCGGCGGGGCCAGCGCCGCGGTCAAGGCCAGCAACGCGGAGGTGCTCGCGCACTCCGACGACATCCCCTATATCCAGGGAGAGCGCAGGCTCCTGAAAATGGATCCCGCCAGGGTCGAGGCGATGGTCCAGACGCTTCCGGCCGAACAGCGGGAGCGCGCGCGGCAGCTCTTCGCGAGTCCTCCGAAGGTCCAGGTGGACCGGGCCCTTGCGGACGGGGAAGAGCTCCCGTTCGGCGGCGGCATGGTTGTCATCCACACCCCGGGCCACACCCCGGGCCACATCAGCATTTTCCTTCGCGCGGAGCGCCTGCTGATCTCCGGAGACGCGCTGCGAGCGGAGAATGGCGCGCTCCAGGGTCCCAGCCCGTCAGCGACTCCGGACTTGGCGCAGGCCACTGCCTCTCTTCTGAAGTTGCTCGACTATCCAATCGACCGCGTTCTGTGCTACCACGGCGGCCTCTCGCGGCCGGGCGCCCTCAAGCGCCTGCGGGAGCTGGCAGGTGTTCCATGAGGAAGCCAGGAAGACACCCTCCTTCCGCTTGCCTGCCCGTCAGAGTTCGTTTGCCCGCCACAGTCGAGAAATGATCATGGAACGCTCCGCTCATAGATGGCGCCGAGTCGCTGCCTCAGGATCGGACGCCGGGCATGGTCTCGAAGCCCTGTTGTGCGAAATGCCGATCGAAGCAGAACACCTGCTCCAGGCTCCGACGCCTCATGGCCTCGAAACTGGCGCAGTCGACGAGGCTGAGGCCTTTTCGGGAAGACACCAGCAGCGCGTGCCAGGCGGAGCTGTGCATCCTCTCGTCGATCCACACGATATCGACGACCGGCAGGATGTCGCTCGTGAAGGTACGGACCCCTTCGAAGCCGAGACGGCCCTGCAAAAGCGCAGAAGTCTCCACGAGTACATAGTTTGTCGTCGCGAGTGCGACTCCCCCTGTCATCAATCGCTCCCATTCGCGACGGGCATCACGATGACGGCTGTCATCGGCATCAAGGACAGCATAGAAGGCTGAGGTATCGACAAAGACGCTCACTCCGTGTAGTCCCCGCCGAGATACCTGTCGTGACGCGTAGCTACGTCATGCAATCCTGAACGATATCTGCCCGCCGCCTGAACTGCCCTGCGCCGGAGATCCTCCGGCGACTTCTCCCCGGCTTGACGGAGCACGATTTCGATCCCCTGCCGGACCATCTCGGCCATGGACACGCCTCGTTTTGCTGCCACGGCTTTCAGGCGCTCCGCCTGCTCTTCAGTCAACTGGATTTGAGTTCTCACCATGATTACACTTCTTGCATTATGATAACACTATTCGCTTTATTTGTCTATGGAGCGGCCGCCCGGGCCTGGTCCCAGAGGTATGTCATGAGCGGAAGAGAGGATCCTCCCGTGACCCGGATGCGCTCCCCATTCACGTGACCGTTTGCTCCCGAACCCAGGTAGAGAATGAGTGAAGCGACGTCCTCGGGAGTGGTGACGCGCCCCGTCGGGAACGCTGCCGCGGCCACTTCACGGAAGGACTGCGGGAACCGGGTCTGCGCACGTTCGGTGAGTGTCCAGCTAGGCAGAACGACGTTGGTCAGGATGTCAAAGGGTGAAAGTTCAGTCACGAGGTTTGCCGCAAAGCCGAACAGCGCCGCCTTGAAGGTGCTGTAGCGACCGCTGCCTTTCATCGAGTCGATAGCGAGGTCGCTCGATAGGAGGACGATCCGCCCCCATCGGCGCGCCTTCATGAGAGGAACGACCACCTGGCAGAGTCTTACGATCCCGGAAAGGTTGACCGAAAAGAAAGACTCCCACGCGCTGACAGGTCCGTCTTCAAGTGCGAAGCGTTCCGTGGGCCACTGAACAGCATTGTTGACCAGGACATCGACCCCGCCGAATCGTGCCCTGACCTCCTCCACGGCGCGGTCGATTCCGTCCCCGTCCCCCAGGTCCATGGACACGGCCATGGCGGTGCCACCCTGAGCTTCCATCCGAGCCACAGTGTCGAGCGCTCTCTCCCTGCCGGTCTTGTACGTCAGCGCAACGCGGACTCCCGGCTCACGGCCAAAAAGCTCAGCTGTTGCTTTCCCGATCCCCGCGCTTCCCCCGGTGATGAGCACCACCTTGCCATTCAAACCACAGTCCATCCGAATCTCCTCCGTTTCCAAAAAGGGAAAAATGCTTTCAGGCGCGGATCAAACCCGGGTCAGTCGAAGCGGCCTGACCCTGGGGTCCCGGAAGATAAGGCCCTTTGCTTCCAGGTCCAGCTGGACGCACTTGCACCACCAGCCGGCCCCGTCGCCGCCGGGGAACTCCGCCGACGGAAGAATCGGCAGCACCGCCTCATAGATGTGATCCGGCGTCAGGCCAGGCGGCCTTTTCGGGATCACCTTCAACATCGCCCTCCGCATGGCCTCGTACCTGGCCTTGTCCACGATCGTCGTCCTGCACGGATGATTGATGTTCTCCACCGTGACTCTGGCCGCCGCTTCGCTTTTCCTCATTGGTGTCCGCTCCACTTCAGCGGGCCGCCTCCTGCAGCCCTTTGATGTCGAGCTTCTTCATCTTCATCATGGCCTGCATGACCTTCTTCGATATGGCAGGATTCTTGTCGCCGAGAAGCTCGCCAAGGACCGAGGGGACAATCTGCCAGGACACCCCATACTTGTCCTCCAGCCACCCGCACTGCCCCTTTGCCCCGCCCACGGAAAGCTTCTCCCAGAGCTCGTCCACTTCCTCCTGTGTCCTGCAATCCACGAAGAGCGAAAAAGCAGGGTTGAAGGTGAACGAATGCTCCCCGTTGCTGTCCATGGCCATGAACTCCTGGCCCGCCAGCGTAAACCGGGCGTGCTTCACGGTCCCCTCTGCTCCCTGCTCACCGGCCCCGTAGCGCTCGATTCGGCCGACGCCCGAGCTGTTGAAGAGCGAGCTCCAGTACTTCACGGCTTCTTCCGTCCTTCCATGCTGCTTTCCAACGAACATGAAAAACGGCGTGATCGTTGTCTTGCCGCCGGCAAGGGTCAATTGCCAGGAAAGGCCGAAGCGGTCTGCAACCCACCCGAACTTCTCACTGAACGGGTACTTCTGCAGCTCCATCAAGACCGTTCCGCGATCGGAGAGCTTCTTCCAGAGGGCGTCAACTTCCCGCTCCGACTTGCAGGTGACAAAAAGCGAGGCAGCGGGCGTGAAAGCGAACGTAGGGCCGCCGTTGAGCGCCATGAAACCCTGACCTTCCAGCTGGAAGGTCAGCGTCATGACCTTGCCCTTGGGGCCGGGGCCCGCATCTCCGAACCGGCGGACATTCCCCACCTTGGAATTGTCGAAAAGGGAAGCGTAGAACTTCGCCGCCTCTTCTGCCTGATCGTTGAACCACAGAAACGGGGTGATCTTCTGCATGCCGCCCTCCCTTGCCTACCTGTCCTCCAACACGGAAAGGATGTTTCCCGCCGGATCCTTGAACCACGCTATGGAAGGCCCGGGGTTTTTTCCGCCGCCTCGTACGATGCCCTTTGGATCCTGTTCGAAGCCGTCGTAGCGCTCCATGCGAACGCCGCGCGAGCCGAGCTCGTCCACCGCCTTTTCGACATCATCCACGGGAAAGTTCAAAACGGTGTAGGTAGCCGCGTTGTGGCCCGGGCCCTTGGGGTAAACCAGTATCCGCCCGCCCGTCGCAAGACGAATGGAGAAGAAACCCATCTTCTTGTCATCGATGATCTCGAGCCCGAGGGTCTTGCCGTAAAACTCCCTTGCCTTCGCCAGATCATCCACGGAGAAACCGCTGAACGCCTTCGTTTTTTTGAACATGCCTTACCTCCTCAGCTGGCTTATGGAAAAAATCGCTCCCTGCGGATCTTGAAGAACAGCAGTTCGGAACATCGGAGTGTCGTACGGTCCGGCCAACACTTTGCCACCACGCTGGACGGCCCTGGCCGCGGCCGCATCGGTGTTATCGACCCAGAAATCCACGCCCCAGTGCGAAGGCGCGCCGTTGGCGGAAGGCGCCATCACGGCCACGACATCGCGGGGCACCGGCTGTTGAGGCTCCCCGCCGACGTAGCCGGGAAGCCGCCAGAGGGTCACTGCTTGCGCGCCTGCCCCGAACCTGTCCGTCTTCCAGCCGAACGTCTCCGCATAGAAGGCGGCACACGCCTCGGGATCACGAGTGACAAGAGAGCTCATGGCCCACGCGCACGGCTCGTTGACCAGCTGGGCGCCATGCCTGTCCCGGACTTCCCACGCACAGAAGACCGCGCCCGCGGGGTCGCTCAGCACGGCCATGCGTCCCGCCGGCAGCGCGTCAAAAGGCGGGACGATAACTGAGCCGCCGGCGCCGCTCACGACCGACGCGGTTGTGTCGACGCTTTCCACTGAAATGTACGTGTTCCACGCTGGCACGGGAGAAGCTCCCGCCGGCGGCTGGGAGCTGACCCCCGCGACGTCGCGGCCCCGCACCCGGGCCACGAAGTAGCGGCCGGGCGGGTCTCCCGCCATGGGTCCCGGGTCGCTCCACTGCCAGCCAAAGAGGTGCCCGTAGAATCGGATTGCGGCCTCCGGATCCGGCTGGGCGGTGTCGACCCAGCAAGGCACCCCGGGTTGATATTGCTCTCGTTCGCTCATGTGGTGCCCGGGACGTCCACTTCTACTGCGACAACCTTGCCGGGTCGGCCGTTCGGCCTTGCCCCCATGAACGGATTGATGCTGGTCATGATAAACAGCGTCCGACCGTCGTCCCCGCCCAGAGTGCACGCAAAAGCGTCCTGGTCGGTTTCGATCCGGTCCACGATTCTCCCCCCTTCCTCGACGCGAACGCACTCCTTCCCGACGGCATTCGCGCACCAGACGCATCCCTCCTGGTCCAGGCACGGTCCGTCCGGTACCATGCCGGGAAGCGGCGCCCAGACCCGCTTGTCGTGGAGCGTGCCATCATCGGCAATCGTGAAGGCGCTCAGACAATACCCGGTGCTCTCCGCCGCAATCAGCGTGCGGCCGTCGGGGGTGATCATGAAACCGTTGGGGAAGCGCATCCCCGAGTCGGCAATCTCCACTCGTCCGTCGGGATGCACGATCAGCAGCTCCGTCAGCACCTGCGGATCAGGCGGTACTTTGCAGGTCCCGACATACGCCCGGCCAAAAGAGTCCACCACCAGCTCGTTGCATCCGAAGGAGGTGACGCCCGAGAGATCGGCATACCGAGTGAGCGCGCCGCCGGGATCCAGGGCAAGAATGGAGCTTGTCCCGCCGGTGGCGATGAGCAGCCGCCCGTCAGTCAGCCACCCCAGACCGTTGGGAGGTCCGCCGGGCACCTGGTCCACCACCGTCCGCGCGGCTCCGTCCTTGTCGACGGCAATCACCTGGCCCGTTGCGCCAGGGAGCCACGCCTGGAAATCGCAGAGCCAGAGCTCTCCATATCTCCAGCGGGGAACCTCGGGAAACACAAGACCGTCCAACACCTGCCGCATCGATCTCAAATTTGGCATTCTTCAACCCTCCTGACACCAAAAATGTACCGACGCAAAGCTCCTTCGAGAGGGTGCAATTACGACAATCTCAGGGGTTGATCGCGACATGCCATCATCCGTATTTTTTTGTCATGAGGCACGTATCCATTCTTGTTCCAAGGGGAGCAGCGGCGCTCGGATGCATCGAAGGCTCGTTCATTCTCTTCACGAAGACCAACGATTTCCTGGCCGCGCGAGGCAGGCAGCCGTTGTTCAAGGTGCAGCTGGTGGGGCTCAGCAGGGACGCGCAAGTCTACGACCGGCTCTTCTCGGTCCGCCCCGAGGTGACCATAGAGAGGGTCCAGAAGACGGATCTCATCATTATCCCTGCCGTGAACGGCGACATGGGCGAAGTCATCGGCATGAATAAGGGCTTCCTCCCCTGGATCGTACGGCAGTACAAGGGCGGCGCGGAGATTGCAAGTCTCTGCGTCGGTGCATTCCTCCTGGCCGCAACGGGATTGATGAAAGGGAAGCAGTGCGCGACCCACTGGCTTTCTGCCAACGATTTCCGCAGGCGCTTCCCCGACGTCAAGCTGGTTTCAGAATCCATCATCACGGACGAGGGCGGGATCTACACGAGCGGCGGGGCGCATTCCTTCTGGAACCTGCTCCTCTACCTGGTGGAGAAGTACACCGACCGCGAGATCGCCATCTATGCCTCCAAGTTTTACGAGATCGAAATCGATCGGGACAAGCAGTCCCCTTTCCTGATCTTCGAGGGGCAGAAGGACCATGCGGATGACGCCGTGAAGAAAGCGCAGGAGCTCATCGAGACCGGCTACCGCGAAAGGATAACCGTCGACCAGCTGTGCACCACCCTGGCGGTGGGCAGGCGGAGCCTGGAGCGCAGGTTCAAGCAGGCCACCGGGAACACCGTGTCAGAGTACATCCAGCGCGTCAGGATAGAGGCGGCAAAGAAGGGACTTGAGACGGGCAGGAAAAATGTGAACGACGTGATGTTCGAGGCCGGCTATTCCGACACCAAGGCGTTTCGGGAGGTCTTCAGGAGGTTCGCAGGCATGTCGCCCCTGGATTACCGCACCCGCTACAACAGGGAGGCGTTCACCGCCTGACAACGCCGGCTGTCCCGCCGCCGGTGCTGCCTCACACGGGCGGATCGTTCCACCGGGAAAACCTTTGAGCGGCGCGCGCGTGCGCCCTTGCCGCTTCCACGGCGCGGTCCCGCGGCGGCGCGCTGGTCTTCAATCCGCTGAGCAGGCTGCCGGTGACGGAAGCAATCTCCTCCACCGCGGCCAGGAACACGGCTTCATTTGCCTTTGAGGGATGGTTGAAGCCGCTTACCTTCCGAACGAACTGAAGGGATGCCTGGCGTATCTCTTCTTCGTTCACCGGCGGCTCAAAATTGAAAAGCGTCTTGATATTTCGACACATGCTGTTGCCCTCTCCAATATCAGGTCCCGGGGCCCGCGCCGTCAAACCGCCGTTGACGCCAACGTGGCCGCGGCCACTTGACGCCGCCGCGCGCGGGGGTGAAAATCCGCAGGTTCATGGAGTTCAAACGCCTTTTCACGCGCGCTGAAGCAGAAAGCACGCTCCCCCTGGTCCGCCAGATCGTGACAGACATCCTGGAGACAGGGCGCAAGGTCCGCGAGCTCGAGGAGGACGACGAGCTGCCGCGCCTGCAGGCGGAGCTGGAAGAGCACCTGCGTGAGCTGGAAGAGATGGGGTGTTACTTCAAGGACTGGAACTTTTCAATCGGGCTGGTCGACTTCCCAACGGTGATCGACGGAGAGACTGTTTTCCTGTGCTGGCGAAGCGATGAAGGCCAGCTCGGCTGGTACCACCGCATCGAGGACGGCTACCAGGGGCGCCGACCGCTGCCCGAGAGGTAAGCTCCCGGGGGCGGCCGGTCCCGCCCGCCCCCTTATGACACTTTCTCCAGCAAGGCATCCAGGGCAGCGTAGCCCTCGTTGAGCCCTGTCTCCATGCCGGACTGGATCATGCCGTCGCGCTCGCCCGTCGTGTGGAAGAGCGAAACTGTTATGACCCTCGTTCGCTCCCCGCCGAGGTCCTCGAAGGTGATCGTGTTCACCGCAACATGGCCCGGCATCCCGTCCCACTCGAAGGTCTGCACCAGGCGCTCCGGCGCGGTTACCTCGCGGAATCGGCCTTCGAAGCCCTGGGGACCCTCGCTGGTGTGCTCCACGAACCTCCAGTGGCCGCCGCGATTGACCTCCAGCCGCTCGATGACAAGCGTGTGTCCCCGCCCCCACCACTGCGCCAGCTGCTTCGCGTCCGTGAATGCCTTCCATACGCGTTCACGTGACGCATTGAACACGCGCTCTATGCGGATCTCGCGATCCGTCGGGGTTGTAACCGTGGAGGTGCCCGCAGGCGCCTTGATATGTGTGCTCATGGCTGAGCTCCTTTCGTTCGCTCCAGATATTCGCCCAGGCCGTCCAGCCGGGCTTCCACCGTCTGCCGATACTTTTCCATCCATGTCGTCTCGTTCTCCAGTCGGCTCGGGCCCAGCCTGCAGTACCGCACCCTGCCGATCTTTTCCGTCGTCACCAGCCCCGCCTCCTCGAGGACCCGCATGTGTTTCTTCATGCCCGTGAGGGTCATTGCAAACGCCGCGGCCAGGTCGCTGATCGAGGCTTCCCCGCGTCCCAGGCGCTCCAGGACGCCTCGGCGGGTCCGATCCGACAGGGCCGCAAATCCCGCATCAAGGTGTTGTAAACGCTGAACCATGTGGTTCAGTATACTACGCCGGAGACCAGTCGTCAAGCGGGTACCGCCGGACAGCACGGTGACGGCTGGCAGCGCAGCATCGTTTGCCTTCGGGACGCAGGATGTCGATTCTAGGTTTCCGGAGCGACAAGAGGATGTGCGTATTCAGATTTCCCACAGGAGGAATCCCATGCAGGGTGATTCAAAAGCTTCCGGGTCAACCAGGGCCCTTCTGGTCTGCGGGACCATCACCGGCCCGCTGTTCTTTGTCGTGGCCATCATCCAGGCCCTCACGCGTCCCGGGTACAATGTCCTACAGAACGCCATCAGCCAGCTGAGCCTCGGAAACGTTGGCTGGATCCAGATCACGAGCTTTCTCCTCACGGGATTGCTCGCAGTCGCGTGCGCAATAGGAGTGCGTCGTACGCTGAAGGGCCAGAAGGGCGGAGGCTGGGGAGCGCTGCTCATCGGGACGTTCGGTCTCGGCCTGATCGTGGCAGGCGTCTTCCCTCCGGATCCGGCCTTCGGCTTCCCCCCGGCTCAGCGCCAGGACCGGCCACGACGATGAGCGCCCACGCCTCCCTGCACGCGCTCGGCTTCTTTATTTCCATGGTTTCGGCGATCATCGACTGTTTCGTGTTCGTTCGACGGTTTGGCTCCGTCGGGCAGCGGGGCTGGCGCACGTACTCCCTCATTTCGGGCATCGGCGTCCCCGTGCTCATCGTGCTGAGCATCTTCTTCATGAGCTGGTCCGGCGCCATTGTCGCCCTGGCGGGAGCAGGTGCATTTGGCTGGGTAACGGCAACCGCGGCGCATCTGCGCAGCTAGGGGCCGTTGGGCGGCGTGCCGGCGTACAGATGACGGCCTGTCCCGCCGACACTCATACTGGAGCGCTGCCCCCCCTCATTTGACTCCCGGGGGAGGGCTTTGTAGCTTCTCACAGCGGGAGGGGGAGACGCCGCCTGGGCGGACGGCAGAGAGCCGCCCAGGGTTTGCCGAGCGTTTGAAGACGCCTCAAGGGGGGTAGCATGGCAGCCCACGCATCATGGAAGGGCTTTCTCAAGCTCAGCCTGGTTTCCGTTCCCGTCAAAGCCTACACGGCCACGGCCACGGGCAGCGATATAACGCTTCACCAGCTTCACGGAAAAACCCATACGCGTATCCAGTACAAGAAGTTCGCACCCGAGGTGGGAGAGGTCTCCGCTGATGAGATCGTGAAGGGCTACGAGTACGCCAAGGGGCAGTACGTCATTGTGGACGAGGAGGAGCTGGACAAGCTGCGCACGGAAAGCGACAAGTCGGTGCGAATCGACGGCTTCATCAAGCCCGAGGAGCTTTCCAGCCTCTACATGGCGGGGCGCACGTACTACCTGACCCCCGACGGGCCGGTAGGCCAGAAGCCCTACAGCCTGCTCAAGAAGAGCATGGAAGCCAACCAGGTCTGCGCGGTTGCCGAGGTGGTTATCTCGCAGAAGGAGCAGGTGGTGCTGCTGCGGCCCATCGACGGGGTGCTTGCCATGACCGTGCTCATCAGGAAGGACGAGGTGAAGCCGGCTTCGGCGTTCAAGGACGAGATCGCCGAGACGCAGCTCTCCGAAGCGGAGATGTCACTCACCGACACCCTCATCAAGGCGTCCATGATCAAGAGCTTCGACTTCGGCAAGTACCACGATGTCTACAAGGAGAAACTCACCAAGCTCATCCAGCTGAAGATCGAGGGCAAGGAAGTGGTGCAGGTGCGCGATCCCGAGGAGCCCAAGATCATCAACCTGATGGAGGCCTTGAAGCGCAGCGTGGCGGAAGCGCAGGCTGCCGGCGGCGTGAGCACGCCCGTGGAAAACGGCGAGAAGAAGAAGGTGAAGGCCGGTCTCAAGCAGGCGCCCAGCGCCAAACCTGGCAAGGCAGCCAAAGGGACGGCAGGGGCCGGCCCCGCGGAGGCTGCCGTGCCGCAGAGGAAGAAGAAGGTCAGCTGACCGGCCTCAGCGAGCAGGGTCGTCAGCTCTTCCGCCGTCCCGCGATTATTGCCGCCGCGGTGAGGGACGCTCCGCCCAGAAGAACAAGGGCCGTCACAAGAGCTATGGTGAGCCCAGCCGGCGGCATGTGCACGCTGCGGAGTCTTGTTTTAAGCGGGCTCAGATTCAGCTTGAGCTTCCCCAGGGCTTGTAACTTGCTGCCCAGGTTCCTGAAGCCGGCCGAGACCGTTTGCACCAGTTTCCCAGAACGGGCTGCAAGCGCGCCTGGAACGCCGGAGCGCGCGTGAGGCGGCGCCTCAGGCTGGGCAGCAGGCAGCTGCTGCGCTTGAGCCGTTGGCTGCTGCCCCTGGGCTGTTGACTGCGGCCCTTCGGCCGCGGACTCCGACTTGGTTCCGGGATGAGTTGTCTGACATGTGATCACAAGGAGGCAGGCAAGCACGAGCACCAGGCGGCGAAAAAGCGGCTTCCCCATAGTGAGACCCCCTGTCTGAGCTTCACTATAATGGGGCAGGCAGTTGCCGACAAGGAGACCACCGATGCTCTCCCCACGCACGAATGAGTTCAGGCAGGTTTTCGACCTCTCGGGATTCTGGGACCTGAGGTTTGATGAGGAGGACCGCGGTCGGGACGAAGGCTGGAGCAGGGGGTTCGCAGGCAGCCGGCCGGTCGCGGTGCCGGGCAGCTGGAATGACCAGTTTGCCGAGGGCAGGGATTTCCTCGGGCCGGCCTGGTACCAGACAACTTTCAATCTACCGGACGAATGGCGTGAAAGGCCGGCGCTTCTCAGGTTCGATTCGGTGAACTACCTGGCCCAGGCCTGGCTGAACGGCCGGAGGCTCGGTGAGCACGAGGGCGGCCATCTGCCGTTCCAGTGGGACGCAGCCGGCAGTCTCGTCAAAGGGGAAAACATTCTTGTGCTGAGGGTGGACGGCCGCCTGGCTCCTGATCGCGTTCCGCCAGGCAACGTGCTGGCAGGTCCCCCGGATTCATTCGGCAACCTGCTGTATCCTCCCGCTGCGTTCGATTTCTTCCCGTATTGCGGGATCCAGCGGCCGGTCCGGATCTGCTCAGTGCCATCGGGCGGCATTGAGGACATCTCTGTGGAAACCCGAATCATCGGCAAAGGCGCCAGCGTGCTGGTCAGGGTCACGTGCGGAAACCCGGCAGCATCCGTACGGGTGAGCCTTGACGGCTTCGGCTTTCAAGGCAGCGCCGAAGGGACAGAAGTCGAGATAAGAATCCCCTCACCCCGGTTATGGGCGCCCGGCACCCCCGCCCTCTACGACCTGACCGTGGAACAGCTGGAAGCCGGCAAGATCGTGGACAGCTACCGCCTTTCCGTGGGGATCCGAACGATTGCCGTGGACGGGGAGGCGCTCCTTTTGAACGGGAAGCCGGTCTACCTCAAGGGGTTCGGCCGACATGAGGACTTTCCCGTTGCCGGTCGGGGGCTCGTCCCGCCGGTGATCATCAAGGACTACTCCCTGATGGAATGGGTGGGAGCCAATTCCTTTCGCACGACCCACTACCCCTACTCCGAGCAGATGATGGATCTGGCGGACAGGCTGGGATTTCTCGTGATCGACGAAACCCCGGCAGTGGGCCTGTTCTTCCAGGAAGAAGGACGCGCGCGAAGGCTCGAGCTTTGTCGCAGCTTTGTGCGCGAGCTCATGGATCGGGACAAGAATCATCCCAGCGTTATCGCCTGGAGCCTTGCCAACGAGCCACACTCAAACCGCCCTGGCGCGCGGGAGTTTTTCCTGGACCTCTATGGCACGGCGAAGGCCCTCGACTCCTCACGCCCGGTCACCCTGGTGAGCTACGCAGGCGTAAAGGAGGAGTCATTCGAGTTCTGTGACATTGTCTGCCTCAACAGGTACGCGGGTTGGTACACGGAGTCCGGCAGGATCGATGAGGGGTGCGCAACGCCTTTCCCGGGAGCTGGATGAGCTGCATGCAGTGTTTCAGAAACCGATCATCATGACCGAGTTCGGCGCTGACACGATTCCAGGATGTCATGCCATCGAGCCGGAGATGTTCAGCGAGGAATACCAGGCCGCTCTTCTGGAGCGCACCATCGAGGTGCTCAGGTCGAAGAGGTTTGTCGTGGGAGAGCATGTGTGGAACCTCTGCGATTTCAAGACCTCGCAGGAGGTCAAGCGCTTTGGCGGCATGAACCTGAAGGGAGTCTTTACCCGGGACAGGAGGCCAAAGATGGCCGCCTATGCGCTGCGGAGGCTCTGGAAGCTTGCCGCTGGAGACGGTCAAACTGTACCTTAGTCGCAGAATGGCGACCCGAAAGCCAGCCTCACGCAAACATTCGATCGATCTCCTGGTTGCCACGATCAAGGGCGCTTTCATCCTGAAGGGGGACGGCGCGCGCCGCGCGTGGAGCGTCGCCGGGCCGCATTTCCTCGGCTCGGAAGCGAACCACCTGGTTCGTGACCCCCGCAACCGCTCGACGATGCTCCTGGCTGCAAGGACCGGCCACCTCGGTCCGACGGTTTTCCGCTCGGACGACGCAGGCGCCACCTGGAAGGAAGCCCGTCTGCCGCCGGCATTCCCCAAGGCGCCCGAGGGATCAAGCGGCACAGTGGTGCAGAAGACTTTCTTTCTGGCGCCTGGCCATGCCAGCCAGCCCGGCGTCTGGTGGGCGGGCACCGTGCCTCATGCCCTGTTCAGATCGGAAGACGACGGGACCACATGGGAGCACCGCGAGGAGTTCAGCCGCTACATCGCGGGGCTGAAAGAGAAGAATCCACCCAACATCGGCGAGACGCCCGGCGGCGCGATCACGCATTCGATTCTCATCGATCCGCGGGACGCGAAACACATCTATGTTTCCCTTTCCACGGGCGGTTTTTTCGAGACGACTGACGAAGGACGAACCTGGCGTCCGATCAACGGCGGGTCATCGGCTGACTTCCTGCCCGAGAAGTTCCCCGAGTATGGCCAGGACCCGCATTGCGTCGTCATGAGCCCGGCAAACCCCGACCGGATCTACCAGCAGAATCATTGCGGCGTGTATCGGCTGGACAGGCCGGGCACACTATGGAATCGCATCGGGCGCAACCTCCCCGCGGCCGTGGGCGATATCGGCTTTCCCGTAGTTGCCCATCCGAGGAACCAGGATGTGCTCTGGGTCTTCCCCATGGACGGAACGGACGTATGGCCGCGCACAAGCCCGGGCGGGGAGCCTGCCGCCTTCTGCAGCCGGGACGGAGGGGCTTCCTGGACGCGTCAGGCCGGAGGTTTCCCCGAATCAAACGGGTGGTTCACGGTGTTTCGCCAGGCAATGAAAAGCGACGCGCAAGACCCTGTCGGTCTCTACCTGGGGACGACCGCCGGGGAGATCTGGGCAAGCGGAGACGAGGGGGCCAGCTGGAAGCCCATCGCCAGCCATCTGCCGCGGATCCTTTCCATTGAGGTTGCGGACGACGCAGCCGTATGAGTGTCTCCGTGCGCGTCTCCACGCACCTTCACTCGTACACCCTCGGCAAGTCCATAGTGGAGGCGGAAGGCGCTACGCTCTCGGAGCTCATGGCTGACCTGGACCGCCGCTTCCCCGGCCTGCGCTTTCGCGTGATCGACGAGCAGGACCGCATCCGCCCTCACATAAACGTTTTCGTCAATCGCACGCTGGTGCGCGATCTCGGCTGCCCCATCTCCTCCGCGGACGACGTGCTCATCCTCGGCGCGCTGAGCGGCGGGTAGCGTGGGCCGCCAGATTAATCGCAACACTTGAAATTTGGGCCGCACCCCTCGCGCACATTGGGGAAACGTAAAAGTGGCAAACGATTTGCCACTTTTGACGTTTTCATGAGGGGTGAGGGGGCACGCGCCGGGAATCAAGTCTCAAAGTGGCAATCAGCCTGCAGTTTATCCCGTATTCATGTGGCATGAGGTGCATGTTTCCGGAATCCCGACCCGAGTGCCTCGCAGCGGTGTTTGCCCAATGGAATGGCAAGCCCTTGAACGCTGCGGCAATAGCCAGGCGTCTGGGGGTCTCCCGGCCGACCGCGCGGGCCAGGCTGGAGAAATTGGAGCGCGAGGGGGCGCTTCGGTTGATTCCATTTTTCAAGGGCGGCAGGAAGCCGCTCCTTTACGTTCGGAAGTCTTACCCGGGATGTCACGTGGATGCAATCATGAAGGAGATACTCAGTTTCAGCCCGGAGAGCCGTTTCTCCTGGTGGAAGACCGGCAGAGTACGCCAGATCGACCTGATAGCTGAGGTCGGTCAGAAAAGATTCGGGTTCTGCTTTTCCGACTTTGGCATTGCGCAGACCGCGGACTGGATGCCGCTTCGACTGGGCTATCGACGAGCGGTGATTCATCACGGCTTTCTCCTGTACGGGGGAAGCCACGCTTTCATCATGAGACGGGAAATCAACTGCCTGCCGCTCGGCGCCTTTTTACCTGAGGTGGAGGACTGGATTCTGCGCCGATGCGATCCTCAAGAGGCTCGGGCGGCAAGAGAGCGGATCAACGACCAGGAACTAGCCCGGTTTCGACGCGAAGACCAGGAGGAACACGAAACCCGCCACCGCAACAGCCCCATGAACGAACCCGAGCCACTTGGGCGGCTTTTTGGTCGCTACATCGATGCCGAAAAGGACGAAGCCTCCGAGTGCCGCAATAACGAAGAGGATAACGGCGATAATGGGGGCTGCCTGGGAGTTGATGATGGAGTAGATGACCAGCAGCACGAGTGATACGGCGGCGAATGCGCCGTGAATGTACACCGTGGCGCGCGGCGCGCGGCCCGCAGCGACGACCCTTACCAGGTTGATGACGCCAAAGACGGCGGCAATGGCGAACAGGACAACGCAGACGATGACCAGTGTCATAATCGCTTTCAACCTCCTGAATATTCGATGACGCCGGCCCGCGAAAGGTTACATCACCCCGGCGAATTATTATCTTGGAGGTGATGATTCACGAGACTGCAAGAGCGGATCCCGATGCGGCGGTTGTGGAGCGCATCCGCGCTGGGGAGACCCGCCTGTACGAGGTTCTGATCAGGCGATACAACCAGCGGCTGTACCGCGTGGCCCGATCTCTCCTCCACGAGGACGCCGCGGTGGACGATGTCATGCAGGAAGCCTACCTCAAGGCTTTCACGGCCCTTCCCCGTTTCCAGGGAAGAGCGCTCTTCTCCACGTGGCTGACGAGAATCCTCATCAACTGCGCCCTGGCGCACCTCCGAAGCAGATCACGAAGGCCGGAGACGACCCTCCACGCGGCAGACGAGAGGCTGGCTGCGAACCGCAAAGGAGACGAGGAAGACCTGAGGCTGGCGCAGGAGCAGATCGGGCGGCTGCTCGAAAAGACCATCGACACGCTTCCCGCGAACTACCGGGCCGTGTTCGTCATGCGGGAGCTGGAGGGGATGAGCGTGGCAGAAACTGCCGCCGGCCTGGGGATCAGCCCGGCGAACGCGAAGGTGCGCCTTCACAGGGCCAAGCGCCTTCTGAGGGAAGGGCTTCGTCAGCAGATGCCGGATATCTCCCTCTACGCCTTCCTGGGCGAGAAATGCGACTCGTTGACCAGCCGGATCATGGAGCGGATCGTTTCCCTGTCTGCCCAACCCCCAGATCGTATACCAGCTGCGCTCCAAAGTGCGTTCCCGCCAGGAGCGTGAGAAAGCCGACAGCGGATATCGCAAGGCCAGCCCAGCCCGGGATCCCCAGGTATCGCACCAGGAGATCGATGAGGTAGATCGTCCACGCCGAGCTCATGACGTACATGTGCCGCAACGCTCCCCGCTGGGCGGGCCCGTCGGGAGGGAGGGCCAGAAGGTCCATGAACCCCGCAGTCATCGCGCCCAGGGCAGTTACGACCCCGATGACAAGAAGCCACAGGGAAATGCGCCACCACATAGGGTCGCGAAGAGCCAGGAAGAGAGCGTCCGTCACAACCGTCGCTGTCCACGCGGCAACGGGGAAATGGACAATCGCGGGGTGAAGGGGGTGACCCAGGAGCTTCAAGCCTTTCATCGCTATTAGATGGGCGCGCCCCGCGGGAGGTTACACGGGAGGTGAGAGATGAAGCCTCCTTGTGTATATTAGCGGAAACGGGAGGGATTCCAGGTTGGCTGAAGCGCTTCCGCCCTTCGTGCCCCCCATGCTGGCTGTTCACGGCCAGCCCTTCGATTCGGAGGCACATTTCTTCGAGTTCAAGTGGGATGGCTTTCGCGCCGGTGCAATGATCGAACACGGCGGGGTCCGCCTGATGAGCCGCAACAGCATCGATCTCCTTGAGCGCTTCCCGAGCCTCGCCCCTCTGGGCACTCTTCCAGCGGGCCTTGCATTGGACGGTGAGATCGTGGCCTTTCGAGACGGCAAGCCTGACTTCGATCTCATGCTCAACCGCGGACGCAAGGCCGGGCCTCATGCCGTGAAGTTTGTCGCTTTCGACGTCATGTATGAAAAGTTCGAATCGCGCCTCGATCTCCCGTTCTCCGAGCGCCGCCGAATACTGGAGAAGATCATGGGGGAGCACCCGCGCCCCGAGCTGATGCTGTCCAGCGGCGTCATGGAAAACGGGAAAGCGCTGTACCAGAAAGCCTGCGACGAGGGCCTTGAAGGCGTGATGGCAAAACGCGTTGCCAGCACCTATGCCGCCGGCAAGCGCAACGGCGCGTGGGTGAAGATCAAGCGTCGGTTTCAGATCCAGGTGGTTGTCATCGGGTTCATCGAGAAACCCGGTGAAGATTTCCAGAGCCTGCTCGTGGCGGGGAGCGGGCTCCCGGGAGAGGAGCCAGGCCCGCTGCGATACCTTGGCAGGGTCGGGGGAGGATTCACCGAGGGGATGCGGGAGCGGATGAACTCCCTTCTGCGGGAGCGTCCGCGGAAGGCGGCGCTCGTCCCATGCCCCGAGCGCGGGCGGTGGATTGAGCCAGGCCTGTACTGCGCGGTAAGCTATGCCGAGATCACGGAAGCGGGCCTTCTTCGGGCCCCGGTGTTCGAGGGACTGGTCGAAGAGTGACACCGTTGACAGACAAGGAAGTAGCGCTCACCGGGCGCCTCTTCTCCATGACACGGGCGGAAGCCATTGAGAGCATCATCAAGGCCGGCGGCCGTCATGCGCGGGAACCGGGCGCATCCACCGCCATCCTCGTGGCGGGAAACGCCCTGGGCCATCTCACGGCGGACGGAGGAATCTCGCGGAACATCGCGCTCTTCCAGGAGCTCAAGAAGCAGGGAGCTGATATCAGGCTGGTCGAAGAGCCCGAGTTCCTGCGCTTGCTCGGCGCGGACGACAACCTGGAGGATTTCTCGCGACTCTATACTTCGGAACAGGTGAGCCGCATCGTCGAGGCTCCCCTCTCCCAGGTCCGCAGCTGGGTCCGCAAGGGGCTCCTCCAGCCCGCGCGCCTGGCAAATCGACTTGCCTGGTTCGATTTCAAGGACATCCTGACCGCCCGCAACCTGAGCAGGCTCACCTCGAAGGGGGTCCCCGCCGCAACGATCCACCGGAGCCTGTCCGAGCTTGCCCGATGGCTCCCTGACGGGGAACGGATACTCGGTCGGCTGGAAGCGTACGCCACGGGCCTCCGCCTGCGCCTCCCTGATGGGAGTTGGGTGGAGCCGAGCGGACAGCGCCTGATGGATTTCCAGCATCCGGACGGGGGCGGGAGGGATGGCGTCGCAGCGCAGGTTTCCCTCTTTCCAGCGGAAACGGACGGGGACTGGTTTCCACGGGCGGTGGAGGCCGAAGAAATGGGGGACCTGGAGTCAGCCGCCCGGCTGTACGCGCGCGCGCTGGAAGCATCGCCCGAGCCCGATGCCTTCTTCAACCTGGGGAATGTCCTGTACGACCTCGGAAGCGAGGCAAAGGCCGCGGAGCGATACCTGCAGGCCATCGAGGCCGACCACAACTATGCGGAAGCCTGGAACAACCTGGGCAATTCACTGGTGGCGCTGGGCAAGCTGGAGGACGGAGTGCACGCCTACCAGATGGCCCTCTCCCTGGAACCCGATTACCCCGAGCCGCACTGCAATCTTGTCACCGTGCTGGACAGGATGGGACGGTTCGCTGAAGCCCTGGTGCACCGGGCGGCCTGTCAGAAGGCGTTCCCCAGCCAGGCTCATCTTACTCTCCTTCGCGAGCCCTCCCTGGACAGCTCGGAAGATACCTGACTCCTGTCGATTTGCTGATTCGCGAACGACTACCGGGTGGTATGAAAATGCTTGCCGTGCGCAAGAACAACGCGTTAGCTTCGACAGGAGTATAACGATCATGACTCACCTGAATACACGGGGAACCAAAGGGCTGGTCCCCTGGATGATATACCTGATATTCTTCGCAGTTCTCAACGAGACGGTGTTCAATGTTTCCACGCCCATGATCACCCGGCAGTTCTCCCTGACCCCCTCGGGGGTCAGCTGGATGATGACGATCTTCATGGTCTTCTTCGGGATCGGCTCGGTTATCTACGGCAGGCTGGCGGACATCTACAGCCTCCGCGGGCTGATCCTTGTGGGAGTTATCGTCTACAGCGCGGGCTCGGTCATGGGCTTCGCTCTGCAGTCCTCCTACCCCCTCGTGATCGCCGCGCGGGCGGTCCAGGGCATCGGAGGCTCCGCCATCCCCGCTCTTGTCTTCGTGGTGGTGGCGAGGTACTTCGAGCCATCCCAGCGAGGAAAGATTTTCGGCTTCATCACGTCAACCGTCTCTTTTGCCATCGGCCTCGGCCCCGTGCTGGGGGGCTTTGTCTCGGGGTCGCTCCACTGGTCCTACCTTTTCCTGATTCCCCTGCTCATGCTCATCTCCATTCCTTTCTTCAACCGTGAGCTGCCGGCCGAACCGCGCCGCCCAGGCACCCTCGATGTTCCCGGAGCAATCCTCGTGGCAATGACGGTGGGAGCCCTCATCGTTTATCTCAATTTCAGCGCATGGTATTTCCTTGCGGCGTTCCTCGGGCTGCTGGCTCTTTTCGTCCTGCGGATCCGCACCGCTTCCGATCCCTTCATCAAGCCGTCGCTGTTCAGGAACGCGCGGTTTCGAAGCGGCGTGATCGTGGGGTTCTGCCTGTTTTCGATCGTCATCGGCACGATTTTCCTCGTTCCGCTCATGCTCAACGATGTCCACGGCCTCACAACGAGCCAGATCGGGCTCGTGCTCTTTCCGGGGGCCATCAGCTCGGTGGTCTTTGGCCCCATTGCCGGGCAGGCTTTCCGATCGGCGGGGGAACAACTTCGTGGTTGGCATCGGCCTCGCGCTCCTCGTGGCAAGCATCCTCATCATGTCGGTCCTGCTGAGCGTGTCGGCCGTGGCTATTGCCGCCGCCCTTCTTCTCACGTACGTCGGCTTCTCACTGTTCCAGACGGCCATGATCAACGCCGTCTCCCAGACGCTTGCTGAAGAGGAGACGGGGATCGGGATGGGCCTCTTCAACCTGGTCGGCATCATCTCGGGGGCCGTTGGAACAGCGCTCGTTGGCAAGGTCCTGACGGGCCGGTGGTTCGACGTCCGCGTCCTGCCGATTGCCGGGATCACGAAGGGGTACGGATACAGCAACGTGATGCTGGTGTTCTCCGTTGTCGTGATCCTGGGCGGCATCCTGTACCTGCGAAGCTTCCGAGGCATGAAGGCGATCCCGAGCCTGAAGCAGTCAGCTTCAGGGGGATGAAGGAGCGGGGATGACCACTTCCCGAGCAAGCTCCCGGTAGCGGCAGACGGCATTGGCCCAGCGCATCTGGTCCGGGCTTCTGCACTCCGGCTCCAGGAGCCGGGGGGCGGCAACGAGAATGCACGCGCAGCGGGCCCGGCTGGTGGCCACGTTCAGGCGGTTGGGGCTGTACAGGAAGCTCATGCCGCGCGGCGCGTCCTGGGCTGATGAGCTTGTCATGGAGTAGATCACCACGGGCGCTTCCTGGCCCTGGAACTTGTCCACGGTGCCTACGCGCGCCAGATCCCCAAGCCTCCGGGAGAGCGCCCCGACCTGGGCATTGTACGGGGCGACGACAAGGATATCCGCCGGACCAAGGGGCAGGGAAGCGCCCTCCTTGTTCGTCCATGTCACGCCGTCCCGTCGCAGGTCCTCGACGATCCGGGCAACTGCCTCCACCTCTTCCGCGCTGTTGTTCTGGTTGCCGCTGTGCTCCACGGGCACGTAGAAAAGACCGCTCCCCGCAAACCGCGTGGGGCCGTCCAGCGCCTGCTTCTCCAGGCCCGCGTGGGGCAGCAGGCGGCCTTCGTAGAAAAGCTCCGAGGTGAGCGAGCAGATCTTCGGGTTCAAGCGCCAGGTCTCGTCGAGGAACAGCCCCGCCTCGTCCCTAATCGTCTTTCGGCCGCCGAGGACGTGGACCAGGGCTGCTACCTCCGCTCCTTCGGGATGCGCGCCCTTCTGGGGCTGCTCCAGTTGCTGCGGGTCCCCGAGGAGGACGAGGCTGCGCGACGAGCGCGCGGTGGCCAGGGCCTGCGCCAGGGACATCTGCCCGGCCTCGTCGATGAACAGGTAGTCCAGTGATTCGATCATGTCGTCGTGGGACCACAGCCAGGCCGTTCCGCCGACCACGACTCCCCTGTCCAGGCCGAAGAGCAGCTTCCCGTTGTCGTTGGTCATGAGGACGCCGTCGACTGTCTCCCCATCAGCATCCCTGTCCTTGTGCATCGCCTGGAGCGCAAAGCCTTCCTCGGCGCCGCGCGGCAGCGCCTCGGTGAGCAGCTTCTGGATGACCTTGTGGCTGATTGCCGTGACCCCGATGCGCTTGCCTTCCCGGGCCAGGGCAACGATCATGCGGGCGCCCGTGAACGTCTTGCCCGAGCCAGGCGGCCCCTGGATGGGCAGGTAGCTGTTGTCGAGACTCTTCACGAGGCGCTTCGCGGCCTCCACCACTCCCTCTCCCTTCCTTCGCAGGGGGCCGTTCGCGGGATGCTTCAACCGGGGCGGTCCGGGCCATGAGCAGGTCCCGCGCGGCCCGGTAAGGGCCCTCGCCATCCACGCCGTTCTCCGCCACGGACCGGCGCAAACTCGAGAAGCGCTTTGTCCACCGACCCGGGCGGTACGCGTTCATTCGACCATGACTGCCGCAGGGTGAAGGGCCGACGGCCTTGCCGTTCTTGGCGATGTCGATGGTGCGCCGCGCCAGGTCCATGGCGTGGACCGTTCCCGACCCTGGTCTTCGCGCCGATCTCCTGCAGGCTCTTGCCTTCGTCAGGAATCGGTTTCCTGCTCGGGGAAGCTGTAGCGATGAACCGGGGATTTCGCGCGTCCGCCGGCGGCTCCGATGAACTGAAGTCCCGAGATGGCCTTCCGCTCATCGAGGAGGTCCTCGTGATCCAGGTCGTGGATCCGGAAGTACTCCCACCACGCGCACTTGTCCTCGCGCCGGAAGTACTCCAGCTGATGGGCCAGGAGCCAGCGCGCGCTTTCGGCCCGCCCCCACGCCTCGCGGTCCGTCGGGAAGACCGTGGGTCAGCCTGTCGAAGATCGGCCCGGACATCGGCTGCCCTTTCCTCGATTGCCTCGCTCGCCTCCCCGCTTTTGTTCTCGGGCCGCGCGACCGGCGTGCCGCGGCTTTCCAACTCCGCGCGCCGGTCCTCCAGCCAGTCGCGAAGGGCCGCCGTGGACAGGCAGTCGTCCCTGTTGTACGCCTCAACGGCAGCGCGTCTCGTCGGGTGTCAGCCCGGCAACACTCCCGAGCTCCAGGGCCCGGTCGATCCTCCGCAGCGCAGCACCGGCCGCGGGCAGCTCCAGGGCCCGGTTGAATCCGAAGAACTGCTCCAGCGCCTTCAGCGAATAGCTCTCCACGCTCGCGCGCACGCCATGGCGGGTCACGGCGAGGAGGTCTACGAACCGCTCGGCGCGCAGGAGCCGGTCCAGCTCCGCCTCCCGGGTCCCGTAGCGGCCGATCAGGCGCTTCACCGCGCCCGGCTCGTACGGGGAGAAATGATAGACGTGCATGCCCGGATGGGACTTCCACCGGTCCATGACGAAGTCGATGAAATCTTCGATGGCCCGGCGCTCTTCGGCCGGATTCAGCCCCCAGAGGGCCCGGTACGGAACGCCCGCCGTCCCGGCGAACGCGAATCCCAGCAGGTACTCCATGCCCTCGTCACCGGCAAACGGATCGGACTCGATGTCGAAGAAGACATCCCCCGGATCCGGCTCGGGGAGTTGGAAGAATCCGAGCCCCGGCTCGGGCGCCAGCAGCTCGTACCTCGGCTCCCCTGCCCTTCGGCCGTCGAGCTGGATCCGGGCCTGTCCGTGCGCCCTCGCGAAAGCCTCGGGGCTGCCGCGCCCGGGCTTCTGGCGGAGCGGCTTCGGCTCCTCCGCGTACTGCATCAGCGTGTGGATCCCCTGGCGCTCCAGCTCACCGATATGGAGCGGCCGGATGCCCGCCACCAGGCACAGCTTGTCATCCGCGTGCCGGCGCTGGTCGCACTCCTTCCACCAGCGGCAGATCCCGCAGTGCTCCACGGGGTCGGGATACGTCGCGTTGGACGGCGGCGCCGCGATGACCTCCTCCAGGCGACGGCGCACGAGACGATAGTAGGCGCCGTAGTCGTCGAAGCGAAACCTCTCGCGCGTGAAATCCCCTCCCCTCGGTCCAGGCTTCACCACGTGCATCCACTCGGGAGCCCGGCCCTGCGCCTCCGCCACCAGCTCCGAGTACAGGCAGAGCTGGAGCACGGTGCCCGCGCGCGTCTCCTGCGCGAGCTTCGTGTCCGCAACCTCGTAGGACCAGTCCCCGAGCGTCGCTCGGCCGCGCCACGCGCAGGAGCACGTCCGCCCGGCCGAGCCAGCGCCCGCTGCGGAGCTCTGCCTGGACGATGACATCCGCCCCGGTCTCATCGCCTGGAGGGCCTGGTCCACGGAGAGCTTGCCGCTCTCCTGCTCGGGTTCCACCACCTTCAGGCCCTGTGCCCGCAGATGCTTGATGAAGGCGCGCTCATGCTCGAAGCCGCGCTTCTGGAGCAGCGCGAGGGACGGATCGCTCCACGACGGGGCAGCGAGCCGGCCTTCTGCAACGGCCCGGTCGAGCTGCGTCAGGTGCCGGCAGGCGAGATGGTTGGAGATGTCGGTTGCGGCAAGTCGAAGCTCCGCGCCTTCTTTCTGCATCTACAGTGATTTTTCCAGAGCCTGGATGGCCTGCGCAAGGTCCTGCGGCCGGGTGAGAGCGGTGCGGAAAAGATCTCCTGTGCGCTCGACTCTCTGGGGCGCGTTCACCAGCGTGAAGTCCTGCACGCGAAACTCGCTCTCCAGCTCGTCCCAGGCAAGGGGCATGGACACCGAAGCGGCCTCCACCGGCCTGACGACGTACGGGGGAACGATGGTCTGCTCGCGGCGGTTCTGGAGAAAGTCGAGGTACACCTTGCCCTCCCTGCGGCTCACCACTCTCTCCACCGTAGAGATGTCCCCGTGGTCCCGCACGATGATGCGCGCCACCGCCTCGCAGAACATCCGGCTCTGCTCGAAGCTGTAGACCGGCTTCAGGGGAATGCAGACGTGAAGCCCCGTGGAGCCCGAGGTCTTCAGGTAGGGCTCGATGCCGATGCCGCGCAGGAGTTTGCCGATCTCCCGGGCCAGCTTGATCACGCTGGAGAAGGGAGCGTCCTTGGGATCCAGGTCGATGAACGCCCAGTCGGGAGAATCCAGGCTGCCCTTGCGGGACATCCAGGGGTGCAGGTCGATGCTGCCCGTGTTGATGAGGGTAAGCAGCGCCTTTCGGTCGTTGCACATCGCGTAGATACACGGGCTCTTCCCCGTCGCGCGCCACGTTGACCGTCTCCACCTGGCCCAGGATGTCCTCGGGAAGCTGCTTCTGGTAGAACGACTTCCCACGGATGCCGTCGGGCCACCGGTAGAGGTGCAGCGGCCTGTCCTTCATGTAAGGAAGGATCCAGCCAGCCGCCCTGTCGTAGTAGCTCACCAGGTCGCCCTTCGTGTAGCCCTGCTCGGGCCAGTAGACCTTGCGCGGATGCGTGATCGCGAAGGCAGAGGCAGCGGCAGCGGCCTTCCTGGGCGCGCGCGCGCGGCCCGACGGACTTCACAGCAGGGATCAGCGAGCCAGTCCGCGGAAGGCCCTGGGCGATATGGGCTTGATGCCTTCTTGGCGATGATGGCAGGCAGCCCCGATTCGGCAGCGGCGCTGGCAAGCGCCTCTCCCCGCTCCGCCACGGCATCCACGAGGAAGAGCTTGGCCGATTCCGCCGGGAGCAGGGCCCGCAGCGCCGCCTTGCGCTCGCGAAGGGCCAGCTTTCGAAGGTCCCACTCCTCGGCATACAGCACGTCGAAAAGGTAGAGCACCGCTTTTGCGCCGCCGGATTCCAGCTCCTGCGCGAGGGCGGCCTCTGACGCGCTGCTCTTGTCATCGAGAGCCACGACCACGCCGTCGAACACGGCGATCTCGGCGCGCACGGCGGCCAGCGCCCGTACGATCCCCGGGAGCCTTCCGGCAAGGTCCTCCGACCTCGTGCGGATGCTTATGTCCTCCCCCTGCATTTTCACAAGCACCCGCCTGCCGACCAGCGCAGGCTCGAACAGCCACTCGGGATCGTTGAAGGGCTTGTCCCCGGCGGTCGCTTCCATGCGCGCCAGCGCCCGCGGCAGCGGGCGGGCGGCTGCGCGGCTCATGTCGGCTCCGCCGAAAAGGTCGCTTCCCGATCCGACGTACCGGTCCTTTGCCTTGAAAAGGAGCCAGTTCTTCCCTTCCTCCTGCTTCGTCCTGACCAGGTGCCACTCCCCGCGCAGCCGCCTGCCCGACAGCACCACCTTCAGCTCCCCCTTCTGGAGGGCCGCGTCGATGCTCGCTGCCTTGCGCACCTCGTACGTGCCGGTGTCCCAGATCTTCATGGTGCCCCCGCCGTACTCGCCCCGCGGGATGGTCCCCTCCCAGGTCTTGTACAGCAGCGGATGATCCTCCACACGCACGGCAAGCCTCTTGTCCGCCGGGGTGTAGGAGAAGCCCTTGGGCACGGCCCAGCAGGCAAGGACGCCGCCGGCCTCGATTCGCAGGTCGTAGTGGAGGTTGCGCGCCTCGTGGCGATGCACGACCCACCCGTTCCCGCCGCCCTTGGCCTTTCTTCGCCTTTGGCTCGCGAGGTCTTCTCGAAGTCCCGCTTGCGCTGGTACTCCTCGATCGCCATACTCGCTCAATGTACCATAGAGGCTTGTAGAGCGAGATACCTTTGTTGATCGATGAGCCCAAGGGCCGCGCAGCAGCGCTCAGCATCGTTCTTGCCCATGGCGCGGGGGCCGCCATGGACTCCCCGTTCATGGAGGAAATGGCCCATGCCCTGGCCGCGCAGTCCTTCCGCGTTGTCCGGTTCGAGTTCCCCTACATGCAGAAGTTCGGGAAACCGGCAAAGCGGACTCGGCCCGACTTCCCTTCGGTGCTGGAGTCCACGTGGCTCCGCGTCGTGGAGCAGCTTGGAGACCCGTCCCGGCTCGTGATCGGCGGAAAGTCGATGGGTGGGCGGATTGCCAGCATGGTGGCCGATCGGGCGGGTGTGAAGGGACTGGTGTGCCTGGGCTACCCGTTCCACCCGACGGGAAGGCCGGGGACCCTGCGTGTCACCCACCTCAAAGACCTGAAGACTCCGTCCCTCTTTCTCCAGGGTGAACGCGACTCACTGGGCAGCCGGGAAGAGATAGGCGGGTACACGCTTTCCCCCGCCATCCGGATCATCTACCTTCCCGACGGGGACCACTCCTTCAAGCCGCGCAAGGCCTCGGGCCGCAGCTACGAAGAAAACATGGCGCAGGCGGTCAAGGAGATGGCATCGTTCTGCGCCGGGCTGTCAGCCGGTTGCAAAGGCCTCCCTACGGCACTGCAGTCACGAACTTCCTCCCGTCTTCAGCGCAGAGGAGCTGCACGGCCTTTCGGCCCGAGAGCGCGGCAGGGGGCAGGCCGCCGCCCGGCTCGACCCACTGGCCGCACATCCAGAAGTCGCCGAGGCCGGGCAGCGCGCTCGGCAGCTGCAGCATCGAGGTCTGCGGGGTCATCATCCAGCCTTCGAAGCTTCCTTTCCAGTTGCCCGTATATCGCTCGATGGTCAGGGGGGTGGCCACGTCGCGCATCTCCACCTGGGAAGCGAGGCCTGGAAATCTTCGGTCAAGGGCTGCAACCACCGCGTCGGCAATCTCGTTCTTCACCGGGCAATAGCGTGCTGGATCCGAGCGGAGGTTTTTCCACCATGCATAGTCGGTGCCGAACACGCAGAGAAGGGTCGTCCGCCCGGGCGGCGCAAGGGTTGGATCGTTGTTGTAGATGCGGACGCTGACCGTGTTCATCGCGCGATCAGCCACCTGAATCGGCTGGGGAAGCTCGATGTGCATGCTCGACAGGAGCACAGGCACATCGGTAAATGTCCGCTTGACGCCGAGGGCAACGAGCACGAGAGAGGGGAACGGCGTCAGCTTCTCATAGTATCCCCGTATAGTGTCGTCCGCGTACTTCCCTTCCAGCCAATCGAATATCGTTGCATGGCCGTCCGCTGCGGAGATGACGTAGTCCGCTCGATGCTCGGTGCCGTCTTCCAGACACACGCCCACCGCCCGGTCGGCTTCCACGAGGATACGGGTGACCCTGGACTTGTAGAAAACCTCGCCTCCCATCCCGAGGAAGCGCTCTTCGATTGCCCGGCTGAAATCCAGGGATCCTCCGATGGGATACCCTGCCTGGCTGTCGTTGAGCCACGCCAGGGTGGCAAAGAGGAACCACGCGGGAAACGAGTCGACCCAGGCGCTGGAGATGGCCTTTCGAATCAGCGGACTTTTGAACTCGGCAAGGATTTCACGCATCGAGATCCTGCCCCACCTCAGGAAAGGCAGGAGCTTCCGCATCTGCAGGGCCATCCGGGCCTTGTCCAGGGGACTCATGAGGGCCGCGGGCTTCATCACGGGCAGGCCGGTGCCCTTGAACTGCCGCGCGGCGCCGCAGAACTTCCGTATCGCGACAACGTCCTCAGGGGCAGTCTCCAGCATGTGCTCCTCCAACTTGTCCAGGTCCGTGAACAGGCTGAAGACCCGGCCGCCGCAATCCTCGTAACGGATCAGCTGGTCAGGGTAGACGAACGTCCTGTCCTGGACTGCGCCCAGCTCTTCCCACACCCTGTGCATCCGCGACCCCGGCTTTGAGCCGACAAGCCAGTGGATGCAGCCGTCGATCGTGTACCCGCCCCTTTTCCATGCGGTGCACAGACCGCCGGGAGTCGTGTGCCGTTCGTAGATCCTTGATCGGAACCCGTTCATGGCGGCGTAGCAGCCGGCCGACAGGCCCGCCATGCCCGCGCCTATGACAATCACCGACTTTTGAGACATAACTTTCTCCTCGGCCTCGATGATATACCGGGGAGAAGAGGGCGGCAACGAGACAACGACAAGAAGAATTGACGGCGTGTCACCGCGGGTTTACAGTGGTGTTACAATCCGTACGAAGGAGAAGTACATGTCAGACAAGTCCAGGTCCCCCGCCTCCCCTGTCTCCCTCCGGATCGATTATCCGGACAGGAGCTTGAACAGGCTCACATCGGTCTTCCGGGTCATCCTCATCGTTCCCATCGTCGCCATCCTTGTCCTGGTGAGCGGTCCGGGGTGGGATCACGGCGCCTGGCGGTTCCCGCTCGCTGCGGGCGGGATCCTGTTCCTTCCCACGGTCCTGATGATCCTCTTCCGGTGGAAATACCCGCGCTGGTGGTTCGACTGGAACCTGGCCCTGACGCGCTTCGGCCTGAGGGTGGGCGCATACTTCTTTCTGCTCACCGACACCTATCCTTCCACCGACGAAGAGCAGTCCGTGCACCTGGAGCTCAAGTACCCCAACGTGACAAAGGACCTGAAGACAGGCCTTCCGCTGGTCAAATGGTTCCTGGCAATTCCTCACTACGTGGTGCTTGCCTTCCTCTTCGTTGGCGCCATCGGGGCGGTGATTATCACGTGGTTCGCAATCCTCTTCACCGGGCGCTACCCGCGGGGACTCTTCGACTTCGTTGTGGGCGTGATGAGATGGGGCATCCGGGTCAGCGCGTACGCGTTCCTCCTCGTGACGGACGTCTACCCCCCGTTCAGCCTGGAGTAGGAGGAGGCGCTACCGGCCGGCTTTCAGCACCATGTAGACGGGGAAATGGCTGGAAACGCTGCTCCGGGACGCTTCCAGGTCACGGGTCCAGTACAGCACGTCCGCCTTCTGGATCCGCGGCCGCAGGGCGGCGCTCACGAAGATATGGGCGGAATCCGGGGCTTTCTGGGGCATGACCTCCTGCCCGCCGAGCGCAGTGAGGGAATGGAAGTCGCGAATGCGCGTGCTGCCGAAATCTCCCACGAGGATCGTGATCCCGCGGTTGCCGGTGAGCTGCTCGAAGTGGCGGTAGACGTCACCCAGGCCGTCCAGCTCCAGGTCCCGCGCCCGCCCGACTTTGCTGGAATCGATGTGACAGGCAACGAGGTTGAATGAGAACGGCGAGCCTTTGACCTTGAAGTTCGCACCGTAGGGGGGGCGTGAGAACACCCCCTGGGCCGGGTAGGCGCCCAGCATCTTGTAGAGCTCCACGCGCTCGTTGTAGAAGAAGCCGAAAAACTCCCTGTATTTCCCGGGGCGCTGGTCGTTCTCACTCATGGCCGCTTCCCAGCCGTCTGAGAGGATGCTCATGACCTTCTCCAGGCCGCCGGAGCTCATCACCTCTTCCGCCGCAACGACGTCGAAGTTGGCAATCACTTTCGCCAGAGCGGCATAGTCCTTGTGCTGCTCCCCGAGCTTCTCGACGTTATACGAGGCAACCTTGAGGACCTGAGCCGAAAGAAGGGAAGGGACGAGGAAAAGGGCCGAAAGGAAAAGGCAGCGCATGGTCATCAGGACACTCCACCGGTACTATCGGCCTTCGGCTCCTGCTGCGTGAGGCAGTGCAAGGTCCCGCGCCCCCAGACAAGATCCACCGCATGGATCCCGACGACGGTCCGGTCCTTGAAGAGCTCCGCCAGAATCCCCAGGGCAACGCGGTCGCTGGGATCATTGAAGGTCGGGACGATGACGACCTGGTTGGCGATATAGAAGTTGGCGTAGCTCGCCGGCAGGCGCCTGCCCTCCATGAAAAGGGGCGCCGGCATCGGAAGGAAGACCGTCTCGATCGGGGTGCCGTCCTCCCGCCGGCAGCCCTGCAGCCTCTCGGCATTCTCTTCCAGCGCCCGGTAGTTCTCATCATGGGAATTGCTCTCCCGGCACAAAACAACCGTCCCGGGCGCCACGAAACGGCAGATGTCGTCCACGTGGCCGTGCGTGTCATCCCCGACAATGCCGCGCCCCAGCCAGATGACGTTCGAGACGCCCAGGTAGTCTCCCAGGACCGTCTCGATGTCCGAGCGCTCCAGGTGAGGGTTTCGCGCCTGGACCTCCCTGTCCAGGAGACATTCCTCCGTGGTCAGGAGGCTCCCGCGGCCATTCACGTCGATGCTCCCTCCTTCCAGCACGACCTCCTCTCCCCTGCACTGCGCTGAATAACGCACCCGGTGTGTTGCCCGGGCGACCAGCTCTGAAACCCTGCAGTCCCGGTCATAGTCGGGGTACCTGGCCCAGGCGTTGAATCGGAACCCCGCGATGGCAATCTCGGGATGAGGCGTTTCACGACGTATGTAGATGGGGCCGTAGTCCCGGGTCCAGGCCCGATTCGTGGGGATGCGGAAAAACTCCACCGCCGGGCTTCCGGGTGCCAGCACGCCGACACGGGAGAGGACCCGCACGGCATGGTCTTCCTGGGCCGCCGAGCCCGCAAGGATGCGGACTTTCTCCCCCACGGCGATCTTTCGGACCATCTCCGCGAATACCCAGGGAATCGGAGAGATCTTTCCCGGCCAGTCGAGGCTGCCGTGCGACCACGCAAGCCAGGTTGCATCATGCGGCTCCCATTCCGCGGGCATGCGGAATCCCTGTTTTGCCGGAGGGAACAGAGGCTCATACGCGTTCATGATGATCCAAGGAATCTCCTGTCCAGGCCTTCGTAGGAATCGATCCGCCGGTCCCGCAGGAACGGCCAGCCTCGACGGACTTCCTCGATACGAGACAGGTCCACCTGGCCCAGGACAATTTCTTCTCCGCTCGTTTTCGCCTTTGCCACAACAACGCCGAAGGGATCACAGAGGAAGGTGCTTCCCCAGAACTCTATCCCCTCCCCGCCCGTCGGGCGCTCCAGCCCTGCGCGATTGACGGCAGCCACGTAGAGGCCGTTTGCGATTGCGTGCCCGCGCTGCACGGTGATCCAGGCATCCCGCTGGGACTCCCCCAGCTCCGCCTTTTCCCGAGGGTGCCAGCCGATTGCCGTTGGATAGAAGATCACTCCCGCGCCGCGCAGCGCCGTGATGCGCGCGGCCTCCGGGTACCACTGGTCCCAGCAGATCAGGGTGCCGACGAGCCCTACCTCCGTGTCGAAGACCCTGTAGCCCAGGTCTCCCGGGGCGAAATAGAACTTCTCGTAGTACCCGGGGTCATCGGGAATATGCATCTTGCGATACAACCCCGCCACATTCCCATCCGGCCCCACCACGGCAACGCTGTTATGGTACAACCCCGCCGCGCGGCGCTCGAACACGGGAACGATGATGGTGATTTTTCTTTCCTTCGCAACCGCGGCCATGGCTTCCGTGGACGGTCCCGGAATTGTCTCTGCGAGGTCAAAGGATCTCACATCCTCGCTCTGGCAGAAATACTGGGACCGAAAGAGCTCCGGCAGGCAGGCGAGCCGGGCGCCGTCCCGTGCCGCCCTCTCCACGAGCTCCACCGCCTTCTGGACGTTTTCATCCGGATCAGGCGTCAGGGTCATCTGCACGAGGCCGACGGTGAACTTTCCCCCCTTGCTCATGGCCCCTGAGGATACTGTTTCAGACCACGCAGCGGAAGCCCATAAGAATAAATCCGTTTCACGTTGACTTGCCGCGGGGATGTGGTAGAATCCTCTGAAAGTGCGGCCTGCACCATAGCGAGCTTTTCGAGGGCCGTGGAGTTTCTCTGATCGGGGGGCTCCAGGTGGCAGAGAAAATCGGTGACTACCTCATTCGGATCGGCGCAATGACACCGGCTCAGGTCGCGCGTGTGGCCCAGCTCCAGGCAGCGGGCGACACGCGAAGGTTCGGAGCTATCGCCGAGGAGCTTCATTTCATCACGAACTATGAAAAGATAAAGGACTTCCTCGCGGCCCTCGAACGGTAGAGAAACAGGAAAGATTTTCCTCGTTTCCTCAATTTCCCCTTGCGGCCGCCGTGGGGCTGTGTTACCATTCCGGTGCGCCCTGATACAACCCTGGTTATCAAGAGAAACGTGTACACCAAGGGGTCGTGTGCTGGTTTGGCTTGAAGGTGCGCCATGCCAAAAAAACCGGTGATCGACCACGAAGAAAAAGAATCCCTCGTTCCCTCTATCTCCCGGGAGGAAGACAGGCTCAAAACCTTTCTCGACCAGGCTCGCGCGCAGGCTCGCAGCATGGTCTCCGAGGCGGAGCAGGCTGCCGAAGACCGCGTGCGCCGCGCCCTGGATGAGCTTCCCGCCCGCATGGAGGAGCGCAGGGCAGTGATGCTCCAGGCAAGCCGGGACCGGACCGAAGCGTTTCGCAGGGAGCTTGCCGCGGAAACGGCAAAGCTCCTCAAGAAAGCAGGGGACAACCGGCAGAGCGCGGCCGCGCAGGTGGTTTCGGAGGTCTGGCCGGGAGAAACGCAGTGATCACCCGGATGTCCTGCGTCGAGATCATGGGCCCCCTCCCCCTGTTCGGGCAGACTCTCCAGGCCCTCCAGGCCGCCGGCGTGCTCCACGTGGAGGAAGTCCCCCTTGCCGGCAAGAATGGGGACAAGCCGCTCCATCGGATCCACCTCACCGAGACCGAGGAGGCTGACCGGGAAGCGTGCGAGAATCTTTCCCGCGTTCTGCAGGAGTCGCTTTCCCGCGTGCCTCAAGCGGTCATGGACCGCATCCAGGCCTCGCCCGCGCTCGTGGAGCAGTACCGACGCTGGGACGGCCAGCCGGTGTCCACCATGGGCGCGACGGCGCGCTCCCTCCATGCGCGCGTGCGCTCCTTTGCCCGGCGGGAAGGCAACATGCGGGAAGACATCAATCTCCTCTCCGCATACCAGGAGGTGGTCCACGCGCTCTCACCGCTCGTGGAGGCTGCCGAGCTTTCCGAGGACCACGAGCACCTGGGCGTCATCTTCGAAGACAGAAACCGGCTGGCCAGGACGCTGCTGGAGAAAGAGCTGGCCTCGCTCACCGGGGGCAGGTTCCTCTATCATCCAGCCGGCCTCAGCGGCGGAAGGACAGCTGCCCTGATCGGCATCCCCCGGGAGAGCGGCCCTGTCGTACGGGAGTTTCTTTCCCGGGCCGGGATCGCGGAGATGCTCCTCCCCGCCGACACCCGTGACAGGCCGTTCGCGGAAGTCTTCCTCGGGATCGCCGGGAAGCTCTCCGCGCTAAGACAGCATCTGGAGGATTTACAGACGCAGGCGGAAAGCTTCTACCAGCAGAACGGCGCGAGCCTCCTTGCCATGCAGTTCGCCTGTCACAACCTCCTGGCCCGATACGAGAGTATCCCGAAGTTCGCTCGCACCACCTACACGTTCGTGATCCGGGGATGGATGGCGGGCGCGCGCCTTTCGCGCCTGGACAGCATGCTGCTGTCGACCCTTGGACCGTCGGTCGTGGCCCGTGCCCTGCGCAGCCGCGACATGGGAGTCCCCCCGGTGCTGCTCGAGAACCCGAAGCCATCGAGATTCTTCGAGCCGATCGTCGGCTTCCTTTCCCTCCCCCAGTACGGAACCATAGACCCGACAATCAGCCTCTCTATTTTCTTTCCCGTCATCTTCGGCCTCATGCTGGGGGACATCGGCTACGGAGCCATCCTCCTTGCCCTGTCGGCGGTCATGTTTTTCCTGGGAAAGAAGGGAAAGATCCTCCGCACTGTCTCCGTGATCCTCTTCATCTGCTCCCTCTCTACCATCGCCTTCGGCTTTGTGTTTGGAGAGATGTTCGGCACCCTGGGGCACCAGCTGGGACTGCGGCCTTTGTGGCAGGAGCGTCTTGCGCTGGGGCAGGGCGACATGGCAGGTGGCATCCTTGGCTACCTGTACGTCGCCCTCGGCATCGGTATCATCCAGATCATCCTTGGCCTCGTCCTCGGCATTTTCAACGCCAGGAGGAGAGGGCACGCATCAGATGCGTGGGGAAGCATCGCGCGGATCCTGGGGATCCTCATGCTGCTTTTCGTCGTGGGCCGCATGATGGGGTTCCTGCCGCCGGGGTTCAGCAAAGCGGGGATTGGCGCGGCAATCCTCTTCGTGGCCGTGCTCGTGTACCAGGTCATCAGGAAACCTTCCCGCGGCCTTCTCCTTCCCCTCGAGGTCCTCAGCACCATGGGGAACATCCTCTCGTACGCGCGGATCATGGCCATCGGCCTTTCCTCCGTTGTGCTGGGCCTTCTGGCCAGGGTGTTTTCCGAGCTGATCGGCAACATCGTCTTCGCGCTCCTCGTGGTGGTCCTCATTCACGCCCTCAATCTGGCCCTCGGCATCATCGACCCGACAATCCAGGGTCTTCGCCTGCAGTACGTCGAGTTTTTCTCAAAGTTCTACCAGAGCGGCGGGAGAAGGTTCTCTCCGCTTCGAAAGATGGGAGGTGGGCTCGCGTGAACACACATCGATTCGTCATCTGCATCCTGGCCGGCGTTCTCCTGCTTGCCCTGGGCGCCGGGGCCGCGTGGGCGGAGGACGGCACTGACCAGGCAAACCAGCCGCCCAAGGACAGGACCATCCCCGGCGCCCTGATCGCCATTGCGGCGGCGCTTGCAATTGGCCTGCCGGCCATCGGCACGGCGATCGCCCAGAGCAGGATCGGCGCGGCGGGGTGCGGAACACTCGCGGAGAAGCCGGATACCGCGGGGACCATCATCCTCCTCATCGCCATTCCCGAGACCATGGTCATCCTCGGGTTCGTGGTGGCCGTTGTCCTGATCTTTGCCCTGTGAACGGGGAAACACGAATCGACGCCGAAGCCGCCGCGCTCGTCGCGGAGATCGACCGTGAGGCGGAAGCCGAGAAGGAACTGATTCTCACCACGGCAAAGGAGAAGGCGCGCGAGATCCTGGCGGCCGCGGATGCCCGGATAAGCGCCGCGACCGAGGAGGCATCGCGGCTGCTGGAGAAAACGGCGCGCGTGGATGAGGAGCGGCTCCTCGGCCAGGCGCGTCTCTCAGCGGAGGCCGAGCGCGTGCGGGGATTGCGGCAGACGTATGACGAGGTCTTCGAGATCGCGCAGGAGCGCATCGACGCCCTTGCCGGGTCTCCCCGGTACGCCGAGGTCATGAAAGCCCTCATCGGCGAATCCCTCCGGATGCTCCCGAAAGCGGCCCGCATGATCGTGGCTCGCGGGGATGAAAAGCTGTGCCGGGACACCGCCCGCGCGCTGGGAGTGGATTGCGAAGTCACGGCAGCCGAGCTTCCCCGCGGCTCCGTCGTGGCGTCCACCGCGGACGGCAAGGTGACGGCTGACAACAGCCTCGGGACCCGGCTCCTCATGGCGCGGGGGGCCATGGAGACGCAGATAGCGCGCTGCCTCGATGGGTGAATGCGATTACCTGAATGCCCGGGTCAGGGCAATGGGAGCGGAGCTGTTCTCCCGCGAGCTCTTCGAGCAGATGCTCGGCACGGACTCCGGGACCCTGCCCATGGATGCGCTCCTCGCTTCCCCGTACGGCGGCGTGCTTCGCGAATCGCTCGCGGAGCATGCCGGGATCGCGGCAATCGAGCGCGCCCTGCGCCGGGACCTCGTGCGATGTTTTTCAAGGGTCCGCTCCATGGCCCCGCAGGGGGCTCGCGCCCTCCTTGACACGCAGTTTGCGCGCTGGGACCTGCAGAACGTGCTTGCCGTGCTCAGGGGAGTGTCCGCGAGGGCGCAGGCGCGCGAGATCACGGCTGCGCTGCTTCCCGCAGGGGCTTTCCCCGAGGCGCAGCTTGCGGATCTGGCAGCTAGCCCTGACCCCGTCTCATTGGCCCGAAAGCTCGCGACATGGAACTACCCCTTTGCGTTCGAGCTGCATGATGCCCTCCTTGCCCGTCGCGGGCCGCCCGAGAAGAGGATGTTCGCCGCCTACTTCCGGTGGGCGCTCTCCATCGAGGCCTCGAGCGCAGAGGACCGCCGGATCGTGCGCTCCCTGGTGACGAGGCAGATCGACCTGGCAAACATCAAATCTGCGCTGGAGGTGGTCCGTTCCAGGGAATCGAAGGAAGCCCCTCCCGAGCGGTGACACAATCCGTGGAGTGGATCCCGGGGGGACTGCTGAAGAAAAGATTCCTTGAGCGCCTTGCGGGGTCCCCGAACCTGGAGGCGGCCTTCGGGGCCCTCGATGAAACGTACTTTGCGCCGGCCATCGAGAAAGGAATCCTTGCGTACGGCGAATCCCGGAGCCTCGGCGTGATGGAAAGGTTCCTGGAGGAGCTGGTGATCCAGGCCGGCTGCCGTCTGTACAGGGGAGACCTCCTGAGCATCGCCGTGCCCGTCGGCTATCTCTGGAAGAAGTACAACGAGACGGTGAACCTGCGCGCGCTCTGCCGGGGCATCGCGGCGCACGTACCGGCAAACACCATCCGCAAGGAGCTGCTCCTTGTCTAGCGTGCGGGCTGTCCTCTCGGAAGGCCTTGCGGCGGGTTTTTCACTGGCCGGAACCCGCGTGGAGGTGGTTGCGGAACCGGGCTCGGCAAGGGAAGCTATCCTTGCCGCCGCGGAGAGCCGGGAATGCGGCATCCTCATCCTGGAGGAGGAGCTGTTCGCGTCCCTCGGGGAGCGGGAACGCGAGTCCCTCCTTGCTCGGACCGTTCCCCTCCTGGTTCTCCTGCCCGGAGAGCTCCGCTGGGGAGAAGTGGAAGAAATCACGGGGGATGAATACGTGGCAGCGCTGATCCGGCGCGCCGTGGGGTACCAGCTCAACATACGGTTGTAAGGACGACATCATGCGTGAAGCAACAGGGACGATGCAGGGGACGATTGCCAGGATCGCGGGCCCCATGGTGATAGCGCGGTCGGTGGCCGGCGCGCAGATGCACGAGGTGGTGCGCGTGGGGAGCGCGGGCCTGCTGGGAGAGATCATCCGCCTGGATGCGGACACCGCGTTCGTCCAGACCTACGAGGACACCTCGGGCATATCGATCGGTGAGCCTGTCACCTGCACCGGGGAGCCGATGCTCATCACGCTGGGCCCCGGCCTTCTTGGGAACGTGTACGACGGCATCCAGCGTCCCCTTGCGACCCTGGAAAGGGAAAGCGGTCCTTTCATCGGACGCGGGCTTTCCGTTGATGCCCTCCCGGCTGAGAAAATGTGGGCGTTCCGTCCCACAGTGAAACCCGGAGATGCGGTTGAACCGGGGAGCATCCTCGGTACGGTCCAGGAAACGCCGGCACTCGAGCACAGGATCCTTGTCCCTCCCGGGATCAGCGGCGTGGTCGCAGAGATACAGGAAAAAGAGCTCACCGTCACCGACTGCGCTGCCCGGCTTTCGGACGGCAGGCAGCTCACGATGGCCCAGCGGTGGCCGGCGAAGGTCCCCCGTCCCGTTCGCGTCAAGACGAGCTCTTCCGAGCCTTTCGTGACGGGACAGCGGATCCTGGACTGCCTCTTCCCCATTGCCCGCGGCGGAATTGCCTGCCTGCCCGGCGGCTTCGGCACGGGAAAGACGGTGCTGGAGCAGTCTCTTGCAAAGTTCAGCGAGGCTGACCTGATCGTGTACGTGGGGTGCGGCGAGCGGGGGAACGAGATGACGGACGTGCTCACCGAGTTTCCTCACCTCGAGGATCCGCGCACGGGCGGACCGCTGATGGACCGCACCATTCTCATCGTCAATACATCCAACATGCCCGTGGCCGCCCGAGAGGCGTCCATTTTCGTCGGAGTGACGATTGCCGAGTACTTCCGCGACATGGGCTACTCGGTGGCAGTCATGGTGGATTCCACCTCCCGCTGGGCGGAGGCGCTGCGAGAGATTTCCTCCCGCCTCGAGGAGATGCCCGGGGAGGAGGGATACCCCACGTACCTCGCTTCGCGCCTTGCTTCCTTCTACGAGCGCGCTGGAACGGCCCAGTGCCTGGGACCCGACAGGACCGGGTCGGTCACGATCGTCGGCGCCGTCTCACCCCCGGGGGGGGATTTCTCCGAGCCGGTGACCCAGAGCACCATGCGCGTCACCGGCGCGCTGTGGGCGCTCGATTCTCCCTTGGCCCACCGTCGTCATTATCCGGCCATCAACTGGCACCACAGCTACACCCTCTATTTCGATCGGCTCTCGCAGTGGTATCGGCAGAACGTCGACCCCGCCTGGGCCGACAACAGGGGACGGCTCATGGAAATGCTGCAGAAGGAAGCCGAGCTGCAGGAGGTGGTCCAGCTCGTAGGGCCTGATGCGCTTCAGGAAAACGACAGGCTCCTCCTCGACGTGAGCCGGATGCTCCGCGAAGGGTTTCTCCAGCAGAACGCCGTGTCGGAGACCGATGCCACCTGCTCCCTTGCCAAGCAGCATGGGATGCTGACGCTCCTCCTTGCGTTCTACGTCATGGCGAAGGAGGCGCTCGGGAAGCACGTGCCGCTTTCCTCCGTCCTTGCGCTGCCGGAGCGGGAAGAGCTGGCGCGCCTACGCGAAGCGCGGGAGGCAGATTTCCCAGGTGTCCGGTCCGACCTGGAAAACAGGCTTCATGCCGCCATCCTTTCCCTCGTGAAGGAGGAGCGGTCATGAGCAACCCGAGCCTGGTCCGGATCGAGACCAGGGGAGCCCGCAGGATCTCCGGGCCTCTCCTGTTCCTGGAAAGATCCACGGATCTCCCGTACGGCGCAATGGTCGAAGTCTGCGCGCCGGACGGCAGCAGGAAGAGCGGGCAGGTCATCGAGGTGTCCGAGGAGTTGGCCGTGATCCAGGTCTTCGAGGACACGATGGGCCTGGATGTGGCCAGCACCTCGGTGTCGCTGCGCGAGCGCGAGGCGCAACTGGGTGTGAGCGAGCAGCTGATCGGCCGGGTGCTGAACGGCGCCGGCCGTCCCCTGGACGGCCTTCCCCCCGTGCTGGCCGCTGAAAAAAGGCCAATTGCCGGCACGCCGATGAACCCCGTTTCCCGCGACAAGCCGCGGGATTTCGTGCAGACCGGGCTCTCCGCAATCGACGGCTTCAACACGCTCGTTCGAGGCCAGAAGCTTCCCATCTTCTCGGGGGCGGGGCTGCCGGCAAACGAGATTGCCGCCCGCATTCTGCTCCAGGCGCGCGTTCGCGGGGAGCAGGAGAGGTTCGTCACGGTGTTTGCCGCCATCGGCATCACGCAGCGGGAGAAGAGCTTCTTCATGTCGGAGTTCGACAAGAGTGGTGCCGGAAGCAGGCTCGTGAGCTTCGTGAACCTCGCTGATGACCCTACAATCGAGCGCCTCCTCACCCCGAGGTCCGCCCTCACGGCGGCGGAGTACCTGGCGTTCGAGCGGGGCTACGAAGTGCTGGTCCTCCTCACGGACATGACCAGCTACTGCGAGGCGCTGCGGGAAATCGGCACTGCCCGCGAGGAGATCCCCGGCAGGCGCGGATACCCGGGGTACATGTACACCGACCTTGCCACGCTGTATGAGCGCGCCGGTCGGCTTCGCGGACGCAAGGGGAGCGTCACGCTTCTTCCCATCCTGACCATGCCGGATGACGACATCACCCACCCTATCCCCGACCTCACCGGCTACATCACGGAAGGCCAGATCGTTCTCTCCCGCCAGCTGCACCGGCGCGGCATTTTTCCCCCCATCGACGTCCTCTCCTCCCTCTCGCGGCTCATGAACAACGGCATCGGGCGGGGGGTCACCCGCGAAGATCACCGTGAGCTTTCGAACCAGCTCTACGCGAGCTACGCGGAGGGCCAGGACATCCGGCGCCTGGTGGCCATCGTGGGCGAGGAAGCTCTCAGCGACATGGACAGGAAGTACCTTGCCTTCGCCGAGTCCTTCGAGCGCGAGCTCGTTCACCAGGGAGGCCAGGAGCGGCCCATCGAGGAGACCCTGGACCTGGGATGGAAGATCCTCGGCGGCATCCCCCGGTCCGAGTACCGCAGGATCAGGAAAGAGATGATCGAGAAGTTCGCGGACAAGGACACCTGAGATGGAGCAGGTCAACCCCACGCGCACTGAGCTTCTCAACAGGCGGGCCCAGATCAGGCTGGCAATGCAGGGCGCCGAGCTCCTGCGGGGCAAGCGGGAGGCGCTCGTGCGGGAGTTCCTCTCCGAGATTTCGCGGTTCAACCAGGCGAGGGACTCCATGAGAAAGAGCCTCCTGCGCGCAAAACGCTCGCTGATCCGTGCCCTCTCGCTGGACGGCCCCGAGGCGATAGCCGGGGCAGCCCTTGCAGCCGGGAAGGGGGTGGCTGTGGAGCTGAAGGAACGCAACATCTGGGGCGTGCGGGTGGTGGACGTCACCTCCGCGTGGAGCGCAGGGGAGCACGGCGATCGCCGCGAGCGCGCCCTGGACACGAGCGCGCGAGTGGGTGAGTCCGCCGAGCGGTTCGAGGAGGTGCTTGCGGAGATCGTCCGCGTTGCGCCTCTGGACCGCAAGATGCGCCTCCTCGCGGAAGAGATCAGGAAGACCTCCCGCCGCGTGAACGCGCTGGAGCAGAGGCTTCTCCCCGAGCTGCGCGACCAGGTGCGATTCATCCGAGGCACCCTGGACCAACGCGAGCGGGAGGACGTGTTCCGCTTGAAGCGGCTGAAGAAGAAACACGCGAGGTAGATATGCACCTGTCCGAGCTCCTCCAGGAAGACCTGGTGAAAACGAGCCTCGATGCGGCCACCAAGTGGGAGGCCATCGAGGAGCTCGTGGACCTTCTCATCTCGGCGCACGAGCTGCGGCTGGGGGACCGGGCCGCGGTGCTCGAGGCTGTTTTCACCCGGGAGAAGTCCATGAGCACGGGCCTTGCGCGCGGGCTCGCCGTGCCCCACGGTGCCGTGGACTGCGTGCGCGAGGTCGTTGCCGGCCTGGGCGTATCGCGCGCCGGCATCCCCTTCGAGTCAGCAGACGGTAAGCCCGCCCGGCTGGTCATCCTGCTCGTGATCCCCTCCGATTCATTCCAGCGGCACGTGGGTACGCTTGCCGGCATTGCCCGCCTGGCGAGAAACCAGGACCTCCGGGACCGCATCTGTTCCGCTGAAAGCGCCGCGGGAGTCATGGACGTCATCTACGAGCTGGAGGGACAGCAGGAAGCGGAGGGCGGGCAGCCGCAGGGCCCGGCCTGACAGGCGGCGGCGACCTTCCTGTACTGGGCCGCCCTCTACATCTACGTCCCCACCCCTGGTCATTGCGGATGCCGTAGGGATCCGTTGGATGTTCGGCGCCGTCGCCGGCTTCTGCCTCGTGGCAACGAACCTCCTCATCCGCTTCCAACCCCGGCGCTTGCAAACCCCCGGCGGCTCGGCTACATTGGCAGCCGAGGCAGGGGGGCGTTCCTGATGATCAAGTACATCTTCGACCCGGAAGTGATCCACGAGTGCGCAACGAAGGGGATCGGACGGCGCAAGCCCGAGATGTTCGATGTCATTGCTCGCGAGATCGAGAAGCGATACCCCGGGCACATCGACCACTCCCAGCCTTGGATTTACAGCATTGCCGGCGGCGCGATGATCCAGATGAAGCTGTATTTCGCCTCCCTGTTCGAATACGTCATGATCTGGGGCACACCCATCGGTTCAGAGGGGCATTCCGGAAGGCACCGCGTCTCCTTCTGGGACACGGTGATTGACGGAGAGACGTGGTACTTCGCGGAGGGCCAGTTCGAGAAGCGGATCTACAAGGCGGGCGACCGCATCTTCGTAGGCAAGGGCCAGGCATGCGGGATGAACTTCACCGATGGCGTCTGGGCTGTCGAGTATGCGCGAGGCCCGCTCATGCTCAGCATGCCGTTCGGGCTCGCTGACGAGCTGTTCAGCTGCCTCGACCTGTCGACAGCCGTCCAGACACTGTCGATGTACACGTCCCTGATCGGCAGACATTGGGCAAACCCCTCGAATTACGACTACCCGCTGCTCGTTCCCGTGAAAAAGACAGCAGCGCTCCTCATGAACCTGATCGGCCCGGCGGTGACGAAGGCGCTCACCCCGCCGCCGCCCGTGGAGATCAACACGCCGCGCAAGCGGGCAAGGCGCTGAGCTTCGCCCGCGGGATCTCTACAACCAGGGGAAGACGACCCGGCTGCGGTAGCGAGGGTATTCTTCGGGGAATATCCTCATCAAGATCTCCTCCTCACGCCCGGTGTGGAACCGCGAAATCACGTAAAGGGCCGCGCCGAGGGCAGCTCCCAGCCATGAGTCGAGAAGAAAGCCAAGGCCGGGGATCACCAGCAGTCCCACCGAGCTGTAGAGGGGATGGGCCATCAGCGCAAATGGGCCCGTCGTGATCAACTTTCCGCGGGGGACGTACGTGAGGATCTGTCCCACCGAGATCAGCCAGAGAGGAAGCCCCAGCGCAAGGAAAACAATTCCCGCGATAAGCCCGGGCGTTCCCAGTCCCATGGCAAACCATGCAGGCCGGAGGATGTTCGCCGCCAGCCCCACGACAACGAACGGCAGAGTCAGCCCCATGATACGGCTTCCAGCACCAACGAGGACCTTGAGTTTCATGTCTGGTTCAAACCCGAAGCTTTCGAAAAGTGCACCACGCTCCCTGGTCTTCCGAAAAACACATCTCGCCAATTGTCCGTTTTGTACCACACCTTTTGTACAAAACAGGAGGTTACACAGGATCCAAGTCCGCGCTGGGCACCTCCCGCGAAGCGTCCCAATTGTACAATGGCCGTTGTACAAAACAGACATTTCGCGAGATGTTTTCGCCGGGCCCCCCGGGGGTATTGAATCACGGAGACTTGTCTCCCGTATCAAGGAGCATGGGGTCCATACCATCACGGCCGTTCGATTTCGTAACGGCAAGTCGGTTCCGCAGCAAACTTTCTGAAACATTGAGCCGCGCGGTCTATGGCAGCCAGCTGGTGGTTGTCACACGACGCGGCAGCAGGATCGCCGGGATCGTTTCATTCGATGATCTGGTGTTCCTCGAAAGGATGAAAAGGCGCCGCGCCCAGGTGCTGAGGACTCCCTTATCGGGGGGCCCGGGGGATATCGGCCCTGCCCTCGCTGAGCGGTTCAGACTGGAGATGATGTTCCTCTGAAGTACATCGCCTTCGTGCCGGCGCTCGCAAGGGCTATTGCTGCCCGCCGGGGCAGCAGGCGCCCTGTTATCCAGCTGGAAATCCTGTTCGCCCTCCCGGGAACGACAACGGGGCGGCGGCCGAGAGCCGCGAGTGTTTCACTGACAGCAGGTCTGCAATCCATCAGCGGCGTAGCGAGCCATGGAGGGCGCTCCGGGTGGCCATCGAGAAAGGTCGGGGTGCGAAGCAGACCCGGGCAGCTGGCAATCACGTCGACACCGTTTCCGTGAAGCTCGTTCCACAGCCCCTCGGCAAGGACCCGCACGTATGCCTTGGAAGCGGCGTAATGTGCCACAAAGCCGGTCCCCTGGAAGCCGGCCATGGAAGAGATCAGGATGATTCCGCCCCGATGCCGGGCCATCATCCGGCGGCCCATCTCCCAGCAAAGGAATGACGGCACCCTGCAATTGAGCTCAACGAGGCGGTTATGGTCCGCCCCGGCCAGCCCGAGGAAATCCCCGAGAGGCGAATACGCCGCTGAGCACACGATGAGCCCGACATCGAGCTCCTTGATTTCCGCGCAGAGGGATTCCACGGCACCAGGTTTCCCCAGGTCCGTTGAAACGCAAAGGACCTCCACGCCGAACCGCCTGCGCAGGTCCCCGGACACCGTCTCGAGCAGCTCACGACGCCGGGCGGCAAGGACGACGTTCAACCGGCGTTCGGCGATCTGCCGCGCGAACTCGGCGCCCAGCCCTTCCGACCCGCCCGTTATGAGAGCCCACTCGCCGTAACGGCGACGGAATGCCGAAGAATCTGTGCTCATGGACTGTCATTCTATCCCGCAATGCTCAAACAGCGCAAATCTGAGTATATTTGCGCAGAAAGGAAACAGATGCCGAGCCTCGCGAAAAATGTTGAGTTGCTGCAGTTTGACGTGGTGATCGTTGGAAGCGGGCTCGCAGGGATGCGAGCAGCTCTCCAGGCAGCCAGGATGTCCGGAGGAAAATCGAGGATCGCCCTTCTCTCCAAGCTCCATGCAATGAGGAGCCATTCGGTGTCAGCGGAGGGCGGGATCTCAGGCGTGCTCTATCCGGGAGAGGCGAACGACTCCCTCGACCTCCACGGATTCGACACCGTCAAGGGCGGCGATTACCTCGGGGACCAGCCGGCCATCGAGATCCTCGTCAACGAAGCGCCGAAGGAGATCAGGTTCCTCGATCACCTGGGAACGCCGTGGAACAGGAACGATGAGGGAAAGGTCGTCCTCAGGGCGTTCGGCGGCATGACGGTCCCTCGGACCGTATTTGCCGCCGACAAGACGGGCTTCTTCATGCTCCATGCCCTGTACGACAACATCCTGAGCTTTCCGAATGTAACGATATTCCACGAGCACTATGCCACCGACCTGATCCTGAAGGATCATGAGTTTCGAGGCTTCCTTGCGATGGACCTTGCAACCAGCGGCTTGAAGTTCTTTTCGGGAAAATCCGGCATCATCGCCACCGGCGGATTTGCGCGGATCTACGGCTTCACCACCACCGCCTATTCGAGCACGGGAGACGGGATTGCACTCGCCTACAAGGCGGGCCTGCCGCTCAAGGACATGGAGTTCGTGCAGTTCCATCCCACCGGCCTGATCCCCACGGGAGTGCTCATCACGGAGGCGGTGCGGGGCGAGGGCGGCTACCTGCTCAACAGCGAGAACAAACGGTTCCTGGAGAACTACACGCCGGAGCACATGGAGCTCTCGCCGCGGGACATCATCGCCCGGGCCATGATCACGGAGCTCAACCAGGGCAGGGGCCTTGTCCACGAGGTGTCTGGCATGACCCACCTCCTCCTGGACATGCGCCACCTCGGAGAGGAAAAGATCGACGAACGGCTGCCCATGATCAAAGAGCTCACGATGAAGATCCTCGGGATCAACCCCGCGCACGAGCCAATCCCCGTGCGGCCCGCGGCGCACTATACGATGGGAGGGATCCACGAGAACGTCCGCGGCGAGGTGATGAGCGATGACGCCTCGCGGCCGGTCCAGGGACTGTGGGCGGCAGGGGAATGCGGGTGCGTGAGCGTCCACGGCGCCAACCGGCTGGGAAGCAACTCCCTGAGCCATTGCGTCATCTGGGGCAGGTTGACGGGAGAAGCGGCGCAGAAGCACGCGGCGCAGACCCCGGCCATGCCCGACCTGTCGGGAGTGACGGACCAGATCAACGAGGCTGCGCACCGCGTGGAGAGACTGAAGAGTCAGGATGGAAGGGAAGATCCGTACCAGCTCAGAAAAGAGCTGTGGGAGACCATGGATTCCTTCGTCAATGTCTTTCGAAAGACCCAGGAGCTGGAGAAAGCCCGGGCAAAGCTCGCCGAGCTTCGCGGCAGGTATCCGGGGATCCGGGTCAGCGACAAGGGCGAGGTGTTCAACACGAACCTGCGGGACGCGCTGGAGATCGGCAACATGATCGAGATCGCCCAGACCGTCGTCGAAGGAGCCATCCAGCGCAAGGAGAGCCGGGGCTCGCATTTCATGGTCGAATACCCGAAACGCGACGATGCAGGCTTCCTTGCCCACACCATAGCCTACCGCACCGATAGCCTGCCCAGGATCTCGCGTACGGCCGTGGCTATAACGAAGTGGCAGCCCATGGAAAGGAAATATTGATGAAGGACCTTCGCGGTTCCCAGACCAGGATCGGCAGGCTTATCACCTTCCACGTCGAAGGATACATCCACGTGCTCGCCTATCGGATCATGGTGCCGTTGACCGTCCTCTACGGTCTTCTCATCATCGCCTACCTCCTGCTTCCGGGAGTGGGGGCCGCGCTGAAGATCGTGACGACGGTGGTCTGGGTCCTCTGGACCCCTCAGCTCTTCGAGGTCGCGAAAGGGCTCGCCCTGGCGTGGTCTCGCGGAATGGTTTTCGGAAAGCTCAACCCCGAGTTCGCCTACGTCTACAGAAAGCGCTATGGCGGAAAAGGAGCCTTGAAGGCACTCCCGTTTATCGTTCTCGTAGTCTGGGCAGCAGGGTTCATAGTCATGGTAGCGAGGTGGCAGCCGTGAAAGCATCGTTTTTCATGTTTTTCGATTACCTCACGATGATGGGCGTACCGGCGCTCCTTGTCCTGCTGGCCGTGTTCGCGCTGACAGGCGTTCGAGGCGCCGCGCAAACCGTCCTTCTCATCCTGATAGCAGCGGGAGCCGTGGTGTACGGCGCCATCGGAATCCGGGAAGTCTTCGTCCACGGAAGGAGGAACCATGAGAGCGCTGGTCGGTAAGGAGACCAGGTCTATCGAGCTGATCATCAAGAGGTACGACCCCGTGGGCGAGCGGTTTACCGAGAGCAGGTTCGAGGTCCGGGCGGACAGGTTCAGCACGGTTCTCGACATGCTCCTTTCCGTGAAGGAGCGACAGGACAACACCCTTGCCATTCGGTACAGCTGCAACATGGGGATCTGCGGCTCCTGCGGCATGGTGATCAACGGAAAGCCCCGCCTTGCCTGCGAGACGAACGTCTTTTCCCTCGGGTCCCACAGGATCCACGTCGGGCCGATGGAGGCGCATCCCCTGGTGCGGGACCTCGTGACGAACCTCGACGATTTCTTCGCGAAACACAGGAGCGTCTCCCCCTGGCTGATCCGCAAGGACGAGGAGGAGAAGTTCCGCGCCGAGAAGGAATACACGCAGACCACCAGCCAGGTGGATTACTTCCTGGACTTCGCGCATTGCATAAATTGCGGGCTGTGCGTGGACGCCTGCCCCGTGAACAACACGAACACAGAGTTCGTCGGGCCGCAGGCCCTGGCCCAGGCCTACCGCTACAACAGCGACTCCCGGGACGAGGGGGAAAAGCTTCGGCTGGACAAGCTCGATACAATGGAGGGCGTCTGGGGATGCGAGTACGCGGGAGCCTGTTCGGAGGTCTGCCCCAAGGGAGTCGACCCTGCCCTCACCATCCAGCTCACCAAGCTCGCGCTCATGCGCCTGCGTCTCACCGGCAGGACAAACCCCAACAAGAAAGCGCGGTAGGGAACAGCGCGATACCTCCGCGAGGTCACAACGCAGTAAATGCCTTCTCCGCGGCGGCCAGGGTCTCCGCCACCTGCGTGGGCCCGTGCGCGGTGGAGACAAAAGCCGCCTCGAATTGCGAAGGAGCCAGGTAGACTCCTTCCTCCAGCATTGCGCGGAAATAGTCCGCAAACCTCGCCGTGTCGGATTTCTTCGCGCTTTCCCAGTCGAAAACGGGTCCGTGCGTGAAAAAGAGGCCGAACATCGACCCGACGCTCGTCATGGATACCGCCACGCCTTTCTTTTTTGCCAGCGAGCACAGGCCGTCGGAGATTTCGCGGGTGGTTGCGGCAAGCCTGTCCCACACACCAGGGTGCGACAGCTCTTTCAGGGTCTCGATCCCCGCGCTCATCGCGAGGGGGTTTCCCGAAAGGGTCCCCGCCTGGTAGACGGGCCCCGAGGGGGCAACCATCTCCATGATTTCCCGCCGCCCCCCGTAGGCCCCCACGGGCAATCCGCCGCCGATTACCTTCCCGAGAGTCGTCAGATCAGGTTTGATTCCGTAGAGAGCCTGCGCGCCGCCCGGGTGGACCCGGAACCCTGTCATCACCTCATCGAACACGAGGAGCGATCCCTCGTTGCCCGTGAGCTCGCGGGCCCCCTTGAGAAAACCGTCGCGAGGCGCCACGACCCCCATGTTTCCCGCAACCGGCTCCAGGATCACTGCCGCGATTTTCCCACGGTTGGCCCGGAAGAGCTCCTTGAGAGCTTCCAGGTCGTTGTAGGGGCACGGAAAAGTGTCGGAGGTGGCGGCGCGCGGGACGCCGGGCGAATCCGGCAGCCCGAGAGTGGCGACGCCGGACCCCGCCTGCACCAGGAGCATGTCCGCATGACCATGGTAGTTGCCGGTGAACTTCACGATCCCGTCACGGCGCGTGTACGCCCGCGCAAGACGCAGCGCGCTCATCACCGCTTCGGTGCCCGAGTTGACGAACCTGATCATCTCGATCCCGGGCATGAGCCCGCGGATGAGCCGGGCAAGCTCCAGCTCAAGCGGCGAGGGGGCGCCGAAGCTCGTCCCGCGCTCCGCCGTGGCCGCGAGGGCCGCGACGACGCGCGGGTGGGCATGGCCGAGGATCAGCGGTCCCCAGGACAGAACGTAGTCGAGGTATCGGTTGCCGTCGACGTCCCACAGGTACGGTCCTTCACCGCGCTCGATGAAAAGCGGTTTCCCGCCGACCGCGCGAAAGGCGCGCACCGGGGAGTCCACTCCTCCCGGGAGCATCTGCACCGCTTCCGAGAAAAGAGCCTCCGATTTGCTGGTCTCTTTCACGCCAGTGACTCCACGGCAGCCCTCGCTGCCTGATATCCCGACTCGATGCAGTCGGGAATGCCCACTCCCCGGTAGGATGCGCCGGCAAGAAAAAGCCCCGCGAGCCCAGCGCATTTTTCGTCTATGACCTGCAGATGACGGGTATGATCCAGCGTGTACTGCGGCATGGCATTCGGCCATCGGAAGACCCGCGCAAAAAGGGGTGCAGCATCGATCCCCATTGTCTCGCGAAGCTCCCCGCGGGCCAGCTCTTCCAGCTCGTTGTCGTTCCTGGCCGTCATGTCCGGGCCCCCATGCCGACCCGCGTACACCCGAAGGAGGACCATCCCCCGGGGCGCGCGCTCTTCCCACTTGCTGGACGTCCAGGTGCAGGCAAGGATGTCGCTTCCTTCTTTCCGCGGGATTACGTAGCCGTAGCCGTCCAGGTCGTGGCTGATGAGGTCCCTCGGAAAGGCAAGGTGAACGATGGTTGAAGAAGCGAACGGAATGGAAGCAAGGGCCTGGGCCAGGTCGCTGTCGACGCCGCAGAGAAGCTTCGCCGCCGGGCCCGCCGGCACCGTCACGATGAGCGCGTCAGCTTCCATCGTACCGCCGCCTGCAAGCTCGACGCGCCAGAGGCCGCCGCGCCGTGTCATTGCGGCTGCCTCCACCCCGGTGAGGAAACGGATGCCGCCGAGGCCCCTGGAAAGCGCGCGCGCCAGCTCCGCCATGCCGGGCCGAAGGGTGACGAAAGGCGAGCCACGCGGAGGGCTTGCCTGCTCGCCCTGCAGGCCCTTGAGGATGCTGCCATAACGGCGCTCGAGCTCGCGAAGCTTCGGAAAGGTGGCGTCCATGCTGAGGCAGGCGGCATCTCCCGCGTAGATACCGGCAAGGAGCGGCTCGATGAGCGCGTCGAATACCTCGCTGCCGAACCTGCGCGTCATGAACCGGGAGACCGATTCGTCGGCCGCCTCCGCAGGAGCGGGAATCGAGACTTCCTCCATGGCCCGAAGCTTCCCTTCGCGGGAAAGAAGCTGCGTTTCCTGCAGGGCCTGGAGGTTTGCGGGAACCATTCCGGAAAAACCTTCCGGCATCGGGTGAAGCTCATGAGAGCGCATCACGAACGAGCGGCCCTTTCTTGACACCTGCCCGCGAAGGAGGCCCGTGATCCCGAGCTCCTCGCACAGGCCCATCCCCGCCGGCATTCGTGACAGGAACCCGTCCGCCCCGGCTTCCAGGACAAATCCGTCGCGATGCTCCGTGAGGATCTTTCCTCCCAGGCGTCTTTCCTTCTCCAGCAGCGTGACCTCGACGGGCTCGGAAAGCGATCGCGCGCGCCACGCGGCGGACAGCCCCGTGATCCCGCCTCCGATGACCAGGAGCCGCTTCATGAGATCCAGCCAGCCTCGGAAACCGCGCGCTTCACGGCATCCGAAAGGGCTTCGATGAAAAGGGGATCATCGTTCAAGGCCCGGGGCCGTTCCAGCCGTACCCCGGCCTTCTCCGCCGCAGCCCGCGCCTCGATATCGATGTCGTAGAGGATCTCCACGTGGTCGCTCACAAACCCCACGGGAACACAGACGATGTCGCGGATGTCGCGGCCGGCAAGCGCCGGGATGTGGTCCTCCAGCTGGGGGCCCAGCCAGGGCTCGGGACTCTTGCCGGCCGACTGGTAGCTCCACGACCAGCTGCCGTCCGAGAGGCCCGCGCGCCTGGCGACAAGGGCCGCGGTCTCGTGGAGCTGGGCATCGTAGGGATCACCTTCGCGGAGGATGCGCGCGGGCAGGCTGTGCGCGCTGAACACGACGTGGACTTTCGGGCGCTCCTCCGCCGGCCAGCACGCACGCCCTTCTTCCACTCTCCGGGCCAGCGCCTCGATCAGGTGCGGCGAATCGTAGTAGCCCTTGACGAACGAGAACTCGATTCCCGACCGGTGGATCCTGCGGCCATCTTCCACTTTGCTGAAATACCGCTCGGAGTTCAGCCTGCTGTAATGGGGAGCAAGGATGATCCCGACGGCCCGGCGGATCCCCTGCTCTTCCATCTCACCGACGGCCTCCTCGATCCACGGGGACCAGTGACGCATTCCCACCGCGCAGCGAAACCCTGAGCCGAGCCTCTCCTGGAGGCAGGCAGCCTGCCTCCGGCTGATATCGAGGATGGGAGACCGTCCTCCGATGAGGCGATAGTGAGCCGTGATCTCTTCCACGACGGACCTCGGAGTGGGTCGACCGTCCCGGATATCCGCAAGGTAGCCGGGGATCTCCTCGAGGGAAGACGGTCCGCCATATGCCATGACAAGAACGCCGATGGGCGATTCGGCAATCCCAGCGCTGCTCATCGGCTTCCCCGCTCGTGCACGTAGTCCACGAGGCGCTTCACCGCATCAGGGGAAGTCTCCGGGAGCACGCCGTGACCGAGATTGAATACATGTCCGGGCCGGCCGGCCGCCTGGTCCAGGACAGCATCGATCCTCAGGCGCAGCTCCCGCCACGGGGCCAGGAGAACGGCGGGGTCGAGATTCCCCTGGATTGGTCGATCCAGGCCAATCCTCTTCCAGTAGACGCCCAGGGGAAGGCGCCAGTCCACGCCCACGACGTCCCCCCCCGCCTCCGCGACATCCTCGATGAAACCTGCGCTTCCCGTGCTGAAGTTGACGGCCGGCACCCCGGCGGCCTTGAGAGAAGCAAAGAGCTTTTTCGTGTGCGGCTGCACGAAGCGCAGGTAATCGTCTCTGCCCAAGGCAATCCCGGCCCAGGAGTCGAAGACCTGGACGGCTTTCGCACCCGCCCGGGCCTGCGCGACAAGGAAGTCCGCCAGCACGGCTGTGAGCTTGCGCATCAGGCGCTCCCATGCGGCTGGCTCACGGTACATGAGGAGCTTGGTTTTCGTGTAGCTCTTCGAAGTCCCGCCTTCGATTGCGTAGCTTGCCAGCGTGAAGGGGGCGGCCGCGAATCCCAGGAGAGGGATGCCCCGCGGAGAAAGCTCCGCGGCTGCCATCCGGACTGCCTGGAGCGTCGAACCGAGATTCTCCTCCGCGGGGGGAACGGCGAGCATATCGATGTCGCGTGTCGAGGATATCGGGTTTTCCACCACGGGCCCGGACTGGGAATCGAAGTGTATTCGGAGCCCCATGCCGCTCAGCGGCGGGAGAATGTCGCAGAAGATGATAGCCGCATCGAGGTCGAACCGCTGGAGCGGCTGCAGCGTGATCTGCGTGGAAAGCTCAGGGCTTGCAATCAGCTCCAGCATGGAGCGGCCCTCGCGGAGGGCCCGGTATTCCGGCAGGTACCTCCCCGCCTGGCGCATGAGCCAGACCGGCGTGACAGGTGCCGGCTTGCCTCGGAACGCCAGGAGGAGGGGAGATGCGGCCGCACGGTCTTCCCCCCGTGGGACTGCCGCAGGCCGACCCATCAGGTCCCGGCCCTGCGGAAGGCCCTGCCGATGAAAAACGGCCCCAGCCGCTCGATGTAGAGGGAAGTCTGCCGGGTCTTTCGCATCCGTTGCACGATTGCCGAAAGGGGGTGCAGCTCAGCGGAAAGGACCCCGATGATGAAGTCGTTGTCTTCCTTGTTGAGGCCGTGGCATGCCAGACGGATATCATGGGCGATGCCTGCCCTGCCGAAGGACTGGCCGATGCTCCCATGCTCCGCGAGCACGGACCGTTGCTCTTTTTCTCCCAGCTGCTCAAAGGCCCCGGAGCGCCGAAGCGGGTACCAGAGAGCCCAGCGCAGCTCACGGTCCGAGAGGCGCCGCCGGGGACGCTCGATGAGCGCCTCGTCGAGGTTCGGCTCCCACCCCATGGAATACGTGCGCCCGAGCATCGTGTACTCCGGCTTGGGAATCAACCGGTCGAACGGCGCTCCGGTGACGAAAGGTCGCATAGCGTCAAGAAAGAAATCCGGGTCTTCGTGGAAAGAAAGGATGGCGATCCCGCGGGGGTCGTTGATGTCCTCGTAGAGGACCGCGGGAAGCCGGCTCTCCCCGAGAGCCGCGGAAATCCCGGCAATGTCGGCGCACCCGCCGAATGCAAGCAGCTGCATGAAAAGGCGCCTGTGGGAGTACAGCGTTTCTCCTGTCTTCGAGCGCCCTTTCTCCGCGATCATTGTCCGGTCTTCGGTCTCTTCCGTTACACTCCTGTCAGCCATCGCGCAGCCTCTTTTGCATGGTAGCTGATGATGAGGTCGGCGCCCGCGCGCCTGATCCCCGTCAGCGCTTCCAATGTCGCCGCCCTCTCATCGATCCAGCCGTTTGCCGCGGCTGCCTTCAGCATGGCATATTCGCCGCTCACGTTGTACGCCACGAGGGGATGATCAGAAAAACGCTCGCGAACGGCGCGAATCACGTCCAGGTAGGGAAGCGCCGGCTTGACCATGAGAAAATCCGCTCCCTCCCGGACGTCGATCTCCGCTTCTTTGAGCGCCTCACGCACGTTCGCCGGGTCCATCTGGTGGCTCCTGCGATCCCCGAACCGGGGGGCTCCCTGGGCCGCCTCGCGAAAGGGTCCGTAGAATGCGGAGGCGTACTTCACCGCATAGGACATGATGGGGATTGCCGGGAATCCCGCCGCGTCCAGCGCGCCCCGGATGGCCCCCACCATCCCGTCGATCATCCCGCTGGGAGCAACCATGTCCGCTCCCGCCTCGGCCTGGGAAACGGAAATGCGCGCAAGCACATCGAGGGTCTCGTCGTTCAGCAGGTAGTCCTCGGGAAGCGACGGCACGGGTCTTCCCGCCCCGCCGGTATTGAGGATCCCGCAGTGCCCATGGTCCGTGTATTCGCACAGGCACACATCCGCGATCATGAGAATGTCCGTACCCGCATCCTTGAGCTCCCGAAGCGCGCGCTGGATGATCCCGTCCTTCGCAAAGCTGTCGGAGCCCCCCGGATCCTTGTGCTCCGGTATGCCGAAGAGCATCAGTGCGGGAATGCCGAGGGCCGCCGCTTCCTTTGCCTCCGCCGCGAGCAGGTCCACCGAGACCTGGAAGACCCCGGGCATGGAGGCCACCGGGTTCCGCACTCTCCTGCCGTGCGTCACGAAGACCGGGAAGATCAGGTCTTCCGGGGTCAGGGTGGTCTCGCGCACCATCGCGCGAAGCGATGCGCGCGTTCGAAGCCGGCGGGGCCGCACGGCCCCGGGGAGCGTGAGCTTCTCCGTTACAAGCTTGTCCATCTGCCAAACCTCTTTTCCAGCGCATCGACCAGGGCCTGGACCGTGTGCTCGGGCGGCATCACGTCCACTTTCATCCCGGCCTCCGACGCGACGCGCGCGGTCTGCGGGCCGATGCATCCAACGACGGCGCGCGAAAGGGCCGCCTGCAGGGAAGGGGTCCGGTCTGCAAGCCCGTGATACGCGCGGACAGCGGAGCCGCTGAGAAAAAGAACAGCGTCCAGAGGCTCCAGTGCGTCAAGCTCCTCGGGACCGGGCTCTTCGAAAGCAGTTCTGTACACGGGCAGCTCATCAACTGCCGCACCGGCGCCGCGCAGGACCCCGGCCGCATCCTCCGTGTGGTCCACGGCGCAGGGGAAGAGGACGCGCTTGCCTTGCAGAGAGCCGGCCTCCGCCTCCAGGATTCTCCGGGCCAGCGCGGCGCCGGTGTGCTCCGAAGGTGTAAGGGCAGGCGTGACGCCCCGATGCCGAAGCGCTTCAGCAGTTGCGGGACCCACCGCGGCGACTTTCGGCGAGAGCCTCGCGATCGCCGGCTCCCCGTTCCCCAGCCGCCCCAGGAAGTGCTCCACACCGTTTGCGCTCGTGAAAATGACCCAGTCATACGATGAGAGAGCGCCCAGGGCTTCCCTTGTTCTGCCAGCGTCTCCTGCCGGCTCGATCCGTATCAAGGGGACTTCCACGGGAAGAGCGCCGCGCTGGCAGAGCATGGCAACGAGGTCGGATGCCTGGCCTCGAGGCCGCGTGACAAGCACCCGCTTTCCGGAGAGGGGTTTCAGGATCCCTTCCGCTCCGGCTGCCCGGGCCTGATCCGCAAGGAGCTTCGCGAGCATGCGCGGATCATCACCTTTCCCGGAGACTTTCACGACCCGTCGACCGTCCAAAGAGATGACGCTGCCCTGGAGGAAGATCCGGCCTGCCTCTCCATCTGGAAACCGGGCAAACGATGCAATGGGCGCCGCGCAGCCGCCGCCGAGAGAGCGGAGAAACTCGCGCTCAGCGTCCGTGGCCCGGCGAAGGAGCGGGTCATCGATGAGCGCCAGAAGATCGAGCATCCGCGCGTCCCCTGCCCGGCATTGGACTGCCATCGCCCCCTGACCGGGGGCAGGCATGCAGCGCTCGACATCCATCCATTCGCTCACCCTGCCTGCAAGGCCGAGCCTCACGACCCCCGCGCCTGCCATGAGCGTGGCGTCGTACTCTCCCCTGTCAACCTTGCCAATCCTGGTCTCCACGTTGCCTCTGATGGGCTTCACGACCAGATCGGGCCGCATGGCCCGAAGCTGGGCTTCCCGACGGGTACTGCTCGTGCCCACCACGGCGCCGGCGGGCAACGCCGACAGCGCGCTGCCGCTGCGGGAGACAAGGACGTCCCGCGCTTCCTCCCTGCCCAGCACCGCGGCCACCGTGAGGCCGGGCGACTCGTCCACGGGGAGGTCTTTCAGAGAGTGGACCGCGGCGTCGATCTCATTCTGACGAAGAGATTCCTCGATCTTCTCCGTGAAAAGACCCTTGCCGCCTATCTCGGGGAGAGGCCGGTCCTGGTTTTCGTCACCGTGGGTGGAGATGTGAACCACCCGGACCTCGAGGTCAGGGCGCGCCATGCGCAGGCGCTCGGCGACAAACATGGTCTGCCACACGGCGAGCTTCGAGGAGCGTGTGCCGAGCCTGACATTCATTCCCCGCTCCGCCGCGGTCCGCTTTCATCCAGGTGGAAAAGGTAGCTGAGGGCTTCCGCGTCCTGGCGGGCATGGCCGTTTCCCGCCTCGCCGCGAAGGCGCGTGGCAGGATCATGGAGCAGCTTGTTCACGAGGGCTCGCGCGAGGTTCTCCACGAGCGCCCAGGATGCGTCATCGAGATGGGGCATCCGCGCGCGGGTGCGCTCGAGCACTTCCTCGCGGATGGAGGATGCCTTCAGCCACAGGGAGCCGATGACAGGTCGCAGCGCGTTCTCCGCCATTGCAATGGCAAGCGCATCCAGCTCCTCGTCAATAATCTTCTCGACGCGCGGGACCTCGCGCAGGCGAAGGCTCTCCCCTCCCTGGTCGCGGCCCTTGAGGGAATCGAGGTCGAACAGGGTGACGCCCGGGACGGCTGCCGCCTCCGGCTCAACGTCGCGCGGAACGGCAATGTCGACAACGGTCAGGGGACGGCCGCCGCGCTCCCGCATGACGGATCTCAGCATGTCGGTGCCGATGAGAGGCCGGGATGCGCTTGTGGCGCTGATCACCGCGTCTGCCACCTCCAGGAGACACGGGAGGCTGTTGATGAGATGCGCTTTTGCGCCCCAGCGTCGAGCCGCGCGCGCCGCCTTGTCCAGGTGCCTGCCGGCAACATCGATGTGCCCGGCGCCCCGCTCCCGAAGGCTGCGGAGAGTCAGGCGGCCCATCTCTCCGGATCCCAGGACAAGCACTCGCGCCCTGGCCAGGTCACCGATGCTTTCCTGCGCAAGCCCCACCGCGGCAACGCTGATGCTCGACGCGCTGCGGCCGATCTCCGTCTCCCGCCTCGCGCGCCGCCCGGCGCGGATGGCGCCCTGGAACAGGGCGGTCATGGAAGGTCCGGCGCGCCGCACAGCCTGGGAGGCGGCGTAGGCCGCGGCAACCTGCCCGATGATCTGCGACTCCCCGAGCACCATGGAGTCCAGCCCGCAGACGATCCGGTACAGGCGCTCTGCGGCGGCCCGGCCCGCCAGGCTGTGCATGGCCCGGGAGACGCCGGCGTCGCGGAAAAACTTCACGGTGGAATCCAGGGAACTCTCGGAGGAAAGGGAGCCGAAGATCTCGAAGCGGTTGCAGGTGGAGAGCACCACCACCTCGGCGGGGCGGGGCGGGAGGGAACCGGGCAGCTCTTGGGCGCTCCGCGACAGGGCCTCCAGCAGCTCCACCGGCGCAGAATGATGGCTCAGCCCGACGCAGAAAACCGGTATCTCGTGATCCATGACTCTTCAATCGAGAACCTAATCCCCTGTCCCCTGAAAGTCAAGAAAGCGCGGGTCCCGACGCGATTGACCGGCGTTCCCGGGCTGTCGATCTTATGCAGGAGGGATGTATCGCCCGGGGAGGAATACCTATGGAACAAAAGACAGTCAAGGGGATCAACTGCCTGCATTTCATTGCCGGGAAGTTTGTACCATCCCGGAACGGACGGACCTTTGAAAATGTGAATCCGGCCACGGAAGAGATCCTTGGGACCGTGGCGGACGGAGGCTCGGCAGAGGTCGACATGGCCGTGGAGGCGGCGCAGAAAGCGTTCCAGGCCGGCTGGAAAAGCTCGAAGCCGAGCGAACGCGCCGCGGTGCTGCGAAAGATCAGCGACCTGATCCTCAAACGCAAGGACGAGCTAGCGATGCTGGAGACGCTGGATACCGGAAAACCGCTGTGGCTTTCGACAAACGTCGATATTCCCCGGGCTGCCGGCAGTTACCAGTTCTACGCCAGCCTGATCACCACGATCGGGACCGAGGCGTACCCGCTGGAGGCAGGCGCCTTGAACTATCTCGTTCGGCGTCCCGTCGGGGTTGTCGGGCTGATCAACCCGTGGAACCTGCCCCTTCTCCTTCTCAGCGCAAACCTCGCCCCTGCCCTTGCCATGGGGAACGCCATCGTCCTCAAGCCCGCGGAGTGGACTCCGATGACGGCCACCGTGCTCGCTGAGATCTGCGCGGAAGCCGGGGTCCCCGACGGAGTGGTCAACGTGGTGCACGGGTTCGGGAAAGATTCAGCGGGCGAGGCAATCGCAAAGCACCCGGGCATCGGCGCTGTTGCCTTCACCGGTGAGACGACAACCGGCAAGGCCATCATGCAGGCGGCTTCGGGAAACCTCAAGAAGGTGTCGTTCGAGCTCGGCGGAAAAAACCCGAACATCGTCTTTGCGGACAGCGCCATGGATGAGGTCGTTGATGCGACCGTGCGCGCCAGCTTCCTCAACCAGGGGGAGATCTGCCTCAGCGGGTCCCGCGCGTATGTCCAGCGTCCCATCTACGACCAGTTCATGGAGAAGCTCCTGGCAAAGACGAAGGAACAGGTTGTCGGAGATCCCCTTCTGCCTGCAACCAAGGTCGGCGCCCTCATCAGCAAAGAGCATTACGAGCGCGTCAGCGGCTACCTGGAGCTGGCGAAGAAAGAGGGCGGGACCTTCCTCGCCGGCGGCGGGAGGCCGAAGGGAGCGAGCCATGGATACTTCATCGAGCCGACCATCATCACCGGAGTCGACAATGACTGCCGCATCGTCAAAGAAGAGGTCTTCGGCCCTGTCGTGACCGTGGAGCCTTTCGACACGGAAGAAGAAGTGGTCCGCAAGGCCAACGACACCCGCTATGGCCTCAGCGCTTCCATCTGGACGAGCGACCTCAAGCGTGCGTTCCGCGTCGGGGAGCAGATCGAAGCCGGCCTCACCTGGGTCAACACGTGGTTCCTCCGCGACCCGAGGTATCCGTACGGCGGGATGAAGGAAAGCGGTATCGGGAGACAGGGAGGCCTGTACAGCCTGGACTTCTACAGCGAGCAGTCCATCGTCTGCATGAAGTACTGAGGGACCGTCATGCGCACCTGGGACTACGTTGTGGTGGGCGGCGGGTCGGCAGGAAGCGTGATTGCCAGCCGTCTCAGCGAGAACGGCCGCTCCTCCGTGTTGCTCCTGGAGGCCGGAAAGGACTGGCGCAGCTCCGAGGCGCCGGAGGAGATCCGCAGCCTCAACTTCTTTCACGCATTCGGCCGGCCGGAGTTCTTCTGGCGGGAGCTCAAGGGCCGACTGACCGACGCAAAGAAACCCGAGCAATACTTCGTGGGAAAAGGCCTGGGCGGAGGCTCGACCGTCAACGCGCTGTTCTACGTCCGCCCCCCGCTTTCGGACTTCGACCGCTGGGAGGCGCACGGGTGTCGCGGCTGGTCAGGGAAAGAGGTCCTTCCCTATTTTGTCAAGGCTGAGCGGGATCAGGATTTCCCGGACAGGCCATGGCACGGGACCACAGGTCCCATGCCGGTCTGGCGTCCGGGACGAAGCGCGTGGAAGCCCCTCGACAGAGCATTCCATGCCGCGGCATCCGCACGCCACAAGGAGTCACCGGATCGGGTGTCGGACCCTTTGAGGAGGTGCGGCGCCTGGGCGCCTCGCTTGTGAGCGAGCGGCCGGGGGTCGGGCGGCTGTTCGACCACCCCCTCCTCGCGGTGACCTTCCGGCTGAAGGAGGAATATCGCGCACCCGCCCCGGCGCCGCGCGACTTCTTTTCTTCCATCCTGCTCCTGTGGACGTCCGACACGCCTCACAGCCTGAAGAACGACCTGAACGTGCATACGCAGAGCTTCATCGGCACGAGCCCCGAGGCGCGGGAGACCGGCGGGCTCGTGCTCGGCCTGGGCGCCGTGTACTCGGCGGGAAAAGTGGAAGTGGAATCCCCGGACCCGGCCTGCTGCCCCTTCGTGAACGTGGGGATGCTGTCCGACAGGAGAGATCTTGTCCGGGTCCGCCAGGGAGTGCGTCACCTCTTCGAGCTCGTGCGGGAAGGCCCCATGAGGGAAGCGATTGAGGGTGAGCCGAAGCTTGCTCCGCGGGGGGCCGAGGGCCGGCCCGTCGCTTCCTTCACCTCGGATGATGACCTCGATGCGGCCATTTTTGCCCAGTGCGCGCAGTACTTTCACCCCGTGGGAACGTGCCGCATGGGGTCGCCCGAGGACCCGATGTCGGTGGTGGATCCTGAGTGCAGGGTCCTGGGCACGGATGGATTGTTCGTGACCGATGCATCGATCATGCCGGAGATCGTCCGCTGCAACACGAACGCCACCACGATCATGATCGCCGAGCGCGCTTCGGATTTCCTGAGTCGGAGCCCCTGAACCTCACAGCCGCTGAACGGTCAGGCCGCCGTCCACCGAGATCACCTGCCCGGTGGAATACGGCAGGTCTCCTCGCGCCAGCATTGCCACCGCGCGGCCGACATCCTGCGGCGTGCCCCATCGCTTCTGGAGCGTGAGACCCCCGTTTATGAGAGCGTCGTATTGTGCCGCAACCCCTTCTGTCATGTCGGTCCGTATGATGCCCGGTCGTACCTCGTAGACAGGAATGCCATCCTGCGCCAGCCGGGTTGCCCACAGGAGGCATGCCATGCTGAGCCCTGCTTTGGAAACGCAGTACTCTCCCCGATTGATGGAGGCCACCGTGGCTGACATCGACGTGATGAAGACAACGCTCTTTCCCGCCGTCTCTCCGCTTTTCAGCATGAACCGGGCGGCGGCCTGGGTGAGGAAGTAGGGCCCTCGGAGATTTATCCTCACCACCCTGTCAAAGCTTTCCCTGGTGGCATCGAGGATGTCTTTCCTCTCCGTGGGAGCCACACCGGCGTTGTTCACAAGGAGGTCGAGCCGGCCGTAGCGCCCGCGGACATCCGCTATGAGCCGATCCGGGGCATCGTCGTCCGCGATATTCACCGGGGAGTACAGGACTTCGCCGTGCGCCTCCCTGATCTTTTCCAGCGCGGGCCGCGCCTCTTTCTCGGAACGAACCCCGCACACCGCGAGGCTCCATCCGTCCCTGGCAAGCGCCTCGGCGCATCCCAGCCCGATGCCGCGTGTCCCTCCCGTCACAAGCGCAACACGCGAGGCCATCAATCGGCCTTTTCCAGGTCGGGCACGGCCACCCACGCCCGCTTCTGGGAGGACTCCAGTCCCTTCTCCGCCAGCTGCACGCCTTTTGCCCCTTCCAGGAGCGTCCATCGGAAGGGCTCGTCCAGCGCAACGTGTCTCAGGAAAAGCTCCCACTGGGCCTTGAAGGCATTGTCGTACTGCCTCTGCTCGGGGACCTTCTGCCAGGTTGCGAAAAAGTCGATGGTGTCGGGAATGTCGGGATTCCAGACGGGCCGCGGGGTCGCTCCGTAGGGCTGGATCCAGCAGTCGCGAAGCCCGGCGACGGCAGATCCGAGGGTGCCGTCAACCTGGAGGGTGAGAAGGTCGTCCCGGCGCACCCGCACGTCCCAGGAGGAATTGAAGTGGGCGATGATCCCGCCCTCCAGCTCGAAGGTGCTGTACGCCGCATCATCCGCAGTTGGTTTGTAGGAAGCGCCTTTCTCATCCCAGCGCTCGGGGATGTGCGTGGCCGCAAGGCAGGAGACCGCCTTCACCCGGCCGAACAGGTTGTCGAGGATGTAGCGCCAATGGCAGAGCATGTCCATCACGATGCCTCCGCCTTCTTCCTTCCTGTAGTTCCACGAGGGCCGTTGGGCGTGAACGACATCACCTTCGAACACCCAGTAGCCGAACTCCCCGCGTACGGACAGGATGCGGCCGAAGAATCCCCGGTTACGAAGATCGGCAAGCTTCATCAGGCCAGGCAGCCACAGCTTGTCCTGCACAACACCGTTCTTCACGCCCTTCCTGACGGCAAGCTGATACAGGCGGTAGGCCTCCGCCGTTCCCGTGGCAGTGGGCTTTTCGCAGTACACGTGCTTGCCGGCCTCGATTGCCTTCGAGACGCCCGCGGCTCGAAGAAGCGTTGTCTGCGCATCGAAGTAGACGCTCATCTTCCTGTCGGACAGGGCCGCGTCGAGATCGGTTGTCCACCGGGAGACCCCCGCCGCGCGCGCCGCTGCTTCCAGCTTCTCGGCGTTCCTGCCGACGAGCAGGGGCTCGGGAACGACCGCCGTATCCCCTGCCCCTCGCGCTCCTCCCTGCTTCATGATGGGAGCAATCGAACGCAGAAGATGCTGGTTCATTCCCATGCGGCCGGTGACCCCGTTCATGATGATGCCGACGATCTGCGTTGCCATTACTCGGCGACTCCGCGCTGGGGCCGGGCGCCCGCCGGCAATGGGGGCGCATCCTGGCCGGCCCTGGGAAGCGTTCCCTCGAGCTCCTGCCGCCAGTGCGCCACGTCACCTGCCGGCGCGTAGACATACACCATTGTCAGCGGCTCGGATCCGACGTTGGTGAGCTGGTGAAAGACAGTGGGAGGAACGTACAGGGCCTGGCCCCGGGTGACGATGGTCCGCTCACTTCCCAGGCACGCTTCCCCTTTTCCGGAAACGATGAAGTACACTTCTTCCTGGTCGTGGTTGTGCCAGGGCACCTGCCCTCCATCCGGCTCAAGGGTAACGTACCCCATGCAGAAGTTCTTCGCCTGGATGGGGGAGGCTCCTCCCACGAGGTTCTGCGTCCTCCGTCCCGCCGGGTACGCGCGGCCCGCGATCTTCGAGAGATCGGCTGTCGTCATTCCTGGTCACTCCTTTTCCAGAACAGAAGCGGGACCCTGCCGTCCATGAGGCGCTGAGCGCACACTGCGGCCTCCCGAAGGTGATAGTCCCCCCACATGCTCGATTCTCCGCAGGGCACCCGGCGGCCCGGAGGCACGTGGTCCCACCCGTTGGGACGGTGGTACACGGAATGGAGCAGGAGCCCCTGGTGGTCCTCTTTCGTGCTCAGGTAGGGTTCCTCGAGAAGCCGGGAGAGCACGGCCATTCCCGCGCCGTGGTAGCGACCCGCATCGACGCTGCCCGAGGCGCGAAGCCAGGCGCCGAGGCGCAACAGCCCCTGGCATGCGATGGCGGCAGCCGAGCTGTCCGCGGGCTCGCGCTCGTTGAATGGATCAGCGGGTCGGTCGCGCCACGCCCCCAGCTCCGCCAGACCAGGCGCGCCGGTGTCCCAGTAAGGGATGCCATCAAGGGCGGTATTGGAGATGTAGAAATCCGCCGTCACTCGGAGGGCTTTCGAGAGAATCGCAAGGATTTCTTTTTTTCCGCCAAAGGGCACGAGCTCCCGCTCCGACCGGGACTCGAGGAACTCAAGCTCCTCCGCGAACCCGAGGATTGCCCAGGCAAGGCCGCGGGTCCACGTGCTGAAGGGCGAATAGCCCTGCTGGGTGCCGGGGCAGCGATAGCTGCCGTCCACGGAGTTGAAAATGGACTCGTGGGCGACGCGCCCGGGCAGGTCGTATGCGTCACGGCCCTCTCCGTAGTACACGGAGTAGCGTGCGGTGGCCGCGGCATGCTGGATAAGCCTTTCCAGGAGGGAGACGCGCCGATCGTTTTCCTCCATGAGCACGTGGCCCAGGGAATGGGAGACCGCGAGGGAGCGCAGGGATCTGATGGTGTCCACGAACAGGGAATGGGGGCCGTTGAAGGAGTAGATGTACCCTCCCCCGTCGCTGGTCCGCGTCCAGCGGTGCGCCTGGACGGCGCCGCTTGCCTTGAGCGCCACCTCGTAGAAGGACCTCTCCCACTCGTTTTCAGGGATGCGCCCTTCATTCATCAGGCGAAGCAGGGCGCCATACGTGCTTATGTTGTTGAAGCCATGGTCATGGACACCGGCATGGGTCAGGTGCGGCGCCATCCGCTGCCGGGTGTTCCGGCGGCCGATCTCGAGGAACTCCCTGTCCCCCGTGGCATCGAACTGCAGGAGGCTGGAGCCATACTGGAAGCCCTGGGTCCATTCGGTCCAGCCGCGCGAGGTCCACCGTCCTTCCACCGTGAAGACAGGAGCGCCTTTTTCGGAATCATAGGAGCTCTCCATGGCGCGGATTTTCCGTGCCGAGAGCTCCCACATCCGATTGAGTTTGGCCGGAAGGTTGGAGGGCACCGCCGCCTGCGTCTGCATCGGGAGGATTTAAGCAGACGCGGCGAGCGATGTCCATAGACAGGGATGTCCGAGCCGCGCCGAGCACAAGGAAGTGCGGGAGGCGCGGAAGGGTTAGGGCGCGACTACTCGCCCCGCGGCGGCCCCGCTCCTAATGCCCCCCGCGCTTCCAGAGCTCGGAGTCCTGGTTATCTGACCCCTGGTCGCGCGACCTCCGGGGCGCCTGCCTGACGTACCTGGGCTCGCCATTCTGCGGAGCGGCGCCGCGAGGCGCATAGCGCGGCCATACGACGGCCTGTCCTGCGCCCATGGACCGTGCGCCATGACCTGGGGTCTGCCCGGAGCCCACGGGGCTCGGCCGGCGATTTCGGGCCGGCCCCGCGGCATCTGTCCGTGCGGCCCGTAGCCGGGCTGGAAGGTCCCGCCTGGCCTGACGGCCATGCGCGGTGGAAGCACTATCCCCCCATTCACCGCGCGGACGTACGTGCCGCTTGCGTGATAGAGGGGACGGAAAACCTGGTGCGGCGCAAGCGGAGCCCACCGGATGCCGACCTGGCTGCCCGGGGGGTGGCCGCGCCAGGGCGCTCCACCGACCCATCGAACCAGAGCTGGGGCGTAGACGGGCCGCCTCACGATGGGCCCGGGGACCCAGCACCAGGTGCCGGTGATAAACGCCCACCGGCCGTAGTGGAACGGGGCGAATCCCCACGGCTCCTCATCGACCCACGTCCATCCCCAGGGGTCGATCCAGACCCAGTGTCCAAAGGTGTACGGCGCCCATCCCACGGCCACGGTCGCCGGGAACCACACGGGTCCGTAGCCGGCAATCACTCTCCAGTCGCCGTAAGCGTCCAGGTCACCCACCCCGTCCATTTCACTCGACACGTAGCGCCGGGAAGGAGCCTGGGCGTCCCTGCTGTCCCGCTCTGCAACCCACTGGTCCCAGTCGTCGGGCGCGGGCGCACTCGAGAGGCGATACGCGTCAGGGCCGGATGCCGGGATGTCCGCGCGCTGCCCGGCCTGAACGTGGAAAGCGGCCTGGCCGCCGGTCACCTGGGCGTCCCCTTCCCGCGTGGCGACGGATGCGTCACCCGCCTCTGCCTGCTCGAAACGGTAGCTGCCCGGGGCAAGAGAGATGCTCGCGGTCACCATGTCCACCTGGAAGCCCTGGTCCTGCCCCAGCTCACGAAGCCGAACGCTCATCCGGCCCTTGTCGAGCCGTATCTGGACTGTCTGGTCGTCGAGAGCCTCGAAGGAAATCTCCGTGGACGGCCCCAACTGCACCGCCGCGGAACCGATCTGGATTTCCGCCCGGGAGCTCTCGGCGGTCGAGAGCTGATTCCCCGCGGTCAGGGGGTAATTCACGGTCGCCGTCTCGAATTTTTCCCCCGCCGCAGGTGCAAAGGCGACTGTCCCGTCAACGAAGCTCAGCCTGCCCACCCGGGCCGGAGGATCCGCCCATGCCAGGGCGCTGAGCGCCGCTATTCCAGCCAAAGCAAGGAGGATCCGCTTCATGTTCTTTCCCTCCACCTGCGTCTACAGAAAATCTGCTTGCCCGGTTGCGAAGAGTCCAATTAACATTTGATAACATGAAGAGGGGGCTGCTGGCGCGGACACTCGCCGCTTCGCTTCTCTGCGCGGCTGTTTCCTCGTGTCTCTCCGCGGGTGCAGGCAGCGGCCTTGTCGGGCGGCTGGGAGGATTTGGCCGCGGCGCCCAGGTGAAGGCGGATGGCATTCGGGGCGTGATCCTCGACGTCACGGGCACCCTGGCCCCTGTCCAGGACGAGTCTTCCAGAACGATTTTCATGGTCGCGGTACCGGAGGATGAACGCGCTGATCTTGCCCCTGGCTTGACGGTCGAGGTGACCGGAAGCATGAAGGATGGGATCCTGCGCGCGCACAGCGTGCGCGTCTCAGGCGGAGACCCGTGGCCCGAGGCGGCCGGCATCCAGGAAAGCGCGGACCGCATCCAGCACGTGCTTTTCCTGCTCCAGGAGAATCACTCGTTCGACAACTACTTCGGCGCCTTTCCCGGCGCCGACGGTCTTCCCTCCGGAGTGCGCGTAGAAGGAGTTGCCCCGTTCCACCTGCCCTCCGCGAGAGCGGGAAACCTCCCGCACGGCAAATACACGGTGCTCCAGGCAACCCACGGCGGCTCGATGGACAGGTTCGTGTCCGCCGAGCACTCGAATGACACCATGGGATTCTACGATGGCACGGACATCCCGAATTACTGGAAGTACGCGCGCTCCTTTACGCTGGCCGACAGGTTCTTCTGCTCCTCCGTCGGGCCGTCTCTTCCCAATCATCTTTTTGCGCTGGCCGCAAGCGCCGGTGATGTCCAATCAAACAGCATGAAGCCGCCCCGCGGTGGGTACGGATTCCCCTGCCTGCCCGAGCGACTGCAGGCTGCCGGGGTCTCCTGGAGGGTGTATGATGGCGCCTTCCCTCCCGGGTCCTTTTCACCGCTTGACCCGTTCCCCGGCTTCAGCTCGTTCATGGAGAGCGAAGCCCTTCGCTCGGGTCTCGTTGGAAGCGCCAGGCTCTTCCAGGACCTGCGCTCGGGCCGGCTGCCCCAGGTCGGGTGGATCTTCCCAGACGCGGAAGAGAGCGAGCATCCCCTGACTGACATCCGGGTGGGCATGTGGTATGTGACCGCCGTGGTCAACGCCCTCATGAAAAGCCCGTACTGGCCCACCACGGTGCTCGTGATCTCCTGGGACGAGTACGGGGGGTTCTTTTATGACCATGTTCCGCCGCCGCGCGTGGATGCGCAGGGCTACGGGCTTCGGGTCCCCGCGCTGATCATTTCCTCGCGGGCCCGGGCGGGATACGTCGATCACACGACGTACGATTTCTCTTCGATCTTGAAGCTCGTGGAGACACGCTTCGGTGTGGCGCCTCTTTCCGACAGGGATGCGAACGCGAAGGACATTGGTGAAAGCCTGGACCTGTCGCAGCCTCCCCGACCGCCCCTCCTGATCGAAACGCCGCAGTAGCCGCGGCCACAGAGGGCCCGCGCTACCCTTTGACGGCGCCTCCCGCCAGGCCTGCCACGAGCCTCTTCTCGATAACGTAGAACAGGACGAGCACGGGAATGAGGGCCAGGAACGCTGCGAGGGTGAGGTATTGCCACTGCGTCGTCCACCGTCCCACAAAGTTATACAGGGCGATGGTCAATGGCATCTTGTCCTTGGACGAAATGAAGGAAAGCGCGAACAGGAACTCGTTCCAGGCGAAAATGAACGCGTAGATCATCACCGTGACGAGACCCGGGACGGAGATGGGCAGCATGATGCGCGTCATGGTCTGAACCCGCGTGCACCCGTCGATCAGCGCGGCCTCCTCGATGTCTTTCGGGATTGTCCTGAAGTATCCGTTCATCATCCAGGTGTTGAAAGCCACGGTAAAAAGCGCATCGAGGATGATGAGGGAGATGAAGCTGTCCAGGAGGCCGATCTGCGAGACAATCTTGAAAAGAGAGATGACGACGATGACCGGGGAGAACATCTCGATCATGAGAAGGAGATACAGGGCGGACCGCCTGCCCACGAATCGAAGCCGGGCTACAGCGTACGCCGCCGGCACGCACAGGATGGTGTTCAGGACGGTAGCGCCGGCCGCGATAATGAGGCTGGCGAAGAAGTAGGTTGCAAGTCGGTATTGCGTCCAGACAGTGACAAAGTTGCTCCACTCGATGTGGGTAGGAATCCAGAACGGCGGCGTAGAGTATACGTCCTGCCCGGACTTCAGCATGGTGGAGATCATTACGAAAAAAGGAAACAGGAGAATGAACAGGATGATGATCGTCAGAGGGACGGCGAGGAACCGGGGCCGGTTCTCCCACTTCATCAGTCTCTCTCCCTGCGAAAATAGAACTGCGCATAGATGACGCTGACAATCGTGAGAATAATGAAAGTCACAACCGCCTGGACGGCCGCATAGTCGAACCTCAGATCAATGAAGCCGTTCATGTACACAGAAGTAATGAGTATGTTCGTGGAAAGAGCCGGTCCGGCCCGCGTAAGGATGAAGATCACGTTGAAATCATTGAAGGTCCAGATGGCCGAAAGCAGCGTCGAGATCAGGATGAGCTCGCGCAGGCCCGGCAGCGTAATGGAGAAATAGCTTCGCCAGCCGCCGGCCCCGTCCATGTGCGCGGACTCGTAGAGCTCCTGCGGAATGGCCTGCATGCCGGCAAGGAAGACAAGGGCAAAGAACGGGATCCCGATCCAGATGTCTACCCACAGGCACGCAATGAAGGCGGAGACCGGAAATCCCAGCCAGACGGGAGGGTTGGTCCAGAGCCCTGTCACTTTCAAGGTATGGTTGAGGAGCCCGAACTCGGGGTGGTACACCCACTGCCACAGGAGCGTGCTGATGGGCACCGATGACGCCCAGGGGATGATGAACAGGAGCCTCGCCGCCTTTCTGCCCCGGTAGCGGACATTCAAGAGAACCGCGATGAGCATGCCGGCGAGGAACTTGACCGCCACCCCTGTCGTCGTCCAGATGACTGAGCGAAACGCGGCCATCCAGAACTCGTGATCCGTGAGCCTGTCGAGGAAATTGGCCAGCCCGACGAACTTCGTGAGGTCGCTCAGCTGGTTGGTGCGATACACCGACATGACGAAGACATAGATGATGGGATAGAACATGAAAAAAGCGATAAAGATGATGGTCGGGGCCAGGAGCGCGTAGGCAAGACGCGCCTCAGGATTCCACAGCCTCTGTCTCAGGGAGAGAGTCGTTCCCGCCATACTGAGTATGCGGAGAGGGGGGCTTCGGTGCCCCCCTCGTCCAAAAAAGCTACATACCCCGCGACTTGTCGACGGCTGCCGCAGCCTCGTCCAAGGCCGCCTTGGGAGTGGCCTGGCCCTGGAACACCTTCTCGCACGCGGTCCACACGAGAGTGTTCATTGCATCAAAGTGGTCGACGAGCGGCCACGGCCTTGCACTCAGGGAGGCATCCACGAGCGCCTTGTAGAGCGGTGTCTGCCAGTAAGGATCCTTCGCCGCGGTCAGCGTCACCGGCGGGAACCCGACGAGCTGGTCGAACTTGCCCTTCCACTCGTCCTTGTAGAAGAAATCGATGAACTTGCCCGCTGCCTTCAGGTTCTTTGCCTTGCTGAAGAACGCGATCGAGTCCGTGATGACGAGGCCCGACTGCTTCTGTCCGGCAAACGGGGGGATGAGCGCATAGGTAACAGGGAAGGTCGCGTTGGCCTGTTTCATGGCGGATTCGACCCATGCGCCGATGAACACGTAACCGGCCTTGCCGGCATAGAAAATAGGATGAGCATCCGTACGAATCTGCGACGTGAAACCATCCTGTACGACCTTGTCCTTCAGAGCCAGCTTCGCCATGAAAGTGAGCGCCTTGACACCCGCGTCCGAGTTCACGGTGCACTTGCCATAGGAGCCGTCAGCGTTTGTCGCGAAGAAATCCCCTCCTGCGGAGTAGAGGTAGTACGCGAAGTCCGTCAGCTCGGTATACGACTTACCAGGCATGATGAGCCCATAGACCTTGCCCGGCTTGGTGATCTTCTTCGCGTCGACCTCCAGCTCCTCCATGGTCTTGGGGACGGCCTTGGTGAGGCTGTTGTTGATGGCCATGATGCGGGCGCCCGCTGCGATGGGCAGACCCATGAGCTTGCCCTTTATCTTCGCTTCCATGTCCGCCGGGTTGATGTTTGCAATCGTGTCCGGGCTGACATACTGAGTCACTTCATCGATCGAGTTGGTGCCCATGTAGTCCAGAATCCAGCGGGTTCCGACCACGGAGATATCGGGGGGCTTGCCGCCAGCGAGCGCTGTCGTCAGCTTGTTCTGCAGGTCGGTCCAGCTGATGGGAACGATCTGAATTTGCGCGTCGGGTGAAGCCTTGTTGAACGCGGTCTCCAGGCTGGCTCGGAAGTCTTCCGTGAGCCCATCGTATGTTGCCCAGAAGAACGTCGCTTTCGGCTTTCCACCTCCACAGCCGACGAACGAGACAACGACGACAACCATGAGAAGGAGCATGGCGAGCCGTGTGATGTTGGATCTCTTCATAATTCCTCCCTTTCAGAACTCGGAGAAACATGTCCGACGGACATTCGCCGCTGATTCTATGTTCAGGACATTGCGGTGTCAAGCAGCGCGCGAAGGCGGGGAGAAATGCCGGGCTTCCCGCCGCACAGAACCCGCAAGAGCCGGGCGTCGACTTCCTTGTTGATAGTGTCCGGCGAAGTAACAGAAGCTCCCGCCACAAGCGTCCCGAGGGCCTGGGCATCCGCAAGCTCGAACCCCGCGGCAAGCGCGCACAGGATGCCGGCAAGATGGGCGTCCCCAGCCCCCGCGGTGCTCTTGACCTCCACGGTCAGGGCCGGGTCGCGGCGGAGCTGCCGTGTGTCCCAGGACCAGCTTCCTTCCCGGCCGGCTGTCACGGAGAGCATCAAGCCGGGGATGCCGTGCAGCTATCCCGGCAACCGCTCGTTCAACTGCCTGCTGAGAACCGGCCGACCCGTCAGCCGCCCTGTGCGGAGCCCCGGTTGCTGCCAGCGCCTCCTCCGCATTGACGGCCAGCAGGTCCACGCTGTCCAGGAGCCCTCGCTTGCGCACCGTGTCCATCTCCGCGGTCGTGAAGCTGGCGGCCCGAAAAAGGCCGTGGGCGGTAGCCAGGTCCAGAAGCGCTGCCCGGGCCGCAAGCGGCGCTTCGGGCACGGCAAGGGCGATCCCCTGCCTCCCCAGGCTGGATATGATGTGCCCTGCTTCCTCTATCTCGCCGGCGCCGAGCCGGCTGCTTGCGGAATCCTCCGTCGTGAGGTTCCCTCCCGAGCCGTCGGGATACAGGAGGCAGAAGGAAAAAAGCGTGGAAACGCCGCTGAGAGTGCGCACGAAGCGCATGTCCAGCCCGGCCTCCTCCATCTCACGGAGAAGAAGCGCGCCCGCGGCATCGTCGCCCACCCTCCCAATGGGAAAAACCGACATGGCATCGCCAAGGAGAGCTTTCACGTAATGGCTGACGATGTGCAGCTTGCAGTAGTCTTTTCGAGCCAGGAACCTGCCGCCCCGGCTCTCCTCCCTGCCAAGCGTTTCGTTCCCGCTGAGGGCAAAGAAGCTTCCGGAGCCTATGCCGCCGGTTCCCACCATCCCTCGATACCGCACCGCGCCGGCCCGAAGGAACTCCCTCACGGCGCGGCCATGCCGAGGTCCCACTCGGGATGAAGGCTCACCGGATGACTGGCGGTCTCCTCAGTGGCGGTAATGAGTGCATCCGGATGCAATTGGAGAAGGGTCATCGGGTAATCGGGTGTAGGCGGCGAGAAAAGGGCGACCCGGAGCGCCGTCTGCTTCCAGGCCCCGGTATCGGAGAAGAGCCTGACCTTCCTGGCCGACAGGCACTCCTTCATGCCCAGCGTAACAGACATGGGCGGAACGAACTGCCATGCGGCGCCGAAAGTCCGCTGGGCCAGGGCGATAACCGTGTCCCAGTTGTTCTCCTGGATCCTCACCGAGGACTCGCGAAGCTCATCCAGCGTGATGGCGCTGTAGGGATGGCGGCGCGACTGGTTGTAGGCGACATGGCCGTCCTGTCCCCAGCCGCCGTAGGTGACATGGATGGGAGCCCGGGCAATTGCGGCGCGAACGCTTTCCATTGTCGAGGGTGAAAGCCAGTGCCTGTTCGACTCCGGAACGCCAAGCCCGGCGGCCACGGGGCCGTAGAAGTGCCGTTCCATGAAACCTCGGAAGCTGTACGGATGCCCGCGCGGAAGCTCACAGCCCTGCCAGTCCAGGCACTCGTCCATGTGGAATACGATGAACCTGGCAAGCGACACGCGGCGAGCGTTCACGAGGTCCGTGAACGGCTTGTACCAGGAGCTGGGGCCGCAGGGAATGATGGCCCGAAGCTCTTCACTCCGTTCGTTTGCCGCCTCTATCTCCTCGACGAGCTCTCGCGCCATCAGTTCTCCCATGGACGCCGAGTCCTTCACGAGCCGAAAAGGCACTCGGAGGCCGCGGTGATGGGCAAGCTCGGAGCAGGGAACCCGGCACCAGTCGTACAGCTCGCGGTGATCAACGGGGCTCATCGGACGATCTCCTTCAGCCCGGGAATGACGCGCAGCGCGTTTTTCCTGTAGATCTTTTCCAGCACCTCGTCGGGCAGGCCAAGGCCGTAGATCTTCCATCGGGTGAAGTTCGTGCTTTCACCGCCATACCCCGGGTAGTCGAAATACTCGTCACGGGTCTCCAGGAAACGGAAGTAGCTTCTATAGACGTACTCCGAAATGGGCATGTCGGCGCCAAAGAGAACCCTGTCCTGCCAGCGGATGAGAAAGTCCCGCGACGAATAGGGCTGCCGTCCCAGCTCGTCCATGCGCGCGGAAAAATCGATGCACACGTTGGGCAGCCTCTCCAGGAGGTCGGAGACCCACCAGAGGTCCTCCGGCATGTTGGCCACGTGAGGCAGGATGAATGTCGTGCCCGGATGATCCGCCATCATCCGTGTCCGCTGCTCAAGGAGCGCCACCTTGGTGAAATGCGAGCCGTGGAAGCTCCATCCCGGGTAGGTGAGAAGCGTGGGGAGATGCTCGTTGTTTCCGTCAACGGGGTGAAAAAAAGCCATGGGATCGGAGGTGTGGATGAGGACAGGAACCCCCAGCTCCCCTGCGCGGCGCCAGATGGGATAGAGTCGCCTATCATCCACGCCAAGCATGCGGCCATCAGGCTCGTGGAAGCGCAGTCCCAGCTCCTTTGTCACCTTCAAGCCCAGGGCGCCGCCCTTCAGATCCTTTTCAAGCGTTTCCACGCACTTCTCGGTAAAGCCGCGGGAAAAGTCCACGGTGAAATCGTCCCATCTCGCGAACTCGGCCATTGTGAAAGCGGCAAACCGGCCGGGCGCTTTCTCCATCCACCGGCTTCGATAGACCTCGAGGTCGCGCCGTCGGATGGTGTACCCCTTCGCATCGAAAGGCAAGGCGCAGTTGCCCGTGAGGTTGAGGAAGACCTGCACCCCGACGGCATCCATCATGGCCAACAGGTCTCTGGCCGGGCTGTCCGCAAAGAGATGGTTGTGAGCGTCGATGACGGGGAACTTCGCGCGATCCGGGACATGAGCCGGCCGCTTGAGGAGCGGCTTGGGCCTGTAGTCCATGAATGAGGGCAGCTCGGGGGGCGTCATGCATCGTCAGGAATGTATCTACTTGGTCTTCGCGTCCATCAGGCTGACTTTCTGTTTTGGCTTACTGCCGCCGAACAGCCGAGCCCAGAAAGTCGGCTTTGTCGGCGTGGAAGCTGGGGCACTTGCCACGGCAGAAACAGGCCTGGCTTTGGCATCGGAGGTCGAAATCGGTCTTGCCTTGACGGTTCCCCTGCTTCGCTTCCTGGCAGGGGCTTTTGACGTCGGCCTTTTCTTTGCGGGCGATTTCTTTCCAGAAGTCGCTTTCTTCGCGGGAGGCGATTTCTTTGAGCTTTTCAGAAGCTTCTGAACGTCGGCCTGGGAGAAGACCTTCTTATTCCCGACTTTCTTCCCGAGCTTCAATCGGGAGGAATATACATAGAGGGTTGGAACAGAGAGCTTGGTGAGCTTTGAAACTTGCTCTATCGTAAGGTTCATCTTTCCTCCTGGAATTTAGGGCAAGTATGACATGAGTTGCATGCTTGCACAACCTTCTTTTACGGCATGACGAGGCGCACGATCCGGCTGTTGAGCGTATCCGTTATGCAGAGGTGCCCGCTGGCATCAACCTCGACTGCGCAGGGATGGCTGAACTGATTCGGGGTGCCGCCAAGCGCGGTCCAGTTGGCGCCCTTCATGTCATCAATACGCACGACACGATCGTTGATCATGTCCGCCACGAGGATGCGCCCGATGGAATCGAGGGTGATCCCGGCGGGGTACTTGAAGTGATTCGCGTCACTGCCCGAGCTTCCGAAGGCCGTCCAGCTGGTGCCGTTCATGTCGTCCACGCGGACAATCCGTGAATTGGCGTAGTCGGCTATATACATTCGTCCGCGGGGATCAAGGACGATTCCCGCGGGATCCTTGAGCTCACCGACGCCGCTGCCGCGCTTGCCGAATGTGGTCCAGCCCGCGCCTTTCATGTCATCCATTTGAACGATACGGCTGTTGCCCTGATCCGCGATGGAGATGCGGCCCCTGGCATCGACAGCAACGGCCGCGGGGTGCTTGAGCTGACCAGCGGCGCTGCCGAAAGTGCCGTAGGCGGTCCAGCCCGAGCCTTTCATGTCCTTGACGCGAATGATCCGGTTGTTGCCGGAATCCGAGACATAGATCTGCCCCCCGGCATCCACGGCGATTCCCGCGGGGTATTTGAATTGATTCTCGGCGCCGCCCGGGCTGCCGAGCGCGGTCCAGGCAGCCCCGCTCATGTCATCGATGCGCACGATCCGACTGTTGCCCTGGTCCGCGATATAGATTCGGCCGCCAGCGTCAAAAGCAACTCCCGCGGGGTATTCCAGCTGATTTGCGCCGCTGCCGATTGTGCCGAAGATCTGCCATGCGTAATTGATGACATAGGAGGCGCTTCCCTCGGACGACGTTGTCTTCCTCGACATCTCGGCTATCGCCCTGATGGTTTCACTGGTTCCATTCCCCGTGACGCCAATCGGAGCAGAATACAGGGCTGATGACCTGGTTGGCGTGGACCCGTCCGTCGTGTAGTGAATGGCAGCTGCGGTGGTCGCGCTGGTGATCGCAACGAGCTGATCGCTTGCGTAGGTCCCGGCAGCGGGGCTGAATGTTGGAGCTGAAACGCCTTGACTGCTGGAGGTCAGGGCAACAACGGGTTGCGAGGTCGCGCCAGGCGCTGTCGTGCCCGAGGGCGATGTGCTTTGCGACGTTGAACCTGGCGCCCCCGAGCTCGACGTCGTTTGCGTTGGTGACTGGCAATTCGTGAGCCAAAAGCTCAGGAAGCAAATGAACACCGCGGATAGGAGGTTCACTCTCGGAGGCATCGATAGTACGATAGATGGAAATTTCGTTTCTGTCCAATCGGTCACGAAGCAACGCGGGAGTATTGCGAAGTTTGCCTCCGGAGTGTAGTATAGAGATTCTGCATGTATTGATAAAACTGGAGCAAAGGGCCCACGTCTTTCGTTTGATCGCCCAAAAGAGTCTGCATCGGGAATGAGCAAGGAGACAGCTCGATGGACGTCCAGAAAGAACACGCACGCAAGGTCTCAATCGCAAGCTCGCCGAGCAGGCCGGCCTCCTGGGAGCCGGCCCGACGCCAGTTCATCGCTGTAGCTCTCTTTGCGGTTCTTATAAACATCGTATTTCAATACCTCCTCGGCCTGGACTTTCTGCCTCCTCTTCATCCCCTGCTCAGGGGGATCGTGGAAACTGTCGTGGTCGCGATCTTTGTGATTCCTCCAGCCTACTATTTCTACATGCGACCTTTGCGCCATTCTTTGACAGAACGCCAGAATGCGGAGAGAGTTCTGCAAAAGAGCGAAACGCATTACAGAATCGTTTCAGAGCTGACCACAACCTTTGTTTTTGACCTGTCGGTGGCAGAAGACGGAAATGTTTCCCTGGATTTCGTATCCAATGATTTTTACGACTTCACAGGGGGAAACAGGGAGGAAGTCAGGACCTTTGAATCTCTGTTCAGCCATATTTATCCTGATGACACGCGAAAGCTCTTTGAGGGTCTTCAAAGATTGATCGCGCAGCCGCAATCCACTGAAATCGAGTGCAGGGCGTACATCCATGACCCCCACGAGATCAGATGGCTCAGCGTCTGCGGGGAATCGCAGTGGGACCTGGGGGCTGCGAGGGTGACTGCCATCTACGGCGCGGTCACGGACATTACCGAGCGCAAGCTGGCGGAGAGAGCGCTTCGTGAGAGTGAAGAAAAATACCGCATTCTCTTCGACAACGAGATATACGCAATATGCATCTTCGATCCGGAGACGCAGAGACCGCTGGATGTCAACGAATCGTTCACTCGCCTGAGCGGCTACAGCCGGGAAGAGCTCCTGTCTGAGGTGACAATCCCGACAATCACTGCCGAACAGGAACTGTCGGAAGCTTCGATACGACAGACAACCCATACGGGAGCGAGCTATGTTCCCGTTCGTTATCTGCGGAAAAAGGACGGCACGATTTTTCCCGTCGAGCTGGTCGGCGCCCCCTACGAGTGGAAAGGACGGAAGCTGGTCTGCGGAATAATGCGCGATATTTCCGAGCGCGTCAGGATGGAGGAGGATCGGGCAAAGACGCAGGAGCTTCTGGCAATCTCTCAGCGACTCGCACACATCGGCAGCTGGGAGTACGAGCTCTCAACGGGGAAGCTGTCGTGGTCCGACGAGATGTACCGCATTGCCGGCGTTCCGGTAAAGTCACCCATACCACGGGAGATCGCTGATACCTTCTTCCCCCCCGACGAGCTCGTCCGCTCCCGGAAAGCAATCCAATCCGCTCTCCGGGGCGATCCTCCGTACAGTCGTGATTACAGAGTTCAACGGCCGGACGGGCAATGGAAGGTGATTCATAATGAAGGCGAGGTCGCCTTCGATGAGCACGGGAAGGTGGCACGCGTTTTTGGAACCACGCAGGATATAACCGAGCGCACGCAGACCGAGGAAGCGCTGCGACAGAACCAGGAGAAGCTCCGAGCCTCGGAGAGCAAGTACAGAAACCTCATCGAGACCGCACCCGAGGCCATCTACGTGGTCGAGGATGAGAAGATAATATTCTGCAACAACCACGCCCACGAGATGCTGGGTTATTCCCGCGAAGAAATGATCGGAATGTCCCTGGAAAGCATCAATCACGCGGAGGACTGGGAACAGGCAAGAGAACGCTACAAGTCGCGAGCCGAGGGCAATAGTCTGACAAAGAGCGTTTCCCGGCACATCGCCAGGGACGGGAAAGCGATCTGGGTGGAATGTGTGGGCGAGCAGATCGAATGGGAGGGGAGACCCGCCGTTCTCTATTTTTCGTCAGACATCACGGATCGCAAAAAAGCGGAAACCGACAAGATAAAATACGAGCAGTATCTGCAGCAGGCGCAGAGGCTGGAATCCCTTGGAGTGCTGGCCGGCGGCATCGCCCACGATTTCAACAATATCCTCACCGGCATTTTCGGATTTACCGATCTGGCAAAAAACGAAGTGAAAGACGGGGCGGCATCCGAGTATCTCTCGCAGGCCATGGAAAGCATGGAGCGCGCAAAGGCGCTCACGCACCAGTTGCTGACCTTCGCCCAGGGCGGAGCCCCGGTCAGAAAAATAGTTCCCATCCCTCCCTTGATCAGGGAAACATGCCAATTTGCGCTTCATGGATCGAATCTCAGGGGCTCGTATGACATCCAGGAGAATCTCTGGCATTGCGACGTCGACAGGAACCAGGTGGCGCAAGTCATTCAGAACCTGGTTCTGAACGCGATCCAGGCAATGCCGATGGGCGGAACCATTGAAATCACGGCGGTCAACCGTGTCATCCGGGAGAAGGAACATCCGACTCTGAAGGAGGGCAGGTATGTCGCCATCTCCGTCAAGGATCAGGGCACGGGGATTCCCGACGAGATGCTCCCGAGAATATTCGATCCGTTTTTCACAACAAAGACAAAGGGGCATGGGTTGGGATTGGCTATTTCGCATTCAATCATGAGTCGTCACGACGGCGCAATTGACGTCCAGTCCGAGCTCGGCAAAGGTACAACGTTCACCATCTATCTCCCCGCGTGCGGTGAATCCCGCGCGGGAAAACCTGGACCTGCCGCCCCACGGCATGTTGGAGCCGGCCGGATTCTCGTTATGGATGACGAGGAGCCTGTTCGAAGGCTTCTCTCCCGGATGCTTCAATCCTTTGGCTATTCGGTTGTCGGGAAGGAGAGCGGCAAAGAGACCACGGACATTTTCATCCAGGAGCTGAGCAACAATCATCCCTTCGCCGCCGTCATCCTGGACCTCACCATCCCCGGTGGAATGGGAGGCAAGGAAGTGGCTCACGAGATAAGAAAACACGACCCGAAAGTGCCTCTCTTCGTTTCAAGCGGGTACGCGGGAGACCCGATCATCGCGCGACCGGAGGAGTATGGCTTTACCGCCAGCATTTCAAAGCCCTTCAAGCTGGCCGAACTGGCGGAGATGCTGGAGAAGCATTTGGCGGGGCGCGGCCAGCCGCCGCAGCCACACAGGAACAGGAGGATGTCATGATTCACACCAGGAGGTCACGTCTGCCATGAACGAACAGATCAGGCTGATTGCGGACAGGATTCGAGGGCTGCGCGACATCGCGAAGCTCTCCGTGGAAACCTGTGCGGGCGACCTCGGCATCCCGGCGGACACGTATCGAAGCTACGAGAGCGGCCAGGCCGACATCCCGGCAAGCTTCCTCTACCAGATCGCTCACAAGTTCCACGTGGATCTCACCTCCCTTCTCACCGGTGAGGAGCCGCGCCTCCACGTCTACGCGGTGACCCGGGCGGGCAAAGGTGTCTCGGTGGAGCGGCGGAAGGACTACGGCTACCAGAGCCTTGCCCACAACTTCATCAACAGGCGGATGGAACCCTTCTTCATTACGGTCCCTTCCCGGCCGGCCTCGGACCCCATACCGCTGAACGCTCATCCGGGGCAGGAGTTCAACTACCTGCTGGAAGGAGATCTGCGGGTGGTCGTCGGGGGGCACGAGGTCCAGCTCACCCCGGGAGACTCGATCTACTTCGACGCCATGAACCCCCACGGGCTCAAGGCCCAGGGCGGCAAGCCCGCGAAGCTTCTTGCGGTGATCCTCTAGGAGGGGAATGATGCTCGAAAAATACCTGAAAAGAACCGAGTTCTCCAGCTACGAGGATTTTTCAAAGAACTTCTGCGTCACGGTGCCCGAGAAGTTCAACTTTGCCTGGGACGTGGTGGACCAGATTGCGCGCGAAACGCCGGGCAAGCCGGCCCTCGTCTGGTGCGACGAGAAGGGAGAGGAAGCGACGTTCAGCTTTGCCGCCATGGCGGAGATGTCCACGCGCGCGGCGACATTCTTCCTGTCCATCGGCATCCGCCGCGGGGACCCGGTGATGCTGGTCCTCAAGAGACGCTACGAATACTGGTTCTGCCTCCTGGGGCTCCACAGGATCGGGGCAATCGCGATACCCGCCACGCATCTCCTGACCAAGAAGGACATTGCCTACAGGAACAACGCCGCCAGCATCACGGCCATTATCGCCGTGAACGAGGAAAAAGTGCTGGAGAATGTGGATGCCGCCCTTCCTGAATCCCCGACGCTTCGTCTTCGCATCGCGCTGGGGTGCAGGAGAAGGGGATGGCTGGACCTGATTGCGGGAATGGAGAAGGCAAGCCCCTCCCTCTCACGCATGCCGACGGAGAACGCGGACCCGAGCCTCCTTTACTTCACCTCGGGCACGACCGGGATGCCAAAGATGGTCCAGCACAACTTCGCCTATCCCCTGGGACACATCCTCACGGCAAAGTACTGGCAGAACGTGCAGGACGGGGGGCTGCACCTCACCGTGGCGGACACGGGATGGGCAAAGGCAGCATGGGGCAAGATCTACGGACAATGGCTCTGCGGCTCATCGGTCTTCGTCTACGACTACGACAGGTTCGTCCCGGACGCGCTTCTTTCCGTCATGGCAAAGCACAGGGTGACGAGCTTCTGCGCCCCGCCCACCATCTACCGCTTCTTCATCAGGGAGGATTTCAAGCGGTGGGACTTCTCCGCGCTCCGCTACTGCACGGTGGCAGGGGAGCCGTTGAACCCCGAGGTCTACGAGCGCTTCCTGGACACCATGGGAATCAAGCTGATGGAGGGCTACGGCCAGACCGAGATGACGGTGGCAATCTCTGTTTTCCCCTGGATGACGCCCAAGCCCGGCTCCATGGGCCTTCCGTCCCCCGGCTACGATATAGAGCTTCTCGATGATGAAGGCCGCCGCTGCGACGTCGGTGAAAAGGGACAGATCGTCGTGCGGACGGACTCGCGCATGCCTGTCGGCATGTTCCACGGCTACTACCGGGACCCCGAGCTCACCGCGCGCACCTGGCACGACGGGATCTACCGCACCGGCGACGTGGCCTGGCGCGACGAGGACGGCTACTTCTGGTTCGTCGGCAGGACGGATGACGTGATCAAGAGCTCGGGCTACCGCATCGGCCCGTTCGAGGTGGAGAGCGCCCTCATCGAGCACAAGGCGGTCCTCGAGTGTGCCGTGACGGGCGTGCCTGATCCTGACCGCGGGGCGGTTGTCAAAGCGACAGTGGTCCTGGCAAAGGGATACACGGCAAGCCCCGAGCTGGCCACGGAGCTGCAGGAGCACGTGAAGAAGACGACGGCGCCCTACAAGTATCCCCGCATCATCGAGTTCGCGAGCGAGCTGCCCAAGACGATCAGCGGGAAGATCAGGCGCGTGGAGATCAGGGAAAAAGATATCGAATAAGGCGGACGGGGCGCTCGGGCGCGAGCCCGCCCGTTTACCTCATGGCCCGGGAGGCGTTGAGGATTGCCGCAAGCGCGACGCCCATGTCGGCAATCACCGCCTCCCACATCGTGGCAACCCCGACCGCCCCGAGGGCCAGGAATACCCCCTTCACCCCCAGGGCCAGGACGATGTTCTGGAGCACGATGGCGCGCGTGCGCCGCGCGCGGCGGATGGCCTCCACGAGCTTCGTAGGGTTGTCGGTCATCAACACGACATCCGCCGTCTCGACCGCCGCATCGGACCCGGCCATTCCCATGGCAATCCCAACGTCCGCGCGCGCAAGCACGGGCGCGTCGTTGATGCCGTCCCCGATGAAGGCCGTCGCGCCACGGGCGCCGCGGGCGGCCATGATCCTCTCCAAGTGCGCCACCTTCTCCTCGGGCAGCAGGTCGCCGTGCCACTCGTCCAGCCCGAGGGAGGCAGCCACGCTCCCGGCCACGCCTGCCCCATCCCCTGTCAGCAGGGCCGTGTGCTGGACGCCCGCGGCGCGCAGGTCCCGGATTGCCTGGGCCGCGCCCTCCCGCGGCTCGTCCCCCACGACAAGGTAGCCGGCATAGCTGCCGTCTACCGCGACATGGACGGCTGTCCCGTCGATGCAGCAGACATCGTGGGCGATATCCTGGCGGTGCAGCAGCCTGTCATTTCCCGCAATCACGTCATGGCCGTCCACACGGGCGGTGACCCCTTCCCCGCCGACCTCACGGTAGTTGCTGACCGACGGCTCGCCTGCCTCGCCGGCATACGCGTCCCTGATGGACGACGCAATGGGATGGTTGGAATGTGCCTCCGCCAGCGCGGCAAAGCGCAGGAGCTGCGGGGCGCCGACGCCGTTTCGCGGATGCACGGATGTGACCTTGAACGTCCCCTTCGTGAGAGTCCCCGTCTTGTCGAAGACGACCGTGCGCACCCTCGCGAGGGCGTCCAGAAACTTCGCGCCCTTGACCAGGATCCCGTGCCGGGAAGCTCCCCCCACTCCACCGAAGTATCCCAGCGGGATGCTGATGACCAGGGCGCAGGGACACGAGATGACGAGCATGGTGAGCGCGCGGTAGATCCACTCATGGAGTGAGGCGCCGGGGACAACGAGAGGCGGAACAAAGGCAACCAGCGCCGCGGCGCCCACCACGAGCGGGGTGTAGATCCTCGCGAATCTCCTGATGAAGGTCTCTGTCCTTGCCTTGGCCTGCGTCGCGCCCTCCACCAGGGAGACGATCCTGGCCGCGCTTGACTCCCCGGCGTTCTTCGTCGAGCGCACCATCAGCGAGCCGTCCGTGCTGATGAACCCGGCAAGCACCTCTTTGCCGGGCCCCACCCGGCGCGGCACGGATTCGCCCGTCAGCGCCGATGTGTCCACGAAACCGCTCCCCGTGAGGACGAGCCCGTCCAGGGGAACGCGCTCGCCGGGCCTCACGGCGACCTCCTCCCCGACCGCGACCTGCTCGGGCCGAAGCTCGACGAATGCCCCGTCGCGGCGAACGCGTGCGACGTCCGGACGCAGCTCCAGAAGCCCTCCAATGGACCGGCGGCTTCTGTCTACCGACAGGTCTTCCAGGATCTCTCCGACCTTGTAGAAGATCATGACTGCCACCGCTTCCCAGAGCTGGTGGATGGCGAAGGCCCCGCCCGTGGCGACGGTCATGAGGAAGTTCTCATCGAAAACACGGCCGCGAACGATGCTCCTGGCCGCTCCTGCCAGCACGTTCCATCCTGCAACCAGGTAGGCCGCGCCGAAAACCGCGTACTCCAGCCACGGGGAAGCAGCAAGCGTGCCTCTGAAGATGACGCCGAGGACAAGGAGCGTGGTTCCCGCGGCCAGGAACAGCAGAGGGCGGACGGGGCTGTATCGGTTGCTCATTCTGCCAGGTGTGTGCGGGTCGAACCGAGAAGGCTGCCCACGTGCTCGTCGTTGATCGTGTAGTAGATCACCTTGCCCTCGCGGCGGTGCCGCACCAGGCGCGCTCTCCTCAGGACCGCAAGCTGGTGGCTCACAGCGGAGACGCTCATGTCCAGGGTCTCTCCGAGGTCGCAGACGCATAGCTCGCCGGCAAGAAGCGCGTGAAGGATCCTGAGCCGGGTAGGGTCGCCGAGCACTTTGAAAAAGTATCCCATGCCCTCAAGCTCCTCAAAGGGCGGGATTTTTGCCTTTCCAGCCTTCACCGCTTCAGGATGGACGACCCGCTCACCGCACTGCGCAACCATCAGATCTTCTCCCTTCCACCAGACCTTCCCTTAAGGTCAATCCGGACCTTCCCTGCCGGTCCATCCGGACCTTTCGTTCACTCCATCGCATCAATTGAACAAATATTCAAATGAAAAATACCGGAGCAACGGAGCGCAGTCAAGGCCCCGGCGGGCCCCCGTGTCGCAAGGCCCGCCCGCACCAACCCCTGTATTGATTGAAGGGTTCCGGATGACTACACTCGTGTCTCCGCGCATGTACTGCTGATGCCAAGCTGGAAAAGAAGCTTCTACGCCGTTTTTGCCGGGGAGATCCTTGCTCTTGTCGGGTTCACGGCTTCATTCCCGGTCATCCCCTTTTTCATCCGCGATCTCGGTGTAACCGATCCGGCAAAGCTCAACATATGGGTAGGCGCCTGCGCGGCTGCGACCGCGGTGGCCATGTTCGTCTTTGCGCCGCTGTGGGGGCAGATGGCGGATATCTACGGCAAGCGCCCCATGCTCCTCCGCGCCATGTTCGGGGGCGCCGTGGTGGTCGGGCTCATGGGTCTGGCTAATGCGCCCTGGCAGATACTCGTGCTGCGCGGGCTCATGGGCGCCCTCACCGGCACCGTCGCGGCGGCGACGGTCCTCGTGGCGACAATTTCACCGAAGGAGCAGATCGGTTACACCATGGGCATGCTCCAGACGGGCATCTATGTCGGGGCTTCCGTGGGGCCGGCATTCGGCGGCGTGCTCTCCGACCTCTTCGGTCATCGCGTCACTTTTTTCGCGACATCGGTCCTCCTTGTTGCCGGAGCGATCGTCGTCATGCGGTTCGTGAGGGAGGAGCCGACGCGAAACAGCCCAGCGGGATCCTTCATCAAATCCATCGTGCCCGACCTGAGCCCGCTGGCGCGCTCCCCCAACCTCGTGATGCTCCTCCTGGTTTCCGGCGGGCTCCAGGTGGCCACGAATACGGTGGCCCCGATCCTGCCCCTCTTCATCCAGGCAATCTCCCCGCAGACGACGAAGGTGGGGCTGATGACGGGCCTCATCCTCGGGGGCAGCGCCGTGGCGGCGGCCGTTTCCTCCGCGGGGCTGGGACGGGTGAGCTACCGGATCGGCTACGAGCGGCTTCTCGCTTTCTGCCTTGCCGGGGCGGTCCTGGCCTTTCTCCCCCAGGCATTTGTCCGCAACCCGATCCAGCTCCTCGTTCTGAGGATGCTCGGCGGGGCCATGATCGGCGGCTCCGAGCCCTCCATCAATGCCATGATCGCCATGCGGGCGGACAAGAGCCGCCAGGGCATCATATTCGGCTTGAACACGAGCATGAACTCGGCAGGGGCCGCGGTCGGACCCATGGTCGGGGGCGTCCTTGCCGCGGGATTCGGGTACGCCTCCGCTTTCTTTGCGGGGACCGCGGTCCTCCTGGCGGCAGCCATCGGTGCGCGCACCGTGAAAAAGATCAGCTTACCGGCAAAGGACCTGGAGCCGCAGGAGATCGTGTAGAAGGGGAAAGCCCTCGAAAATTCCGGTGCATCGGACGAGCGGGTTCGTGTATCTTACGGGGAAGAGGAGGCACCTATGCCAAGAGTCGTCCATTTCGAGATCCCCGCAGACAATCCCGCCCGCGCGGTCCAGTTCTACAGGACTGTATTCGGCTGGGATATCAAGAAGACGGAGATGCCCATGGAGTATCACCTCGCAACGACGGGGCCGGAGGGGACCATGGGAATCAATGGGGCCATCATGGACAAGAAGGGGGCAACTGCCAAGAGCGTCGTGAATACCATCGATGTGCCGAACGTTGATGAGTTCGTTAGAAAGATCACCAAGGCAGGCGGCAAACAGGTGACAAAGAAGGACACGATCCCCGGCATTGGAGATTTCTGCTACTGCGCAGACACCGAGGGGAACCTCTTCGGAATATTGCAGCCGGCGCCGGGGCAGATGTAAGACCGGGGGCGCGAGCCGCCCACTTCAAACGCAATCAACAAGAAAGCCCCCGTCCACCGGGAGGCAGGTCCCCGTTACGAAGCCCGACGCCCTGTCGCTGGCCAGGAACACCACAGCGCCTGCCAGATCCCCCGGCTCGCCGAACCGGGCGCACGGGGTGCGGGAAATGATGTCGCGTCCCCGCTGGGTGAGGCTGCCCGTCGCTTCGTCCACGAGGAGCGCCCTGTTCTGCTTCCCCAGGAAGAAGCCCGGCGCAATTGCGTTGACCCGAATCCCGTGAGGGGCGAACTCCTTTGCCGCGGCCATTGTCAGGTTCAGAACGCCGGACTTGGCGGCGTCATACCCCCAGACACCTGAAAGCGGGACGTAGGACGACATGGAAGCGATGTTGATCACAGATGCCCGCTGTCCGCTTTCGACCCATCTCCTGCACGCCGCTTTTGTCGGGATCATGAGCCCGGCCACCAGGTTGAGGCGCAGCACCTCTTCGAACAGGGCGATATCGGTCTCGAGGAAAGTGGTCTTCCCCCTGTTCCCTCCAACCGCATTGATAAGCACATCGATGCGGCCCAGGCGTTTCTCGGTCTCAAGGACAGCCTTCGCCACCGAAGCTTCGGACATCGCGTCAGCGACGACCCAGGAGACCCGCCCGCGTGCGTCAGCAGCGCCTCCGGTGCGGTCCGCGGCTTCCCGCAGGGCGTCCTCGTGCCTGCCCCACAAGGAGACCGAGGCTCCCGCGCGAAGGAGCGCCTCCGCCATGAAGCCGGCAAGCACGCCGCTGCCACCCGTGATGGCAACAGTCTTTCCGGAGAGCCCGAACATCTCGTCCAGAAAACCCATTCTCTCCCCTTGCGCGCGAAGGAGCGCGCTCAGCCCAGGTTCCGCTTCATCTCCTCGTACTGTTCCCGCGTGATCTCCCCGCGGGCATACCGCTTTTGCAGTATGTCCAGCGCGGACTCATCGTGGGGACCCCTCCATCCCTGCCGGCCGAAGTGCCGCACCAGGAAAACCACGCCCACAATAACGGCAGCGCCAAACAGCAGCCTGAAACCGCCGAACAAGAAAAATGGAAGCCCGTACATGCCGTGGCCCCAACCCGAACCCCAACCCCAGCCCCACATGATGTCACCCTCCGTCCCCTGCCATTATACGCAATCGCGGCACCTGGCTCTACAAGCCTTCCACCGCATCCCCCGGCAAGTCGCCAGCTTGTCGGCCAATCGCTCTCTTGACACTATATAGTTATTTGCTAATATAACCACACAAGCGGACAAGAGATCAAAGAGGCGTCTTCAAAGAGGCAACCATGGTACGGACGGAAATCTCGGCGGGCGTGTGCGGCTTTCATACAACAATCCTTGCGGAGTCCGCCGATTCTCAGAACGTGACCCTCGAGATCACGAGCGACTGCGAGACCATCCGAAAGCTGGCGGCGTCCCTGAAGGATCCCGTCGACGCCTACCAGGAGATCGGACACGGTTTCGACGGTGAGGTCCACCGCGCCGCTCGCGTAAGCCACAAGGGGAATTGCGCGGGGTGCCTCGTGCCCGGAGGCATCTTCAAGTCTGTCCAGGCAGCCGCTGCTCTTGCCCTGCCGGCAGAGGCTTCCATTAAAATCACAAAAAGCTGAAAAAAAACCCCCGCTCGGTGACAGAGGTCACTGAGCGAAGCTCCTCCTTCGGCTACCTTTTTCCTGCAAGACTGACTTTGACAGGAGGAGCGTATGTCAGCATTCAGGAACATTGGTTTAACCGACAGGATCATCAGGACAGTGATCGGCGTGGCTGTGGCGGCCATCGGGATTGGCTTTCAATCGTGGTGGGGCCTCGTGGCAGCGCTCCCATTGCTGACCGCGGCCGTGGGTTTCTGCCCGCTGTATTCCCTGCTCGGGATTTCCTCGAACAGACGCGTTCAGCGCGGCGCGGCCTGATTCGTCTTTGCCTCCCGCCCCCGGCCCCGCCGCCGGGGGCCACGGGCGCCGCTTTTTCTTTCCTCCCGCCTCCGTCTGGAGTAACTTGAATCCAACACCGTCGCCGCTCGCAGGTGAGTTTCTCGAGACATGGAGGGTCCCATGGAACATTTGTCTGTCGAGCTCCTTCCCGTCGTACGACATTTCGTCTTTTCCATCTTCAATATTTCATTGCCCAACCTCATCATCGGGGTAATCATCGTGGCCATCCTGTTTCTCGGCGCCTGGGCCCGTCTTCCTCATTTCATAGAGCAGGGGCGCGCGTCAGGCAAGGAGCGCTGAGATGAACCTGACAAAACGCCTGCAGGAGTTCACCCAGCGCAACATGACGTTGGAAGACGCGCTGCCCACGAAGATGCCGGTCTACGTCAACTCGATTGCCTACCTGTTCGGGGTTGCCACGCTGTCCGCCCTCGTGATGCTCATCATCACGGGAATGATCCTCGCGATCTTCGGCCCCAACTGGTACCATGTCTCCGCGACGGGTCGGCTCTTCAACAGCATCCACTTCTGGAGCGGACAGACGTTTTTTGCGTGCATCGTCCTTCACATGCTCACGAAGCTCCTCCTGGGCGCCTGGCGCGACGGCAGATGGAAGACGTGGATGATCGGTGTGCTCACAATGGGGGTCTCGATCTTCGCGGGGTTCACCGGCTATCTTTCCGCAAGCAGCTGGTCTTCCGCGTGGCACGCGGTGCAGGCAAAGGACGCCATGAACGCCGTCGGCATCGGGGCCTTTTTCAACACGACGAACTTCAGCCAGGTCATCACGCTCCACGTTGCCTTCTTCCCGTTCCTGGTCATCGTCCTGGTCGTCATCCACCTTTCCTTCATCAGGAATGAAAGCCCGGTAAAGCCGTACCCCCGGGAGGAGAAATAGCCATGAGCAAGGCATCCGACGAGAACCTGCGCGGAGTTCCGATGAAGCCATACGACCTCATCCGTGAAGGCCTCATCATTCTGGCCTTCATTGCGGTGGTGGTCATCGTGCTCGGCATTTTCTGGCCGCCCCCGGACTACCCGACGGTGCGCGGCGAGGAAGTCGCGAAAAACAGGCCGGTGGATTACGTCAAGACCGCGGCAGACATCCTGGCCGGGAACAGCAGCCTGCAGGACTACGGTCCGCCCTACAACGCCGATACAGCGAACTCGCAGAAGCTTCTCGGCATTTCGCCCATAACCTGGTTCGGCGTCCGACAGCCCCTGGACCCGTCGAACGACTTCGTCCTGACCCCCCTCGAGCGCGTCGCCGTCTTCAGCGGCGACATTGCGGCCGCGCTCAAGGCGTGGCAGTCAGCATCGGATGACGCGCGTACCGCATGGACAAAGGCATACATCGCGGCCCTGGACAAGGCGACCGTTGAAAACGGCAACGTCCAGGTGGCCAAGGGAGATTACGGGCCGGTGCCCGTCATGATGAAAGGCATGCTCGACCTGGGAAAGGCCGGCCTTCTGGAAGGCGCCCTGGAGAGCAATGACAGGCAGCCCTATGCCCTGGATACGAGCCGAGCGCTCCTCTTCTTCCAGGAGGACGTTGACTCAAGCGTCGCGAATACCCTCGATATGACGGGCGGCCAATGGGGCATCACCCACGAGGTGGGCAACCACCCGGGGCCATGGTGGCTGTGGCCGTACGCGATCTGGTACCAGATCCCCGGGCTCAACACCAACCCGAACGCCGACCTTATAGCGATCCTCATCGTGCTCGTGCTGTTCCTTATCCTGTTCTTTCTCCCTCTTATCCCCGGGCTCAACAGGATTCCCCTCTGGTTGGGATTCTACAAGATAGTCTGGCGTGACTGGTACGCGCGGCGGGGCGGATCAGGAAGGTCCAAGACCTGATGATGTAGCCTGGCGTTGCCGCCGGAAACGGGCCCTGCGGCCTGAGGGAGAATACGAACTCGCGCGTATTGTTTCAGGCCGCGGATTTCCATATCTTCAATTATCCATGAGCGGGAAGAAGCCCCCCGGCCGAGGAATCGCCAACCTGAGATCGCTCCTTCCGTACCTTCGCGAGCACTGGTTTGTCCTCGCCGTCGGGTTTGCCTTCATGCTTCTGCAGAACTACGGCGCCGTGCGCGTGCCGGCTTTCTTCCAGAAGATCGTGGACGAGCTCACGCGCGCCAACCGCGGAAGCGTGATCCAGGGTCTCATCCTCTCCGCCTGCGCCTACGCGGCGCTCTCCGTCGTGTCCATGTATCTCATGCGGAGGCTCATCATCGGGGCATCCCGCAACATCGAATACAGCCTCCGGGAACGGATCTACGGCCGGCTCCTCGAGCTCGACCACTCGTTCTTCCAGGCCCATGAGACGGGGGACCTCGTCTCCCGCACCACGAATGACCTGGACAACGTGCGCACCCTCCTCGGGCCCGGTGTCATGTACATCCCGAACTCGATCAGCATGTTCGGGCTCTTTTTCCCCGCGCTCTTCCGGCTGAACGGGTCTCTCATGCTGATCGTCACGGCGGTGCTGGTGGCGGTGATCGCTTTTGTCTTCATCGTTTTGCCCCGGCTGATGCCGTTTTTCCGCGGTATCCAGGAATCCACGGGGAAGATCAACAGCAGGGTCTGGCAGATCGTGACGGGTATTTCCACGGTAAAGCTGTTCACGATGGAGGCCGGCGAGGAGGCGCGGTTCGTGGAGCTGAACCGCGACTTCCTGAAGCGCAACATGGCGCTTGCAAAGGCGCAGGAGTTCCTCTGGCCCACATTCATCTTCGTGTTCTCCGTGACCCAGCTCGTGATCGTGCTCTACGGCGGACGTCTCGTGATCTCGGGAGCCATGAGCCTGGGACAGCTTCTCCAGTTCAGCGTCATGATCACCACGCTCACCTTCCCCGTTCTTTCCCTTGGCTGGATCATGTCCCTCATCCAGCAGGGCATCAGCGCAATGGGGAGGATCAACGTGATCCTGGACGGCCCGGTGGAAAGGCGCAGCGACTGGAAGGAGCTCTCCGACACCACCCTGTCCTTCCAGGTGAGAAATCTCAGCTTCGCGTACGCGAACCAGGAGAGGAAGAGCCTCAAGGACGTCAGCCTCGACATCCGCGCGGGGGAGTTCATCGGCATAACGGGGACCATCGGCAGCGGGAAGTCCACGCTCGTGAATATCCTCACCGGCCTGTTGAAGCCGGACCGAGGCATGGTGACGGTCAACGGGACCGACATCCGGGACATCGAGCCCGCCACGCTCTTCCGGCGGATCGGCATCGTCTCCCAGTCGCCTTTCCTCTTTTCCCGCACGCTCGCGGAGAACATCGCCATGGGAATGGACGGCTCGGCTGACGATGAGCGGGTGAAGCTCGTCTCCACCCTCGCGGGGCTCGCGGGGGACGTGGCTTCGTTTCCGGAAGGCTACGGGCAGATGCTCGGGGAGCGGGGCATCACCCTCTCGGGCGGGCAGAAGCAGCGCGCTGCCATTGCGCGCGCGCTCATGAAGGACAGCCCTGTGGTCATCCTGGACGACTCGCTTTCCAGCGTGGATGCGCGCACGGAGGGTTCCATCATCGAGAACCTCCGTCGGCTCAAGGGGCACAAGACGCTCATCGTGGTGTCCCACCGCATATCCCCCCTCAAGGGTACGGACCGCATCTATGTCCTGGACGACGGCAGCCTCGTGGAGCACGGCACGCACGCCGAGCTCGTATCCCGGGGCGGACTGTACGAGAGGCTGGTCCGTTACCAGCAGATGGAAAGGAGCCTGGTCCCGCCCGAGGGAGGGGTCCCTCTCGAGGGCGGCTGAAACATGGCGCAGACAAAGGAAGCGGCGGAAAAGCAGAAAACCCGGGAGCTGACGCTGTTGAGACGGCTTGTGCCGTACGTCCGGCGCTACGCGTGGCTTGGCGTCGGGGCCCTCGTGTGCCTGGTGATCGTGGACGGCGCCGGAGTGCTCCAGCCCTACCTCGTCAAGCACGCCATCGACACGGATGTCGCCGGCCGTGATTTTCACGGGCTTGCCATGACGGGCCTGCTCCTTGCCCTTACGATGGTTGCCGGGTATGCCTTCCAGGTCATCTCGGGCTATGGCATCCAGTACCTGGGCCAGAGGCTCCTCCTGGATCTCAGGATGGACCTGTTCCGCAAGGTGCTGTCCCTCTCCAGCGAGTTCTTCGACCGCACGCCGGTTGGCAACACTCTCACGAACCTCTCCAACGACCTGGAGGCGCTGCGGGAGTTCATTGCAGAGGGAATAGTCAGCGTGGCAGGGGACCTCCTGAGGGTCTGCCTCATCCTCGTTGCCATGCTCCTCATCAACTTCACCCTTGCCCTCGTTGCCTTCATCACGATTCCCCTTTTCCTTGCCGCCACGTTCGCGTTCCGCTCCAGCATCCGTGCGGGATTCCGCCAGGTCAGAAAGGCCAACGGGGAGATCAACGTCGCGCTGAGTGAAACGATCTCGGGCATCCGCGAGATCCACCAGTTCAGCTACGAAAAAGAGGCACGGGACTCCTTTGCGCGCAACAACAGGAGCTACCGCGCGGCCTACTTGAAGGTCGTGAACGCGTACGCGCTTTTCTTTCCGGCAATCGAGATCGTCACGAACGCGAGCATGATCCTGATGCTCGTGTTCGCTCATTTCTGGGTGGGCAAGACCCTCCACATCGGCGAAATCTTCGCCTTCTTCGCGTATATCAACATGTTCTTCTGGCCCCTGCGCCAGCTGGCGGAGAAGTTCAACCTCCTGCAATCCGCAGTGGCCGCAACGGAACGCATCTTCAGGCTCATGGACGAGAAAGTAAGCGTGGTCCCTCCGACGGCAACCGCCGGCGGCGCGATTGCCTCCCCCGCTGAGCTGATTTTCGACGACGTCAAGTTCCATTACGCGCCCGACGCTCCCGTGATTCATGGCATCTCCTTCCGCGTCGCGCCGGGAGAGAAAGTTGCCATCGTGGGACCGACGGGATCAGGAAAAACCACCCTCATCAGCCTGGTGACCAGGCTCTACGATGTCAGGGAGGGACGGATCCTCCTGGACGGCAGGGACATCAGGTCCATCCCGTTCGAAATGCTGCGCTCCGCCGTGGCCACGGTGCCTCAGGATGTATTCCTTTTCACGGGGACGGTGGCTGAAAACATCTCCCTCTACCAGCCCTCCGTCGACTGGCGGACCATCGAGCACGCCGCCCAGGAGGTGCGCGCCAACCGCTTTGTCGCCGCGCTGCCCAAGGGATACGGGGAGCAGGTGGGAGAGGAAGGCAAGCGCCTCTCCGAAGGGCAGCGGCAGCTCATCGGGCTTTCCCGGGCGTTTGCCCGCAACCCCTCGCTTGTCATCCTGGACGAGGCGACCTCCAACATCGATTCAGAGACGGAGCATCTCATCAGCGAGGGAATCCAGCGCCTCCTCGCCAATCGAACGGCCCTCATCATTGCGCACAGGCTGTCCACCATCCGCACCGTGGACCGGATCCTCGTCCTCCATCGGGGAAGGATCGTGCAGGAGGGAAATCACGATGAGCTTGTCAGGAAAGACGGGTTGTACCGCCAGCTCTACGAGATGCAGTCCCTCATGCTGTCAAAGTAGGCCTGCGAAGCGCGATCAACAGGAAAAGAGGCACCGCAATGAGCTGCGCTGCAACCGAGAAGATCACAACCCCGATGACGGAAAACCCGTACATTAGCCCGATGAGCGCGCTTCCCGCGAACCAGAAAATCCCGTAGCCGGTGTTGAATACCCCGAAAGCGGACGCCCGCCGCTCCTTGGGGGTGAGGTCGGCAACCACCGACTTCATGATCGAGTCCTGCCAGCCCATCCCGATCCCCCAGAGCACGGCCCCGACAATTGCAAGCCCGGGTCCCCCGAGGAAGACGAACGGTGCAAAAACCGAGGAGAGTGCCGCCGCGATAGCGAGGCTCCGGGGGCCGATCCGGTCGTAGAGCCGGCCAAAGACGATTGCGCTGACGGCATCCACTCCCATGGCAAGGGCGTAAAGGAGTGGGACGGCCGCGTCGGCAAAGAGCTTCTTCGCCTGGAAGTGATAGGCGACGAGCGCCCAGTCGGCGTAGCCCATGGCGACGAATCCCACCGCCAGGAGATACAGCCAGTAGCGCCTGTCAAGGCCGCGCGACTGCACGGTGAGCTTCTTCACCTCGAGGTTCGAAGGGTCCGGGTAGAGGAAGCGGGTGACAAAGACAATCGCAAGAGCAACGATTGCAGGGATGCCCAGCACGGCAAAGCCCAGCCTGTAGTTGTCGTTTCGAAAATAGAGGATGCCCGCCACGATGACAGGCCCGGAGACGGCCCCCACTTTGTCCATTGCCTCCTGGAGCCCGTACGTCCAGCCGCTGCCCACTTTCTCCCGGGCAAAGGAAAGCATTGTGTCGCCGGAGGGCTTGCGGATTGCCTTGCCGAAACGCTCGATCACGATAAGGCAAGCGGCGACGGGCCAGCTGCCCGCCAAGGCAATGAACGGAACGACAAGCAGGTTTACCGCATAGCCGAGGATCGCCAGGACCCAGTAGCGCCGCGTTGTGTCGGCGATGAAGCCCGATCCGAGGCGTACGACGTTCCCGATCAGCTCCCCGAGGCCCGCCACGATCCCCACCGCCGTTGCGCTTGCGCCGAGGATCCTCAGGTACGGCCCGGTGATGCTTCGCGCCCCTTCGTAGGTCATGTCGGAGAAGAGGCTGAGAAATCCGAACAGCACGACAAAGAAAAGCGCGGTCCTGCCGGCCAGCTCTGCCCGGACAGCCGCCGCGGGAGCCTTCTTCACGAAACCGCCACGGAAACGGGCAGCCTTCCGCGCGCTCTGACAATGCCGCACGCTGCGCGAGCGGCTGCGCGTGCCGAGCAGGGGCGGGATGAACAGGTACAGACATAGGTGGCGACCTCGGAATACTCCGCGAGCTCATAGGGGGTCCGCAGGGCAACCACGATCAGTTTGTCTCCCAGGAGGGATGCCAGACGTTTCACCAGAACCTTTTGACTCGCGGTATCGAAGTCAACGCCGGGGAGCGGATAGTCCTCTGTCACCGCAATGACTGCATCGAAATCACGCGCCAAAGCGGCACTCGTGACCGGTTCCCCGGCCTGCTCCGACGTGAAGACAGAGACGTCGTGACGCTCTTCGTCAAGCGCCAGCCGAAACGCATTGAATGCGGGCTCCTCCTGGTTGGGTCCGATTCCCCGCGTTTCCATGAGTATTCGATATGCGTCAGACGGCGCTGTCTGCACGAGGGCAAGGCGGCTCTCCTTGCCAACAGGCCACATCCCCGCGGCCCTTCGAACGGCCACCACACCCTTCTCCGCGGCTCGCCTCTCCACCCCTCGATGCTCTGCGCTCCCGACGACTCCCGGATCACATCGCAGCGGTGTTCCGCCAAGGAGCCCATGCCTGGACTTGAGGCTGAGAATGCGGAAGACCGCCTCGTCAATGAGCGTCTCCGGCACCGTGCCGCTTCGCACCGCCGACAAAATGCCATTCACGCAGGCCAGTTGATTCGTCTCGTAGCGATTCTGGTCGTGATCATAATGCTCCTCGGCAAGCAGGATCATGTCCACGCCTGCCAAAACCGCACGCACCGAGGAATCCGCCGGTTCATAGTTCCTGCGGATGGCCCCCATGTTCATGCTGTCTGAGAGTATTACCCCCCGAAAGCCCATCTCCTTCCGAAGCAACTCCGTCAGGATGACGCGCGAAAGAGTTGCAGGGTTTTCGTCGTCGAACGCGGGAAAGAGGATGTGCGACGTCATCACGATGTCGACGCCCGCCCTGATTGCAGAGCGGAATGGCGCGAGGTCGATCCTCTGGACGTCGTGACGGAGACGGTCTACGCGGGGCATGTTTCTGTGGCTGTCCATCGTGGTATCCCCATGGCCGGGGAAATGCTTTGCCGTCGTGATGACCCCGCCGGCGCGGGCGCCGCGCACCGCCGCCGTCCCATGCCGTGCAACCTCACGGGGATCTTCCCCGAAGGACCGCATGCCAATGATCGAGTTCCGCGGGTTCGAGTTGACGTCAACGCAGGGAGCAAAGAGGGTGTTGTAGCCGACCGATCGAAGCTCTTCCGCGATGACCCGGTACATGGCGAGCGTCGACCGCGGGTCGTGCGCACCGCCCAATCCCAGGTTCCCGGGACCCGTCGTGCTGGAGGGCATCATGACGCTCCAGGCGCCCTCCTGATCTGCCCCGAGAAGAAGCGGCACTCCGGCGCCGCTCGATGCGGCATAGACCTGGAGCGCCGTGGAAAGCCCGCATGCGGCATGCCCTGTGCGGGCATTTTCGTTGCTGATGTAGCATCCACCGATGAAATGCTCTCGGATCATCCGCTCCGCCCTCGCAGGGTCTGGGCCGGCAAACGCCAGGAGGAACATCTGGCCGACCTTCTGCTCCAGGGTCATCTTCGCGAGAAAGTGCTGAGGATGGGAATCAGCGTTTGTCATTGCTTTTTTCAACCCCGTGAATGGCGCGGTAATCCTGGCACGTGATGAACCGATACCCTGTCTCGAGAGCCCGCTGGACAAAGAGGGTGAACTCCCGGACCATGCGGTCTCCGCAGTTCTGGTGCAGCTCGGGCCTGAAGTGGAAAGTCCCCTCGTCGTAGCGGTATTTCGCAGGCATCGCCTCGAACTCCCATGGGTGGAGGTAGAACAAGAGGCAGGCTGACGGGGCCTTTGTCAGCTGCTCGTCCACGACTGGCTTGATGTTTTCCATGACGAACTTCGCGCCAAGGAGCCTGAGAAGCGGCCACTGGTCGTTCCTCCCGAAGTACCGGCGGAACCGGCCATTGTCTCCGGAAAATGCGAAGTTCGGAATCTCAAGGAGCTTCATGTTCCCCGGCGTGAGCCAGTTTTTCCCCGAGGGATGATAGGGCACCGTCATTGCCTTGTGCGCCGCGACCGAGTACGAGGCATCCACGAGGAAGCCGAGCTTCTCGAGCACACCGACCTGGGCGTCCCCCTGCCACAGGCGGGGCGCGCGGAAGCTGGTGGGTTTCTTCTTCGACAGGCGCTGAACAATCCGGGCATTCAACTCGAGCCGATGTTGCAGCTCCTCCTCCAGGATGGGACTGTCGTTCGGCATGTTGAAGTGTGCGTCCCCCACGGTCTCATGCTTCAGGCTGTGGCACCCGATCTCATGCCCCGCGCGGGCAACGTCGCGAACAACCGTCTGGTTCTTTTCCGCCGCTTCACCCGTGAAGAAGAAGGTCGCCTTGATTCCGCTGCGGGAGAGGATCTCCAGGATCCGTCCCGTGCCGTTTTGCACGCCGTTGTACGATTTAAGATAGCTTCCGATATCGGTTTCCATGTCGAAGCCCAGGACAACATATCGATTTTTCACTGATTTCCCCCCCGCGCCATCAGGCGCTTGCGCGAAAGCCTGTTCTGGAGCCAGACCCAGCGTCGGTATGCCTCGCCGCTCTGGCCCCGCGCGATCTCGCTGGCTTCCCCGAGTGCCTGATCGAGAGCCGGTCTCTCAGATGGCGCCTCGCACAGGGCCAGGAATTTCTCCGCCTCTGCACGGCCGCCCAGCAGGGGACCGAGGTCGTCACTGACAAAGGCATCCCACGTGAGAGTGGGCGTGTATCCGAACCGGGCGAACGCAAGGTAGTTGATCTCGTTCGCGACCTCGAAGGCGCTCACTTCCCCGAATATCGTGAGGCCCTGCATCCCCGTCGTGGAGGCAAGGCGGGCCATGTCCGCGAAACGACGGGCGACCAGCTCGTATCGCTCGCCGTTCCATTGGCTTCCCATGTGCGTGCGGAAAATGTTGCGCGACTTCGGGAGGGCTGCCACGTGCTTCGGGGTCAGCTCGGCCTTCAGGCGCGGCCAATAGGAGCGGTTGATGCAGAACTGGTAGATTGCCGAATCAGGGAGCGTGGCAAGGGGAGCGAGAGACCGGAGGTCGAGGATGGTATCCCAGTATGCCTCCGAGACCAGCCACAGGTCTTTCCGGGAAGCGGCGGCCGCCTCGAACAGCCGCGGATAGAGGAGGGCCATGTCCCGAAATGACCAGCTGGAGTCCTCGCTCCGCCGACCCGTGCACTCCGGGCAGTGGCATGTGCCGTAGTCGCCGGTCTCGAAGTTGATGCCGCCGATCTCGAAGGTCTCGGAAAGCCAGCGTATGGCCTCTTCGTGGAAGGCTGCGTTTTCCCGGCGCGACGGGCAGGCAGCATCCGTGTACTGGTTCTCAGGGAACCAGAGCTCGGGGACGTCCGGGATGTGAAAAGCTGCCGGCTTGCCGAGCACGGCCCGCAGATCGGGATTCTTCCGCAGCCAGGTCGTGAGATTGTAGCGGTGGTCGCCTTCCCAGTAGATGCCGCCGTACGCATTAATGCCGACTCCCGGCATGATCCGTACCCCGCGCTCCATGGCGTACCTGCAGAGCTTCTGGGCGGCTTCCACGCCGCCGTGGTTGTCCCGGAGAAATCCGTAGACGGTCACTGCAGGGATGCGATTGAGGCTCATGAAATCCACGAGGCGTTCATAATCTTCAAGGAAACCGGTTCTCGGCTTCAGGTAGTAGTTCAACGCACCGATCTCCTGGATCCCTGTCTGCTCGAGGTACCAGTTGGTGCTGTGATCCCAGGTCCAGAGGATCCGGTACGGCAACCCCGGAGACTGCGAATCATCGAAAGGAAGAAAAGAGAGCCCCTCTTCATCCACGACAATGTGCCGGCTGAACAGCTCGTTCGTCCCGTACACGGCTCCAGCAATGCCGCCTCCGGAAATGCTCACGTGGGGGACGCCTGCCTTGTTCTCCGACGTGATGTGAAACGCGCCTCCCGGGAGCGCGGCCTCTTCGATGGAGATCCCGAACATCTGCCCGGCCGGTTCTCTCTGCCCTCCGACACCGGCCTGAACGACATCGAAGTCCCGGAGGGTCTGGCGCACGATCCGCTCGGTGTAGGAAAGCCGCGGCGAGCCGAGGGCCAGGGAAACTCGGACGCTGCGCGGAACGTGTACTTTCTTCGGCATCCCCAGCCTCACTGCTTCTCGCTCATCGTTAGGGAAACTGCAATAATGATGATCACGCCCCGAAAGATCATCTGCTGATCCACCGAAAGCCCCATCAGGATAAGGCCGTTGTTGATCATCCCCATGATGAGGGATCCTATGACCGCGCCAATGACGGTGCCCTTGCCGCCGGAGAGGCTCGTACCTCCGATGATCACGGCGGCGATGACGGTCAACAGATCGGTCTCACCGAGACTGTAGCGTGCGCCGTGGAGACGGCCCGCGTACAGCATCCCCGCCAGGGATGCCAGAACTCCGTTGAGCGCAAGGACCCAGAACTTCACCGAGCGGATCGAGATTCCGGAATACAAGGCGGAGATCCGGTTCCCTCCGGTGGCGAGAACCGAGCGGCCGAACTGGGTTTTCTTCAGGGCAACCTGCCCGATCACCAGAAGAACGATTGTCCAGACGAAAAGGATGCTCACCGGTCCCAGGTCCCCTGAGCCGAAGATGAAATTGAACGTGTCATTGGTGATCGGGATCGACTGGAGCTCCGTGACCCAGCGGGCAAGTCCCGTGATCACACTCGTTATCCCCAGGGTGACGAGGAACGACGGGACTCCGATACGAGACACAAAAAGACCGTTGAATGCGCCGATCAGGAATCCCGTGGCGAGCCCCGCCGCAATGCCCGCCGCGATTCCCCCTGAACGGAGCGCGAGGGCGGAGGTAAGAGAGGAAAGGGCGACAATCGATCCGACGGACAGGTCGATTTCGCCCGCGGACAACACGAATGTCATCCCGACCGCCATCACGGAGATCATCGCCGTCTGGCGGGCGATGTTCATCAGGTTGCTCCCCGTGAGGAAGCCCTTGGTCGCAAGAACGATGGAAAAGAAAAGGAATATCGCAATGAACGAGATGTAGATGATGTAATTGCGCAGGTCGATCCTGCGGCGCGCTGCGATGGCTTTCAATCCCTTTCCCCCTATTGCACTTTGTGCAGGAGCGTTTCTTCAGAGACCGACTCTTCGCGGTTTCTGACCGCGGCCGACACCTCCCCCTTTCGGATCACAAGGGTGCGGTCGCAGAATGAGGCGATCTCCTCCAGCTCGGAGGAGACGAAGATCGCGGCGTTGCCGCGATCCACGAACTTTCGCACGATGTTCATGATGTCCCGCTTCGACATGATGTCGATGCCGAACGTCGGGTCATCGAGAAGAAGGAGTGAGGGCTCATTCGCGGAGTTCTTTGCGATGACCACCTTCTGCTGGTTGCCACCGGAGAGATACCGCACCTGCTGCTCCACGCTGTCCGCCTTGATGGAAAACTCCTCCACGTATGCGCGCGCCGTCCTCTTCCCCTCGGCATCGTTGACAAAGACAGCGCGGCTCAGGCGCCGCAGGATGGAAAGGACAATATTCTCCCGGATCGAGAAGTCCATGATGAGGCCCTGACTGCGGCGATCCTCGGGAACAAGCGCGATCCCGGCCCGCCTGGCATCTGCCGTGGAACGCAGGAGCAGGGGCCGGCCCCTCATGCGGATGGACCCCGTCACGACGGGATCCAGGCCGTAGAGGGCGCGAAAAATCTCCGTGCGTCCCGACCCGAGCAGCCCGGCCAATCCCAGAACTTCGCCGGGCCACAGGGAGAAGGAAATGTCGCGGACCCGTCGTGTGGTCAGGTGAGAGACCTCCACGAGGGGCGTTCCAGACCTGTCGACATCGCGATGCGCGCGCTCCTTTTCGATTTCCATCGTCTTCCCGATCATCGAGGCGATGACCGCGCTCATGTCAGTCTGGGAAATCAGGGACGTGAAGGCGACCTTTCCATCCCTCAGAATCGTGACCGAGTCGCAAATGCGGAAAACGTCGCGCAGGTAGTGCGTGATGTATACGATGGAGACTCCGGTCGGCCTTGAGCCGCTGGATCACGGCAAACAGAGACGTCGTCTCGGCGTTGGAGAGGGAGGCGGTGGGCTCGTCCAGGATGAGGATCTTCGAGTCAAGGGCCCGGGCCTTGGCAATCTCCACGATCTGTCGCGAGCCGACGCTGAGGTCTCCGACCAGGCTGTCCGGGTCGATCTCCACGTCGACGCCGATGTCCTCAAGAAGGCCCCGCGTGCGGCGGCGCATGGCGCGGTCGTCGAGAAAGGGACCGCGCCGCAGGTCCCGCCCCGCGGCCAGGAAGACGTTCTGATATACGGTCATCGTGGGAACGAGGCTGAAGTCCTGGAACACCATGCCGATGCCGGCCTTCTGCGCGTCCAGGGCCGAGTCGTGGTGCCGTGGCTTTCCCTCCACGAGGATCTCCCCCCCGTCGTTCGAGTAGACCCCGCTAATGATCTTCATCAGGGTGGACTTGCCCGCCCCGTTCTGTCCCACGATGGCATGAACCTCGCCCCGGGAGAGACGGAAATCCACGCTCGAAAGAACAGGAATGCCGTTGAACGATTTGCTGATGTTTCTTGCTTCGAGCACGAGCTGATCCACGCATCACCCTCGCTGCAGAAATGCCGAAGGAGGCTCACGGCCTCCTTCGGCTCGGCGCATCCGTGCTACTTCAGGGCATCCATGATCGCCTGCGGTGGATCGCGATGAAGCGACTGCCTCCACCCGTCGACCACGGTCTTCTTCGTGACCTTGATGGCCGGCACGATGACGAAAGCCGGCGCGGCCTTGCCAAGAACCCCGTAGGCGCCCATCACGGCCTTGGTGTAGCCCAGCTGGTAGGCGAGGTCCGCGGCGATGCCACAGATGTTCCCGCCCTTCACCATGTCCAGCCCGTTGTTCGCCCCGAGGTCCAGGGTCACGACCTTGATGTCGGGCCGGTTGGCAGCGCGGCATGCCGCGACGACCCCTTCGGCCGGCGTGTCCCAGGGGACATAGAACCCGTTGATCTCGGGATGCTGGGTGATGATGGCCGAGGCTATGGATTCCGCGTCCGCCGGGTTTGCAACGCCCTTTTCCGCGATGATCTTGATGTCGGGATAATTCTGCGTGATGACGGTCTTGAACGCATTATCGCGCTGGTTGGTGACGTAGTAGCTCGCATCATGATAGATCCAGGCGACGTTGCCTTTCTTGCCCAGGGCGTCAGCGAGCATCTCTGCAGCCGCCTTGCCCATTCCATACAGGTCGTCCGTGACGATGCCGACGTAGTCCTTCCCCTGGACGTACCCGGCCGGCAGGTTGCTCATGAAGACGAGCTTCACGCCCTTTTCCACCGCGGGGCGGAAGGCCTCAGCGCCGGCAACAGGGTCGATGACCAGGGTCAGGATGATGTCGGGACTCAACGCCAGCGCCGTCTCGACGTCCGTCTTCTGCTTCGTCGGGTCCATCTGGGCATCCGTCGTCACCACGAGCTCGATTCCCAGATCCTTGAACGCGTCCTTGGCGCCCGCAAGCAGGGCGTTGGTGAAGTCAGCTGTCGTGTGCAGGAGATATGCCGCTTTGTAATGGCCGGCGCGGACTTTTGCCTTTTCGGCGTCGGTCAGCTTCACGTCGGTGTACCAGACCGGCTTCTCCCCCTGCGGCCCGACGGTTTGCGTGACTGTGGTCGTCGGCTTCTGCTCGCCCGTGCCGCTGGCGAACATCGTTCCCGTGCCAAAGACGAGCGCAAATGCCATGACGACAAAAAGCGTTCGAATGATTCGGTTCACTGAATTCCTCCTTGCTCGAGATTGAGAATCCCTGGACCACGAATCCGGCCGCGCCACCTCCTTCCCTGCCGAGATTGGGGCGATTCCCGCGAAGGCTACCTGATCGCCCCTGTTGTCATGCCTTTGATCAGCTGCTGCTGAAAAATCAAATATGCCACGAGAATCGGAACGATGGCAATGACGAGCCTATCTCATAGGCCTCACCTCCTCAGTCGAACGAGTATCCGGCGACGCTGTAGTACGCGAGGTTTGGTTGACGAACGTCGAGGCGGCCAAACACCGCGACAACGGGGACGTCGCTTCTCACGACAAGGGCGTACTGGCCAAAGGGAATCTGAACCTTCTGTTCGCCGAGGGGCTTGTCGAGGCGGAAGCATTTGACCCGCATCCCCTCCACGCCAAGGGATGTGACCCTCACGGGCTCCCTGTCCTCAAAGAGGATGTCCAGGGTAATCGTGGCCCTCTTCCTGTTGAGGTTCGTGATCATAAGAGCTTCGTGCCCGAAAGGTTCCCTGTCCCCTGCCCGGCGGCAGATCACCGTCGGCGAAGACCCAGTTTTTTTTCCCCTGTTCGCTCATATCTGCCGCCTCCTGTCCCCGGTCAACCCTGCGTCAGACGGGAGTCCATCTTCGGGCTCAGCGGCACAGGTCCCTTGTCCGTGATTTCATATGCCGTCTCGAGGCGCATCCCGTTCAGCTCCGGGTGGCCGAAGAAGCTCACGTCGATGGAAACGATCATGGACGGCGCAAGCACGTCCGTGCTGTTCGGCCCGAAAAACGGCTGCTCGGCCTCGTTCAGCCCGAGGGTGTGAGCGAAGGGGCAGACGAGGTATTTCATGTACCCGTGCTTCTTGAAAAAATCCCTTCCCGGCGCGTCGACGTCCTTTCCGATGACTCCCGGGCGCAATTTCTCCCTTGTCAGCCGGAAGACCTCTCGCAAATCCTCGACGCCCTTCTTCTGCGCGGCGGTCAGCTTCCCGCTCACGGGCAGGGTGTCGCCGACCACTCCCGAGTACCCGTTCCATCGAGGCGAGATCCCGAGCATCACCGTCTCTCCGGCCTGCATGGCCCTGTCGCCGGCTGTCGGAACAACGGCGTTCGATCGCTTTCCACTCCCCACAATGGCTTTGAAGCCGAATCCGTTCGCTCCCGCTGCGCGTGCCTGGAACTCCCCGGCTGCGGCCACCTCGTACTCGCGCGCGCCGGGCTTTACCTGCTTTGCCATTGCGTCATACGCAACGTCGGCAAGCTGATGCGCCTTTCGAATCTGGTCAATTTCCCATGGGCTCTTCACGTAGCGCAGGCGTCCGTACTCCTCGGTCATGTCCACCATCTCCACTCCGCGGAAGGCCGCTTCGATCTGGCGGTACACGGACACCGGCATCTGAGAGGCGCCGACTATTCCCGCCCGCTTGAGCGGCCGTTTGACGCTCAGCTCCTTGAATATTTCATCAAAGCTGGTGATGGCGGCGTTGGGATACTCTTCATCAGGGACCATGAACACGGGAAGGTTCCTTGTCACTTTTATCGCGCTATCCATTTTTGCAAAGGGCTCGCTCTCGGGACCGCCAAGGATCATTGGCTCGGCGTCGACTGGTACCATGACCGCGCCGCTTTCGAACTGCGGGCACCACCCGGTGAGATACCAGGCATTGGCGAGATTGAACTCATCGTAGTAGACAAGGGCGCAGTCCAGGTTCCGCCGACTCAGGATCTCCCGGACCTTGGAAAGTCTTTTTCCGTATTCGCCAAGATCGTAGTAGGCCATCGTTGTCCCCCTGCCAATAGCATGTTAACGGTATCGTTATTGCTAACAAGCCAAGTCTATAAGCCTGCAAAAGCAGATGTCAAGCATTTCTCTTTCAGTAACTGAGATGTTAGAAAGAAGAATATTCTGGTGTTATAACTGTTAGCAGTTGACTTTTCTAACATTTCAATCTATACGTCCTGCCAGGGACCTGCAGTGAAGAAAAAGCCGACTTCCATTGCGCTCGTGGCTGAGAAAGCTGGCGTCAGCAGCATGACAGTCTCGCGGATCATTCGAGGCGAATCCTCGGTGAAAGAGGAGACAAGATCTCGGGTGATCAGCGTCATGAAGGACCTAGGCTACGTCCCTTCTGCCGCCGCTCAATCGCTGCGATCTCGGGATCATCTTCGCTCTTCGGGCAAGAGACTCTTTGCGCTCATCTTCGGCAAGGGCACGGAAAGCTCGGTCAACTTTTTCCACGACATCGCCCGTGGAGTCGAGCAGGCGGCCGCGGAGACGGGACTCTACCCCATCCAGATAGCCCCCCAGCAGGACGCCGAGTTGTCATGGCTCAGGCTCCAGACCATCCTTTCCGTGGGCGGTCTCTGTGGGGCGCTGCTGGTCGGGCAATTCTCCATCGAGGATATCCAGTTCATCCAATCGAATGTCAAGGAAGTGGTTATGGTGGACGGTCCGGCGCCGAGCGGATTGCGTGTCGAGTCAGTAGAAGCAGGCAACCTGGAAGGGTCGCTCCTGGCGCTCGATCATCTGGCCGCACTCGGGTGCCGGAAGATCGCTTTGCTGACCGTGAATCCAGACCACTACTTTGCCCAGGCGATGGAGCAGTCAGCCAGCCTCCGTCGAACAAATATGATGGATATCAAGGTCTATTTCGACTGCAGAAGCAGTATGGACGCGCGCGCAATGGTCATTGACCTGTGGAGGCGGGGTGAGACATTTGACGGTATCTTCACGACCGACGATTTTGCGATTGGCGCGCTCAAAGCCTTCCACGAGCTGAAGGTCGTGGTCCCCCGGGATGTGAAGATCGTGGGATTCGATGACATCCAGTATGCCTCGTTCACCATTCCGTCTCTCACGAGCGTCCGGATCGACAAGTTCCAGCTCGGTGCGGAGGCAGTGCGCACGCTCGCCCTCATGACCCGGTCCCCCGAACGGGCAGCCGGCGTCCGCAAGATAATAAAGCCGACGCTCGTTACCAGGGAGTCCACCGTCAGCGACTGACAATCCCTGCCGTGCGCTTACCCGCGGGCAAAGGCCTTTCCCCGGCCCGCCGCTTTCCCCTTGAGCTGTCTCAGCCTGCTCCCCGCTTCCCGCAGCGTCCCGATCTGCTTGGCGAAATGGAAGCGCACGAACCGATGCTCATCCTCGTGGAAGAAGCTTGAGCCGGGAACCCCCGCCACTCCAACCTCCTCCGCCATCCATTCGCAGAAGCTGACGTCGTCTCCGCGGGAGAGCTCCGAGATGTCGACCATGACATAGTAAGCGCCCTGCGGCCTCGTATACGGAAGCCCTGCTTCGTCCAGCGCGGCAAGGAACACGTCCCGTCTTTGAGCGTATTCCGCCGCGAGGGTCTCGTAATAGGAATCGGGAAACCGCAAGGCGGTCACTGCCGCCTCCTGCAGCGGGGCCGCGGCCCCGACTGTCAGGAAATCATGGACTTTCCTCACGTTTCCGATCATGGTCTCTGGCGCTATGACGTAGCCGATGCGCCATCCGGTGATCGAATATGTCTTGGAGAGGGCGCTGCACGAGAGGGTCCGCACGAACATTCCCGGCAGGGCGGAGAAGTACGTATGGTGGCTGGGCGCGTACACGATGTGCTCGTACACCTCATCTGTGATCACGAAAACGTCATGCTCTTCCGCCAGCTCGGCGATCACCAGGAGATCCTCCCGGGAGAAGACCTTGCCGGTCGGATTGGCCGGATTGCAGAGGATCAGGGCCTTGGGCCGGCTCGCGAAAGCCCGCTTCAGCTCTCCGAGGTCGAAGTCGTAGGAAGGCGGATGAAGAGGAACATGAACGGGTAGTGCGCCGCACAGGATTGCGTCCGCGGCGTAGTTTTCATAGAACGGGGAAAACACGATCACGCGGTCTCCCGGCTCGCACACGGCCATCATGGCAGACATCATGGCCTCGGTTGCTCCGCAGGTGACCACGACGTGCCTGTCCGGATCGACGGACAGGCCGGTAAACCGCGACTGCTTTGCGGCAAGGGCTTCGCGAAACCGCGGCGCCCCCCAGGTTATTGCGTACTGGTGGGGACCGCGCATCGAGACGTCCCTCAGGGCCTCCATCAGCTCGCGGGGCGGATCGAAGTCCGGATACCCCTGCGAAAGGTTGATCGCGCCATGCGCGTTGGCAACGCGCGTCATGCGGCGAATGACCGATTCTGTGAATCCATCGAGGCGTCTGTTGAGACCCGGCATGGCTGTCCTTGCATCGAATGTACTGAAGCTTGACGGAGGCGTCCTGTCTGATATCTTGCCCTCCATGAAGCTGGTTGTCAGGAGCGGCACCCATGGCAGGGGCGTGTTTACCGAAGAGCTGATCCCCGCCGGCATGAGGATCATCCGCTTTGTCGGCCCCTTTCTGCGCTACGCGGAAACAAGCGCATCGACCTACGCGCTGCAGATCGGTCCTGACCTGTACATCGGCGCATCCGGAGGGCTGGACGACTTCATCAACCACTCCTGTGAGCCCAACGCGGGGCTGCGGATCGAGGGGACCACGGTGGACCTGCATGCCATACGCGACATAGCGGCGGAAGAGGAGGTCCTCTTCGATTATTCGACGACGCTCGATGAGGACGATTTCACGATGAGCTGCAGCTGCGGCGCCCCGTCGTGCCGGAAGCTCATTGGAGACGGGAAGTACCTGCCCGAGAGCGTGTGGCAGAGGTACATGGACCTGGGGATCATCCCCGAGTACGTGCAGAGGAGCCGGGCCGCCCTCGTCTGACCTCACAAAGTCGTGGCCGACAAACGGCGCCCCGACTATACTCAAGTCATGGACATTCAATACGTCCTCCTGGCAGTGCTGGCGGGCGGGCTCGTTGCGCTGCTGTACGCGCTCTCGCGGGCCCGCTGGATCGCGCGGCAGCCCGCGGGGGCGGAGGTTCTGCGCCGGATCAGCGGCTACATTTCCCAGGGCGCAATGACATTCCTGGGCCGCGAGTACAGCGCCCTTGTCCCCTTCGTGATCATAGCCGGCGGGTTCCTTGCCGCGGTCAACTGGGGCAGGCTCAGCTTCCAGGGGCTTTCCTTTGCCCTCGGGGCAAGCTGCTCCGCGCTGGCCGGCTTCGTCGGGATGCGCGTGGCAACGGCGGCGAACGTCAGGACGACGGAGGCCGCGCAGACCGGCCTGCCCGGCGCGCTTCGGGTGGCGTTTGTGGGCGGCAGCGTCATGGGGATGTCCGTAGTGGGCTTCGGGATTGTCGGCGTGTGCGCGTTGATCCTTGTCACCATATCGATCCTGGGGTCGGGAATGGCGGTCCTCGTCCAGGTGGTGACGCCACTCCTGACGGGGTTTGCCCTGGGAGCCTCGTCCATCGCGCTGTTCATGCGGGTTGGCGGCGGCATCTACACGAAAGCCGCGGACATCGGCGCTGACCTGGTGGGCAAGCTGGAGGCCGGCATCCCCGAGGATGATCCGCGCAACCCGGCGACCATCGCGGACAACGTGGGAGACAACGTCGGGGACGTGGCTGGAATGGGGGCCGACCTCTTCGAGTCGTACGTGGGCGCCATCGTCGGGAGCATGATCCTCGGCAACGCCGTTGCCGGGTCCGAGATCCTGCGGCTCAAGCTGGCCGGGCTTCCTCTCATCCTCTGCGCTCTGGGTATCCTTGCCTCCATTGCGGGGACGTTCCTCGTTCGGGCGCGCAAGGGAGGGTCCCCGCAACGGGCGCTCAATACTGGTACGTTCGGCGCGGCGCTCCTCGCCGCGGCGCTTGCCTACCCTGCGACCCTCCTGATGGTGGGGCCCGAACAGATTGCCGGCGTTGCCGGCGTCACGCAGATATTCCTGGCCTTCATATGCGGCCTTGCCGCGGGAGTGCTCATCGGATTCCTTACCGAATACTTCACGGGGACGGACCGCCGGCCCGTGAAAGCCATCGTGCGGGCATCGGAGACCGGACCGGCAACGACCATCATCACGGGAGTGGGCGTGGGGATGCTTTCCAGCATGCCCGTGGTCCTGGTCCTCGGAGCCGCGCTCCTGGGAAGCTATGCCCTGGCGGGGCTGTACGGAATCGGGATAGCCGCCCTCGGCATGCTGGGCACCCTGGGCATTCAGCTTGCCGTTGACGCCTACGGCCCCATCGCCGACAACGCCGGAGGAATCGCGGAGATGGCAGAGCTGCCTCCCGAGGTTCGCAGGATCACTGACAGCCTCGACGCCGTGGGGAACACCACGGCGGCAATCGGGAAGGGGTTTGCCGTCGGGTCGGCAACGCTTGCCGCCATCAGCCTTTTTTCAGCCTTCAAGGAGCAGGCGGGAGCGAAGATCATCGACATCGCCGACATCCGCGTGCTCGCCGGGGTTTTCGTCGGAGCCGGCATCCCGTTTCTCTTCTCCTCCATGGCAATCGGCGCCATCGGGCGCGCCGCGTTTGCAATGATCCAGGAAGTGCGACGACAGTTCCGCGAGAGGCCGGGGATCCTCACGGACTCGGAAAGCCCGGACTACAACAAGTGCATCGACATCAGCACGCGGTCCGCCCTCCGTGAGATGATCCTTCCCGGGCTCACTGCTCTCATCTCTCCCCTCCTCGTCGGCTTTCTGGGAGGCATCGAGATGCTCATCGGGTTCCTCGTGGGGGTCACCTCGAGCGGGCTCATCCTGGACGTGTTCATGGCCAACTCCGGGGGCGCCTGGGACAACGCAAAGAAGATGATCGAATCACGGGGAACGAGCGGAAAAGGATCGGATGCGCACCGGGCAGCGGTGGTGGGAGACACGGTCGGGGACCCCTTCAAGGACACGGCGGGACCTTCCATCAACATCCTCATCAAGACGATGAGCGTGATCTCCCTCGTCATCGCCCCGATGCTCAGGGAATACTGGGGGAGGTAGCATGGAGTACGTGAACCGGCTCTACGTGATCCTGCATCCCACAACGGCGCTCATCGGCTCGCAGTACACGCCGGAGCAGCTGGCCCGGCACTACACGGTGGGACCGACGCGGCATTACCGGGGCAAAGTCCTCTTTGCCGAGGTGGACTTCGCGTTTCGAAACCCCTACTTCCGCGTGGAAGCGGCTATTGCGGACCTGAAACCCCACGAGGACGGACGCCCCAAGGCCACGAAGTTCATTTCCTGCTACCGCGTGCTGGAGCATTTGGATCTTTCGGCGCTGGGAAACCTCTACCTCAGCTCAGAGGAAGGCCACTGCCTGGAAATCGAGGCAAAACCGTACGAAGGCCACGAGCGCGGGGGCGAATACATCTACGCTGAGATCTCCCCTCTTCGGATGCTCGTGCTGTCCAAGCTCGATTTCGTGGAGTTCGGGCGTTTTATCACGGCCCCGGAAAACTCCATAGGCGCGCCCAGGTTTCTCTATACCGCGCTGGACCTCAACGTCGCCGAGTTCATGACGGAGTACGAGCAAAACCCGTTCATGCAGCCCCCCATCGTGAACCTCCACCCCTCCATTCTGAGGGACGCCGTCCAGGAGCTGCGCACGGTGGGCTACAAGAGCAACAAGGGGCTCAGCTTGAGAAGCAATCTCGACGCCGTGTCCTACAAGCTTATCAGGAAGGGCTTCATGTTCGCGTCCCAGAACGACCAGAAGTTCTATCCCATGCCGTCCCTGGGAGAGATCGAAAAGAGAAACCTCAAGTTCTGGCGGAGCCTGTAGCCAGGGGAGCGAGGTCCGCCAGCATGGTCGGGACCAGCTCCGACACGGTGGGATGAATGTGCATGGCCCTCTGGAGCACGGTGAAAGGCGCCCCGGCGTACATGACGTCGAGGATCCCGTGGATGACCTCGTCCCCGCCGACGCCCAGCACCGCCGCGCCGAGTATGCGCTTTGTCTGCGCATTCACGAGGACTTTCATGAAGCCCTGGCTCCTGCCCTTCTCCACCGCCCGGGCCACGCGGGTCATGGGTCTTGTTGCAATGAGAGCCGGCAGGCCCTGGCGCCTCACCTCAGCCTCCGTGAGGCCGGCCCTTCCCAGGGGCGGATCGATGTACATCGCATAGGCGGGGATCCGGTCTGCGACGCTGCGCTCTTCCCCGTCGAGCAGGTTTGCCGCGACGATCTCGAAGTCGTTGTACGAAGTGTGGGTGAAGGCGCCTTTCCCGTTGCAGTCCCCCAGGGCCCAGATGCCGGGCACGGAGGTCCTGAGCTGAGCGTCCACGGGAATGAAGCCGCGGTTGTCCACGGCAATCCCGGCGTTCTTCAGGCCCAGGTCGTCCGTGTTGGGCCGCCGACCCACTGCCAGAAGCAGGTGGGACGCGTGGACCTCTGGTGCGCCGTCCCGGCAGGAGACGTGCACCGTGATCCCATCCGAGTCCCTTGCAACGCCCAGGCATTCCGCTCCCAGCCGCACCTGCACCCCTTCCGAAGCCAGGATGCCCCGAATGGCATCCGAAATGTCCTCATCCTCACGGGCGGCAAGGCGCGGCCCCTTTTCTATCACCGTTACCTCGCTGCCGAAGCGACGGTACATCTGTGCGAACTCGAGGCTCACGTAGCCGCCCCCGATGATCGCGAGATGCCGGGGCAGGAAATCCACCTCCATCATGGAGGAGTTCGTCAGGTAGCCTACGGTGTTCAGCCCGGGCATATCGGGAACAACGGCGCGGCCGCCGGCATTGATGAAGATCCTCGGGGCGCTCAGGACCTCCTCCCCCACGCGGACCTCGCGCGCCGACTCGAACCTCGCATGACCCTCGAACACGGTGCAGCCGCTCATGGTCTTGAGCCACTGCTCCAAACCGACCCGGGACTTTGCGGAGACCGCATCCTTGCGGGCCTTCACCTTCTTCATGTCCACGTTGACCTGACCGGATACGTCGACACCGAAGTCGGTTGCCCGGCGGGCGAACCATGCCGCCTCAGCGCTTGCCACGAGCGTCTTGGTGGGGATGCAGCCGGTGTTCACGCACGTGCCGCCAAAGCTCTTGCGCTCGATGACGGCAACCTTCATTCCTGATCGGGTCAGCCGACCCGCCAGGGGAGGGCCGGCCTGGCCCGTTCCGATGATGACGGCATCGAATGTGCGAGTCATGCGCTCTCAGGCCTTCACGTCATCGAGCGGCCGCCCCGCGCAGTCCCGAGGCGAGCTCTCGCGCGAAAGCCGCGGCGTTCTGCTGCTCGTGCTCCTTGAGAGGGCCGTTGAGCCCCGTCACCTCGCATCGAAGAGTCTTTGCGAAAACGTGAAGCCCCGCGTCCTTCGCGGCTTTCTCCATCATGCCGGCGGCCCCGGGGATGATCCATTTCCTGCCCTTCTCGAGCTCTTCGGGGGTGGCTGGCACGGGCCCATAGGTGTCGAAGATAGCAACGGGCTTTTCCGCAAAGCCCTTCTTTGCGATCCGCTTCAACACTCTCAAAGCTTTGCCGGTGACCCTTGCCATCCGGGTTGGAGCGCCGACAAGCGCGCAATCGAAGCTTCCGAGATCGGGGAGCCTGCGGCGAAGATCCTGGACCACTGCCTCATGACCCAGGGAGACGAGCTCTCCCGCCAGGGCGTCGGCAACGGCCTTTGTGTTGCCATGGAAGCTTCTGTAAAGAACGAGTGCCTTCATGTTTTTCCCCTCTCTTCTTTCAGCGGTCATGCCAGGTGATCCGGGCCGAGCTGAGCATCTGGAGGGCCGTTGTCAACCCTTCCAGACCGGTCGTGATGCTGCCGTTTGAGCCGTCCACCGACCCTGTCCCCACGGGGACAAGGTCCGCGCTCTCCTCTCCTTTGCCCATATCGATCCGGGCGGAATACACGAGGGACGGCTGGCCGTTGACCCCGGAGTTGGCCCGGGTGTAGCGGTCGTTGTAATCGTAGCTGCTATTGACTTCCATCTTCACCACATACCGTCCCGGCGCAAAGTTGCCGGCCACTGGCGACACGGCCTGCACGCCGCCCGCGGGCGTGGCGCCGGACACGGCGTCCGCATGAAGGGACGCGGCTCCGCGCGCGTGGGACCAGACGGGCAGCGCCTCCGGTCTTCCCGCCGAGGGGGCTCCCCAGAACTTTTTCCTGGCGCCCTTGCCTGTCACGTAGATCGTGTCCACGTAGCGCCCATCCTGTGTTTCGACCCAGCAGGCGACCTGCGGGTACATGGTGAGCTTGATGAAAAGGAAACCGACTGAATGGCGATACGCGGGTCCAGGGACAAGGGCCAGCTCGAACCTCGGCCCGGTGACCGCAGGGGCGGGCGCGCGCTGATCGCTGCGGGAGCAGGATGAGAGCGCCATAACCATGAACACGATGCAGGAGATGACCGCGGTCTGGGCGCCTTGTACGGGCAGTTTCATATGCGTTCTCCCTGGTTCCGACATATCGTGGCTGTTTTTCGGTGCCGGCGCAAGGGGAACAGTGCCCGCGAGGTGAACGCTCCTCGCGCGCGCGGCTGGCGCCGCCGCGGCGCCGGCGCCTTTGATTTGACCGCGCAAACATGCTTTCAGTAAGTTCTTCAGGAACCGGGGACAATCCGCACCGGCCGGCAGCCGGGCGCAAAAACGGGGAGTGAGAATCGAAGTCGATGAGAAAGTCCGAAGACCAGAAGGGCGAGAACCATGCAAGGGCCTCCACGGGGAAAAAGAGCCGTTCTGCGCGATGGACCGAGAAGGCCATTGAGGCGGGAGACTTCCAGAGTTACCAGATCGGCATCATCCACGACTGGCTCTAGACCCTGACTCTCCTGGCGGCCATCCTCGTGCCGCTTTTCTTTGTTCTCGATGTTTTCATGATGCCGCCTTCCCTCCTCCCGCGGTTCGCGATCTACCGCTCGATCTCCGCGGGTCTCGCTCTCATTCAGCTGTTCGTGGTCCGCGCAACCCGGCCCGGCCGGCTGTCGTACCTCCACGGCTACTTCATCTCAGCGCAGGTGGGCGGGATCATCGCGCTCATGACGACGAGCCTCGGGGGCTTCTCCTCCAGCTACTACGCGGGGCTCAACCTCGTGGTGATCGGCGTGAACCTTCTCATGCCGTGGCGCGCGTACCACACGGCCATCAACGCCCTGCTCATTTTTCTCATGTACATCTCCTTCAACGTCATGACCCCCCGCCCGGCCGACACCGCGGTCCTCCTCAACAACCTGTTCTTCCTGGGGGCGACAGCGGTGATCGCGGCGGCCATCAACTACGTCCGCTTCCGGCTCCTCCAGAACGAGTTCATGCTGCTGGTGGAGGTGCGCGGGGCCAGGGATGAGCTCCAGGTGGAGAAGGACCTCGTGGAGGACAGGACGCGGTCCCTCAAGGGCCTGCTCGACGTCTCCGGCCAGGGCTTTCTCTCCTTCGACGGTGATTTCCTTGTCGGCCCTGAGTACTCCCGGGAGTGCGAGAACATATTCGGCCGTCGAATTGAAGGCAGGAGGATCGACGAGCTCCTCTACGAGGATCCCCGGGCACGGGAGGACTTCAGAAACGGGCTTCGGCTGTACTTTGGCGGCACAGCGCGTCCGGAGGTGATTTTCGACCTCCTGGACCACCAGATCAGGATCGGGGAAAAGACAGTCCGCGCGGAGTACAAGGCGGTCCATGGAAGCCGCGTCATGGTGGTGCTCACGGACGTCACGGAGGAGCTGCGCCTGCTTGCGGAGTCGCGCAAGGAGAATGAACGGAAAGCGACCCTGCTCAAGGTGATCGCCAACCGCGGCACCTTCGCATCGTTCACCAGGGAGGCGCAGGCCCTGTTCTCCCGGCTCGCAAACCCGGGGGACGGCTACAGTTCGGTGGTCCGGGAGATCCACACGTTTCAAGGGAAACGCCGGCTTCGTGGGCTTCCAGAAGACGCAGGAAGCGGCCCATGAGCTGGAGGATTTCCTTGCGGACCGGCTGACTCTCGGGCAGACCATCCTGCCGGGAGAGAAGATCGCCCTCCTCATCGACGCCTATCGGGAGGAGCTTTCCGTCATCACGGACGCACTGGGCAGCGGCTGGCTTCAACAGGCTGAGTCAGTCGAGATCCCTCGAACCGATTACCTTGCCCTGGAAAAGCACGTCAAGACCCGCTACCCGGCCGACCGTGCGCTCCTGCAGGCGCTGGAGTCGCACAGGAAAAAGCCTGTCGCCGCCCTTTTCGAGAGGTTCCCCGGGATGACGGCGGACCTCGCGGCGAGGATGGGGAAGCGGGTGGAGCCTCTTGCCGTGACAGGAGGAGAGCTTCCCGTGGTGGCGGATGACTACGAGGACCTCGTCGGCTCGTTCGTTCACCTGATCCGCAACATGGTGGACCACGGGATCGAGCCACCGGGCGAACGGGAGCGCAGGGGAAAACCCCCGGCCGGCAAGGTCAGCATCGAGATCAAGGATGACCCGCAGGGGATCACATTCGCGTTCTCCGACGACGGGAGCGGCATCCAGCTGGACAAGGTCGAGAAACGCGCCCGAAAGCTCGGCCTCATTACGGACGGAAACCCCGTGTCCCCGCGTGAGCTTCTCACGTTCATTTTCAACGACAATTTTTCCACCGCAACCCGCGTCACCGAGGTATCGGGGCGCGGCGTCGGGCTGCCGGCGGTCCGGGAGGCCGTCCGCAAGGCGGGTGGCCGCATATCGATCAGGAGCGCCGCAGGACGGGGGACCACCTTCACCATCAGCGTTCCCCGCAGGCCTGCAACAAAGGGGGAGGTCGCCTCATGAGGGCGGAATACGCCAACATTTTCATTCGCAGCGCCATCGACGTGTTCCAGAAGGAGGTGAACGTGCGCCTCACGCGCAAGGACCTCGCAAAGAAAGCCTCCCCCATGCCCAACCTCCCCGTGTCGATCATCCTGGGCATCACGGGGTTCATTCGAGGGCAGGTGGTCTACGCCATGGACCAGAACTTCGCGTTCAACGTCGCCAAGGCAATGCTGCCGAACAAGCTTCCGGCCGAGGTGCGCAGGCTCGCGAACAGCGCTGTCAGCGAGATCGCCAACATGATCACCGGCCAGGCGAGCATCGAGCTGGCGGGAGAGTCCCAGAGGATCGACCTTACGCCGCCGGCCGTGCTCATGGCGTCCGACCTGTCCATGGATTTCCTCGACATTCCCACCATCGCCCTGAGTCTCATCTCCGAGATCGGCGTCCTGGAGATCAATATCGCCCTTCTGGACGGGAAAGGAGAGGACTGATGCAGCGCGGGATTATTGTGGACGATGCGCACATCATGAGGCTGCGGCTCCGCGACATACTGGAGAAGGAGTTCACAATCGTCGCGGAGGCCACGAACGGGATGGAAGCGCTCCAGCTGTTCAGCGAGCATGCACCCGACTTCCTCACCCTCGACATCACGATGCCCCACATGAACGGCCTGGAGACGCTCAAGGGCATCCTTTCCGCGCATCCCGAAGCGAGGGTGGTGATCGTAAGCGCCGTGGGACAGAAGCAGGTCGTCTTCGAGGCCCTCGAAATGGGGGCAAAGGACTTCATCGTCAAGCCGTTCGACCCCGAGAGGGTCCTCAAGTCGATCAGGCGATTGTTCAGCTGAACGCCCGCGCTCAGTGTGTCCGTACAAGCGCCTGGTCGAGGTCCTTCCTAATGTCTTCCACGTCCTCGATTCCCACGCTCAGGCGTATCGTGCCCTGGGTGATGCCGAGCTCCTGAAGCTCACTCTCTGAAAGTCCCCGATGGGAGGTCTTGCCGGGGTGGGAAATGGTGGTTGCCACGCCGGCCAGCGACGGCGCGAACGCGATGAACGAGAGGCCTCTCATGAACCTGTCCGCGGCCGAAAGGCCCCCTGCAAGGTCGAAAGCCATCATTCCTCCCGCCCCGCGCGGGAAAAGCCGCTTCGCAAGGGCGTGGTGGGGATGGCTCGGGAGGCCCGGATAGTGAACGCGGGCGACACCCGGCTGTGATTCCAGCCACCGGGCGATGTCCAGCGCATTGGCCGTATGGCGTTCCATGCGCAAGGAGATGGTCTTTGCCCCGCGCATCGTGAGCCATGCCTCGAACGGGCTCAAATGGCCCCCGCTGTTCTGGGTGAACCTTCGGCAACGCGCGGTCCATTCGGCGTCCGCCACGATGAGGCCGCCGGTGGCGTCGCTGTGGCCGTTGATGTACTTCGTTGTCGAATGCACCACCGCATCCGCCCCATGCGCGAGGGGCTGGAAAAGAACGGGAGAAAGGAACGTGTTGTCGACAATGAGCTTCGCGCCCTTTCGGTGGGCGGCCCGCGCCAGCGCGGGGACGTCAGCCACGCGCACGAGCGGATTGGACGATGTCTCCACGAGGAGGATCTTCGTCCCCGGCTGCAGGGCGCTTTCGACCCTGTCGGGATCTTCCAAGGAAAGGAACTGGACCCCGATACCGAAACGCGAAAGCTCCTTCGAAAGCAGGCTGTGCGATCCCCCGTAGATGTCCCGGGTCGCTGCTATCCTGTCTCCCGAGGAGCACTCAGACCCCAGGAGGGCCATGAGCGCAGCCATGCCGGAGGCCGCAACATGCGCGTCCGCGCCTCCTTCCATTGATGCTCCCCACAGCTCGAGCGCCCGCTGGTTGGGGTTTCCAAGGCGCGTGTACATGTAGTTGTTGCGGTTGCCGCTGAGAAAATCATCGACCTGCGCCAGGTCATCGTACACGAACACCGACGTCTCGTAGAGAGGCATCGTCTTGGGCCTCGTGACCATTGAGCGGTCCGCGTCGTCCCCGCTGTGAAGTGCCCGGGTTGAAAATCCTTGTTCTGCCATGGGTGACTCCCTGCCTTGATGTGGGTAAACTCTACTGGAACGGCGCCGAATGGTCAAAACCGGCGGAAGACCCCTGCCGGGGACCACGGCTGCCGGTCCGGGAACTCGCGGAGGAGCCATGGTTCACCAGAGCACATTCAGCGGCAACCGGCTGGAGGACTACCCGCTTGCCGTCCGACAGGCCGTGGCGTTATGGGAAGCAGATCTTCCCCTGACGTCCAACCTCGCCAACATTTCAGCGCTCCTTCGGCAAAGCCTTGATCGGATCAACTGGGTGGGGTTCTATCTCTGGCACGAGGCGGTATCCCAGCTGATCCTCGGTCCCTTCCAGGGCCTTCCCGCGTGCACGCGAATCCCGATGGGCAAGGGAGTGTGCGGGACTGCCGCCGCGTCGCGGAAAACGCAGCGCGTGGCCAACGTGCACGAGTTTCCCGGCCACATCGCGTGCGACAGCGCAAGCAGATCGGAAATCGTGGTCCCCGTGGTGAAGGAAGGGACGCTCCGGGGAGTCCTGGACATCGACAGCCCTGAAGAATCGAGGTTCGATGCCGTGGACCAGGAGTGGCTGGAGAAGCTTGTCCGGGCGCTTGTCCCGCTCTGGCCGTCAGGAGACTGCAGATGAAGGAAAAAGAGTTCGGTTTCGACACGCGCATGGTCCATGCCGGTCATATTCCCGACTCCCAGGTCGGCGCCCGCTCGGCGCCCATCTACCAGACCACCTCGTTCGTGTTCTACGACACGGATCACGCCGCGGACCTCTTCGACTTGAAGACCTACGGCCATATCTACTCCCGCATCAGCAATCCCACCGTGTCGGTCCTGGAGGAGCGGGTGGCCTCCCTGGAAGGAGCCACGGGCGCGGTTGCCGCGGCAAGCGGGATGGCCGCGCAGCTTGCCGTCTTCCTGACTCTTCTGGAGCCGGGAGACGAGATGGTCTCCTCCTCCCACCTCTACGGAGGGACGATGACCCAGATGGCATATACCCTGCCGAAAATGGGCATCAGGACGACCTTCGTGAATCCCGGGGACTTCGATGCGTGGGAGAAGGCCATCGGCCCGAAGACGAAGGCCCTCTACGGAGAGACCATCGGCAATCCCCAGGGCAGCATCCTGGATTTCGAGCGCCTCTCGGCTCTCGCCGGCAGCCGCGGCATCCCGTTCATCGTGGACAACACGCTGGCAACCCCGTATCTCTGCCGCCCCATGGGGGTGGGCGCCACGATCGTTCTCCATTCGATCACGAAGTTCCTGGGAGGCCACGGAAACTCCCTGGGCGGGATGCTCCTGGATTCGGGGAAGTTCGATTTTTCGCGCTTCCCTTCCCTGGCAGAGCCGTCGCCCCAGTATCACAATCTGCGCTTCCTCGATACGTTCGGCCACTACGCTTTCCTCATGAAGGCGCGGGCAGCCACCCTGAGAGACACCGGCGCATGTCTTTCCCCCATGAACGCATTCCTGCTCCTCCAGGGGGTGGAGACGCTTTCCCTGCGCATGGAGCGGCACGTGAAGAATGCCCTTGGCGTCGCGAAGTTCCTCCACGATCATCCCCGCGTGGCATGGGTGTCGTACGCCGGGCTCCCCGATCACCCTGACAGCGCGCTGGCCCGCAAGTACCTCCCCGGCGGTCCCGGGGCCGTTCTCTCATTCGGCGTGAAAAAGCAGGCCGGCGAGGACGTGCGGCAGACCGGCAGGGCATTCATCGAAAGGCTCAAGCTCTTCAGCCACCTCGCCAACATCGGCGATGTGCGAAGCCTCGTCATTCACCCGGCGTCCACCACGCATCGGCAGCTCTCCGATGAAGAGCTTCGGCAGTCCGGGGTGGGCCCCGAGCTCATCCGTCTCTCCGTCGGCATCGAAAATCTGGAGGATCTGTTATGGGACTTGGATCAGGCCTTGTGTGCTCAATCCGACTGAACTCCTCGCTCTCCGAGGAGCAGAAGGCGCTCTACCAGAACCCCGACGACATCAGGCGCGTTCTCAACGAGTTTCGCACCATCGCGCTGGTCGGCCTGTCTTCAGACGATCAGAAGGCCAGCTACTTCGTCGGCGGGTACCTGAAGTCCGCGGGCTACCAGATCGTGCCCGTCAACCCGAAGGCTGAAACAATATTGGGGAAGAGAGTTTTTCGGTCTCTCACCGACATCCCTTTCCCCGTGGACCTCGTGGACGTGTTCCGACCGGCCGCGGAGTGCGCCGAGCTCGTGGAGCAGGCAATTGCCATCAAGGCAAAGGGGTTCTGGCAGCAGCTGCGCATCATCAACCTTCCCGCGGCCGAGCGGGCGCGCTCCGCGGGGCTCATCAGCGTCGTGGACATGTGCGTGAAGATGGAGCATGGCCGCTACAGCGGCGGGCTTCATGAAGCGGGGATGAACAGCGAGCTGATCTCAGCCCGCCGGGTCCACAGGCTCTATTAGTGAGGTTTCGTCCGGGAAGGCAGCTCTTCAGACAACCTTGCACGGTATGAGGGCATCCTCGTCCATCGAGTACACCGCGCACAGCCTGTGGTACCCGTCCGCAATGATCACCCTGTTCTCGCCTCTCACAAGGAGGATGGGCGAAAGCTCCTTCCGGGAGGCGATTTTCTTGCGATCCTTTTCGACGTGCCAGTTGCTGACTCCCAGCAGGGAAAGACCCGATGCGCGGAAAATGTCCTTTGCCTTGAACTGTGCAACAGGCGCGGCCCTCAGCTTCTCCACGAGCCCGGCGGCCTTCTCCGACGGAAACAGCAGCTCCAGGTACGAGAGGGCGGCCGGGTAATTGTGCTCCTCGGGCTCCGGCAGCCAGCCGATGGTCTCAGTCATGGCTGCTTATTCTCTTCCCTGCGCCCACCGTTTTCAAGCCCGTCGACGAACCGTGCGTCTTTCCTTGACTCACCTTGTCCCTCCGTGCTAGCCTCAGTCATTCACGCTCAACGCTTGGAGAAATATATGCCCCCGCGGCCCTACCGGACCCTGACCGCGGCGCTCTTTGCCGCTTCCCTGGGCTGCGTCCTCATGCTCGGCCTCCGGGCGCTTGGCACCGGCAGCGTCCGCTACGGCTTCCTGGCGTGGAACCTTTTCCTGGCCTGGATCCCGTACGTCCTGTCGCTCGTGGTCCTTCGGATCAGCATGTCGGGCAGGGTCACCCCGCGGATACGGGTGACCGAGGCGGGCATCGGTCTGGTGTGGCTCTTCTTCTATCCGAATGCCCCGTACATCCTCACTGACATTATCCACGTCATCCGCGCGCCCTCCGACCTTTCGCTTCGAAGCCAGGTGCTCACGGCAAACGGGCTCCTCTGGTACGACATCATCCTGAGCTCCGTGTTCGCCTTCATCGGCAACATCCTGGGACTCATCTCGCTCATCATCCTGAGTGACACGATCCGTCGGCGCTTCACCGCGCGCATGGCCTGGGCGTTCGTCGGGGTGGCAACGCTCCTGGGCGGGTACGGGATCTACCTCGGCAGGTTCCGGGGCTTCAACAGCTGGGATATCTTCGGCGCGCCCCTCGCCACGCTGCGAGCGGGGGTGGCGAACCTTTTCAACCTCAAGGCGGTGCTGTTCAGCATCGCCTTCGCCTTCTTTATCTTCCTGACATACCTGGCGGTGTGGTCGCTCCACGAGGCGACACGGAACAAGTGAAGGGGTGTTCGCGAGCCTTCCGGAGCGCAGTTCACGCGCGCCGGATCAGTTCGACGACGATACCTGTCTCTGCATTCGGGAGTCCATGAGCTGGGCAAGCATGATCCCGGCAGCCTCGTCCGGGGACAGCGCCCTGGGCTTCGAGGTCTTCCACCGTATGGGGAGCTTCCCCAGGGATGGGACAAGCTCTATGCGGTTGAAGCGCACGACGGTGCAATCGAGGTCGCTTTCCATGACAATGCGAAGCGCCTCCTCCACCTTCTCCAGCGCCGGCCCGCCAAGAAGGCCCAGGGCGCGCCGCATCACCTTGCGCGAGCCAAAAAGTGTTTCACCCATGTAGGGAACACCCGATCCGGTTTGCCAGACCAGCCTTTTCACGCCGACCCGTTTCATGGCAGATATGACGGCGGATGCCGCCCGCTTGGTGGAATCCGGGGAAATTCCCGCATCCGGTCCCAGCACCGTCATGACCACCTCGACATCCCTGAGGGCCTTTTCGAGGGCTTTCTCATCCTTGGCGTCCCCCCGGATGATCGTGAGCGCTTTATGAGAGAGGCGGAGAAAGAGAGGAAATCGAACGAGCGCCACCACCCGGTGGCCGGCTGCAAGCGCCTGCCTGACCAGGCGTCGCCCGAGACGTCCTGATGCTCCCAGAACAGCAATTTTCACGAGAGAAAGTATATCAGTTTTGCCGTGATTAGACGACCCACCCTCCGGTGAGCCTCATGGCGCTCAGACGGGCCTGCCGGCAAGCCTGAGGCCTGCGTCGTGCGCCTCAATGATCCTGTCGGAAATCCTGTTGAACGAGTCATCGACGGTGCAGCGCTCGGGGTGGCTTTCGTACCACTGGACCGACCTCCGCACGCCCTCGGAAAAACGAATGCCCGCCGTAAAGCCCGGAACGAAGCTCTTGATCTTGGAGTTATCGAACACGGCGCATTGTGCCTTGTCTCCCATCAGCCCCCCGCGGTACTCGGGATCGAAGGCTGAAATGAAATCCGATGAAATGTGCACGATGTCGGGTTCCACTCCCGCAGCCTTCCCGATAGCGACGGTGATCTGGTTCCACGTCAGCACCTCGTCGGAGGTGATATGGAAAGCGTGGCCAACTGCGCTGGGATTGCCGAGAAGCCCGACAAAGCCTTTGGCGAAATCCGTGTTGTGGGTCATCGTCCAAAGGGAGGTTCCGTCTCCCTGGACGATGATCTTCCTGCCTTGCCGCATGCGGTCCACCAGGGTCCACGGATGGGTCCAGCTGTGATATCCCGCGGGGATCATGGTGAGCCCGTACGTGTGGGAGGGACGGACGATCGTCATGGGAAACTGCCGCTCCCTGTACTCGCGGGTGAGCCGTTCCTCGCAGGCGATCTTGTCCCGGCTGTACTGCCAGTAGGGGTTGGCCAGGGGCGTCGACTCCGTGATGGGAAAATGCGTGGGCGGTTTCTGGTACGCGCTCGCCGAGCTGATGAAGATGTACTGCGACGTCATCCCGGTGAAAAGGGCGATATCCGCTTCCAGCTGCTCGCGAGTGAAAACAAGCCAGTCGACAACGACGTCGAAGCTGGCACCCGCGAGGGCCTTTCGCATTGTCGCGGGGTCCCTGGCGTCGGCCACGATCTGTTTTGCCCCGGGTGGCAGGAACTCGCTCCTCTGCCCCCTGTTCAGGATGGTGAGCTCCATCCCTCTTTCCACGACAAGGGGGGAAACTCCCGAGCTGATGATTCCCGTCCCGCCGACAAACAGCACACGCATAGCGCGTCTCCTTCCCGTCTCCAGAACAACCTCGACTATACGTGTTTCTTGACTTTGCCTCCATGCTCTCAGTACAATTCACGAGTGCACCCCGCCAGTGCGCCTTTGAGAAAGTTTCTTCCTGCTGGTCAACTCCTCGACAAGCTCGGCCCGCCGCCGGCGTTTTTCAGCAGGCTCAGCATTGCGAACAAGATGCTCCTCGGGTACGCGGTCCTCGTCGTCCTGACGCTCATTGTTGCGGGGTATTCCCTCTTCAGCCTCCAGCAGATCAACCTCCTGAACGGGCAGATCGTGAAAGTGGAGGTGGTGATCCAGGAGTCCTCGGACAAGATGCTGGACTCCCTCCTCGCAATGGACACGTATGAGAAGAGGTTCCTCGTGCTCGGAACGGATGACATGGCGAGCCTTTTCCAGAAAAGGAGGAAGGAGTTCGACTCCCTCATGGGGGGACTTCAGAACCTGCCCCGCCTGGAGGTGCCCGGCCTCCCCATCATCCAGGAGCAGGGCGCGGCCTACGAGGCACTTTTCTCCCAGGAAGTCCAGCTGGTTCATCACCGCCTGGTCGGGGAAGCCCGCGCCATCTCCGACGGACAGCTCAAGAGCATCCTGGACAAGCTCGTGAAGACTCTCCGTACCCAGTCGGCGAACGCGAAGATCTCACAGGACGGGAAGATGAGCAGCCTGGGAAACGTAGGCCGCACGGCGTTTCTGACCAGCATTGCCCTGTGCGTCGTCAGCATGCTGATCGGCGCTTTTGCCGCCATCCTCGTCACCCACTATGTTTCATCCTCCGTCCTGCGGTTGACCGATGCAACGGCCCATTTCGCAGAGGGGGACTTCGAGTACGATCCGAAAATCACCACGGGAGATGAGATCGGGCTCCTTTCACGGGCATTCCTTGCCATGGGCAAGCGCCTGTCGAAGCTCGAGGAGCTGTATCTCGACGCAAGCCCCCTCACCCGCCTTCCGGGGGGCGTCGCCATAGAGATCGTCCTCGAGAAACGCATAGACCAGGGGCAGCCCCTGGCTTTCTTCTGGATCGACCTGGCGAACTTCAAGGCTTTCAACGATCGTTACGGGTATGCCAAAGGCAACGAGGTCATCAAGGAGACAGCCGTGATCGTGGAAGACACGGTCCGAGCGCTCGGGACACCCGACGACTTCGTGGGACACGTGGGAGGCGATGATTTTGTAGTCATGACCGTCCCGCGCGCCATGCAGTCCATTGCGGAGGAGATCATCGCGCAATTCGACCGCCGGGCGCCCGCGTTCTATGCCCCTGAGGATCGAAAGCTCGGGTACATCATGGGCACGACAAGACAGGGCATGGAAATGAGGTTTCCCATCATGACCATTTCCATTGCCGTCGTCACCAACGAGCACAGGAAGCTCACCGGCCTTCCGGAGGTGTCATCCATCGCAGCCCAGCTGAAAGGAAAGATAAGAATGGACTCCCGGAGCGTTTTCGTCATCGACAGGAGAGAATCATGAGGCGTTTCGGCCTCCTGATCATCGTTGCGCTTGCCGCCGGTTGCGCTGGAACGCAGGCGCCGGCGTCAGACACGAAAAACACCGCCGACCTCCGGAGGGCGGAGGATGAAGCGGACTCAGGACGCTACCAGTCAGCAATCCAGACCTATGAGAAAGCGGCGGCCGAGCCCAGGACAGAAACTGCCGGTGAGGCTCTCTACCAGGCCGCTTACCTGGAGGCCTTCTACGACAATCCCCAGAGGGATTATGCCCAGGCGCTCCAGGGCTTCGATGATTACATCAAGCGCTATCCCCGGGGCGCGCATCTGAAGGACGCGAAGAACTGGCGCTCCATCCTGAAGACGGTCCTCGATCTCCGCGCGGAAAACAGCCGGTTGGGCAGGAAGATCGATGAGCTGAAACAGATCGACATCCTCCACGAGGAGAAGCGGGCACAATAGGCGGGCGTCAGAACACACCCACCGGGTGACCGGTTGCCGAAGGTCGGTGTTACAGGAGACATGAAGGAAAAAAGAACTGGAGAGCTGGCCGCAGCTGTCGTCTGGAACGTCATTGTCCTGGTGTTCGTGAACACCGTGCTTCTCTGGCGGCAGGCGACGCAGGGAGTGATCCTGGAGTCATGGGCCGACATCCTCTGGGCGGCGGATATTTCCCTGATGGCCCAGATTGTCGGCAACCTGCTTCTCTGCTTCTACCGTCCCTCATGGCTTTCCGCTTTCCTGCGGGCGGTATTTGCGGGGACCGGGCTCCTGTCCATCATCGTCTTCTTCATCGTTTTCCCGCTGGATTTCTCCCACCTCGTGGGCGCGTGGCTGAACACGCTCCTGAAGATCGTGATGATCGTCGGAATGGGCGGCGCGTTCATCGGGTTGGTGGTCGAGCTTGTGCGGTTCGGCAGGGCCGCGGGCAGAGCGGCGGGCGGCGCCGCCGCCCCGTCGGCTCGGCCGTAAAACCCGGCTCGGGGACCCGGGTTTCCGTGCTTTCTCCTACCTGGTTCCGGCAGAGTCTATGATCCGGTTCAGGTTTTCACGGTAATAGGCAAAAAGGTCATAATGCACTTCGGGCGGAATGAAATGGTCACCGAAGGGGACGTAGCCGCCTGCCTTCAGAACCTCCTGGACAGGCAGGAGGATCTCGTCCACCCGCGACCTCCCCCGGGCAATCTCGGATTTCGGGATCCCTCCCATCATCCGCAGCGTCGGGAAGCTCTTCCTGACTTTCACGATGTCCATCCCGCAATTGACCTCGAACGGGTACATCCCCGAGACCCCCGCCTCCATGAACAGCGGAATGAGGCTGAAGCAATCACCATCGGTGTCCAGGAAGATGAGGGAGATCCCGTGGCTCTTGAAGAAATCCGTCATGCGCCTGATGTACGGCAGGAGGAACTCTCGGATCATGGCGGGAGCGACCATGGAACCAGAGCCGTACGAGATGTCCTCCCATATCTGAACGTGATCCACCTTCACCTCTTTCAGGACTTCCGAGTACACGGCAATCCAGAGGTTCGTGAACGTGTTCAGGATGTCATGCACGAGCTTCGGCTCCTGAAGGTAGCTCACGAAGAGGTTCTCGTAACCCATGAGGTGGGCCGGGGTGCCAAAGAAGCCGTGGGGGTAGCCGCCGAGGGCCAGAGGATAATCGCGGTCGCGGTAATCGCGTACGAGCTCTGCCCAGTTCGGGGGAAAGCGTTTCCTGATATCCTTCAGGGAAAGGCGCTCCTCCTTGAGCTTGTTCCAGCTTTTCCAGTCCGTCACGGGCCATCGTGCCCCTGACGGCATGGTGGCTTCCGCCTTGAGGAGTATCCGCGTCACCCCGTCCACGTCCATGTAGACCAGGCGATTCTCATCTTCCTCGAAGATCTCCGCGTCGAACATCGGGCAGAAAAGGAGGTTCACATCCACGAGCCGCTGGGTGGCATCCATGCCGAAGCGGGTGCGTACGTCGCTGTCCAGCGGGAACCCCTGCGTCGGCCAGTACAGCCCGCCTCCCATCACGGGCATCCCCTTGGGCAGGCGCTTCCCGCGCAGCCGTCTCCAGGCGCGGGTGTAGAGGTTGGCCGTCGGTGTGGTGATGTCACACGGGATCTCGGGATAGTCCTTTCGGGGCAGACCCTCCGCATACCAGGTGTCCAGGGTCTCACCCCAGTACCCGAACTCCCACTTGACGGAGCGAACGTCCCGGGAAAAGTCCATGACCTGCAGAAACCGCTCTCGTGTGTTCATTGGAATGCCCCCCCTGCGCCGTCAGTGGGCGACGATGATCCTCGTGAGCTCCTCGGTGGTGGTGTCCTTCCTCAGCGTGTCCAGGATCTTCTTCCCGTGGCTGAGGAGGGAGAAGCGGTCCGCAACCTGGTACGCGTGGTAGATGTTGTGCGTCACGAGGACCACCGACATCCCCTCGTCGCGAAGCCGCATGATGTGGTCGAGGAATGCCTGGGTCTCGCGAACGGAAAGGGCGCTCGTGGGCTCGTCGAGGAGGAGCACCTTTTTCTTGAAGAACATGGCACGCGCAATGGAGACTGCCTGCTTCTGACCTCCGGAAAGATGGCCGACCCTCTGGCCCGGAGAGCGGATCCCCTCGATCGTTATCTCCTTCTCGAGCACGGACATCGCCTTTTCCTTCATGCTGCGGGTTTTCAGGAAGCCGAGGCCATTGGTCTCCTCGCGGCCGCAGAAGATGTTGCGCGTGATGTCCATGACGTCGATGAGGTTCATGTCCTGGTAGATGGTCTCGATCCCGTGGTCCATGGCCACTTTCGAGCTGTCAAAGCGGATCTGCTTCCCTTCGACGGTGATTGTCCCCTCGGTGGGCTGAAGAACGCCCGAGATGATCTTGATGAGCGTGCTCTTCCCGGCCCCGTTGTCGCCGACCAGGCCGACGATCTCCGCGGGATTGACCCAGAAGTCCACGTGGTTCAGGGCGCGGATGCTTCCGTAGTCCTTCACGATTCCCGAAAGCGAAATGAACGCGCCGGCGGGCGCGGCCTGCTGCGGGGATCGGGTTGTGGCGTCCGACATGGCAGTGCCTCCCTCAATCTTTCTTCAGAAGCTGGTTCAGGATCGCGGCGAACACCACGATGACGCCGACGAACAGCTTGAGATACGCGCCAGGGGCCCGGAGGAGGAGCAGGAAGTCCTGGATGGTGGAGAGCAAGGCAGCTCCCAGGAAGGCGCCGATCATGGAGCCCTGACCTCCCATAAGGGCCGTTCCCCCGATCACGCTCGCGGCGATTGCCTGCAGCTCGAACCCCTCTCCCTGGATCGGGGACACCGATGCGACGCGCACGGTGCTCAGGATCCCCGAGAAAGCCGCAAGGGCGCCGGTGATGACGAAGGCAATTATCTTCACGCGGTTGGGGTTGATGCCAAGCGCAACGGCCGCCATGCGGTTGCCGCCGACGGCAAAGAAGTGGTTGCCCAGGCGGTGGCGCTCCAGGAGGAACCAGGTCAGGACCGTGAGACCCACGAGCCATACGAACTGGACCTGGATGGGGCCGAGGTGGCTCGTGAAGATCCCCTCGAAGAGGCTGCCCGGGGCGAAGCGCTCCGTCACGGATTGCGAAAGCACAAGGATCATGCCGCGCCAGAACATCATGGACCCCAGCGTGATGATGAAAGAAGGGACGCGGGAGCGGACCGTGATGTAACCGTTGAGCCAGCCGATGGCCGCTCCGATTGCAATCCCGATCAGCGCAGCGACCCACACATTCGCGCCGGCATTGAAGATCTTCGCCATGCACAGCGCCGTGAACGTGAACGTTGCCCCGACAGACAGGTCGAACTCTCCGGCGATCATGAGGAGGTTCACGCCGAGGGCAATGACGCCGACCTGCGGGATGTCCTTCAGGAGCACCTGGATGTTCATGACGTCCAGGTACCGGAACTGCTCGGGGAAGATGAGCGCGAACACGACGGCGACGATCTGGATCGTCAAGAACACGATGATGATGTTCCCGGTCTTGTGACGACGCAGGGCCGTGATGCTCGAGCTGAGAGACATGCTCTTTGATGCCATGGGGGTTCCTCTGGGCCTGCGAAGGGCGCCTTCCGCCACCGCGCGGTGTACCGCGCGAGGGCTCGGCGCCCCTCGACGTCCCTGTCTACGCGCGGCCGGAGGGGCACGGACTGGTTGGTCCGGCCCGACGGCCGCGCTCATTTCGTCAGCGAACGGTGTCCGCGAACTTCAGGACGGCGTCCGCGTTCGTCTTGTCGATGATCGCGCCGCCGGTGTTGATGTCGCAGGGCAGCAGGCCGAACCTCTTGTTGAAGTACAGCTGCACCACCGTGAACATGCCCTGGTAGTACGGCTGCTGGTCAACGGTTGCCAGGGACTTCCCGCTCTTGATGTTGTCAATGATCGTCTTGGTGATATCGAAGCCGGCGTTGGGAATATTCAGACCCGCGTCCGCGATGGCCTTCGGAGCCATTTCCATGGGCATGCCGCCCATGGCGAGGACCGCTGCGGTGTTCTTGTGGCCCAGGAGGTACTGGGTCAGCTTTGTCAGGGTGTCATCAAGGGAGACTCCGCCCGTGTCCAGGACTTCTCCCGATGCGCCTACTTCGTCCAGGGCCTTCTTCACTCCCGCGAACCTCATAGCCGCGTAGACGGCCTCGGGATGCTCGACGGGGCACACCAGGTGGTCGCCGCTCTTGATTCCATAGGTCTTGATCAGCCGCTTGGTGATGAGGTAGCCGGCGGTCACGAAGTCCTGCCCGATGAACGCCTGGCGCGCGGTGCCCTCTGCACCCTTGGTGCTGTCGATGTTGTATGCAACAACGGGGATCCCAGCGTCGCGTGCTTTCTGGATGACCTTCGTGTATGCGTCATCCAGGTTGATGATGATGCCGATGCCGTCCACCTTGTTCACGATTGCGGTCTCGATGATGCTCACCTGCTTCACCGAATCATCATCCGCGTACTGGATGTCGACGTCTGAGCCGAGCCCGGCTGCCGCGTCCCTGGCGCCGGCCACGACCTTCTTCCAGAACGGGTTGCCGACCGTCCCATAAATGACCATGCTGAACTTGTACTTGGGCCCTGTTGTCTCGCCCTGTCCCTTTGCGAAAGCAAACCCGGACAGGAAAAGAAGGGCAAGCGCTACGATGATTGTTCTTCCAAGTCTCTTGCTCATCGAAAAGCCTCCTTCAAGGATTTCCACCAGTCTCATGCCTTTGAAAATGGAGCCCGTCACGATTCCGCGCGCGATTCCGCGGGACCTGCGCCGACCTCTTACCTCCTTTCTCAGCAGGTCTCTCTGCAAACGATTGCGCAATCGATTGCGCGAAAAGCATCAACGAGACGCCGTCGAGTCCCGCACCACAAGGCCGGGCTTGATGACGACCTTTTCGGTCCTCGACCCATCTCCATTTTTTTGACGAAGCAACAAATCAACCGCCCTTTCGCAGATCTCGGAAAAGGGCTGAACAACCGTGGTAAGGGAAGGAGTGATCATGCGGGCAAGGCTGATATCGTCCATGCCCACAAGGGAAACCTCGCGTGGAACGGACCTGCCGCGTTCCAGGAGGTACTTCAGGACCCCGACGGCCATGAGATCGTTCTGCGCCCAGACCGCGGTTATGTCGGGGTGGGCCGTGAAGAGCTCCCGAGCGCCAAAATATCCGGATTCGAACTTGAAGTCGCCTTCGAAAGTCCAATCCGCCTCGACGCTGGTCTGAAACCGCGCCAGGGCTTCATTGAGTCCCGCCAGGCGCTCGCGGCACAGGGAGATCTTCAGCGGACCGGTGACGCAGGCGATCTTCCTGTGGCCGGCGCTTCCCAGATGCTCTCCGGCGAGCACACCGGCCCGGTGGTTGTCCAGCACGACGCTGGCCACTTCCTCCTGCTCCACCGCGCGATCGATGACAACGACGGGTACGCCGGTCTCGTTGATGAGCCTCATGACCCGGCTTTCATCCGAGACCCGGGAGAAAATGATGCCGTCGACGTTTCGCCGGATGAGGTCATCGATGAAGCTCTCCTCCAGCTCGGGGTTGTTCTTATGGTTGCCCAGGATGAGGCCGCATCCGCGCGCAACAACGCTTTCCTCGATGAACTGGATGAAGCTGGCAAATGTATGATGGACGATTTCAGGCACCACCAGCCCGATGAGCTTGCCGCTTCGGCTTCGGAGCCCCTTGGCAAGGAGGTTGGGCCTGTAATTGAGCTTCCGGATGGCGTCCTGGACCCTCAGCCGGGTGTCCTGTTCCACGGGCAGTGACTGGTTGAGGACCCGGGACACCGTAGACTCCGAGACACTGGCGAGGCGTGCTACGTCCTTCATGGACGCCATGACGGGGATGCTCCTTATGAAATCGATTGCGCAAAGGCTATCATGGGTCTTGGCAGCTGTCAACGAATATTATTGTCGCGAATATTATTGTCGAAGATGTCCGGGCAGATAAGGTCCGCCGCTTACAGGAAGCGCTCGATCAACTCGGGCACGGTGAGGCGTTCCAGCCTCTGCCGATCCCTGAAAAGGGCCATGATCTCGTTCACGCGGTCCCGGGAAAGCTGCCCCGAGAGGTTTTCCCGAAGCTTTTCGAACAGCAGGGGCAGCCCTTCTGCCCGGCGCCGCCTGTGGCCAATTGGGTATTCCACGGCGACTTCCTCCGTGCAGCTCCCGTCATCGAAGAAGATCTGGAGGGAGTTCGCAATGGATCGCTTCTCCGGGTCGAGGTACTCCGCCGTGTAGCGCGGATTCTCCTCCAGATGCATGAGCGCTCGAAGCGTGTCGATCCGGGGATCCTGCGCTGTCCTTTCTTCGTAGTGCTCGGCCTTGAGGTCTCCATGGATCAGCGCTACGGCCACGGCATACTGAAGGCAGTGATCCCGGTCAGCGGGGTTTCGAAGCGGGCCCTTCTTGTCGATGATGCGCAGAGCAGACTCCTGGGTTCGCACCCTGATCCGGCGGATGCTGTCCAGCCGATCCTTTACTCTCGGGTGGAGCGCGAAGGCCGCCTCGACTGCCGTCTGAGCGTGAAACTCAACGGGGAATGAAATCTTGAACAGGATATTCTCGGCGACATACGAGCCAAAAGGGCGGCCGACGCGAAGAGGCTGGCCGTGGAAGATCGCTTCGTAGAACCCCCAGCGCGCGGCAGAAAGCGCCGTGGAATATCCGGGCTCCCCCGCCATCCCCATCAGCGCAAGGCGCACGCCCCGTGCTGTCGCATCCCCCGCGGCCCATGACTTTCGAAAGCCGGTGTTCGGCTCGTGGCGGTAGGTGCGAAGCGGCCCGGTGTCGATCCATGCATTGGAGACGACATCCGCAATCCGCCCGGCGTCCCCGCCCAGGAGCCATGTCGCGGTGGCCGCGGTGGCAACCTTGACGAGGATCACGTGGTCGAGGCCTACGCGGTTGAAGGAGTTCTCCAGGGCAAGCACACCCTGGATTTCATAGGCCTTGATCTGCGCTTCGAGGAGCTGCCGCACCGTCACGCGACGGGGCGGCCTTCCGCCATTCTGCCTCCTGCTCAACCAGTCGGACACTGCCAGGAGCCCCCCGAGATTGTCCGACGGATGTCCCCATTCGGCGGCCAGCCACGTGTCGTTGTAGTCCAGCCAGCGGATCATGGACCCGATGTTGAACGCCGCCTGGACCGGATCCAGCTCGAACGCGGTCCCCGGCACCCGGCTCCCGGCGGACATGACCGCCCCTTCAACGACGGGGCCCAGGCGCTGGCGGCATTCGGGGAACTTCAGCGCAAGCATGGCGCAGCCGAGGCTGTCGGCCAGGCTCCAGGAAGCGGCTTCCAGGGCCGCCTCGCTTTGGATGGGCTGTTGCGCCACGTAGCCGGCAATCTCCGTAAGGAGCGAGTCCGCCGCGGGGGCGGTCATGGATTTCGGTCCGCAACGAGTGGGACGTACACCCTCGGCTCGGGGCCCGTGTACCGGCTGATAGGCCTGATCAGCTTGTTGTTGGAGCGCTGTTCCATGATGTGCGCCATCCAACCGCTGATGCGCGCAAGAACGAACAGGGGAGTATACAGGTCGGTGGGAAAGCCGCAGAAGCGGTATGCAAGGGCGCTGTAGAAATCGAGGTTGGGAAAAAGCTTCTTCGTATCCCACATCACCCGTTCGATCCGCTCGGCAACGGCGAAGAGATTCTTCTGATCCTGGCTTGCGGCGAGGCGCGACGCCCACTCCTTGATGACCGGGGACCGGGGATCAGAGACCGTGTAGATGCGGTGTCCGAATCCCATGATCTTTTCCTTTCGATCCAGCCGCTCGAGGATTCCCCTCTCCGCTTCCTCGGGATCCGCGTAGGCCTCGATGAGCCTCATGGCCTCCTCGTTGGCGCCGCCATGAAGGGGGCCGGCCAGCGCGCCAATGGCGCCGGCCACGGCGGAATGCACGTCCGAGAGCGTGCTGATGATGACGCGCGCGGCGAACGTGGACGCGTTGAACTCGTGCTCCGCGTAGAGGATGAGGGAAACGTCAAGGCACCTGCGCACGCTCTCCGCCGGCCGCCGCCCTTCCAGTCCATGGAGAAAGCAGCCGGCAAGAGTGTCTTCATCATCCGGGATGTCCTTTCCGAGGCGCTGCAGAATGACGGAAGGGAGGATGGCAACCAGCCGATCTGCCACCAGCATCGGATCTCCCCTCTTGCGCTCGGGCTCCAGGTTGCCGAGGAGAGAGACCGCGGTCCGCAGAATCCCCATCATGCTGTCCCCGGCGGGTATCTCCCGCAGGATCTTTGCGAGGGCTGGCGGCAGCTGCCGCATGTTTTTCAGCCTCTGGCGGAAATCGGAGAGCTCGTCGGGAGACGGCAGGTTTCCCCGGAGGAGCAGCCAGGCGACTTCCTCGAAGGTCGAATGAGACGCAAGGTCCTCGATGGAATACCCGCGGTAGCTCAAGCCGCGGCCCTCGATACCGACGGTGCTGATGGCGGAATCAGCGGCGACAATGCCGGCCAGCCCGCCAACTTTCTTCGCATCCGCGAACTTTCGCTCCAGCTCAGCCATGTCTTTGCTTCCGTTCCTGGGCCTCGTAGCCCAGCAGGTCGTACAGGTCCGTCCGGGTCATCATCTGCTCCACCATCTCCGCCTGGGTCCCGCGCTCGCGGATTGCGGCAAGGGTCTTCATGGCTGCACGGTTCATGGCCCGACTTGCGGACAGCGGGTAAAGGGCCATGTCGATGCCCGCGCCCGCAAGCTCTTCCCGGGAATACAGTGGGGTCATCCCGAACTCGGTGAGGTTGGCCAGCACGGGCAACCCCGTTGCCTCCCTGAAGGCCCTGTACTGATCGAGGCTTCCGAGGGCTTCGGGGAAGATCATGTCGGCCCCCGCGGCGGCGTATGCCGCCGCGCGCTCCAGCGCGCGGTCCATTCCTTCCACCGCAACCGCGTCGGTGCGCGCCATGATGAGGAAGTCCGGACGGCCGCGGGCATCGACGGCCGCCTTGATCCTGCCCACCATCTCCTCCCGGCTTACAAGCGCCTTCCCCGGCCTGTGACCGCAGCGCTTGTCGCTCACCTGGTCCTCCATGTGGACCGCCGCGACGCCGGCGCGGATCATCTCGCGGACCATTCGGGAGATCATGAGCTCCGCCCCGAAGCCGGTGTCCACGTCGACCAGGAGCGGCAGGCCGACCGCCCCCGTGATGCGCCGGGCATCCTCCAGCACGTTGTCCAGGGTGGTGACGCCGAGATCGGGGAGGCCGAAGGAAAGGTTTGCCACCCCGGCGCCTGAAAGGTAGATTGCGCGGTAGCCGATGCGCTCCGCCATAAGCGCCACAAGGGCGTTCGGAGTACCCGCTATCTGCAGCGGCCTCTCTTCAGCAAGCGCCTCTCGGAAGCGATCACCGGCACTTCCGTTTTTCGACATAGGTGAGTGAAAACATAGTAATTTGCGATGGCCTTTCCAACTGTCATCGGTCACGACCGGCCGGTTGCCGTAGGTCTGCGCGGATCGGTGATCCATTCGCTCCAGGAGCCGGGATACAGGCGTGGAATGCTTTTTCCGGCCCGGGCGAACGAGAGCACATTATGCGCGGCAGTGACACCTGATCCGCAGTAGAACACGGTGTGGGCAGAATCCCTCCCGCCGGTGAGCGCCTCAAAATGGTCGGCAAGCTCGCGTGGAGATTTGAACGACCCGTCTTCCATGAGGTTGTCCGTATAAGGAGCAGAAAAAGCTCCCTTGATGTGGCCCGCAACCGGGTCAAGGGTCTCATTCAGGCCTCTGTATCGCTCCTCGGCCCGGGCATCCAGCACGATGTACTGCGGGTTGTTCAGAACGGCCAGCACGGTGTCGGCATCAAACGCCATGGTCGGCTTGAAGTCGGCGATGAATCGCCTGGCCGGCCGGCGCTCTACCCCGCCTGCACGGGGCAGACCCATGGATGACCAGCGCCTGAATCCGCCGTCCAGCACTGCCGCCGCTTCATGGCCGGCCCACTTGAGGAGCCACCAGAGTCTTGCCGCCGTCATGGCGCCGGTCGATTCATCGTAGGCAATCACCTGGGTCTCCGGGCCGACGCCGAGGCTGCCCAGCGTGCCGACAAAAGTCTCCCGCCCGGGAAGCGGGTGCCGCCCGGTCCTGCCCCGAATGATGGGCCCCGAGAGGTCATGATCGAGATGCGCATAGACAGCGCCGGCTATATGGGACTGACCGTATTCACGCTCGGCGCGATTCGGCTCCCGGATGTAGAAACTGCAGTCCACGAAAAGCCAGCTCGGGTCTCCGAGATGATCCTTTGCTTCGAGCGGGTCGATCACTGTCTCATATCTCATGTTCAATCATCCTCAATCGAAACAGCAGAGCCCGAGGCGGAGGACCGGGCGATTGCTTCGATGACGACCTGGGAGCGATATCCATCTCGAAAATCGCCGTCCATCGCGGCGCCGGTGCGGATGGCGCGGGCAAAGCTTTCGAGTGCCCCGCGGATCCCGAGAACCCATCCCTCGTGGTCGTGGCGGATCGGTTTCATCCCAGGAACCGTCACGGTTTCAAATTTCCCGTTGCCGGCTATGCCCTCTCCGCTCGTGTACAGCTCCACCTGGTGGGGGTTGCTGTAATGCAGGACGGCCGCGCCGCGGGTCCCGTGGATCTCCACGCGGCGGTAATGCGGGGTGCGCCCGGTTGCCGTGGAAGATGCTTCAATGGTTCCCACGACGCCTCCGGCAAGATCGATAATAGCGTTGACGCTTTCCCTGTTCCCGCCATCGAGCTTGTACGATCCTTGCACGCGCACGACCTCCCCTGCGAAATACCTCGCCAGGTCCGCCGTGTGGGATGCGATATCTCCCAGGAGGTTGGCCGCGGGACGCGAAGGGTCGGGATGACGCGGCAGGCCCGTGACATCCAGGAGGTACTCCAGCCTGATACGAAGGAGATCGCCCAGCGTGCCCTCCCCGATGAGTTGCTTCACCAGCCGGCTCATGAGGTAGTTGCGGTACGTGAAATTGATCCCGTGAACGAGACCTGACGCTTCCGCCGCAGCGAGCATGTTCCGGGCTTCGACGGCGGAGCCGGCCATCGGCTTTTCGCAAAAGACGTGCTTTCCGGCCGTGAAGGCGGCCAGTGCCGCCGGGCCGTGACTTTCCCATCGCGTGCAGATATCCAGGGCATCCACGTCCGCAAGCGCAATAGCCTCCTCGAAATGCCGGCAGATCTTCACGCCCCCCAGCCCGTGTTCCCTGGCAAACTCCCGCGCCCTTCCCGGGACGACGTCGGCCAGGGCAACGATCTCGACCATGTCTGAGAGAGACTCAAGCGCTTCCACATGCCCGTTTGCCACATCGCCTGTGCCCGCAATAGCCAGTCGAACGCGGTTGCTTCCCGTTGATGCCCGCATCCCGCGTAGTGTGATGGGAAACCCTTTCCGGGTCAACTTCGCCGGGAGCCCGCGAGCAGATCGCCGCGTCGTCCCTATGCCCCCCGGCCCGGACCCCGACGCGCCCCCCGGGATGCTTGACCGCAGGCACGGGGGGAGCTACAATTATAGCCGGACAGAGGGCTGAGCCCTCCACCACCATCTGAATCCGGGATCGGGACTGCGGCAGCGCAGACCTCGAGCGGATTTCTTAAAAGCCGGCGACAGGCCGGCTTTTATTTTGCCCTTATCCCGGACAGGCGGAAGCCGATGCTCGAAGAGGGATGCCATGGATACAAAGCGGTTCCAGAACATCGACATCGTGCTCCTGTGCGGGCTCCCAGGCTCGGGGAAATCGCATTTTGCGCGGACCTTCTTCATGCAATCCGGCAGAAAACGCGTCAACCGCAAGGAGCTTCGGCGGCTTCTCTTCGAGATGACGAGCTTCGGCCAGACATGGTCGGAAAAGGAGTTCGCTTCCCAGGACGAGTTTCTCGTGAAGCACGTGGAACGGGAAATCATCCAGCACCTCCTTCAGAACAAGCAGAAACTGCTCATCGACAATACGAACATCTCGGAGGAATCGAGGAAGCCGTACCTGCAGGTGGCCCACCAGTCGGGAAGGAGCATCGGGGCGATCTTCCTGGACACTCCGGTGAGCCGCTGCCTGGAGCGAAACAGGGCGCGGGAAGATTCCATACCAGAGCGGGTCATCGCGGAGCTGCAGGCCCAGAAAAACCTCCCGGACCTTTCCGAAGGCTACCGGGACGTGATGGTGGTGGACTCCTACTGAGGCACTCCGCTACTTCACGATTGGAGTCTTTTCCCGGTCGAAGGTCAGCGTGACACCGATGATGACCATGACGCCCAGGATGGCCTGCTGGAGATACTGATCTATGCCCACCACGGTCATCCCATTGTCGAGCATGCTCATGAACACCGCGCCGAACACGGTGTTGATGACGCCACCCGTTCCACCGGTAAGCGCTGTGCCACCCACGACAACTGCGGCAATGGAGCTCAGCACGTAGGAGGTCCCAACAACCGGATCCCCCCCGAAACGGACGGAAGAAATCGTGATGCCCACGAGCGCGGCCCCCAGCCCCGACAGCATGAATGCGATATTGCGCGTCTTCACGATGTTGATTCCCGACATCCACGACATCTTGATGTTGCTGCCAATGTAGAAAATATTGCGGCCGGTGCTCGTGAAGCGCAGGATGATGAGAAAGAGAATCAAGACGGCGAGCCCGATCGGGAGGACGTTGCTCACCTTGAACAGGGATCCATTGACGATATCAACCACGCCGTACAGGTCGGGGGCAAGGTTCACCGGCCTGGGCGATATGAGGTAGGCAAGGCTCGTGAGAATGCCGCCAGTTCCCAGGGTTGCGATGAATGAAGGGATCTTTATCCGCGTTAGGATGAGCCCGTTGATGTAGCCGGCCAGGACTCCCGCAACGATGCACAAAGGATACGCAAGGTATCCGATCGGTTTTATCAGGACGATGAACGCGACCGAGATGAACGAAACCAGCCCGCCAACGGAAAGGTCGATCCCACCAACGAGGATGGTGCACATCTGGCCAAGGGCGACCATGAGAAGGATGGCGGAGAAACTGATGATGGTGTTGAGGTTGTATGGCGTCAGGAAGTTCTGATTCCCCAGGTAGAAGAGGAGCCCGACGACAACCAGGAGCGCCACGGTGATATAGACCGGAGGAATTTGCCTCCTGTGCGTCAGTCGTCTCCGCGCTTCCGGCAGGTCCCCGTTATTCAACGCAACCACCGCGGTTCTCCTTCTGCAAGGCCATACGCTCGCTTCTGCACGTCCCCTGTGCGGAGGTCGTGCTACACTTCCTTGGCTACACGATGAGGCTGATGATGTCCTTCGGATCCGGTTTCTTTTTCGGCGAGCTCTCGATCTCCTCGACGAGCCGGCCGTCCTTCATGACAAGCATCCGGTTGGCCAGGCCAATATCCTCCTCGAGGGTGTCGCACATCATGAGCATCCCTATCCCCTCCCGTGCGAGCTTCCGCATGAGCTTGTAGATCTCATCCTTCGCCCCGACATCGACCCCGCGCGTGGGATGGTCCAGAATCAGGAGCCGGACGCGGGAGCTGAGCCACTTCGAAATGACCGTCTTCTGCTGGTTGCCGCCGCTGAGATTGGCGCACAGCGTAGTGATGGACGGCGTTTTGATCTGACATTCAGAGACCCAGTGGCGGGCGTTCTTCCTCTCGCGCCGGGCTCAGGAACCCTCCCGCCTTCAGGCGATTGAGAACAAGGAGGTTCACGTTCTCCGCAACGTTCATCATGAGGGCAAGGCCCTCGCTGCGACGGTCAATCGGGATGTGCCCGATCCCGGCCTGGACGGCCGCGCTGGGAGAGCCGCTGGGAAGTCTTTTCCCGTCCAGGAAGATGCTGCCGGTATCCGCCCGTTCCAGACCGGCGAGGCATTTGCAGACTTCCTCCTTGCCCGAGCCGACGAGCCCGATCAGGCCGACGATCTCCCCCTCGTCCACAGTGAAGCTGATCGGCTCGAACAATCCTGTCTTGCCCAGGTCCTCGACTCTGAGGATCTCTGTTTCGCCTCGCGGTCGCTGCTCCTCCTCGTGAAAGCGATCCGATGAGAACGAATGCCCCACCATCAACTGCTCTATTCTCAAAAGCCTGCTCTGGGAAGCAGGCATTTCGGTCACATTCCTGCCGTCCTTCAGGATCACGATCCGATCGCAGTTCTCGAGAATTTCCTGGAGGCGGTGGGAGATGAGGACAATGGACGCTCGATCCTTGAGCTCTCGGAGAATCGAGAACAGCGTCTCCCGCTCCTTGTCGGCAAGCACCGTGGTCGGCTCGTCCAGGATCAGGACAGGATTGTCGTGCCCGTAGAGCTCTGAAAGCCACAGCAGGCGAGCGATTTCCACCATCTGCCGCTCCGCCGGGCCGATCTCCGCAACGGCCAGGTCCACGTCGACGGAGACCTTCACCTGGGCCAGGCGCTCTCGGGCGGCCGCGCGCATGGACCGCAGGGAGAGGATTCCGAGCTTGCGGAAGCCTGCTTCATGGCAGAGGAACAGGTTCTCCATGACGGAAAGGTTGGGAACCAGGGAACCTTCTTGAAAGACCATGCCAATCCCGTGCCTGATTGCATCTGAAGGGTTCTTCAGCGTGATCGGCTCGCCATGAAGCGTGATGGCTCCCTCATCCGGCTGGAGGAGCCCGATCATGATTTTCATCAGCACGGATTTCCCCGCGCCGTTTTCACCCACCAGCCCCACCAGCTCATTCCTGCCGATGGTCAGATCAACCCTGTCGAGCGCCACTACCCCGGGAAACTCTTTCGTGATCTGGCGCATCGCCAGCACGGCCTCCTGGTCGGCGCGGTTGCTCGCGTCAATCATATTCTCGCCTTGTCCTACTTGATGAAGCCGAGCTTCTTCCTGTCCAACGTGAGAGCCACGGCGGTGATCAGAACGACGCCGTTCACCGCCTGCTGCGCGTACGGGTTCACATGCACCAGGACCATGCCGTCGTTGAGCGCCGTGACGATCAGGGCGCCGAGTGCGGCGTTCTTGGCCCCTCCGAGACCGCCGGTCAGAGCGACACCGCCGACGGCGACGGCCGTGATGGTGGGAAAGAGAAGGCCGTTTCCCATTCGCGACGTTGCCACGCCCAGCCGGCAGGCAAAAAGAGCCGCCCCGAGCCCGTAGATGATCCCCGCGATGGTGAATACGAGGATCTTGGTCTTTTCCACCTTGACCCCTCCCTGCTGGGCTATGGCCTCATCTCCTCCGATGGCATACAGGTACCGCCCGAATTGCGTGCGGTCCTGGATGAACTGCATAATGATTGCAAGGCCAACCGCGAGAATCGCAATGTTCGGAATCCCCAGGACCATCCCGTTGATGGCGTTGAATATCCTGTCATCGAGAATCTGGATATTGACCGCTCTGTTTATGTACACAGCCAACCCGTAGAGCACCCAGCTCATCCCGAGAGTCGCAATGAAGGACGGGATTCGCAGCCGGGTGTTCAGTACGCCATTGATCACGCCGGCGGCTCCCCCGATGCCCAGGGAAATGGGAAGGACCCAGAGCCCCGCGTCATTGGCGTTGTACTGGTTTTTCATGAGGAGCCCGACAAAGATCGCAACAAGCGAAGCCACTCCCTGGACAGACAGATCAATCCCACCGAGCACCACGGTCAGGTGAAGCCCGATGGCGAGAATAGCCGGAATAGCCGCAAGGCTGAGAATGGTCTGGATATTGGCCAGGGAGAGATATTTGCCGTTCGTCCCGATGGCGAACGCTCCGACGAGGATCAGCAAGGTGAGGATCTGGGCGATCGTGCCGGTGCGTCGAAGCCAGATTCCCGCGGTTGCAAGAGGGGCCGGGATCCATTTTCTGCTCGAGGCCGGGCGGCTCGACCTGTCACTCACTGTTGTCATCCGCTGCAGTTCCTTCCCTTGGCGAATCCCGCTCGAATGGACAGACGCGCCGGCAAAGCTCCCCCGCACGGCGGAGTGGGGCCCGTCGTGCGGAGGTATATTCTTCTAGGGCGCTACGCCCGCCCACTTCGCGAAATAGTCCGACAGGTCATATGTCGGCATTTTCTTGACGACCTCGTCGACGAACTTGGTCACGTTCGCGCGGTTCACCTGGACCCCGGGAATCAGCCAGGACCTGTACTTCGCGGGCATCTTGCTCACATCCAGTTTTCCCTCCTTCGCCGCGAGTGCCATGGACAGGCCGAGCTGCGCCTGGTACCTCGAGTCCTGAAACTCCGTGGAAGTCATGTATCCGGCCTTGATTGCGTCGAATGCCTCGGGGTTGCCATCAGTACCGGTCACGAGCACCTTGCCCGCGAGGCCGGCTTCCTTCAGGGCCTGGATGGCGCCCATGCCCATGTTGTCGTTGGCGCACCACACGCCGTCAACATCCGGGTACGCGGCCAGCAGGGTCTTCGTAGCGTTGTAGGCCTTTGTCGTATCCCACTCCGCTGATTCCCACTGGAGAAGCTTCACTCCGGGATACTCCTTCAGCGCTTTCTGGAGGCCCTGGAACCTTCCTATGGCTGCATTGTTTGCCAGCATGCCCTGGATGGCGACGATCTTGCCGTTGTTCGGGGTCTTGAAGGACTTGAAGAGCTCCTTAGCGTTGAAGTATCCCTGTCCAACAGCGTCGAACGCAATATGCGCTACCCAGTGCGGGTAGTTCTGGACCTTCACATCAGGAGGCTTGTTCCACCAGTTTACCCAGTACGCGCCAGCATCTTCGAGCATTTTGGCGATAGGGACGACGTCTGGCGCCTCGTTGGGGTCGACATTCACCACCATGTTGCCGCCGGTCTTTGCTATCTCCGCCCTCAGGTCCGCGAATTGCTTCTGACTGTTTCCCTCGCTGGACAGGACATCCACCGGCAGTCCCAGCATCTTTCCCAGCTCCCGTGCTCCCACCGCGTAGTTCGCGTGATACGGGTTGTCCAGTCCTCTGATCATGACGACCAGCGTGGTCTTGCTTTCTGCACCGATTGAGAGCGTGACAGAAAGGATCAGACCCAGCGCGAGAAGCACGACGACCAGATTTTTCATCTTCATTCCTGATACCTCCTTGGATTTTCCATAAAACCCCAGGCTCAAGCCCTCCGGGAACTACTTTCTTGCCGAGGTGCCCCCTTTCACCGGCCGAGTGATCCCCATGCACAGAGACCACGAGACGTTGTTTCCTGGGTGTGTAAGACGAGGCTCGTCCGGCCGGAACTCAACATTATCCAACCGTCCTTGTACGGACAAATTCTGCATACACCGAAATGCTGGAATTGAAATACTGTTTCATCTGGAGCGTATCATCGTGCTCGGCCTCTGTCAAGCGAGATTCTGAAATACAGTTTCAAAAAAACCCAGCACCTCCAACATCGCGCGAGTGCGTAGACCCGGGATGCTCTTGGGATCGGCCTCGGAGAGAAGCTCACTGATCTCCCGCATGGTGAGGATGTCGCAAGAGCGTTTGCATCGGCGAACGGCTATTTGACGCTTGCGAAATCCTGTTAGTACATTTTTTTGAAGTGTGGGAGGTATCGTTCCTCAGTGAACGAAGTTGTTGGCCTTCACGCGACAATTGATCATATCTTGCGGTAGCTGAATGGCAGACCGCTCCGACCTGTCCTTCGATGCTCCACTGCTGTACCTCTCAAGCAACCAAGCCGCCTGGGAGGATCTGGAGGCGGAGGCATTCCTCGAGCCACCGCGAGTCCACGGGTGGAAGCGTCCGAAAACTCCTGATGTCAGACTGATGTTGTTTGCGGGGGGACCGCTGCTTTTCGATCCAGGCTGTGAGAGAGATCCGACAGCTCAGCAGGTCATCCGCGAGGGCGATTTTATCCTGAGACCTGGCTTCGAGCCAGTGCACCCGGTCGTTACGGGCGATGGCCAACGAGTATTTACCAAGCGAACCAATTTCAAGTTGATCAAAGTCAAGTCATTCGAGTCAGGAGTCGTAAGGATTGTTTATGGGGCATGACAGTTGAAGGGAAAAGAGTCGGTTCGCGCGCACTGGGGAGCTACCTTTCCCAGGTATTGACCCCTCCCCTCCTTCCCGGCACCATGGCGTCACCCGATGGAAAGCTCCGCACCTATCGCCGACGCCCATAGCGCGATCAGCGCCGCCGCCCGCCGCATCCGCCTGGCGCGCTCCCTCACCGCCTTCACCGGTGCCGGCATCTCCGTGGAAAGCGGCATCCCGCCGTTTCGGGGCCCCGGCGGCCTGTGGAGCACGTACGATCCGAGGATGCTCGAGCTGGACTACTTCCTGGCCCATCCCGAGAAGACTTGGCCCGTGATCCGCGAGATTTTCTACGACAATTTCGGGCGGGCCAGGCCCAATGCCGCCCATGTTGCGCTGGCGCGCCTGGAGTGCGCCGGGCAGTTGAAATGCCTCGTCACGCAGAACATCGATAATCTCCATTACCTGGCCGGCAGCCGCGCGATTGTGGAGTTCCACGGCAATTCCCGGCTTCTTCTCTGCCTCGGCTGCGGCAAACGCGTCGAAGCGCGCCCCGAGCTGCTGCAAACCCTTCCGCCCCGGTGCCCGTGCGGAGGCGTCTACAAGCCGGATTTCATCTTCTTCGGAGAAGGGATCCCGCCGGAGGCGCAGGAGCGGGCCCAGGAAGCGGCCAGCCGCACTGACGTCATGCTCGTGGTCGGATCCACCGGAGAGGTATACCCGGCGGCGCTTGTCCCTCGTTGGGCAAAGGACGCAAGGGCAAAGATCATTGAAGTCAACCCGGGGGAATCCGAGTTCACCTCCTCCGTGACCGACATCCACATTCCCCTGAAGGCGGGAGAAGCCTTCCGCTTCATCGAAAAGGAGCTTGCATCATGAAGATTTACGACCTGAGAAGCGACACCGTCACGCGTCCGTCGCCGGCCATGAGGAAAGCAATGTCGGAGGCCGACGTGGGGGACGACGTGTACGGGGAAGACCCCACCGTCAACAAGCTGCAGGAAGTGTCTGCGGCGCTGACCGGCAAGGAGGCTGCCCTCTTCGTCTCCTCCGGCTCCATGGGGAACCTCATCCCGATCTACCTGAACTGCGGCAGGGGAAACGAAGTGCTCTGCGATTCGCGTGCGCACATCGTCCAGCACGAGCTGGGCGCGGCAACGGCCATCGCCGGAAGCCTTCCCATCCAGATCCCCACTGATAAGGGAATCCTGGACGTCAACCAGCTCGAATCACGGGTTCAACCCGACATCTATTATTGCGCGCGCACGCGCATGATTGCCGTGGAGAACACGCATAACGGCGCGGGCGGGACTTTCTATCCCCTTGCAACCTTGAAGAAGATCGGCGTATTTGCCCGGCGCCGGAAAATGACCGTCCACATGGACGGTGCGCGCCTTTTCAATGCGGCCGTTGCGAGCGGGGATTCCGTGAAAGCGCTGTGCGCGGAAGTGGACACGGTGACGTTCTGCATCTCGAAGGGCCTCGGCGCCCCTGTTGGAGCGCTTTTGTGCGGCACGAAGGATTTCATTGCTGAAGCGCGGCGCGTAAGAAAGCTCCTGGGCGGCGGCATGCGCCAGGCGGGGATCATTGCCGCGGCGGGCCTCTACGCCCTCTCCAACAACATCGAGCGACTTGCGGAAGACCACGAGAATGCAAAGACCCTCGCGCATGCGCTTTCCTGCGCATCCTGGGCGGCCCTCGTGCCTGACGACGTCGTGACCAACATCATTTATTTCCGCACGCCGGACAGGAACGCTGATGACGTAGTCCATGCGCTGGAGCAGAAAGGCGTCCTCTCGGGCCCGCCTTCGGGCCCCGATCTCGTACGGTTCGTCACTCACCTGGACATTTCCCGCAAGGATGCCGCGGAGATTGCCCGGATCATCCAGGAAACGAAGCTGTAGCCTCACCCGTTGCTGAAAGGGAAAAGCTCGCCGCGCTCGAGCGCGAGGAGCCTGTCCTTGTTCGCAAGCCCGCCTCCGTACCCGACCAGGTTTCCGTGCGCGCCGATGACGCGGTGGCACGGAACGATGATCGCAATCGGGTTGGCATGGTTTGCCCCGCCCACGGCGCGGACCGCCGCGGGATTGCCGATGCGCCGGGCGAGCTCGCCGTATGACATTGTTTCCCCGTAGGGAATGCAGCGGAGCATGTTCCAGACGGCAAGCTGAAACGGCGTCCCGAAAAGCCGCAGCGGCAGGTCGAACATGCGAAGCTCCCTGTTGAAATACGCGGTGAGCTGGCGCACGGCTTCGTGAAACGTAATCTCTGATTCCCGCCACGCGGCGCCGGGCTTCATTCCACTTTCTCCGCTGACGTAGTTCACGAATCGCAGACCGTCATCATCTCCCGCAAGGAGCAGGCGCCCCACGGGTGTGTCCATGAACGTGTACGCAAGACTGTCCGCTTCCGGGGGAAGGTTCCGTCGGGATGTGCTCACCATGATTCAACCTCCAGCTGCCATGGCTTTCCAGAAATAGATTGCGGCATAGCCCCGCCAGGGCGAAAGAAGCGCAATCGCTTCACGCCGCTGTGCTCGCTGGGAAGGATAACCCAGCGCGTCAAGGGCTTTTCGAATTCCGAGGTCCGATTCAGGAAATGCGTCCGTCTCACCCAATCCCCGAAGAAAGATATAATGCGCGCTCCACGGACCGATGCCGGAGATCCCGAGCAGATCATTTTCAAGCTCCTGGGGCTTCCGGGTGCCATCGAATCGCAGCTTCCCGTCAAGAACGGCCCGCGATACGGCGACAAGCGTGCGCGCGCGGGATGCAGGGACGCCGAGCGAAGAGATATCCGCGCCGGCAAGCTCCGCGGGCCCGGGGAAAACTCGAGTGATCGTCCCCCCGCCGTCAAGAGACCGGCCGTAACGCTCGGCAAGACGCCCCGCAATCGTTATTGCCCCCGCGACGCTGATCTGCTGCCCCAGCACGGCCCGCACGACCGCTTCAAAGGGATCCCAGGTCAAAGGAAGTCTCATTCCAGGAGCATTCTTGACGAGCGGGCGAAGACGCTTGTCCCGTTTCAAATGCGCGGCAATTGCCAGGGGATCAGCATCGAGATCGAGCATCCTTCGAACGCGCCTCACCGCCTGTCCAAGGAGCGCCGGCCGGATTCCTTCAAAAGAGACTCGGACGGCGTTTTCGCCGCCGGATTCAGGCCGTATCTCGACGATGCCCGCGGCCCTGCCGATGGAAATCGATCTCCGGTATGCCTGACCCTTGACTTCTTCCACGCCGCGGACAGCGCGTTTCCCGAGGAAAGCAAGCAGCTCATCCCAGCGGAATGGCGGGTGATACGCAAGGGAAAGCGTGAATGAGCGCGCGGGCATCACTGAGGCTCTGAGAAAGCGCACGTATCATTCCCTTCCTTCACATACAGTGTACTGCCCAAAAGGCGTTCTGCCGGAGTATATTAAGATCCTTAGAGCGGACACGGAATGAAGTATTGCCTCCTCCACCTGGGATGCCAGATGAACAAATCCGATGCGGAAAGGGTCCGCACGGTCATAGAAGGCCTTGGCTACGAGCTGACGGACACCGAAGAGCAGGCCGACCTTCTTGGCATTGTGGCGTGCTCGGTGCGCCAGAGAGCCATCGATAAAGCGTATGCCCGGATCCGGACGTGGAACTCCTGGAAGCGCGGCAGGAACCTGCTGACGTTCGTCACGGGCTGCATCCTCCCCGCGGACCGGGAAAAGTTCCTGACGCTGTTCGATCTCGTTTTCGACATCACGGAAATCCCCCAGTTTCCGGACATGGTGCGCCAGTACGGAGTGGTGACACCGGCGGGCATTGCCGGCGTCATTCCCGCGGAAAGTTTAAGCGATCCCTCACGGGGATTCTGGCGAATCCGTCCCAGCTACACGTCTGGCTTCGAAGCGTACGTGCCCATCCAGAACGGGTGCGACAAGTATTGCACTTTCTGCGCCGTCCCGTATACGCGGGGCCGGGAGGTTTCGCGCCCGTCGGAGGAAATCATCCAGGAAGTGGCGGGGCTCGTGGAGCGGGGGTGCGCGTCCATCACGCTGCTCGGGCAGAACGTGAACTCATACGGCCTGGACAGAAAGGGAGACGAAATATCGTTTGCCGAGCTCCTGCGCAGGATCGGCCAGGTGGGAAACGCGTCGGGCCGGGATTTCTGGGTCTATTTCACGTCCCCGCATCCGCGTGACATGACGGAGGAAGTGATCCGGGTGATCGCCGAGCACCCGTGTCTTGCAAAGCAGATCCACCTGCCGCTCCAGTCCGGTGATGACAGGATCCTCATCAGGATGAATCGGAATTACATGGTGGACCAGTATCGTGAGACGGTCCGGATGATCAGGTCCATCCTTCCAGAGGCAACGCTTTTCACGGACATCATCGTGGGCTTCAGCGGAGAGACCGAGGCTGAGTTCGAGAGAACGCGAAGCGCCATGCGGGAGTTCCAGTACAACATGGCGTACGTCGCCATGTATTCACCACGGCCGGGCGCCGCCAGCTACCGGTGGCCTGATGACGTGCCGCACGAGGAGAAAAACCGACGGCTGCACGTGCTGAGCGAAGAGCTGGCCGCCACCTCCGGCGCGTATACGAGGTCCATGATCGGAAAGGAATACCGTGTCCTTGTGGAAGGCCCCGACCGGAGGGAAGGCTTCCTTTCCGCCAAAACCGAGGGGCGTATCATCGTGCGCATCCCCAGCCGGGACCCGTCTCTGATCGGAAAGTTCACGACGGTAAAGATCACATCGGCCGCGGCCCTGTCCGTCGAGGGTGAGCTCGTGAGCACGCTTGCCCCCGCCCTGGGACAACGCTGAATCACGAGCCGGGGACGGACAGCCACGTCGTCAGAAGCGGCGTCAACCCGAGCAGCGCGAGGGTGAGCAGCACTCCCAGCAGGATTCCCCCGACCACGTCAAAAACGTAGTGGATGCCGATTGCAATGCGGGAGACGATCATGAACGGGCTCCAGACAGCGATCCCCAGCGCCGCGGCGCAGGGCCCCAGGACGATTGCGAGGAAGCTGAGCATGGCAGCCCGGGCGGCGTGGCCCGACGGGAAGGAGAAAGGGTCGGCCCGGCGGTAGATCTTTCCCGACTCACCGGGCGGGCGGGGCCTGCGGATGCACATCTTGATGCCAACGACGACAATCTCCGCCAGGACGAGACCGGCGAAGACAATGACAGCTCGCATCTTCCATTGCGTATTTCCCAGGAACCATGCAAGCACGCACAGGCCGGCCCAGATGAAGCTGTCACCCGAATGCGCGAGGCCCAGCGCAAGGAGCTGCGCGGGTCCCCGTCCGGGAGAGAGGGTCAGGGGCCCGGTGAGAGAAGCATCGAGCGACTGTATCCGGTCCCGCAGGCCCGTTCGGCTTGCCATGGGCGACTGTGTAGCCGATTTGCTTGACTTTGCCTATCCCCATGAGTAGCATCGGCGCACGAATGTTCGAGTCCCGGCATGAGCGCCCAGCCTGATCTTTTCGATTCCGCGGACACCGTTACCGTTACCATTGAAGGAACTCTCGAGCGCATCCGCTACGCAAGCGATGACGATGACTGGAGCGTGGTCGTGCTGGACCTCGCGGAGAAGGGGGGCGAGGTCACGGCGGTGGGCAACCTCGCGGGGGTCCAGCCGGGGGAAAGCCTGCGCCTGACGGGCAGATGGACCCGGCACCAGAAGTTCGGCAGACAGTTCAAAGTGGAATCTTTCTCCGCTGTCCCTCCGGCAACTCCCGCGGGCATCGAGCGGCTCCTCGGCTCGGGCCTGATCGAGGGCATCGGCAAGGAGCTTGCCTCACGTCTTGTGACGCGTTTCGGCGCGCGCACACTGGAGGTCATCGAGAAAGAGCCGAAAAAGCTTCGCGAAGTGGAAGGGGTCGGACCGCTTCGCGCTGAGCGTCTCGTGGCGGCATGGGGAAAGCAGCAGAACATCCGCGAGATCGTTTTCCTCTTGCAGTCATGCGGCGTCTCCACGGGACTTGCCATGCGGATCTTCAAGCAGTACGGCAGCGGCGCGCATGAGGTGGTGAAGCGCAACCCGTGGCGGCTCGCCGCTGAGATGCCGGGCATTGGTTTTCGAACGGCGGATGCCATCGCGAAAACTCTCGGAGTCCCGCCCGGCTCACCACAGAGGATCGAGGCAGGAGTCCTTTTTGCCCTCGAGCAGCGGGCAGAGGAAGGCGACGTCTGGGCGGCGCGGGAGACCGTCATCAAGGAAAGCGCGCAGGCCCTTTCACTGGACGGCGCCGTCATCGAGGAAGCCCTCCAATCCCTCGTGCGCCGGGGCGCAGTGGCCAGCGACAAGGACGGCGTCGAGGTGCTTCTCGGTCTGCCCCGGCTCGTCAAGGCTGAGCAGGGTGCAGCGCAATGCCTGGCAGGGATCGCTTCGTTGGCCGCGCCCGCAAAGGCCGCCAGCGGAACGCCGGAGGATGAAATAGCGGCTTTCGAGCGACAATCCGGCCTCACCCTTTCAGCCATCCAGAGAGACGCCGTCCTGAAAGCCGCGCGGGACAAGGTACTCGTTATAACCGGCGGCCCGGGCACGGGAAAAACCACCCTCGTGAAAGCGATCATCCGCGTCATGGAAGCGCGCGGCGCCCGGGTTGCGCAGTGCGCGCCCACGGGAAGGGCCGCCAAGCGCATGGCGGAAGCGACGGACCGGGAGGCCAAAACCATCCACAGGCTTCTCGAATACAGTCCCCAGCAGGGAAGGTTCCTCCGCACAAGGGAGAACCCGCTTGCCTGCGACGCGCTGATCGTGGATGAAGCATCAATGATCGACATCCAGCTTTTCTGCCGCCTCCTCGAAGCGGTGCCGCCGGGCGCTTCCCTGATCCTCGTGGGAGACGCTGACCAGCTCCCGTCCGTGGGACCGGGGAACGTGCTTGCGGACATCATCCGGGCGGGCGTCTTTCCAGTTGCCAGGCTTTCCGACATTTTTCGCCAGGCAAGGGCGAGCGCCATCGTGGTCAACGCGCACCGAATCAACGAGGGGCTCATGCCTCTTGCCCCGGGCAGCGACGAAGGCGCTGATTTCTTTTTTATCGAGCGCTCAGAGCCCGACGCCATCATGGAAGCCATTCGCGAGCTCCTGGCGGTGCGCATTCCGCGCAGGTTCGGGCTCGACCCGCGCAGGGATGTGCAGGTCCTCACCCCCATGCGCAAGGGAGCCCTTGGCACGGTGAGCATGAACAAGGAGCTTCAAGGACTGCTCAATCCTCAGGGACAATCCGTCGCCCGGGGAGGAACGGAGCTCCGCATCGGGGACCGGGTCATGCAGACGTCGAACAACTACGAGCTTGGGGTATTCAATGGCGACATCGGGACCGTGGTGGAGGCGCACGCGGACCAGAAAGCCGTCAGCGTCCGCTATGATGAGCGCGTGGTCCGATATGAATGGAGCAGCCTGGACGAGCTGGAGACGGCATACGCCTGCTCCATCCACAAGTCGCAGGGAAGCGAGTTTCCCGGCGTCGTGATTGCGCTGCACACGCAGCATTTCATTCTCCTGAGGCGCAACCTTCTCTACACGGCTGTCACGCGCGGAAAACGACTGGCAATCATCGTTGGAAGCAGGAAAGCCCTCGCTATTGCCGTCAAGAGCACCGGCTCGGAGAAACGGTGCACGCGGCTTGCGGAGCGCCTGCGCCGGGCCGCCGGAGAGTCCGGATGAAGCGGAGCAGCAACGGGAAAGGCGCCCTGACCATTTTCCTCCTCTGCGTGCTGCTGCTGGCCGGATGCGCAAGCTCCCCGGTCCGCCAGAAAGCAGCGGCGCCGCCAAGAGCCATCGTGGTCCAGGGGATCACCGAACCGATCACTGTCCTGGTGGACCACTTCGGCATACCCCACATCGCGGCGGAAACCGAAGCTGATGCCGCCTTTGCGATGGGGTACATGCACGGACGGGACCGTCGTTTCCAGATGGAGCTCCTGCGCATGGATGCCCGCGGGCGGCTTCGCGAGCTTCTGGGGTCACGCGTCCCGGCCACGGTGCTTCGAATCGAGGTGTTCAGCCGGGCAATCGGCTTTTCCGCGGAAGCGGAGGATATCCTTCGCACGCTCCCTCCCAAGGACCTGGGCATCCTGCAGACCTACGCGGACGGAGTGAATGAGGCAACCCGGCGGGAGCCGCGGCCGTTCGAGTTCCGTCTCCTCGACTACAAGCCCGAGCCGTGGACTCCCGCGGATTCCCTTTCCGTGCTTCAGGCAATCTCCTTCGGCTTCTGCAAGGACTGGGAGCAGGAGCTGGTGCGACTGGAGATCATCGTCTACCAGCTTCGCCATGGATTCACAATCGAGCACGCCCTTGCAATCTGGCCTCCGCGCATGGACTTTCCACCTCACCTCATCGGAACGAAGCCCGCGGCGGACCCTTTTGCCGGCGTTCCCCTGGTTGCCCCCGAGCTCGCGGAATACCTGCGGGAGAGCCTGACAGCCGGCGGAGCCGGTGCGCCGGCCGCAATCGGACGCTCCCCTTCCCTCCTCTTCGACTGACCCGCTGACGAGCGCCTTGGACCTGAGGTTTCTCAGCAACAACTGGGCGGTTGACGGCGCCTGGACCGGAACAGGGAAAAGCGCGTTTGCCGTCGACCCGCACATGCCGTCTTCCCTGCCGCCCATCCCCTACATCATGGCCGTGGAGGTGGTTTCCCCGGACGAGGGTTCCTACCGCGTCATGGGCGCAAGCTTTCCCGGCATGCCGGCCCTTCCCTTCGGAACCAATGGGAATGTCGCCTGGGGACCGACATCCAACTGGGCGGACGTGACGGACCTTTTTGTGGAAAAGAGGAATCCCGACAGGCCGGCATACTACGAGACCGAAAAAGGCGACATGCCCTTCGGTTTCAGGACGGAGGTCTTTCGCGTTCGCCATGGATTTCGCTTCACCGAGGAGAAGCGCATCATCCGCACCACGCGCCATGGCGTCCTTGTCAACGATTTCATCGACAGGCTCCCGCAGGATTTCCCTCTCGTGGCGCTGCAGCGCGCTCCCATGATGGGACGCGAATCCCTTCGGAGCATCCGCGCGCTGTACAGGGCCACGACCGTGCACGAAGCCCGGGCGGCGCTGGAAGGCTTCACCGCGATGGTCGGGCACTGGGTCCTTGCGGACGCTGACGGGCACATCGGGTACGCGGCGCCCATGAACCTCCCCCTGCGGAGAATGTCGCTCGGGACGGTTCCCGTCCCGGGCTGGAACGGAAAATACGAGTGGGACGGTCTTGTTCCCCGAGACATGCTTCCCGGCGTGGAAGACCCGGCCCAGGGTTTCATTGCGACGGCCAACAACCAGGTGGTCCAACCGGATTCAACTGGTTTTCCAATCAACTTCGAGGGAGATGTCCCTTTTCGCGTTCAGCGCATCAACTCACGGCTGGGCCTGGGCAGATCGGGGCCCGACGTCGCGGCGCAGATGAGCCTGCTCCAGACCGACGGGATGGACAACAGCTTCCAAAGCGTACGGCCTCTTCTGGAGAGCGGCATCGCGTCCCTTGCTGAGTCATCCGATCCGAAGGACGAGCTCGTCGCATCCGCCGCCAGGACGCTCCTGGGCTGGGACGGGGAAACAGACCCGGACTCCGCCGCCCCAACCCTCTACCAGTCTCTTCTCACCACCCTCATGAGGACGCTCCTGTCTGGCGAAGTGCGCTCATCCACCCTGAGCTTCCTCCAGTTCTATTTCAATTCCGACCCTCTCCTGTTCGGGATGCTCGCCGATCAATCGAACCCGGTGTGGAAGGACAGAAGCGTGACGCGCGGAGAGGACCCGCCCTCAGTGGTAGCGGATGCGTTCAGGTCAAGTGTTGCCGCGCTGGCAAAGAAATATGGCGGCCGCCTCAGCGCATGGACGTGGCGCAGGGCGGCCCCCGTGACGCTGTCCCATCCCCTGGGGGCAATACCCGGCTTCAGGTTTCTCAACCGGGGCGGCATCGCTCCCCGGGGGACCGCATCCTCCCTGTGGATCCACAAATACGACCGCAGGGATCCGGCCCGGTTTACCGTCCTCTATGGCCCGGGCCTCAGGCTGATCGTCGACTTCAACGATCTCCCCGGCTCCCTGATATCGATTCCGGGCGGAGAGTCAGGGCGGCCCGAAAGCAGGCATTACGCCGACCTTCTGCCGCTCTTCGAGAAGGGACAGGGAACAGGCATACTGCTGGATCCCGCCGACGTCGTGGACGCGGAGGAGCGCCTGCTCCTGGTTCCCCCGGGTAGCGGCTCAAAGCCCGCTCAGGTGCTGCGGACTCCGACCATCCGCTGCACGACGGTCCATGTCTTTCCCCCGTCCCATGACTCGATGTTCCGCCACTTGAATGAGTTCCTTTCGACATCGGAAAACATCCATCGCGTCACGCTCCCCGGTTCGAAGCTGCCTTCCAGGATGATCTCCGACCCGACCTGCCGGGCGATGAAAGGCCTCACGAGATGCCGCACCGGTCCGATCCAGGTTGAGCGCCAGGCGTCGATCGATTCGTCGTAATACCGCAGGGAGGCTCCGTATTCGTACCTCCCCGTTTGGGAAGGCTCGGATCTCGGCGGGGCAATCCAGACGTCCATGACGGCCCGGCCCTCCAGCGCCCACCCGAAATGCCATTCGGCTTTCAAGCGAGTGACCTGGCCGTCTGCCGATATGTTTTCCACGTCCACGTCCCAGCTCCCGACGAACTGGCCGAAGAGCATCAATCTTTCGGCAAGATCAGGACGAGGCCCGGGCGCGCCGAGCGCGTCCAGCATGGCATCAGGGCTCACGAGCTCTACCCGTACAGCGGACCGAGCACGGAGCATGCGCGGTAGTCGGCGCCCTCGGACTCAGCGTCCCCGAAGCTCGCCCAGTACTTGGGCCGGAACACCCTTTCCGACGGCACGTTGTGCATGGAGACGGGGATTCGGAGGATGGAGGCCAGGGTGATCAGGTCCCCGCCCACGTGGCCGTAGCAGATGGCGCCGTGGTTCGCTCCCCAGTTGTTCATGACGGAGTAGACGTCCCGGAACGCGCCGTGGCCGCCAATTCTCGGGACGAACCACGTGGTGGGCCACGTCGGGTCGGTTCGCTTCTCCAGCGGCTTTGCAATGTCCGCAGGCACGTCCACCGTGGCCCCTTCCGCCACCTGGAGCACCGGCCCGAGGCCTGCCACCATGTTGATGCGGCACATCGTAACGGGCATTCCGCCCAGCGTCTCGAACTGGCTCGAATACCCGCCGCCGCGGAAATATCCCACGTTCGCGGGACAGAAGTGCGTGGCGTCGAGGCACGCGCCCGCCTCCTCGGGGGTGATCTCCCAGTACGGCTTCATGACAGGCTTCCCTCCGCGGCTCTGCCTGCCGGTGCCGTCCATCGTCGTGGATCCTGAATTGATGAGGTGGATGAAACCGCCCTCCGCATCCCCCGTGACCCTCTTTCCCGTCACCCGCTTCACCGCATCCGGGCTCCAGTACGTGCGCACGTCGGAGAAGATCTGCGCCGTGCCGGTGAGCTGGTGTCCGAACAACATCGAGATGCCGTTGCAGTAATCGTTCTCCGTGGCGCACACGAACGCCTGGCGGATCCCGTTCCAGTCGAACGAGGTGTTGAGGATCGTCTCCATGAAGTCCCCGTTGGGGAAGTGATCGGTCCACTGGCGCTGGCCCTGGAAGCCGGAGGCAATGGCGTTATGCCCCAGGGCCTCCTCTCCATATCCCAGCTCCGCAAGACGGGGATTGCCCACCATGAGATCCCGGCCGATCAGGGTCATCTTGACGACGAACTCCCAGTCGGCATCCTTCTGCGGGCGCGGGCGCTGGGTGTCGGCTGCATTGAGGTCCGCTCCTTCCCTGCAGTTCTGCTTCACCCACGCGAGCGCCCGCGTGTACTCGTCGGGATCATAGATCTTCTCATCGATCCTCCGGGTGAACTCCGACATGTCGATCATCTCGTAGCGCATGCCGAGTGAGCTTTCCAGGAACCGCGGATCCACGATGGAGCCGGCAATGCCCATGGAAACGGCGCCCATGGCGAGGTAGGAGGCGCCCCGCATGCTCGCGGCGGCAAGCCCGGCCCGGGCGAACTGCAGAAGCTTCTCCTGCACGTCCGCGGGAACCTTCCCGTCCCCGGAGTCCTGGACGTCGCGCCCATAGATCCCGAACGCGGGAAGGCCCTTCTGGGCGTGGGCCGCAAGAACGGCGGCAAGGTAGACGGCCCCCGGGCGCTCCGTGCCGTTGAAGCCCCAGACGGCCTTGGGGACAAGGGGATCCATGTCCATGGTCTCAGCGCCGTAGCACCAGCAGGGGGTGACCGTGATGGAGACGCCCACCCCTTCGCGGCGGAACATCTGCGCGGCGCGGGCGGCCTCCGCCACTCCGCCGATGCAGGTGTCCGCGATCACGCATTCGACCGGTAGACCGCACGGATGGCGGATGCTCCTGGTGATCAGCTCCGCAACGGCCTTTGCCATGCCCATGGTCTGGCCTTCCAGCGATTCGCGGACCCCGCGCCGCCGGCCGTCGATGGCCGGCCGGATGCCGATCTTCGGCAGGCTGCCCTGCAGCCGATTCGCGGGCGGCAGTGTCTTCATCCCCTTGACGTTCGCCATGACTGGCACCTCCTGTGTGCGTGCTGGAACTGTGGAAACCTCGAGCGGCCTGGTCTTAGAAGTACCTGCTCTTCAGGAAAGCAGCTTCCGCCTTGCGAGTCCAGTACTGGCCGTCGAGCAGGTTCGAAGCCACCTCGGGCAGGTCTCGCGCGAGCTCTTTCAGCGACTTGAGTCCGATCCCGTGGGCAAAGGGGAAGATCACCACCTTGCCCGTGTAGGTATTGTCCATGAGCGCTTTCAGCCCCTTGGATGCGGAGCTCATGTCGCCGATGGCGGCAAGAGAGTAGGAGGTGGAAAGGCGGCCGGACTCCGTGAGGGCAAGCGTTGCCTTCATGGCGGCAAGGGGGGACCCCGAGGACCCCGTCACGCGGACGCGGTTTCGAACGACGGCCCCGAGAGGCAGGTCGGTCACCGTGCCCACCTTGACGCCCGCGAAGATGTTGAGCACGCCGTCCGGGGCAACATAGTGGGAGGCCTGGCTGATGATGGCGGACACGGGCACCAGAACGACAGCGTCGTCGAACGCCCCGCCGAACTTCTCGGTCAGGAACGTGTCCAGCTCGTCAGCGGGGAGGTCCTTCGGGTTGGCGAACGTCAGGGATACCTTGCGCTGACGGTTGCCGCTCAAGAGCGAAATGAGGTGCTGCAGGGAGTCGAGGCGCTCGTCGGACAGGTCCGTGACCAGGATGGTCTCAGGGCCTTCCTCGTCCATGATCGCCTTGATCACGTGCATCTGCCCCATGGGACCGGCGCCGCCGACGAACCACGCCTTGCCGCCCTTGCGAAGCCGCTCGCGGACGTTCGTCCGGTAGCTGGCCGCCACGTCCCCGTCCATGGAGCCGACCAGCTCCATCCTGCGGTAATGCACCTTGCCGACGTCCACGGGCAGCTCCACGTCGGGTTCCGACGTGTGCACGCCGATGACGCTGTCAGCATCCGCTTCGTTGCCGAGACGGAGGAAAGTCTCGCGGTCCGGCACGCCGGCGCACACCACCTCGGTGGGCGCGGGCTGGCCGGCGCCTGGAGTGCCCGGTTGGACCTGCGCCGCCGGCTGTGAGGCAACGAGCCGGGCACCGGTCTTCCGCGCCAGCTCTTCCACCGCGGCGATGTTCTGCGGCGTGAGCCCGGTGTGAGTAATGCTTGCAATCTTTTCCGTTGCCAGCCCGTCGAGCTTCAACGGGATCTGGCCTTTCGGGAATCCCACGAATGAAAAAAAGGCATCCGGGCGGGGCCGGGTGCGGCGGGCAATCTGGTAGGAGGCCACCACGCACGTCCAGGGCTCGACGAGAGCGGCCTCCGCGTACCCCGTCTCTTCCCGGACCGGCAGGAGGTAGCACCCCTCGTCGCCCTCCAGGATCTCCCTGCCGATGACGACGTATTGCGAGAGGCCGCCGGGGATCGCATAGCCGAAGGCCACGCCTTTCCCCTTGTAGAAGATGTCCGCCTGGATGATGAAGCGGCTGCCCAGCGTGAACTTGCCTTTCCACGTCTCCCCGACTCCCACGATGGTCATGGCCACTTCATGGCCGGGGACCGTGGGGTTCTTGGCGAGGTCCCGGCCCTCGATGCGCGGGTGCGAGCTGCCCGAGGTGAGGAGCTTGATGTCGGAGAAGCACAGCCCGACCGCGTCGATCCGGGCGATGAGGTTGTCTTCCGTGTACTTCGGGAAGGGAACCGTGTCCGGCCTGCCCTTGACCCCGAGATTGTCCAGCCCCGACCCTTTCAGCTGCCAGGAGAGTATCTCCTGCGGCAAGCTCTCGAGCAACTCCATGCTGTTCTCCTTGCAGGCCGGAGCCCCGGATGGCGGGCGTCACACATGACATCGAACAGGCGTCGACGAACCGGCCCTTCAATGTGATAGTACCACTCGGGAATGGCCGAGGCAAGGCGACTCGTGCTACGATTGCGCGCCGTGAAGCTCAAGGTCACTCCCGCTGACTTCATCGTGGAAGAGGAGACCGATCTCCCCCTGTCGGCGCGGAGCGCTCCCTACGCCGTGTTCCGTCTCTCCAAGAAATCCTGGGACACATTCGACCTCATCGATCTCCTGGCGCGCAGGCTGAGCGTGCAGCGGGAAGACATCAGTGTCGGCGGCATCAAGGACAGGCACGGCAGCACCACCCAGCTGCTGACCGTGAAGGGGCTTCGCCGCAGGCCCGCGACGCTTTCCGAGGCAAACTTCACCTTGAGCTTCGCCGGCTGGTCCGAGCAGCCCGTCTCGGCCCGCGAGGTGCGCGGAAACCGGTTCACGATCACGCTGCGGGACATCGTGGAAAGGGAGATCCCGCGGTTCCAGCGCAACGTGGTGACCGTGGCGCGGGAGGGGTTCCCCAACTACTTCGACGAGCAGCGCTTCGGCTCCGCCCGTCACGGCGCGGGCTTTATGGGAAAAGAGATCTGCCTGGGCAGGAGGGAGAACGCCCTGCGCCTGTACTTCACCCCGTCAAAACACGACGACCAGAAGACCCGAAAGCTCAAGAAATGCGTGATCGAAAACTGGGGGAAATGGGAGCGCTGCAGGGAGATGGGGTTCGGAGAGTACGGGCGGATCCTCGGGTATCTCGCCGGCAGCCCCCGCGCGCATCACCAGGCGCTCGAGATGATCGACCGCCGCTTCCTGCTCTTCGTGGTGAATGCCTACCAGTCGTTTCTCTTCAATGAGGTGCTCAGCCGATGGCTCGGCGAGCTCGCGGCGGAAGGAGGTTTCCCGCTCTATCCGCTGCGCTACGCTTTCGGGACCTACATGTTCTTCCAGGCGCTTCCCCCGGAGACGGCCCGGCGCCTGCGGTCCTCCCTCCTTCCCGTTCCCGGACACGATACCGTTGTCCGCGACGAGGATGTCCGCCGCGTCCTGGAGGGCGTTCTCTCGGACGAGGGCATTCGCCTGGCAGACCTTCGGGTCCGCCAGATGAGGAGGATCCGCGTGCACGGTATCCAGAGAGCGGCCGTCGTGATGCCGGAGGACCTGGCGGCATCGGATGTCATGGACGATGAGCTTTACCCGGGAAAAAAGAGGATGACTCTCCGTTTCTTCCTGCCGCGCGGGACGTACGCGACCATCCTCGTCAAGCGGGTTGCGCTGGCAGTCCCGTGATGTTCCCGCACCGGGCCTTGACGTAGTTGAGGGCTTTCTCCGTTCCCGTCCTGCCGGCCAGGCGTCTGCCCCGGCAGACGTCCGAGAAGATCGCTTCCGCGGATCCTTCCCCGTACACGCGCTCCAGGAGGTCGGCGTTCTGGAGCAGGTTGAGGACGAGGATCTCGTTTTCGCCTCCGCTGGCCATGAACCGGCGAAGCACGTCCGCTGAGGTCTGAAAAAGCTCCTCGCATCGCTCCACCATCCGGCTGGCCAGGGTTTCCGTCTCGCTGGCGAGCTCCCTTCCCGTGTCGGCCTCGCCGTCCAGGCCCGGCGCGTACCGCTCTATCTGGTACAGGGATTCGCGGAGGATCAGGAGGACGTGATAGCCGGTGCCGATGTAGGAATCGATGACGCGGGCGTCCGTTGCCACGGCACCCGGGCGGGCGGCTGCTGCCCGCGAGCCATTTGCCTGCCGGGAGACGGTGCGGAAGAGATAGTGGGTCTTTTCCTTGATATCGAAGGCAAGACCGTCGGCAAGGTCCCGCACGCGCTCGAACAAGCCGCTTCCCGCAAGGCGATTGTCGGCCACGCTCTGTCGGAAGCCGGCCGCGATCTCCTGGAACCTGAGGTATGCGCGCAGGAACTTCACGGCGAGGAACGCCAGCTCCTCCTTGCGCCTGCGGCTTTCAAACCCGTCACCGGCCAGCTCTTCCCGGGGCATGGTCGTCTCATCACGACAGCCGCGCGGGAGCGGCGCCGGGCGGAAGGCTGGGCGTCCAGAAATAGGACGGGTCCTTCGCCTGCGCCTCCCGGATCTCCCGGAGCTTGCGCAGGCACGCGCCGAAGCCCGCGTGCGCTTCCGGCACGTCTTTTTCCAGCACCCTGCGGAGCTTCGACAGGTTGAAGAACGGGACCGCCGCGTACATGTGGTGCTCGGTATGGTAATTCATGTTCCAGTAGAGGTAGCGAAGCAGGGGGTTCAGCTTCACCGTGTGGCAGATGACCCGCCAGTCCGGGATGTCGGAGCCCAGCCCGGTGTGCTGGATGGCGCCGGTGAGGTTGGCCAGGATGCGGACGAAGTAATACGAAAACACGAGGTAAATGGCCACCCAGAGATGGAAAACGATGAACACCGCAATGAGCGCCACGTACCCGATGACGACGAACCGGGCCCACCTGCACATGGCCTTGCGACGGGGATCATCCTTCGGGAACAGGGGGTTCCAGTTGAAAAAATCCGCGTCCCCGTTTCCCAGCGCATGCAGCACATTCACGCGGATGAACAGGGCGAACCATGACCAGTCGAACGTGAGCCAGCTCAGGATGTTGACCCAGTTCAGCTTGTCCTTCACGGGGACCTGGATCACCTCCTTGTCCTGACCGGTGTAGAGGGTGAACTGGTGGTGATTGAGGATGTGGCTGGCCCGGAAATGCACGGGGTTGTTCCACGTGAGGAAGCTGAAGAGGTAGAGGAAGAACTCGTTGGCGGGTTTTGTCTTGAACGGCGTCCCGTGGCTCAGCTCGTGCGTTGCCGCCGAGATGCTCATCATGTTCACGAACAGCGAATGGAGATAGCAGGCAACCACCATGGGGACCCACCAGCGCTGGAGGAAGAAGTACACCGCCAGGGCAGTCAGGGCGGCGTAGACCAGGAGGAAGCTGCCCGACTGGAGCCAGCCGCGCAGGTTGCTCCTCTGCGTCAGCTGCCGCAGCGTCTCCTTGTCCACGGGCGTACGATACCAGTTGATGGTCGTTCCAGCCACGATCGCACCTCCTCGAGATTGTGGAAGCCCCTATTGTAGCAGAGGTCGGGCCGTTTCGCGAATGTAATTTTCGGCTATACTGGCCGGGATGAAAAAACAAGGCTCGAGAAGTCCGTCGCGGCTGGCGGTTGTAGCCATCGGCGGCAACTCCCTCATCAAGGACGCGAAACATCAGACGGTGGAGGACCAGGAGGAGGCCTTGCGGGACACGGCGGCCCATCTTGCCGACATGATGGAGGCCGGTTGGAACCTGGCCATCGGTCACGGCAACGGCCCCCAGGTCGGGTTCATCCTGCGCCGCTCGGAGATCGCCCACCGCGTGGAGGGCATGCACGAGGTGCCTCTGGACGTCTGCGGCGCGGACACCCAGGGGGCCATCGGATACGAGTTGCAGCAGGCTCTCCAGAACCAGCTCTTCCACCGCGGCGTGCACAAGAACGTGGCAACAATCATCACCCAGGTCCTCGTGGACCAGGCTGATCCCGCGTTCGCTAGCCCCTCCAAGCCCATCGGGGGCTTCATGGGCGCGGAAGAGGCGGATCGGCGCCGGCGGGAGCTCGGCTGGACTGTCGTGGAGGATGCCGGGCGCGGCTGGCGGCGTGTCGTGCCTTCCCCCCTGCCAAAGGAGATCGTGGAGCTGGATTCCATACGGTCGGTCCTGAATGACGGCATCACAGTCATTGCAGCCGGCGGCGGAGGCATCCCCGTGGTCGACGTGGGAAGCGGCGAATACCGCGGCGTGGCCGCGGTGATCGACAAGGATTACGCTTGCAGCCTCCTTGCGCGCCAGATCAAGGCCGACTTGTTCCTCATTGCCACCGCGGTGGAGAAAGTCGCGGTCAATTTCGGCACGCCGGAGCAGACATGGCTGGACAGGATCAGCCTCGAAGATGCAAAGCGCTACCTCTCCGAGGGGAAACATTTTGCCCGCGGCTCGATGGCCCCGAAGATCCAGGCTATCATCTGGTACCTGGAGGCGGGCGGGAAGCAGGCCCTCATCACCAGTCCGGAGAACATCGGCAGGGCGCTTCGCGGAGAGACGGGGACCTGGATCACTTCCTGATCGTCGTCGGTCCGGAGACCTCGTCGGGGAAAAGAAGACCCTGGCGGCCCCGAAGGTGCTCGCGGATGGTGGAGACGATGGCGTGGAGGTCCCGGGAATCCTCCACAAAATCGAGGCGGTCGCCCTGCACGACGAGCACCGGGGAAATGTCGAACCGGGCAACCCACTCCTCGTACAGTGTGTTCAGCCTCTGGAGGTATTCATCGGAAATGTCGGCTTCGATGCTCCGGGCGCGCTGCGCGATGCGTCTGCGCAGCGTCGGAACCGAGGCGCGCAGGTAGACGACGAGGTCAGGCGGGGTAAGGAGCGTCGTGAGGGTCTGGTAGAGCGCACGATATGTCTCCCAGTCGCGCGCGCTCAGGGAGCCCAGGAGGAACTGGGCCCGGGCGAACACCTCGGCGTCCTCGTAGCAGGAACGGTCCTGCACAACGGCGCGGCGGGAGTCCATGAGCGCCCTGTGCGACCGGGCCCGGTGGGTAAGGAAGAAGACCTGGGAGTTGAACGCCCACCTCTTCATGTCCCGGTAGAAGTCCGCGAGGTACGGATTTTCCGCCACCGGCTCGTAGTACGGCTCCCAGCCCAGCCGGTCACAGATCATCCGCACGAGGGTGGACTTGCCCGCCCCGATGTTTCCCGCGATGACCACGTGGGTCTTCACCGCCGGCAGCCTACCGCACGACGGGTGCCGTGTACAGCGGCCTTGACTTTACCTTCCCATTCTGATGGATTGTCTGCGATGCCCGAGCCGAATCCCGCGCGGACAACGAACAAGCTGCTCACCGTGGTAGTCGTCTTCCTGACGGGAGCAGCGCTGAAGCTCGCCGCACCGGTGTTCATCGCCCTCCTCCTCACCGTGCTTCTCGTGTACGTCATCGATCCCCTCGTGGTGTTCCTCCACAAGCGCCGTCTCCCGTTGTGGCTCGCCGCGCTGATCGCAATTGTCTTCTTCTTTGCCCTGTTTCTCGGGCTCGCCATCCTCATCTTCTTCGACCTCCCCCATTTCGGCCGCACCTTTCCGAAGTTCCAGGAGGAGATCACCGTCCGGGCCCAGGCGCTCCTGAGAAGCGTGGAGCAATCCATCGGCACCACGCTCACCATCGACCCGTTCGAGGAACTGCGGACGCTCCCCGTCAGGCCCATCGTCATGGGCGCGGCCAGGAGCTCCATCCGGTTCCTCTCCGAGTTCCTGCTCATCTTCTTCTTTGCCATCATCCTCCTGCTCGGCAAATACCGTTTTGTCAGGATGATCCTCACGGTGTTCCCGCGCCGGCACAGCCTCGTTCCCATGGTCCTGAAGCATGTGGACCGGCACCTGCGCGCCTACCTCGGGATCAAGGCCCTCGCAAGCCTTGCCATCGGCATCGTGACCATGGGCATCCTCCTCCTCTTCCGCGTGGAGTTCGCCGTCACCTGGGGATTCGTCACCGTGATCCTCAACTTCGTGCCGACCCTCGGCCCCCTCACGGCCATCGTCCTCCCCGTGCTCATCTCCCTGGTGCAGTTCCCCGGTTCACTCCTTCCCCTGGCCATCGCCGCAAGCCTGAGCGCCCTGCACGTCGGGGTCTCGAGCTTCCTCGAGCCGCGCTTCCTGGGGGAGCGGCTCGATCTGTCCTTCTTCGTGATCTTCCTCTCGCTCTTTTTCTGGGGCTGGATGTGGGGCCCTGCCGGCATCATCCTCGCGGTGCCCGTCACCGCGTCCCTGAAAATCATCATGGAGCGGATCCCCGCCACCTCCCGCATTGCGATGCTCCTGGGCCGCTACCGCACCCGCAGGAGACCGAAGCCTCCGTTTCCGCGGCCAATTGACCCTCCCGGGAATCTTCTTTAGTATTACACTGGCAAGAAGCACATTGAAAACGGAGGACGACATCCATGCTCGTGAAGGAGCGCATGACCCGCAATCCCATCACGATCAGGCCTGACACCCCGGTGACGGAAGCGCAGACCATGATGAAGCGGGAGAAGATCCACCACCTGCCCGTTCTGGACAAGGATGAAAAGCTCGTCGGGATCGTCTCGGAAAAGGACCTGCTCTACGCCTCCCCGTCCCCGGCATCCACGCTCAGCGTCTACGAGATGACCTCCCTCCTGGCCAAGCTGAAAGTGGAAAAAGTGATGTCGAAGAACGTCGTTACGGCCGCCGAGGATGTCCCCCTGGAGGAGGCGGCGCGGATCATGGCGGACCGGGGAATCGGGGGCCTGCCCATCCTGCGCGGGAGCGCCCTCGTCGGGATCATTACGGAAAGTGACCTCTTCCGCGTGTTCATCGAGCTTTTCGGCGCGCGCCAGAAAGGCATCCGCGTCTCCCTGACGGTTCCGAACGTCAAGGGGGAGCTGGCAAAGGTCTCCGCCGCGGTCTCCAAAGCAGGGGGAAACATCATTGCGCTGGGAACTTTCCTCGGCGAGGACCCGAGTGTGGGTCGCGTCACCCTCAAGGTGGACGGCCTCAGCCGCGACGCGCTCCTCGGGGCGCTCACGCCGCTGGCCAAAAGCATCGATGATGTGAGAGAAAGCTGAGGCCCGTCAACCGGAAAGGAAGCCATGGAGCAGAAGCGTCTGACACTCTCCGCCCGCGGAGGGGAGGTTCCTCTTTCACCCATTCGCAAGCTCACCCCCCTGGCGGATGACGCCCGCAAGCGGGGGATCGAGATATTCCATCTCAACATCGGCCAGCCGGACATAAAGACTCCGCGACCGGTGATCGATGCGTACAGGAACTTCAACGCCGACGTCCTGGCGTACAGCCCGTCTCTGGGCATCCCGCAGCTCCGGCAGTCCATCGCGGATTACTATCAGCGCTACGGGCACTCCGTGTCTCCGCAGGAAGTTGCCGTCACCGTGGGAGGCTCGGAAGCCATCTTCTTTGCGCTCTCCGCGGTCTGCGACCCGGGAGACGAGATCCTTGTGCGCGAGCCCTTCTACGCGAACTACATAGCCTTCGCGGCAATGATATCCGCAAAGGTCGTCCCCATCCCTTCATCCCTGGACAACGGGTACGCCTTGCCGTCCCGGGAGGAGATCGCCCGGTACATCACGCCCCGCACGAAGGCCATCCTCTACATCTCACCCGAGAACCCCACGGGGATCGTCTATGACCGTCGGGAGATGGAGACTCTGCGGGAGCTGTGCGAGAGGTATGGCCTCTACCTCATTGCGGACGAGGTCTACCGGGAGTTCATCTACGACGAGCACGTGCAGTTCACGTCCATCCTCGGGCTTGCGGGCTTCGAGCAGCATGCCATCCTGATCGACTCCGTCTCCAAGCGCTTCTCCTCCTGCGGGGCGCGCATCGGGTGCATCGTCTCGTATAACAGGGGCGTGATGGAGCTCGTCGACAAGTTTGCGCAGGCGCGGCTGTGCCCGCCAACCGTCGGGCAGCTGGCCGCGGATGCCGCCTACCGGATGGACCCCGCGTATTTCACTCCCATCAAGGACGAATACCGCAGGCGCCGGGACGCCCTCGTGAACGGCCTTCGCGCAATCCCGGGCGTACGGTTCAACGTGCCGGACGGGGCGTTCTATCTCATGGCCCGGCTTCCCGTTGCGGATGCCGAGGATTTCTGCCGCTTCCTCCTGGCTGACTTCTCCCAGAACGGAAAGACGGTCATGCTGACCCCCGGAGCGGGCTTCTATTCCACGCCCGAGCTGGGGCATGACGAGGTCCGCATTGCCTATGTCCTGGAAACGCCCAAGATCGAGGAGTCGGTGAAAATCCTCTCCCGGGCGCTGGAGCAGTTTCAAAGTGGAAGGTAGACCATGCCGCGAAGCGCAAAGCCTCTCATCGTCGTAGGACACAAGAACCCGGACACGGATTCCATCTGCGCCGCGCTCACCTACGCGCGGCTGAAAACCGAGGTCTTCCGCGAGGACGCCGCCCCGCGGCGCGCGGGCAACGTCAACCCGCAGACCCAGTTCGTCCTCTCACGCTTCGAGACGGAAAGTCCGCCCCTCATCACCGATGTTCGGTCCCGCATCGAGGACATCATGATCCCCCGGGAAGACCTGATCACCCTAACCGAGAGGGACTCGCTGCAGAAGGCGTGCAGCCTTCTCACGGAAAACCGCTTCTCCTTCCTTCCCGTGATCGACGGCGGGAACACCTGCCTGGGGAAGCTCACCACCCTTCGGCTCGTCTCCGTCCTCGCGGGCCTCGTTGCCCGGTGCCGTGACGATGAGCCCATCGGGGAATCCGACAGGAACCTCCTGGCGGGGTCGGTCGGCGCGCTCGTGGACAGGGATCACACGACGTTCACCCCGGAAGCCCTTGTCAAGGACGTGCAGCGCGCCATCGGCAAGAGCAACGAGGGAGGCTTCATCATCGTGGGGGAAAAAGGCCGCCTGGAAGGGGTCATCACCCGCGTCAACTTCCTGGCGGAGAACAGGCTGCGCGTCGTCATGGTTGACCACAACGAGATCGGGCAGGCCGTGGACGGGATCGAGGAAGCCGACGTCCAGGAGATCATCGACCATCACCGCCTGGCGGCCCGCACGACGAGCCTCCCCATCACCTTCATCAACCGGGTGGTCGGCTCCACCTGCACGATCATCGCGGATCTCTATCGCACCGCCGGCAAAGTCCCGCCGCCCGGGATGCCGGTCTCATGCTTTCAGCAATGCTTTCAGACACCGTGATCCTGCGGTCCCCCACCACCACGGCGCTGGACAGGGACATTGCCGGCTGGCTGGCGGAGTTGTCGGGGGCGGACATAGAGAAGCATGGCGCGGAGATGTTCGCCGCCGGCTCCTCCCTGGAGGGAATGGACGCAAAGAAGATCATCGAACGGGACAGGAAGGTGTTCACGGAAGGCGAACGACGATTCAGCCTGAGCCAGTTCGAGACAGTTGGCTTCGGCCACATCATGGACATGAAAGCCCAGCTTGCCGAGGTGCTGGACGGGATCCTCACATCGGAGGGCTGCTCGTTCGCAGGCCTGATGATCACCGACGTCTCGCGGGAGATGAGCCTCCTCCTCTGCCGGGGGGAGGCGCGGGTCCTTGGGGCAATCTCCTATCCGCGTACGGAGGAAACTCTCTTCGAGATGAAGGGCATCCTGTCCCGCAAAAAGCAGGTTCTTCCGTATTTCGTGGACCTGCTGAAGACCTTGTAGTATACTGGGCCCGGTGTCGGAAATGATCCAGCTGAGAGAGTCGGCTGCCGGTGAGATGGAGGTCCTGCCCATAGGACACCTTACCCGGGAAGACATGGATGAGCTTTCCGCCCGGCTGGAAGAGGCGCTCAGCCGGGCCAAGGGATCCATCGTTTTGAACTTCCAGGGATTGAAAAGCCTCAGCTCCTCCGCCCTGGGAAAGTTTCTCCATTTCAAGGCGCGCTGCGACCAGAAGGGGATCCGGCTCTCCATTCGCCATTGCAGCCCCGAGATGCTTCAGCTGCTGAAAATGATAAAGTTCGATTCTCTCATCCAGATGGAAATGTGAAATCCCTGGGTAAGGGCGCTCGCAAGCCCGCGATTCCTTCCTCATGTATAGCTCCAGACTCTCCGAACCTCTATAATGGAGAATTATAGAGCGACAAGGAGCGATCGATGGCCAGAAGGGGTTCAGATACATCGACGGCAATCGGGCTCATCATGGGCTTCGGGGGCCTGCTCATGGGATTCCTCCTGGAGGGAGGAAACCCGATGGGCCTCGTCGGGGTCAGCGCCCTCATCATCATCGTCCTGGGGACCCTGGGCGCCTGCACCATCTCGTACAGCCTGAAAGACGTCCTGGGCATCCCGCGGATGGTCCGCCAGTCCCTGCGGAGGGTCCCCGGACCCTCACCGCAGCTTGCCCAGCAGCTCCTCGAGTTCGCCGAGAAGGCCCGCAGGGACGGAATCCTGAGCCTGGAAGACACGGTAGAAGACCTGGAAGATGAGACCCTGAGAAAGGGCCTGCGCCTCGTGGTGGACGGCACGGAGTCGGAGATCCTCGTGGAGGTCCTGGAGAGCGACCTGGCCATCATCGAGCAGAGGAAGTTGGAGGAAGCGGCTCTCTTCGAGACCGCCGGAGGGTTCTCCCCTACCATGGGAATCATCGGTACGGTCATGGGGCTCGTCCTCGTTCTCGGCAGGCTGGGCGCTGACACCAAGGAGCTCGGCCGGTCCATCGCCGTGGCCTTCATTTCGACCCTGTACGGCATATCCTTCGCCAACCTCATCTGGCTCCCCATTGCCAACAAGCTGAAAAATCAGGTAAAACAGTTCCGGCTGGAGAAGCAGCTCATCATCGTAGGTGTGCGCTCCATCCAGCAGGGAGAGAGTCCGGCACTCGTCAAAGAGAAGATCGAGGGGTTCCTCGAGGAGCGCGACAAGAAGGCGCTCGACGAGACGAGGACTGAGTAGCCGGGGAGGGCATAACCCGTATGGCCAGGAAGATACGCAGGCCGCCTGAGCATCACGAGGATCTCGCCAGGTGGCTTCTCACATATGCCGACATGATCACCCTTCTGATGCTGTTCTTCATCATCCTCTACGCCATGAGCAGCATCGACACCGCCAAGTACACGCAGCTCGCGCAGGCGCTGGCAAGCGTATTCAACGGCGGGGAGTTCACGATCTTCGACCAGAACACCACGGGGGGAGTCGGCGTCCTGCCGGGAGTCACTTCGGGCCAGAAGGTGGAGTCGCGGGGCGCGGGGAAAAAACAGGGGACGGGGGGACAGTCCACCCTGCAAACACAGGCCCTCTCCTCCTTGCAGAACCTCGTAAAATCGGGTAGGGTGCGCCTGATCCCAACAGACCGCGGGTTCGCCATTTCGCTCACCTCGGACCTCTACTTCGCCTCGGGGTCCTCGGATCTCGGAGCAGAGAGCATGCCGGTGCTCCAGGAGGTAAGCGATTTCCTGGCGAAGATCCCGAACTCCGTGATCGTGGAGGGGCACACGGACAATGTCCCTCCTGACTCGAAGAAGTGGGTTTCCAACTGGCAGCTTTCCGGCGAACGGGCGCTTACGGTGCTCCAGGCGCTGGAAGACTACGGTGTTCAGCCGGAGCGTCTTTCCGCTTCGGCCTATGGCGATACGCGGCCTGTTCAGTCGAACGATACGCCCGAAGGTCGGTCGTACAACCGTCGGGTTGATATCGTCATTGTCGAGCAGCAGTAGCGGATCGTCTGCTTCTCTGACGAAAAAAAGAAACTCGTAAATCCTGGGAGTACGTATGCAGAGTGGACTCTGGACGGTGATCGCCGTCTCCGTCCCGCTGGTCGGGGCGTTCCTCCTGCCGCTTGTCGGCCTCGTGTCGGCGCGCGTGCGGAACTTTCTTGCCCTCCTCCTGGTGCTGGCATCACTGGCGGCGTCCCTGCTGCTCGTGCCGGGCGCGCTGGCAGGGCAGACGGCCTCCTTCATCCTGAACGGGCCGCTCGGCCTGTCCTTCCACCTGGAAGCCGACGCGCTTGCCGTATTCATGGCGCTCGTCTCCTCCCTGGTGGGAGCCGTCATCATCCTTTTCTCCTTCGACTATATCAGCCACTACCAGAACCAGGACGAGTACTACCTCATGGCTGTCCTTTTCCTGGGAGCCATGATGGGCCTGATCTTCTCGGCCAACCTGATCTTCCTCTACGTCTTCTGGGAGATCACGGGCATAGCGAGCTGGCGCCTCATTGGCTTTTACCGCAACAAGACGGACGTGCTGCGCGCGGACAAGGCGTTCCTGGTCACCGCGTTCGGGGCGCTCGTGATGCTCCTGGGAATCCTCGCCGTCAACGGCCTGACCGGCACCTTCGACATGACTCAGCTGAAAGGAAAGACGCTGCCCTGGACGGTGTCCGGGCTCCTCCTCGTGGGGATGCTCTCCAAGTCAGCCACGCTTCCGTTCCACACGTGGCTCCCCGACGCGGGCGTCGCGCCCTCCCCCGTCACGGCGCTTCTCCATGCCGCGGTCCTGGTGAAGATCGGCGTTTACGTGTACGCGCGGCTTTTCCTCGCGACGTTCGCCCTCGATGAGACCATGCGAACTGCCGTGGTCATCATCGCGGCGGCGAGCGCGCTGGTGAGCGCGGGTGCAGCGCTCGTGGACACGGACTTCAAGCGGATCGTGGCTTATTCAACGGTCAGCCAGATCGCCTTCATCTTCCTGGGACTCGCGACGGGCAGCGCGCTCGGCGCCGTCGGCGCGCTCCTCTACATCCTCATGCACGGCCTGGCCAAGGCGGGGCTCTTCCTTTCAGCGGGCATCGTGGAGCAGAACGCCGGCACCAAGGACATCACGAAGCTGGGCGGGCTGATCCGCACCATGCCGGTGACTGCCGTCGCCTTCCTTTTCTGTGCTTTCTCCGTCATGGGGATCCCGCCGCTGGGGGGCTTCTTTGGAAAGTACATGGTGATCTCGGCAGCCGTCGGCGCAGGGCACGTGGCCACCAGCGCCGTGTTCATGGTGGGCGCCCTCCTCACCATCCTGTACCTCTTCCGGCTCTTCGGCCGGGTTTTCCTGGGTGAGGCAAGGGGCAAGCAGGCGATGGAAGGCTCGTCGCTGATGGTGGCTTCCGTGGTGGTCCTTGCCGTCCTGTCTCTTGCCGCGGGGTTCCTCGTGGGATGGCCGGCTGAGCTGGCCCAGACCGCGATCAGCCAGATGCCGGGGGTTGCACGATGAGCTCGAATTTTCTGATTCTTCCCGTCATTATCCCCGCCGCCGCGGGCCTCCTGGCGCTCCTCCTGCCCTCCGGGAAGCGGGCAATCCTTCCCGGCATCATAGCAGTGGCGGCAAGCGCCGCCGAGCTGGCGGTGGCCATATACCTTTTCCCTTTTGACGCGTCCCTCACGCTGCCCTGGCTCGGATACGGTGTGGAGATATCCCTCGTCGTGTCGCGGCTCAGCGCATTCATCCTCCTGGCAACCGCGGGGTTCGGGATCCTCATCTCCCTCTACTCGGCAGCCTTCATGATGAACGCTCCCCGGGCGCGCCAGTTCCACGCGTGGCTGCTCATCACGGTGTCCATGGCAAGCGGCGCCGCGCTGGCGAACAACCTCGTGCTCTTCCTGGTCTTCGCGGAAGGCCTCCTTCTCACGCAGTTCGCGATGATTTCCGCCGGCAGGGACAAGCCCTACCGCACCGCCATCAAGGCATTCGTCATCGTCGGAGTCTCGGACCTCGCCATGATGCTCGGCGTCATGCTGACCGGCAGGCTGGCCGGGACGCTCACGATGTCCGCGATACGGCTCCCCCTCGACGGCCTGGGCGGGGTCGCGTTCATCCTCCTCATGGTGGGGGCAATCGGCAAGGCGGGCGCGATGCCGTTTCACAGCTGGATCCCGGATGCCGCCATTGATGCGCCGCTGCCGTTCATGGCCATCCTCCCTGCCAGCATCGACAAGCTGCTCGGGATCTACTTCCTGGCCCGCATCTCCCTGGATCTCTTCGAGTTGGCCCCCGGCACGTGGGTCAGCACGGTTCTCATGATCGTGGGCGCCGTCACCATCCTGTTCGCCGTCATGATGGCGCTGGTCCAGAAGGACTACAAGCGCCTCCTCTCCTACCACGCGATCAGCCAGGTGGGGTACATGGTGCTCGGAATCGGTACGGCGGTGCCCGCGGGCATCGTGGGCGGCCTCTTCCACATGGTGAACCATGCCATGTACAAGTCCTGCCTCTTCCTCACCGGCGGATCGGTTGAAAAGCAGGCGGGAACAACCGACCTTTCGAAGCTCGGCGGGCTTGCCCGGCGCATGCCGGTGACCGCAATCAGCTTCATCGTTGCCGCCGCCTCGATTTCCGGCGTGCCTCCGTTCAACGGTTTCTTCTCCAAGGAGCTGGTCTATGACGGCGCGCTCCAGCGGGGCTGGATCTTCTACGCCGCGGCGCTTCTTGGCTCCGTGCTTACCGCGGCCTCGTTCCTGAAGCTGGGGCACGCGGCTTTCTTCGGCAAGCCTTCGGAGCAGACCCGCGAAGTGAAGGAAGCGCCGTGGCCCATGCTCATCCCGATGATCGTGCTTGCCGGGTTGTGCGTGCTCTTCGGCGTGGCCAACCAGATTCCCCTCGGAACCTTCATCCAGCCGGCTGTCGGCAACAAGGTCACCGGCGGCGCAAGCTTCGCGGGCTTCCCGGCAAGCGCCACGCTTGTCGGGCTGACGCTCGTTGCCCTGGCCGTTGCTGTCATCAACCACATCTTCGGCGTGCGGAGGACCGGACGCGGCCTCGGGGCCGTGGACCACATCCATCACGCGCCCGTGCTCGCCCCTGTCTACGCTGCGGCTGAAAAAGGCCTGATCGATCCCTACACCATGGGCCGCTGGGTCGTGAGGGGCGTGGCCGTGGCCCTCTGGGCCGTGGATCGCGCATTCGACTGGGTCTACGAGACGGTTGCCGTGGGGGCTGCCCAGGGAATCTCCGGCCTCGCGCGATTCTTCCACAACGGCAACGTCAACCGCTACGTGCTCTGGTCCCTCGTGGGGGCGGCGGCTGTCGTCTTTGCGGCGCTGGCCGTGATGGGAGGCGTGAGATGAGCCACCTGCTCCTCCTCGTGCCGTTCGCCGCTCTTGTCCTCGTGAACCTCCTTCCCCGCTCCGCGCGCGCAGCTGCAACCGGCATTGCCTTCTTCGTGCTTGCCGCGCAGGCAGTGGTTGTCCTGCTGCAGCCCCTCGGCGCGGCGGACTGGTCCTTCCTTGCCCCCCTCTCGAGGGCCATCGGCTTCGACCTGTCCCTGGACAACCTGAGCGTCCTCATGCTCCTCAGCGCCGGCCTTGCGGGAATGGCATCCCTGCTGGCGGCGGGCCCGGGACTTTCTCAGCGTCGGGAAAGGTTCCTCTTTGCGAACCTTGTCCTGGTGGCGCTGATCGGGATCAACGGGATCTCCCTGGTCCGGGACCTGTTCTCCCTGTACGTGTTCATCGAGGTCACCGCCGTTGCCACGTTCATCCTCGTTACCATCCGCCACGGCGTCGACGCGTTCGAGGGCGCATGGAAGTACCTGATCCTCTCCGCCGTGGCGAGCGTCCTGATGCTTTCCTCCATAGCGTTGTACCTCCTCGTGGAAGGCGGAGCTTCCCTGGAGGCCGTCCGTCAGTCCCTTGCTTCCCCGCGGCCCATCCCCTGGATCTCGGCGGCGCTTTTCCTCTGCGGGCTTTTCATCAAGGGCGGTCTCGTGCCCTTCCACGGTTGGCTGGCGGACGCCTACAGCGCGGCTCCCGCGCCGGCCTCCATTTTCATGGCGGGAATCGTCACAAAGGCGTCCGGGGTGTTCGCCCTCATGCGGCTGGCATACTCGGTCTTCGGTGATGCCCTTCCGGCCCGATGGATCTTCCTCGTTGTCGGGGCGGTGACCCTCGTGGTCGGGGCGTTCCTCGCGCTGGGGCAGTCCGACATGAAGAGAATGCTCGCTTACTCCAGCGTGAGCCAGATAGGCTATATCGTCCTGGCCCTGGGAGGCTCGGCGCAGCTGGGGATCATTGCCGCCGCGCTGCACTTCTTCAACCACGCGGTCTCCAAGAGCCAGCTCTTTGCGAACGCCGAAGCGCTGGAAACGCAGCTGGGCACGGTCTCCATGGACCGCATGGGAGGCCTGGGCGCGCGGATGCCCGTCACTGCCGGCACCTCCGCAGTCGCTTCCCTGTCCATCGCCGGGCTGCCTCCCCTGGCGGGGTTCTGGAGCAAGCTCCTGATCGTGATTGCGCTGTGGCAGGTGGGGCAATATGCCTTTGCCGGCATCGCCGTCCTCACGAGCCTCGTCACGCTGGGCTATTTCCTGTCCCTGCAAAGACGGGTGTTCTTCGGGAAGGTTCTTCCCGAATGGGCATCGGTTCGGGAAGCGGGTCCGCGGCTCCTTGCCCCGGCCCTGGCGCTCTCCCTGATCACCGTGGCAGTCGGGCTCGGGTTTCCCTTCGTTCTCTCTCTGATCCTGGGAGGCGCCCAATGACCGTCATGACGATTCTCCTTGTCCTCCTGGTCCTTGCCGCGCTCTGGGCGTCTCTTACGACGCTCCTCCTGCGCGCCACCATCGCCCTTGCACTGGCAAGCGCCATGCTGGCCATGGTCATGTACTCGCTGGGGGCGACCATCGCGGCGGTGCTGGAGCTTTCCGTCTGCGGGGGCCTGATCTCCGTCGTATTCGTCAGCGTGATCAGCCTGACGCAGCGAAAACCGTTCAAGGACTACGTGGTGAGAAGGATGAGCAGGCTCTCCCGGTTCTGGCCCCTGCCCATCGTGCTGGTTGCCGCAGGGGTGGCATTGTCGCTCGTCCAGGCTCCGGTGCAGGTGGCCCTGCCCCTGCCGGGCGGGGATGGCGATGTACGCACGGTGCTGTGGAGCTCGCGCCAGCTGGACCTGTTCGGCCAGATCCTCATCCTCCTGGCCGGCGTCATTGGCGTTCTTGTATTATTCAAGAGGGAAAGCAAAGATGATAATTGACGTTCCCCAGTCCTTCTGGCTGTACTTCGCTTTTTTCACGCTTCTCCTGATCGACGGCCTGTGGTGCATGCTCGCCACGTACAACCTGCTGCGCATGCTGATCGGGCTGGAGATCCTGATGAAGTCGGTGACGTTCTTCCTCATCGTGGCCGGCCACCTCAGCCACCGCATGGCCCTGGCCCAAGCCATGGTGATCACAGTCATCGTCATCGAGGTCGTTGTTGTGGTCGTGGCGGCGGGAGTGATCCTGGGATTCTTCCGCGCCCATGACTCGATGAACGTGCGCCACACGCGCAATCTCAAGGGGTGATCGATGTCCATGCTCCTTCTTTTCCCCCCCGTTGCCTTCACCATCATCCTCATGGTGGTGTGGGCCCTTTCCACCGCCTCCGGCACCCTGTCGCTGAAACGCAAGGGGCCGCGGGGAGCGCTTGACAAGCCGTACGCCGGCGGAGAGGATGTGCAGAAGCACAGGTTCCAGCCCGACTACGGCCAGTTCTTCCCGTTCGCCTTCTTCTTCACAATCATGCACGTGGTCACGCTGATCGTAGCCACCTCGCCGGCGCGGACGCTGGAAACCCTGTCCATCGCGGCCATCTACGTCCTGGGCGCCCTGCTCGGGCTCTTCATGCTGTTTCGGAGGTAACGCCCATATGAGCGTTTTCCACAGAATCGTCCGCTGGGCGCAGCGGAAGTCACCCTGGATCCTTCATTTCAACACCGGGGCGTGCAACGCGTGCGACATCGAGATCATCGCGGCGCTCACCCCCCGGTTCGACCTGGAACGCCTGGGCGTCCAGCTCAAAGGCACCCCTCGGCACTGCGACATCCTGGCCTGCTCGGGGCCGGTGACCAAGCAGATCCGATCCCGGCTGATCCGCATCTACGAGCAGGTTCCGGAGCCCAAGATCGTGGTTGCCGTGGGAAGCTGCGCCACCAGCGGCGGCGTGTTCGACGGCCTGTACAACGTGGAAGGCGGCATTGACAAAGCCATTCCCGTCACCGCGTACATCCCCGGCTGCCCGGCAAGCCCGCAGGCCATCATCGACGGGTTCGCAAAGCTGATCAAGAAGCTCGAGGAGCAGAAATGAGCGCCACGGAAACGGTCAGGGTTGACCTCGAGGCCCGGTTCCCTCCCCTGGCGGGCGCGATCCGAGTCCAGAGGGAGAGACGGCTGTGGGTCGACGTGCCCCAGGAGAGCTTCCCCGAGGTGTTCGAGTCCCTCGTGAAGCAGATGGGGTTCTCTACCCTGTGCACGATCACCGGCCTGGACCTCGGGACGGAGCTGGGTTTCATCTACCATCTGGCGGGCGACAACGGGATCATGGTCAACCTGAAGACGAAAAGCCCCAAGGGCCAGGCCATCCGGACGGTGACGCCGCTCTTTCCAGGAGCCAATATCTACGAGCGCGAGCTGGAAGACCTTCTGGGCGCGCGCGTGGAAGGGCTGCCGCCCGGTCCCCGCTACCCCCTGCCCGACGAATGGCCCACTGGCGAGCATCCGCTTCTCAAGGACTGGAAGGCCAAATCATCGCCCGTGGCGGCCGAACCGGCCCCTGCAGGCGCAGCGCCCGGGACTTCCGCTGCGCCTGCCGCCCCAGCGCAAGGAGAAACACCCCGTGAGTGACATCGAGCACATCGTCCAGATTCCCGTCGGCCCGCAGCATCCCGCCCTCAAGGAGCCGGAGAGCTTCATGATCGACCTGCGGGGAGAGAAGATCGATGCCGTGCACATGCGCCTGGGCTACAACCACCGAGGAATCGAGAAGGGCTGCGAGCAGCGCTCGTATACGCAGGATCTCTATCTCGTTGAGCGCATCTGCGGGATCTGCTCATACTCCCATTCCACGGCGTTCGTCCAGGCAGTCGAAGAGATTGCAGGCCTCGAGATTCCCCGACGCGCGCTGTACATCCGGACCCTGGTTGCGGAGCTGGAAAGGCTCCACAGCCACCTCCTCTGGCTCGGAGTTGCCGGTCACGAGATCGGGTTCGACACCCTCCTCATGTACACGTGGCGCGACAGGGAGCTGGTGATGATCCTCCTGGCCCAGCTCACGGGAAACCGCGTCAACTACGGCCTGAATACCCTGGGCGGGGTGCGCCGGGACATCACCGCGGAGCAGATGCCGGGCATCCTCAAGGTAGTGGACTCCCTGGAGGAGCGTACGAAGTACTACATCGAGCTGGCCCAGACCGAGGAGACGCTCCGCCAGCGCCTGGCAAACGTCGGAAAGCTTACCCGGGAGGACGCCCTGCGGCTGGGGGCCGTGGGCCCGACGGCCCGGGCCTCGGGAGTGGATCGGGACACCCGGCGCGACGACCCCTACGGAGCGTACGGAGAAATATCGTTCAAAGTCGTCACGGATGATCACTGCGACGTGTACGGCAGGACGCTTGTCCGTCTTGGCGAGCTCATGGAGTCCTACTCCATCATCCGCCAGCTCGTGAAGAACATGCCCGAGGGGCCTGTCCTTGTGAAAGCTCCGCGGAGGATCCCCGAAGGGGAGGCTGTCAGCCGCTACGAAGCACCCCGTGGAGAGGATGTCCATTACGTGCGCGGCAACGGCACGGAGAGGCCCGAGCGCGTGAAGGTCAGGGCGCCCACCCTCGCAAACACCCAGGCCGTGGCAAAGATGCTGGAGGACGGCTATCTCGCGGACCTTCCCATCGTGATTGCCGCCATCGATCCCTGCTTCTCCTGCACGGACCGCATGATCGGCATCAAGGACGGCGGCAAAGGGGAAAGGCGGATCATGAGCTGGGACGAGCTTTCCCGCTACGGCGTGGATTTCTACAGGCGGAAGGGAATCGATCCCTCGCGGATCACCCTTCGGGGAGGTTCCGCGGCATGATCGCTCTCGGTGCCCTGTTTCACATGCTGTTCTTCCCCGGTTTCGTCTTCCTCATTGTCCTCGGCCTTGCCGGGCAGTTCGTGGACAGGAAGCTGTATGCCCGGCTGCAGAACAGGGTCGGGCCTCCGTGGTTCCAGCCGGTGGCTGACTTCTTCAAGCTCCTGGGCAAGGAGTCGGTCATCCCGGAGGAAGCGGACAAGCGGATGTTCACCCTGGCTCCCGTGTTCGCCCTCGGCGCGGTGATCGCCTCCTCCTTCTACATTCCCCTGTGGAGCGTGAACGCGCTGTTCTCCTTCGAAGGGGACCTGGTTGTCGTCCTCTACCTGCTCCTGATCCCGACCCTGACCTTCTTCCTGGGCGGCTGGTACTCCCGCTCGGTGTTCTCAACCATCGGGGCGGTGCGGTCCATCACGCAGCTTTTCGCCTACGAGATTCCGCTCCTGATCGCGGTGCTCTCCCCCGCCCTCCTTGCGAACACGTGGTCCATTTCGGGGATGGTGCAGTACTACACGGCGCACCCCGGGCGCTGGCTCTTCAACCTCATCGGGTTTGCCGTGGCCATGGTCACGCTTCTCGGCAAGCTGGAGAAGGTGCCGTTCGACATCCCGGAGGCGGAGACGGAAATCGTTGCCGGCACGTTCACCGAGTACTCCGGCCGGTTCCTTGCCTTCTTCCGGCTGGCCATCGACACGGAGGCCATCGTCTGCGCGTCCCTGGTTGCCGCCGTGTTCCTTCCCTTCGGCCTCGGGCTCACCCCGTGGCTGGCCTTCATCGTATTCCTGGCAAAGATCCTCGGGATCCTCGCCGTCCTTTCGCTGCTGCGCACGGTCTTCGCGCGTCTGCGCCTCGACCAGATGATCGATTTCTGCTGGAAGGTCGTGGCGCCTGTCGCGTTCCTCCAGGTCCTCATTGACCTTGTGTTGAAGGAGCTGATATAGCCATGAGCGATAAACACCAGAGGAGGCCCGGCAGGATGATCCTGTCCGTCCTCGGTTCCCTCTTCAAGAAGCCGGCCACGATCAAGTACCCGTTCGAAAAGTTCACGATGCCGGCCCATTTCCGCGGCCAGCCGAAGTTCGATTCCTCAAAGTGCACGGGCTGCCGCCTGTGCATCCGGGACTGCCCGTCGCAGGCCATCACCATCACGAAGGTCGGGGACCGCAGGTTCGAGGCGTCCATCGATCTGGGAAAGTGCGTGTATTGCGCGCAGTGCGCCGAGACCTGCCCCCGCAAGGTCATCGAGATATCCACGGACTTCGAGCTCGCGCAGACCGACCGCGCCACCCTCAAGGTCACCTTCCATGCCCAACCCGCAGCTGGCGCATGCCCTGACGAAAGCGCTGAGACCTGACGTCGCCGCGCCCGGCGGGGAGCGCCGGGTCGTGCTGCTTGGCGTCGGCTCGGAGCTTCGGGGAGATGACGCGGCGGGCGTCCGCATCGCGGAGCGCATGGCGGCCCTTTCCCTCCCGGGCGTATGGGCAATCACCGGCGGCACGGCCCCCGAGAATCTCACGGGTGAGATCAGGCAGATCTCCCCTTCCCACCTGGTCATCGTGGATACCGCTGACATGGGTGACGCACCCGGGACCATCCGTATCATCGAGCCGGAGAGGATCGGCGGGATCTCATTCGGGACACACTCCCTCCCCCTGAGCGTGCTTGCCGGCTACCTGAGCAAGGAGACCGGCTGCGCCGTCATCGTCATGGGGATCCAGCCCCGGTCCCTGGAGTTCGACGCCGTGCTGTCCCCCGAAGTCGCCCGGGCGGTGGATGAGGTGGTCGAGGCGCTCGCAGCTTCACTGGTACAGGCTCCCGCAGAAGAGCCATGACGAGGACCGCGGCAAGCAGGAGCATCACGCTGTTCGCGTAGAAGGGGGAAGCCCTTCCGAGGTTGTCGTAGAGCCAGCCGCCCGCCAGGGGCCCGATGGCCGTGCCCAGAAAATATGCGAACGTATACAGCCCGTAGCTCACGCCCCGCGCGTCGCTTCCCGCAATGTCGGCAACGAACGCGCGCTCAGCCGGAGATGAGGCGGTATACCCGAGTGAATCGATCCCCCATAACAGCGCAAGAAAGACGAGGCTTGGCAGCTGCGGAATGAGCGCGGATGCCGCTGCCCCGATCAGGAGACCGGCCGCCATGACGGGCTTCCGCCCGAAGCGGTCCGTGATCCTCCCGAGGCGCGAGGGAAGGAAGCTGGAAATGATGGCTGCCGGCAGGTAGGCAATTGCCAGCGTGACCGCTCCCGCCTTCAGCCTGTCCTGCAGGAATATCACGATGATCGGCCAGACCATTGCCGTCGAGGCCCCGGTGACGAACACGATCACCATGAGCGCGGCGATCTGGAAAGTCAGGGGGCGCGCGGCGATCTTCCGGCTCAGGCCGGGATTCGTTTCCCCCACCCGGCGCGCCCCCAGGAGCAGGCTGCCGCAGGCCGCAAGCGCGTACGCGCCAAAGAGGACCGGCCATGCCGTCTCCCACGCAAGGCCGGCAAACTGCATGAGGCCGATGCCGAGAAGCCCGGGCAGCACGCCCACCAGGGCGCCTCGGTTCATCGCCTCGTCGATCGTGCCGAAGCCCCTGCCCCTGCGGTCGGCCCGGGAGACATCCGCGACGATCGCATACGCGGAAAGCCAGAGAAGGGCCTGGCCCATGCCCTGCACCAAGCGCCCGATCCCGAGCACGAGAACGGATCGGGCCACGCAGAGAATGCCCATGGAGACGGCATACGAAGCGAGCCCTGCCAGGTAGAAAGGCCTGCGACCCCACCTGTCGAGCACCCGGCCGAGGAAGGGCCGCACGAAGACCGGGACAAGCGCCACTGCGGAGAAAAGCGCCCCGATCTCCAGCGCGGAGGCCTTCAGCATCCTCCCGTAGATGGGAAGGGCAAAGGAGAGCACACCAAGCGGGAGAGAGACGAGGAACGTCGTCTTCCACAGGGCGCCCAGGGGCTCGGGGTCCGTCCTCGCGGGCTCCGTCATGACACGTGTATAATGCCCCCGCTCCCCGCGGTCAAGGACAGCGCTGCAAGGACATGCAGGGACAACAAGGACAGCAAGGACAGGCTCCGCCTTGACAACCGGTCGAACCATCGACATTTTCAAAGCGTGGAGGCGCACCTTCCCGGACAGGCGGTGAAGCCGAACATCATCATCCCGTATCCCGCGGGAGAGGACGGTTTTGCGGAATGCGGAGACCGCGCCGCCTATGCCATGGCGTACGTGAGACCGGAGACGAACAACGTGCTGTACGAGCGCGCAATACTCTCGGGACTGCGCGCCTACGGCAAGATCATCTACTGCGCAAACCTGTCAGGAAGCGTTTTTCTCCGGGATGCAATCCTGGAGAGACACTACTCCACGCAGCTCGCGTTCGCCCGGGATCCCCGGGGAGAGCTCTCGCGGTATCCTGAGATCCGCTCCCGCGTGGAAGAGCATTTTTCCATCAGGCTCGATGACGCGCGCGTGCTGGGCGCTTTCGAGGCGCTTGCCGCCCTCGGGATGAGCGAGAAAGGCCTCCTGGAGACCATCGTCAAGGAGCCGGATTACCTGGGCTGCTGGGGACAATCCTTCAAGAGGATCGACGGGGCCATCGTGGTGAATCCCAACATGCCGGCAATATTCAAGCTTCACGAGCCGTCGGTAAACGTCTTCTCCGTCATCGTCCAAAGCCGGGAAAGCTCAGGCGCGTTTTTCGAAGGCGTGAACGAGGCAATCTTCAAGGCGCTCACCTCGCGGGCGGAGACTCCTCTCCTCGACGGAGAGAAGCTGGACTCGCTTGTCTGGTCCGAGCGGATACGCCGCACCTACCACCTGTCCACGAACCACCTGATGGCGATGTGCGACATGGCCGACTTCGTCTACACCGGTGAGACAACCCGCCTCGATGTGGCGGAGACGCCGCTGGGCAAATGGCTGGTGGAAAGAGGGGGAGCCACGGCCGGGCACCTTCGAGAGCTGAAAAGCGCACGCCTCGCGCGACGGAAGGGGGCAGCCCTCGTCTACCTGCCGACCGCCGGCCGGGGCATGAGCCTCGACCGGCTCAGGGAGCTTGTGGCGGACCTCCGGCCCGCCTCCGCAGGTGACGCACAAGGAACAGCGCCAGCAGGGCCGCAAGGATGACCACCACGGCAATGTCGATGAGATGGCTGAAGCGCATCACGGTGGACCAGTTCCTTTTCAGGGAATAGCCGCACCACGTGAGGAACGTGTTCCAGATCCCCGCGCCAACGATCGTGAAGATGATGAAGCCGGGAAGCCGCATCCGTCCCATTCCGGCGGGAATCGAGATCAGGTGGCGCACGATGGGGATGAACCTCGACACGAGGATGGTCACGCCCCCCCGGGATTGAAAAAACCGGTCCGTCCAGGCAAGGTCACGCTCGTCCAGGAGGAGGTACCTCCCCCACCGTGAGACGAACGCCCTTCCCCCGAACCTTCCGATGGCGTACCCGATCAGAGAACCGATGATGCTTCCCAGCGTGGCGAACGCCACCACGCCGACAGGCGCCAACGCCTGGTCCGCCACCAGGAAACCCGCGAAAGGCATGACCGCTTCGCTCGGAACGGGGAGCACCATGCTCTCAGCCGTCATGAGGAGGAAGACCCCCCCATAACCGATGCTGCCGATGATCCTCGTGCCGAGGTCCGCAATCAGCGCCGTGATTCCCACCGGGGTCGTCTCTAGAAGTTGGCCTCGGCCCTCTTTGCCGTTCCGCCGAACCCGCCCCTTTTGGAGAACCAGAACGACCCGAGGATGAGCGCGACGCACACCGCCCCCGCAATGGCCACTCCGACGGACATCTGCAGCGTGATGAGCAGGGGCGCCGCGAGCAGGGAAACGAGGTTGATGACCTTGATCATCGGGTTGAGGGCGGGTCCCGAAGTGTCCTTCAGAGGATCACCAACGGTGTCTCCGATCACGGATGCCTTGTGCGCGTCCGAGCCCTTGCCGCCGTAGAGGCCGTCCTCGATGGTCTTCTTGGCGTTGTCCCACGCGCCGCCCGAGCTCGCCATGAAAACGGCCAGAAGCTGCCCGGAGATTATGACGCCGGCGAGGAACCCGCCGAGGGCTTCCACGTGGAGAAGGAGCCCGACGGCGATGGGTGAGAGCACCGCGATCAACGCAAGCGGAATGAGCTCGCGCTGCGCGGCGGAGGTGCACAGTGCCACCGTCTGGCCGTAGTCAGGCTTCACTTTTCCTTCAAGCAGGCCCGGGATCTTGAACTGCCGCCGCACTTCCTCAACGATCAGACCGGCGGCCCGCGCCACGGAGTTCACCGTCAGGGAGGAGAACAGCCAGGGGATGGTGCCTCCGATGAGCATGCCGATGAAGACGTTGGGCACGGAAATCCGTATCCCTGTCATGATGAGCCACGTCTCCTTTGCGAACCCGAGCGTTCTCTGGACCGCTGAGACGTCGGTGAGGAAGGAGCCGAACAGCGACACCGCGGCGATGACCGCGGAGCCGATGGCCACGCCCTTGGTGATGGCCTTGGTGGTATTTCCAACGGCGTCGAGGTCCGCCATGATCTGGCGCGCTTTCTGGTCCAGCCCGGCCATCTCCCCGATGCCATTCGCATTGTCGGAGATGGGACCGAAGGAATCCATTGCCACGTTGTTGCCCGTCAGCGTCAGCATCCCGATACCCGTCATCGCGACGCCGTACAGGACATACAGGACGTCCTGGCCCCAGTAGATGATGACCGCGGCCAGGATGGTCAGGGCGATCACGATTGCCTGCCAGACGGTTGCCTCGAACCCGACCACGAGGCCTCGGAGGATGACTGTCGCGGGGCCCGTTCGCGTTGCGTTTGCGATGTCCTTGACGGGCTTGTGGTGCGTGTCGGTGTAGTACTTGGTCAGCTCGTCCAGGACTATCGCCAGCACGATTCCGACGCCGACGGAGAGGAACGCGCGCCACTCATGCATGTAGAGCATGGCAAGGACGAAGAAGGCCGCCATGGAGATTGCAGCCGATGAGTAGAATCCCTTGTTGATGGAGGAGAGCGCATTCTCGTTGCCGGTTGCGCTCTTGCTCCCCCGCACGAGGTACGTCCCGATGATGGAGGAAAGCACGCCGATCCCCCGAACGAGGAGCGGGAAGATGATCCACTTCAGGTCGTGTGTCAGCATGACCAGCCCCACCCCGAGGATCAGTCCCGACACGATGGTCACCTCGTAGGACTCGAAGATGTCCGCGGCCATTCCGGCGCAGTCCCCGACGTTGTCTCCCACGAGGTCGGCGATGACAGCCGCGTTGCGCGGGTCATCCTCCGGCATTCCCGCCTCCACCTTGCCCACGAGGTCGGCGCCGACATCGGCGGCCTTGGTGTAGATGCCGCCGCCCACCCTCATGAAGAGCGCCAGGAGCGTGCCGCCGAAACCGAACCCGAGAAGGGCGTCGGGGGCGTCCATCCCCATGTAGAGGAAGATCGCCGTGCCGCCCAGGAGCCCCAGCCCGTCGGTGAGCATGCCCGTGATGGTTCCCGTGCGGTACGCGATCTTCAGCGCGTTCCCGAAGCTCGTGCGCGCCGCGGAAGCCACGCGGACGTTGCCCTGGACCGCCATGCGCATCCCGAACTGCCCCACGAGGAGGGAGAAGACCGCGCCCATGACGAACGCGATGGCGCGGGCGAACCCGACGAACAACCTGATCTGCCCGTCCGAATACCCGGCAAAGCGGACGCTCGCGGCCTCGCTCGGGGCAACGACGTACACGGAGAGGAACAGCACCACCGTCAGGACCACGATCAGGGGGATGATGGTCCGCAGCTGCCGTCCAAGGTACGCGTCCGCGCCCTCGCGGATGGCGTTCCAGATGGACTGCATCTGCTCGGTGCCCTTGTCGTTGGCCAGCACCTGCCGTCGCAGGAGGAGCGCATAGAGCAGCCCCAGGACGGCAATGCCGAGCACCACCCAGAGGGACACGGTTTCGAACATGGTTGCATTGGACAGATGAGACATGAGCTTTCCTCCAACAAGAAATGCGGGCGTCTGCTTGATCGGCAGGTAACAGGGTTCCGCACCGACTCAGGTCGGCAACCAGAAAACCCAGGGTAGCCTATGTAAAGAGATCGTGCATGTCAAGGGACGCTGAACGCGATTCTGAAAAGTCCCGACAGCGGATTGTCCCGGGCTCGACAGCGCCCGGCAGCCCCGCTATACTGAAGGGCACGCCGCACAAAAAGGAGGCTTGTATGGAGGGACGGTCGAAATCCGCCATCGTGGTGGGAGCGCTCCTCATCGCGCTCGGGGTGTTTTTCCTCGTGACACGCTTTGCGCCGGCCATCTTCGGCACATTCTCCTGGCCGTACATCATCATCGGCGTCGGCGTGGTCTTCCTGGTCGTCGCTCTTGCCACCTGGACTCCCGGGCTGGTGGTCCCCGCATGCGTCATCGGCGGGATCGGGGGAATCCTGTACTGGCAGAACCAGACCGGCGCCTGGGACACATGGTCCTACGCGTGGGCCCTGATCCCCGCTTTCAGCGGCGTCGGCGTTTTCCTCAACGAGGCGATGGAGGGTCGGCCCATCAAGGGGATCGTGGACGGCGGCTGGCCCGTTCTTGTCGGCCTGCTCCTGTTCTTCCTCTTCGGCTCGTTCTTCGGCCACCTGCCCTGGCTCGGGCCCTGGTGGGCGGTCGTGCTCATCGTGATCGGAGTCCTTGTCCTGCTGCGCCCGCTTGTCCGAAAGGGCGGGAGCCAGAAGCAATGAGGCGCTGGAGTGCCGTCATCGGGGTGGTCCTCATCCTGGTCGGCGTCTTTGCCATCCTGCAGGTCCTGTTCGGCATCGGGTGGCTCTTCTGGCCGCTCGCGCTGATCGGCGCCGGATTCTGGCTGATCACGCGGTTCTCCTGGAGACCGGGGTCGGCACGCGTGCCACGGGAGGAGGCCTCCATTCCGCGCGAGGGGGCAAAGGAGGCCGACGTCACCGTGCACCATGGCGCAGGGCGCCTCTCCATAGGCGGCGGGCTGGCAGCCGCAAACGACCTGCTCCTGGCCGGAACCTTCGGCGGCGGGCTGGAAGCAACGCGAAGGCGCGAAGGCGACCGTCTCGTGGTGGACATGCGCGTCAAGGACAGGGACGTCTCGCATTACGTATTTCCCTGGGCGCGCGGCTGGGCCGGACTCCTGGACTGGGACTTCACCCTGGCCAGGGACATCCCGCTGTCCCTGAACCTCGAAACAGGCGCAAGCGACAGCAGGCTCAACCTCACGGATCTCAACGTGCGGGAGCTGCGCGTGAAGACCGGCGCAAGCTCGACCACCATTGATCTGCCCGCTTCCGCCGGTCTCACCCGGGTCATGGTGGAATCCGGAGCGGCAGCCGTCAGGCTGAGAGTTCCCCACGGGGTGGGCGCCTCCATCCAGGTGCGGAGCGCTCTTGCCGGAATCCACGTGGACATGACACGGTTCCCTCGCGCCGGCAACGGCTACAAGTCGCCCGACTACGAACAAGCCGGCAACAAGGTGGAGATTCTCGTGGAGACCGGCGTCGGGTCGGTGGATATCTAC
>CAVWBF010000027.1:0-152501 GCA_963753085.1 uncultured Spirochaetota bacterium | reverse complement strand
TCTACAAGAGTTTTTGGGGCAACAAATTGATCTTTGAGGAATCCAATGTGGACTTGGGGCTCACCTTCCGTTACGGCTGGTTCAACAGCGACCGTTTTGGCTGGGTCCGGCGTGCCTGGCTGACCAACTCCGGGCCGGCGACCGTGCGGGTCAAGCTGCTGGATGGCATTCAGAATCTGATGCCCTGCTGGCATCGGCAGCCAATTCCAGCTCGAATACAGCACGCTGCTCGACGCCTACAAAAAGAGCGAACTGATTGCCGAAACCGGCCTTGGATTGTTCCGGCTCAGCGCCATCCCGATTGATCGCCCGGAACCTGCCGAAGCACTCCGGACCAACACTGTCTGGTCTTTCGGGCTGGGCAAAACCCTAAAACTGCTTTCCTCAATCCAACTGGACTCCTTCCGGCAGGGGTTGCCGCTCCGGCAGGAAACCGAAGTTCGGGCCGAACGCGGCGCCTACTTCCTCCACACGACATTGGCGCTGTCGCGCGGGCAGACCAAGGATTGGTATCTGGTTGCCGACGTCAACCAGGGGCCGTCCGATGTGGCCGAACTCAACCGCTTGCTGCGTCAGCCCGCCAGGCTGCGAAAGTTGGTGGATGCAGACATTGCGCGCGGCACCGAGGAACTGCGGCGCATCGTCGGCAAGGCCGATGGGCTGCAAAAGACCGCCCGACCACTGGGCAACGCGCGGCATTACAGCAATGTGCTGTTTAATGTGATGCGTGGCGGCATTTTTTATGACGACTACCAGGTGAATCCGGACGACTTGCATGCCTTTGTCCGCCATGCGAACAAAGAGGTCGCCGCCCGTCACCCCGCCTTTTTCCGCAAGCTCGGCAAACGCATTGACCATCCACGCCTGCTGGCGCTGGCGGTCGAAAGCGGAGACCCCAACCTTGAGCGGCTCTGCCGGGAATATCTGCCGCTGACCTTCAGCCGGCGGCACGGCGATCCGAGCCGTCCCTGGAATCGTTTTTCCATCGCCACGAAAAATCCGGACGGGACAAGGATTTTGAATTATGAGGGCAACTGGCGTGACATCTTCCAGAATTGGGAAGCCCTCTCACTTTCCTTTCCGGGCTACACGGCCAGCATGATCTGCAAGTTCGCCAACGCCTCCACCGTCGATGGCTACAACCCTTATCGCATCACCCGGGACGGCATTGATTGGGAGGTCATTGATCCAGCCGATCCATGGACCCATATCGGCTACTGGGGCGATCACCAGATCATCTATTTGCTCAAGTTGCTCGAGATCCTGGGGTGGGAATCGACATCCGATACGCCATTGGCGCTTCGCTGGTTTCCGTTATCGCAACCTCCTCGGGGGCCGCGGCAGCGTATGTTCGGGAAGGGTTCAGCAACATCCGCATCGGCATGTTCCTGGAGATCGCGACCACTCTCGGGGCCCTTGGCGGCGCCGCGATCGCCCTCCGCGTGGCCCCCGAGATCATTGCGGTGATCTTCGGCTGCGTGCTCCTGTACTCGGCGTTCCAGACCTTCCGCGCTCCTCCTGCCGACAGCGGGGACGTTCCCCCTGACCCCCTGGCTTCGCGGCTTCGCATGAACGGGACGTTCCCGACGCCGCAGGGCCGCCGCTCGTACAACGTGCGCTCCGTGCCGGGCGGGTTTGTGCTCATGGCGGTTGCGGGAGTGTTGTCGGGGCTCCTGGGGATCGGCTCGGGCGCCCTGAAGGTCATAGCCATGGACAGGGTGATGAAGATCCCGTTCAAGGTGTCGACAACCACGAGCAACTTCATGATCGGGGTCACGGCCGCGGCAAGCGCCGGCATCTACCTCAACCGCGGGTACATCGATCCGGGGCTCGCGATGCCGATCGTGCTCGGCGTGCTCGCCGGCTCGTTCCTCGGTACACGGTTCCTGGCGGCCGCCGAGACGAGGTCGCTTCGCATCATTTTTGCCGTGACCATCGTCGCCCTCGGGGCAGAGATGATCTACAAGGGCCTGGGGGGCCATATCTGACATGAAGGGCATGACGGACAGGGACGACCACGCAATCGAGCGGCTCATCGGCACTCTTCTCCGCGTCGGGGTGATCATTGCCGCGTGCGTCGTGGCCGCGGGCGGGGCGTTCCACCTCGCCCGAAGGGCGAACGCTATCCCCCGCTACGCGCTGTTCCAGGGGGAGCCGGACTTCCTCGAACGGGTGGCGGGAATCGTGCGGGCAGCCCTCTCACTTCGAAGCGAAGCCATCATCCAGCTGGGCCTCCTTGTGCTGATTTCCGTGCCGATCTTCCGGGTCGCGGTCTCCATTGTCGCATTTCTGGTGAAGCGCGACTGGCTGTACAGCGTCGTGACGGTTCTCGTGCTAGCGGTGCTCCTGTTTGCTCTCCTGGGCGGAAAGGTCTGAGGGGTATCCTCCCCGCCTTCCTTCCCCGTTCTTCCGCCAGATTTCCGTCGCGCTGGCGAAATGGCTTTTCAGCAGGTCGACGGCGCGCGGCGGGTCGGCCTGCAGACAGGAAAGGACGTCGGCGTGCATGTCCGCCCAGTCCTTCTCCATGGTGTGGAAAGTCTTTTCATGCATCAGCGTCATGTTGACCCGCAGGCTGAGCTGCCGGTACATGGCGTTCAGGAGATCGTTGCCGGCAAGGGCGCAGATCTCGCTGTGGAACTCCCGGTCGAGCGCAATCGCCTTCCTCTCGCGCTCCAGGGGGTCCCTTTCGTCCCCCAGGCCGTGCATCCGGGCAACGATGCCCTCCATGCGCGCCAGGCTTGCGCGGGGGACGTGTCCCCCGCAGCTGGAGAGGGCAAACACCTCGAGGGCCTCTCGAAGGGCGTAGACTTCCAGGATTGTCTTGCGTGAAGGCACGCGGACCGCGCAGGAGCTGCGCGGCCTGATGTCCACGACGCCCTCGAACTCCAGGCGCTTGAGCGCTTCCCGCACCGGGATGCTGCTCACGGAAAGCCTGCCGGCGACGCCCTTGATGCTGATCGTGTCTCCATAGCGGATGGCGCCGCTGATGATCTGGTCCAGGAGATACTCGTAGACCCGGTCCACGAGGCTGCTTGCCACGGTCTTGGCCATCAGCCGTGCCCCTCGCCCCGCAGCATCCGCAGGGCGTGGTCCATGATCGGCCCGATCACCTTCATGCAGAGTCGGACAGCCGCGACCGATCCGGGAAAATTGACGACGATGGAGCTGCCCCTGATGCCGGCCACCCCGCGGGAGAGCATGGCGGCGGGAGTCTCCGCGCAGGATTGCGCGCGAAGAGATTCCGAAATCCCCGGCAGCTCCTTCTCGATGAAGCGCCGCGTAGCTTCAGGGGTCACGTCCCGGGCCGAGATGCCGGTCCCTCCCGTCGTCAGGATGAAATCCGCTCCCGTGGACTCCTCCAGGGCGGCGAGTATCTGCTTCCCGTCGTCGGGGACAATCCGGCGGTCCACTGACGCGTCGGAAAAGCGGCGTCTCACCTCCTTCTCGATCTCGGGTCCCGAGAGATCCTCGTATTCTCCGCGGGAGGCGCGGTCAGAGATCGTAATGACAAGGACTTTCACGGCTGATTCCCCTTCCGCGGATCACCCCGCCGGCTCCTTCGTCTTCTCCGTGACCCGGATGTCGGTGATCCTCATTCCCTTGTCCACGGCCTTGCACATGTCGTAGAGGGTGAGCGCGGCAACCGACACCGCGGTGAGCGCCTCCATCTCGATGCCCGTGCTCTCCGTGCACACCGCGCGCGCGGTGATCTGCACGCCTTCGTTGCCGAGGGCCAGGTCCACGGCCACGAAATCGATCCTGATGTTGTGGCACAGGGGAATGAGCTGGGAGGCCTGCTTGGCTGCGGCTATCCCCGCCACCCGCGCGACGGCCAGGGCATCCCCCTTGGACAGAAGCTTTTCCCCGATCATGCGCAGCGTCCCCGGCTGCATGAGGACCATCCCCGTCGCGGAGGCCGTCCGCCGCACGCGCGGCTTGGAGGAGACATCCACCATGACGGCTTTCCCCTCGGCATCGAGGTGGGTGAAATCCATGGTCATCCCCCGATCTGCGACATGGCGCGCAGGCGGCAAGTCCCGCCGCGCTCCGGCTTTGCCAGCACGGCCTCCCGCAGGCTTTCTTCCAGCCGGGAGAAATCCAACCGAATCTCCCGGTCGCTGTGGAGACAGGGCTTGAGCATCCCGTCCGCCATGAGGCGGATGCGGTTGCACCGCGCGCAGGAGGGAGGCCTGTCGAACCCGTAGGAATCCGTTTTCTCGCGCCCGAGCTCGTAGTGATTGATGAGCTGAAGCTGCGCGCCAAGGCGGTCACAGAGTTTTTTCATGCCCTCGATCTCATCCCCCCCGGTGTCCTGCAGCACGACCATGTTGATTTTCACGGGAAAACCCGCGGCCCGTGCGGCCCGGATTCCGGCAAGGGCCTGGTCGATGCTGCCTCCGCGCGTCAGGAAACCGTACCTTTCGGCGTCCAGGGTGTCCAGTGAGACGTTCAGGCTGTCCAGCCCCGCTTCCCGAAGGGCGGTGGCGCGCCGTGCAAGGAGCGTCCCGTTGGTTGTCATGGCGAGGTGGCCGAGCCCCTCGATTCCGGCCAGCATGCGCACCAGCTCCACGATGCCGCGCTTGACCAGGGGCTCTCCTCCGGTGAGCCGGATTTTCGTCACGCCAAGACCGACGGCGGCCCGGGCCACGGCAGTGATCTGCTCGAAAGAGAGAAAGTCCCCGTGGGGTCGAACGGGCACGCCCCCGGCGGGCATGCAGTAGCGGCACCTCAGGTTGCACTTGTCCGTCACGGAGATGCGCAGGTACGTGATGGAACGCTCAAAGCGGTCGAACATCGACCTCTGCTCCCTTCTCCAAAGTGGCCACTCCCTTTTCAACCCGGATCAGCCCCTCCGCGTTTCCCAGCGCGTTGAGGTGAGCCGAGCCATGGTAGGCTACCGGGATCACCCGTCCCTCGTCGAGCCGAACGGGGAGGAACTCCACGCGCTCCGTGCCCTTCCTCTGCACCCGGCCGCCGAGGCGGGCCCGGAAGAGGCGCGGCTTCCAGTCGAGCCCCATGCGGCGGTACAGGAAGGGCTTCACGAACACTTCGAAGATCACGAACGAGGACACCGGGTTCCCCGGCAGGCCGAAGACAAAGCGCTCCCCCCGGCGGGCGAAAAGAGTCGGTTTGCCCGGCTTGACGGCGACACCGTGGAAGAGGACCTCCGCGCCGAGCTCGGCGAGGCATCGGGGCACAAAATCGAAGTCACCGGCGGAGACCCCGCCGGTGAGGAGAACCAGGTCGAAGGAATCCAGAGCAGAGGCGATTGCCCGGGAAAGAGGGGCCGGCTCGTCCGCCACCATGCCGAGAAACCGTGAAGGACAGTGGATGGCCGAAAGCTGCGCTGACAGCTGGGGGGCGTTGCTGTTGTAGATCTCCCCGGATCCCAGCGTCTCACCGGGGGCCCGTATCTCGGAGCCGGTGGAAATGACCGCCGCCGACGGGGGGACAGCGACATCGGCGGCTGCGAACCCCGAGGCCGCAAGGATCCCGACGTCCTGCGCGGAAAGCACGCGAGGGAGGAGAACAGGGTCCCCCGCTCGAAGGTTTGCGCCCTGGGGGATGACGTTGTCGCCCATCTCGGGCCCCTGCACGGTTATGGTCCCATCCCTTTCCTCAACGAGCTCCCTGCGGATCACCCTGCCCGCGCCGGGGGGAAGCATCGCGCCGGTCATGATACGCGCGCACTCCCCCGCGCCCAGCTGCCTGCGCGGCGTCCCCCCCGCCGGCACCACCTCCATGATCCGGAAGGTCGAAGAGTCGTCGTCCGACCGGATGGCAAAACCATCCATGGCGGATTTTGCAAAGGGAGGGGAGTCGATTGGGGATCGGACCTCGCTTGCCAGAACCCTTCCCAGGGCATTCTCCAGGGACACTGTCTCGACCGTGCGCCGGGTGGGAACCTGTCCGATGATGTCCAAGGCTTCTTCGAGCTCGATCATTGCTCCTTCCCACGCCCTCCTCGGGCTTGCCCGGGTAAATGCTACCATGCTCCCGCCGTGCCTTTCCACGTCCACCTCCGGCGTGGTCGCCGCCGAATGGGAGCTCCTGCCCGGCGTCGCGGTGAGGTGTCTAATCCCGACCGATGATGTGTATGGCGGTCGCCTTGATGCCTGCCACGACGCGCGCGCCCGGGGCCAGGCCGAGCTCGAGGTAGGATTGCTTTGTCACGTAGGCCACCAGCGGAAAACCGCAGTCGAGGGCGATCTTGAACACGTGGCCCAGGGAGGCAACCTCGACCACGCGCGCTTCGAACTGGTTTCGCACGCTGGAATTGCCCTGCGCCCCGCGCGCCAGTGAGACGTTCTCCGGGCGGATGCAGACCAGGAGGCGCCGCGGCGCGCGGTCGGCCACCGCATGAATCTCGCGGGTGCCAACCGCAATGCGAACGTCCCCGTCCGAAGCTTCGAGGGTCTCCCCCTCGAGGACCGTTTCCACGCCGACGAACCTCGCGACGAACTCATTCGCCGGCGTGTTGAAGATCTGCGACGGCGTGCCCACCTGGAGCAACGCACCCTCGGCCAGGACGGCCACGGTGTCCGCCAGCACGAGCGCCTCGGTCTGGTCGTGCGTCACGTAGAGGGCGGGAAGGGCCAGCTGCCTCAGCAGCGACTTCAGCTCGTCGCGCAGGGTGTCGCGCGCGCGCGCATCCAGGGCGGAGAGCGGCTCGTCGAACAGGAAGAGCTCCGGATCCATGGCAAGGGCCCGGGCAAGTGCGACGCGCTGCTTTTCCCCGCCGCTCAGGTTCGCGGGTCTTCGATTCGAAAGCGGGGAGAGGCCCAGCCGCGCCAAAAGCCCGCGCGCGCGTGCCGGATCCTTGCGGCACGCGAACTGCACGTTCTGCGCCACCGTCAGGTGGGGGAAGAGCGCATAGTCCTGGAACATGAACCCGATCCGCCGCGCCTCAGGAGGTGCGGCCGTCATGTCGCGTCCGCCGATCGTGATGCTTCCGCCGTCGGGGCGATGGAAGCCTGCAATCGTCTCCAGGAGCACCGACTTTCCGGCTCCGCTCGGCCCCAGGACGACAAAGATCTCCCCCTGCGCAAGGGAAAACGAAATGTCGCGGAGCGCGAACGATCCGAGGGTCACCGTGACCCCCTGGAGCGCGACCACGGCGCTCATCCGGGGCCCCGCTGCCGGGGGCGGCGGCCATAGGCGAGGTAACGGAAGAGAATGAACAGGGTGAGGGCCACCGCGAGGAAAAGCACCGCCATCGCGGAGGAGTCGTTCAGCCCGAATTGCAGGAACAGGTCGTAGATCTTCACCGGCGCGGTCATGGGGTAGTAGGTGAGGACGATCACGGCTCCGAACTCGCTGATGGCGCGGGCAAATGTCAGGGTCAGGCCCGTCAGCACCCCGCGCCGCGCCAGCGGCAGAGTCACTCGAAGGAACACACCCCAGGGCCCGGCGCCGAGGGTGCGCGCCACCTTCTCGAGCCGCGGGTCGACCGACTCGAACCCGACGCGCGCCGCGTTCACCGTGTAGGTGATGCTGACAAAAAGCATTGCAACGATGATGCCTCCCCGGGTGCCCCAGAACTGGTACCCGGTGAGCGCTTTCACCGGCCCGCCGATCCAGCCCGTGCGGCCGAAGACGAAGAGCAGCCCGATGCCGACCACCGTATGCGGAATCGCGAGGGGCAGGTCCACCACGGCTTCCACGATGCCCTTGCCGGGAAAGCTCACGCGCGCCAGCAGGTACGCCAGCGGCACGCCGAGAAGCGCGGCCAGCACGGCGGTGGCGAACGCCGCTTCCAGGCTCAAGGCGATGGCGGCGCGCACATCCGCCATGGCCGCCACGCGCGCAAGCCCAGCCGGCGCCTGGCTCGCGAGCATCTGCAGGAGCGGCAGCAGGACAAACGCAAGGAGGAGGCCTCCGATCAGCCAGAAGGCAAGAAGGAGGCCGCGCGACGACGCGAAGGTCCCGGGAGTCATCGCTTTTCGTCCCGGGCGGCCGCCCCCGTGCGAGCTACTGCCTGGGCCATGGAGCGAGAAGCGATTTCAATTCGGCCGGGACCATGCCCAGGTCGCTGGCGTACGCGGGCGAAAGCTTTCCAAATCCGTTGCTTTCCATCACTTTCTGTCCCCTTTCGCCAAGCAGGAACTGCACGAACGTGAGAGCCCACTGCGGATGCGCGGCGTTGTCAGGTATCGTCACCGCGTACACGATGGGCTTGCCGGCGAGCGTTCCGTTGACGGTCTGGACCGATGCTTCGGCATACGACCCCGTGTATCGCGCGTCGCTCAGATCGATCTGCGGCGGAAGACTCACATAGCTGAAACCGTGCTGGCGGGCGTCGGACAGGTAGATGGCCAGGTAATCGATCTGCCCGGACTGCAGCGCGGCAATGAGCTCCGTCTCGGTGTCGCGCATGTTCGTCCGGGGGGCGTTTGAAAGGATCGCAGCCGCGAGGCCCGGCGCGTTGTAGTGCTTCTCCGCAAGGGCGAGCATCTGCACCGTCTGGTAGCCCGAGGGGTCGGTGTCCGGATTCGAGCGCCCGATCTGCACTCCGGGGCGCGCAAGCACCTGGTACCAGTTCTGGGGCGTGATCTCGCCGGCAAACCTGCTCCTGCCAGTATAGACGAACGTGATCGCGTTCGTCGCAAAGCCGGCGTACCACGTGGTGTACGCGGGTGATCCGCCCGCGCCAAAGAGGTATTTCGGGATGACGTTGTAGTCCGCCACGGCAACCACGTCGGCCACCTGGTGCAGCTCGGTCACCTGCTTGACCATCTTGACGCTGCCGCCGAACTGCGCCTGGATGGTGAGGTTCGGGTACATGCGGGAGAGCTCCTCATCGATCTGGCGAAACGGCGCCGCCAGCGTCCCCGCGCCGAAAATCGTCAGCGTGATCTGCGGCGCCGCGGCGGCAGTTGAGGCGAGCACCGCGATCGCGGCGAGCGCGATGGGGAACACGCCCTTCAAGTCCGCTCCCCTTTCGCCGCCGAGATGGTGATGCGGATCTCCTGATCCGCGTCCACGTCGCGCAGGGAGCGGAGCATCCCCAGAAGGGTGTTCATCACGATGCTCTTCGCGAACTCGTTGAGCTCCACGAGCGCTCCCCTGTTCAGGATGGAAATCTCACGTTTCATGATTCACCTCACCTCGGAAAGAGGATACACTCGGCCGGCGCAATGGAGCAATCGACTGATTCCCCCGGGCGGCCACTGCCGCGTCTCATCACCGTCGCGGGGCTCTCGAAGAGCGGCAAGACCACCGTTGTGGAAGCCCTTGTCTCCGAGCTTCTGTCTCGAGGCCACGAGGTGGGCACCGTGAAGACGATGAGGCACCATCCCCTGTCGCTGGACGCTCCGGGGACGGACTCGCTTCGGCATTCACGGGCCGGCGCTTCGGTCGTGGTGGCAATCCACGCCGAAGGGACGGCACGGTTCCAGAAGGGGGCTCCTCCCCGTTCGCTTTCCGAGGTGGCCGGCCTTTTCCCCGAGAGCATCCGGATCATCATCTGTGAAGGCACCCTGGAGCAGACAGAGCCGCCAGTGGTCGTGCTCTGTCTTCGCGCTCCGGCCGATCTCCAGGAGACCCTTGCCATCCGGGGGATCACGAGGGACTCCGTGATTGCGATCTCAGGCGCAGGGGCGTTGAGCTGGCGCCAGAAGGTTCTTCCCTCATTCGACGTCATGGCGTTCGATGTCACGGAGCCCGATCGGAGAAAAGCCCTTGCCGATCTTCTGCTGACCAGGATCGCTCAAGAAGACATTCCTGCCCGCAAAGCTCGGGAGTAAAAAAACCCTGCCCCGGTGCTGAACTAGTTGCTCAATCTTTGGGGCAGGGGTCAGGGCTGATGCATTAGAAAGTGTGCTGATATATCAGTTATCACAGAATAGAGGTTTTGTCAAGAGAAACGAAGTCGTCCATATAGAATGGCGTAAGAAAAGGAGAAATAAATAAAAATAACAAAAATGGAGAAAAGGCGCGGCCTGCCCTCAATCGAAACGCGCCGTGGGATCTGCAGCGGCGGTTTGGTTGGTTTGGTTGCAGGTTGTTGCGATGATGGTCTATAATCGATACTATCAGCCGGCTGGGACCCGGTTCAGCCTGTGCCCCACGTATGAGGAGTCAGAGAGCATGACTGATGAAATGGTCGGCAGAGTCATTTCCTGCGTCGCGAAATGCCAGAAGTTGCCGGCAGAGAGCATCACTATCGACAGCAAGTTCGAGGACCTCGGGATCGATTCACTCGATGGAGTCAATATCCTCTACGCGCTGGAGTCCGAGTTCAACGTGAGCATCCCCGACGACGGTGTCCTCGGGATCAAGAGCATCAAGGAAGTCGTCGAGGCCCTGGACAAGCTCATCGCCGCGGGCGGGACCAATGGGGCGGCGCGGGCATAAAGGACCGAATGATCCATGGAAAGGCGCGTCGTCATCACGGGAATCGGGGTGGTCTCAGCTCTCGGCAGGAACGCTCGGGAGTTCTGGGAAACCCTGGTCAGGGGAGAAAGCGGCATCGGCCCCATCAGGCAGATCGATGTCACGAACCTGAAGTTCAAGAACGGCGCTGAGGCGCGCGGCTGGGACCCGGGGGAGCATTTCGAGCCAAAGCAGCAGGATTTCATTGACAGGTTTGCGCAGTTTGCCGTCGTCGCTGCCCGTGAGGCGGTCACGGATGCCGGGGTGGAATGGACGCAGGCTCTCCGTGAGCAGACGGCCGTGGTGACCGGCTCCTGCGTGGGCGGCAAGTCAACGGAGGATGACGGCTACCAGGATCTGTACCTCCACAAGAAGCAGCGGATCAGCCCGCTCATCATCATGCGGTCCATGGGGAACGCGGGGGCAAGCCACGTCACCATCGAGATGGGAATCACCGGCCCCGCCTTCACGATGTCCACCGCCTGCTCATCCGCCAACCATGCCATCGGGCAGGCCTTCCGCATGGTCCGCTCGGGGGACGTGGAGATGGCCCTGGCCGGCGGCAGCGAGGCCCCCTTCTGCATGGGGAATCTCAAGGCGTGGGAGGCCATGCGGGTCGTGGCGCCTGATACGTGCCGTCCCTTCAGCGTTGACCGGCTGGGAATGATGCTCGGGGAAGGCGGGGCCATCATGGTGCTTGAACCCCGGGAGGCGGCCCTTGCCCGCGGCGCCCACATCTACGGGGAGCTGGTCGGATTCGGGATGTCCTCCGACGCTCATCACCTGACGCAGGCCTCCACGGAAGGGCCCGCGCGCGCCATGGCTGCGGCCCTCAAGGATGCCGGCCTGAAAGCAGAACAGATCGGCTACATCAACGCGCACGGCACGGCCACGCAGGTGAATGATCCCGCGGAAGTGGCCGCCATCCGCATGACCCTGGGCGGGCACGCGGAAAAAGTGGCGGTCAGCTCGACAAAGTCGATGCATGGGCACGCCCTCGGGGCCGCGGGGGCCATCGAGGCAATCGCCACCGTCCTGGCTCTCAAGAACTGCATCCTTCCGCCAACGGCCAACTTCACCCGGCCCGACCCACGCTGCGACATCGACGTCATCCCCAATTCGGCGCGAAAGGCGGAAGTTGAGTATGCGCTGTCAAACTCGTTCGCTTTCGGCGGCCTGAACGCCGTGCTGGCCTTCCGCTCTCCGCGATAGAGCGCCGCCAGCCGCTCTACTTCTGGGTCATCACCCACACGCCGCTCCATCCTCCGTCAGGCGGTGAAGCGGCAAGCTCCCTGCACTTCTCCACGTAGCAGGAAGCCGGCGGATCCAGGGCCTCGATTTCCTGGAAGATCCTCTGGGCCTCGGGAAAGCGTCCGGCGTAGTATTCCCTGAGCCCCCGGTCGAACACCTCGAGGGTGGATCTTCGCCGGTCGTGCTCCTCCGGGGTAATTGGCTCATAGACGGTGACAGGCTCCTTGCGGCCCACCACGGCAATGCGGGAGACCTCCCGGAGGGGAAATGCGTCACCAAGGCGCTCCTTCACCATGGCGGAGATCATCGTGTACGTCTTGAACTGCTTGTTCACGCCTTCCAGCCGGGAGGCCAGGTTCACGGCATCCCCGAGCATCGTGTAGTTGAACTTGGTCCGCGACCCGAAGTTGCCCACGACCGCCGGCCCGGAATTGATGCCGATCCTCTTGAAGAGATCTTTTTTCACCCTCGCGCGAAAGACGGGGCGCAGCTCGTCGAGCTTTGCCTGGCAGCGCAGCGCCGCGCGGACGGCGCGCACCGCGTGGTCCTCCTGCGTCAAGGGCGCGTTCCAGAAGGCGATGATCGCGTCCCCCTCGTACTTGTCGATGGTCCCGCCCTCCTCCTGGATGATGTCGGTCATGGCAGAGAGGTAATCATTGAGAAGGACGGTGAGCTGCTCGGGGGTGAGGACCTCGGAGATGGATGTGAACCCCTGCAGGTCGGAGAAGAATATGGAGAGGTCGCGCTTCTGCCCCCCCAGGGTGAGCCGCTCGGGGTGCGCGATCAGCTCCTCGATGATCGTCGGGCTGAGGTACTGCTTGAACGCGCTCTTGATGTAGCGCTTCTGCTGGCCTTCCGTGGCATAGCTCACGAGGCTCGAGCCGATCAGGGAGAGGATGGTCCCCAGCTCAAGGGCAAGCATCTGCAGCCAGTATCCCAGGGCGTACGCTGCAATGCCGAGCGCCGGAGCCAGGGGGATGAATACGACGTAGATCAGTGCCGTGCGGCCCGCGCCCGAGACGGCGGAGACGGCCACCCCGGCTCCCAGGCAGAGAAGCAGGAGGAGCGCCACGGTTACGCCGGCCGGCAGGGAGCGCATGAAATCTCCCGAGAGGAGGTTGTCCAGCATCGTGGCGTTGACCTCAACCCCTGGATACACACCGCTCATGGGCGTCGGCTTGAGGTCGAAGAGCCCGGGCGCGTTGAAGCCGAAAAAGACGTACTTGTCCTTGAAAACCGCGGGGTCCAGGACCGGCTTCTTCCCGTCTGCCATCTGCTGAGACGCCTGGAGGACCGCTGCGGCGCTGTATGCCGTATGGGTCAGCGTGGGCCCCCGGTAGCGCAGGATTGCCCTCCCATTCCGGTCGATAGGAACCGCAAGCCCGCCCACGGAGAGCCGGCCCGGTCGGATGGAGATTGCGCCCGCTTTGGAGCTCCCGACCACCCACGCGGCAAGCGCTTCGGAAGGAATCACGCGATTGTCGAACACGCTGAAAAGGGGCTCACGCCGGTAGACTCCGTCCGCCGAGTCCGCCGGCAGATTGGTGTTGGCGATGACCCGCGCGCTGGAGAGCAGCTCGGGGATGGGAAGCTGGGCGCTCGCGAAGACCATGCCCCGGGGATGGTTCTGCGCCAGCCACGCGTCGAGCCCGTCAATGGCAAAGGGAGTCGCGGCGGCCCCGGTGGGGTTGGAGGGCCAGGCGGTTGCCAGCCCCTTCCCCGTGTGCTCGCTGAGCTGCATGACTCCCACGACGCTGCCGTTCTGCCTGAGCCCGTCCGCAAAGGTTCGGTCATCGTCCACCCCGTAGGAGGAGGGCTCGGAGTACAGGACGTCGAACACGACGGCCTTTGCCCCGCCGTCCCGGCAGAACTGGGCGATGATCCCGTAGAGCTCGCGCGGCCATGGCCACGACAGCCCGTTCACGTCCTTTCCCCATGCAAGGCTCTTGTCGTCCAGGAGGATCGTGACGATCTGGCTGGTGGCCCTCCCCGGATGCTCCAGGAGCCGGGCACGAAGATCCCACGTGCGGTATTCGAATATGTCCAGTGTGTGAGGCAGCCAGAGGGCAAGGGCCAGCGCGGCAGCCCCCGCGCCCACCACGGCTCCCTGGATGACCCTGCGAAGGCCGGCTGGAACCCGTGAGCCGGCCACGGTCTAGATGCTCCCGAGAGCGGCCTGGTAGCGGGCCTGGCGCGCGGCAAGCGACTGGGGAGACGTCGTGACCCCCGGTTCGCCGGACAGCGTGTCATCCACCTTCTCGATCCTGTCCTTCGGATCGGGGTGGGTCTTGGCAAAGTCCAGGCCGCCCGGCTTTATCTTTGTCTCCATGACCTTGAGCATGGCATCGAAGGCGCGTGGATCATAGCCCGCCCTGCGCATGATCTCCAGCGCCATCTGGTCCGCCTGGAACTCCAGGTCCCGCGAATACCCGTTGTTCACGAGTGTGTTCGTGATGTCGGCGATGGAATCCTTGAAGATGTCAGTGAGCTGCTGGATATTCGAGCCGCCGGCGGTATTGGCAGCCGTGATAGCAAGACTCCGATACGCCGCTGTCTTTCGAGCTTCCTTGATGGCGTTCAACCCGTGCTTGAGAACCACGTGGCTCGTCTCATGGGCAAGGATTGCGGCTACGGAGTCCTCACTGGTCGCGCAGCGAAGGAGCCCCCGGCTCACCAGGATAAGGCCCCCGGGGGCGGCAAAGGCGTTGATCTCGTCACTGTCGATGATGAGCACGTGGTAGCCCTTGAATGGATCCGGCCTGTCCGAGTATGCCGCGAGGGCGCGTTCGAGAACGTTCAGATAATCTGTAGCCCTGCGGTTGTCGTAGACCTTGCGGGTGCTGAGGAGGTTGGCCGCGACAGCCCGCCCTATGTAGTATTCCTGCTCGGGAGTGAACTCGGTTTGCTCAGCCGTCTGGACCTGCTGAACTCCCTGGCCGAGGGCAACCATGTTGCCGACGCTCAGGTCCATGCTCGCGCAACCGGTTAGGAAAAAGCCAAGGAGGGCGACGGGAAGGAGGCGTGCGAGGGCCTTCATTGTGCGCCTCCTTCCGTGTTCAGACCGCCCTTCTGGAGAAAAGCGGCAACCTGGTCGTCCGTGGGATTGTAGCCCTCCATGCGGTCCACCCAGGTGTAGTCGAGGTTTCCCTCCGCCTTGTACTGCTTCTCCACATCTTCGTTGAACCCCTTGCCGGCAAGGGCAACCTCACCGCTGGAGGCGCCCGTCTGGGCGTTCTCCGAGCCTGCCTGGAGCTTGACTTCCTTTTCCGTGAGCGCGGACAAGCTCACCCACCCCTGGACGCCTTTTTCCGGCATGCTGATCTTCCGCCAGCTCTTCGGCGCGCCGGCGGGCTGTTCGAGGACCGTGACCCTGTCCCCGTAAAGGAGGGAACCGACGATTTTTCCCAGGGCGCTGGGTGTTGCCCGCACCTTGACTTCCTGCACCGTCACGCTCATCTGCGACTGGTCCGCCGCAAAAGCCGCGGCCGACGCCAGGACGAGGCAGGCAAGGGTCGCCAGACAGACTCTCGACATTCGGGTCACCTCCTCACGGCCGCATCGTAGCGTGAAAAGCGCCGGTTGTCACCTGTTTTCTCGAGCCCTTTGCCGCAAGCGTCGTCCCCGGCGCGCCCCGTTCCTTGACATCCCACCCTGAATTCGAGAACACTTGCTCCATCGTGTGGACAACGGGATGCGCGGGAAGGCTGGCGGCGGCATGCTGCGCCATCGTCCTTCTTGCGGCGTGCGGATCGCGGGCGTCCGTTTCCGAAGCCCGGCATGCAGCGGGTGAGACATTCACGCTCCAGAACACGGGCTCCGACACGCTGGTCAACCTCGCCCTGGCCTGGGCGGAACGCTATATGGAGATCCACCCCGACATCCGCATCTCGGTTACCGGCGGAGGATCGGGAACGGGGATCGCGGCCCTCATCAACGGCACCATCCAGATCGCAAACGCTTCACGGGAGATGTCTTCCGAGGAGATTGCCCTTGCCGGGAAGAACGGGATCACCCCCGTGCGTTTCACCGTGGCGCTTGACGCAATCGCCGTCGTGGCGAACCCCGGCAACCCCGTGACGGGTTTGACCATAGGCCAGGTCTCCGACATGTACACCGGCAGGATCACGCGCTGGAGCCAGGTGGGAGGAGAAGACAGGCCGATCGTGCTCCTGTCCCGGGAATCGAATTCCGGCACATACGTGTATTTCCTCGAGCAGGTCGTCCGAAGGGGGAATGCCCGCGGAAAGGAGCTCTTCTCTCCGGAGACGCTCCTTATGCCTTCCTCGGAAGGAATCACCGCGGAAGTGCGCCAGAACCCGAACGCCATCGGGTACGACGGCCTGGGCTACGTGACTCCTGACATGAAGAAGGTGGCAATCGCGAAGGAGGTCAGGACCCCGTTCGTGCTGCCATCCGTGAAGAGCGTCCGGGACGGCACCTATGCCGTGTCGCGGCCGCTGTACATGTACACGGCGGGGCAGCCCGAGGGCAGGGTCAAGGCCTATCTCGACTGGGTGATGCACGACGGCCAGGGCCTCGTCAAGGACCTCGGGTTCGTTCCGCTTCCGGGGAGCGGGCAGTGAGCAGCGCCGCCTCCCGGGGGACGGTGCAGGCACGCCTCCCCCGAACCATGGGCCCTCGACGCGTCAGCGAGTTCGTCGTGGAGGCGCTCATCCGGGTGCTCGGCTTTTCCACGATCGGGTTCGTGCTCCTCATCTTCCTCTTTCTCCTGCGCGAGGGACTTCCCGTCTTTTTCGATGTGCCGTTGAAGGGCCTTTTCTCCACCCTCTGGTATCCCACGTTCCGGCTCTTCGGGACGCTCCCCCTGATCCTCGGCTCCATTCTCGTCACCATCGCTTCCATCGTCATTGCGCTTCCCCTCGGCGTGGCGACGGCCGTCTTCGTGCGCGAAGTGGCGCCGCGCTGGGCGCGCGAGATCCTCAAGCCGGTCATCGAGGTCCTTGCCGGAATCCCCTCCGTGGTTCTCGGATTCTTCGGGATGACCTACGTGGCTCCCCTGGTCCGCCAGGTCCTTGGCGCCCCGACCGGTCTCACCGCGTTCAGCGGCGCGCTGCTCCTGGCGTACATGGCTCTCCCCACCATCATCAGCGTCGCGGAGGATGCCCTGGATTCGGTGCCCAGGAGCTATCGGGACGCGGGCCTCGCCATGGGGGCGACGCGATGGCAGACCATCTGGCGGGTCGTTGTGCCGGCGGGCAGGTCCGGCATTCTCACCGCGGTCATGCTGGGAATGGGCAGGGCCATCGGAGAGACGATGGCGGTGATGATGGTGACCGGCAACGCCGCGGTCATGCCCACCTCTCTTGCTTTCCTCTTCAAGCCGGTTCGGACCATGACGGCGACAATTGCGGCGGAGATGGGCGAGGTGGCGCGGGGGAGCACCCACTACCACGCGCTCTTCGGGATCGGGATCATCCTTTTCGTTCTCACCTTCCTCATCAACCTGGCCGCCGCCAAGGCGATCTTCCAGAAGAGGCGCAAGGGGGGCCTGCGATAATGAGCCGCTCCCTGGTGCAGGACCTCGGTTTCGCCCTTCTGGGCCTCGTGGCATTCATCGTGGTGGCTCCCATCCTCCTGGTGGTCGCAACCATCGTTGCCCGGGGCATCACGGCCATCAACTGGGAGTTCATCAGCTCCATGCCCCACGGGGGCATGCGGGAAGGCGGGATTCTTCCCGCAATCGTGGGGACGCTTCTTCTTACCCTCGGTACCGCCCTGGTGGCGGTGCCCATTGGCGTGGGTGGAGCCATCTACCTTTCCGAATACGCCCGCGACACCCGGCTCACGCGGGCAATACGCCTGGCCATCGTGAACCTCGCCGGCATCCCCTCCATCGTGTACGGCCTGTTCGGGCTGGGGATGTTCGTCCTGTTCTTCCGGTTTGGAACCTCGATCCTTGCCGGCTCGCTGACCCTTGCCATCATGACCCTGCCGGTGATCATCAGCACAGCGGAGGAAGCCCTGCGCGCCGTGCCGCAGGAGTTCCGCACGGTGTCGGCCAGCCTGGGCGGGTCGCGGTGGCAGGCGGTCCGCAACATCGTGCTCCCCCAGGCGCTCCCGGGGATCATCACGGGGGTGATCCTGGGCCTCCTTCGGGCCGCGGGAGAGACGGCCCCGATCCTTTTCACGGTGGCGGCGTTCTACCTCCCCCGGCTTCCCTCCTCCCCCCTGGACCAGACGATGGCCCTTCCGTACCACCTCTACGTGATCAGCACGCAGGTGCCCGGGATGCCCGCTGCCGTCCAGTATGGCACCGCCCTCGTCCTGCTTGCGCTCGTGCTGTCGCTGAATATCGTGGCCACGGTTATCCGCAGCCATTTCCGAAGGAAGCGGCAATGGTAGAGTCCAACCGCCGGCCGCGCCCGACAACTCCGGGGGGGAGGATCGCTCAGGACCTCCTGGCGCCCAAGATCCGGATCCAGGGCCTGAGCTACTGGTACTCCAGCAAGCCGTCCCTGGAAGGGATCACGATGGAGATCCCCGACAAGGCAGTCACCGTCCTCTTCGGCCCCGCGGGAGGGGGCAAGACCACGCTGATGCGGCTGGTCAACCGGCTGAACGACATGGTGGAAGACACTCACATGACCGGGCGTGTCCTTCTGGACGGGGAGGACATCTACGCTCCCGGAGTCGACGTTGCGCAACTTCGCCGCAGGGTCGGGATGGTCTTTGCCCTCCCTCTTCCCCTGCCCGGCACCATCAGGGACAACGTGCTGTACGGCCCCCGGCTGGCCGGTGAGCGCGATGCCGCGCGGCTCTCGGAGATCGTCGAGCACAGCCTCCAGCAGGCGGCTTTATGGACAGAAGTAAAGGACCGGCTGGACGCCCCTGCGCTGAGCCTCTCCGGCGGCCAGCAGCAAAGGCTGTGCATCGCGCGAAGCCTCGCCCTGGAGCCGGAGGTCCTCCTCCTGGACGAGCCCACATCCGGCCTCGATCCCATTTCCACTGCCAAGGTGGAGGAATCGCTTTTCGAGCTGAGGGAGCGCTACGCGGTGGTCATCGTGCCGCACAGCGTGCAGCAGGCGGCGCGCGTCGCCGACTATGCGGCTTTTTTCCTTTCCGGGGAGATGGTGGAGAGGGGCGCCGGGCCCCAGGTCTTTACCTCCCCGCGAGACACGAGGACGGAGGATTACATCACGGGGAGGTTCGGCTGACCCATGGGAAAGATAGCTGTCCGCGACCTTTCCTTTTTCTACGGTCAGCGCCTCGCTTTCGTCGACGTCAGCATCGACATCGAGGAGCGGGAGATCACCGCGATCATCGGGCCCTCGGGGTGCGGGAAGTCCACGTTCCTTCGGTGCCTCAACCGAATGAACGACACCATCCCCGGGGCCGCGGCCCGGGGGAGCGTGCGTATTGACGACCATGACATCTACGCGCCCGACAACGACGTCGTGGAGTTGAGGAAGCGGGTGGGAATGGTCTTTCAGCGACCCAACCCGTTCCCCCAGAGCATCTTCGACAACGTTGCCTTCGGTCCCCGCGTCCTGAGGACGCACCGCGGCGGCGGCCTGGCGGAAGTTGTGGAGAAGAGCCTGCGTTCTGCCGATCTGTGGGATGAGGTGAAGGATTCCCTCCGCCAGGACGCTCTTGCCCTGTCCCTGGGACAGCAGCAGCGCCTGTGCATCGCCCGGGTGGTCGCCGTGGCGCCCGAGATCATCCTGATGGACGAGCCGTGCTCGGCGCTGGACCCCATTGCCACCCTCCGGGTGGAGGAGCTGATGAGGATCCTGAAGGAGCGCTACACGATCGTCATCGTGACGCACAACATGCAGCAGGCGGCGCGGGTCTCCGACCGCACCGGCTTCTTCTGGCTGAACGACCAGAAAGCGGGGATCCTCGCGGAGTATGGCTCCACGGACCAGATCTTCACGAGCCCGCGGGACCAGCGCACGGAGGACTACATCACGGGACGGTTCGGGTGAAAGCTGACAGTACCGGCGCGGGACGAACGCGCGCAAGGAGTTGAGCAATGCCACGGGAAAAGTTCGAGCACGACCTGCAGCGGCTGAAGGACGAGATCCTCGCCCTGGGGGCAATGGCCGAACGGGCGGTGGCCGAGTCGGTGCAGGCGCTCAAGAAGAGGGACACGGCCAAGGCGCACAGCATCATGGATGACGACCGCCTGATCAACGAGAAGCGCTACGCCATCGAGAACGAGACCCTCACGCTCATCGCCACGCAGCAGCCGATGGCGGGAGACCTCCGCACCCTCGCCGCGATCTTCGAGATTGCGACGGAGCTGGAGAGGATTGCCGACTATGCCAAGGGGATTGCCAACATTGCCGTCATGCTCGGGGAGGAGCCCCTCATCAAGCCCCTCGTGGACCTTCCCCGGATGGCGGACAAGGCCTGCGACATGCTCCACCGTGCCCTGGATTCCTTCATGCGCCAGGACGTGGAGGAAGCGCGCGCAATTCCCCGGGAGGACACGGAAGTGGACTCCCTCTACGAGCAGATCTACCGCGAGCTCATCACGTACATCATGGCGGACCCGAGAGTCATCGAGCAGGCAAACAGGCTCACCTGGGTGGCGCACAACCTCGAGCGCGTCGCAGACCGCGTGGGCAACATCTGCGAGCGCGTCGTGTTCTCCATCACCGGACACGGCGAGGAGCTGGACGGTCCGCTGCCCCGTTGACGCAGCCCCGCCTTGCGATCCCCAGCGACACGATCCCCAGCGCCCTTGCACAGCGGGCGGCCCTTCTGTAGAGTAGCCGCTCGACTGTCATGAGCGACACAGGTTCGGGCGATTTTCTCTCCCGGGTGAAGGGGCTTCTCCTCGGCAAAGCAAAGGACATCCGGGACCCCGGGATCTTCCACAAGCTTTCTCTCATCGCATTCTTCGCATGGGTGGGCCTTGGGGCGGACGGCCTTTCTTCCGCCAACTACGGGCCCGAGGAATCCTTTCTCAGCCTGGGGGCCAATGGCCACCTGGGCATCTTTGTCGCCCTTGCAACCGCCATCACCGTCATCGTCATCGCTTCCAGCTACTCCCAGATCGTCGAGCTCTTCCCGGGGGGCGGCGGTGGGTACCTCGTGGCGAGCAAGCTCCTCACCCCGACCCTGGGAATGATCTCGGGATGCGCGCTTCTCATCGACTATGTGCTCACCATCACCCTCTCGATTGCCAGCGGAGCGGATGCCATCTTCAGCTTCCTGCCCATTCCGATGCTTCGCTACAAGCTCCTGGTCGCCGTGCTCGGGGTTCTCCTCCTGATGGTGATGAACCTGCGTGGGGTCAGGGAATCGGTCATGCCGCTTGTGCCGATCTTCCTCCTTTTCCTCGTCACTCATACGTTTGCCATCCTCTATGCGCTGCTGACCCATTTGCCCTCGATGGGGGATGTCGCCCAGACCACGATTGCTCAAACGCGGGCGGCGCGACAGGCCCTCGGGGGCTTCGGGGTGTTCCTGCTCGTGATGCGCGCATACAGCATGGGAGCTGGGACGTACACCGGGATCGAGGCGGTCAGCAATGGCCTCCCCATCCTCCGCGAGCCGAGGGTGCAGACGGCAAAGAGAACCATGCGCTACATGGCAGCCTCCCTGGCATTCATGGCCGCCGGGCTCATGGTCGGATACCTGCTCTTCGGAGTCTCGAAGGTTCCCGGAAGGACGATGAATGCGCTCCTGATGGAGAGGATCGCAGCTGCCTGGGGAGTTCCCGGATCGATCTTCGTCCTCATCACGCTGATCTCGGAGGCGGTGCTCCTGTTTGTCGCTGCGCAGGCAGGCTTTCTGGACGGGCCGCGGGTGCTCGCCAACATGTCCCTGGACAGGTGGCTGCCCGGTCAGTTCAGCCTTTTGAGCGAGCGCCTTGTCATCAAGAACGGCATCGTCCTGATGGGAGGCGCCGCGCTCATCCTCATGCTCGTCAGCCGCGGCTCGGTCGGTTTCCTGATCGTCCTGTATGCAATCAATGTCTTCATCACCTTTTGTCTCTCCCAGGCAGGCATGGTTCGCCACTGGTGGACGGAGCGGGGCAAGGTGAGCGCCTGGAGGCGCAAGCTTCTGATCAACGGCATCGGCCTGCTCCTCACCGGATTCATCCTCATTTCCCAGGTAGTGCTGAAGTTCCAGACCGGCGGCTGGATCACGATTCTGATCACCGGTTCCCTGGTCCTCGTGGCGCTCCTCATCAAGCGCTTCTACCGGCAGACGGGCAGGCGGCTCTCCCGGTTGGATCACCTCATGGAAACCGCGGCAGAGAGCGACGTGCGGGCCATAGCAGCCGAATCCCGCGGCCGGCGCAAACCGGAGCTGAGATACGATCCCAAGGGAAAATCCGCGGTCCTCCTCGTCTCGGGCTTCAACGGGACGGGACTGCACACCCTTTTCAGCATCCGCAGGATTTTCGGGGACACGTTCCGCAACTGGTTCTTCATCCAGGCGGGTATCATCGATGCGGACCGATTCAAAGGTGCCGAGGGCATGGAGGATCTGCGCAGGCACGTTGAAGAAGGGCTTTCGAAATACGTGAAGTTCATGCAGGCCGAGGGCTATCACGCGGCGGGGTTTGCCGCCATCGGCACCGACGTCTCCGATGAGATCTGCGATCTTGCCCAGAGAATCTTTCGAAAACATTCGAATGCCGTCTTCTTCGGCGGCCAGATCGTGTTCGCCGAGGAAAGCGTCCTCACCCGCCTCCTGTTCAACCACACCGCGTTCGCCGTCCAGCGGCGCCTCCACCGCGAGGGGATCCCGTTCCTCATCATGCCCGTCCGCGTGGGAGCCCCCTTTCGCTTGTCCCGCTCCTCCTCCCGTCAGTACATTCAATCTCAGAGAGAGCCCTCGCGGGCCTCTCTCCGGGAATCGCCCACAACGGGGAACCGGAAGGCTTAGCCCTCTGGGGAAGCCGCGCATCTGACTGGAGCCCGAAGGAGGCGTCATATGAACAGGGTGTTCACCTTCGACCTTGGCCGCGTCATGGACGAGGCCTTCAAGTTCGCGGAAAGCATCAGCGAGACAATCGACCACGAGGCCGTGGAGAAAATGCGGCGGGCCGCCGAGCATTTCGGACGGGGGCCGTTCGCCAACCCGGACTATTACCCGGCGTACCTGTACCCACCGGCAACGATCTACCTCTCCCGCGACAAGAAGCTGGTTTTCGAGATCGCCCTGGCCGGCTTCGATGAGAAGGACATCACGGTCCAGTTCCGGGGGGACCACCTGCTGTTTTCCGCCAAGGCGCCGCGGGTGGAGGAAACGGACGAGAGCGTCCAGTACTTCAAGCGCCGCCTGAAGCTCAAGGACATCGAGGAGCAGCGCTACTATGTGCCGGCGGACAAGTTCGACCAGGCGGGAACGCAGGCGCGGTTTCACAATGGCCTTCTGACTCTCGTGGTGCCGCCGCGCGAGCGGGCGGAGACGGGGGACGAGATCAAGATAGACATCAGGACCGAGCCGGGGAACGCCTGAAAAGGACTCAACGACTCGGACCCCTTTACAAAAGCCGGGGCGGCAGGCTATACAGAAGGCCACGATCCTGGGAGGGATGAAGAGGGTGCGATTCCGTCTCCGAGCGTCGGCCTTCCCTCTTCTCGTGGCCTGCCTGGCAACGGCTCAGCTCTCTGCCAGACCGGTGGAGACTGCCGACGGGCTGCCCATCGCGCCGTTTCCCCTCCATGCGCGCTCCGCAATCCTCATCGACCAGACCACCGGTCGCGTGCTCTTTGAGTACAACGCTGACCAGCCCCTTGCTCCTGCCTCGCTGGTGAAGCTCATGTCCCTCCACATCGTCTACGAAAAGCTGGAGGACCGCTCCATCCATCGTGACGATGTCGTATCCATCACTTCCAACGCCTGGGCAAACAACCAGGAGCCGGGCTCCTCGCTCATGGACCTGGGCCCCGGGCAGATCGTCACGGTGGAAGAGCTGATGAAGGGAATGGCCGTTGCCTCGGGCAACGATGCGGCAACCGCTCTTGCCGAATACGTGGCAGGGAGCTCGGAGAAGTTCGTCCGCCTCATGAACGAGGAGGCCCGATTCCTCGGCTATACCGTCACCCGGTTCAGCGACCCCTCGGGAGTCGGGGCCGGAAACCGCACCACGGCCCGCGAGTTTGCCGACTTCTGCCGCCGCTACATCGCGTCGCACCCCGAAGCGCTGGAGGAGCTGCATTCCCTGCGGGAGTTCGAGTACCCGCTTCGCCAGAACATGGCCGACGGCCATCTCACGCCCTATCGCACGAAGAAGCAGTTCAACCCGAATTACCTTGTCTGGGACGACTTCGGAGTTGACGGGCTGAAGACCGGCCACCTCGATGACGACAACTTCACCTCGGCCATTACAGCCCGGCGCGGCGACATGCGGCTTATTGCGGTCCTGCTGGGCGTATCGGGGAAGGGGCTCATTGACGGCTCGCGCCTCCGGGCAGAGGACGGCATGAACCTGCTTTCCTACGGGTTTCGAAACTACACCACCGTGGAGCTGGACACCCCCACCCTGCCTGCCCTGCGGATCTGGAAGGGTGCTGCCCGGGACCTTGCCGTGGCGCCGGCCGGGCCCGTGTACGTAACTGCGCGACAGAGCGAAATGGAAAAGCTCGTTTACACCATTGACATGCCGGCCCCACTTCTGGCGCCCGTTGCGCGGGGAGAAAAAGTCGGCTCCCTGGTCTACTCAGCGGGCGGCCACGAGGTGGCCAGGGTGCCGCTTGTCGCAACGGTTTCCGTAGAGCAGGCCGGCCTGGTGCGCCGGGTGTGGGACTCTACTCTCCTGGGGCTTTCAACGGTTCTCGGCGGACCCGCCGCCTCGCTCCGCGCCACCTTCGAGAGCCTGCCTCCGCAGACACTTCTCTCCGCTGGCGCCTCACCAGAAGCCGCGAAGAGAACGCCGTAGCCAGGGAAGCGTGGCACGCCGAAGGCGTGCGAAGGGCGGCAGCCGTAGCGCGGTACACCGCGCGAAGGCGAGAGCCGCGAGGCTGGCGCCTAAATCTACTGGATTGTGCCCTGGCCCTGCTGGCAGTCGCAGGTGCCTCCGCAGTCGCACGCGGCTCCCGCGGACGCTTCCTCTCCGTGCCCTTCCGCATGCGCTCCGTGGGACGCCGTCCCGCAGGCGCCTCCGCACCCGCATTCCTTCTCAGGAGCTGGATTTGGATTGGCAATGGCGAACCCGCCGTTCTGCGGATCCTCCACCCAGTCCACCGTGGACCCGTCCATGTACGAAAGGCTTTGAGGATCTATGACGACTCGGATACCGTTTGCGTCGAAGATGGTGTCATCCCGCTCAGGCTCCCTGTCCTCGATTCCCAGTCCGTAGCGGAAACCCGAGCATCCAAGGCCGGCAACCCAGACCCTGAGCATCGCATCGGGTTTCCCCTGCTCCCCGAAAATGCTGACAAGCTGTCCGGCCGCCTTGGCTGAAATACTGATGGGCATTCTTCATGCCTCCTTGTCGTCCACGTAAGTATAGTAATATTGATATAAAGAGAAATTGCAGGGAAGTCAAGATTAACGACATCCGGCGCATTACCGGGAGCTTCCGAGCCCTCACGGTCCCCTGACCCGGCTCTCCTTTCCGCCTTGGCCTTGCCCGCGACCTTCTGCTACACTCGTGCGCATGGGCACGCTCGAGGAAGCTCTTTCCCTTGTCCGGGGGACGGTCCGCGGAATGAATGGCTACGTTCCGGGGCTCCAGCCGTCTCCCGGCCAGCGCCTGGTCAAGCTGAATACGAACGAGAACCCTTACCCCCCTTCCCCGAAGGTCCTGGAAGCGCTTCGTTCGGCAATCGACGGGTCGCTTCGCCTCTACCCCAGCCCTGATGCCGCCTCCCTCCGCGCCCAGGCTGCAGCCTATCACAGGCTGACGCCGGCGCAGGTGCTCTGCGGGAACGGCTCGGATGAGATCCTCGCCCTGGTCATGCGCGCCTGTGTTGATGAAGGGGACACGGTAGCTTTCTTTCAGCCGTCGTACTCCCTCTACCCGGTGATGGCGGCCATGGCGCGGGCACGACAGCTCACTGTTCCCCTCCCTCGCGTGCACGGGGAAGATGAGATCTCCCGGCTCCCCGTGCCGTCGCCGCGGGCCAAGATCTTCTTCCTCACCACTCCCAACTCGCCCTACGGGTACCTCTTTCCCACCGAATGGATCCGCAGGCTTCTCTCCGCGTTCCCGGGGATTGTCGTCGCCGATGAGGCGTACGTGGACTTCGCGGAGGAATCGAGCCTGCCGCTTCTCCAGGAGAACCCCCGGCTCATCGTTGTCAGGTCGATGTCCAAGTCTTCCTCGCTGGCGGGGATGCGCGTCGGGTTCGCCTTCGCGCACGAGGCCATGATCTCCCAGCTGATGAAAGTGAAAGACAGCTACAACGTCAGCCAGCTGGCCCAGGTCGCGGCCTGGGCGGCGCTTGCTGATGAGGAGTACGCCCGATCGACACGGAACAGGATCGTGGCGACACGCGGGCGCATGACGGAAACCCTCACGGCCATGGGCTTCTCCGTCATGCCCTCGCGGGCGAACTTCGTTTTCGCCGTGCCACCGGCGGGCGGGCCGGGCAGCGACGCGCGTTCGCTGTACGAACGTCTCCTCCGCAGGGGTTTTCTCGTGCGTCACTTCGGCTCGGACGGGTTGTCCGACGGCCTCCGCATAAGCGTCGGGAGCGAAGAAGAGACGGAGTCCCTTCTTGCCGCTCTCCAGGGGGAGATGCATGGCGGTCAGTAGCAAGATCCTCGGGATGATGGAAAGCTCGTCGTGGATCAGGCGCATGTTCGAGACGGGAAACGCGCTGCGGTCGCAGCATGGCGCCGCGAACGTCTGCGACTTCAGCCTGGGCAATCCCGACGTGGAGCCCCCGGCTCGAGTTCCAGGCCGCCCTGCGTGAAGTTGTGGAAGCATCCATTCCGCTGAAGCACGGGTACATGCCCAACGCCGGTTACCTGGAGACCCGGGCAGCTGTGGCGCAGGTCGTGTCGCGGGAGCAGGGAGTCCCCGTTGATGCCCAGTCCATTGTGATGTCCTGCGGGGCAAGCGGCGGATTGAACTCAGTCCTCAAGACCCTCCTGAACCCGGGCGATGAAGTCCTGGCGACCATTCCCTGCTTCATGGAATATTCCTCCTACGTGGACAACCACGGCGGCACCCTCGTCCTTGCCCCTTCGCGGCCGGACTTCGATCTGGACGTGGATGCGCTGGAGAGCAGGATCGGTCCGCGCACGGCCGCGGTGCTGGTGAACTCTCCCAATAACCCGACGGGAAGGATCTACCCCCGGCAGACGCTGAAGAACCTCGCTGACATGCTCACTCGCGCAGGCAGGAAGACGGGGAGGACCATTTACCTGCTCTCCGACGAGCCCTACCGCAAGCTCGTCTATGATGGCGCGGAAGTGCCGGGGATCATGAGCCTGTATCCCCACTCGATTGTCGTCACCTCCCACTCGAAGGATCTATCCCTTCCCGGGGAGAGGATAGGGCACGTGGCCGTGTGTCCGCAGGCGGAGGATGCAAAGCGGATCGTGGATGGCGTCATTCTCTGCACGCGCATCCTCGGCTACGTGAACGCGCCGGCCCTCATGCAGCGCACCGTCGCGAAGATCCAGGGACTTTCCGTCGATGTCGAGATCTACAGAAAGAAGCGGGATCTTTTCTGCTCCGCCCTGTGCTCCATGGGATACCAGCTCACGCGGCCCCAGGGGGCGTTCTACATCTTTCCCCGGGCCCCTGGCGGAGACGACCTTGCATTCGTGGGAGCCCTCCAGGAAGAGCTGGTCCTTGTCGTTCCCGGTCGGGGCTTCAGCCTGCCGGGTTACTTCCGCATAGCATATTGCATCGACACCTCCTTCATCGAACGCTCGCTCGCCGGCTTCGAAAAAGTGGCACGGAAGCTCGGCGCCTGAGACGGAGTGTCCTGCCACCGGGGCGGGTGCGTTGTTCGACGGGCCAGCCCCGTTGTATCTTTCTTTTTATGAGCACAACCCGGAGAAACATCCTGCTTGCGTGCGTTCTTGGCGCGGCAATCGCCTTGCCGCTTGTCGCCCAGGAAACCCCTGCCTTCAGGGCCGGCACGCCCCCGTCCGTCGCTCCCCGGTCCCAGATGAGCATCCCCCAGGCGATCATCCTCGGAATCGTGGAGGGGCTGACCGAGTATCTGCCCGTGAGCTCCACGGGGCATCTCAACGTGGTGCAGAGCCTCCTCGGTCTCTGGGCGACGCCGGAGGAGAAAAGCGCCTCGGACGCATATGCGATCTGCATTCAGGCCGGAGCCATTCTCGCTGTGTTCGTGATCTCTTTCGGCAGGATCAAGGGAATGGTGCGGGGCATATTCGGACAGGACCGGGAAGGGCTCCGCTTGTTCGGAAACGTCGTTGTTGCGTTCATCCCGGCGGCGATCATCGGTCTCATGCTGGAGAAGACCATCAAGCAGTACCTCTACGGGATCTGGCCGGTGGCCGGCGCATGGCTTGTCGGGGGCATCTTCATTCTCCTGGTTCTCGTGCGCATGCGGGGGCGGCAGGACGCCGGCATCGAAGGACTCACGTGGAGGACCGCGCTCATCATCGGGCTGGCGCAGGTGTTGTCGCTATGGCCGGGAGTCAGCCGAAGCCTCGTGACAATCGCCGGAGGCATGTTTGTCGGTCTTTCCGTGTCGGCAGCCGTGGAGTTCAGCTTCCTCCTTGGCCTCGTGACGCTGGGCGCCGCAACGATCTATGAGGGGCTGAAGCTCGGCCACGTCATCGTCAGCACCTTCGGATGGACTGCCCCCCTGATCGGTCTCCTGGCCGCGGCGGTGTCAGCCTTCATCGCCGTGCGCTGGATGGTGGACTACCTGAGGACGCGAAGCCTCGCGGTCTTCGGCTGGTACAGGATTGCCATTGCCGTGGTCGTGGGTGCGCTTGCGCTGATGCAGATCATCAGGTGAGACGCGGGAACGCCGCCACAGGGAGCGCTCAGGCAATCAGGGCGAAGATTTTTTCCCGCAGCGCCACGTAGACGCACGCCCCCAGCACAAGGAGCGCTCCCACGACGGTGAGAGGCTGCATCGTCTCCCCGAACACCACCACGCCGAGGATGCTGTTGAGCACGGGGACCAGGAAGGCCAGGAGGCTTCCCTCGGTGGCCGGCACGTCCCGATAGGCCGAGGTCATCATGAGCTGGGCGATGGTGGCAAGGATCCCGATTCCCGCCAGCGCCATCCAGAGGGGAAGGGCGAACGCGAACGAGGCCGTGGCGGTCGGGTATCCGATGACGATGATCCCGAATACGCATTGGGCCAGGTAGATGACGTACGGGGAATCCGTCTTCTGGAGCCTGCGGATTGCGACAATGGCCACCGCGGAAAACACTCCCCCCAGGAGCGCAAGGAGCTGGTAGCCACTCATGGAAAACCCCGCCGCGGAGGCGCCTGCTTTCCCCATCGGGTTCACGACCAGCCAGATCCCGACGAACGATACGGCCACGGCCACAAACACATCCGGATGCAGCTTCTCGCGAATGATGAAGGGCGCGAGGAGCGCGGCGAACACGGGGTAGGTGTAGCTGAGGATCGTTCCCATGCCGAGGCCCAGCTTCACCATCCCGAAATACATGAGGTAGACTGAGGCTGCCCCGAATACTCCCCTGCCCACGAGCCAGGGCCAGTTCACCGGCTTCACCTCGATGAGCCGAAAAAGCCCCAGCCCCCCGATCACCAGGATTCCCGTTGAAAAACGCACCGCCGTGACGATCGAGGTGCTGATAGGCTTCGTGAGAGGAACCAGGAGGGACATGGCGGAGAACACGATGCTGGAGGCGGCCATCACGAGCATGCCGCGGGCGTAGGAGCTTTTCATGAGGAGAAGGGGCTACTTGCGGTGGTTGCGCTCGACGTAGTGGCGCGCGGCGCTTCCGACATAGACCTGGCGCGGTCGCATGATGCGGAAGTCTGCCCCGTGGTACATCTCCCGCCAGTGGGCAAGCCAGCCCGGGGTGCGCCCGATGGCAAAGAGGACGGTGAACATGTCGTAGGGGATTCCCGCGGCGCGCAGGATGAGGCCGGAATAGAAATCCACGTTGGGATAGAGGTTGCGCGACACGAAGTAGTCGTCCTTGAGAGCAATCTCTTCCAGGCGCAGCGCGATATCGAACAGCGGATCATCCATGCCCGGCTTCTTCAGAAGGCGATGGCAGGCTTCCTTGAGGATCTTGGCACGGGGATCGAAGTTCTTGTAGACCCTGTGGCCGAATCCCATGAGCCGATCCGGCGTATTCTTGTCCTTGGCCCTGCTCACGAACTCGGTCCCGTCGCCCCCCTCGTCGCGGATCTTTTCCAGCATCCGGATGACTTCCTGGTTGGCCCCGCCGTGGCGGGGGCCCCAGAGGGCCGAGATACCCGCGGAGATCACCGCATAGACGTTTGCGAGGCTGGATCCGGTGAGCCGCACCGTCGATGTGCTGCAGTTCTGCTCATGGTCGGCATGGAGGATGAGGAAAAGGTCGATTGCCCGCACGATGTCGTCGTCGAGCCTCGTCTCTTTGACCGGGGAGGAGAACATCATGTTGAGGAAATTGGGCACGTAGCGCAGCCGGTAGGAGGGATAGACGATGGGCTCGCCGATGGATTTCTTGTACGAGATGGCGGCGATGGTGCGGACCTGCGAGATGAGGTTGTCGAGGATCTGGCGCTCCGATGTTTCGTCCATGACCTCGGGGATGGGATAGAACGTGGAAAGAGAGGCAACCGTCGTGGCAAGGATCCCCATGGGGTGCGAGCCCCGGGGGAAACCGACGAAGAAGTGCAGCATGTCCTCATGGATCAGGGAGGATTCGTTGAGGAACGTGGAAAACTCCTCCAGCTGGTCGATGCGGGGCAGCTCGCCGTACAGGAGGAGGTAGGCGACCTCGGTGAACGTGGATTTTGCCGCCAGCTCCTCGATGGGATAGCCGCGGTAGCGCAGTATCCCCTTTTCACCGTCAATGAAGGTTATCGCGCTGCGGCAGGAGCCGGTGTTCTCATAGCCCGTGTCCAGCGTGATGAACCCGGTGGATTTGCGAAGGCTCGTGATGTCGATAGCCTTCTCCCCTTCGGTGCCTCGGACAATCGGCAGCTGGTATTCCTTTCCGTCCACCACCAGGCGGGCGGTCTCCGGGCCTGGCCCCGGCTCCCTGCTTCCTTCGGCCATTGGTTCCCTCTTCTATAAATATGGAGATTGAAACAAGGGAAAAAGTCAATGGTGACGCAAGGCAGACGGCAATGCCACCTCTGCCCGCAGGGTGTCCAGCGCCTTTTTCACCTGCGCATCTGTGGTCGCGGCCAGCTCCTCCCGCGTCATTCCCTTCAGAGTATCCGGAGTGACCAACTCGGCATCGACGGAGAGAGGCACCCGTGTGTCAGGGACGATTCCCTTGTGCCAGATCGTGCGGCCCGCCGGCGTCAGCCACTCCCTGACCGCAAGAAGGACCGCGGAGCCGTCGGGCAGCGGGAAGTTTTGCAGGACCGTGCCAGTGCCGAACGTCGTCTCCCCCAGGAGCGGAGCCCTCCGGGCATCCTGGAGCGCGCCTGCAACGATCTCGGCGCCGCTGGCCGTGCCTTCGTTTATCAGAACCACCAGGGGAAGAGCCGTGGCGGGCCCCCGCTGGCGCACGCCATCGTGGCTGATGCCGCCCTTTGCGTCTTTCTCCAAAAGCACGTCGCCGCCGCTGAGGAACTGGCTGGCAACGCCCACGGCTTCGGCAAGCTCCCCGCCGGGGTTGTTCCGCAGGTCCAGGAGGATCCCTTTCAGCTTCGCCGCTTCTATCTGCTGGAGCGCGTCCCTGACTTCCTTCGCGACTCCCGCGCCGAATGCCGCGACCCGCAGGTCGGCAAAAGGGGTGCCCGGCAGAGGCTGCCACGACACGGTGTCGATGCGGATATGCGCCCGCCGCAAAGGCACCTCGACAGTGGAGCTCGTTGCCGGGTCGAAGATGCTCAACACCACGATGCTCCCGGCGGGGCCGACAATGAGGTCGACCACCTGGCCGATGTCGAGGTCCGAAACGCCCCGGCCGTTCACCTTGAGGATCTGCTCTCCGGCGCGGAGCCCTGCCTTGATGGCGGGCGATCCGTCAAGCGGCGCGACAATCACCACGTGGTCATTCTTCTCCGTGATCTCGAGGCCAACCCCGACGTATTCCCCGCTCATCAGGGAGCGCTCCTCCTGCACCATGGAGCGTGTAAGGTAGGCGCTGTGGCCGGTGTCGCCCAGGGAGTCCACCATCCCCGTGATTGCCCCCGTCGTGAGCGGCTTGGAGGAAACGGCGGAACGATCCACGTATTCGCGGTTGATGATGTCCCACGCCTGTCGGATCAGGGAAAAATCCGGACCCTCACCCTGGACCGGGGGGTCTCCTGGAGCCCGCCCGGCGCGAAACGCCCGGTCAGCGGCAGCGCCGCCAAGGAACGAGATCACAACTGCCGCCGCAAGGGCCGCGGCCATCCCTTTGGGTTTCCGGGACATGGGACGCTCCTATGAATGGGCCGTCGGAACGCCCGCCAGGGGCACGGAGTCGCGACGTCCCTGGCCGTTGCCTTCCGCGGGCGCGGCCGGTATGACTTCGAGCCTCCAGGCGCCGCCCCCCTCGAGGACGAGCCGGGTGTCATGGAAGGCGCTGAGGCTGGTACGGTGTCCGACGCTGACGATGGCGGTATGTGGGAGAAGCTCGATAAGGGTGCGGTAGAGCGTCCGCTCTGCGGGCTCATCCACGGCGGAGGTGGCTTCGTCCATGAAGACCCAGGCAGGACGCTGGAGAAAAATGCGGCCGAACGCCAGCCGCTGCTGCTCGCCCAGGGACAGCACGTGCGCCCACATGCGGCTCTCTTTGAGGAGGCCGGAAAGCCCGGGCAACCCTGCCCGCTCGAGGATAGGAATCAGCTCGGCGTCCGTGGTGCGAGGATCTCCGAATGGATAGAGCAGCGCCTCCCGCAGCGTGCCGAGCGGGATGTACGGGTTCTGCGGCATGAAAAGAACCGTGTCGCGCTCGGGAAGCTCCACGGTCCCCTCGCCAAAGGGCCAGATCCCGGCCAGCGTGCGCATGAGGGTGCTCTTGCCGCTCCCGGAAGCCCCCATGACGAGAAGCCGTCCGCCGGGCGCCAGATCCAGGGCGAGGTCGCGAACCAGCTCGCGCCCCCCGGGGAGCCGCACGTTCACGCCCCGGAGGCTGAGAGCTGAGCCGTCGCGACGGACGATATTTGCATGCTCTTCCCGAATCGCGTTGACCTTGTTCATCGCCTGCTGGAAGAAGCGCAGCCTGTCCACCACCGCGTGCCAGCTGGCAAGATCGGTGTAGCTGTTCACGATGAAGGAAAGCGCTCCCTGCACCTGGCCGAACGCGCTGGAGATCTGCATGATGGAGCCGATCTGGATAGCCTTTGCAAAATACGCGGGCATGCTCACGAGCACCGGGAATATGACAGCCGCCTGCCCGTACCCGGACACCCACCAGTTCAGGCGTTTTGTCCTGCGCATGATCTGCCAGAAGTTTCGAAAGACGTTTGCAAACCGGGCCATCAGGTGTTCCCGCTCCTGGGGCTCGCCCCGGTACAAAGCGATGGATTCGCTGTTCTCCCGGAGTCGAACGAGGCTGAACCTGAAATCCGCGTTGAAGCGCTCCTGGTTGAAGTTCAGGTGGATGAGCCGGCGGCCCACGACGGCCGTGAGGACGGTGCCGCAGACTGCGTAGAGCGCGGCGGCCCACACGAGGTACCCGGGAATCACCACCTTGGCGCCATGCCAGGGGATGGCCACCTGGCTGGACAGCGCCCACAGCATGGAAAGGAAGGCGGCAAGCGTGGTGATCGAGCTGATGACGCCGATCACCAGGTTGAGGGTCTGGGTGGAAAAAGTGGCCAGGTCCTGGCTGATTCGCTGGTCGGGGTTGTCCGTCCCGTCGCCGAGCACCTGCATCTGGTAGTAGGTGCCGCGCTCCAGCCATGCATCCACGTATTTCTTCGTGAGCCATCGCCGCCACCGGATCTGCAGCATCTGGGTCAGCCAGGTCTGGTAGACTGCCGCGATAATGTAGGGGGTGACGAGGATGAGGAAGACCAGGAGCTGGTGCCATGCCTCGGGAGCGTTGTATTTCTGGAGGGCGTTCCAGAAGGTGTTGTACCACTCGGTGATGCGGTACGAGATGTACACCATGAGCAGGTTCAGGAGCACGATGGCAAGGAGCAGAACTCGGGCCAGCCGCCGCTCCTCCGAGCTCCACCAGTACGGCTTCACGATCCCCCACAGGTCGTGGAAAAAGGCGCGATTGAACTGCTTCATGACACCTCAAATATCGAGGTGAGCACGCCCCCGACTGGTCGGCGGACCTTCGGCCGTACATCTTCCTATCTACCAATTGCTTTGCGGGGACCATCCCTGGTTCACGTCCCCTCATTCGCACTCGGCCCTGAAGGCGATTGCTGCTGCCGAATGGTTTCTGCGAATCGTTGCACCTATTTGAGCTTCAACAACACCCTCACGTTGGTCACAATGTCCGCAGGGGCTGCATCAGCATCCATCCCTGCTCGGATCAGGCCTCTCTTGTCCACAATCCAGAAGGGAGCTGAATGACCCACGTCGTAACCGCCGCCGAACTCCTGAACAATCGTGCCAACGAGAGTCAGGTCATCCGAGCTCAGACCTTGTGTCGGCGGTTTTTCCATAGCCACTGCGATTTTCTCTTCTTTTGGGGGCGCCACGGCATCCGTCTCAGGATTCACAGTTACCCCGATTGCATAGCTCGCCCATACGGCCTGCACCGCCTTCGCAGTTCCTCCCACAAAATGCCAAACGTTGTTCAATCCGAGCGTTTTGCTGTAGGGGAGCGTGACTGCCGGCACGTCCCTCTTGGGATCAGTTGTGACCGCAACGAAAACCACGTTTTCAGCGTCTTTTCCAAGCTGCTCGTTGGCCTCTTTTACTTTAGCCGCTATGAATGGGCAAATGTCAGTGCAGTGGGTGTAGATGAAGCACATCACTACCACTTTGCCCTTCTGTTCCGACATGTGGAACGGGAGGCCGTTCTGATCGGTGAGCGTGAAATCCGCCGCCGGTTGCGGCTGTCGCACCATGTTATTGACGAGCCCGGTGACCGGCTGCTCCTCCCCGCTTCCCATCGCTGAAGCCGGAATAAGAACGCCGCACAAAAGGGCGGAAATGATCAGGACCTCGGACACTTCTCATATGTTGACCTCCGCTACTTGAAAGATAACGTCGGCCCTGCTGAGGAGGAAATTCTCCTGCGCGTGATGACAAACCCTGCCCGGCATGCAGCCGATCAAAGTTGACTGCGCAAGGAGGAAACGGCATGTTTCAAAGAGGGAACACACATGTCGATAGCGGCTGGAAAGTCCATTCTCACTCTCATCCTGGCCCTGGCTGTCTGCATTCCCGCGGCCGCCAGCGCTCAGTATGACCCTGTGGCGTCACAGGAGGTGGGCTTTTACGAGAATCCCGGCGGCCTGGTTCCGCTGGATGTGGCCTTTCGCGATGAAAGCGGCGCCCCTGTCACCCTGAGAAAGCTCATTCACCTGCCGACCATTCTCGCCCTCGTTTATTGCCAGTGCCCCAACGTCTGCGATGCTCTTCTCACGGGGGTGGCCGGATCCCTCAAGTCCCTGGAGGCCTCACCGGGGAAGGATTACCAGGCCATCACGATCAGCATCGATCCCACGGAGACTGCTGTGGAAGCCAGAAAGGCAAAGAGGATATCCCTGGAATCCATTGAAAAGCCCTTCCCTCCCTCCGCGTGGCGTTTTCTCACGGGGGATGCGGCGAGCATAGGGCTGGTTGCCCAGGCCATCGGCTACCGCTACAGGAAAGTCGGCGTCGGATTCGATCACCCCGTGGGGATCATCGTGCTGTCCGAGCAGGGAAAGATCATCCGCTACATGTACGGCGCGGACTTTCTCCCGGCGGACCTGAAGCTCTCCCTCCTCGAGGCGTCCTCGGGACGCGTGGGACCGACAATCGCCAGAGTGCTTCGCGTCTGCTTCACACAGGATCCGAAAAGCCACGCCCTCGTGTTCAACCTCCTGAGGATCGTCGGATCAGCGACACTGGCCGCGGCCGGCCTGCTGATCGGATACGTGATATTTGCCACCATGAGACGAAAACGTGCGGGCCACCAGGAACCATGAAGGAGGCAGCTCCATGAAGGTACTCAGGAATCTCGCGGTGTTCATGGCCCTGGTCCTGCTTGCAGCGCCACATCTGCATGCACTCCCCCCCTCCACGCTGAAAGGCAATGTCTTTTCCCAGCCGTGGCCTGCAACCGACTTCACGCTCACCGATCAGAACGGCACACCTTTTCACATGGCCGACACAAAAGGGAAAGTGGTGGTCATGACGTACATCTATACGCATTGCACCGACTTCTGCCCGTTTGTTGCGCTGAAGCTGAAGGCCGCCGGAAAGCTGCTGGGCTCGGAAGCTGGCAAGTTTGTCCTTGTCGCGGTAACAACGGACCCTGAGCGGGACACTCCGCGGGTGTGCGCCGCCTACAGCAAGGCAATCGGGATGTCCGATTCCTGGCATTTCGTGACCGGTCCCCTCGCGGAGGTTCGAAGCGTCTGGAAGAGCTACTACATCGGCGTGGAGAAGGAAGAAGAGAAGCCGGTTCAGCGGCCGCCAAACCACCCAGCGCCCAGGAGGAAAAGGCGGCGCAGGAAGAGGCCGCCAAAGTGGCCCGGGGCCTGAGCAGCGCGGACAAGGCTCTTGTCGGAAAGATCATCGATGCTTTCGGCGGCGGCTACGATGTCTCCCACGACATACCATTCTGGATCGTCGACAAGCAGGGGAGGATGCGGGCGAACCTCGACGCTGATGCAACCCCCGGGGATATTGCTTTTGATGTGAAAGCGCTCATCGCTGAATGACATTCGGCGCTGAATGGCGTCGCAGCATTGAGCGGCGAAGAACGATCAGCGCCGAGGTGCTCCTCGTGCTCGGCGTCTCGCTGGGGTACAGCGCGGTCTACGCGCTGGTCGACCTCATCGGGAAGTTGACCGCGCACAAGGCGCTTTCCTCTCAGACGACGACGCTCAACCCCTCGGAAGCCTCGGGTCATCCGTGGCTTGACCTCGCGCTCCAACTGGTGCGGATTTTCTTCGGCGTCGTTCCGGCTCTTCTTGCGTTGCATTTGCTGAAGCGCGGGGGGCGGGCTGGACAGATGGGGTTCCAAGCGCATCGGATCGGCTTCGACGCTGGATGGGGAGCCGGGCTGGCCCTCGTCATCGGGATACCAGGGCTGGCGCTCTACCTGGCCTCCCGCGCAATCGGCATCAACACGACAGTGGTCCCGGAGGCGCTGCCTCTTCTCTGGTGGACTGTGCCGGTTCTCCTGCTCTCAGCCGCGCAAAACGCGTTCCTGGAAGAGGTGGTGGTTGTCGGGTACTTGACAACCCGGCTCCGCGAGCTCTCCTGGAGCCTCCCTCTTGTGGTTACGGCCAGCGCCCTCCTTCGAGGCGCCTACCACCTGTACCAGGGTTTCGGGGGATTCATTGGGAACGCCATCATGGGAACGGTGTTCGCACTTTTCTTTGTCCGATTCCGACGCGTGGGCCCGCTGATCATTGCCCATGCGCTTCTAGACTCCGTGGCTTTTGTCGGCTACGCTCTCCTTCGCGGTCACCTGAGCGTTCTCGGCATTTCCTTTTGAAGCGTTCCCAGCATCCTCTGGTTCCCTTCGGCGTAGTCGAGAGCTGTCTTCCCGAAGCTGTCGCGCTCGGACGCATCCGCGCCGGCCGCAAGCAGGGCGGAGACGACGTCGGGATTGTCGTTGAAGCGGGCGGCAAGCATCAACGGCGTCGAACCGGAAGCATTTCTTTCGTTGACGCTTCCTCCCGCTCTCAGGAGGATTGAGACGATTTCAGGGTCGCGGGCGTTCACCGCGGCGAACATGAGCGGAGTCCAGCCATCGGCCGTTCGATCTTCAACCCTGGCCCCTTCCTTGAGCAGGGTCGAAATTACCGCCGGGTTTTTTGTATTCACGATCGCGAACGTCAGAGCCGTCCAGCCGTCCGAGGTCGTGTCGTCGATCCTGGCTCCCCCCGCCACGAGGGCTGAGATGATTCCCGGTTCAGGGTTGTTTTCGGCGGCCCACATCAGCGGCGTGTACCCGTCAGCGTCCCTCTCCTCAATTCCTGCCCCCGCGCGCAGAAGCGCCGAGATGACCTGGGGGTTCGCGTTGTTTCTGGCGCAAAGCATGAGGGCAGTCACGCCCACGTTTGTCCGTTCATCGATCTTTGCCCCGGCTGCAAGGACGGCCGAGATGACGGCAGGATTGGAATTGTACTCCGCCGCCCACATCAGAACCGTCCCTCCCTCGTAGTCCCTGTCATCTATTCGAGCCCCTGCCTTCACCAGAAGCGAAATGACCGCCGGGTCGCTGTTGAATGCGGCTGCAAGCATCAGCGGTGTCAAGCCCTCGCTCTCGATCTGGTATTGATGCGCTGCCTCAGCACCGAAAGGGCGCACTTTTCCAGAAAGGAAAGTCGGTAACCTCGACGTCGGCGCCCTGCGCGATCGCTTCTTGCACTTCCTGGACGGTTCCGGTCCTTACAAGCTCGGAAAAGTCCTGGGCCAAGACGACTGCAACGGGGGAAAGGAATGCAGCCAGAAACAACAAGACCTTTGCCATGTACTATGAAACCGACCGCGCGGAGCTCATCCTACTCTGCCTGCTTCGACGCCTCCTGGAGTTGCCGATAGGCGTTGGTCCCTTTCAGCTTCCCGTTGGACGTCGCGTAATCAAGAGCCGTCTTCCCAAACTTGTCTTTTGCCTTCGCATCCGCGCCGGCGTTCAGGAGCTCGACGAGAACGTCGGGATTCTTGCTGTATCTCGCCGCGAGCAAGAGCGGGGTCTCATCAATGTGATCTTGAGCGTTGGGGTTGGCGCAAGCTCTCAGGAGCGTGGAAACAATCCTGGAGCTTGGGTTGTACCAGGCCGCGACCGAAAGCGGTGTGTCGCCGTCAATGTCCCTATCCTCCACGTCCGCGCCAGCCTTGAGAAGCGTCGTGACCACGTCGGCATTCTGATTGTATACGGCCGCCCACATCAGCGCGGTCATGGACAGTGTATCCCAAGCTTTCACGTCTCCACCGGCCTTCACGAGCATGGTGATCACCTCGGGCTTCTGTCGCGCGGCGGCATACATCAGAGCGGTGTAGCCATCGTTGTCTGAGCCCTGACGTCGGCGCCGGCGCTCAGAGCGTGGAGATCACCGCGGGGTTCAGGTTGTACCAGGCGGCTTCCATCAGCGGTGTCCAATCGTCGTCGCCTCGAGCGTTCACGTCAGCACCTTTCCTGATGGCGGCTCGTACTTGCTGCGGCGTGCCCTTGCTCACAAGCTGGAAGAAGGATGTTGCCTGCGCATTGGCCGAGTCCCCCGCGGTCACGACGAGGATGAAGACAAGCAGCTGTTTCATTCCCTTCCCCTCAGTTTATCATACATGGCGCCTTTTCTCAACGCCCGCCGAAGTTTGTCGGAGGATGCTGAGATGACAAAAAGAAGCTCTTCAAATATACATTTGGTATATGAAAACCATCACCGTGAAAGAGCTGAAAGCCAATTGGGCTCAGATCGAGGCACAGGTGAAGGCCGGGGAGACCTTCGAAGTGCTGAATCGCGGCAGGGTCGCAGCTCATGTCGTTCCAGCAACTCCGCGGAAAGTCCTTCGGTGGCCAGACCATCTCAAACGGCCCATAAGAACATGTCGAAAAGGCTCTAACATCGTCCTGGAACAGCGGATCGAAAGGCATGATCTTTATCTCGACACCAGCCCGTTCATGATGCTCTACCTCTATGAGCAAGGCTCCGCTGAAGTCATCGCATCGTAACTACGCAAGAAGATCCCCTGCCTGTGACACATCTGACCGAGATCGAGTTCACGAATGCTCTCAGGTTCAAGGTATTCATTTCGCAAATGACTCATAGAGACGTGGACCGTCTCATTTCGCTATTCCGTGACCGAAAGCGGATTTGACTATATTTCGTCCCGCCTCTTGATACTGTGCCTTGTATGAGCTTTCTCTCCAGCTGACCGAGAGAACACCCGCCATCGGTTGTCGGGCCCCTGATATCCTGCATGTGGCGAAGCTAAGCTATGCGAGCGTCGTCATTTGTCACGGCAGACCGGCGTCAGGCAGATCTCGCCGAAGCAGAAGGTTGGACCGTGAAGTTCATCTCATAGATGCTTCGTCGCCCAGGCCGCTCACGAAGGCCGTAGTCAGTCAGAATCGACCGCGTAGCAGGTTGAGGCACATGATGCGGAACAAGCGGTCCAACGCTGCCGTGGCGCTCCTGAGCAGCCGAGGGTCCGCCGCAAAGTCGTGCAACGCAATCAACACTGGCGAAGATAGCGAGGCTCTCGCTTAATGCAGCAACATGCGCACGTTGGTCACAATATCCGCGGGGGTTGCGTCTGCATCCATTCCCACTCGGATCATCCCCCGCTTGTCCACAATCCAGAAAGGAGCTGAATGGCCGACGTCGTAACCGCCTCCGAATTGCTGAACGATCTTGCCGACAAGAGTAAGGTCATCCGAGCTCAGGCCCTGTGTCGGCGGCTTGTCCACCGCACCTGCGCCATTCTCTTCCTTTGGCGGCGCCACAGCATCTGTTTCAGATTCACTGTAACACCGATGGCGTAGCTTGCCCATACGGCCTGCACCGCTTTCGCCGGGCCAGTGACAAAATGCCAGACGTCGTTCAGTCCGAGCGCCTTGCTGTAAGGGAGCGTGACAGCAGGACATCACGCTTGGATCAGTGGTGACCGCCACAAAGACTACATTTCTTGCGTCAGATCCAAGCTGAACGGAGGCCTCTTTTACCTTCGCCGCCATGAAAACAAATGTCGGTGCAGTGGGTGTAGATGAAGCACATTACCACCACTTTGCCCTTCTGTTCCGCCATGTGAAACGGGAGACCGTTCTGATCCGTGTGCACGAAATCGGCCGCAGGCTGAGGGTGTTGCACCATGTGTGACAAGCCCGAACCGGCTGCTCCTCAGCGCTGCCCATGGCGAGGCTGGAATGACAGCGCAGCACAGAAGAATCGATGCAATCAGGAGCCTCATCGACTTCATGCTGTTTACCTCGTTTGTTCATAAGATAACTGAGACGAAGTCTCATTGACTTCGTCTTCTCCCTCCGCTATACTTCAGATGATACGTCGTATCATTAGCTATTTTCGTCCAGGAGGTGATACAGTGCGTCACCGCAGACCCACCGGCCCTCTGGCCGTTTTCATATTTCCCTGCTTTTCGTTCGTTGCCGGCCGTCGGTGCTGCACGCTCAGGCATCCGGGTCCTCCGTGGTTGCGGCGGAGAACTTCTACGGCAATATCGTGCAGCAGATCGGCGGGGACCTGTATCGTCACAAGCATCATGTCTGACCCGAACGTGGACCCGCACGAGTACGAATCCAGCGTTGACGACGCAAAGGCCATCGCGGAGGCAGACCTCGTGATAGAGAACAGCGGCGGCTATGACGACTGGATGGACAAGCTTCTCTCGGCTTCTCCCGGGGCTCGCGCATCGTTCTCAAGGGCTTTGACCTGGCGGTGAAGAAATTGCCCGATAATGAGCATGTGTGGTACAACGTGGACAATGTGCAGGCCATCGCCTTCGCCATTACACGGGTCCTCGAGAAGCTCCACCCGCAGAGCCGCGTTGGCGAAAAACAACCGGGCTTTCCAGGAATCCCTGGGACCCATCCGGGAGAAAATGGCCCAGATCTCCGCGCGGTTCAAGGGCACGCCCGTGGGCTTACGGAAACAATCTTCCTGTACCAGGCTGTTCCACTGGGTCTGAATGTCCTGACTCCCTTCGAGTTCCAGAAAGCCATTGCTGAAGGCAACGATCCTCCCGCGGACACCGTGGTTGAGACTGAGAACCAGATCACGCAGAAAAAGATCAGGATCCTGATCTACAACGAGCAGACCGTTTCCCCCATCACGACGAAAGCGCAGAATGACGCAAAGGCCTCGGGTGTTCCAATCGTCGGAGTGACGGAGACAATGCCGGCAGGTGAAACGTATCAGACCTGGATGCTGCGCCAGCTCGATGAGCTGCGCATGGCGCTGATCAGCGCTGGCTCATGAGCAACCCTTCCCCGGTGCCGGGCGCCCGCACACGGCCGGTCATCTCAGTCGGGAAGGCCCGGGTGGACCTGGGGGGCCGAGTTATTTTCGATGCGGTAAGCTTTGCAGTTGACGACGGCCAGCTGGTCGCCATCCTCGGGCCCAACGGGGCAGGCAAGACAACGCTGCTGAAGCTCCTCCTGGGCCTCGTGAAGCCAGCCTCCGGCCACGTGCTGGTCTTGGGGCAGCCCCCCGGACGCGCAAACGCGCGCATCGGCTACGTGCCCCAGTTCCGCGCAATCGAGGCGGAGACGACACTGAGGGCCCGCGATGTTGTGCGCTTCGGCCTGGACGGAAACCGCTGGGGGCCGGGCTGGCCCAGCCGCGCACGGGAGAAGCTCATCGATGCGGTGCTCGACGAGGTGGACGGCAGGGAGCTTGCCCGGGCGGCAATGGGAGAGCTTTCCGGGGCGAGCGGCAGCGCCTCCTCATCGCGCAGGCGCTCCTGAGCGATCCGCGGCTTCTGCTCCTGGACGAGCCGCTTGCCAGCCTCGACCTCGGGAGGGAGCAGGAGATCGTGGCCTTGATCAGGCGGATCTGCAGATCGCGCAGCGTGGCGGTCCTCCTCGTCACCCACGACGTGAACCCTCTTCTCGCGGACCTCGACAGGGTGCTGTACCTCGCCAATGGAAGGAGCGCAATCGGGCGGCCGGAGAACGTGATTACACGGGAAACGTTGAGCGATCTCTATGGAACTCCCGTTGAGGTCGTGAAGACGGGGGGAAGGGTGTTCGTCGTCGGAGCGCGGATCTGAAATGATCGAGCTCCTTCGATACCCCTTTCTCATCAACGCCCTCGTGACCGGCTCAGCCGTAGCGGTGGCGGCAGCGGCAAGCGGGTATTTCATGGTCTGCCGCCGCGCTGACGTTCGCCGGCCACGCGCTTCCCAACATCGGCTTTGCGGGAGCCGCGGGCGCCGTCCTCCTGGGCATCGAGCCAGTCTACGGTCTGTTTGCAATCACGCTTGCTGCGGCCGTGGCCATTGGCCTCTTCGGCCGGCAGCTGAGGGATCGGGACGTCACCGTCGGGGTAATCATGACCTTCGCCCTCGGGCTCGGCTTCCTTTTTCTGGCCCTTTACTCGGGCTACGCGCAGAGGGTCTACGGGATCCTTTTTGGAAGCATCCTTGGCATCAGCCTACAGGCTGCCCGGGTGACCGCAACTGCCGCGGCGGCTTCCCTGGCGGCTCTTGCCCTTCTGTATCGGCCGCTCCTGTTCAGCACGTTCGATCCCGAGCTGGCTGAGGCCCGGGGAGTGCCCGTTTCCCTGCTTTCGGTCCTGTTCCTTGCGCTTCTTGCACTCATAGTCTCCCTTGCCGTTCAGGTCATGGGGGCGCTTCTCCTGTTCACCCTCCTGGTGGGGCCGGCCGCAACGGCCACGCGGATCGTAAAGAATCCTCCCCTGACGATCGTGCTCTCGGCGGCCCTCGGGCTTCTCTATGTATGGCTCGGGATCCTCGCGGCGGCCGTGAGCGGGACCCTTCCGGTCAGCTTCTGCATTGCCACGCTGTCGTTCATCGTGTACCTCCCCGTCCGCATTCTCCTTCCGTCCGGCGGCCGCAGGGAGCGAGAGAGCCGCGCGACTGTCCCGGGGCACAGCATGACGCTCCAGCTGATTGCCTCGGACATCTTTCGCAATGCGATGCTCGCGGGAACGGTCGCCGCAGTCCTGGCGTCCCTGGTCGGGTATTTCATCGTCTTGCGGGCCCAGGCGTTCGCGGCGGAATCCCTCCTCGACGTCTGCTTTGCCGGAGCCACCGGCGCAGCCCTGCTGGGCGTCGCGCCGCTCCTGGGCATGGCCGTCTTCGGCCTGGGCGCGGCGCTGGGCATGGGAGCGCTGGGGGAAAAGGCCCGCGAGCGCAGCGTGGAAATCGGGATGGTGGTCTCCTTCGCCCTCGGCCTCGGCGTCCTTTTCCTGGGCATGTACGCGCGCGGCAGCGGGTCCCACTCGAATGCGGGTGTCGCGGTCCTCTTCGGATCGCTTCTCAGCGTCCGCCCGGATGACATCGTTCGCCTGGTCGTCATAACAGTCATCACCCTGGCCGGACTGGCACTGGTTTTCCGGCCCCTCCTCTTTGCCACCGTGGACCCGGAAGCGGCGCGCGCGCGTGGCGTTCCTGTACGCCTGGTCTCCACCCTGTTCCTTCTCATCGTTGCGCTGGCTGCGGCAGCAAGCGCCCTTGCGGTGGGGATCCTCCTGGCTGTCTCCCTGCTGATCGCCCCGGCTGCGGCTGCCGTCCGGTGGACGCGACGCGCGGGCAGGGCTCTGCTTCTCTCTTTGCTTCTCGGAATAGGAATCACATGGGGAGGCATCTTCGTTTCGTTCTTTCTGCCCTGGGGTCATCCCCCGGTGGGGTTCTCCGTGTCCGCGCTGGCAGCGGCAGTCTACTTCATCGCGATGGCGGCGGGGCGCAAAGGCTATGCACGCCGGGGCAAAACCATTATCATCGGAGACAGCGCGGAAACCTACCAATGGACATCGAGAAAAGGATCAACGAGGCGTTCCAGGAGCTTGGGGAGAGGCGGACAGAGCCCCGCAAGGCCATCGCGGAAAACCTGATACGCCTCGGGCACGCCGGAGCGTCGTTTTCCGCGGAAGACCTCCTGAAGAAGCTTCACCGGACCAACCCTCGCATCGGCCGGGCCACCGTCTATCGGTCCATCGACAAGCTGGTGCGGATGAAGGTCCTCGACCGCATAGAGTTCTCAGACGGGACGCACTCCTTTCGCCTCTGCGAGAGCGATCATCACCACCACCATCTGGCATGCACGAGGTGTCATCGGGTCGTGGAGCTCGACTTCTGCCTGGAATCGGATGCCATCGCGGAGATCGGGAAGCGGGAAAGCTTCAAGATCGATGATCACTCGATCACCCTCTTCGGGTTGTGCAGAGAGTGCCGACACTAGGATTGATGCGCATCTTCCCGGCTCTCCTCATGTGTCTTCTCTTGCCGGCTGCCGCTTCCGAGGCGGGAACCTGGATAACCCCCGAGTTCTCGCTTTCCCTGGAGGACCTGGGAAAGATGACCGCGAGCCTGCCGGCGGACATCCGGGACGGGATTCAGGGGCGGCCGTCGGCATTCCTCGGTCTCATGGCCAGGGTGCTGGATCAGCCCGCGGATTTCTTCATTCTGGTTGACAAGCAGCATCCGCTCGGCGCGGAGTACGTGCCGCCTGACCTCGTGCCCCTGAAAGAGTACGCGCTTCGTACGACGTGGCCCAACCTCATGCTGAGAAAAGCAATCATGCCCGAGGTTCTTCAGATGGTCCGCGCTGCCCGGGCGGACGGAGTGACGGTCACGTTTTCCTCCACGTACCGCTCCTATGACTACCAGCAGGGCCTCTTCGCCCGCGAAGTCAGGATGTACGGGAAGGAGATGGCGGAAAGAGAGTCCGCGCATCCGGGGTTCTCGCAGCACCAGCTGGGGACCGCCATCGACTTCGGCACCATCAGTGACGGCTACGAAAAGACCCGGGAGGGCGAATGGGTTTCCGCCCATGCCTGGGAGTACGGCTTCACCCTCTCCTATCCGGTGGGATACGAGCAGGTCACCGGCTACCGCTATGAGAGCTGGCACTACCGCTACATCACCCGCCCCGGGGCGCTGATGCAGCGGGAGTTCTTCCGCGACGTTCAGCAGTACTTCCTCGAGTTCCTCAATGACAACCGCGCCCTGCTCGAGCAGATGAGGCTGAAAAGAGGGTGATTGACCCGATGAGAGAGGAAAGTGAGCGGCTCCTCCTTCAAAACGAGTCGGAAGCGTCGCTCCTCCACGGCATCCTGGAGGAGGACGGCGTTCCGCACATGATCCGCTCGTACCACGACCGCGCGTACGACGGGCTGTGGCAGATGCAGGAAGGCTGGGGCTACGTGGAGACCTCGGTCCGGTTCGTCGGGGGCGTGCGGGTTCTCCTTGAGGTTCTTCGCAGGAACCGACTCCCCTCAGATCTGGGCAAGGAAGAAGACTAAGCCGAAGAGAAAGAGGATTGCCGCTCCCAGGATCTCCACGATCCTGCGGATCTTCGAATCGCGCTCTTCGTCGCGAGCCCCTGCCACCGCGCGGACGGCGCCACGCTTCACCAGGATCACGAGGGCACCGGTTGCGCCGATGGTCGTGCCCATCCCCACCGATATCGACGATACTGCCAGGATGCTCACTGCCAGCATGTGAAGTGACAGCGCAAAAAGGACCACGGCCACCGCTCCTGGACAGGGAATGACCCCGGCTGGCACGGCGATTCCAAGGAGGTTTCTCATCGTGAGGCCCCGCCGCACCCCTTCGGCGCCTGGCTCCGCTGAGTGATCATGGTCGCCATGCGCGTGGGTCTCCAGCCCGTGAGAGTGACCCTTGCCCAGCGAGCGCCTGGCCAGCATGACGCCGCCGATCAGCGTGATGACCGCGAAGGTGACGACCTGGATGTAGTGGTTGGCCTGCTCGACGCCGGTGGCAAAGATTCCCCGGATAACATAGTAAAGGATGAGCACCACGGTGAGGGCTGAAAGCGCGTGCACTGCTGCAACCAGGTACCCGATGATGAAGCTCTGGCGGATCTTCCCCTCGTTTGCCAGGAGGAACGAGGAAACGATGGTCTTGCCGTGCCCGGGACCAGCGGCATGGAAGATGCCGTACGCAAGAGCGAGAGCAACGACGAGAAGCAGGCCGCCCAGGGAGCGTGATCCCTTGAGCGCGCGAGTCATGCTGGCCAGGCTGTCGTTGAGCATCTTCTGGACAGGGGCCATGACGCTGAACAGGAGCGCTGTCACACCGGAGGTGACCTGCGTGAAGACTGTCGTCCGGGGCCGGGTGTTGCGGGCCGTGAACGGATTGGGGGCCTCCTGGGCGAAGCACCCCGATGCAGCCAGGACCAGAGCGAGAACGAGCGCGGATCGCTTCACGAGCCCTCCTTGAATCGAATGACCAGGTTGTCCGGCATGTACTGCCCGGGCCATAGGGGCTTCACCTTCGTTTTCTCGATCGACAATCCCACCGAGATGCCATCATCCCCTTTGACCGCGACATCGTCTGCATGCATCAGGTCGAAGGCAACAAAGTAGGTGTCGTCATAGACGGTTATCCGCACGGACTGTTCCTCCGCGGCGACGGGGAGATCAAGGGGAACAAAAAAGGAGTAGACCAGCTTGCTGCCTTCCACGACGCTGGGTGTGAACTGCTCGATGCGGATTTTTTTCAGCGGTCTTTTCCCGATGAAGAATGCCAGGAAGTAGTGGTAATTCTCCAGGTTGTCGAATGCACCGGACTTGATGGTAGCCGTCTGCTTTGCGGTGAAGTTTCCGTCCACGTTCGGCTTGAAATCCGTAAGGATCATCTCTGAGAACATGTCGTCGAACGCCCAGCGAAAGCTGATCCCGGAAAGCTTCCCGCCTTCAAAGAGCACCGTCATTTTGTTATTGATGAACACGTGGGGGTGCGCAAATACCGAGACGGCGGCAACGCGAAGCAAAGAGAATGACGAGCACCGCTCTGCGGGCCCTCATCCCGACTCCCCCGAGGGCCAGCGCGCGCCTCCAGCGCCCTCCCGGCTCGAATGCCGAACCGCGACTCGAGGTACATGTCCAGGCGGTGAGCGGCATTCAGGATGGTTGCATTCGGGGACAAGCTCCCCGGGCGCGAACCTCCTCACCACCCGCTCGAAATACGCCGGAGCAAAGCGCACGGGCTGCTGCATGAGGTAGGCCTGGAACTCGTTCACGGCAAGGTACCGAGAGTCGCCATCATAGCCCAGCTCGTTCAGGAACTTCACGAAAAAGGATCGTGCCCGGGGATCCAGGGAGTCCCAGAGCTGGAAACAGAATGCGCGATACTCGGCGGAGGCGAAGAAGATCCCGTGAAAGGATTCATGGGTCAGGAGGAGGCGCCGTTCGATTGCAGAAGAGGAACGAGAAATCGAGAGAACGCCCCCGACGCCCGGCGCGTAGCGGTCACGGACCATTGTCAGGATGCCCTCCTCCAGGGCAAGGTCCCTGAGGGAAAGCTCCTCAAGGCTCAGGACAAAACCGAGGCGCTGAGCCGCGTTGAAAAAAGAGGCAAGCCCCGCGGACCCGTAGTCGTGCGCATTCCAGCCGTGAAGCTTTTCCAGGGTACTATCGTCCAGGAGCCGTCCCCGAAATCCGCGTTTTTCCAGGAAGAAAGCGAGGCGGGAGAACATCCTGTCCTGGATCTGGAAGTCCGCAACATCCAGCACGAGGATGGAGGGAAACCGATCCCAGCGGTACACGTCGAATCCCAGGTTGTCCGCGGCCGCGATTGGAGCGGCCAGAATCGACCTGCAGAGAGGCAACAAGGGGCGAAGCGCTGGTTTGCATGGCTGCGGCAAGCAGGGCGGTCAGCGTGATCGGCAGAACAACAGAACGTATCGAAAATCCCACACACGGTAGCGGAACAGCGGCCTTTCATCTCAATATATCGTCATAGGTGCGGCGCGCGCTCAACGGCAACCCGGATGAAATGTAGCTGTTGTTCCTGCTTTTGGCTACACTCGGCTGATGGACCTTGCCTTCCGGGACCTGGGCGGCCAGGGACCGACCACTGTTTTCCTCCACGGCCTTTTCGGGTCATCTCAGAACTGGGCCGGAATGGGCCGCCGCCTGACCGGCGTTGGTCGCTGCGTGCTCCTGGACCTGCGGAACCACGGCGACTCTCCGCACGCTCCCACGCACAGTCTGGCCGACTGCGTGGGGGATGTGGCCGACTGGGCCCGGCTGCACGCCCCCGGGCCTCTTCGGCTCATCGGCCATTCCATGGGAGGGCTGGTGGCCATGGCGTTCGCCATCGCGCACCCCGAGGTGACCGCCGGTGTGGTTTCCATCGATATAGCCCCGCGCTCCTATTCCTCCGACAATTCCGCGGAGCTGAAGGCCTTTCACTCCGACATCAGCAGGTGCCGCACGCGCGGAGAGCTGGACATGCTGCTTGCGCCGGTCATCCCTGATCCCGGTGTTCGGCAGTTCATCCTGACGAATGCCGTTCGTGACGGAGAAGGCTTCAAATGGCGCCTCAACCTGCCGGCTCTCGAGTCTTCAACGCTGAACAGGGACTTCCCTTCGCTGCAAGCCAGCTACTCCGGGCCCGCTCTCCTTGTTGCCGGCGGCAGGTCGTCGTACGTCACGGAAGCGGACCGCGCCGTCATGCTGCGGTATTTCCCCGCGGCGGAAGTGCTGACCATCGCGAAGGCAGATCACTGGATCCACGTCAGCGCCCCCGACGAGCTGCTGGCAATCCTCATCCGCTTCCTCGGCCCGAACCCTCAGGCCGGTGCAATAAAAGGGCGGGTTCTCCGTCCTTGATGGCATGAGCGCGGATACGCAGAAAAAGCGGATCGCAGACTTCATAACAGCCGAGTGGCATCGGCTTGTGGGGTACGTGCGCTCATGGATCGAGGACAGCGCGGACCGGGATGCGGAGGACATTGTCCAGGACGTGGCTGCAGGAATCTTCGAAAAGGCCGACGTGACGGCCCCCATCGAGGATCTTGCCGCGTACTTCTACCGCTCCCTGCGAAACCGCATCGTGGACGCCTACAGGGCGGCCCCGAAGAAAGCAGTCGCACTTTCCGAGCCGGTGCTCGACGAGCGCTACGAGGCGTCCGTCGTGACGGAATGGAATGAAGAAAAGGACAGGCTCTTCGAGGCCATCGATTCCCTGGGTCCCGCGCAGAGGTCCGTGCTGGTCGCGACCGAGCTGGAAGGGAGAAGCTTCCGGGAGCTCTCGGAGGAGTGGGACATCCCCATCGGGACCCTTCTGGCAAGGAAGCACCGGGCAATCCATGCGCTGCGAAAAGCGCTCGAGGGAGGAACAGTATGACGGAAGAGACAAAGCGGGAAGACGGGCACATGCACTCCTATCCCCACCGCCCCCCGCGGGTGCTGCGCATCGTCGGGATGGTTCTGGCGGGAGTGGTCTTTGCCGCGGCCTTTGCCCTGGCCTTCGGCTGGCTCGTGATGGTTCTCTGGAACTGGATCATGCCAACGATCTTCCATCTCAGCCAGATCGGCTACTGGCAGGCGTTCGGGATCCTGCTTCTTGCGAAGATCGTCTTCGGAGCATTCGGGAACCGCGGACCGGGCCGCGGGCCGTGGCGGGGCAACCCCTGGGGAGGAAATCCTTTCCGCAGGGAGTCCTGGCACCGAGGCGACTGGCACGAGGACAGGGAGTGGTGGAAATACGCTCATGACTTCTGGAAGGAAGAGGGACGCGACGCGTTCCAGCGGTTCGTGGAGCGAAAGAAGACCGAGGGAGCGCAGGAATCGCAGAAGGCGTAAGGCTGTCTGGACAGGGGCTGTCCCCGGGCGGGCAGCCCTTTTTTTTCGCCTGCGCCATGGTTGTTGACAGCCCTGCCCGCCCGTCCTATGGTGGCGTCCGCATGACCAGGGGGCTCATCGACACCCACGAGAGATTCGCCGTCTGGATGGGGATCATCGGGAACGCCGTTCTCTTCGTCGGCAAGATCCTCGTGGGCTTCTCGTTCAATTCCATCGCGATCATCTCGGATTCATTCAATTCCCTGACGGACATTGTCGCCTCCACGATCGTCTTCATCAGCATCAGGAGCTCCTACAAGGGTCCGGATGCGGACCACCCCTTCGGGCACAAGCGGGCGCAGCCGCTGGCGGGGCTCATCGTGGCCATCCTGACAGGGATAGTCGGCTTCGAGATCATCGCCCAATCGGTGACCCGGTTATTCACGGGAGTGCAGATTCAGAAAGGCATCTTCCCCATTGTCCTTCTGGCCTGCGTCCTGGTGATCAAGCTCGGGATGCACCTGTATGCCAGGATCACCGCCGAGCGGACGGGCAGCACGGCCCTCATGGCCTCCGCCACGGATCATCGCAACGATGTCCTTATCTCCGCGGCGGTCATCCTGGGAGTCGGCGCATCCAACCTCGGGTTCCCTTTTTTCGATCCTATCGCGGCAATCGTTGTCGGTCTGTGGATCATCCAGGCGGGTTTCGGGATCGGCAGGGCCAACATCAAGTACCTGATGGGAGAGGCGCCGCCCGCGGCCCTCGTGGAGGCCATCATGGCCAGGGCCCGCGCGGTTCCCGGGGTCCAGGGCCTGCACGACGTGTCTGCTCACTATGTCGGCACCACCGTGGAGGTGGCGCTCCACGTGGATGTGGACAGGCGCCTGTCGGTGGAAGAGGCGCACGACATCGGGGAGCACGTGCAGCGGGAAGTGGAGGAGGTGGAGGACATCTCGCGGGCATTCATCCACATCGACCCGCTGGAAATCTCTACCCCTTCACGGACCCCGCGAGCAGGCCGCTCATGAAATAGCGGCTGAGGAAGATGTAGATGATCATGGTTGGCAGGGCGGCAAGGAGGGCTCCCGCCATCTGCACGTTCCATTCCACGAAATAGCTGCCCGCAAGGTTATTCAAGGCCACGGTGATGGGCTGCAGTGACGGGCTGCTGGTGACGATCAGGCCGAAGAGGAAATCATTCCATATCGAAGTGAACTGCCAGATGATGACAACCACGAAGCCGGGGAGCGACAGGGGAAAGAGGATGTTCGCATAGATGCCGAGGATTCCCGCTCCGTCGATTTTGCTCGCCTCTATCAGCTCGGTTGGTATTGCCGCGTAGTAGTTACGGAAAATCAGCGTGGTGATCGGAATGCCATAGACGACATGAACGAATATCAGCCCTCCACGGGTCCCGTAGAGACCAATGCTTTCCAGCACCTGGACAAGCGGGATGAGGATGCTCTGGTAGGGAATGAACATCCCGAACAGGAGCAGGGGGAAGAGGACGTTCGCTCCGCGGAACTTCCACTTGGCAAGCACGTAGCCGTTCATGGATCCCAGAAATGCGGAGACCAGGGTGGCAGGAACGGTAATATAGACGCTGTTCAGGAAGTTAGCGGCAAGCCCGTTCATGCCCTGTGATTCCGAGCCGAGCCACGCCTTGATGAAGCTCGCGAGGCTGAACGTGTGCGGGAACCTCCACATGGTTGCGAGATTCACTTCCCGGAAGCTTTTGAAGCCGGTGACGACCTGCAGGTAGATCGGCCCGAGGTACAACAGGGAGGCGATGACAAGAAGGCAGTAGACCACCACCACGCCGGGCTGAACCCTGCGGCGCGAGATGAGGGCGCTCATGTTCGGGCCTCGGACCGCGTCGATGAGACGAGGTAGGGAATAATGAGGAGCGCCACAACGAGCAGGAGAATGACTGCAATCGCCGCCCCCTGTGCGAAATTGTTGCCGCGGAAGGTCGTATCCCACATGTAGAAAGCCGGCACGTCCGTCGCAAATGCCGGTCCGGGTCCCGTCATGGACACGACAAGGTCGAAGATTTTGAGCGATATATGCCCCAGCACAATAAGTGCGCTGAGGGTGACCGGACGGATCATGGGCACGATCACCCGTCTATAGATCTGAACCTCGGAGGCGCCGTCCACGCGCGCTGCCTCTCTCATTTCAGTGGGTATCCCGCGCAAGGCGGCCAGGTACATGGCCATTGTGTAGCCAGACATCTGCCACGTTGCGGCGATGACGACGGAGATCATGGCGAGCGAGACCCCGACATACGGGCTGGCCAGCCCGCCCAGGCCCACGTGGCCCAGAAACATGCCGAGACCGGAGTCCGGGCGTATGTAGAGGACCGACGGGTCGGTGAACCACCCCCATTTCAGGAAACCGAGGCCGAGCTTGTCGAAGATCAAGTTCAGCCCCAGGGCTCCGGTCTCGCTTCCGGGACCGAGAATCCATCGCCATATCACCCCGGTAACGATGTAGGAAATCGCCATGGGGAAAAGGAAAATGTTTCGGAATATTCCTTCTCCCCTGATATGCCTGTCCAGGAGAACCGCCAAGGCGAAGCCGAGCGCAATCGAGCAGACGAGGAACAGGACCGTGAAAGTGACCGTGTTTCGCAGGTCGCACAGGAAACGATCCGTGGGCACGGTGGCGAAAAGACTCTGGTAGTTATGCAGGCCGACGAATGCGAAGTTGGGCTCCATGGAATCCCATTTCGTCAGCGAAGCGAATCCCGTAAATCCGATGAAACCGTACACGAAGACTGCGATCAGGATGAGTGACGGTGCCACCAGCGCGACGGAGATAGCCCGATCCCGAGTGACCGCCTTCATTTCGCCCCCCTTAAAAAAACCCTGCCAGGCGAAAAGCGCCTGACAGGGTGGATCCAGCGAAACCGAGAAAAGTCTACATTGCGAGGTTGTCTTTGGCTGCTTGATCTAGCGCTTTCTGCGCAGCTTCGACATCACCCTTGGCCGCAAAGGTGGCAAGAATGTCCTGGTACAAAGTGGTCCACTTCACCGTTGCCGCAGCGCCATGGATGACGCTCGGCACGATCGGCTCCGAGGTCCAATCCTTCATGGCAGACTGCAGGTAGGGGTTGAACAGCGACGGATCGACGTCCGTGCGGGCGGGGATGGATCCCTTCAAGGGGTTGAACGCCGCCTGGCCTTCCTGCGAAGCGCAGACCTTCAGCCAGTTCATGGCATTCGTCATGTCCGGGGCTCCCTTTGGCACCGCGAAGCTGTCCGAGAGGCCATCATAGACCTTGGGCCCCGGAACACACTCCCAGCCGTAGCCCGTGTAGTTCTGGGACATGAACCAGCCGTTGACCCAGTCTCCCATGATCATCATGGCAGCCTTGTCGGTAATGAAGTACTGCTGCAGAGCCCCGTCCCAGGTGAGCGCGGAATGATCCGTGTTGACGTCCTGGAGCATCTTCTTGAGGGTATTCAGTGCATCGGTCACCTTGGGTTCAGTCCACTTGGTGGCTCCCGTCCACAGACCCTTGTACCCGTCTGGTCCGAGGACGGAGATGAGGACCGTCTCAAAGGTGTGGCCCGCCTCGTATCCATCCTTTGAACCAAATGCGAGAGGGATGATTTTCTTTGCCTTCAGGGCCTTTGCCACCTTGAAGTACTGATCCCAGGTCGTAGGAGGCTGGAGCTTGTTGTCGGCGAACACCTTCTTGTTGTACCAGAGGATGTTTGCCCGGTGGATGTTGACCGGAACGCCCCAGTAATGCCCCTTGTACTGCAGGAGGCTCAGGAGGTCCTTCGGGAAGACCTTGTCCAGGCCCTCGGAAGTGTAGAAGGAATCCAACGGCAGGATGTACTTCTCGGGATCATACTTTTCCACCTCGAGACCCGCGTGAAGCTGGAACGCATCCGGGGGTTTCCCGCCGGTCAACCGTGTGGCGAGAACCGCCTTGGCGTTGGTTCCCGCGCCGCCGGCGACTGCCGCGTTGATGATTTTCACATCCGGGTACTGCTTCTGGTAGATGTTGAACAGCGCTTTGAGGCCTTCCCCCTCGCCGCCAACCGTCCACCAGGAAAAGATCTCCAGCTTGTTGCTCTTCCCGCCTCCGCACGCGACGAGCGCGAGCGAGAAGGCGAGGACGACAACGATGCTGAAGGCCGAAAAGATCTTACGGTTCATTCGTTAGCCCTCCTTCTTAGGATATGAAACAATTGTATGAAACTAGGCAAGGTTAGGTCCACGGGGGTCAAAGTGTCAAGTCTTGACAGGTGACATCCCGGTGATGATAGAATATTTCGGTTTTGCGTACCTATAAGAGCAGGAGGTAGTGGAATGAAGAAACGTCTTTTCTTCCTTATCGCCCTCGCGCTTGTGTTCGTTCTCGCGGCGCCGTCGGCAATGGCACAGAAAAAGTGGCGAATAGCCTTCGTGCCAAAGCTGATCGGAATCCCATACTTCAACGCGATGCAGGACGGCGGGAACAAGGCAGCCAAGGACCTGGGCGTGGAGTTCATCTACACCGGTCCCACCACGGCTGATGTCGCCAAACAGGCGGAGATCGTGGACAACCTGATCACCCGCGGGGTCGACGCCATTGCCGTGGCTCCCAACGATCCGGCGGCAATCGCACCGGTCCTCAAAAAGGCCCGGGCAAAGGGCATCGTCGTGATGACCAGCGACACCGACGGCGCCCAGGACGTGCGCCAGCTCTTTGTCAACCAGGCGCTCCAGGACCAGATCGGCTACACCACGATGGACGAGCTGGCAAAGGCCATGGGCGAGGAGGGAGAGTTTGCCATCGTCTCCTGCGGCCCCACGGCATGGAACCTGAACACGTGGATCCTTTACGAGCTGCAGGAGCTCGGCAAGTATCCCAAGATGAAGCTCGTCACGATCCGCTACGCGGAGGAGGACGTCCAGCAGGCAATCAATGTCATGCAGGATCTCATCAACGCGTTCCCCAACCTGAAAGGGGTGATCGGCGAATGCAGCACCTCCGCCCCGGGCGTGGCGGAAGCCGTCTCCCAGGCGGGAAAGACTGGGACCATCGTCGCCACGGGGATCTCGGTTCCCTCCATGATGGAAAAGTACGTGCAGGACGGGACGGTCAAGAGCTTCGTCCTGTGGAACCCCGTTGACCTGGGCTACCTCACCGTGTGGGCGGCCAAGTACATGCTCGACAAGAACAAGTTCGCGGACGGCAAGTCGTACACGGTGAAAGGCATCGACACAAAGCCGACGTTCCTTGCCAAGGACAAGATGCTTGTCCTTGGCCCGCCGAAGGTGTTCGACTCCTCGAACGTCGGCGATTTCAATTTCTAGACGCGGATTTCCCCTTGGGGGGCGTCACGGCTCGTGACGCCCCCCTCTGTGGTGCACGCGCGCTTCGACCTTGAGGAAAGGCGGGTGGGACCGTGGAAACCATACTGGAATGCCGCGGCGTGTCCAAGTCCTTCGGAGGCGTCACCGCCGTCAGGAACGTGACCTTCACGGTCGGGGCGTCGGAGGTGCACGCGCTCGTGGGAGAGAACGGCGCGGGGAAATCCACCCTGATCAAGATGATCTCGGGAGTCCTGACGCCGGACTCCGGGGAAATCTTTTACGAAGGCACAAAAGTCTCCATCGACTCTCCCCGCAAAGCCCAGGAGATCGGGATCTCGGCGGTCTACCAGGAGCCCATGATCTACCCCGAGCTGCGGGTGCTGGAAAACATCTTCCTCGGCAGGGAGATGAAGAAAAGGCTGGGCGGGATCGACTGGACGCAGGAGGACCGAAAGGCGCGGGAGCTTTTCGATTCGCTGGGGATCTCCACCGATATCATGGCGGACAGGATGGGAAACCTCAGTGTCGGCCTGCAGCAGCAGGTGCTCATCGCCAAGGCGCTTGCATACGACGCTCGAGTGATCATATTCGACGAGCCCACGGCAATCCTTACCCAGCATGAGACGCAGCGGCTTTTCTCCATCATCGCGAAGCTCCGGGAACGCAGGGTCGGGGTGGTCTACATCAGCCACCGCCTGGAGGAGATCTTCGCCCTGACCGACCGGGTCACGGTGATGAGGGACGGCGAGGTGGTGGGTGAGTTCCCCACCCGGGAGGTGGACTCGAGGAAGATCATAAGCCTCATGGCGGGAAAGCTCCTCGTGGAGGAAGTCCCCCACGCCGGAAAGAAATCCCAGACGCCAATCCTGTCCGTCCGCTCGTTGTCCCTTGCGGGGTGGTTTTCCGACATTTCCTTCGATGTTTTCCAGGGTGAGATCCTCGGTTTCTCCGGCCTCGTGGGCTCGGGCAGGAGCGAGGTCGCACAGAGCATTTTCGGTGTCCTCCGCCCTAACAGCGGGGAGATCCTTCTTGACGGCCGCCGCGTGAGCTTCTCCTCAGCGGAGGAGGCGATGCGTCGTGGCGTGGCGTACCTTCCCGAGGACAGGAAAGTCCAGGGGTTGTTCCCCATCCTCAGCACCGCCTACAACATCACGATCACGCGTCTTTCCGACATTGCCTCCCCGCTGGGAGGCGTGGACCGCTCCCGGGAGCGCGATATCGGAGAGGCATACATCCGTGACCTTTCCATCAAGACTCCCGGCCTGGATTCCAAGATCTACAGCCTGAGCGGCGGCAACCAGCAGAAGGTGGTCGTGGCAAAGTGGCTGGGAGTCAACCCCCGGATCTTCATCCTGGATGAGCCCACGCGCGGCATCGATGTGAGCGCGAAGAGCGAGATCCACCACATGATTGCCCGGCTCGCGGAGCAGGGCATGGCGGTGCTCATCATCTCATCGGAGCTGCCCGAGATCCTCAAGCTCTGCGACAGGGTGATCGTCATGCATGAAGGGGCCATCACCGGCGTGTTCGAAGGGGAGGAGATCACCTCGGAGAACCTCCTCGGCGCGGCCATCGGGGAGCGCGTAACGCCTGCCCGGGGGGGTGAGAAATGAAAGCCTCCGTCCGGCGGGTCCTCCAGATGCGCGAGGTCACCATCCTCGGGGTCATCATCGTTCTTGCTGTCGTTCTTTCCTTCACGACCAAGAACTTCCTCTCCACGAGCAACATCGCCAACACGCTCCTGGGGCTTTCCGGGATCGCCATCGTTTCCATCGGGATGACCATGGTGATCGTCACGGGCGGCATCGACGTGTCGGTAGGATCGGCGCTTGGGCTTGCGTCCGTGGTTGCCGGCAAGCTCCTCATGATGCACGCCTCCGCGCCGGTGATCGTCGTTGGCGCCCTCGTGGCCGGGTTCGCCGTGGGCATCCTGAACGGCGCGATCATCTCCTACGGGAACATTCCTCCCATCATCGTCACCCTGGGCACGATGAACATCATCCGGGCGCTCCTCTTCGGCGTGCTGGGTGGACGATGGGTGTCCGGCGTGCCACGGACAATCACTCCCCTGGGTCTCGGCAGGTTCCTCACCCTGCCCATCCCGTTCTGGATCTCCCTTGTCCTGATCGCCCTGTTCTCCCTGTTCCTTGCCTCCCGCTCGCAGGGCAGGGCAGTCTACGCAATGGGCAACAACGCGGACGCTGCCCGCGTCTCTGGCGTCAACCTCAACCGCACGAACCTCTTCGTGTACGCGCTCACCGGGACCCTGGCGGGAATCGCGGGCCTCATCTACGTTGCCCGCACGGGCATCGTGCAGACGAACTCCGGGACGGGCTTCGAGCTGGAGGTCATAGCGGCCGTGGTCCTGGGCGGGACGAGCATCATGGGCGGCAAAGGGACCCTCGTGGGAAGCCTCCTGGGAGCCGCGCTCCTGGGGCTCATCCAGAACGGAATGGTGCTCCTCAACATCCCCGCCCTCAGCGAAGGGCTGGTCACGGGCGGGCTGATCATTGCCGCGGTTCTCATCGACATCGTGCGGGCGAGGGGGGCAAGGCAATGAAGGGAATTGTGGACCGGGTCATCGCCAACAGGATGATCTTCCTTGCCGTGCTGTTCGTCATCTTCTTCGTGTTTCTCTCCGTGTTCGTGAAGGACTTCTTCACGCTGTACAACCTCACGAACATGACGCAGTACGCCGTGGAGCTGGGGCTGCTTGCGCTGGCGGAGACGTTCGTGATCCTTTCCGGAGGCGGGGGGATCGACCTTTCCGTGGGCTCGATCATGTCCCTTGCCGCAATGGTCATTGGCGTCCTCATCGGGCGGGCCGGTTTGAGTATTGCGCTGGCCGTGCCGCTTGGGCTGATCGCGGGCACGCTGATGGGGTATGTCAACGGAATCCTGATCAGCTACACCATGATCCCGCCGCTCATCGTCACGCTGGCTACCATGTACGGGTACAGCTCGCTTGCGCTCCTGATTGCCGTGGATCCCCGCTTCGGCCCGAACCCGATGCCGGTCTCCAACTTCAGCGACGCCTTCTATTTCCTGGGCCAGTTCAGGCTCTTCGAGATCCCATTCCAGGTCCTCTGCGTCTTCATTCCCCTGGTCATCGTACTCCTCTATGTCCTCAACCGCACGGCCTTCGGCCGGCGGCTCTATGGCGTGGGCAGCAATGAGACGGCGGCCCGCTTCTCCGGCATCAACGTGCGCCGCGTCAGGATTTCCGTGTACACCCTCTCGGGTTTTCTCTGCGCCCTGGGCGGATGGATCATCACATCGCGGGTGGCAAGCGCCCGCCCTGACATCGGGTCCAGCTTTCTCCTGGAAGCTATCACGATTGCGGTCCTGGGCGGGGTGAGCATCAAGGGAGGCGAGGGCACCATTGGCGGGGTGATCCTTGCCCTGGTCATCATCACGATGCTGTATAACGGCATGGACGTCTCGGGCATTCAGCCCATCTGGCAGCTGGGCATCCTGGGCGTGATCCTCGTGGGCGCCGTCCTGCTCAACCAGATCCTGATCGCACGACGGAGGATCTGAGCCATGAAAAAAATACTTGCCGGCATCCTGGTCGCGTTTGCGTGCGCTTCGGCGGGTGCCCAGGAACAGATCATCGTGGCCGCAACTCAATCGCTTTCGACATCCGGATTCCTCTCCTACATCGGGGCGCTGGCACAGGCCGGTTCGGGGGTCACCGTCCGATGGGAGCCGGCGGAGAATGGGCAGGTGATCCAGTTGTCGCGCGAGTGCGGGGTTGATGCCATTCTGGTAAGCGCGCCCGCGGAAGAGGAGCAGCTCGTTCGGGACGGAGTGGGCGCTCTCAGGCTACGGGTCATGACGGGAGGATCCGGGGAGCAGTTTGACGTCATTGCCGTCAATCCCGGGGCCTGCCCGACAACAAGGCTCGATGCGGCGTTGAAGTTCGCCCGGTGGATAACCTCTGAAAAAGGACAGGCGGTCATTGCCGCTTTCTCGCAGCGAGGCGGGGCCGTCGCCTACCATCCGAACGCCGGCACGGAGACCTGTCCGGCGTGCGAAGCCCAGCAATAGGGCACGCGGCGACGAGCCATCCGTCAACTATCGGTCAGCTGACCTCGGCCGAGGTGATGAGTCGGATCCCCGCTCCTTCCATCTCCATCAGGGCCCTGTCGATGCTGCCCATGGGAAAATCCACCCCTCGGCATGCGTCCCTGATCACCGAGACATCGAAGCCGAGCCTCCGCGCATCGAGGGCGGACGCGCGCACGCAGTAGTCGGTGGCAAGACCGCAGACCGCCACATCGCGGGCCCCGAGACCCTTGAGGTAATGTCGCAGCCCGGTGTCTGTCCTGTGATCGTTCTCGAAGAACGCGGAATAGGAGTCGAGCTTCCGCCGCAGCCCCTTGCGGAGGATCAGCTCGATGCTTCCGACGTCCAGACGGGGGAAGAGCTCCGCTCCTCTCGTGCCCTGGACGCAATGATCGGGCCAGAGCACCTGCTCGATCCCGTCCGCGTCCACCACGTCCAGCACCTTCCTTCCCGGATGGCTGGAGGCAAAAGAGACATGGTCCTTCGGATGCCAGTCCTGGGTTGCAACCACGCGGCCAAAAAGCGGCATGAGCCGGTTGATCACCTCCGCCACCTGGTCTCCGTCCTCCACCGCCAGGCTGCCTCCCGGGCAGAAGTCGTTCTGCACGTCGATGATCAGGAGCACGCGGGCGTCCTTCTGGCCTGCCATGACGCACCTCCCGCCAGCAATGTATAACGCGGGACGGCGATATGCCAGCCTTGGACGGGACCCGTACACCTTCGTACATTGGAGGCGTGAGGACATGCAAGCTCCTCCTGGAAGAGGACAAGCGATCCGCGGCTCAGGCACTGTGCTCGGCCCTTGCCTGCGAGCTTTCCGTCGTGGGTGGGGAGCCCGTGTGGCAGAAGCAGAACAGGCGGGTGTTCCAGGTCGACATGCCGGATTTTCACTATCGAATCCTCGAAGAGGTCGGCGCGCTTTCGGGGTCATCGCCGGAAGCCCTTCTTCGCTCGTGGATCGAGGAGTATGCCAGGGAGTCAGCGGAGGGAGGAGCAGCGAGAGTCGCGAAAATCGAAGAGCGGTGTCGTCTCATCGTTGAATGGCAGAGTCTTGGCTTCACCGGCAAGGAGTCGGACTTGAAGCACTTTGCGCTGCGGCTCGCGGGGGTGTAGCCGCCAGCGGCTTGCCACACGGCCTTTGCGGCGCTCAAACGCTACTTCAGGAAGTGTTCCAGGTGGAGGATCATAGGCTCGTCCCCGTAGTAGCCGTAGAGGCTCTTTATCCACCTGGAGGTAAGCTCGCACAAACTGACGCTTCCATGCACCTGGATTCGGCCTTCTTTCCCGGCGCCGTCGTAGAACTCCGGGAACCTGCCGTCAGGGCGCAGGAAGTTGATGAGGTCCCACGCGGTCTCCCCGGTGATCCCGGCAGGGGCCGCGGCGATGGCGTCAAGGATCTCGCGGCTCAGCTCGTCGTATCGCCACTGGATCTCGTTCAGGTTCCCTCCGGCAAGGAGCGCAATCCATTCGTTCATCGAGGTGAGCCGGATCTCCGGGGAAAGGGCATGATTGGTGGCTACCAGGACGTCTGCCCGGTCCGACCTCTGGGGTGCGAAGTAGAAAGGCCCCGGACAGTTCTTCTCCGTCCACGTGGAATTGATGAATCCACGCTCGGAGAAATCCACTTTCGAGAAGTCAGCCCCCTCGTGGAGCGCCTCCACGTCCTTTCGCGCCGCCTTCCAAAGAAAGCCCGGGCCGCCTTTGAAAAAGTCCACGATCATTCCCACCAGGTCGGCGCCGAGGTCGATGATTTTCACGAACCAGTCGCGGTCGAAGGCGCCCCAGAGTCGTTCGTTCCACCCCACGAGCTCGGCGGGGAGGCGGTACTCGTTCCCGCGTGCCATGACGCCTGCGCGGAGCGAGGGGGTCCCATGCCTGCGGCGCAGGCGACGGATGAATCCAAGGGAAGGCAGCCGCCGACGGTAATGCCACGGCACCCACGTGAAGTAAGGGAAAGGCTCCCGTGGGCCGAGCTTCCTGCCTGCCTCCACGACGCACGCCCTTCCCTGCGCGTCGGCCACCGGATACAGCCATGATACTCCGCGCTGGGCCTCGGCGATCCTTTCCACCGCTTCCGGTGTGGTCCCGCAGTATTGAACGCAGTCCCGCACGAGAGGAAGAGAGTTGAACCCCGGTCTTTGAGGCGAGCAGAACCGGCTGGGAAGCATGTTCACGCCCATGGCCACCCCGGCGGCGTTCATTCCCGTCATGGAGCCGACGATGCCAGGCGATGTCTGGCTGACGAAGGGATGCCGAACCTTTCCGCCCCGGGGGCTGGGCCTGTACACGATAAGGCACGCGGTGTCCTGGTACACGTTGGCGGTCGGGAACATGAAGTCCCGGCCCAAAAAGCACTTGCCGCCTGCCGCCTCTCCGCCAATGAAGAAGGCATTGCACCCGATGGGGGTTCGAAGCATTTCCGGTCTGAACCCTTTGCGCGCAAAGAGCGACCCGGAATACACGTGGGCAAGGACCGCATCGATTCCGAAGTTCAGCGTTATCAGGGCGTCCCGGGTCACGTCCGAGCCGCGGCCTCCGGCGTCACAGCCGTCGACGATCCCCTGGATCTCCTCGAGGTATTCCTTCGGGATGTCGGGAAGCACGTCTCGGGAAACGCTCAGCGCCACGCGCACGATGAGCCGGCGCAGATCGCTTGAAACACCACGCGCGCCGGCGGCCTTGCTGTCGAAGAACGAGAAGACGACATTCTGGAGGAACTCGTGGGTCATCCGGATGACATCATCCCGCGCAAGAAGCCCCAGGAGAAAGCCCATCTGGTAGTTGTCGCCCTCGAGATAGAAGGCCCGCTTCGGCCGGGTCGAGGCGCCGATCCGCGCGCTTCGGTGCTCGGCCACAACGCCCAGGAAGCCGTCTTTTTCCGCGGTGCGTGTCACTGCGAAGCCGTCGCCATCGAAGGCAGCTGCCACGCGAGCCTGTCTTTCCGTCATCGGCTCGGGGAATGACATGGTTTCATTGTAAGATCACGGAACCGCACCGGCAAGCCAAAGGAGGCACGCATGAACGAATTCGATGCGCTCGTTGTCAGCCAGAAGCCCGATGGCACGTTCACGCGGGAGATCGTGAGGAAAGATACCGCGGACCTGCCCGCGGGAGATCTCCTGGTGCGCGTGGAATACAGCTCCCTGAACTTCAAAGACGCGCTCGCGGCCTCGGGCCGCCGCGGTGTCGCACGAGGATACCCGCTCACACCCGGCATCGATGCGGCCGGCACGGTGGCGGAAAGCTCCGTCGCCGAATGGTCGTCCGGCGACCGTGTGATCATCGGCGGTCACGAGCTCGGCACGGGAATCCCCGGCGGCTTCGGCCGGTACGTCCGCGTGCCCGCCGCCGCTGCTCTCAGGCTGCCCGCCGGCCTGACTCTCCGCCAGTCCATGGTCATAGGAACGGCTGGCTTCACGGCCGCGTTTTCCATTCGGACCCTCCGGGAGAACGGCGTCATGCCCGAACGCGGGGAGGTCCTTGTCACGGGGGCCACGGGCGGCGTTGGATGCATGGCGGTGGCGCTGCTTTCAAAGCTCGGCTACACGGTGGTTGCCGGCACGGGCAAGGAGCACAAGCATGATTTCCTTCTCTCCCTCGGCGCTCGCGGAGTGATCCCCCGCGCTGAGCTGGACGACAGTTCCGGGAAAGCTCTCCTCCGGGAGCGGTGGGCGGGGGTCATCGACTCGGTCGGCGGGGGCATCCTCTCCACGGCAATCAGGTCCACCGCGTACGGCGGATCCGTGGCTGTCTGCGGAAACGCGGCATCGCCTGACCTCCCCATGACTGTGTTCCCCTTCATTCTGAGGGGCGTCCGGCTTCTCGGGATCGAGTCGGCAAAGTGCCCGGCCCCGGTGAGGCAGGAGTTGTGGGAGAAGCTTGCGGGACCATGGAAGCCGTCGCAGCTGGACAGCCTGGGGGAAGAGTGCTCGCTGAAAGACGTAGGGGGGAAGGTCGATGCGATCCTTCGCGGCGAGTTGACCGGGCGGATCGTCGTCAACCTGGGAGGGGTCTGAGGCCAGGCCACCCGCATGACAGCGGCAGGGGCCGGGTTACCCCCCCGCCGGGGCTGCCGTCCGCTGCCTGGGTTCGACCTGCCCTGCCGTCCCTGGCCGGGCCTCCTGCCTTCCTGCTTTTCGGCCGGTCCCGAACGGCGTTTCCTGTCCACCGGCTGCTCCTCGCGCGTGGAAGAGGTCATCGCCAGCGCCGCAAGGTCCAGCACGGAGTTCTCGCTCCCGAACCGGTTGGGCACGTAGGCGTCAGCGGCCCAGTCGTTGTGCCACCCCCCGTGCTCGTCGAGGTATCGAAACATGTAGGACTTGCCGCCCTCCAGCGTGAGCGTGGCGGTCCAGGAGCCATCCGGCTGGCGCCGCATCGGGTTCGCAGTCGGGCTCCAGTCGTTGAACTCCCCGCACAGGTGCAGGGTCGTCACGCCCTCGATTGTCGGCATCGTGAAAGTCACCTGGAATCGTTTCCCGCCCACCGGTCTCTTCTGGAGCATGCGGACCTCCTGGAACGCAGCAGGATTATACGGCATGAAAAGGAAAAGCGAAAGCCGACGCTGCCGGCGCCAGCAGATCGGTTCCGGCGCCAGCAGATCGGCGCCAGACGGCCGCGCGCCCTCCTGCCTACTTCGCCGTGGACAGGATGTGGCGGTCGTCGCTCAGGACATCGAGGAGGGTCTTTGTGCCGTCTGGCCCCGGAAAATTGATCAGCGATGCATAGCGGGCGTCCGGCATCGTCTCCTTGAGCGGGTCGGCAACCTCGTTGTGCCAGTTGTCGACGATGTACGTCACCTTTTCCCCGGAGAGCTTTGCGATCTGGGCGGCTTCCAGCGGGGCGGGACCGAACGTGCCCTTGATGGCGAAACCCAGCTCCGCCATCAGGGGCTGCTGAAAGACGTGCACGATGATTGGCGCGCCGTAGACCCCGTCGTCGCGAAGCTCCTGCTTCCAGGAGGAGAGAAAGCTTTCCAGGTCGGCAATGGCGGAGTTCGCCTGGTCCTGGGTTCCCAGGACCTCGGCAATTGCCAGGATCGAGCTTCTCATTGTCTCCAGGGAGTAGTCAGCCTCGATGCGCAGGATCCGTATCTTTCTGCTGCCCGCCGCTTCCGCAAGGCGCTTTGCCATCACCTCGAAGCCCGTTGTCACGATGAGCTTTGCCCCCTTGAGCAGGGCGACGTCGGAGGGCTTCAGCTCGTACTCGGCCGGATGGCGGAGGTCCCCGGGGGCAATGGTGACGATGTTCTTTGCGCCGGCTGCAGCCGCAAATGCCGCCGTCCAGGTGTTGGTCGCGACTACCCGGATGCCCTTCTGCTGGGCGAACCCCGGCCCGGCTGCCGCGAGAAACAGGAACGCGATGGCCGCACAAACGATGCGAATCCTCATGATCTCCTCCTCGCAATCCTCCGGGAGACGAGGCCGGCCCCCAGCAGGCAGGCGGCGATGACCGTCACCGCCGAGCTGGCGGGGACATCCAGCGCAAGGGATGAGAAGAATCCCGCCACGCTGCAGAATGCGCCTATCAGGCACGCCTGGACGAAGAAGCCGCGGGCGCTGCGGGCGGTGAAGGAAGCGACAATGGCGGGCAGGAGCAGGATCGAGTCCAGCAGGAGCGCGCCGATGAGCTTCATGAGGAGCGCGACGCTGATCCCCACGAAAAGAAGGATGGCGCTCGTGAGCGCGCCCTCGTTCACCCCCGATGCAAAGGCGATCTCCCGGTGAAAGAGCACCGCGCTGACACGCGGGAAAAGGGTCGTGACGAACAGGACGATGGCGAGGGCATACCCGGCGGTGACGGCAAGGTCGGTCCGCGAGAGCGAATAGATGCTCCCCCAGAGGATGCCGAAAGCGTCCTTCGAAGGGACGCCCGCCTTGTAGATGACGGCAAAGGCCAGGCCGATGGTGAGGACCATGAAGAACGTCGACACGTATCCCAGGGTAAGCCCGGATTCACGCGCCACGCGGCCAATGGCGACGATTGCCACCACGTCGAGGGCAAGTCCGGCGAACAGGGGATCCACGTGAACGGCCAGCCCGATGGCCGCGCCCAGAAGCGCGGCATGCATGAGGGTGAATCGCAAAGTCACGAGGTTCAGCCGCAGGATGAAAACTCCTGCCATGGGGAAGAAGCAGCCGGCAATCACCAGGGCGAGGAACCCCCGCAGGATGGGAGGATAGGAAAATGCCTGGGCGATGTTCACCGCGGCTCAGACAAAGCTGCCTGCCTCCATGCGCTCGATCCTCCACGTCGTTTCGGCGAGGACCTGGGAATCATGGGAAACCATGATGATGGTGAGGCCCCGTTTCTCGTTCAAGCCGTGGAGGATGTCCATGACCTCTCTCCGGGATACCGGATCAAGAGAGGAGGTAGGCTCGTCGAGGAGCAGGACGGCGGGGTCCTGGCAGAGGCAGCGGGCAAGGGAGAGCTTCTGCTTTTCGCCTCCCGAAAGGCGCGCGTACATCCTGTTCTGGAGATGACTGCAGCCGATGGCCTGCATGGCGTCCTGGATCCGCTTTCGCCTGTCCCGCTTCTCTAAGGGCAGCGCGCATGCGCCGATTTCCACCACCTCCCGGCCGGAGATGGGGAAATCGACGGAGACCGCCTCCTGGTTCACGTAGCCGACCTTCCGCCGCGCGCGCGACCATTCCCGCGATCCCACGGGGCTGCCCAGCACGCGGAGCGTGCCGGTGTCCCAGCGGAGGAGTCCGAGGACCACCTTGAGGAGCGTAGTTTTTCCTGCGCCGTTGGGCCCCGCTACAATGACGCGCTCCCCGCAGGAGACGGAGAAGGTGAGGTCCCGCAGAATGTGGTTGCCGTCGATCGCCACGTTGACGCCCTCCGCGACGATGCACGCATCGGCCTGCGCCATGATTCCAGAGAGATACATGCCAGGCAGAAGAAAGTCAACTCGCGGCGCTCACCGTGGTGACCGGCGCGGCAATTGCCGGGCCCTGGCCAAACAACGTAGATTCTTCTCAGGGGAGGACCCCGTGAAAGCAATCGTCGTTCATGAGTTCGGTGACCCGGGCGTAATGAAGCTCGAAGAGGTGCCCACCCCGTCGTGCGGCCCGGGGCAGGTGCTGGTCCGCATCCGGGCCGCGGGCGTAAACCCGGCGGACACATATGTCAGGAGCGGCGGAGGCTCGACGAGAGTCGCGCTGCCATACACCCCCGGCTCCGATGGCGCAGGTGAGGTAGAATCGGTCGGTTCCGATGTGAAGCTTCGGAAACCCGGCGAGCGTGTGTACACTGCCAGGTCCCTCAGCGGAACCTATGCCCAGTACGCGCTGGCCCTGGAGTCACAGGTGCAGCCTCTTCCCGCGAAGATCTCGTTCTCCCAGGGCGCCGGCGTGTTCGTGCCCTACGCAACTGCGCATCGGGCGTTGACTCATTTTGCCCGGGCCCGGGCGGGAGAGACCGTGCTTGTCCACGGGGCGAGCGGCGGTGTGGGTCTTGCAGCGGTGCAGACAGCCAGGGCCATGGGCATGACGGTGATCGGCACGGCCGGCACCGACAAGGGCCGCGAGCTGGCAACCCGTGAAGGCGCTCATGCCATGGTGGACCACAAGGCAAAAGGCTATCAGGAGGAGATCCTGGGGCTGACCGGTGGAAAAGGCGCGGACGTCATCCTGGAGATGCTTGCGAACGTCAACCTGGGCTCCGACCTGAAGCTCCTCGCATCCGGCGGGCGCGTCGTGGTGATCGGAAGCCGCGGGGAGGTGACGGTAAACCCGCGCGATCTCATGGGCCGCGACGGCGCGATCTTCGCGATGCTCTTGTGGAACATTTCTGAAGCGGATGCGGTCAGCACCCACGCCGCCCTGGCAGCCGGCCTGGGAAACGGGACGCTCCGCCCGATTGTCGGGCTGGAGCTTCCGCTGGCCGAAGCCCCGCAGGCTCACAGAAAGGTCATGGAGCCGGGCGCTTTCGGGAAGATTGTTCTCCTGACCTAGACATGGATGTCGGAGGGGCGCCGTGCACAGGGAGGTGCGGAAGGCGCCCCAGGGACAGAGCTTTCTCCCAGAACATCACCCCCGGGAGGGGGTTTCTGCAGTATGGGGGGATCCGGACAAATCCCATCCCACGGTACAGGGAAACCGCGCCCTCGAGCCTCTCCAGGGTATCGAGCCGCATGGCGCGGTACCCCAGGGAACGCGCCTCCTCGATGATGCGCTCGGCCAGGGCGCGGCCGATCCCCAGGCCCCGGTACTCCGGCCTGACGAACATCCGTTTCATCTCGCATATTCCCGCTGACAGCCTTCGAAGGGCCACGCAGCCGGCAGGCTCCGTCCCGCCCGTGCCCGTGGGCACTCGGGCCAGGAGAAGCGCGCCGGAAGGCGGGGCATACTTGCCCGGAAGGGTTGCAAGCTCCTTCTGGAAGCCCTGGAATGAGAGATCCTCGCCGAGGAACGCGGCGTATTCCTCCATGAGCACGCGGGCGGTGGCGATGTCAAAAGCGGATGACGCCGTGTCTATGTGCGGAGGGTTGGCGGACCTCCTTTCGAGGATCCGCTCAGCGGCGTTCAGGTGTTCCACGAGGGACTGCGCCTCCGCGTCGCTCAAGGGCGCAAGGAGCTCGTCGGTCCGGGAGTCCGAGGCCGTGTTGATCTCCTCCAGCGCCTCGCGGCCCGCTCCCGTCAGCTCCAGCACGAGGACGCGGCCGTCCTGCGGGTCCCTTCGCGTCGCGACAAGCCCGAGTGCGGCCAGGCGCTTGATCACCCTGTTGAGGTAACCCATGTCAATGGCGAGATCCGCGCACAGCCCTGTCTGCGCATGCTTTCCCCGTCTGCCGATCTCCAGCATGACGCGCGCCTCGGTGAGCGTGAACCGTGTGACAAAATGATATCGGCTGAGAAGCCCCAGCTTGTTCGTGTAGTAGCGGTTGAAATGCCGTATGGCCTGGACCGCGCCTTTGTGTCCCTGGCTCATGAGAACGCCTCCCGGGACACAAAGTGACGATATTAATTGACTTAGTCAAGTAATAATCTCGGAGGCGCGGATGGCTGCCGTCCGCCTGCTACCCTTTCACCGCGCCCGCCGCGATCCCGCGGATGATGTACTTCTGCAGCACGAGGTACAGCACGATGATCGGCGCCGCGGAAAGAATCAGGCTTGCAGCGGCCGGTCCGTATTCCCGGAGGAACATCCCGTAGAAGTGCATCTGCTCCAGCTGCAGCGTGCCTTTCCTGACAACCACGAGGGGAAGAAGGAAATCGTTCCAGAGCCAGAGGGCGTCCAGGATCAGGATGGTTGCAGTGATCGGCTTGAGGAGGGGGAATACGACGCGGAAGAAGACGAACAGCTGCCCTGCCCCGTCGATGGAGGCCGCTTCCTCCAGCTCCCGCGGCACTCCTTTGACAAACCCGTGGTACATGAAAATCGCCAGGGGGCAGCCCAGCCCCCAGTACATGGGAATGATCCCCCAGATTGTGGAAAGCCTGAGGTCGGTTGCCAGGGAGACGATCGGCACCATCACGATCTGGAACGGGATGACAAGGGCAAAGGCGAAGAGCATGTACAGGAGCCAGGACAAGCGGTTCAGTGTCCGGGCCAGCTTCCACGCCGCCATGGAGCTCGCCAGGAGGATGCCGGCAACCCCGAAGACGGTGATGATGAACGTGTTGAGCAGGGTGGAGGCGAAGTGCATCTCCGTCCAGGCCTTGGCGAAGTTGGCCAGGGTGACCGCGGTGGGGAGACTGATGGGATGCAGCTTGATCTGCGCTTCCGGCTTCACGGCGTTGTTCAGCACGAAAAGCGCCGGGTAGATGTAGACCAGGGCGGCCAGGATCATGACGGCTTCCAGGAGCCACCGAGGGCGCGACCGGTGTCCGGCGGGTTTCACATCTGCACCTCCCTGCGCTTTGTGATGGAAAGCTGGATGCCGGTGATCAGCGCAATGGCGATGAACAGCAGGATGGCCTTTGCCGTGGCCAGTCCGGCGAGCTTCTTTGCGAACGCGTCGAAGAAGATGTCCATGACGAACGGCACCGTGCCCAGCGCATAACCGGATGGTCCGACCATGGCGTACATGAGGTCGAAGCTCTTCAGGGAGTTGGAAATGCTCAGGAAGAGGCAGATGGTGAACGCCGGCACGAGGAGGGGAAGGGTTATATGACGCAGCCTTCCCGCGAAGCCGGTCCCGTCGATGCTCGCGGCTTCCAGCACGTCCGTCGGTATGTTGGAAAGGCCTGCCAGGTAGATCACCATCAGGTACCCCGCCTGCTGCCACACCTGGACCAGGACGATGAGCCAGGGCGATTTGTCGGGGTCCCCCATCCACTTATCGATTCCGGTAAGCGCGGGAAGCAGGTTGTAGAAGACAAAGGACCATACGAGCGCAACGACGATCATGGAGAGGACGTTCGGGAGGAAGAACACGGAGCGGAGGACTTTCTGGCTCTTGAGGCCGCTGTCCAGGACCAGCGCCAGGAGGAAACCGAGCAGGTTGCTCAGGAGAACGTTGAAAAACGTAAAAAAGATCGTAAAGCCGATGACCCCCATCTGGAAGCGTTTCTCCACCCAGGTATTTGTGAGGAGCATCTTGAGGTACCCGAGGCGGTATATCTCCTCCGCCGCCGCTTTCACGCGAGCTGCATCCGCTTCCGGCAGAATGTTGGACTTCACGAAGGCGCCGACCGCGGCGTCGAGGGCGGAGTGGTCGCTCGTCAGCCCCGCAGCCTTTACAGAGGAGATGAGAGAATCCACCTTCTCGGATGAGATTGTCTTCTTCGTCTCCACTTCCGGCAGGAGCCAGATCTGGTCCTCCAGGGTCAGCTCGTCGAACTTCGGCTTCAGGCGGTAGCTGTCCTTGTCGGCCGCGTAAAACTCCAGGGCAACCTGCCTGTCCGAGGGGTTGGCGAGCTTGGCAAGGAATCCGTTTTCGAAGTCCGCTTTCGGAATGGCCGCGGGAAGGTCGGAGCTCGAGTTGTAGTTGATCTGCGTGAAAGAGTGCGGATAGAACCTCTCCTCCACTCCGCCGGTGAAGATGCGGACATAGTTGGCAAACCCGACGGTTCGATATCCCTCCGGCTGGTAACCGGCCACGTTGAGGAGGTGCTGGAGGCGATAGCGGGTGAGGCCAGTTGCCGAGTACCTCTTGTACATGTTGTCAGCCGGGTCCAGGTGGTAGACGGAAAGGAGGTAGGAGCGCTGATCAGCCTGGGGCAGGCGGTTCAGGATCTGGGATTCGAAGTCCGCCTTCGGGAGGCTGATGGGTATCCGGGGGGTCAGGCCGTCCCAGTTGGTAAACGATATCCTGATCCCCTGCGCAAACGGATAGAGGAAGAACAGTCCGTAGAGCGCGAGGGCAGGCACCACGAAGATTGCAAAGTATGCCACCGCTTTCCACCGAGGCTGGACCATGTGCCCTCCGACAGACCGGGGAGGCAGGTGCCTCCCCGGTGCAGGATTCGTTTCAGTATAGCTCGAATCTACTGTTTGCGCGCCTCCCGCCAGATCCTGTCGATGTCGGAAATCACCTCTTCCGCCGTCTTCTTCTTGAAGACGTAACCCTGGGCGCCGTTCTTTGCCCCGTCCTCGAAAGCCGAGGTGGGATACATGGAGAACGCCCACGGGTAGGCGCCGTTCTTTGCCACGTTTGACATCAGCTCGATGAAGGGAGGCTGCAGCGCCGACATGTCAGCGCCCTTGAAATCCGAGGTGAGCTTGCAGTCCTTCGTCCAGATCCTGATGGCCTTGGGTGTCGACAGCCAGGCAAGGAACTTCTTGGCCGCGGCCTGCTTGTCAGGAGACGCCTGGGCAGAGATCCCGAATGTCGAGTCCACGTCCGCGTAGAACTTGTTCATCTTCGCATCGTTGAACACGGGGAACGGGACGAAGCCGCAGTTGAGGGAAGGGTTTGTACCGATGGCCGCTCCGTAGGACCACAGTCCCTGGACCATCATGGCGGACTTCCCGCCGGCAAAGGCTGCCTGCTGCTCGTTCCAGGACATTTCCTCCGCGTTGTCGTCCATGTTGGCGCGGTAGAAGTCAATGATGGAGAAGAGCTTCGAGGTGTCCACCACGCCGTAGCTCATCGTGCCGGCATCCATCCCGGCAATGAACTTGGAGACGGGGATCCCCTTTTCCGCGAGGAGGCTCGTGTGCACGAGCGTGATGAAATGTCCGATGGACCAGTTCTCCTTCAAGAGGCCGGCAAACGGAGTGACCCCGTTGTCCCTGAGAGTCTTCACCACGCGCTCCAGCTCGCGGTATGTTGTAGGCGGTTTCAGCTTGTATTGGGCGAAGATGTCCTTGTTGTAGATAATGCCGATACCGGCAAAATCCATGGGCAGCGCCCACTGCTTGCCGTTCCACGTGACGGCAGGCTTGGCGGACGGGATGATCTTGGCCATCACCGGCTCGCGGGTGAGGTCCACCACGTAGCCCTTCTCGGCGTACTCGAAAACGCGGGAGTAGGACTGCATCTGGAGGATCTCGGACAGGCTCCCCGATGCCGCCCGGGCCGCCATGGTGGCGTCCGCGTCATTGGGGATGATGAGCAGGCTGATGGTGATCCCCGGGTTGTCCTGGGTGAAGGCGTCGGTGAGCGTCTTCAGCCCAGCCTGGATCTCCTGTTTGTAGTAGTACATCTCAAGCTTCTGGGCCGAGAGCGACCCGACGATGACCAGGGCCAGGACCACGAGCACGAACAGTTTCTTCATGGCGTACCTCCTTGGGATGAGCCAGAGTTCCGCGGGCGGGCATGGCCGTCCACGGCGCAAGCGCGGCCCCCCGGGCCGCGCCGGACAGAACAGAACGTGACAGGGTTTTTCCGCGTGCATTTTCCGATGTGAAAGGACTTGCGGAACAGGCCGATATGATGTAACATTATGCAACCGATTGCGTAGAGTATACATGTTTAGGGGTGGTTGTCAAGCATGAAAACGAAGAAGCGGGTGACCATCTATGACGTTGCGCGCATCGCCGGGGTGACCACCGCCACTGTTTCCCGCGTTCTCAACGGGAAGCCGAGCATCTCCTCCGGCACCCGGGAAAAGGTCGCCGGGGTCATGCGCCGCATGCATTACTTCCCCTCCCCGGCTGCCTCGGGCCTGCGGGCGAAGGCCACGCGGGAGATCGGGATCCTCTCTCCGTTCTTCATCGGGGACTTCTTCCTGAAGATCTTCGAAAGCCTCCACCGGCGCCTCAAGGACTACGACCTCATTCTTTACAACGCCCAGACCCCCGCGCATCGCCGGGAAGTGATCGACCGCATCGTTGCGGAGGAGAAGCTCTGCGCCCTCATCGTGGCAAGCACGCCCGTTCTCCTGGACGAGGAGATCCGGATCTCGGCGCTCCGCATCCCCGTGGTGCTCGTGGAAGCGCGACACCATTCCTTCAGCTCGGTGGACTACGACCACCAGATCGGGGCATTCAAGGCCGTCAGCCACCTGGTTGAGCTGGGACACAGGGACATCGCCATCATCGGGGGCACCCCGGAGACGCGGCTGTATTCGCCCATCGGCAAGGAGCGCCTGAAGGGATACCGCATGGCCCTCGACATGGCCGGCATTCCCGTCCGGGAGCAATACATCACAAGCGGGGAGTGGACCAGCTCCGATGCGCGGGAGTGCGCTTTGAGGCTTCTCCAGGGCAGGAACACTCCCACGGCCATTTTCGCTACCTCGGACGTGCAGGCCGCCGGCGTGCTCATGGCGGCCCGGGAGATGGGCGTCCGCGTTCCGGATGATCTTTCGGTTGTCGGCTACGACAACCTCCCCCTCGCGGAGTACCTGTCGCTCACCACCATGTGGCAGAACCACGACCTGCTGGCCCGCAACGCCGCCACGCTCCTCCAGGAGGAGCTTCGAAGCGGCGTGCGAACAGGCGAGCGCGTCGTCCTGCAGCCCGAGCTCATCGCGCGGTCTTCCACGAGGGCGCTCAGGGTCCGCAGGAGCGCATGAGCGCGTCCCTCAGGCGGGCCAGCGGCATCATCCTGCATCCGACAAGCCTCCCGGGACCGTTGGGAATCGGAGATATCGGCGCGGCGGCCCATCGCTTTCTGGATTTCCTCTCCCGGGCCGGACAGTCCCTCTGGCAGGTCCTGCCTCTCGGTCCCACGGGGTTCGGTGACTCGCCCTACGCATGCTTTTCTTCTTTTGCCGGAAACCCCCTCCTGGTCAGCCTGGAAACCCTGGTGGGCTGGGGAGTGCTGGCGGAAGAAGACCTGTGGGACGCCCCTGTTGCCTCCTCGGGACCTGTTGATTACGGCACGGTCATCCGATGGAAGCTCCCTCTCCTGCGCCGCGCGGCCGCGCGCTTCCTGGACACCGCGGCCGGGGCGGGAACGGCGGGGGATCGGTTCTCAGAGTTCCGGGCCAGGGAGGCCTGGTGGCTCGACGACTACTGCCTTTTCATGGCGCTCAAGCATGAGCTGGATGCCCGGGCCGAGAAGAATGGCACTCCGGCGGGAGCATGGAATGTCTCGTGGGACCGCGGCATCTCGCTGCGCGACCCTTCTTCTCTTTCCCGCTGGCAGCGGGAGCTTGCCGCGGAGGTCCAAGTGGAGCGGGCCGTTCAGTTCTTTTTCTTCGAGCAATGGGGGCTTCTTCGGGAGGAGGCATCCCGGCGCGGGATTCTCATCATCGGAGACCTTCCGATCTTTGCCGCTCCCGACAGCGCCGACGTGTGGGCAAACAGGGATCTTTTCCTGCTGGACGCCGATGGACGGCCCACGGCCGTGTCAGGAGTCCCGCCCGATTACTTCTCAGCCACGGGGCAGCTCTGGGGGAACCCCCTGTACGACTGGGACGCCCTTGCCCGACAGGAGTACCGCTTCTGGGTGAGGAGGATTGCCGCGGCGCGAAGGCTCTTCGATGTGGTGCGCATAGATCACTTCCGCGGGTTCGAGGCCTGCTGGACCGTGCCGGCGGGGGAGCGCACTGCGGAGCGCGGCCAGTGGGTGAAGGCCCCCGGCGAGGCCCTTTTCCAGGCCCTGCGGAAAAGCCTCGGGGAGCTGCCCCTCATCGCGGAAGACCTCGGCGTGATAACCCCTGAAGTGAATGCTCTTCGCGAGCGTCTTGGTTTTCCCGGGATGCGCGTGCTCCAGTTCGCTTTCGATTCCGTGGAAGCAGGCTCCCTGAACGCCGCAAACCGGTTCCTCCCTCATAACCATACGCCGGATTCCGTTGTGTACACGGGAACGCACGACAACGACACGACCCGGGGTTGGTTCTCCCAGCGGACTCCTGGGGAGCGAGAATACCTGGAGCGCTACGTCGGCAGCGCTGGCTCCGAGATTGAGTGGACATTCATCCGCATGGCACTTTCTTCGGTTTGCGGCTTTGCACTCTTTCCGCTGCAGGACGTCCTGGGGCTGGGAAGCGAGGCGCGCCTGAACACGCCGGGTACGTCCGGAGGAAAGAACTGGACCTGGAGGTTTGACGAGGGCTCCCTGAGCGACAAGAGGGCGCAGAGGCTCAAGGAGCTCGGCGCCCTGTACGGTCGGTGATGGCTGCCAGAGAGGACTTCGGCAGCCTGCGTGTCAGTAGGCTCCTGTGCTTTTCTGTCCGCTTACCAGGAGGACTCCCGAGCTGGTCCCGATCCTGGTGGCTCCCGCACGGATCATCTGCAGGGCGTCTTCAAAGCTCTTGACGCCGCCCGCTGCCTTCACCCCAATCTTGGGACCCACGGTCCGTCTCATGAGAGAGACGTCGGCCACGGTCGCGCCTCCCTTGTTGAAGCCGGTTGAGGTCTTCACGAAGTCCGCGCCGATGTCCTTTGCGATCTGGCACGCCAGGACTTTCTCATCATCGCTCAGGAGGCATGCTTCGATGATCACCTTGAGGATGATGCCGGACCTGCAGGCCCGGCGCACGGCAAGCATGTCCTCCCGGACGGTCTTTACGTCCTTGGCCTTCATGGCTCCGACGTTCATCACCATGTCGATCTCTGCGGCGCCGTTCGATACGGCGGTCCGTGCCTCGAACGCCTTGGCGCGGCTGTCCATGGCCCCCAGGGGAAAGCCGACAACGGCGCAGACTTTTACTCCCGTTCCTCCGAGCTTTCGCGCGCAGCGCTCCGCCCAGTTGGAGTTCACGCACACCGAATAGAAATGATGCGTCGCGGCCTCCTGGCACAGGGTGTCGACCTGCTCCTCCGTCGCCTCGGGCTTCAGCAACGTGTGGTCGATATATGCAGCCAGGTCCGCCGGCGCAAGCGCATCAGCGGCCGAGCCGCCGCCGGCCGGCTGGCGGCCCTGGGCCGCCCCCAGGCGCGCCACCACCTCGGCTACTATCTTTTCTATCAGCTGGTTCTGGTCCATCAGTCCACCGTTCCTCCCCGCTCGAGGGCCATGATCTTGTTCACCCGCACCATGTGCCGTCCGCCGCCAAACCGGGTGGAAAGCCACACCCTGGCCATTTCGCAGAGCTGCCCCGCGTCATGCAGCGGTCCGCCCAGGCTGAGCACATTGGCGTTGTTGTGCTCCCTGCTGTTGATCACCGTCCGCACGTCGTAGCACATCGCCGCCCGGATCCCCTTGATCTTGTTCGCCGCCATGCAGCTTCCAATGCCCGCCCCGTCCAGAACGATGCCCCGCTCGCACTCGCCGCTCACAACCTTGCGGCACACGCTCACGGCGATGTCCGGGTAATCCACCTTGTCCGCGCCGAAGCATCCCACGTCCACCGCCCGGTAGCCGAGCTCCTCCAGGTACCGGCGGAGCATCTCCTTCTGGGCGTACGCTCCGTGGTCACTGCCAATGGCAACGCTTCGCACGTTGTCGATCTCGTTCATGCCTTATCCTCAGTGCCGCGCGGTCTTTGCGGCTTTTCCCGCGACGTCGATCCGATCCACGATCCCACAGGCAACGGTGCGCACGGTTACCGCCTGCTCGTCCCCGAGCACGGACCGAGCCGAGCCGCCTTCATCCACCACGAGCACCGTGTCCCCCACCCCTGCCTGCACCCCGTCCAGGGCCAGGAACGACCTTCCCTTCGGCGCGCCTCCGGGGTCGATGGGCTGCACCACGAGGATCTTGTATCCCCGATACTGGGGGTGTTTCTCCGTCGAGACGACGTTGCCGACAACGCGCGCCAGGATCACGACCGCCCCGCTTTCCCGGGAACGTTCACGGCGTCCACGATCCCGATGATCGCCGCATCCGCCGGGTTGAACCAGCCGTTCGGGTTGGCCTGCGCGGCCTCTTTGCCGGCTTCGAAGAACACCAGGTCCCCTTCACCCGCCCGGGCCACATCGAAGGCCACGATGGCCGCTCCCGCGTCCTTGCCCGTCTCATCCACGGGCTGGACGAGGAGAAGCTTCAAGCCGTCGAGGCTGGAAAGCTTCTGCGTGCAGACAACGGTTCCGATGACGCGGCCGAGCTTCATATGATCCTGAAGTAGTCCACGAGGGTGCAGCGTCGTTCCCGCGTGAATGTGCGCGCCCTCGTCATGCCTTCCCCCGTCGGACTGGCAACGGTGAATGACGCGTAGCCCGCGCCCCCCTCCCCGAGCCCCGCATAGTTGGGCCCGTTTTTCACGAACAGGGAGCAGTTCATGACCTTCGCCATCTTCGAGAGCTTCTCGATGTCATGAGAATGGATGCTCGCCGTGTGGCGGAATCCGTGCTCCACGCGCACGGCAAGCTCGATAGCCTCGTCAACGCTTTTCATCCTCACCAGCGGGATCACCGGCATGAGCTGCTCGCTCCACACCATCGGGTGATCCTGGGGAACATCCATCAGCAGTATCCGTGTCTCGGGCGGCACATCGATCCCGGCTGCGCGCGCGATCACCACGGGGTCTTTTCCCACGAGGTCCTTGTTCGGCGGGCTGTGCCGCCCCGGCCCTGTGGATGCGGACTGCGGGAGCGCCACCGCGGTCACCGCCTGGGCCTGGGCCGCAGACAGCTCAAAGGCCCCGTTCTTCTTCATTTCCGCCTTCAGCCTGTCGGCTATGCTTTCAACGGCCAGGATCTCTTTCTCATCCGTACAGACCACGTTGTTGTCGAACCCTGCGCCCGCAACGAGATCCCGACCGGCCTTCACAAGGTCCGCGGTGGCATCCACGACGGCGGGCGGATTTCCCGGGCCCGCGCAGACGGCCTTCTTGCCGCTGGCCATGGCGGCCTTCACGACTCCCGGTCCGCCGGTGACGACAAGGAGGGCCACGCCCTTGTGCTTCATGAGCTCGCCGGCGCTCTCGATAGTCGGCTCCGCCATGGCGCAGAGGAGGTTCTGCGGCCCGCCTTCCTTCACGATGGCCTCGTTGAGCATTGTGACGAGCCTGCAACTCACGCCCTTCGCGCCCGGGTGCACGTTGAACACCACGGCGTTGCCGGCCGCGATCATCCCGATCGAATTGCTCGTGATCGTGGCCAGGGGGTTTGTCACGGGAGTGATGGCCCCGATCACGCCGAACGGGGCGCGCTCCATGATGGTCAGGCCGTGCTCATCCGAATATGCTGAAGGCTCCACGTCCTCGACGCCCGGAGTCTTTCGCGCGGCCAGGCTGTTCTTGGTCTGCTTGTCCCTGAGGTTCCCCAGCCCTGTTTCAGCCACGGCTTCCCGTGAAAGGGGCTCGTTGGCCTGAAGCACTGTCTGGCGCATGGCTTCGATGATCCGCCGCCGGCCGTCCAGCGAGAGCCCCATCAGCTCGCGCTGCGCCGCCGCGGCAGCGGCCACCGCGGAGTCGATGTCGCCGAAGATACCCTTGGCGCCTGTGGCGCTTCCCCTGCCGGAAGCGCTTCCCGTCGCGTTCGTGGCCCTTCCCTTGTCGCCCAGGAGCGTGGCCACGTCGTAGCTCTTCAGCACCTGCTCCACGATCTGTCGGATATCTTCACTCAAGCCCATGCAAAGCCTCTTGCCCGCCTCGCGTTACTGCGCATTGTACTGGGCCTGTCCGCCGCTATGGATCGTATCCACGATTGCCACCACGAGCGTATCCATGGGGCGGTCGTCCGTCCTGCTGGTCCACCGGCAGCTGCTGCCCTGCGTCAGGAGCACCACCTGCCCGCGCTCGGCCCCCACCATGTCCAGTCCGACCAGGTATTCGCCCTTGCCCTGCGCGCTCTGGTTGCACTCCTCCACGAGGAGCCACCTGGCCCCGTCCACCTTGTCCGCACGCTTTGTCGCCACCACCGTGCCGCGCACAACAGCCAGGGTCATGCACGCGCCTTTCGGGCCGCCATCACTCCGCGGCCTCCGACTTCTGGTAGGTGAGCTTCCCGTCCTTCTCGATGATATCCACCACCGCGATGATCGTGGCATCGGAGGGCTTGCCCTTGGTGGTGTCCGTCATCCGGGCGCTGGAACCCGTGACGTAGAACACGATCTCCCCGACGTTCGCCCCCACCCCGTCAATGCCCACCACGTAATCGCCCTTGCCGGCCAGGGTAACAGCGTCGATCTTCTCCAGGAGAAGGAATCGCATCCCCTCCATGCTGGAGGGTTTGTGCGTGGAAACGACCGTGCCCTTCACCCGCGCAAGCACCATGGGAGAGCGTCCCGCTACTTCTTGCCCGTGGCCGCGGGCTGCCGTCCCAGGGGAAGCGCTGCATCAACGCCCTCGTGCGGCCGCGGAATCACGTGGGTGCTCACGATCTCCCCCACTTTCTCCGCCGCCCTGCTTCCCGCGTCCACCGCCGCCCTGCAGGCGGCAACGTCTCCGCGCACGATGGCCGTCACGTAGCCGCCGCCGATCTTCTCGAAGCCGATCAGGTCCACCTTGGCCGCCTTCACCATGGCGTCGGCGGCTTCCACCATTGCCGCGAATCCCCGTGTCTCGATCATTCCCAAAGCATCAAAGCCGTTGTCTGCCATTTTCCCGTTTCTCCTCTTCGTATTGCGCGCAAGCCTAAATTCTGGCCGCCGTTGCCGCGATCTCGCGGCCGCTCAGCCCGGAGAGCCGCGACTCCACGACTTTCCTGGCCTCGATTACTTCCGCTTCTTCTCCTGCGATGTACACCCGCCCGAAAGCGCCGAAACCGAGCACCTCGATGATGTTCACCGCGCTCGTCTTCTCCGCCTCGTTTGCCGCGTAGTACGCGTAGCCGGCGGGCTCCACTTCCAGCACGTACAGCGTGTCCCCGCGCAGCACCATGTTCCCGTGCCGCACCTTGTTGATGAGCTGCGCGTGGTGGTCCGAGATGTTCTTGATGAGCTGGCTGGTCAGCACGCGCGGCTTCAGCCTGTCTCCCTCGTTCTTCTTCAGCTCACGCAGGACTGCCTCTCCGGCCATGCGGGCATCTCCCTGGCTGTCGGAGTGCACCTCGAGGAGCCCGTACGCGCGCTCCACGATCTGGAGGCCGGGAGTCACGTTTGTCGCCTTCAACGCAATGTCGGTCAGACGGTTGATCTCGATGCCCGGAGCAATCTCGACCACGCAGCAGGCCTGCATGCCAACGGGGTAATATCCCTTGCTCACCGTGGCAATGAAGCTCGCATTCTGCAGCTGCAGGGAATCGAGGAATACGTAGGTTCTCAGGTCTATTGCCATGGCCTACCCCTTTCGCTCACCGCGGCCCAGCGGGAGCGCCTGGTCCACGGACACGTGCGGCCGCGGAATGACGTGGGTGGAAACGATCTCCCCCACCTTCTCCGCCGCCCTGCTTCCCGCGTCCACCGCCGCGCGGCAGGCCGCGACGTCACCGCGCACGATGGCCGTCACGTAGCCGCCGCCGATTTTCTCGAAGCCAACCAGGTCCACCCTGGCCGCCTTCACCATCGCATCAGCGGCTTCCACCATCGCCGCAAAGCCCCGGGTCTCGATCATCCCGAGGGCTTCAAATCCGCTGTCCGCCATGACTCCTCCTTGCATTCAAAGAAACAGCCGCCTGACCACAATAGCCGAGGCAGCGAAAAGAATCGATATGAAAGGAAGACCCTCGGTAGAATCTCCGTCAGGGAAAGGGCCTGGATCTCCCCTGATCAAGATCCACCGCTCATTATAGATTCGAAAATGTTAAATGTCAACCAAAACATCAAAAATAGGTTAAAGAATGTGAAATATATTTTCTTTTTTTAACATCTATGATATTCTATCCTGCGGAGGCGTCGTTTAGAATCATATGAACAGGACCGATCGGCTGGCCGTGATAATGCAGACACTTCAGATCAGCAAAGCGGCGAGCGTCCAGGAATTGTCGCGGCAGCTCAAGGTCAGCCATATGACTGTCCGTCGTGATCTCGTATCGCTCGTGCAGAGTGAAAAGGTCAAGGTCCTTCACGGGAGCGTGATCCTTCACCCTTCCAGCTCGCGTGAGACGGAGAGCTACTACTCGCTCATCGCCGCGGGGGCCGAGCATCCCGAGCTGAAGCGAAGGATCGGGCAGCGTGCCGCTTCCCTGATCCAGCCCGAGGATACCCTCTTGATCGATGTCGGTTCGACGACGGAATACCTGGCAAAATACCTCCCCGAGACCATCCCGTACACTGTATTGTGCTTTTCCCTGAATGTCGTTTCAGAAACCGTCCGCCGAAGGAACTGCAAAACGATGTTTGCCGGGGGCGTGTACCACGAAAACACCCTTATGTTCGAGAGCCCCGAAAGCCTGGAGATGATCAGGAACTTCAGGGCGACAAAGGCCTTCATCTCGGCCTCCGGGGCAAACCACCAGTTTGGCGTCACCTGCATGAACTCCTACGAACGGGAGACGAAGAAGGCCGTCATCCAGTCCTCCAGGACAAAGATCCTTCTCGTGGATTCCTCGAAGTTCGGGGTCATTCGTTCCGACTACTTCGCGGATCTCTCCGATTTCGATGAGATCGTCACTGACTCTGGGATACCGACGGAGTACGCGGAGATCATCAGGAACCTGGGAATAGTCCTTCATATCGCCTGAAAAATATCGACGAAGGAGGGAGCCGTGACGGGGCGAATCCACCTTGAGAGATGTCTCTTCGGCAAAAAGGATAAACCGCCGGCCGAGCTTCACGGCCACATCGTGGTCCTCCCGTACGAGGGCCAGCAGGTCTGGGACGCCGGGCTGGGAACGGCCTCTTTCGCCGTGCGGGCTGGATACCTCGATGCCGAGGAAACCAGCCTCATGGAATCCACGATCCGCTCGCTGTAGCCAGGGAGAAGAAAATGGGCAAGCCAAGAATCACGGTAGTGGGAAGCAACATGGTAGACCTGATCACGTACGTGAACCGGATGCCGAAAGAGGGAGAGACCATCGAGGCACCCCGGTTCGAGATGGGATTCGGAGGCAAGGGCGCCAACCAGGCCGTTGCCGCGGCCCTCCTGGGCGCCGACGTATGCATGGTCACAAAAGTTGGAGACGACCTTTTCGGCCCGAACACGAAACGCAACTTCGAGCACCTCGGCATTGATACCACCTGGGTGGAGACGGTTCCGGGAATTTCCAGCGGGGTGGCCCCGATTTTCGTGGACCCCTCATCCCACAACAGTATCCTCATCATCAAGGGAGCGAATGCGCGCCTCATGCCCCAGGACGTCGATCGGGCAATTGAGCGCATCCTGTCCAGCGACATGGTCATCATGCAGCTGGAGATTGCCCTGGAGACCGTGTATCACACTATCCGCCTGTGCGCCGCAAAGAAGGTCCCGGTGATTCTCAACCCTGCTCCCGCTGATCCCTCCCTGGAGGTCGGGAAGATCCTCAGCGTCTCCTTCTTTGCTCCTAACGAGACAGAGCTCCAGACCCTGACCGGCATGCCGACGGGAACGCTGGACGAGGTGAAGGCCGCGGGCAGGACACTCCTGAAAAAAGGCCTTTCGAAGCTCATCGTGACTCTCGGGGAAAAAGGCTGCCTTCTCATGGCGCCCGACATGGAGAAGCTCGTCCCGCCTCACCGCGTGAAGAGCGTGGACTCCACGGGCGCGGGGGACGCGTTCATCGGCTGCTTTGCCGCATACTACGGCGAGACAGGTGACATCGAACGGGCCCTGCGGATGGCCAACATGTACGCCGCACTCTCCACGACACGGCCCGGGACGCAGAAGTCCTTCCTGGATCGGAGCGACTTCGAGGCTGCCATCACCTGAAGCCGCGGCCCACCGCGCTCGCCGCCGTCAGCTTTTTCCTTTTGGATTATTGGATTACAATACGTGTCCAGACGTTTGCCGCAAATCCCGCACCAGGAAACCGCTTCGCTGTAGTCGATGAGTATGATTGTCACAGCTGCGCTGATTCTTGCGCTTATGGTCGGCACCTTGCTGGCCGGGTCTCTCCTGTACCTGGCATTCTTTCTTCCCTTCAGCATCCGCTCCGCCCGACTTCTGCCAAAGGAGGGCAGGACAACCTCTGACGGCGTCACGACGCTGGAGGATGCCGTCTGTGAGGCTCGTGATTCCGGGCTGACGGGCCTTCCACTCGTAGCCCGCGTGCAGCAGCTTGCCGCACGGAAGTACCGGTATTCCCGGCGCAACCCCTGGGATTCCTGGGAGCGGTCATTCGAGCGCGGCATGGGGTACTGTATCCAGATGACCATGGCCCTGAAGCTGATCTTCGACCGGCTTGGCATTGCCTCGCGGCCTGTTCAATCTCTGCGCTGCAGCTTTCCACCATCGGTGATCCACGGGGTGCCGCAGCCCGCAATGATCTCAGGACACATGTGGCTGCGGGTCCGGGTGGACGGTCACGACTACGACGTCTGCCCCGGGAATGCGAGCAACACCCCGGGGGTAACGCACTTCAAGGTAATGGCGCCGGTGAGGCCCGTTCCACGCTGGCTCGTGCCGGTCCTCCACATTTTCTCCGCGGCTGAGAACGTGCGGCGCGACTGGAAGAACCTTTTCCCCCGGAGAGGACCATGAGCAACCCGCCGGTATCGGTCATCAAGACGGACTGTCCCTGTCCCAAGCGCAATTGCAAGTTGCCGGGCAAAGCACGCCAGGAAAGGCCAGCTTCCGCGCTGCGAGCGCTGAGGCAGCAGGCTGTCAGCCGTCGTCCGTGCTGATCAGGCAGGCTTCGCGTGGGAACCAGGCGGTCACGCGGTCCCCGGCAGCCGGAAGAGCAAGATGGGGATTGTTGAAGGTATCGAGGAAGAGGTCGCTTTCCTCGATGCGGAGATAGATTCGAACGATGGAGCCGAGAAACTCGACGTCGGTCACCGTGCCCTGCAGTCTGTTGGAATCCGCGTGCCCGTTGGCCAGTGAGATCATTTCGGGCCTGACGGAAAGGCGCACGGATTGCCCCGCGGGCAGCCCCACGGGGATGGAGGCAGCCACCAGCTGCCCTTCGACGCTGAGCGTCCCCGCTCCCGCGTCTACCACGCGGGCCGCCAGGACGTTCAGCGACCCGATGAACGAGGCGACGAATGCCGAGGCGGGACGGTTGTAGATTTCAAGCGGTGAGCCGATCTGCGCGATCCGCCCGGCGCGCATCACCACCACCCTGTCGGACAGGGACAGCGCTTCCTCCTGATCGTGGGTCACGTAGATCGTCGTGATATGGAGCTTGCGCTGGATCGTGCGTATCTCCTCGCGCAGGCGCACACGGATTCCCGCGTCGAGCGCAGAGAGAGGCTCGTCGAGGAGCAGCACTCTGGGCTGGACAGCGAGCGCCCGGGCAAGCGCCACGCGCTGCTGCTGCCCTCCGGACATCTGGTGGGGATACTTCCCGCCATGGCCTTCCATGCCGATCAGGACAAGAAGCTCGTGGACCCGGCTTTTCAGCTCCTCGGGCTTTCTGCCGGCCACCCGCAGGCCGAACCCTATGTTCTGCTCCGCTGTCATATTCGGGAAAAGGGCGTAGTTCTGGAAGACCATCCCGACCCCGCGTCTGTGGGGAGGCACCTCTACGACGTCGGAGCCGTCAATGAATATGCTTCCCTCCGACGGATTTTCGAAGCCGGCAATCATCCGCAGGGTCGTGGTCTTGCCGCAGCCCGAGCCGCCGAGAAAGGAGACAAACTCTCCCTGGTTGACCGTCAGGGAAAAGGAATCCACCACCGTGACCGAGCCGAACCTCTTGGTGATCCCGCATAACTCCAGGAAAGCCATTCTCCCTCCTTGCCTCAGTGGGTCCCGCCCGCAGCGGGGCCCTGGCTTCCGAGGCCCCGGCTGAGCGCCTGCATGAGGGCGATCACGCCCCAGGTGAGGAGGAAGCTCATCACGGAGAGCGCCGCCGGCTCGTAGGCAAGGTTGCGTCCCACCTGTGCCATGTAGGGACCGAACGCCGGCCACGCAAGCATGACGGTGATTGTCAATTCCCCGATCACGATGGAGAATGTGAGAAAAGCGGCGCTCAGAAGCGCCGCTCGCATGTTGGGAAGCACGACGCGAAAAAGGGTGGTCCACCAGCGGGAGCCCAGGCTCTGTGCGGCCTCGGTAAGCCCGCGCAGGTCGATGGCCCTCAACCCGGAATCGATCGAGCGGAAGATGTAGGGGAAGGACAGAACGATGTATCCTGCGACCAGCAGAATAGGGCTTGAGACGATGGGAAGCGGCGGCCTGCTGTAGAGGCGGATGAGCCCGAACACGAGCACGATGGGCGGGATCACGAAAGGAAGAAGGGCGACCGTCTCGATGACCGGCCTGGCCCTGGGCATCTTCAGGTGGACCCATATCGCGGTGGGAAGGATCAGGGCGAGACCAGCCACGATTGTCAGGACAGCCATCTCCAGGGAAAAGGTGAAAGTCTTCAGGAATTGCGGGTCGGAAAGCACGTGCGCGTAGGCCAGGAGACTGACCACGCCCTTTCGGGCCCTGAGAGAAAAGAGAAACGTGGCTGCCAGCGGAACGAAGAAGTAGAGCCCCCCGAGGCTGATCCAGAGCCACGCCCAGCCCTTGGCGCCCCTGGCGCTTCCCTTGGCGCCCCTGACGCTCACGCCACTCATGCAAGCCACCTCGCTGAGCGCCTCTGCAGCGCGTTGTAGCCGAGGATGCTGGCGGTCATGATCACGACCATGCCCAGGGCCAAGGCATACCCGAGGTTGGGATCATGCAGGACATCTCCCCTGATCTGCGCGCCGATCAGGATGGGGACGAGGTTGAGGAGCCCCCCGGTCAACGCGTACGCCGTGGCATATGCCCCGAAGGCGTTCCCGAACAGGAGGATCACCGCGGACAGGATGGACGGAAAAAGGATGGGCAGCGCTACGTGACGCCAGTACTGCATCCGCGAGGCGCCAAGATTTTCGCATGCCTCCCGCCATTCCTTCTTCACTCCGTCAAGGGCAGGCGTGATGACGAGCACCATGAGCGGAAGCTGGAAGTACAGGTACGTGAAGCTCAGACCCAGGAAGCTGTACAGGTTGAATCCCGCATCATAGAGGCTGATTCCGAAAAGCGCCTTCAAGACCGCCGTCACCAGGCCTGTGCGCCCGAGGGTCGCTATGAAAGCGAATGCCAGGGGGACCCCGGCGAAATTTGAGGCGACCCCGGAGAATGTCCCCAGGAACGAACGGACGCTCCTGGGGAGTCCGCCCATGGTAACAGCATAGGCTAGGAGAAAGCCGAATACTCCCCCCCCGACAGCGGTGACAAGGCTCACCTCGATGGTGAGCAGGTATGATTTCAATATCCCGGGACGAAACAGATGGGTAATGTTCGCGAAGCTGAAGCCCCCCTCCGCGTTCTGAAAGCTCCCCACCAGGAGCGTCGCCGCGGGGAGGAGCATGAACGCCGTTGCGAAGAGCAGGAAAGGAAGGAGGCCGGCCCACCTCCCGGGAGAGGGCCGAAGGCGAGGGCGCGCATGATGCGCACCCTCACCGTTCGTGCCGGAGAAAGCCATTCACCTACTGCTTTGGCGTGACGTTCACACCGACGGTAGAGTCCCAGTTGCTCACGATGAAAGCCTTGGCGGTGCCCTGCTGATCGAGGGTCGGGAATGCCGCCTTTGCATAATAGGATGCCGGAGGGAGATTCGCCGCAACCTCTGCGGGAATCGCGTTCCGCGCGGCAAGGTCGGCGTAACGGATCGGGTGCCCGTAGCCTTTCAGCCAGATCAGCTGTCCTTCATCCGAATACAGGAACTCCTCCCAGAGCCGGGCTGCATTGGGATGGGGCGCGTATGCGCTGATGGCCTGCACGTAGACGCCCGCGACGACACCCGAGTTCGGAATGATCGCCGCGATATTGGGATTCCCTGCCGCGGTGTCGCGGTCTGACAACGCCAGGTAGTCCCAGGTGACCGCCACCGGGGTCTCTCCCGAGGCGACCGTTCCCATCTTGGCGATCAGGGGAACGAAGTTGCCTGCCGAGTTGAGCTTCGCAAAGAAGTCCACGCCGGGCTTCGCATTCTCGAAGCTGCCCCCAGTGGCAAGGGCCGCAGCCGCCACTGCCATGATGGCCTGGTTGGAGACGCGGGGATCACCAGTCAGCGCCACCTGCCCCTTGAACGGCGGGGTCAGGAGATCGGGCCAGTCCAGCGGCGGCGTCTTGACCACATCGAGGTTCACCTCGAAGGAAAGCACGCCGTAATAGTCGCCATACCAGTACCCATCTGCGTCTTTCACGCTGTCGGGGATGGAGTTCCAGGTGCCGACCTTGTACGGCGCCAGAAGGCCAGCCTTCTTGGCGTCCGGCCCGAATGAGAAGCCCACGTCAATGACGTCCGGGGCCTGGGGCCCCTTGTTGTCCTTGTTCGCCTGGATGGCCTGCAGCTCGTCTCCCGAGCCGCCGTCAGGGTTCAGCTCGTTGACCTTGATCCCGTATTTCTTTGCAAACGTATCGATTGCTTCTCCGTAGTTCAGCCAGTTGCGCGGGAGGGCTATCACGGTGAGCTGCCCTTCCTTCTGCGCGGCCTTGACCAAGTCGTCGAAGCTTGCCGGCGCCTGGGTAAGAGCCGGCCCCGCCTTGCTCTCCTGGCTTCCACCCGCAAACACACCTGTACCCGCGGCCATCAGGAAAATCAGGCCGAGGGCGAAAACGATCACCTTTCTCATACCTACTCCTTTGACGTCGTGATTCTTCCGGCTTTTGCCGGGCGTTTTCTGTGTAGGGATGAAGAATTAAGTCCGTGCGAGGGGTGTGTTAGTTTTCGGTTAATTGGCCGCCGGGATTACTTCTGCGTTTTTTCCTGGGTATCCTTGAGCCTGTCCTCGACGATTTTCTTCACCTGCGCATCGAACTCGGGATACCGCGCGCGAAGCGCGTCGAAATCGGCCTTGGAGAGCTTGTACACGTCGCAATAGCTCAGGGCGCGGATGCTGGCCCCTCGCTTCTCACCCTGCAGAAGGGCCGTTTCGCCGAACGGGGATCCCGCGCCCAGCTGCGCGACCTTCCTGTCCCCCACGACCACCTCGACATCGCCCGAGCTGAGGAAGTACATGCAGTCGCCGTACTCTCCCTGACGGATGATGTAGTCGTCCGGGAGAAAAACCATGGGACGCAGCAGCTGTACGATCTCCCTGATGAATATCTCGTTCGCGTTCCTGAAAAGGGAAACTTTCTCGAGGATCGAGCGGTTGAGGTAAAGAAGGATCTCCATGGAAAGGGTGTGCGGAAGCTCCTCGGTAATGGACACCGGTGAAACGCTCTTCTGCGTCTCCCAGAGATACGAATAATAGTCGCGAAGGCGCGACTGGAGGGCCGCGGGAACCCGCTTGCTGCGGAAAAAATCGTTGATCTCTTCCATCTTTTCCTGGTAGGCCGCCCGGGCCGTATCCAGGTTGGCGATGAGCGAGGCGACGTTGCCGATGATGTACCCGTACATGCCCACGCCGAACACCATCACCCCGATTGTATAGATGATCTGCAGGTTCGAGTTGTGGTTGGGAGTGTAGTCTCCGTACCCGATGGTGGCGATGGTCGTGACGCACCAGTACACTCCGCGGAGGTACTGGTCGAAGTCCGGCCGCTCGGTCTCCGACGCTCCAATGAGGACCCACCCGCATGCCATGAGGTGAACCACGGTCACGAACCAGAAGGCAAAGGTGACGAGGCGCATGAGGGCCGGGTTGACGCTGAGGCTCCGGCGGATGTCGGCAAAGATGGCGCTCACCTTGCTGATCTTCGCCATCTTCAGGACCTTCGTCAGGACGATGATCCCGAGCACCACTCCCATGTGGCTCTCTGCCTCGGAGGCATAACTGCCGGGGATCATGGAGAACATCCAGGCAAGGGGAAGCCCGGAAACGAGGTCCACCGTAAACCAGCCGCGCAGGTACATGCGGGCGATGCTGCGCCTGTCCGCGTAGACGACGAGCCCTTTCCTGACGGACTGGTTGAACGTCCAGGGGATATCGAGAAGGTAGACGATGGTGATCAACCAGTAGATGGTATCGAACTGGAAATGCTGGAAGGTGAGACGGTAGGAGGTGATGATCGTGCCTGCCAGCGCGGCAAGGATCAGAAACCCGTTATAGAAGACTTTGAGCGTTCCGTCATATCGGAAGACGGGGATGGAGCGGAGAGCTTTCCTGAGTCCGTGTGGCGAGTCCTTCGCTTCCGGGAGCCCACTCATTCACCGGTATAGTATAGTCAGCGAAAGGGGCGCCCACAAGGACGGGCATGCCCTTTCTTGACACGAAAGGCCGCGCCGCTACACTTGGCACGGAGGGCGCCATGCTGCTTGCGGTGTCTGTGGGCAACTCTCATATCACGTTCGGCGTGCACGGGAATGCCGGATGGGTGCAGCGGTTTCGAATCCAGACGGTCCACGAGAAAACCCCCGACGAGTACACGGTCATGTTCCGCGAGCTTCTTTCCTCCGGCGGGATACGGAAGGAAAGCATCGACTCGGCAATCCTCTCCAGCGTCGTCCCTCCCCTGACACGAGCCATCGCGGACACCATTCAGGCGGTATCCGGGACGACCCCTCTCCTTCTCTCCCACGGGATGGACCTGGGGCTGAGCATCACCACGGAAAACCCGGCGGAGGTGGGCGCGGATCTCGTTGCCAACGCGGTGGCGGCCTTCGACCGGTTTCACGGGAATTGCATCGTCGTGGATTTCGGGACCGCCCTCACCTTCACTGCGGTCGCCGCGCCTGCCGCGGGCTCCCCGGCTTCGACGCCGGGGGAGCTTCAGGGCGTTGCCATATCGCCGGGTCTCACCTCGGCCGTGGACGCCCTGGCGCGTAATACCTCGCAGCTTCCGCGGGTTCCGCTTGCCGCGCCGCCCCGGATCGCCGGGCGCAACACTATCCACTCCATTCAGTCCGGGGTGGTCTTCGGCTACGTGAGTCTCGTGGAGGGACTGATCAGGCGCATGCGAGCGGAGTTGGGAGGCAGAGCGGAGGTGGTGGTGACGGGCGGAAGCTCCCCCCTCATCGCCCCTCTTCTGCAGGAGAAGGTATCCGTGGAACAGTGGCTGACCCTGGAGGGGCTTCGAATCATCTCCGCCCGAAACCAGAAGCCGCGGAGGTAGCGCGGGGGGACCGCGAACAGCGGCCCGACTCTAATCTTCAAGCATCTCCGAGATGAGATGATACAGCCGGGCGGCAGACTCCCTGTCTTCGCGCGGGAGGAGCTCCTCGGGCTCGTCGGCGATGCTCTCCAGGCTCGCCAGCGTTTCCTGGCGGGCGGTGAGCAGGCTCTTCTCCGACTTGAACCAGTAGCTGCCCTTCCAGTCCGTGTACAAGGTGAGAAACCCCAGCCTCTTGGAGGTGCCCTTCAACGGGCAGAGACAGAGGAGCCGGGGCAGGTAGCTGCAGACCTCGCGGCCATCACGCGCGAAAATGAACGTCTTTCCAGCGGGCCAGTCCTCCCACACCCCTTCCTCGGTATGGAGGTAGGGCGCAAGACTGAGGATGACGGAGAGCTTCATCCCGTAGAAGATCTCTTTCCCGTCCCAGATGATCGTTCCAAACATGTTCTTGAACGAGGGAAGGCCTCCCGGTGCAATCTGCTGGAGAACGGCGCGCAGCTTCTCCCACTCCATGATCACCATCTTGCGGCCGCCCTTGATCGTGCGGATAGGAAAAGCCTCCTGGCCGATTTTCATCTGGTTGGTGAAGTCTCTCTTCTTCTCCTTCTCCCGCTCGCGCGTTATTGGCACGCCTTTCACGAAGGCCTGCGTGAGAAGCGGGGAGATGACGGAAAGAAGCTGCCGGCGCAGAGGAGACACGGAGCGCGCATACATGCGGCTGGTGCGCACGATCTCCCCGGCCACGATGTAGGGCGGATTCTCGCGGAACATGAGGGAGCCGGGATGGATCTGGATCTTGTCCGCCGTGAGGCTCCGATAGATCCCCCGGCCCGTTCTTTCGCAGACGAACTGGATCAGTCCGCGCGAGACCGCGCACAGGTAATCGTCCCATCCTCCCCCGGAGCCGATGGGGACGCCGAGCTTGCTGACGATCTCCTGGAGCTGTCCGTCGATGTTGATGATCTCGTTCATCGTACGCAGGTCCAGGTAGTGAGTTTCCGAGAAGCGCGCCTTGTTGGACGAGCGAACGAATGCCTCGTGGATGCGCTGGTACGAGACGAAATCCCCCAGGGGATCGCGGAAGGTGTGGTGCGCCCGCCGCGCCTCCAGCTCCTCACCGGCAGGGAGGAGGAAGGGCGAGTTCACGGAAAGAAACGTTGCCGCAATGATGACCTCCGCGATAACGGAGGGATACGAACGGATGCCTTCCACGATCATGCGGGCGTGCTTAGGCAGGATAGGGAAGAGGCACATGAGGCGCCCCGTCTCCGTGAGGTTGCGCTCCTCGTCAAGAGCATCAAGGAGCGTCAGGGTCTCCACTGCCGCGCGAATGCCCTCCTGGCCGGGGGGAGAGAGAAAATCGAATGACTCGAAGTCGCGGACACCGAGCTCCGCCATCCTCAGGACCACCTCGGAGAGATCCGTCCTCTTGATTTCCTCCACGGTGTACATGGGACGGGAGTCGTAATCCTTGCGCGTGTACAGGCGATGGCAGACGCCAGGGGCGGTGCGGCCCGCCCTTCCACGGCGCTGGTTGCACGATGCCTTGGAAACCGGAACCTCGATCAGAGACTCGGTGAAAGTCTTCGGGCTGTAGAAGTTCATCTTGGCAAGTCCGGAGTCGATCACGTGGACCACCCCGTCGATCGTGACGCTCGTCTCCGCGATGTTCGTCGCCACGATGATCTTCCGCTTGCCCGGGAACTCCTGGAAGACGCGCGCCTGGTCCTCGTGGGACAGGCGGGCGTACAGGGGAAGGAGGGCGAGCTCCCCGCCGGTGTCGAGCTCCGCGAGGGCCTGGACGCAATCCTTTATGGCGAGCTCACCCTGGAGGAAAATGAGGATGTCACCTTTCGCCTTTGCCCGCATGACCCGCGCCACGATGTCGCGGATTGCGGAAAGCAGGCTTTCGTGGTCTCCCTCGATCTTCGGGGGGGAATAGAGGAGCTCCACGGGATACATAGGCGCGTCGATGCTCACCACGGGGCACCCGTCGAAGTACTCGGAGAACACCTCGACGTTGATGGTGGCCGAGGAGATGATGACGCGGAACTCCGGCCGCTGGGAAATGATGCTCTTGAGCATGCCGAGTATGAAATCGATATTGAGGCTGCGCTCGTGGGCCTCGTCCACCATGAGCACGCTGTAGCGCGACAGGGTGCGGTCCCCCTTGAGCTCCTGGAGGAGGATCCCGTCCGTCATGATCTTGATCACGGTGTTTTCGTCCGTCCTGTCCTCGAATCGCATCGTGTAGCCCACAGTGTCGGGAATTTTCTTTCCGATCTGGCGGGCGATGAACTCTGAGACGGAAAGGGCGGCAATCCGCCGAGGCTGGGTGACGCCCACGATTCCGCGGGAGGAAAAGCCCGCCTGGTGCAGGATGAGGGGGATCTGGGTCGTTTTGCCGGAGCCCGTGGGGCTTTCCACCACGATCACCTGGTTCTTCTCGAGGGCGCTCAGTATCTTGTCCCGCTGCTGATAGACGGGAAGCTGGTAGGGATCCATCACTCACTCACTATACCGGGATGGTGGAGGCGGGGATAGGCGCCGCCGGGCTGTGGGTCGAGATGCACCAAATGAACCGCATGGATGCATTTTTTGACTTGTTTCGAATGCGCTTTCGATGCTACACTTGAGGCACCATTTGAGGAGGGAGGAAGCTGCCCTATCCATGGCAAAGAAGTTGCATATCGAGATCACACCTGCCAACTGGGAGCGCATGAAGGAATACGTGGACCTGTACAACGATGACCCGCAGAGGGTCACACCGAAGTGCAAGCCGGCGGACGTGATCAACCGGGCCCTTCACGAATACCTGGCGGGAAAGAGGGGATGACCGGGGGATGGGGGGAAAGAAGGGCAGGGAAAGGGACCATAAGGAGCACTCGCACAAGATCAACGTCGAGATCGCGCCGGGGAACCAGACGCGGATGACAAAGTTCATTTCCGTCTACAACGCGCGACCTGACAGAAGGACGCCCAAGCTCAAGTACACTGACGTCGTGAACGAAGCCTTGGACCGATTTCTCGACGCGAGACTCGTCGCGCTTCGGGAAAAGGTCAGGCGGAGCAAAAAGCGGTAGTCGAGGAGGTACTCATGCCGAAGGCAAAAGCGAAGAAGAAGGCGAAGCCCGCGCCGAAGAGCAGGAAGCCGGCAAAAGCCAAAAAGCCGGCAAAGGCGGCAGTTGTCCGCGCCGTGCGTGGACCAGCCGGTCCTCAGGGCGAGCGCGGACCGCAGGGTGAGCGGGGGCCGCAGGGACCCATGGGAGCGCAGGGTTCATCGGGCATGCGCGGCGAGCCGGGACCCCGGGGAGAGCCGGGGATCGGCATCCGCTACGAAGGCGGTGCCAGCCCGGCGACGGGCTATCTGGTTGTGGGTCCGGATGGCTCGCTGAAGTTCGTGCGGCAGGGAACGACGTTCGTCGTCCAATTGGTTCCCGCGCCGTAGGCATGGACGCCGAGGCGTGCCGAGCCTGCCGCGGCGTAAAGCGGCGCGGCGTTGGAGGTGCGGGAGGCACGCCGTAAATGCGATACGCCCCCGCGCAGAGACCGGGGGCTGTTCGGGACAGTGGGCGGAAACGCTGAGATTTAACGCAAAGTTCATGCGGAGCTAACACTCTGTCGTTTCCTTGTTGAGTGAAAGCTCCCTCAAGCTTTTTCTGTATGGGCCCTCCACGAACTCGCTGAGGGCCCTTGTTGTCTGGCGAGGCTCAGGCGCGGGGGCCTGTCCTTACAGGGCGCCGGCGACTATCGCCCCTGCGTTTCTTCGGACGAACTCCAGCGCTTCATCCTGCGTTCGGAATTGCTCTGTGCGAGTGATGTAGGAAAAAGTCATGAAGTTCTTCAGCGCGCGGATGGGCCGCCACTGCGCAGTCCATCCAGCCCGGCCGCCCGCGGGGACGGCCCTGTATTCAATCCCGTAGCTCGCCTCGATCAGGATCCCTTGCTGCGCACCCATGCTCCCATGATCGGCAGACGGGGGCGGGAGCAGGAGTGAAAGCAAGCCTCAGGAGCAGCAGGCTTCCTTTTGGGCAGCCATGAGACCGGCATCGCAGCGGTCACACCACAGCTCATCCACCGCGCCCTCCAGCTCTTCAACCGCGAGCCACTCGTCAGAGGCGTGGTCGGTCTGCTCCTGGTGCGTGATGCAGCCGGGGCAGACTATCTCGCTTTCGAGGTAGAACGCGACGACCTCACCTTCCCTGGTTATTTTCATCGGGATCCTCCCACTGAATAGCAGAAAGGATCAGTGTTAAGGATTGCTTTGGTTTACCGTAAATAGCGGTTAATTTTTGCAATCGCGGCCCAAAAACAGCACGTCCAGCGCCCAGAAAAAAAAGACGCGCCCTCCTGGTCAGGGAGGGCGCTGGAAATTGGGTGGGGAACTAGGAGCTGAACGTGTACGCAAACCTCAAAACCGGTAAAGACGCGCAAAGGCTATAACAAATTTGTTACGAATTATTTTTGCTTCTTTTAATTTAGGGTTAATTCTACGGCCTCGCCGTGCCATTTCAACCCGCGAGAAACCGCGCGGCAAGAGGAGCCCTGGACTGGGAAAACGCTGGAAGATTGGGTGGGGCATGAGAAGCTGACAGCGCGCAAGCCTGTGAAAGGGCCGAATATTTGGATCCTTTCGGGGGTGGTAGAACGCTGAAAATTGCCTCGCTCATTGCCGCGAAATCCCATCAAGGGCAAATTCACATCTTTTTAACACTTTAGTAACAGCTACTTAACGCTCATCCATTTTCGTGAGACCAACAAATACCTCTTCGAAAGGAGTCGAGATGAAAACGATTCGTGTTCTGGCGACCGCGGCTCTACTCGTGGCCGCTGTCGCATTCACTGCCGGCGCTGATGCCCCCATGCTGGGCCAGCCCGGGTCTCTGGTCGAGGTGTACGGATTGGTTGACATGGCCCTTCGCGCATCGACGAACGCAGACTCATCAGGCAATACGTATTTTGGTTTTTCGCAGGGACTTTTCAATGGCAGCCGGTGGGGTCTTCGAGGGACCGAAGATCTCGGTGGCCTCAAAGCGATCTACACTTTGGAAGGCGGTGTCGTTCTGCCCGTCGGTCAGATCGACCAGCAGGGTCAGATCTTTGGCCGGCAGGCCTGGGTGGGTGTGAGCAGTGACTATGGCACGCTCACATTCGGCCGGCAGTATGGCACGTTCAGCGATGCGATGGGCGTCGGCGATGTGTTCGGCGGCGGTCACGGGAACCTTGGCTACTGGAGCAATGGAGCCCAGGGAGGAAACAACTACTCTTCGGGCGACGCTGTCAACTTCTTTTTCGCGCAGCAGATGGGCTTCCGCTGGGACAGCTCCGTCAAGTACAGCGGCAATTTCAGCGGAGTTACCGTCGGCGCAATGGCCCAGTCAGGCAACATCCCGGGCATCGGCACCACGGACGGCTTCATCGACAAGAATGCGATGATTTCAGGCAGCCTGGGATACAACAACAAAGATGTGCCGATTTCAGCCGCCGTTGCGGTTCAGTACGAAGCTGACGCGGTCTACAACCACCACTTCGACGCTGGAGCCGGCGTCAAGTATGCTCTTGATGCTAAGAACGGCGTGTACGCCTTCTACATTCACTCCGAGTTCGACGCTGGCTTCACCAGGATCAACCCCAACAACAGTGAAATGTCGTCCGGCGGAAAAGGTCGCAAAGATGACATCGTCAACTTGGGTGCGAATTACTACGTACTGCCTTCCCTGAACCTTCTCGCGGCCATCTATTTCGACTACGCAACATATGTGCTCGCCAACGCCGACGACGGCGAGCGCTACAGCGGCCTCCTTGCTGCCGACTACTACTTCAGCAAGGATTTTGACTTCTACGTCGGCGCATGGTACACGCAGTTCGCTGACGCACTTGAAAACACCCCGAACGGCGGCGCCCAGGTCATCGTTGCCCCTGGCACATCGGTTGCTGGAAACTTCAGCAGCATTTTCGGCGCCATGGTCGGGGCGCGCTTCCGCTTCTAACCCGAGTTTCGCTGCTTTCATGAACTTTTGCAGGACGCCTCCCGGAAGGGGGGCGTTCTTGCATTGGATTCCGACCTCGCTCCAGGGCGCAGCCTGCGGGCACTGATTCTACTCCCCGCGGATTTCACCGTTCCATGGCTGGCTAAGACGCAAATGAATCCCGCTCAGGAGGCTGCCGCGGCGGCCCCTCCCTGCCCTCGCTCCCGTCCCGCGACCCCAGAGACGGCTCCCCGAGGCTGAAGACGAAATGCATGGCGGCGGCGAGCTTCCCGTCGATCTCGTCTCCGGACAGGCCCCGCGCTTTCAGCGCTGCCCGCCAGGTCTCGAGCCCGTCAACGAGAAAAAGCCTGCGGATCCTGCAGAACCGGGCATACTCTTTGGCGTCCTTCTTGGACGCAGGCCCGGGAACAAAGGAGCCTGCCATATCTGCTCCAACTTGAATCGGATGTGACGGGTAGGTGAAATATACTCCAGGCCCCGGGAGAGGGGAAGAGGCCCCCGACAGCATCCTTTCTGTATCAACACGGTGCATAGAATGTACCTATTGGATGCATTTTGTACTTGCTATCGGTGCACACTTGATGTACCTTCACGTTTGAGCATGTGTCGGCATGTTTCAGGAGGAGGTCGTCATGCCAAAGGAAAAAAAGGCCAAGAAGAACAAGACGGACGCCAAGGCCGCCAAGCCGGAGAAGCCGGGGAAGGCCAAGAAGGGCGCCATCACCGGTGCATCCGTAATGGTGCTTGGTCCGGGAGAGGCGGCGTACGCTCGACTCGAGGAGGGTTCAGGGACCCTCGCTCTTGGCCTGCCAAGGGGGGAGAAGGGCGAACGGGGACCCGCCGGGCCGCAGGGAGAGCGCGGTCCCAAGGGGGACGTCGGACCACAGGGACCCCAGGGACCGGTCGGACCGCAAGGGCCCCAAGGGAGCCGCGGAGAGCCGGGAGCCCGTGGAGAAGCAGGAGGAAAGGGTGACAAAGGGGAGCCGGGGCCCGGGGTGCGGTATGCAAGCGGCCCCCAGGAGGCTTCCTCCACGTACTTGTTCGTGGACCCGGACGGTAGCCTCAAGTTCGTGAGGCAGGGAAAAGCTTACCTGGTCCAGCTTGTCCCGGCCACAAGCCAGTAGGCAAAGGAGCTCGCATGGCAAAAGCAAAGGAATCGCAGCTATTGAGCTTTTCCCTGCCCAACAAGGCAGGTCAGCTTGCCGCTGTTTCTGATCTGATCGGGGCCGCAGGCGTGAACATCGAGGCGCTCCTGGCGACCGAGGCAGGGTCGCAAGCGGAGTTTCGGGTCCTCGTTGCCAGGAATGCCAAGGCAAAGAAAGCTCTAGCGGCCCTTGGTGTCGACATTGCCGAAGCGCCGGTCCTGTGCGTGGACATGCCTAACAAGGCGGGCAGCCTGAAGAAGGTGGCAAAGCGGCTGGCTGAGGCATCTGTCAACGTCAACCGCGCCTGGGCAACGAGCTTCCGCGGGAAGACGGCCACGTTGGTCCTGCAGACCTCGGATGACAAGAAAGCGCTCCAGGCGCTCACGAAGAGCGCGAAGAACGCAAAGAAGAAAAAGAAGTAGGGAAGGTATCCCGACAAAGATGTCCGCCGCGAGGAGCGTTCACGGCCAGCGCCACGTCGGGAACCCGGCCGATCGCGCCCCTCGTGACGGGCTGCCTTACGCAATCCGAGGACCCGGGCCGGCCACTTTCCGGTGCGTGGCAAGCCCGTCCAAGGCCTCAACCTCTGTGCTCTCGACGGGGAGGAAGCCAACCAGGCGGGTGAGCTGCATGACCTTCATGACAGACGGGGGAACGCTTACTATCCGGAGAGGAAGCGATTTCTTTGTCAGCACCGCATTGATGGAGAGGAGGGCGCCGATACCGCTGGAGTCGATGTACGTCACCTTCTTGAGATTGAAAATGAACGCGCAGATCTTCTTCTCCATCATGAGATGGACTGTGTCCTTGAGGCGGAACGCGTTGTACAGATCTATCTCTCCCGCTACATCGACGACGCAGGTGTCTTCGAACAGCCTCGCCTTGATTTCCATTCCTGCCATCCTCCCGATTGAGCGTACGCCATTCTTCGCGCCTTCCTGTTAACTCTGCATGAAATATTGTCGACTTTTGTGTGAACATTGCACGGAATCGGGCAGGAGAGAGCTTACCTGGTCATGCGGGGTCCTGTTTCGGGCTCTCAGCAACGCTATCGATCGTTTCTACCGCTTCCAGAACTGTCTTTGAGATCGGGAAGACCCCGGTGAGCCTCGTGAGGCCGAGAAGATTCTGCACGGGCTGCGTGAGGGCCGCGATGCGGAACTTTCGGCCGTCTTTTGCCAAGAGGTGGTTTATGGAGAGAAGCGCGCCAATACCGCTCGAATCGACGTAGTGCACACCCTTCAGGTTCAAAATGAATACACGAATGCCCATCGCGAGCATTTTCTGCACCGTGTCCTTCAAGCGGAACGCACTGTAGAGATCCAGGTCTCCCTTCAGGTCGATGATGTGCGTCTCCTGGTATCTCCTGACCGCAATGTCCATTCCCTAACCTCCCCGGTGAACCTCGATATACCGTCACTGTTAAGCGAATGTGAAGGAAGCGGGATTCCGGGCCGGAAAAGGTCTAACGGAATCTTCACGCGGCGTTCGTACTTCCTTAACACCTGCCCTTTATTCTGAGCCTATGAATGCAGGAGACCCAAGCGGAAGAAGAGCCGTCTCTGAGACGATCCTCGACAAGTTCACCGTTGTCGACCTTGGCTTACCGGCCCTGGCCGAGCGCCGGTCGGGGTTCGGCACGGATGAGCCTGACTCCTCAACCAATGTGCTTGGAATCGTTGAGCCGAACAGCAGGCCGGGAGAAGTCATCGCCAAGCTCGCATCCAGCCGCATGTTCATTTCCCAGGATGCCTCGGTCTACGACCTGGCGGAGGGCATGGAGAAAAATCCAGGCATCTTCGGCGTCGGCGTGGTGGATCAGAAGGGGGTGCCCGTCGGGATTGTGTTGAGGCGGGAGCTTTTCGACAACCTCGGCAAAATGAACGGAAGGGATCTGTACAAGCGGAAGCTCGCTCCCACCGTCATGAGCCCGCCTCGGATCTTCCGCGACGACATGAGCATCTTCAGCGTCGCAGACATCCTCAGCGAAGAGCTGAGCAAGGGAGCGAGCTTGTACTACATGCTTGTCGATGGCTCGGGCCGCTTTGCGGGCATCTTCTCCACGACGGATCTGCTCATCTACCTTTCGAACATCACCGCTCGGGACATCTCGCTGGCCCGCAGGCTGCAAAACGCTATCGTGAAGGAGACTTTCTCTTTCTCGGGGAAGCGCACGCTCCTTCTGGGCGCATCAGCCATGGCGAAGGAGGTCGGGGGAGACTTTTACGTTCTCAAGCGCCTCGACGACGGCAAGCTTCTCATCGCTATCTGCGACGTCTCAGGCAAGGGGATCGCGGCATCCCTGATTACCGCGGTGCTTGGGGGTTTCTTCGACGGCTACACGGAGTCCAACTCGGTCAAGAGCTTCGCGCGAACCCTCAACCGCTACATCATCGACACCTTTTCCCTGGAGTACTTTGTCACCGGCATCATCATCGAGTTCGACGAGGATACCGGGGAGGCGATCATCTGCGATATGGGCCACTCGTACATGCTGGTGATGGAAGGCGCGAAGCTCATGCGGCTTGGCTCTGAAACCGCCAATCCCCCCCTCGGTGTCCAGCCGGATCTCAATCCTGTCACGCGGACGTACCGCATGAAGCCCGGGAGCCTCCTGGTCCTGTTCACGGACGGGGTGATCGATCAGACGGATGGCAACGGACACGACTATACGGAGCAGCGCCTCTGGGGGCTGCTGAAGACGCATGGTGGGTTGGCGCCGCAGCAGCTGTCCGGCAGGCTGGCTGCGGACCTTTCGTCCTTCCGCGGCGAGGCTCCCCAGCGCGACGATGTAACCTTCGTGATCATGAAGTACGGTGCGCCTTCAAATGGGGCAGGGCAATAACGAGAGCCAGGACCTCACGCGCTCGCCGTATGCGCCGGCTCCTCGATTTCCGAGGCGGCGGCGGCCGGAACTTCGAGGCTCAACGTAGCGATGGTTTCGCCTGCCGACACGCGGATGGAAAACGAGCTCTGCGAAAATCCAAGGTTCTTCAGCATGAAGAGCATCATGACGATTCCCAGCCCGGCCCCCTCGGCACTGTCCTCCGTTGTCGAATAGGCTTCCGCAAGGCACGAGTACCGGCTGGCAATTGCCAGCTTTTCCCCGATTCGCCGCTGCTCGGACGGAGTGAGCTGGGAATTGTTTCGGATGCTGATGCGCACTCCCCGCTTCAGCTTGCGAAACTGGAACTTCACGTACAGGCCGTTCTCCTTCAACTTCTTCAGATAGTAGGCGATCTGTTCCGTCGTTTCGCTCTTGAACCCTTCCATGCCGCGCGCGTAATCCACGGGGTCAAGGATGTCGAGGGTCTTTTCCTGGAAATAGAGGCGCTTCATATTCGCCTTCTTGGCGTTCCCCGCGAGCTCGTGGATGCAATACGCGAGGTTGTTCCGCAGCTCCATCATTCCAGCAGCCTCCAGGAATGCGCCGAGGATCTTGTCGATGTGTATCCGCTCCCCGGGCAGATAGGCGCACGTGGAGACGGTGAGCGTCTTCGACTGGACGATGGCATAGTAGACGCTTTCCCAGAGACCCCGCTTCGTCGACGGCATCTGCTTCCTCCTCGCGGGGGCAGGATCAGGCTTCCGTGTTAGGTTTTTCTTTGCGTTCCCTTAATTTGCGGTTAATTCCCATCTAGGCGAGGAGGCGGATCCGGGAGAAGACGTAATCCAGCCGGTCCTTCTTCAGGAGCGTCCGATAATACTCTGTCTCTCCCAGGCGCCTCGTGGCCTCCCCGTCGTGGGGATAGGAGGCCAGGCCCCGGTGGCCGTTCGTGAGGTGTTTGTCGCTTCTGCGCCTGTCGAACCAGTGCACGAGAGCGATCTCCCCCTGGGCTATTTCGATTGCAGTCACTCCTCGTTTGCCGATGGCGCAGCCGGAGTTGAAAAGGCAGGGAACGGAGAGCTGCTCGTTGTACAGGCTGCTTCGCATGCCGTCCCGCCGGGATTTCTCCCAGAGGTGGCTCAGCTCGCCCTTGTAGATGTCCACCACCTTCTCGATGGTCCGCCGGGCACGGGGAGACACCGACGGGTAATCGCGGCACATCTGCTCAATGCGGAAGCGCAGCGTATCGATCTTCGAAAGAGACTCGAAGAGCGGACGATGCGTGTGCCCGATCACGGAGACGATCTTTCGGGCGCTGGAGAATGCGTACACCCGGTGCTCAGTCCTGTATCTCCTCGTGCTTTCGTAGTGCACGGGAAGATTGCGGATGTTGAGCCTGTTGGCGAAATGGCGAAGGAAAAAGCCCGAGACGTCGTTGAACCGCTCGAAGAAGATCGTGGCCTGATGGCCGTGGAAGATGAAGATGGTTTCCGATCCGAAGGAAAGCCGCAGGGAGGCCAGGAGAGGCTCGTCCCCGATCCGCGCATCGGAGTGCCAGAGGCCATCGTCGTGATTGCCGACTATCCTGTAGACAGCGGCCCGCGCGACGAACTGGCGGAAGAGCTCGTACAGCCCGTGCCAGCGGGACCTGATGGCGTCCAGGGGGAAGCGCTGCAGCTCCTCAATGTCCCCGTTGAGGACAAGGGAATAGCCGTTGGGCAGGTAATAGCGGCGGAGGATCTCTTCCAGGAGCTCTCCGTTGGGGAGGAAGTCATCTCGCGAGCTGCCATCTCCCAGATGGAGATCGCTGATGACGACAAGCCGCTCCGAGGTTGTCAGGGGGAGAGTCGGAGAGGAGTCGAAGAGCTTCTGGAGCGTTGCCTCGATGCTCGCGGCCGCGCCGACAAGCTGCGGGGTCATGTCCGACCGGCGAGCTTTCCTTTCAGCTCGCTCCAGAGCGCGCGGTACGATTTGCCGGCAGACGAACGCGGCCGAAAGTACGCCACGGGTCTTCGTGTCACGCCCATTCTTTCAATGTCAGACATTGCGGGGATGATGGACAACAGGACGGTCTTCTCCCGGGCGGAGAAGACCTTCATCGTCTCCCGATGGATTTTCTTCCTGCCTTCCACCATGGAGAAGAAAGGCACGAGCCGGGACCGGCCCAGGCGACTGCGGGCAAGAAAGACGGAGATCTCCTCGAAGGATCTGATGGAAAGGGGGGTGGGAATGAGTGGAACGAGGATCACGTCCGCCGCGCGAAAGACGTTTTCCGCAAGCAGGGAAACTCCCGGCGGGCAGTCCAGAAAGACCCACTGGTAAGTCTTCTCCAGAGGCTTGAGGACGCGCCTGATGGCGCTCCTTGCTTTCCTTTGAACGGCAAGGCGGACATCGAGCTTTCTATAGGAGAAGCGGGAGGGAAGCACATCCAGCCCGGGGAACGCCGATTCCCGGGCAACGTCGGTGACCCTAATCTTCCCTTCGATGAGGCGGCGTCCGGTCTTCCTGGCCCCCACTGCGGCACCAAGGTAGAAGCCGGCGGCTCCCTGCGGATCGAGGTCCCAGAGGAGCGTTCGCTCGCCGTCCAGTGCCGCGCAGCAGGCCAGGTTGACGGCCGTTGTCGTCTTTCCTACGCCGCCTTTGAGGTGGTACACGGCAACGGTTGTCATGGCGCCTGCGGCTCCCACGTGTTGAAAAGGGCCGGGGCGGATTTCCAGAGAACCTGGAACCGATCCCTCTGCGTTTTCATCCGGTCCCGCTGAACCTGGACAAGGGCGCCAAGGGCAAGGAGCGCTTCCGGCTCTCCGCGCACGGCCGGCTCTTCGGCAAACCCGGTGATGATCTCCACAGCCGCCCGTGCGTCCTGGTGCAGGCCAAGGCAGTCCTGGTACGCCACGCACTCCTTCACGAGCGGAGTGACATCCTCGTCCAGGACGGGGCGAAAAAACTCTGCCGTGTAGCGGAGCCGTTTGAAGAGAATGCGAAGCCTGTGCAACTCTGCCGCGGAAAGCTCTTCGGGGTTGCGTTTCGTCCAGGGCAGCATCTTTGCCAGCGCCCGGGTCAGCTTGCGCCGGCCAAGCTCTGAAGCCGGCTGACCGGCTGCTGCCGCCGCCGGCCCGGAAGGCTCGGGCGCTGCCAAACTCATCAGCTCAAGGAGAGCGTGAAACCGCGGGGAGCCCAACGCCGGGACCAGGGCTGCCCTCGCCTGTGCCCGCCTTGCATCCAGAAGGTCTGTCATGTTTTTCATAAACTGTGGATCGGCATCGGTAAGGGCAAGCTGGGAGCCAAGCCGTTCCCGCAGCACGTCCAGATCCCGGACCCCGCCCAGGAGCCCGGCAATCCAGGAGAGCTCCGCTCGTACCCTGTCGCGGCCTTGCTCACCCAGGACAGCAAGAAAGAGCCGGCAGGCAAAGCGCGCCCGGCGGGTGGCAACGCGGAGGTCGTGGACAAACTCGGAGTCAAGATCCTTGATCGCTCCCGGGGCGTTCGCTTTCATCCGCCACGCTTCCCCCCCGAGGATCCTGCGGCATACGGTGGGCACGTCGTCTCCGCGCGCCGGCAGGTATTCTCCGGGCAGGGGGGCGCCAGGAAGCGGTGCCCCGAGCCGCCGAAGGCCGAAGCCGAGCACCGTTCCGTCCAGCTGGCGGAGATCGAGCCCGCTCTTCAGAAGCTGGACCAGGTAGTCTCTTTCGAACGGCGATGCCCTGCCGCGGTCCACGGCCAGGGTGAGAACGGTCTGCTCAGGCAGCTCGTGCAGCAGCGAGCGAAGGCGCCAATTGGAGAGAGTAACGCCCAGCACCGGTGCCGTCATGCTTGCCAGGGAGAGCGCAGTCTCACGCATGACTGCCTCGAGATAGGGAACGCCTGGACGGTTGCGCGTGACTCCTTCCACGGAATGCCCCACAGGCCCCATCTTCGGCGGCGCACCCTGCCCACCCTTCTGCGAATGCTCCTGGCGACCGTCGCGCAGGAAGTGCCACCGCAAGTCCGCTCCCGTGACGTACAGCTCGCAGCCCTGGCGGAGGAGGCTTCCACCCTGGGTGTCGAAGTATGTGCGGGTCTCCCCCCTTCGGGAGCGCACCCTTGAGCGGTATCCCAGGCGTTGAAGCTCGGTGAGGACAGTCTCCTCTTCGACGCCCGCGGGAGCCTCCAGCTCCAGCGGCCTTCCCGCGGCCTCGGGGATAAGGGACCGCATGGATTTTGGCCGTCCGGGTTGCCGGGTCACCGCCGCAGCCCCGTCGAGCAGGAGCAGCCCCTCTTCGAACTTTGAGCGCGCTGAAGGAACAAGCGGCATCTCTTCGGCCAGCGCCGACAAAATTGCGGAAAGATCGTCACGAGTGCCGTCGCCCAGGAGCTCGATTTCCAGCTCGCAGTACTCCCGCTCCCGCCCGCCAGCCAGCACCCGGACCTGATCCAGGCTCATCTCCGCGGCAACCCGGTCCCCTGAGGCAACTCGCCGCACGAGGCGCGTCTGCTGAACCTCGAACAGGGGCTCTAACGGCTGGTTTCCTGCCAGTGAAAGGACTACGCGCCGAAGCTCCGAGTCGGGCCACTCCCCGGGATCACCCGGTCGGTCCAACGTGACCTCCAGCTCCTCCCGCTCGTGGATGACGCCCGACAAGGGGGCAAGAGATTTCAAGGTCAGAAGGATCTCACCGGCGCGCTCTCTCGTGCGCAGCGCCCAGCCAGCTGCCAGGAGGGTTCGGCTGGGGGTGTCCTGATACGTATCATGGACATCCACCTCCTGTCCCGCGGAGAGGGCGAACTCTCCGAGGGCGCGCAGGGCTTTCGCCCGGTTGAAGGAAACGAGGTCGGCGACGAGGAGCTTTGCCTCCGTCTCCGTGCTCATGGGGCAAGGACACGGGGGGGAAGAAGCCACAGGAGCGAGCCGCGGGGACGCAGGGGATCGGTGATGACAAGCCTCGCAAGGCCGCCCTTTTTGCACTCCACCCGTCCTCCGCCAATGCACGCCTCGATGGTCTCGCTGAAATCAGGTTCGTGCCCCACGATGAGCAGTGCACCCACCTCGGCGTGTTCGGCAAGGATCTCCCGCAGCAACATCACGTTGAAGCCGGGGGAAAGGCGTGCGTCTGTAAAGAGCGAATCACGGAGGCCCAGCGCGGTCGCGGCAATCTCTGCTGTCGCGAATGCCCGTACCAGCGGGCTGGTCAGGACCAGGGAGACACCGAGAGAGAGCCCGGCGAGCGTCTTTCCCTCCCGGCGCATCCGGGCAACGCCCTCCTCGGATAGCGGGCGTTCCCCGTCATCGCCTTTCCACTCCTCCCTGCTTTGCGCTTCTCCGTGGCGTAAGAAGAAAAGGTCCATCACCCGCCCCCCTGGCTCCCCCGCCGCTTGATGAGCTGCGCCTGCGAGTCGATGATCTCCCTCCCGTCGTCGCGCCGGGGCCGCTCGTAGCTGCCATCCTTCTTCATCACTCGCGCCTTGCCGTTGTCCGCAAGGCATGTGGCAAGCACCTCGTCGTGAAGGTAGCGGACGAGTCGCTGGCTTGCCACCGGGAAAAGAATCTCCACGCGCCTGTCGAGGTTTCGCATCATCAGGTCGGCGCTTCCCAGGTAGACTTCCTCACGTCCGCCGTTTCGAAACCAGAAGATCCTGCTGTGCTCGAGGAACCTGCCGACGATGCTCCGCACGGAGATGGTCTCACTCACCCCCGGGATGCCCGGTCGCAGGCAGCACATGCTGCGCACCACCAGGTCGATTTTGACGCCCGCCTGGGATGCTTCGTAGAGGAGCTGGATCATCGGCTTGTCCACCAGGGCGTTGATTTTGAAGATCACGTGCCCTTCCCCTCCGCCGGCTGTGTGGGCCATCTCACGGCGGATCAAGGCCTCCAGTCCCCGGCGCAGGTTGATGGGGGCCACGAGGAACCGCCGGTAGTCGCTTTTGTCGCTGTAGCCGGTAAGGTAGTTGAAGACATCCGAGGTGTCGGCCCCGATGGCGTCGTCGCACGTGAAAAGCCCGAGGTCTGTGTATTGCTGCGCGGTGACCGCGTTGTAGTTTCCCGTGGAGAGGTGGACGTAGCGGCGGATGCGGTCCCCTTCCTGGCGCACGACAAGGGCGATCTTGGAGTGCGTTTTCAGGCCCAGGAGGCCATACACGACGTGGACGCCCTCGCGCTCCAGGGCGCGGGCCCATTCGATGTTACTCTCCTCGTCGAAGCGGGCCTTCAGCTCCACGAGCACGGCAACCTGCTTCCCGTTGCGCGCAGCCTCCAGGAGCGCTTCCACGACCGGAGAGTTGCGGCCCACCCGGTAGAGGGTCTGCTTGATGGCAAGAACCGAAGGGTCGCTGGCGGCGGTGTTGAGAAAATCCACCACGGGGGTGAAGGAATCGTAGGGATGGTGCAGGAGGATATCGTCCCTGCGGATGGCTGCGAAGATGCTTCCTTCCAGGTCCCGCAGCGCGGGAGGAAGTGCTGGAAGGAAGGGCGGGTATTTGAGGTCGGGCCGGTCAAGGTCGTGCAGCTGCGCGATGTCGCTCATCCCAAGGGGAGGCTCCAGGGTGTAGATGTCCCTCGGGTCCACCTCCAGGTTCTCAACCAGTATGTCGCGAATTGCATCCGGCATCCGGGGGTCCACGGTGACCCGCACGACCTTTCCGAAGCGCCGCTGCCGTACGCCCCGCTCGATGGTCTCCAGGAGGTCTTCCGCCTCCAGCTCCTGGATGGAAACCTCGGCATCCCGCGTTACCCTGAATGGATACGATTGACCCACCTTGAGGCCGGGGAAGAGGGTGCCCAGGTTGGCCGTGACAACCTGGTCCAGCCAGACAAAGGTGACGGACTGGTTCTGATCGGACTGGCCTTTCTCACCGTCCGGGGCGCGAACCTCCACGAGCCGCGGGAGCGTGCCCGGCAGCTTGACCCTGGCGAATCGCTCCTGTCCTCCGGGATCACTGACGACGAGGGCGAAGTTCAGGCTCATGTTGGAGATATGAGGAAAGGGGCGGCCCGGATCCACAGCCAGCGGCGTAAGGACGGGAAAGACTACCTCCCGGAAGTAATAGTCGACGGAGGCTCGCTGGGCATCGGAAAGGCCCTCGTAGCCGAGAATGTGAATCCCGACGCTGTCCAGGAGCGGGAGGAGTTCCCGCAGGCAGGCGCGTGCCTGCAGCATGAGATCCTGGGACGCCTTGCGCACCGCTTGAAGCTGGGCCGACGGAGAAAGCCCCGAGGCGGAGTGCTCGCTCACGCCGGCCTCGATCTGCTGTTTCAGACCCGAGACCCGGACCATGAAGAACTCCGCCAGGTTGGAGCTGACTATGGAAAGGAACCTCACGCGTTCCAGGAGGGGGTTTGACGGGTCTTCTGCCTCCTCCAGCACGCGCCGAAAAAAGTCCAGGAGACTGAGCTCCCGGTCAATGAAAAGGGACGGATCCGCCAGGTCCTCTGCCGAGCGTACTGCCTCAGGCACTCGGGCCGCCTTCCCGGGACACAAGGACCACCCGGGCTCCGAAGACTCTCCTGAACATGTCGGCTTTCTTCTCGAGGGCCCAGCGCTCCAGGAGCAGGTCGCCGTTGCGCCCCGCGGCGATCTCGATGAGATCTTCCTTGCGCCTGACCTCGATCTTCTGGATCTTCTCCCGGTGCTCCTTGTCCAGGGCGTCGGCGATCCGCAGGATAGCCGCAAGCCGGCGCACGCGCTCGCGGTCCGCGCTGGACAGGAGGGCGAACTCGCCATGGCGCACGCTCGGGGCGCTCTTCCTGTGATAGCGCGCGATGTTGGCAATGAGAAACATCTCGCTCTGCGAAAAGCCTGAGATCTCGGCGCGCGAGATCAGGTACAGGGAATGCTTGTGGTGGCCCTTCAGGCTGACGAAATCCCCGATATCGTGGAGGACTGCCGCGACCATGAGGAGACGCTTGTCGCGACTCCCGAGGCCATGAACAGCGGAAAGCTGATCGAAGAGCTGGCCGGCAAGCCGGGCAACATGCACGGAGTGCGCTTCGTCAAAGGAGTATTTCCTGCCCAGGGCTACGGCATCCTCGATTGTGCTTTCATCGCTCGCCGGGCGCCGAACGGCCAGCTTGTCGGCGAGGTCGAAGATGATGCCCTCCCGGATCCCGCCGCCGGGGACGACAATCTCGGAGACCCCGAGAAGCTCGGCGAGCTGTGAGTAAACGACGGCCGCAGGGACAATCACGTCCGCCCGGTCCGGGCGCAGATCGTATGCGCTCATGCGCTCCTGCATGGTCATGCGGGAAAGCTTTTCCATGGCCGCGCGCAGGCCCTTGACCGGGAGCTTTCTGACGTCTCCCTCTTCCGCCGCGCCGTTGGCTATCCTGGCCAGGACCTCGATGTTTCCACCCGTTCCGATGAACCCGCAGGCCTTCGCCTCGCGGACCCTTGGAGACAGGCGGATGGTTGCCGAGTACTCGCTCAGGAGCTCGAGGAAATCCGGGGTCTCTTTTCCGCCAGGGGCAAACAGCTCCAGGAGCCGCACCGCGCCCATGGCGTGCGTCTCGCTCCAGAGGATGCGGGCAGAGGTGACCAGGGCCACTTCCACGCTCCCCCCGCCCAGCTCAACGAGGATCCACTGGTCCGTGCCCAGGAGGAGACGGCGGGTGACGGCCACCTGGACAAGGCGTATCTCCTCGGACCCTGAGATCACCTCGAGGGAGATCCCCGTGCGCCGCTTCACCGCGCGCACGAGCTCCCGCCTGTTGGGGCTCTCACGGACCGCGCTCGTGGCCACGGCCCGGTACTTCTGGATCCCCAGCTCCTTCATCTGGACGGCCGCGCGTTCCAGGCCATCGAGGGCCTGGGCGGAAGCATCCGCGCTGATGCGCCCGGCGGAGAAGACTCCGTGGCCGAAGCGTACGGGAAACCGCGCCTCGCTGAGGACACGCGAAACCGAGTCTCCCTCCATCTCGACTGCAAAAAAGCGGATCGCATTCGTGCCCACGTCGATGGAAGCGATCCGGTGGGACACGGTGTTTACCTTTCCTCGACCCGGTTATGCTTGATCACTCTGCCTTCGGTCATGTAGATCACGTCTTCCCCGATGTTGGTGGAAAGATCGGCAATCCGCTCCAAGTTGCCGGCAATCTTCAGGACGCAGAGGCTCTGCTCGATCGTAAAGGGATCCCGGGTCATGGAAACGCTGACGCGCTCCAGGATCTCGGAGGCAAGCTGGTCCACCGTGGCATCAGCCTCGCACACCTCCCTGCCCAGCGCCGCGTTGGCCTCGATGAAGCTCCGCACCGCGCTATCCACCATCCCGATGGTGTCCCCGAAGAGCCGCAGGAGATCCTCGTCGGGCTGCGCCGTGGAAAGCCCGATGCACTCGAGCGCTGCCTCCGCGATGTTCACCGCGTGGTCCGCCATGCGCTCCAGGTCGTTGGTCATGCTGCGGACCATGAGGATGGTGCGCAGCTCTTTTGCCATGGGCTGGTGCTGGGCGATGAGGGAGGTGCATTCCTCCTCCAGCTCCATCTCGAACTCGTTGGCCCGCGTCTCCTGCTTCTCCACGACCTCGTCCAGATCCTCCGTCGTGCGCTTCTGCAGGGAGGAGCGGCACTGCTCGATCATGTCTTCGACAAGGCGGGCGTACGCCACGACGCGCGCCTTGAGATCGTCGATCTGCGCTATCGGCATGGTGACTCCTATCCGAACTTCCCGGAGAGGTATTCCTCCGTCCGCTTGTCCTTCGGAACCGTGAACAACTTGTTTGTCGGCCCGAACTCCACGAGCTCTCCCATGTGAATGAACGCCGTGTAGTCGGAAATACGAGCCGCCTGGGGAATGTTGTGCGTGACCTGGACGATGGTGACCGTTCCCTTGAGAGAGACGATCAGCTCCTCGATGGCAGCCGTGGCCTTCGGGTCCAGGGCGGAGGTCGGTTCGTCCAGGAGAAGCACCTCGGGCTTCATGGCCAAGGCGCGGGCAATGCAGAGTCTCTGTTGTTGGCCGCCGGAGAGGAAAGTCCCACGCCGATAGAGGGAATCCTTCACTTCGTCCCACAGCGTGACGATGCGGAGCGTCTCCTCCACAATGCGGTCACGGTCCGTTCTGTCCATGCGGGCGCCGTTGAGAGTGTAGCCCGCGATGACGTTGTCGTAAATGCTCATTGTCGGGAACGGGTTGGGCCGCTGGAACACCATCCCGATGCGGCGGCGCAGGAGGATGGGGTTGAGGCGGTAGACGTCGTCCCCGTCCAGGAGCACGCTCCCGCGCACGGCAGCGTTGGGAGCCAGCTCGTGCATACGGTTGATGCATCGCATGAAGGTGGTCTTGCCGCAGCCGGACGGACCCATGATCGCCGTGACGCGATGCTCGGGCACGGCAAGCGAAATGCCCTTCACGACATCGGTCCCGTCGAACCCGGCCGTGAGGCCCCGCGTCTCAAGGATTATCTTTTCCGCGGTCAGAACTGGATCTTCCATCTCGATGTTACCAGCCGTGTCACGAGATTCAGCGCGAGCACAACAACAAGGAGAACAAAGGAAGCGCCCCAGGCGAGGGACTGCCATTCGGGGTACGGGCTTATCGCGTAATAGAAAATCGTCTGGGGCAACGAGGCCATGGGTTTGAAGATGCCGAGAACCATGTACGGGCTTCCGAACGAAGTGAAGAGAAGGGGGGCCGTCTCTCCGGCGGCGCGGGCGACGCCCAGAAGAACTCCAGTGATGATTCCGCTCGCGCCGGCGGGGAGGATCACCTTGAGGACCGTCCGCGGGTACGAGACGCCGATGGCAAGGGCGGCCTCACGGAGACTCACGGGAATCAGCATGAGCGTCTCCGCGGTGGAGAGCGTGATGACGGGGAGCATGATCATGGCAAGCGCCACTCCGCCAGAGAGGGCAGAGAAATGACCCATGGGCCGAACCACCCAGACATAGGCGACAATTCCAATGACGATCGAGGGGATGCCCATGAGCGTTTCCAGCGACAAGCGCGTCACTTTCCCCAGCTCGCTTTTCCCGCTTTCTGAAAGGAAAATGCCGGCAAAGATCCCCAACGGAATCGAAATCACGGAAGCTATGACGATCAGGATGAGTGTTCCGACAATCCCATTCGCAATCCCGCCTCCCGTCTCCCCCATGGGCTTCGGAAGCTCCGTCAGGAACTGCCAGTTGATCGAGGAGGCACCCCGAACGATGATGAAAATGAGAATGAGCACAAGGGGAAGAACGGCGAGGAGAGACAATGCGAGGACCCCGGCCCGAAAGGCTGTGTCCGCGCGAAGCCGGCCGCGGACCCCCGCGTCCTCTCCGCGCGAGCCGGATGCGAGTCTTTCCTGGGAGGAAGTCACACCGCCGCCGCGTGTCATTCGAGCGATGTTTTCAGCCACGTCAGCGGGCCTCTACCATGCGGTTGATGACGAGCTTCCCGAGGATATTGATCGCCGTGCTGATCACGAAGAGGAGGAGCCCGATCTCGATGAGGCTTGCGAGGTAGACGTTGCCGGTGGCCTCGGTAAACTCGTTCGCAATGACGCTCGCCATCGTATTGCCGGGAGACAGGACGTTGGCGGTGAGCGCATTTGAGTTTCCGATCACCATGGTGACAGCCATCGTTTCCCCGAGCGCCCGGCCCAGCGACAGAAAGACTCCGCCGACGATTCCCGAGCGGGCGTAGGGAAGCGACACCTTCCAGATCGTCTCGGAGGGAGTCGCCCCCAGGGACAAAGCCGCTTCTTTCAGGTCGGCAGGGACGAGGCTGATCACTTCACGGCTGAGCGAGGCCGAATACGGGAGTACCATGAACGCCAGGAGGATCGCAGCGGTAAGGATGCCCACGCCGAAGGGAGGCACCCCAATGAGCTGCTGGAGGACCCTGATAACCGGAACGAGAAAGAAGAGTCCGATGAAGCCATATACGATGGAGGGGATCCCGGCCAGGAGCTCGACCGCGGTCCTCATGAGAGAGGCAAAAACACCGGTGCGAAAATACTCTCCCAGCAGGATGGCAAGTGCCAGCGCCAGCACCGTCGCCAGCACCAGCGCAATAAAAGAGGTGAGCAGGGTGCCCGCGATGAAGGGCACGGCGTGGAAGCTGTTTGTGACAGGATCCCATTCGGAACCTGTCAGAAACTGAAACCCGTTTGCGACGAGAGCAGGGCGGGAGGAGAGCACAAGAGTGAGGAAAATCGCGACAAGCAGGGTGCTCACCACGATCCCCCCGACAAAGAGCGTCGTTCGGAACGCCGAATCAGAAGCCCGCGCGGTCGTCATCCTTCCCACCCAAGCTCTCGGTCGTCGAGGTCCTTACATTCCGCTCAGGAGCGGCTGGCCATCCCAGGTGATTGACTTGAGGATGTCCTCCGCCTTCTTGACAACGGGCGCCGGCAGAGTCGCATACGACAGGGGCTCTGCATACTTCTGCCCGTCGTGCGTCATCCACCAGATCATCTTCAGGAGAGCCTCGCATTTTGCCTTGTCATGATTGCCATAATTCTGTTCCTTGTAAAGGATCAGCCAGGTGAAGCTGGCGATGGGGTACCCCTGGGGCACGTTCGTGTTGGTCGTGCTCAGCTTGGTCACGTCCTCGGGCACCGGCACGTTTGCCGCCGTCGTCGTGGTTTCAAGGGAGGCCTGAATCCAGTTGCCGCTCTTGTTCTTGAGCAGGGCATACTGCATGTGGTTCTGCAGGGCATAGATCAGCTCCACGTAGCCCACGGCTCCCGGAAGCTGTTTCACCAGGCCCGAAACACCCTCATTCCCTTTGGCTCCCACGCCGGTCGGCCACTGAACCGAGGTATACGAGCCGACTTTCTCCTTCCACTCGTCGGAGACCTTGCTGAGGTAGTCGGTGAACACGCCGGTCGTGCCGCTGCCGTCTGAGCGGTGCACAACGGTAATGTTCATGGCCGGCAGCTTCACCCCCGGGTTCACCGCCTCGATCCGCTGATCGTTCCACCTTTTGATCTTGCCGAGGTAGATGTCAGCCACGAGATCGGGAGTAAACCTGAGCTCGGGATTGCCCGGAAAGGTTGGAGGTGATGACCACTGCACCGGCGACCATAGGGATGTGCACAATCGGCGCCGGAGCTGACGCGAGATCCTTTTCCGTCATGATGACGTCCGAGGCGCCAAAATCAACGGTTCTGTTCTTGAGCTGGGTCTGCCCGCCGCCCGAACCAATGGACTGGTAGTTGACCTTCACGCCGAACTCCTTGGCGTACTGGTCGAACATCTTGGAGTACAGCGGCGCGGGGAACGTCGCGCCCGCTCCGACGAACTCGTACGACTGCGCGAAGCCGATCCCCCCGAGGGAGACCAGGAGCGCCGCGGTCAGAAATAGCCTGGTGACTCTCACTGCGATTCCTCCTTGGCGATGGTGTAATTTCAGCGCGTGTGCGCAGTATCAATGGAGGGAGACGCTGTTAGTGAGCGGTGAAGGTTGTGTTAATTTTCCGTTAATTCAGGGCTGCCGCGCGGCCCTCGGAAACCGGCAGGCGCACGATGATCCGGGTTCCCCGGCCGACGCTGCTCTCCAGTCCGACGGTTCCCCCGTGGCTCTGGACGATATGCTTCACGATGGAGAGCCCCAGTCCGGTCCCGCCGAGCTTCCGCGACCGCGACTTGTCCACGACGTAGAACCTCTCGAAGAGGCGGGGGATATGCTCCTCCGAGATCCCGATGCCGGTGTCCGAAACCTCGATCCTCATCCACCGGCTTCCCTCCTGCTCCACGGTGACCCTGACCTCGCCCGTCTCCGTGTATTTCAGGGCGTTGTCGAGCAGGTTGACCAGCATCTGCTCCACGAGAAACGCGTCAGCCGGAATGGAGGGCAGGGGGTCGGGAACGGAGACATTCAGGGCAAGTCCTTTCGCCTGCGCGCGGTGTGCAAACATCCCCGTGACATCCGTGATGATCCTCCGCAGGTCGGCAGGCTCGGGCGTGCGCTCGACTCCCCGCGCCTCGAGGCGCGAGAGAAGGAGGAGGTCCTCCACGATGGCTGACATCCGCTCCGCGTTGCGGCGGATGGCGTCCATCCAGCGCTGGGAGTCCCCGGAGAGCCGCCCTTCCAGCATTTCCAGGGAACCGCGGATGGAGGTGAGCGGCGTGCGCAGCTCGTGGGAGGCGTTGACCACGAAGTCCCGCTTCACCGTCTCCAGGCGGCGGATCTCCGTGGTGTCATGGAGCACGACAATCAGCTCCTCCCTGCCCGGCATCTGTTGCACCGTGCAGAGGAGCCACTTTTCCCCGCAGGCCACCTCCTCGGACCGCCGCTCCCCGGTGGACCTCGCCTCCTGGATCAGCTCGATGAGCCGCGGCGCGCGCACGAGCTCCCACAAGGTCTTCCCCTCCACTCCCCGGCTGCCGGCAAGGTCCTCGAAGCCCCTGTTGCAGCGGACGATCCGCCCGCTCCTGTCCAGGAGGATGATCCCCTGCTGCACGGATGAGAAGATCCCATCCAGCTCCTGCGCGCGCCGCGCGCTGTCCTCAAAGAAATGCTGGACGCGTTCTCCCATCCCGTTGAACGCCTCGGCGAGCTCGCGGATCTCGTCCCGCCGTCGCAGGTGCAGCCGTGCCCCGAAGTCCCCCGAGGCAAACCTGCCCACGGCGCCCGCGAGGTCGCGAAGCGGGGAGAGAATGGAACGGGTGAACGCCAGCGCAAAGAGGAGACAGACGACAAGGAGGGGACCCATGAAGAGAAGGAGGTTCGTCGTCTCGCGGGGGTAGGCGGCATCCAGATCCGCCCGGGGGCTGCCTGCGCGGACCACGCCGTGAACGCTCCCGTTCACGAAGACGGGAACCGCGACATACACCGTCCAGCGCCGCACCGTGCTGGAAAGCCGGGATGAAACCCCCGTTTCCCCGAGCATTGCGGCGGCAACTTCGGGGCGCAGGGAGTGGTTTTCCATCTTCGTCGCGTCTTCCTCTGAATCCGCAAGGACGACGCCGCGAGCATCGATCAGGGTGATCCGATCGTGCCCTTCGGCTGCCATGCGGTGCGTGAGAGAGTCCAGCTCAACGCTCCTGCCCTTTGCCATGAGCGGCGCCGCGGCTCCCCGTGCGGTGAGTGCTGCCTGCTCCATGCCATGGACCACCGAGTCGAACGCCATTCCCCGCACCACGGTGAGCGTGTAAATGAAGAATGCCAGGAGCGCAAAGACGCACAGGAAGGCGAACCCGCCGAAGGCCCTGCTGAGGATGAGGCGCTTCACCGCCCCTCCGTGGGGACCGCGCGAGTGGATGAGATGAGCTTGTAGCCGACTCCCCGGACGTTGAGGATCCGGGCTCCCTGTGCTCCGAGCTTGTCCCGCAGGTGCTTCACGTGCACGTCCACCGACCTGTCGGTGACGTTCTTCTCGTTGCCCCAGAGATAGTCCAGGATCTTTTCCCGGGAGAAAACCCATCCGACGCGGCTGGCCAGGAGCTGGAGGATACGAAACTCCGCCTGCGTCAGCTCCAGGCGATGCCCGTCGGCGAACGCCTCCAGGGTATCCGTGTCGATGATGAGGCCTTCTCCCGCATCGATGCGCGCCCGCGCGGTCTCGGGGGCGGCGCGGCGGAGGACGGCCTTCACGCGCGCCGCAAGCTCCTTGGGGGAGAAGGGCTTTACGACGTAGTCATCCGCGCCGAGCTCGAGGCCGAGGATCCGGTCCGCTTCTTCGGAGCGGGCTGTCAGGATGATGACAGGAATGGAGGAGAGGTCCCGGTCGGCGCGGATCCTGCGGCAGATCTCGAACCCGTCCATGTCCGGAAGCATGAGGTCCAGGATAATGAGGCCCGGCCTTTCGGCGGCCAGGGACGCAAGGAACCCATGTCCGTCGGGATGCTCCCGGACGCGAAACCGCTCCTTCTTCAGCGCCGCCGCAACCAGGTCGCGAATATCGTCTTCATCTTCGATGACAGCGACGAGCTCGTTCACACCCCGAATGTAGAGCAAACGGGTGCATTCTGCAACGACGCTGCAACAGGATCCTTCGCTGCGCTCAGCCCTCTCGGCGGCCCACGTGTGGCAGGCCCGCGCGGGGCCGGCCCGCGCGCGGCCGGCGGCGCCCCGGTTGCGCGCGGCAAGCCCGGCCCAACGGAAGCAGCTCGCGAGGTGATCGTTGATCACACCGACCGCCTGCAGGTGGGAGTAGATGATGGTCGAGCCGACAAAGCTGAACCCGCGCGCCTTCAAGTCCTTCGACACCTCGTCGGAGAGCTCGCTCGTGGGCGGGACCTCGCGGATTGCGCGCCAGCGGTTCACCTGCGGCCTCCCGTGCGTCCATTTCCAGATGTACGCGTCGAAGCTGCCAAACTCTTTCTGGATCTCGAGGAACCTCTTGGCATTGTTGATCGAAGACTCGATCTTGGCCCGGTTGCGCACGATCCCGGGATCCCCCATCAGCCTTTCGATGTCCCGCTTCCCGAACCGCGCAACCCGGGCCGGATCGAACCCGCGGTAGGCTCGGCGATACGCGTCCCTTTTTCGAAGCACCGTGAGCCAGGAAAGGCCGGCCTGCGCTCCTTCAAGGATGAGAAACTCGAAATGCCGATGCTCGTCGTGCACGGGCACTCCCCACTCGCGGTCGTGGTAGAGGATGAGCGCCTCTTCGCCGGACGCCCAGCCGCAGCGGCTCACCTCCCTGGTCATGGGGTTCCCCATGCCGGCCGCCCGCTCGTAAACCAGTCAATCAGCCGACGGGCCACCGTCATCGGACCGGGGATTTCGGGGAGCGCGTCCGCCGAGAACCACGCGGCGTCCTTGAGCTCCGTGCCGTCCACGACGATCTCCCCCCCGGCATGCTCAGCGGTGAACGCGACCATCAGGGAGTGAGGAAAGGGCCACGGCTGGCTCGCAAAGTAGCGCAGGTTGGTCACCTCGATCCCCGTCTCCTCGCGCACTTCGCGATGAACGCATTCCTCGAGAGTCTCTCCCGGCTCGACGTAGCCGGCCAGCACGCTGTGGAGGCCGGGAGGAAATCTGGCCGCGCGCGCAAGGAGGATCCTGTCGCCCCGCACCACCGCAACGATCACGGCCGGCGAGATGCGGGGGTAGCTCAGGCTGCCGCAGGAAGGGCATTCCCGAGCGCGCTCGCCGTCCTTGAGGATGGTCGCCGTGCCGCATGTCCCGCAGAAGCGGTGCGAGCGATCCCACTCCACGATCTCCAGAGCGCGCGCCGCCAGCGCGAAGAAGCTGTAGGACATCCCGTCGAAAAGGGACCGCAGGCCTTCGAAGCGCAGGCCGGCGGGAGCAGGAGTCCCGATAGGGATGCCCACTGCCCGACACGGGTGGCCGGCAGCCGTTCCCAGGAGATGGGAGGCGCCGCCGGACAGCCCGAGTGAGGCCAGGTCGTCGGCAAGGGGAATGCAAGCTGCCTCTGAGCCGGCGGCCCCGCCCTTGCCCGCCTCGATCAGGATGCTGCTCCCCTGGCATGCCAGCCAGTACGACGGGCTCGCAGGCACCAGGCGCGGATTCATTTCTGGAGAAAAGCTTTCGAACGATGAAAGAAGCCCGGACGGTTCCTTTTTGCCCACCCGGTGACGCTAACAGCAAAAGGAAATCATGAAAAGTGCGTCAGAACGCATCATGATGGGCCACAAATGGACTAATTGGATCAAAATGATACAACTATAGGCCTTACTGGCTTCAAGCCAGATGAAGGAGTTATCTTCTAATTTATTTGTCCATAATGAATTATTCGAAAATACCTGATCTTGGCACATTTCCTGCAGATATATAGTCGAGATTTTCAAAAGGCAATTGGAGGTGCGATATGAACCTTATCCGTTATTCACCCAACACGCTGGACCTTCTGGACAACGTTTCCAGCTGGTTCGACGAGATCTTCACTGAGCCTGTGTTCGGTCATTCCACTCCGGCAGTGGACGTCAAGGAGACCGACTCCGAATACCTCATGGAGGTCGAGCTCCCCGGCCTGACCGAGAAGGACGTCGAGGTCAAGCTGGACAACAATCTCCTCACCATCTCCTCCCGCAAGGAAGAGAAGAAAGAGGAGAAGAAGAACGGCTACCTGATGCGCGAGCGCAGGGCGTCAAGCTTCACAAGGAGCTTCGTTCTTCCCGAGGGGATCGACAGGGAAAAGATCGCCGCGGAGTTCAAGAACGGCATCCTCAACCTGAGCTTCCCCAAGACACCGGCCGCGAAGCCCAAGATGATCGAAGTGAAGAAGAGCTGAAAGTCCCCGCCGAAACAGGAAAAAGTACGAAAGCCGTTCGGGCCCACGCCCGAACGGTTTTTTTTGCGTCTATTTGACGACAGTCCTGAACCGGGCGTACGCCTTCTCCCACGTCTCGCGCTCGCGCGGGGCGAACTCGCGGATGGGGAAGGCGGCCCGGATCATGGACTTTGCCTCGGAAAGCTTCTCGATGATCCCCAGCCCCAGTGCCTGCACCATGGCGTTCCCCACGGCCGTCGCCTCCTCGGGACCGGCCACGACCTTCACCCCGCAGGCGTTCGCGGCAAGCTGGTTGAGGAACGCATTCTTCGACCCCCCGCCCACGATGTGAATGACGGAGTTGGGCTTCCCGCTTGCCGTGCTGATCTGCTCCGCCACGGCACGGTATTTCAGCGCGAGGCTCTCATAGACGACGCGCAACATCGTGCCCCGTTCCCGTGGCGCCTCCTGCCCCGTCCTGCGGCAGAAGGCGACGATGGCCTCCTCCATATTCGGAGGGTTGTAAAAGTCGGGGTCATCGGGATCGATGAAGGCGGCAAACGGCGTCCCCCTCTCCGTCAGGCGGTTCATCTCCTCCCAGTCCAGCTCCCGGCCGTCGCGGGCCCGCCAGGCGCGGCGCAGCTCCTGCACGAGCCAGGTGCCCATGCAGTTTTTCAGGAGCCGGATGTTGCCGATCCCGCCCTCGTTGCTGATGTTCGCCGCCATCGCCTCCTCGCTCGTGACGGGCTTTCGCACCAGCTTTCCCACGAGGGACCATGTTCCCGAGCTGATGATGAGGGCGTTCGCCGGGTTCCCCACGGGGGCCGCCGCGTAGGCGCTTGCCGTGTCGTGGGAGCCCACGGCGATGATGCGGGCCCGGTTCAGCCCGACGGCATCCGCCAGCCCCGCGCGGATCTCTCCCACGGGCGTGCCTGGTGCCACGATCTCGGGCATGAGCCATGCGGGGATCCCGAGCGCGCGAAGGATCTCGCGGCTCCACTTGCGCTTCTTGGAATCCATGAGCTGCGTCACGCTGGCCCAGGAGGAGTCCACGGCGGTCACCCCGCCGAGGTACCAGGAGAACAGTGTCGTGATCGGCAGGAAGCGCACCCCTTTCTTCACAAGCCCCGCCCTGTTCTGCATGAACCAGAGGAGCTGGTTTGACATGTTGAAGGGCTGGAAGTGGATCCCGGTGATCTCGTAGATCCTCCGTGGGTCCACCCGGGCTTTCACCTGGTCCATCATGCCGTCAAGCCGGTGGTCGCGGTAGCAGTACACGGGACCCAGCGTGACCCCGTCCTCGGTGACAAGGGCGCCGTCGGCCCCCCAGGCATCTATGCCAATGGAATCAGCCGTCTCCCCGACGTCGCGGCGGTACGCGCGCAGGCCCTGGACGATCTGCGCGTAGATGTACAGCGCGTCCCAGAAGGTGCGCGCCTCGGGAGCGCCGGATCTGTCCGTCGTGTAGATGGTGGTCGGCTCATGGCTGAAGCGATGGACCTCCCGGAGCGTGAATCCTTTCCCGTCGAACACGCCGGCGAAACACTTGCCTCCGGAGGCCCCGATGTCCACCGCGATGACGCTTGCGCTCTTCTCCACGGCCTCACCTCCTCACCCGGTGCAAGACGGTATCACCGGGACGGGGGAGAGGCAAGCTTGACCGCGCGCGGCAGGGCGGCTACTTTCACCCGAGACCACATGGCCACGTTCTTCAACCGATTCGCCGAGTCGATCAGCTCGACATGGCGGCTTCTCTCCGACACGACCAACTACCTCAGCAGGGCGAAGATGCTGGAGCAGTACGACGCGGAGCTCAGGGGGTGGCGCGAGCGGCTTTCTCGCAGCAGGAACGATCCCCAGGTGGCGCGGGCGGTCCGGGAAGACATCGTGGCGCTGCGTAAGCTCCTGAGGTCCCAGGGGCATGACCTGCGCCTCGGCTCGAAGGACGTCGCCATCGAGGGATGGCGGCACGATGACGCGATGGCGGAGGGGTTTCGCCGCATCGCGCTGGGTTGCGCGGAGGACGACGTGTACTACGTGGCGGGGGACGCGAACCACATCGAGCTGGCGGAGATGCTGGAGAGCCAGTGCCATTCGCGGCGGAGGTGCAAGCCGTACTCCCTGCACTGCCTCTGGTACCGGTGGCGGAGCGACCTCCTGGTGCTCTCGGGGGCGGCGTCGGAAACCGCGGAACAGTTCGAGGAGTTTCGAAGCTGGTTCGAGACCAACAAGGAGCTTCTTCTGAGAAAGCTTGCCTCGCTGTAGAGGCGGCGCTCTGCTCCTTCCGAAGCTCTGCTCCTTCCGAAGCTCTGCTCCTTCTGAAGCCCTGCTACTTCTGAAGCCCTGCTACTTCGGCAGGTGGTCGGGACAGAAGGTGTGGGAAAAAAGTATGCCGGTCTTGCGGGATACGTATTCCGAGAGAGGCAGCCATTCCTCCGCGCTGGGGGTGGTGACCCGGATGCGACGGCAGACCGAGCAGATGGGGAGGATATGGCCAACCTGACGGGCCATGTCCCTGAGCATGACGAGCTCCGTGACGTCGCGGGCAATTCCCTGGGTTCCCTGGAGGTTTTCAGGAACCGCACCGCTCGGCCCGCCGGGGATTTGCGGCCCGAGGCCGAAGGCGCTCAGGGAGATGTAGATGAAATCCAGGTCGTACTGGCGCGGAGCGCCGGCTTTTGTCGTGAGGCGTATCTGCAGGTTTCTCGTTGCGCGCTGGGATCTGCGCCGCTCCCGCAGGGGCCAATAGGCCACCTGCCTGTCATCGGGATGAACGATTTCGATCAGCTCCTTCCCCAGCAGCTCTTCCTTCTTGTACCCGAGGAGGGTCTCCACCGAGTCGTTGATGAAGACGGTACGGCCTGAGACATCCAGGACGTAGATGATGGCCGGTGAATGCTCGACGAGCCCCCGGTAGAGCACGTCCAGCCGGTCCAGCTGCTCCTGGAGCTGCGTCTTGAGGGTCGTGTCACGAAACACGAGGAGCCACCCCGAGAGCTTCCCCGACTCATACCGTGGCACGGAAATGAGATCCGTCGGGATCTCCATGCCGAACGTGGTCTGCAGCCGGATCGCGATTCCCGGAAGCATGGACCCGGATTTCTGGATGGAGAAGATAGCTTGCAGCTCGGCCTGGGACCCCGGGGCAACAATGGAGTCCAGGTGATACCCCAGTACGTCCTCCCGGCGGAAGCCGGTGACTTCCTCGGCGGCCTTGTTCCAGAAGAGGAGCACCCCCTGCTCGTCGCAGAGCGCCACCAACTCCTGCAGCTCATCAGCGTCAATCGTGAGGCTCATGTATTCCCAGTATCGGCTGTTTCCCGGCAAGCCGGGCCAGCCGCCTTTCCTTATTCCTGCACCGTGATCATGACCTTCATGGCGCGCTCACGGTTCGCGTCGATGTATTCGTACGCCTTCTTGTAGTCGGCGAACGCGAAATGGTTGGTCACGAGGGGCTGGAGATTCACTTTGCGGGAGCCGATCAGCTCGATTGCCTTCCTCCAGTCAGGCTCCTGGTACATGAGCGTCCCGATGAGGCGCAGCTCCCGGTCCTGGACCGTTCCCAGGTCAACCTGGGGCTTGTCGCCGAACACCCCGACGACCACGATGTCGGACCCCTTGCGGGCAACGGAGACTGCCTGGCTGATGGTAGCCCCCGCGCCCACGCATTCCAGGATGAGGTCGGCCTTCTCCTCTCCGAAGCCGTCGCGGATCCGGGCCGCGAGGTCTTCCTTCCCCGTGTTCACGGCGAAATCCACCCCGCATTCCCGGGCCAGCCCGAGGCGATAGTCGGAGACGTCGGTTATCATCACGCTGGCGGCACCCATGCCCTTGGCAACCTGGGAGGTGAGGTTCCCGATGGGACCGGCCCCCAGGATAAGGACCTTTTTCCCCTTCACGCCGCCGCCGCGGGTTATCGCATGCACGCCCACCGCCGTCGGCTCCACCATGGCGCCGTGGTCGGGGCTGGTCCCCGAGGGGAGCTTCAGGACCAGCCGGGCGTCCAAGGCAAACATCTCCGAGCCCGCGCCGGTGGTCTGGAATCCCATGACCTTCAGGTTGTCGCAGATATGATAGGCGCCGTGCCTGCAGGGGTAACAGGTGCCGCAGGTGACCTGGGGCTGGAATGTCACCGGGTCTCCGACCTTGAAGCCCTTGACCCCGGAGCCGAGCACCTCTACAACACCTGACACCTCGTGCCCCTGGACGACAGGATAGGGGGTGAGGGCGTGTTTCCCGTGGTACACGTGGATATCTGATCCGCAGACGCCGATCCGCTTGATTCGCAGGAGAACCTGTCCCGGGCCCGGCTGCGGGGCCGGCACTTCCTTGAACTCGATGACCCCAGGCGATGTCATGACGGCCTGTTTCATGGAACCCTCCGTTGTTCCCGGATTATGAACCCGTCGACCAGTTTGTCAAGAATTTGAGCTAACTGGTCTGGCGAGGCCACCCCTGACCCACCCGCAAGCGTATTGTACTGCGGATCGGTTTTTTGTAAAATCCTGCTATTCAATCGACATGAACACGACAAGCGGGCTCCCACCAGGCATCGATCTCACCGCTCTCAAGGGGCTCGGGGCAGAATACCGGGCCATCACGGGTCTCCCCCTCCTCCTTGTCGACACCGAGGGGCGCAGGCTGTGGGGCACCGGCAACTGTCCGCTGTGCGCCCTCCTGTCGGATTCCCCGAAGAGGGAAATGATCTGCAGGGATCACGAGCGGAGGGCCGTGGAGGAGTCCTTCCGCTGGGGAGAGGCGTACATCTCCGTCTGCCCCTTCGGGCTGGTGACATTTGCGGTCCCGCTGTCGCGGGAAAGGAAGCTCGCCGCCGGTCTGGTGAGCGGCTTCTCCATCCTCCCCCAGATGGAGAAGGACATCCGCGAGGATGTCGTTCGCGCCATCCGCCGCTTCCGCCTGCGCGCGCGCGTCGGCCCCCGCACGAAGCTGCCCTTCCCCGTCGTTCCCTCGGAGACCCTGCGCAGGAACGCCGCGCTGCTCTTTGACCTCACCGGCCGCTACGGGGCCAATGACCTTGACCTCATCCATGAAAGCCGCGAGCGCAGCCTCCAGCAATTCATCATTGCCAACTTCCTGGACGACGCTCGCAAGGAAAAGCAGGACCTGGTGTCGTCCCTCGTGCGGATGCAGAACGAGATCATCGACAAGGTGGTCCTCGGAGACCTGAGCGGCTCCCGCGAGATCATCAACCGCTACCTGGGGGCCATCCTCCTGGAAACCGGGATGAACTTCAACCGGCTGAAGGTCCGGCTCCTGGAGCTGATCGTCATCATCTCCCGCGCCGCCATAGAGAAGGGCATCAGCGCTGACGGCCTCCTGGGCCCGCGCTATTCCTACCTGACCGATATCAACGCGGCCATCAACTTCGACGACCTGTTCTGGAAAGTGACGCAGGTCCTGGAGAACTTCAACCGCACGGTCTCGGAGGAGATGGGACGCAAGGCGTGGGCCCACATGACCAAAATGAGGGACTACGTGCAGAAGCACTTCACGGAGAAGGTGTCAGCCGCGGAGGTTGCCCGCGTTGCCGGGCTGAGCGTCAGCCGCGCGCTCCACCTGTTCCACAAGGAAAGCGGGATGTCCCTCTCCGCCTATATCGCCCGGCGGAGGATCGACTTTGCGAAATACCTCCTGTCCCACTCGGATCGAAGCATCGCTGCCATCGCCTCGGACTCCGGGTTCTTCGACCAGAGCCATTTCTCCAAGACCTTCGCCGCTCTGGAGGGCGTTCCGCCGCTGAAGTATCGCACGCGGATCAGGGGAAACGGCTGAGCCATTGGCGCTACGGCTTTCGCTTCCTGTCCCATTCGGCCGCCTTCGGCATGATGACCGACTGGTAGTATTTCCGGGTGATGGGGTAGAAGGACAAGACGATCACGCCGGCCACGTAGAAGATAGCGGCAATCGGCCCCACCAGCAGCTGGATGCCGAGCTTTGCCGTTTCGGTCTGCGGCACGTTGGCCACGTAGCCGAAGGCGCCGAGGACCAACCCGGTGATGGCATTGGCCACTGCCACGCCGACCTTGTTCATGAAGTTCCAGACTCCGTAGAAAGCGCCTTCCCGCCTCACCCCGTTCTCCGCATAGTCCAGCTCCACCGCGTCAGGAACGATGGACCAGGGCATCACGTAATGCGTTGAGAACCCTATCCCGGCAATCGCCATGACTATATAGAAGAAAGCGGGTCCCTGCTGCCTCGCAAAGAGGTAGATGGCCAGCACCGCAACGACCACAAGGCCCATGCCGATGTTATATGACCACTTCTTCCCGATGCGTTTCGACACGAAAGTCCACGCGGGGATGAAGATCAGCACAGGTGCCAGCAGGCAGAGGAGCGCAAGCTCGAAGGAGGCGCTCCCCCCGTAGATGTATTTGAAATAGTAGATCAGCGCACCCTGGATCACGGCGGTTCCGCCGATATGAAGGGCAAAGGCGGTGAGCGCAAGAACGAACGGGCGGTTCCGGAAGGCCGCGGCGTACGTCCTGATGATTCCCTGCTGCTCGGAGGCTTCCGACTGCGCTCGAGGGGGCTCCTTCACGGTGAACACCGTGATGAATGAGGTTCCCAGCATGACCGCGCCCATGACGGCCGCCATTGCCGTGTAGCCGGTGTCCTGGCTGGAGAAGGCGCCCGCGATCTTCAGCACGAGCCCCGCGCCGATGAACGTCCCCACGACCGCAAAGCTCATGCGGAACGCGTTCAGGGTGGTCCGTTCATCGAAATCCGGGGTCAGCTCAGGGGTGAGCGACCCGTAGGGGATGTTCACCATGGTGAAGGCCGTGGTGAGGAGGCAATACGCAACGGCCATGTAGATGAAAAGCCAGACCTGGCTTTCGATGTGCGGGTTTGTGTACTGGAGGATCATCGTGAAGAAGAGAAAGATCGCTCCCCAGAACATCCACGGCCTTCGGCGTCCCCATCTGCTTCGAGTGCGATCGGAAAGGTAGCCCACCGTCGGGTCGGTGATGGCGTCGCAGATCTTGCCCACCAGCATGGCGGTCCCCGCGAGACCGGCCCCGAGCTTTGCGACGTCCGTCATGAAGTTCAAGAGATAGAACCCCATGATGGTGAAGAAGAGGTTCCCCCCCAGGTCGCAGACGCCGAAACCCAGCTTCGTCCCCAGGCTCAGACTTTTTCCCTTCATTCCGATTCCCCCTTCCGATGATGCCGATTATGGGGGCGGCCCGGCGAGGTGTCAACAAAAGGATCCCGCGCCGCGACGAGCGCGGATTGACACCAGGCCGCAGGGACGTGCCAGAGTACCGCGTGAGCAGGAGAGCCAGGCCCATCATCCTTGCGCACCGTGGGGCACATTCGGTGCATCCCGAAAACTCGCTGGCCGCCTTCCGCGCGGCCTTCGATGCGGGAGCGGACGGCATAGAGTGCGACGTTCAGAAAGCCTCCGACAGCTCGTACGTGATGCTTCACGATCCACCCTCCGCCTCTTTCGACGAAGAAAAACCTCCCCGGCTGGAAGAGATGCTCGCCCTGCTTCCGCCCGGCGCCTTTCTCAACCTCGAGCTGAAATCGGACACCCTGACCCCCGCGGACTGCGGACCCATCGGGAATGCGCTGTCGCTCAGACCCGCTCCCGGCCCGATCATGGTGTCATCATTCGAGCCCCGGCTGCTTTCGTTTTTCAAGGCGCGTGGCTTTCCCATCGGGCTCCTCCTGGGCCAGGAGGCCGCGGGGCTCGGCGTGGCGGGGATGGCACGCATGATCTCAGGGCTCAGGCCTGACTACGTCAACCTGCCGATACAGATGTTCGAGGTCCTGGGAAAGCTCCGAGCGCTGGGCATGACCGGGCTCCTGCGGGCATTCGGGTTTTCCCTGGCTTTCTGGACCGTCAACAGCAGGGAGGAGGTGGGCCTGGTTCGGCGGTTTGCCCGGATCATCATCACGGATAATGTGGAAAGGATCCGGGCCGCCCTGTAGCGTCGGGACCAGGGGCGTGGGGTTTGCACTCGGAGTTTGCAATGGAGAGCGCGCTCCGCTACGATATCATTGGAAGTGGGGCGTCGTGAAAAAGGGGGGTTCCGAATGAAGCCCGACTCGCTCAAGGTCTCAGCCGTGATCCCGGCAGCCCCGGAAGACGTGTACAAGGCATGGCTGAGCGGCAAGGAGCACGGTGAGATGACCAACACCCCTGCAGCAAAGATCAGCGCTCGAGTCGGAGGTCCGTTCACGGCCGGCGGCGGCTACATGTGGGGAAAGACACTGGAGCTCGATCCGCGGCGCAGGATCGTGCAGTCCTGGCGGACCACCGAGTTCCCCGAGGACGCTCCGGATTCCCGTCTCGAGGTGATTCTGGAAAAGGCAAAGGGTGGAACGCGGATCACCGTGGTCCAGACCGAGATCCCCCCCGGCCAGGGGGCCAGCTATCGCCAGGGATGGGTGGATTACTATTTTGCGCCCATGAAGCAATACTTCGCGGGAAAGGGATAGATGCGTTCATACCTGGTGGCCGCGCTGCTACTCCTCCTCGCCTTCTCCGCCTTCCTGGCCTCCTGCGCCACCTACCAGCCGGAAGGCCTCGCGCGGCCAGTCTCATGGTCCGGACCGGCTGTCCGGACCCAGCCTGCCCCGGTGCGCGCCACGGAAGATCCCGCCGTGATCGCCCTGAGGGACAAGCTCGTCCAGGGCGCTCACGCCGTGCTGGGAAGGAACGAGCTGCTCATCCGCGGCCGCAGGTTCACGATGGACTGCACGGGAACGGTCCTCGCCATCTACTGGTATGCGGGCATCGACCTGTCGAAGGATTTCCCCCGGCTCAGGGGAACCGGCGTGTCGCGGATCTACCAGACGCTTCAGCGCCGCGACCTTCTCTACACGACGGCCCACCCGCTCTCGGGAGACATCATCTTCTGGGACAATACGTACGACGAAAACGGCTACAACGGGTGGGACAACCCTCTCTCCCACATGGGCATGGTGGTCAGCGTGGACCCTTCAGGGACCATCGCCTACGTGCACTACCACATCCGCCGGGGGATCACCATTGATTACATGAACCTGGAAAGCCCCAACATCCAGAACAGGATGGAGAACGGCAGCCTGAAGGTGGTCAACTCGCCGCTTCGCCTTGCCGTTCCGGGACGGCCCCACCCGGCCCGCTGGCTCGCGGGCCAGCTCTACCGGGCCATGGGGCTCGGTTACCTGCTGCAGTAAACGGCTCCACGCCATGAAATCGTGAATCCATTGACAATTCCCTGAGCCGGGATGCACAGTAGGGGCAAATGCCCCCGAAGAATCCGTTTTCCCTGTACCTGCGGTCCCGGCTGTCCCTGACGCTGGCCCTTGGAGCGGCTGTTCTCGCAGCCCTGGCCGTCGCATTTCTGAGAGAGCATTCACTGGCCCCCGTCATCGTGGTCATCATTGTCTATGCAGGGGTCACCACAGCCGTCTTCTTTTCACGCCGTGGAGCCAGGGAGATCGTCAGGGAAAGCGAGCAGGATCGGCTGGCCAGGACTCGAGCCAGGACAGCGGAGGTGGAAAGGGTCCGCGAGCGCATCTCCGTGTTGAGGCTGGGCAACGAGCGACTGGCCAGAGCCATCGAGTATTTCCTCCAGGAGTCCGGCTCATACCTCGAAAAATGTCGCGAGCTTTCCAGCTATTCGCCCCTGGCAAACGAAAGGATCGAGAGGGTGCTCGAGATATGCCAGGTCTTCCTCGGTGAGCGGGACGAGGAGTCGACGGGTCGCCGCTACGGCGTTCCCGGCAGCAGCGGCGCGGCCTCGGATGAAGCGGCGGAGGGTTTTGCCCGGCGACATCATGGACTGCGCCCGTGTGATCCGGGAAAGGACCGTGGAGGACCTGCTCGGAGTGAGTGACGGCCAGCGCCTCTCGATCTCGAAGGAACTGGAAGACAAGAAATGAAAAAGACTCTTCTGGCATGCTTCCTCGCGCTCTCGGTCGGCAGGCTCGTCGCTTTCGCGGTTACGGCAGACCTGAGATCCGTGGAAATGGATGTCGTTGTCCGCGCGGACGGGAAGGCGGATTTCTATGAGAGCCTCGACTGGGAGGCCGCGGGCGGACAGATGCACGGGTTCTATTTCCAGGGCGCCGCTGTCACCCCCGTGTTCAACTTCAAGCAGTGCTTTGCGGACCTCGGAGGGAACAGGCGCGTCGGCCTGACCATCACCGACCTGGGGGACGGCAGGTACGACGTGGTGCTTGCCGGCGGACAGGCATTCACCGGCACGGCCATGTACTTTCTTGCCTACGGAGGGGACCTGGCCGCGGCACACCTGATCGGCTGGACCACCTCGGCTGATTACGGAGAGCTGTTCTACTTCGACTGGGCACCCGAGCAATGGGACGAGCCCCTGGAGCACCGCACCGTCAGGATCGTCTTTCCCATCGTCGTGGCGGGAGCGAAGGTGTCGCCCGAGCAGCTGGACAGGCTCGGTTTTCGAACAGAAGCCTTCGTCAACCGGGAAAACAGCATCGATGCTTTCGGGACAAAGGGAACCGACGGCGCGTACTACCTGACCTTGAGATTCAACCAGGAAAAGGTCTCCGCTCGACAGGCCCAGCGGCTGCAGTTCTACCTCAAAAAATCCGCTGTTCCGATGCAGGCTGGAGTCCTCTTCAGCTCAAGCGCTGCCGGGGCCGCTCCAGGTGCCACAGGCGGTACGGCCCCCGGTGCTGCCGGCAGCGCGGCCCCATCGACCGGAGGGACCACTACGGCTGCCTCAGCCGCGAGGATGAGCCTGCCGGCAATGGCAGCGGTCTTTGCCGTCCTCCTGGCTGCTGTCCTCATCCTCTACATCCTCAAGGCACGTGGGTATGGAAGGACCATGGAAAAGGTCCAGGGAATCCGCTGGGCAGGAGACAATTGGATCCCGCCCAAGCTCTATGGCGGCACCTATCAGGTCAAGGGAAAAGTGATAAAGGACCTGCATCCCGTGGAAGCGGCCCTTCTCCTGGAGATGCCGCTGCAGAAAGTCGTTGCCATCATGCTGGAAGGCCTCAAGCGCCAGGGCATCATCGACGTCGTTTCCGAGGATCCCCTCCTGATAAAAATCCTGACCGTGCGAAAAGCGGAGCACGAGTACGAGGAGCTTTTCCTCCAATCCTTCGATACGCGGGGAGCGGTGCTTTCAGGGCTTCTTGCCGACTTCTTTGAAAAAGTCCTGGCAAAGCTCCAGGAGAAGGTCTGGGATTGCGACATCGATGCCACGAAGGAGTTCTACAGGAAGAAGCTGGAGCAGCGCGAGGAAACAGATCAGGACAGGGCCGAGCCGTATTTCTGGTACTGGTCCTCCTACCGATGGATCTTCTGGAACACGGCGGTCTACTCGCAGGTGCATCTTCCGCACGACTTCTCCGCGGATTACAGGACATTCATGGCCTCCGCGTCCTGCTTCAAGGGCTGTTTCGCTCCGCCCCAGGCAGTCACCGGCGGAGTCGGCGCCTGCTACTCGGCGTGTCACAACGCGTGCCATTCCGCCTGCCACCACGCCTGTCACTCCGCGTGCCATTCGGCATGCCATTCCGCATGTCACTCCGCGTGCGTCTCGGGGGGCGCTCATTGAGCAGAGCATCCCGAAAGCAGGAAGCTGCCGGCGTCGACTCCCTCCGGTGGGTGGATGCGTTTTTCCGCGAGGCAGGGAACCACATATTCGCCCGGCAGGAGGACGGGGTGGTCGTTCTTCCTCCCAACCAGGTCTACAAGGCCAACGAAACGGGAATTGCCATCGTCCGTCACATGATCGCCGGCGGAAAGGTGAAAGACATCCCGGGCATTGCTGTTGCCGAGCGCGCGCGCCAGGTCGCCGCATTCGTGTCGAGCCTTCGCGCCCTGTACCTGGGGGAGCCTGGTGATGCCTCCCCGCTTGAGACCGTCCCCTACACTTTCCATTTCACGCAGCTTCCCATCCTCGGGGAGATTGCCGTCACCTGGCGCTGCAACAACGCATGCAGGTTCTGCTACGCAGGCTGTGGGGAAGAGGTTACCGCCGGCACGCCGCGCGCGGTGTCGGGAAGAGACGGGCGGGAGATGAGCCTTGCCGATTTGAAGCGGATCCTCCGTGTATTCAAGGAAGATGCCCGCATCCCGTTCTTTTCGTTCACCGGCGGAGAGCCGCTTCTCCGCGCGGACCTTGAAGAGATGATTCGCCAGGCGCGGAGCCTCGGCCTCCAGGTGAACCTCGTGACGAACGGGACCCTCGCTGACGCTCCCCGCGCCCGCAGCCTTTTTCGCGCCGGGCTTCGAACCGCGCAGGTCAGCCTGGAAAGCCCGCGCGCGCAGGCCCACGATCATCTCACCCGGCGACCAGGATCCTGGCAGCGCACGCTCCAGGGAATCAGGAACCTCAGGGACGCCGGCATCTCCGTCCAGACGAACACAACGGTCACAGCTTTCACGAGCGCAGATGCCCCACTCATGCCGGCCTTCCTCAAGGGTCTTGGGGTGACGCGCTTTGCGATGAACCTCTACATTCCGGTCGGCCAGCGTGACGGCCGCAGCTCGACAAGCGCGACCCATGATGACGAGCTTCTCGTTCCCTACGCGCGCGCCGGCTCAGTCATCGACGCTGTTCGCGCGGCCGCCCGAGCCGAAGGACTTGTCTTTTTCTGGTACTCGCCCATCCCCCACTGCCACTACAACACCATTGCGCACGGGCTCGGCAACAAGTCCTGCGCGGCTATGGACGGCCTGCTCTCCGTGTCTCCCGCCGGTGACGTGCTGCCCTGCTCCTCGTACCCCGAGCCCATGGGCAACCTGCTGGAAACGGATTTTCGGCGGATCTGGTTCTCCGACCGGGCTCAGGTGTTCAAGCAGAAGCGGTACGCGCCGCCGGAGTGTGCCGGTTGTGAAAGCTTTGTCGCCTGCCAGGCTGCCTGTCCCCTGTACTGGAGACAGGTCGGAACTGCGGAGATCAGGAACGCCAACCGCGCGGCAGTGGGCGCCGAGCGGTGACGGAGGGTGCGAGAGATGGAGATGCGTTACGTCATTCCGCGTGTCGTTTTTCCCGCCCGGCTGTTCATTTTTGCCGGCTTTGCCGTCCTGGGATTCGCCATCCAGGTCCTTCTGCCTGAGTTTGGCTTTGTTGCCGGAATCGCGCTCATGATCCCCGGATTGCTTTTCGTGTCCGCGCGCAGCTTCCGTAACAAGCCAATGGACATCGGACAGGAGGATTGGCAGCCGGCGTCCGTCAGGGAATACGACCGGATCAGGAGCAACCTCGAGCTCACCCGCCAGAAGCGGTTCTCCGTGATCTATCGGCCGGGGTTCGGGTGGTTCATTGCCGTCGTGCTCGCCATCGCAAGCCTCGTCCTGATCATGAGCGACCGGCCGTTCGCGGCCCTCGTCTGCTTCGATGCCTTCGTGCTGCTCATCCCGTTCCTTCTCACCGGCAACGTGATGCTCTGGACCCCGCAGGAGCTCGCCTTCCGCATGCGTGTCTTCGAGCCGATCCTCGAAACCGAGCAGGCCGAGGGAGGAGACATCATCATCACTCCGTACCTGAAGCTGGACAAGGAAAAGGACGGCCACGAGGTGCCGGAGGACATCCGGCTCATGGTGGAGCCCCGTCGCAAGCCCACTGATTTCCTCGGGGTCCAGCTCCAGGTGGCCGTGAACAAGGGCCCCAACGGCAACGTTCCCTACATGTACGCCGTATTTCTCTGCCGCGGAAAGGGAGACACTTTCCACAAGCTCAGCTCGATGGGATTCGATGAGTTCGTGAGGGAGCCGGGAGGCGACAAGGAATACGGGTACGTGGTCGTGCGTCAGCAGACCACCGGCACGGGGTACCACACGACGGACGCCGACGTGCGTCGGCTCTACCAGATGGTGACAGAGAAGCTGCTTGCCATGGGCAGGTGATCGCTGCCCTGCGCGTGATCGCCCGCCTCCCCTGCTGCGCCTGCCTAGCTGTGCCCGAGCACGCGATGCGGTCGGTAGGGTTCCTCCAGGAACCTGACCTGGTCCGGATCAAGCTTGATCGAAAGTGACTCCACGGCCTGCTCGAGGTGGGGAAGCTTGCTCGCCCCGACAATGGGTGACGTGATATGCGGCTTGGAGAGCATCCACGCCAGGGCCACCTGCGGCATCGTTTTTCCCATATCTTTCGCCACCTTGGCCACGCGATCCACGGTCACGAAGTCCTCTTCCTGGTAGTACATCCCATGAGCAAAATCGTCAGACCTGCTTCGCGTCGTCTCCCCACCCTTGTCGCGGGACCGGTTGCCGGCAAGGAAGCCCCGCGCCAGGGGGCTCCATGGAATGATCCCGATCCCCTGGTCCACGCAGAGCGGGATCATCTCCCGCTCCTCCTCCCGATATACGAGGTTGTAGTGGTTTTGCATTGAAACGAAGCGGCTCAAGCCCCTCATCTCCGAGATGCCGAGTGCCCGCGCGAACTGCCAGGCATACATGCTGGAAGCCCCGATGTAACGCGCCTTCCCCGATCGAACGACATCCGTCAGCGCTTCCAGGGTCTCCTCGATGGGAGTCTCGGGGTCCCACCGGTGGATCTGGTACAGGTCCACGAACTCCATCCCCAGCCGTTTGAGGGAAGCGTCGATGGCGTCCATGATGTGCCTGCGGGAAAGGCCGTGGTTGTTCGGGTCCTGCCCCATCCTGTTGAACACCTTGGTGGCAACAACGATCTCATCGCGCTTCGCGAACTCCCTGAGGGCCCGCCCGGTCACTTCCTCGCTCACGCCGAGAGAATAGACATCCGCCGTGTCGAAAAAGGTGATCCCCATCTCGATGGCCCTCTTGTAGAAAGGCCGGGCTTCCTTCTCATCGAGCACCCAGTCGTGCCACTTCGAGGACCCGTAGGTCATCGTTCCCAGACAGATCCGCGAGACCTTGAGCCCGGTTCTGCCCAATCGAACGTAGTCCATCGTCCGCCTCAATCCTTCATGGCAAGCCCGGTCATCACCGCCGAGATGTCCCAGAGCCTCCGCATGCTTTCGCGGTCCCGCGAGGCAGGCGACGACTCCTGGGCCCGGCACTTCACGAAGTATTTGCCCGTCTCGCCTTCGACCTCCAGTGAAGAGGCCAGGTAGACGCTCGTGCGCGCGCCTTTCTCCACGCTGATGCCTCCCAGGCGCTGGGCAACGGATATCCCCACCTTCAAGAACCCGCCGTTGTTCTTTCCGAACTCGGAAGCGACAAACCCCGGATGGAGGGCGTTGGCGGTGATCCCGCTTCCGTCAAGCCTGCGGGCCAGCTCGTACGTGAAGAGGAGATTTGCGAGCTTGGACTGGCCGTAGGCGGTCCACGTGCGATAGCTCTGTCGGCCCTCCAGGTCGTCCCAGTTCATCACGGCGCGAAGATGGGCATCCGAGGACACGGTCACGATCCGGGACGGAGTCCTCTTGCGGAGCGCATCGAGGAGCAGGTTGGTGAGGAGAAACGGCGTGCAGTGATTGAGGGCAAACGTCATCTCGATCCCGTCCGGTGACTCCCGCCGTCCCTGGAAGACCGCCCCGACGTTGTTCACCAGGACATCGAGACCGGCGGCCCGGGAATTGACCTGCTTCGCGACGGAGCGGACCTGCTCCAGGCTCGAAAGGTCCGCAATGATGAGCTCCACGGAGCCTCCGCCGCCCTGTGCAATGATCCACTCCCGTGTCGCCTCGGCTTTCTCCCGATTGCGCGCCACAAGCAGGAGATGGGCCCCCGCAGCCGCGAGATCCCGGGCGGTGATGCGCCCGATCCCCGCTGTCGCGCCGGTGATCAATACGGTTTTCCCCTTCACATGCCCTCCTTGCAACCGCGCGAAGGCGGCATCTCTTAACATACTCACGCGGTGTTGATTCGGGCCACGCCCAGCGGCTATAAAGAAGAGGGAAGGTGAGACATGCTGAAGTTCGGGATTGCGGGAGCGGGCGCGATCGCCCAGTACGGATTCGACGGGATAACGGCAAGCGGCGCGGCGGAGGTCGTGGCTGTCGCTGATCCTCATCAGGAGCGGGCAAAGGAGTTTGCCAGAAAGAACGGGTTCACGGCGACGTACCCGGACGCCCGGGAGCTCTTTCACGATGCTTCACTCGATGCCGTCTACATAGCAACGCCCAACGTCTACCACGCGCCCTACGCCGTCGCCGCTCTCGAAGCAGGCAAGCATGTCATGCTGGAGAAGCCGTTTGCGACGTCCTTTGAAGACGCCCGCAAGGTGGTGGAGATCGCGGCGAAAAGAAAAAAGACGTTCATGCTCGGTATGAACTTCCGATTCGAAAAAGGCGCGCAGCAGGTCCGCTCGCTGGCGGAGCGCGGCTATTTCGGAGAGATCCATCGAATGCGTGCCTTCTGGCGCCGTCGGGCCGGGGCTCCCCGCCTGGGAACGTGGTTCGGGAACAGGAAGCTTGCGGGCGGCGGCTGCTTCATGGACCTCGGCGTCCACATGCTGGACCTCGCGCTCTGGACCTCGGGAAACTTCGACGTCGCCGGCGTGAGCGGCGCGGCGTACTCGAAGTTCGGTTCGCGCGGCCTGGGGGAAGGGAGCTGGGGGGCGTCGACTCCGGAAGGCATCCCCTTCGACGTCGACGACAGCGCCACGGCGTTCATCAGGATGAAGAACGGGGCCACTGTCCAGCTGGAGATCTCCTGGGTCGCCCACCAGAAGGAGGACGATGCGCACGGCGTTGAGCTCTTCGGCACGGAGGCCGGCGCGAGGGTTTCTCCCGTGGAGATCTACCGCACGGACAGGGAGCTCGCTGCGCAGCTGGACATCGATGCGCTCGGAGTTCCTCTCCGCTATCCTCATTGCAACCGGTTCGTCAACTTTGTCCGCTCGGTTCTCGGTGAAGAGCAGCCGTGCGTCACCCCTGAGCAGGCACTGGCCGTTCAACGCGTGATTGATGCCGTCTACCAGTCTTCCGCGTCGGGGCGGGAAGTCCTTCTGTGAGCCTTGCCCGGGCGCCCGACGGAAGGCCGGATCAGCCTCCGCCCGTTTCGATCCAGCTGTACAGCCTGCGGGATGCGTCGCAGCACGATTTCCCGGCTGTCATCCGTACGGTGGCCAGCATGGGGTATGCCGGCGTTGAGCTTGCCGGCTTCCACGGGATGAAGCCCCGGGAGGTTCGCAGGCTCGTGGAAGACACGGGCATGCGCATCAGCTCCAGCCATTTCCCCTGGGCGACGCCGGACAAACTCGTGGAGGTCATCGAGGTTTCCGGGGACCTGGGCACGCCATTCATGGCGTGCGGATTTCCCGCTGAAAACTTTGCCAGCCGGGAGGCAGTCTCAAGAACTGCCGAGACGATCAACCTGATGGAGGAGCGGCTTCGCTCCGCGGGGATCACGCTCTTCCTTCACAATCACTGGTGGGAGTTCGAGACAATCGACGGCAGGATGAAATATGACATCCTCCTTGAGCTGGCCCCCCGGGTCAGCCTGGAGATCGATACCTACTGGGCGGCCCGCTTCGGTGAAGTGGATCCGGCGGCCGTGGTGAGGAAATTCGCTTCACGCGCCCCGCTCCTTCACATCAAGGACGGCCCGCTCGCGAAGGGCCGGCCCCACGTTGCGGTCGGTGCAGGGAAAATGGATGTGCCTGCCGTCATCGGTGCCGCGGATCCGACGGTGCTCGCGTGGCTCGTCGTGGAGCTGGACAGCTGCGAGTCCGACATGGAACGGGCCGTGCGGGAAAGCTGCGAGTACCTGGTGGGACACGGCCTGGCATCGGGCCGGGCAGCAGCGCCGCGGCAGCCGCCGGGCGCCTAGAAGCCGGGATAGTCGTCCACGTTGTCCCTGGTCACGACGATAGGTCGATCGTAGACCAGGGTGTTTCCCCGCACCGAGAACGGCTTGCCCAGCGTCGGGATGTCGAGGTCCGGCCCGATGATTCCTCTCCTGCCGTCCAGCACAAGCCTCGCAATGTACACCATGGCGTAGCCGGCCTCCGCCGGGTCCCAGAGGATCGAGGTGGTGAGCGAGCCGTCCCTGAGACAGCGGGAGGCCTCGCGGGGTGAGACGGTGCCGATGACCGCAATTTTCCCGATCAGGCCCTTCTCCCGGACGGCATCGGCCGCACCCAATGCGCCCTTGCTCCCGAAGGCAAGGAAGGCCCGTACATCCGGATGAGAGGCAATGACATCAAGGGAGACCTTGCGCGCGAGGTCCCGGTCCTCGGAGACCGGGAAGCGTTCCGCGACCAGCTTCAGCCCGGGGTATTTTTCCCTGGCCTCGGCAATTGCCGCATCGGCGCGGAGGTTATGGGCTACCTCTGTAAACGATCCGACGTAGACCGCATATTCTCCCGCGGGGGAACCCATGGCCTTTGCCATTTCGTCCATGGACCGCTGTCCGAAGGCCTTGTTGTCGATCATCTCGATGTCGTAATCAGCGTTCACCTGGAACGGAGAGCCCGTGGTGATGGTGGTGAGCTTCTGAGCCTGCGCCCGGGCAAGCGCTGACTCGATTGACTTTGCATCAACGGGAACAGAAAGGATGGCGTTATTTCCCTCCCTGATCGCTTCGTCGATCAGCCGTGTCTGCTCGGCTTCGTCCACGGATGCGGGAGCCTTCTGGCGGACCGTGACGTCCAGCTCGGCGGCGGCCCGGTTCATCCCCGCCTGGAGCCTTTCGTACCAGGCGGCTTTGACCTTCGGGATGAAGGCCATGCTGTATTTCCTGCTGCCCGCCTCCTTCTGGGGGCCCGCGGACACCGGGCCGCTCTGCAGGACAAGCGCCAGCGCGACGGCACATGAAAGGGAGACTCCAGATCGAGAGCTGCGTGTGCGAGCCATGCAGGTCCTGCCGGCGGCCGGGACTTTCGTCCTATTCGTTCAAAGCGGCCTGAAGCGCGTCGATGATCTGTTTGATCACCTCCTTGGGGACCTGGTCCAGCCGCCCTTCCACCCTCCTGGCAAGGGCCTGGAGGTCCTGGATGGTCTTCTGCGACTGGTTGATCTGGTCCACGGCGTTCTGCGTCTGCTGCTTGAACTTCTCGTAGTCGGCCAGCTGGGCCTTGAGATCCGCAATCTGTTTGGCCTGGTCGTCCGCAAGAGCCTTTTCCTTCTGATCGACGTAGTCGGAGGTTGCAAGAAACCCGAGAAACTTCCCGGAGATGCATCCGCTTAGCATCACCGTGGCCACAACAGCAAGGATGACAATCTTTCTCACGATGTGAGCCTCCTTGGCGCATCTTATCCAAGAGTTCCGCCCGCGTCCAATGACGCGGCGCAACCTCGCGGAGCGCGGCAGGTTCGGCCTCGCCATCCTTGGCTGCGCAACCCCTAGGAGCGCAAACGGCGCGCAACCCCGCGGAGCGCGCCGGGGCCTCGCTCCCGCACCGCGTTCGCGCGGAACGCGTACTCGCGTACATCCATGCCGCGCAACCCCACGGAGCGCGGCAGACTTGACGCTCCGCCACGATTGTCCTTACTATCAAAGGAAATACAGGAAATTCCCACACTTCCCGCGCGACCGGTAAGGAACATCATGGCGAAAACCGCGATCAAATACGATGAAAAAGCGATCCAGACGCTGGACGCGCTGGAGCACATCCGCCTCCGCACGGGGATGTACATCGGCAGGCTGGGGGACGGCTCCAACCCGATGGATGGCATCTACATCCTCCTGAAGGAAATCATTGACAACAGCGTAGACGAGTTCATCATGGGCCAGGGCAAGGTGATCGATATCGCCAGGAAGAAAGCGGCCATCAGCGTGCGCGACTACGGCCGCGGCATCCCCCTGGGCAAGGTCATCGACTGCGTGAGCAAGGTCAACACCGGCGGCAAGTTCAACGACGACGTCTTCCAGTTCTCCGTCGGGCTGAACGGCATCGGCACAAAGGCCGTGAACGCGCTCTCTGCGGAGTTCGAGGTGGCCAGCTACCGGGACCACAAGTTCATGCAGGCCCTGTTCCGCCAGGGCAAGCTTATCACCCAGAAAGAAGGCAGGGACGCGAAGGCAAAGACGGGAACCTTCGTGCGCTTCACTCCGGACCCCAAGATCTTCACGACCTACGAGTGGGACGACGAGTTCATCCTGAAGAGGCTGCGCTACTACAGCTACCTCAACTCGGGGTTGCGTTTCCAGTACAACGGCCAGACGGTGACGAGCCAGGAGGGGCTGCATGATCTCCTCGTGGAAGAGATCGGTGAGGAGGAGATGCATTACGAGATAGCCCACCACAAGGGCCCGAGCCTGGAGTTCGCCTTCACCCACACGGCCAATTTCGGGGAAAGCTATTTCAGCTTCGTGAATGGCCAGTTCACCGTGGATGGGGGCACGCACCAGACCGCGTTCCGCCTGGGAGTCCTGAAGGCAATCGATGAGTACGCCGGGGTGAACTTCTCGGCGGAAGACGTGCGGGAAGGGATGATCGGGGCGGTGGCCATCAAGCTGAAGGACCCGGTGTTCGAAAGCCAGACAAAGCACAAGCTGGGCAACAACGAGATCCGCTCCTGGGTGGCGGAGGAGGTCAAGAAAGAGACCCTCACGTGGCTTCACAAGAACGAGGGTGAGGCGAAAAAGCTCGTGGAGAAGATCAGGGCCAACGAGCGCATCAGGAAGGAACTGTCCACCATCAAGAAACAGGCCCGCGAGATGGCGCGCAAGGTGGAGCTGCACATCCCCAAGCTGACCGATTGCCGGGTGCACTTCGACGATGAGAAGGAAAAGAGGCGCGAGGAATCGAGCATCTTCCTCACGGAAGGGGACTCCGCCGGCGGGCCGATGATCCAGGCACGGGACGTGCATACGCAGGCCATATTCTCCCTCAAGGGGAAGCCGCTGAACGTCTTCGGGCTCAAGCGCGACACGGTGTACAAGAACGAGGAGCTGTACAACATTATGCGCGCGCTGGGAATCGAGGACAATCTGGAAGGGCTGCGCTACAACAGGGTGATCCTTGCCACCGACGCGGACGTGGACGGAATGCACATCCGAAATCTCCTCCTCACGTTCTTCCTTCATTACTTCGAGGAGCTGGTCCTCAAGGGCCATCTCTACATCCTGGAGACCCCGCTCTTCCGCGTCCGCACCAAGGACGAGACGGCGTACTGCTACAGCGAAGCGGAGCGCGACTCCGCAATGAAGCGCATGAAGAATACGGAGGTCACCCGGTTCAAGGGCCTGGGGGAGATCTCCCCGAAGGAGTTCAAGCAGTTCATGTCCGACGACATGCGCCTGACGCCGGTCCAGGTCCCCTCCATGGCGGGAGTCCACCGAACGCTGGAGTTCCTCATGGGAAAGAACACTCCGGAACGGAAAAAGTTCATCGTGAACAACCTGCGCGTCGAGGTCCTGGAGGGAGCATGAGCCCGCAGAGCCAGCTCAAGCCCCTCATGGAGGGCTATTTCCTCGACTACGCCAGCTACGTGATCATGGACCGGGCCATCCCCGACCTGCGCGACGGCTGCAAGCCGGTTCAGCGACGCATCCTGCATACGCTCTTCGAGATGAACGACGGCAAGTTCCACAAGGTGGCCAACGTCATCGGGGAGACGATGAAGCTGCATCCTCACGGGGACGCCTCCATCGGGGATGCGCTGGTCGTCCTGGCAAACAAGGAATACTTCATCGAGAAGCAGGGGAACTTCGGCAACCTCATCACCGGCCACCCCGCGGCCGCCGCCCGTTATATCGAATGCCGGCTCACCCCTCTTGCGCTGGAGACGCTCTTCAATCCCGCGCTTACCGAATACCTTGCCAGCTATGACGGCCGACGCAAGGAGCCCAAGGAGCTGCCGGCAAAAGTTCCCGTCCTCCTCATGCTGGGAGCGGAAGGGATCGCGGTCGGAATGGCAACCACCATCCTGCCCCACAACTTCCCCGAGCTCCTGCACGCCCTCATCGCCATCCTCACGGGGGAGAAGTTCACCCTGTACCCCGACTTCCCTCAGGGCGGCCTCATGGATATCAGCGAGTACTCCGACGGGGTCGGGAAGGTGAAGGTGCGGGCACGCATCCAGAAAGTGAGCGGGGTGCAGAAGCTCGTGATCAGCGAGATTCCCTATGGCACCACCACGGGGAGTCTCATCAGCTCCATCGAGGCGGCTGTCCAGAAGGGAAAGGTCAGCGTCTCCAAGATCAGCGACTACACGAGCGACCACGTGGAGATCGAGCTTGCCCTCTCGCGCGGGGCGGAGCCGGACACGGTCATCGATCAGCTCTATGCGAACACGGACTGCGAGATTGCCATCGGCTCCAACATGGTCGTGATCAGGAACGATCGTCCCGTGGACCTCTCCATCGCGGAGTACCTCAAGGAGTTCTCCCTCCTCCTGAAAAGGCAGATCAAGGCGGAGCTGGACCACGAGTTGGCTCGCCTGGAGGACCGCAGGCACTGGCTCACCCTGGAGCGCATCTTCATAGAGAACCGCGTCTACAAGCGCCTGGAAAAGGCGGGCACGGAGGAGGCGGTGCGCCGGGAGGTCTTCGCCGGCATGAAGCCCTTCTCGAAGCAGTTCGTGCGCGCCATGACGGATGAGGACGTGGCGCGCCTGCTCGACCTGCGCATCCGGCGCATCAGCGCGTATGACCTGAAAAAAAACCGCGGGGAGATTGACGACATCGTCGCATCCCTGCGGCAGGTGACCCGGAAGCTGAAGAACCTCACGAAAACTGTCGTCGAATGGTTGAACGGGCTGGATGAAAAGTACGGGGAGCAGTTCCCCCGGCGCACGGAGATCGAGACGTTCCACGCGGTGGACAAGGTGGCCGTTGCAAAGGCGAACATACGCCTGAGCTACGACAGGGAGGCGGGGTATTTCGGCAGCTCGGTCCGGGGATCGGAGTTCGTGATGACGGTCACGGAGTACGATCGGATCCTCGCCGTGACCGCTGACGGCACCTACCGGATCATGGCGCCGCCGGAGAAGGCGTGGATGCCGGGCGCGCTCCTGTACGCGGGCATCTTCGACAAGACCCGGGGCGCGCACATCACCCTTGTGTATCGTGATGCCGCCGGGCTGGCGTGGGGGAAAAAAGTGCACATCGAGCGGTTCATCACGAACAAGACATACCCCCTCGCAAAGGAAGGCTCGCTGGGGATCGATTACCTGGTTGAAAAGAAGGCGGTCGGGACGCTGAAGCTGAACCTCGTTCCGGCGAAGAGACAGAAAGTCAAATCTGTGAACGTGGACCTCGCAAAAATTCCGGCATGCGGGCTGACTGCCAGGGGAGTAAAGCTGACCACGAAGCCCCTGCAGAGCGTGGAGCTTCTTCCGCCAAAGAAGTAAGACCCGGCGAGCCGTCCTCTCACGAGCAGAAGTCCCGGATCATCGACAGGATTATCATCCCGACGGAATGCACCGTGGAGAGGTCAACCCATTCGTGTTCTCCATGCAGGCCTTCACCGACCGGTCCCAGCACCACCGATGGAATGCCCGCGGCTGTCAGGAGGGAGGAGTCCATCCACGCGCTCATTCCGCCGAGCTCGGCTTCCCTCCCGGTGACGGTTCTGAAGGCGCCGGCAAGCGCCTGCACGACGGGAGATCCCTTCGACACTTCCATGGGGTCCCGGGAGAAGATGGTGCGTACCTCCGCTTTGAGGGAAGGGTCGGCATGCGCAAGCCTGAGAAGCTCTTCTCTCAGGTCCTTCTCCACAGCGTCCGCCGTTTCTCCGGGGACAGTTCGTCGCTCGATTCCCACACGGCAGGACGCCGGGTACGAGGACAGTTCCTGTCCGCCGCTGATCAGGGACGCATGCACGGATCCGGTCCCCAGGATGGGATGGGCGGGGCCAGAGGAGAGCCGGCAGCCCATGTCTTCAATGGCCACAAGAACGCGCCCCATCTTGGCGATTGCATCCACCCCCATGTCGGGACGTGAGCCGTGTGCGGCGACACCCCGGGTCTCGATCTCGAGCCAGGAGAAGCCCTTGTGAGCAATGACGATCTGCATTCCGGTCGGCTCCCCGACAACGGCCGCGTCAGCCTTCCATTTCTTCACAACGGCCTCAGTGCCGACGCTTGCATACTCTTCGTCCACAACAGCCGCAAGGATGACGTCCCCGCGCAGGGGAAGCTCCCGGGCTGCAGCCAGGGCCATCATGAACGCTGCAAGCGCGGACTTGGTGTCCATCGATCCGCGGCCGCAAAGCCGGCCATCGCGGACCGTCGGTCGAAACGGGTTTTCCATGCCGGCCACCCCGACGGTGTCCATGTGCGCGTTGAGCATGAGAGCTTTGCCGCCTCCGCGCCCGCGGGCCACAGCAAGGACGTTCGGCCTGCCGGAGAGCCCGGACTCCTCGACGTGGACCTCCAGCCCCTTTGCCCTCGCCCACCGCGCCACCCACGCGGCAATCTCCGCCTCGCCTCGGGAGCCCGGCACGAGATCGGGGTTGATGGAATCGATTGACACAAGCGCGGCAAGCAGGTCGAAAAGCTCGTCACGGAAAATCTCGGCGTTCGACATGACTTTCCTCGGTCCCTCCCTGAGAGAATACCAGAGTGTTCGGGCAAATCACAGGCGGGCCGCCGCCGTGCGGTCTTTTCAGCAACCCGTTTTTTTGGCCGGACCTGGTGCTATTGTTTTTCGAAGGGAGGAGAAACTCGTGAGAAAGCTTCTGTTCCTGGCACTCGGTTCGCTGCTGATCTCCTCATGCATGACCGGCCCGGCGGTCCCCAGGGACGCTGTCGTCCTGGGGGAACGCACGGTCCCCTTCAAAGGGGATCATGATGTCATACAGGTCGGGGGATACGAGGGGTTCTTCAAGTCGCTCTTTTTCGTCGTGGAAAAGAATGACGTCCAGATATTCAATCTCGTCGTCACCTATGGGAATGGGGAGAAGGAGAGGTTTGACACGCGCTTGAACTTCAGCGCTGACTCGCGGTCCCGTTCGCTCCCCTTCGACGGGGGAAAGCGGCGCATCAGGACCATTGCCTTCACATACAAGACCTTGGGGAACTGGGTGGAGGGGAGAGCCCGGGTTATCGTGTACGGCGTCAGGTGATGAGCGGGCCCGCCTGAGATAGCTCTCCTACGCTCCCGCGCGCGCGAAACGGCGGAGCGCTTCGATGTTCTGCCGGGGAGTCCCGCGCGGCACCTCGCAGCCGGCTCCGACGATGTAAGGAAAGCCTGCATCGCGCGCGCACGCGGCGATTGCCCGCCCCGTTTCCTCCGCCGTTCCGTTTCGGAGCACGCGCACCGGGTCGATGTTGCCAAGGAGAACCGTCCGCGGTCCCAGCGCGGCTCGAGCCTCTGAAAGCGAAACCATCGAGTCCAGGTCCACGATGTCGCAGCTGATCTCTGCGATCGACGGCAGAAGCGGCGTGATGTCGCCGCAGATGTGCAGTCTCACGAGGGCTCCGGTTGCCTTGATTGCAGCCACGATCCTCTTGATCCGGGGAAGGTCGAACTCCGCGTAAATGGCGGGGCCCACCAGGGAGGCTGCGGCGTCCCCGACCCCAATGATGTCCGCTCCCGCCTCGACCTGGCTCGCGGCAAACCGGATTGCCAGGTCCGTGACGAAGTCGAAGAGCTCCTCCACGAAGGGAGGGTCGTCCAGGAAATCCAGCATCAGCCTGTTGATTCCCCGAAGGTCGGCTCCTTCGGCGCACGGGCCTTCCACCCAGCCTTCCACCAGCTTGTCGCTTCCGACGGATCGCTTCAGGCCGGCAACTGCTGCCACACGATTGGACATGCGCCGGCCATGCTCGGGAGCGGGCGCTCGAAGGCTTTTCAGCGCGGATTTCTCCGCGAGGGGAGAGGCCGACTCGTCCACGGCCGGCGGGGCGTCATCCGGGAAGAAGACCGCCGCACCGCAGTCGGCAGCCTCCACGCCGGGGTCTGAGATGGCGGAAACGTGATCGAAGTCGAACGCAGCCGCAATTGCCGTCTGGCCCCGCGCCAGAGTTCCGGCATCTGTCGCGTACTGCCTGTACGGAACCCCAATGGCGTCAGCCGCCAGCATCATGGTAACGGGCATCAGGGGGATGGAATCCGCTTTCGTCCCGTTGATGACGCTGAGTACCCGCTCGCGTCCCGTCATCCTGCCTTCTCCCCGTTGTACTCGTGGACGGCGTCGATCATGGCGACGACGTTCGCGATGGGCGTCCGGGCCTGGACGTTGTGAACCGGGTTGAACACGAAGCCGCCTCCCTTGCCCAGGATCCCGCAACGGGCCAGCACCTCCTTGCGTACGTCCGCGGGTGTGCCGAAAGGCAGGGTTTTCTGCGTGTCCACCCCGCCACCCCAGAACACGATCCGGCTTCCGTGGCGCTCCTTCAGCTGGGCAGCATCCATGCCGACTGCGGAAAGTTGAACGGGATTGATGACGTCGAACCCTGCGTCGATCATATTGGCGAGAAGCGGCGCGATGGCGCCGCAGGAATGTTTGAATGTTTTCCACGTCGTATGCTCGTGGATCCAGGAGTTCATCCTTCTATAATAAGGGGCGTACAGGCTGTCGAAGGTGTCTGCGGAGCAGAATTGGGTGTTTTGCGCCCCGAAGTCCGTCCCGCAGATGAAGACGACATCCACTGAATCCCCGACTTCCTTGTAGATCACGGCGAGGTTCTCCACGGCAATCCGGGTCTGCGCATCGAACACCCGATGCAGGTAGTCCTGGCGCGTGGCCGTTGAAATGTACCACTCCGTCACATCGCGGATTCCATGGGGATGCTTCATGAAGGGTCCCGGGACAAGGGCGATGTCACCGACAGCCGTTCCACCGAAGTTCGCGACAACGGCGCCCGGTCCCCGGGACGCTTCTTTCACGGAGGTTTTCAGGTGAGCCAGGTCAGCGGTCGAAACGCTTGAGAACTCCTCCAGGTTGTCCTGGGGATCGAGCCGCGCCTCATCGATGGGCTCCTGCCGGATGATGGAATCGAAGAAGTAGCCGCCCGTTGGCATCTTGCCGCTCGGCGGAACCGAAAGGTCGCCCTGCGGGTAGATGAGAAGATCCCCGTTGTCCGCCGTGGTGGTCCGAAAACCCTCCGGGACCAGCACGTCCTGGCCCCATGGAGTCCGCCATTCCTTCCATGCGTCGATGGGAAAGCCGAACATGGTGCTTCTTGCGAATACGCCGGTGGTGTCAACGCCCATGGCCCGCGCGAGGTCGTCCTCTATCAGTCCGAGCATCTGGTAGGGTTCGTGGATCTTCACGGGTCTCTTCTCCAGGCCGTAGTGCTCCCGCAGGCCGGCCACAATGGAAACGTGCGCGCCGGTAACAGAGGTGGAGCCCAGGTCAAAGGGGATCGGAGTGTCCTTGTGCGCAAGCGATTTCGTGATCCTTGTTTTTCCTGTTTCCACGGCTTGCCCCCTCTTGCCCGACTGTGCCAGAGCCCCAGACAGTCCTTGTGAGCAACGCCCAGCATAGTAGCTGCCAGGGATTCGCTCGTCAATAAAGAGCAGGCGGGGCGGATACCGCGCGGTGTCACCTCACCGGCAGGTGCGCGAATGAGTTGGAAATATCCTCGAGAAGGCTCATGACGGCCTCCGCTCCCCATTCGAGAAACTGCTTCCCTTTCTCTGCGCTTGCCTTGGTGGCGTCTCCCCATGTGCCGCTCTTCGTTATCCGGTAGAGGCTCCCCGGGGTCGTGAGGAAATACGCTGTATGCTGCCCGCCGGCGCTCGTCTTGTACGAGGGGAAATTGGGAAGCTCCGCGTTTGCGAGTGACATGTCGACCAGGTCGGGACTGATGGCAAGAAGCGCGGAGACCTCGCCCACGTTTGCATGCAGCCCCTTGTCGCCGCCCATGAACTCGCGGGCCCGTTCAGGGGGAAATCCCTCCCAGTACGTGACGGGGAACGCCTGTGTGCCCTGCGGGAGCTGGTCGGCAACGCGCGCGCAGCCGAACGCGATGGCGTACGTATTGTCGTAATGCCCGTTCACGAACACGATCCTGCGGAATCCCGCGGCGGCAAAGGTCACGCAGAGATCGGAGACCACGTTCATGAACGTGTCGATGCGCAGGGAGAACTCCCCTTTGAAGCCCCGATGCGGGTAGGAAAGACCGTAGGAGATCGGGGGCGCGACCACCGCGGGGATATCTGGCGCGACCCGCCGGCACAGCTCCTCGGGGATCAGGACATCCGTTCCAAGGGCGGAATGCGGCCCGTGCTGCTCGGTTGATCCGGTGGGGATCAGAACCGCGCTGTTGTCGTGGCTCATCAGGAACTGTTCGAGCTCACGGTTTGTCATGCGGGAAAGAAAGACCGTCGCGGGTTTCATGGAAGGCCTCCTGTCGGTGCCCGGCTGCCCTCAGCGATTCGATCTTCGGGTGCTCGCGCCCCCACCGCCGAAGATGATGATCACGCCGAGGAGGAACCCGAGATTGTACCAGCCGCCGTTGTTGTGGACCTCGTAGACCTGCACGCCGTGGGTGAAAAGGGAAATGATGAAAGTGACCGGAGAAATGACGCCGTTCCACAGGCCCTGCCAGAAGCCGGCCACGACGCCTTTCGCGCTGGGAGAATTGAGAAAGTCATTGGGCCCTGGCGCGCACCCGGCGAGCACAATGAGGGCAAGCACGATAATGGCGACTGCAAATGTTCTCTTCATGATACTTCCTTTCTGCAAGAAACCGGCCGTGTGGAAGGCCCGCGACAGGAGAGTCAGGCTTTGAGCGTGGCCCGCGCCCAGGCCTCGGCCCTCTGCGTTTCTCCCTCAGCAAGGGGCCCGCCCCTTCCCTTGACGACAAATCCTTCCGGCGGGCAGCGAAGCGTGCTGCCGTTCTGCTGGAGAGTCTCAGCCATCCTCCCCGCCGCGTATCCGAAGACCTTCACGAGCTTCGTTGCCAGGCGGGTATCGAAGGCCGCCACAGAGAGGTTTCTGGCCACTTCACGCGGGATCGCGCTCACGAAGCTCTGGATTGCCTCCGTCGGCCGGCCGCCATGGGTCGGAGAGCCGATGACCAGCACGTCCACTCCATCCAGCTCCCGGTCGACGGCCGCGTTCACGCGGACTGCCGCCGCTCCTCCGGAAACCCCCGATGCAATCGACCGGGCGATCTGCTCCGTGTTCCCATGTATCGAATCATAGACCACAAGAACTTTCACGGGCTCCTCCTCGTATTTTCCTGCACTCTGAAGCGCACAATTTTCGCTATGAGTTCAAGGGGAAGCGGCCCGTCAAGCGGAAATTGGACTGCACCCTTGGAGCTTGCGTACCTGGACAATTCTTTTTTGAACCCGGAAATCCCGCTCGGCGTGGGATAGAAGCCAATATGATTTGCGTGGGCCGCGAAATGCACCAGGTTGCCGTTCAGGAAGAAGGTTGGCATCTGATAGCTGATCTTTTCCCGCGCTTCAGGCGCAGCCTGCTGAATAAGGCGCCTCAGGCTCTCCAGCTTGTCCTGAACCGCATCAGGGAACGTTTGTATATACTCGTCAATCGACGAGAAGCCCTTTCTGCGCATGGCCACAAACCTCCGCGGTCGTTACGCCCGAGCGTAGCACATCCGCTCCAGTATGCAAGGCGCGGGCTAGGCAATCGAGCCCGCCGGAACCAGAGAACGGATCGCTTTGATGACGGCATCTGGTTTTTCCCGCGGCACAAAATGTCCTGCCCCGCGAACGACGATGCGCCTGGTCCCTCCGGGAAACAATCCCATCAGAGATAACGATCGATGAGGGGGGTGCACTGTATCTTCCTCTCCGTGCAGGACAACTGTCGGAACGGTTATTGGGGGCAACTGCACCAGTCGGCGTTCCTGCGCTGAAAACGACGGATCTCCGGGCGCATTTCCGTGAGAGTGTCGATACGCGTGAATCACGACGGAAACAAAATCCGGGTTGTCGAAGGACCGCGCCGTTCGATCGAACATCGTTTCGCTGAATTTCCAGTTCGGGGACCAGGATTTCCACAGCAACCTGGAGATCTCCCTTCGGCTCGCTTCGAGCCCTCGCCTGCCCCGATCGATCTGGAAATACCAATGGTACCAGCATTCCCGCTCCTCAGCTGCAGGCGCCGGCGGCTCAGGAGTAGCTGTATCACCCACGCCGTACCCGTGAATTGCAACAAGCGCCGCTGCGCGTCCTGGTTGCAGGATTGCGGCGGCACAGGCAGCGGTACATCCCCAATCGTACCCTGCCAGCACAGCTTTCGGCAGCGCCAAAGCATCCATGAGATCAAGGACATCCTGCCCGAGCGCGGCCTGTTCGCCAGCTCTCGGTGTCGACGGGTCAAGAAACCGTGTCGGGCCAAAGCCGCGAAGATAGGGAACGATAATGCGATAGCCATCCGCAGCAAGGGCGGGGGCCACCTGGTCCCAGGCGCGTACATCGTCCGGAAATCCATGAAGCAGAAGAATCGGATAGCCCGCGGGCGATCCCCATCCTTCGTAGGCAATCTCCAGCAAAGGCGTGCGTGCAGCTCGCTCTTCGCGTCTATCTTCGATTGGCTTGCGCATCAGTCCTCATGTGCCGAGAGCCACTCTCAGGCAGATCGCCCTTGCAGTCCTTGAAAAGCAGCGCCATCATGAAGGCGTTTATGTACCTGTTGTTTATTCTTATTGCCCCGACCTTCCTGCCTTCTTCTTTGAAGCCGATTTTCGTGTACAGGCCTATTGCTGCAAGATTATCTTCAAATACTTCCAATTCGACTCGGTACAGTCCGGAAGCTTTCGCCTTTCGGAGAGCGGCAAGGATCAGCCTGGTTCCAACCCCTTTGCGCCGGTAGCCACGAATGACACCCATCCCCAGCGAGCCACAGTGCTTCGTCGTTGGCCGTGCATGCGGCGTAATATCGCACCAACCGACTATTTTGCCATTGTCGAGAGCAACGACCTGCGGATTTCCCTTGACGATGCTGTTCCTGACAAAACTCTTCACATCCTTGAACGGCGGAGCTTCGGTCCAGGCCAGGTACTTCTTCTCCCGGGAAACAGAATCCAGCACCCTGTAGAAATCTCGAACATGTCTCATTTGAATGTCTGTGATTGTGATCATGTGCTGATATCTGACGGAGGACGTCAGCTATTGAGCCGGAGGAGACGTTATCTTCTTCAAAGAAGAGACAACGAGGTCCGCAACCGCCTTGACGTCTATCGGCGGATCGTACGGGCTTTTCGTATTCCGGACCCCGGAGAGAACTTCGCTGCTCGTTTCCTGGTCCACGACGGACAGATCGATGTGCGAGAGCCTTTGTTCATAGGTCCATACCTGCGTTTGAAGAAGCATCACATAGCGAGTGTTCGTTGTGCTTGTGCTGACAACCCATCCATCGCCCGAAAAAGCGTTCTTCAACGCGAGAAGCAGTTCATCGTCACCCGGGGGAAGGGCTATTGTCCGGCTGGACGGATCGACGCTTCCATGAGTCGTAATATCGATGGCGGTGACAGGCGCGTTCGGATCATACAAGTTGCTGTTGGTGGTCGCGCATGAAACGATGATTGCAACGGAAGCAAAGAGAAGAAAGAATCGTGCTCTGCTCATCTCTCCGCCTTTCAGGGAGCCCACAGCGCGCTGTCCACAGGCAGCCCCCCGCGTCCCCCATATTCATTTGAAGAATGCGCCATGTTTCGTCAGAACCCTTTTCAGTATTGATCGGTGGCATTTGCTCTCGTCTTCACAGAAGCAGCCGATAGAAAAGTCGGCTCCTTTCGAAAGAGCCGAAAGGAAATCCAGCAGCCTCAGGTTGTCAGGGGAAGAGAGCTCATGCGTATAGAGCTTTTCGAACTGTTTCCAGCTTGATGCCAGATCCGGGCGCCCTTTTACCCAGCTGAGAAGCTGGGCGCTCGGCGCAAGCTGGGGCAGCCAGACGTCGTAAAAGTCAAGCCGAGCGTAGTCGGTTTTCCGCACGCCTCGTGGTGGTCGGCGAACTGTCCCTATTCGTATTCCTTCATCCTTCCCGCGCGCGCTGCCAAGTTGTACGACGCGTATGGCCATTCACATTCAAAGATATACGTGGGGCTGATTTATTGTCAATATTCCCAAAGGCACGCTAGAAGTTCCCCATCTTCCAAAGATGGAGCGGAGGGCCCCGGCCGCTTCGGGAAGAGATACGTGGGCAACGAAGTCGGGGACAGACCTGGCGGCCCCGCAACTGCGAAAAAGGGACGTCGGAGAACTGTTCGTTCAACTTTTTCTCTTGCCTTCCTCTATCCGACCAAGTAAACCCAGGGACTTCAGACGATCCTTATACAAGGGCGGCGAATGCGCAGGGAAGCCAGCCGAGTACCTCGTCGATACGAGAGAACACATTCAGCCACGTATCCTTGATGCCGAAACGAAGGGCCGCGAACAGCCGCGAGTGAGCGCGCAGCATCCACATGATGCAGTCAAGAACTGCCATCGCCGCGAAGAACAGCCGCAGCAGGTTGAAGAATTGCCGATGGTCTTTGAAGTAGAACGTTTTGGTGCCCGCCAGATGGCTGATGCGTTTGAAGATTCCGTTCTCGATCTGCCAGCGCTGGTGAGCTGCCTCACGAACCTCCTCCAGGGGCAGCTGCAAATCCGTGGTCACGATCCAGCTGATCACAGTGCGGTTACGTTTGCGCTTGGGGTAGGTCTCGGTGAGCTCCACCACCTGCACGGGATAGGAGGCAAAACGGTCGAGGGTTTTGCGCAGCTTCCAGCGACAGCCTCGTTGGCTATCCCAACCGCTGAGCTCCTCATCGCCTCCGAAGTATTGGAACAAGTTGGAGGCGTCGGCAGTGACGGTTCGGTAGTCGGCATCTTTGAACTTGAACAGCACGTGTGAGTGCTGTCCACGCGCGATGGCAATCGTGTTTGTGTTGAAATACAGCGCGTCCAGGAGCCACAGCTCGGGGCGCAGCTTGCCCAGCACCTTCGCGGCCGCCTGCATCAACTTGCGCGCCGTCTGCTGTTCCTCGCCCCGGTTGTGGTAGGGTTCCACCATGACCGGGTAGTCGATTTTGCCCGCCAGGCACAGCGTCACAAGCCAGTGGCCTCCCATGTAGGAGCCGTCCAGGATCCCCAGCCGCCGTAGCCTCCCCTTCGGGCTCAGCCGTTTGCGAAGCAGATCCCGCCCCTCGAAGCGTTGCAGAAAGCCCAGAAGAAACTGCTTGACTTGCTGGGGGGACAGCCACTTCAGCACCCGGGCGAAGGTGGAATCGGAGGCCACCATCTTGCGATGGCACCCAAAGAGCTTCTTGTAGTGGCTGGTTCGTGCGTGACGGTCAATTGACAAAAGCGAGCGCCTGCCAAATAATGGCATCGCGAACAGCGACATGAGGATCGCCTGGAGTCTGATCTGGGGGCGCTTTCTGATGTCGGTGAACCCTTGGAACAGGGGCTCGTTGAGGAAGGCATCCCGGGTTAACCGGGCGATCCTCTCGCTCTCCATCTCATAATCCCCTCCCATTTTGTCCGAAAAAGACGCCTGATGACCTCCCAAATTGGGGATAAGAAGAAAGAGAAAAGAGAAAGAAGAATAAGCTTGAACGCCTACGACCTCGGGGAGCACACAACGAGACTAATCATGCCGCGATATCGAAGTTTCCGGAACTACACACCTGTCTAGTAGTCGCTACCTCACAGCTTCGGTTCCGTTTGCGTCACTGGCAGTTGGGGATTTTCTAGGCACGCCTAGAAGTTCCCCATCTTCCAAAGATGGAGCGGAGGGCCCCGGCCGCTTCGGGAAGAGATACGTGGGCAACGAAGTCGGGGACAGACCTGGCGGCCCCGCAATTGCGAAAAGGGACGTCGGAGAACTGTTCGTTCAACTTTTTCTCTTGCCTTCCTCTATCCGACCAAGTAAACCCAGGGACTTCAGACGATCCTTATACAAGGGCGGCGAATGCGCAGGGAAGCCAGCCGAGTACCTCGTCGATACGAGAGAACACATTCAGCCACGTATCCTTGATGCCGAAACGAAGGGCCGCGAACAGCCGCGAGTGAGCGCGCAGCATCCACATGATGCAGTCAAGAACTGCCATCGCCGCGAAGAACAGCCGCAGCAGATTGAAGAATTGCCGATGGTCTTTGAAGTAGAACGTTTTGGTGCCCGCCAGATGGCTGATGCGCTTGAAGATCCCGTTCTCGATCTGCCAGCGCTGGTGAGCTGCCTCACGAACCTCCTCCAGGGGCAGCTGCAAATCCGTGGTCACGATCCAGCTGATCACAGTGCGGTTACGTTTGCGCTTGGGGTAGGTCTCGGTGAGCTCCACCACCTGCACAGGATAGGAGGCAAAACGGTCGAGGGTTTTGCGCAGCTTCCAGCGACAGCCTCGTTGGCTATCCCAACCGCTGAGCTCCTCATCGCCTCCGAAGTATTGGAACAAGTTGGAGGCGTCGGCAGTGACGGTTCGGTAGTCGGCATCTTTGAACTTGAACAGCACGTGTGAGTGCTGTCCACGCGCGATGGCAATCGTGTTTGTGTTGAAATACAGCGCGTCCAGGAGCCACAGCTCGGGGCGCAGCTTGCCCAGCACCTTCGGGGCCACCTGCATCATCTTGCGCGCCGTCTGCTGTTCCTCGCCCCGGTTGTGGTAGCGTTCCACCATGACCGGGTAGTCGATTTTGCCCGCCAGGCACAGCGTCACCAGCCAGTGGCCTCCCATGTAGGAGCCGTCCAGGATCCCCAGCCGCCGTAGCCTCCCCTTCGGGCTCAGCCGTTTGCGAAGCAGATCCCGCCCCTCGAAGCGTTGCAGAAAGCCCAGAAGAAACTGCTTGACTTGCTGGGGGGACAGCCACTTCAGCACGCGGGCGAAGGTGGAATCGGAGGCCACCATCTTGCGATGGCATCCAAAGAGCTTCTTGTAGTGGCTGGTTCGTGCGTGACGGTCAATTGACAAAAGCGAGCGCCTGCCAAATAATGGCATCGCGAACAGCGACATGAGGATCGCCTGGAGTCTGATCTGGGGGCGCTTTCTGATGTCGGTGAACCCTTGGAACAGGGGCTCTTTGAGGAAGGCATCCCGGGTTAACCGGGCGATCCTCTCGCTCTCCATCTCATAATCCCCTCCCATTTTGTCCGAAAAAGACGCCTGATGACCTCCCAAATTGGGGATAAGAAGAA
>CAVWBF010000026.1:0-32751 GCA_963753085.1 uncultured Spirochaetota bacterium | reverse complement strand
ATGCGGGCCACTGTATCATCGGGCCCGGTGAAAGAAAAGCCCTCGCGTCTCCGCGAGGGCTCTCCACGCCTCTGGAAGCGCCAGGATCACCAGCCATCGGCCATGTCGTCTGTGTCGCGCTTGGATTCGCCGAAAAGATCGGTCACCGCGCGCAGGTCGTCGAAATAGATATAGTAGGTCCCATAGGTATCGAGGGGATCAGTCTCCACACGGAACCCTATGATCCTGATTCCGCTTGCGGCCCCGTAATGATAGTCCTGCTGTACGATTGAAGGGGGAATGGCCACTGTCATCTGCTTCCAGCCGATGAAGTTCAGGGTCCCCACCGTGACTTCCTGCGCCCTGCCCGCGGAATCGGTGAAGAGGAGCTTCAACGTGTGATTGTAGTTCCTCCCGACCACCCAGACGGATATCGTCTTGACGATTCCCGCAATGGGGAGCGGATTGGCAGGGTACACCGTGAAGAACGAATCCCCGCGATGGAAGAAGCTCGCCTTGGCGCCCAGGACGTACTTGTCCTGCTCTTTGATGCCCAGCTTGGCTTCCTCCGCGATCGGCTTCTTGCCCGCAGGGTTTCCTTCAAGCCTCTTGAGCTCGATCACGCCCATGTCAAGCGGCATGCTTCCGCCCCAGAAGGCCGAATCTTCGAACTTCGAGACCGAGACCTCTTCGAGGAGCTGCTGCGCCTGGTCCTTGCCGATGTTCTCAGGGTTCGGCTGCCCGGCGGTGACGGTCTGCGCCTGGGAGAATACGGGGAGCGCGAGCACCAGGGAGGCAAAGAGCACGGTGACAACCAGTCGGATCTTCATCTCATGGGCCTCCTATTTGTTGCTCGCCTGCCACAGCTGGTTCAGGTAGTCCGGGTCAGCGAGGTTCTCACCGTCGTAGCGCTGCTGGTAGGTGTCCGTCAGGATGGTCAGCTCGTCAATGAACACCCAGTAGTCGTCCACTTTCTCCTCCGGAGAGGTCCAGATGACAATCTTGGTCAGCTCGAGCCCCTGGAATTGAGGGAGATACCGGCGAGCCTGGGGGATAGAGGAGGGAACGGTGACGGCGAGGTCCCGCCAGCCGATGAACTGGAGGGAACCCATATGCAGGACATGATCGATCCCCCGGTAGTCGCGGAGGAAGACATCCATCGTGTAGTTGTAGTTGGATCCCCACACCCACATGTCCATCCTCTGCACTCTGCCCGGAATGGAAATGGATGTCGGCGTCAGATTGCCTGAGCTGTCCTTGGCCGCCGGGATGATCTCGATGTAGTTCCAGCCTTTGCGGTCGAACTTGCTGTGAATCCCCATGGCATACAGGTCGCGGTTTTCCTTGTTGCGGCCATACACGGCTTCCGGCCACGTCTTCACGAGCTTGTATTCCGGAAACCCCTGCGTTGCAAACTTGCTGCCTTGGACGATCCAGCTCCCCGCTTTCGCCTGGTCGTCGAACGAAACGAGACTCTTCACCTGGTAGGTTGCTGTGGTTTGATCCGCCATGACCTGCCCGGTGGTGAAAAGGAGCACACTAGTAATCGCTGTGCCGAGGAACGCTCTCAATCCTGGCGTCATGCCCGTCTCCTTTTGCAAAAAGCGAAAACTCACTCAGTTTTCAAGTCATTCGAAATTATATTTCCAGGGAAACCCCTTGTCAAATTTTTCTGCCCCCCGGGAAGGTGACACCCTGGGCGGAAACGGCACAACCGCGCGCTCATCGGGCTTCCACCTGCGGCGCAACCTCCGTCGGTACTCGCCTCGCCTTTCCGGCAACCACACGAACGGGACCGTTTACACTCTCCCCTTCCCTTCCGGCGAGGGACAGAAAGCTCGCGACTCCCGCGGGAATCCGCGTTTCTATGGAAAGAAAAACTTGCTCGGGGAAGGCCGCGGAGGCGGCCCAGTCCGAAACGACTGCGCAGCCGCCTCCGTTTTTCAAGACTTCCAGGGACCAGGAATCGCCGGCTCCCATGAACAGGAGGAATATCTCCACCCCGTCCCTGCGCATCCCCTCGATGGCGGATCGGACCGTGTTGCGGTCAATCGGGTCTCGAAGCAAGCGGGTGACCGGCTGTCCACCGTCCAGGGCCCCGGCAACTGCCGCAGTGAACGAGGCCAGCTCCTGCGGCGTTCCCGGCGGATGCTCCGAGACGAGCACGCCGATGCGAGACGCGAGGGACGCCGTGACAATTCCGCCCGACTGGTCGCGGATGGAAAGCCCCGCGGCGGTGCCCGTTGTCCGGTAGGCCTCTGTTCGATCGAACAACAAGCGAGTCGCGTTGGGCAGGGCCGGGATTTCCAGCGGGTCCTCGACAAGGAGGAACCGTGTATCGTCATGAGCAGCGGCATAGGTTTGGGGCTCCAGGGAGAGGAGCGGTCCGACAACCGCGGCGTTGTAATGTCTGACGGCAAGCTCCTTCCGGAGCCTGGCCCGCGGATCATCCTGCGCCCCGATGACAACCAGGTGAGGCAGGTACCCGTGCTCAAGCGACGTCCCGGTCAGGGACCCGCGCAGAACCGCATCCCCCCCGTGGGCGGTCCACCAGGGCTGTTCCACGGCGATCAGCAACCTGCCGTTCCAGCAGCCTTCGAGGAGAAGCAGACACGCAATACAAAGAGTCGGAAAGAGGGCTTTTCTCACGCGGGGCGGGTGCACCCTTGACAGTGTAAGAGCATCACGGGATATTAGTCCATACCTTTTCGGGAGGACACTCAATGGTCAGCTACAAGGAGCTCGGTCTCGTCAACACTCGCGACATGTTCCGCAAGGCAATGGCGGGCAAGTATGCCATCCCGGCATACAACTTCAACAACATGGAGCAGCTGCAGGCGATCATCCAGGGCTGCATCAACAGCCGCTCTCCGGTCATTCTCCAGGTTTCCAAGGGAGCGCGGAAGTACGCCAACCAGGTCCTCCTGCAATACATGGCGAAGGGCGCCATGGAAATGATCAAGGCAGCGGGCGTCACCGTGCCTGTCGCTCTTCACCTGGACCACGGAGACTCGTATGAGCTGTGCGTCTCCTGTATCGAAAGCGGGTTCTCTTCCGTCATGATCGACGGCTCATCGCACCCCTATGAAAAGAACGTCGAGCTGACGAAGAAGGTCGTTGACTTTGCCCACAAGCACGACGTGAGCGTGGAAGGGGAGCTGGGAGTCCTGGCCGGCATCGAGGACGAGGTGGCCTCGGAGAAATCCCATTACACGAACCCGGATGACGTGGAAGATTTCGTCAAGAAAACCGGCGTCGACAGCCTTGCCATCTCGATCGGAACTTCGCACGGCGCATACAAGTTCAAGCTCAAGCCCGGCGACCCGATGCCCACCCTCCGCTTCGACATCCTCGAGGAGGTGGAGCGCCGCATCCCCGGGTTCCCCATCGTGCTCCACGGCGCCTCCTCGGTCCTGAAGGAATACGTGGACATCATCAACAAGTACGGCGGGAAGATGGAGGGAGCCGTCGGGATCCCCGAGGAGCAGCTGCGGAAGGCCGCGCGCTCAGCGGTGTGCAAGATAAACATCGACTCCGACGGCAGGCTTGTAATAACCGCCATGATCCGCAAGGCGTTCGCGGAGGACCCGAAGGGGTTCGACCCGCGTAACTACCTCGGGCCCGCCCGCGATGAGCTGACGAAGCTCATCGAGCGCAAGAACAAGGAAGTGCTGGGCAGCGCAGGAAACGCCTAGCGCGCCCGCAGGGCGCTAGGCGCGCAGGCCTGTCGAGCGCGGCTCGCGGTTACACGCGCACCACGCGCGGGAAGCGCGCGGCAAACGCGAAGATCCCCGCCACCAGGGCCGCCGCCGTCACAAGGACGGACCACAAGGGTCGATTGACGTGAACCAGGTAGGCGGGCACGGCAAGGCCGAGCGCCAGGGCAGCCGTCAGAGCGCATAGAAAAGCTGCATCCCTCCCCTCCCAGGGAAAAAACCTCCGGGAAACGAGGGATACGATGAGCACGGCGGCGAGTCTCTGCAATGGAAGCAGGAACAGGAGGTACGAATCCCAGTAACCCCAGGACCTGACCATGTCGGCAATATTCATCATTGCGAGGAAGCCGGCGAGGAAAGCGAACACGCTGAGAAAGTTCTCTTCATCCAGCCCTGAGATCTGAAGCTTGCTTTTCATGATCAGGAATCCGCCAGTTGCCGCAAGAAGGGGAAAGAGTTGATCGCGCAGGAAAAGGGAGAGGAAAAGCAGAACCCCGCCGTATGAAAACCCGAAAATCGTGCGGACAATGACCACTGCGATGTAGCCCGGGAAAAAGATGAGGACGCCTTTCAGGAATATGCCCAGAAGGACCGTGATTTCCGGGATCCGGCTCGATCTCCAGGGAAGCCAGAGAAGAAGCAGAAACACCAGGGGCAGGGAAGTAAGCAGGAATAAAGTCATACAGGCGCGGATATTACCAAAGCACGGGACAAAGAACAAGCGCGACGGTATGAATATGTCGTGATAAAGATCACGATTACTTGACAGAATCGATAATAAATGGTCAAATAGGTCCAGATCAACGAAAGACCCAGGAGGCGCAAACATGCAGCGGGCCATCCCGAGGGCAAAAGTCGCGGAAGCAGTATCTCTCCTGAGCAAAAAGTACCAGGTTGTCGCCGCGGTTCCGAAGGGCAGGAGCTTCGTCTTTGCCGCCGTGAAAGATCCGTCCCAGGTAACTCTTGACTATCCAACGACTATCCTCCCTCTCAAGAAGTTCTTCATTCCACCGGCGGATGTCATCTTCAACTTCGACAGGAAGACCCAATCGATATCCGTTCCCGGCCGCCCCGGGGAGCCGACGTTGTTCTTCGGTATCCACAACTACGAGCTCCAGGGCTTGCTGCGCCTCGACCACGCTTTTGCCTCTGGCGTCCGCGACGAGACCTGGCTGGAGCGCCGGCGCAACTCAGTCTTCGTGGGGGTGACGTACGAGCCGGATTCCTTCCACTTTTCGGACTCGGTCGGGATCCCGACGCAGCTGAAGGATGGATTCGACGTTTTCCTGACGCGCTTCGACGACCATTACCGCGTGGAAGCCCTCACGGACCAGGGAAAGAGCATCGTGGCTGCCATCAAGGAGACCCTGGTGGACTGCGATTGCCCGGGTGACCCTGTCGTTCACTTCAAGAACAAGCTCAAGCAGTCGATAGGCGGCATCCGGGAAATCTTTCACGGCGCCTACAACCATCCCGTGTGGAAGGAAACCGCGCGCAAATGTCACTCCTGCGGAACCTGCAACATCTGCTGCCCCACCTGCTATTGCTTCGACGTGGACGACCAGACGGCGCTGGGCTCAGAAAAAGGGTCACGGATGCGCCTGTGGGACTCCTGCCAGTTCCTGGACTTCACCGGGGTGGCGGGGGGTGAGTCGTTCCGTGACAAGCGCCATGACCGGGTCCGTCACCGCATGTCGAGGAAGTTCGCCTACATTACGGACGGCAAGGGGCAGCCGTTCTGCGTCGGCTGCGGAAGGTGTGTCAGACAGTGCACGGCGCAGATCAACATCGTCGACGTCATGAACGCCCTTCTGTAGGAGGTGGAGAAATGCCAGCAACGACAGTCGCGGCTCGGGCCGCAGCTTCCAACAATATCTACGTTCCGGAGACTGCCGAGCTCGTCCGAGTGGAGAAGATGTCCCCTCTGGAGACCCTTTTCGAGGTAAGGCTCCCCGGCGGACGGGACCTGGGGCATCATCCGGGACAGTTCGTGCAGGTCTCCCTCCTGGGTATCGGGGAAGCGCCCATCTCCATTTCTTCTTCCCCCCTGGCAAGGGGGACATTCGAGCTGGTGGTTCGCGAAGTCGGCAACCTCACCTCCGCTTTCCATCGCATGAAAGCAGGAGACAGAATCGGCATCCGCGGACCCTTTGGAAAGGGATTCGATGTCGAGCAGTTCCTGGGTAAGGATGTCATCTTTGTCGCCGGCGGGATCGGGCTTCCGCCCCTGCGATCCCTGATCAACACGATGATCCATCCGGGCAGACGTGGAGATTTCGGCAGGGTCATCGTCCTGTACGGAACCAGGACTCCGGCCGAGTTCATTTTCAACGAAGAGCGAGCCTCCTGGGAGAAGAGCAGGGATCTCGAGTACCACGTTACGGTGGACCGGGCCACGGCGGGATGGAACGGCCACGTTGGCGTCATCACCACCCTCATTCCCGACCTGAAGCTCGACGTTGCCAACACGGTGGCGGCAATCTGCGGTCCCCCGGTGATGTACAAGTTCGCCATCCTCGCCCTCCGCTCCAAGGGGCTCCGCGATGAGCAGATCTACGTTTCCCTGGAGCGCAAGATGAAGTGCGGCGTCGGCAAGTGCGGGCACTGCCAGATCAACAACGTCTATGTGTGCCAGGAAGGACCCGTGTTCAACTACGGGAAGATCAAGGACCTGAAGGAGGCCATCCAATGAGCAGGCCGAAGGTGGCCTTTTTCGATTTCACCTCGTGCGAGGGCTGCCAGCTGTCCAAGCTGAACCTGGAGGACGACATCCTGGACATCCTGGGCCTCGTGGAGCTCGTCAACTTCCGGGAGGCCATCTCCGACAGGCGGGACGACTACGAGATCGCCTTCATAGAAGGCTCCATCAGCACGCCGCACTGCGTGGAGCGGATTCACAAGATCCGCCGGCAGGCAAAGATCCTCGTTGCCCTTGGGGCGTGCGCCCACATCGGCGGCGTGAATGCCATCCGCAACCGGATGGACATCGACTCCGTGAAACAGGAAGTCTACGGCGCGGACAAGTACCTCTTCCCGTCCATCAAGGCCCAGGCCGTTTCCGACGTTGTCAAGGTTGATTACTTCGTGCCGGGCTGCCCAATGAACAACCAGGAGTTCAAGCGCGTTCTCTCCGCCCTTCTCACCGGAAAGAAGCCGCAGATTCCAGAACACGCGGTGTGCGTTGAATGCAAGGCTCGGGAGAATGAATGCCTCTATGACTACGGAACGGTGTGCATGGGACCAGTAACGCGAGCCGGCTGCGACGCTGCCTGCCCGTCAAACGGCATGTACTGCGCCGGCTGCCGGGGGGTTGTTCCTGACCTCAACAAGAATGCCGCGCGGGACGTGATGGAGAAATACAAGCTCTCCATGCACCAGATAAGGAATCGATTCTACATGTTCAACTCCAACAACGTCGACCTGGAGGAAAAGCGCGATGAGTAACCTCACGTTGAACATCGAGGTGCCCTACGTCACGCGCGTGGAAGGTCACGGCAACATCGTCATCGACATGAAGGAAGGGAAGCTGGTCACCTCTCACCTGCAGGTGGTGGAGCCGCCGCGCTATTTCGAGGCAATGGTCAAGGGGTTCTCGTATACGGACATCGCCCTGATCACCTCCCGCATCTGCGGCATCTGCTCCGTGGGTCACCAGATAACCTCGTTGAAAGCCACGGAGAAGGCCCTGGGCATCCCTGTCAGCGAGCAGACCGTGCTGTTGCGAAAGCTCCTCACCTACGGGGCCACCATGCAGAGCCACGTCCTGCATATCTTCTTCCTGGCCGCGCCCGACCTGCTGGGCGTCCCCTCCGTTGTCCCCCTGGCCTCGAGCCATCCGGATGTCGTGAAGATGGCGCTTCGCATGAAAAAGCTTTCCAACGACATCTGCGACAAGCTGGGCGGCCGGACCATCCATCCCAACCGGCTGGTACCGGGGGGATTCACGAAGCTGCCTTCCGTGGCAGACCTGACATGGATCCGCGACATGCTGGCAAACCAGATGGTACCTGACGCAAAGGCGTCCCTCGCGCTCCTGGCCGGCCTCGCGCCGAAGTTCCCTGCCTTCGAGCGGGAGACCGAGTACGTAGGGCTTCGGGACAGCGGGGAATACGCGTTCTACGATGGGAAGATCGCCTCCACGGATACCGGCCTGACGCCCGTGGACGATTATCTCTCAGTGACCAACGAGTTTATCGTGCCCCATTCGACGGCAAAGCATTGCCGCCATGCACGCTCATCTTATTTTGTCGGGGCCCTGGGCCGGCTCAACAACAACTTCGACAAGCTCAATCCCCTGGCGCGAAGCGTCGCGGACCAGCTGGGGATGAAGCCGATCGTGAAGAACCCCTTCCTCAATACCGCTGCGCAGCTCGTGGAGACCATGCACGTGGTCGAGGAGTCCCTCAAGGTGCTGGATATCCTCCTGACCCGCGGGATCCGTGATGAAAAGCCGGTGGTGCCGGAGAAGCTGCGCGAAGGAAGGGGCGCCGAGGCAACAGAGGTGCCGCGGGGCATCCTTTTCCACGATTACACCTACGACAACCGCGGTCAGATCGTGAAGGCCAATTGCATCATTCCGACCACGCAGAACACTCAGTCGATCGATGATGACATGCGCGAGCTCGTACCGTGGATGATCGGCAAGGGCATGTCGAAGGAGCAGATGACCCTTACGCTGGAGATGCTCGTTCGCGCCTACGACCCCTGCATCTCCTGCTCGGTTCACTTCCTGGACGTGGAGTTTGTAGGGGACGCCAGGGCAAGCGCCAAGGGAAGCGCCAGGGCAAGCGCCAAGGGCGGCAAGACATGAAAGCGGAACGGGCCCAGCCGCTCAGCATCATCGGCCTGGGCAATGTGGAAAAAGGGGATGACGGGGTCGGCGTTCTCGTCGTGGAAGGGCTCAGGGAAGAGCTGGAAGAGGGCTCCTGGGTGCCGAACCGCGACGGTGAGGTAGCGATTGTCCCGGCGGGCACGGACAGCCTCCTTGCCGCTGCGCACGCGGCGGACGGCCGCTGGATCATCCTGGTGGATGCTGCGCACATGGGCCTTGCCCCGGGGGAGTTTCGCATGTTCACGCCGCGCGAGGCGCAGCTCCCGCCGCGGCTCCACGGCCTTGTCCCCCATGATGCGGATCTTGCCCAGACGCTCAGGCTGATGGACGGACTGGGCTGCGCGGAGCGGGTGCGGGTGATGGGAATCGAGGCGCCGGAAGTGGGCGAAGGCCGCGGTCTTTCGCAGCCGCTTTCGTCCCGGCTGCCCGAGATGCGCGCAAGAATCAAAGAGGAGGTTGGACTTCTGCCATGAAGAAGATACTCATCGTTGATGACGACAGGGACGTTTTCGAGTCAATGAAGATCGTGCTGGAAGCCGAAGGCTACGGGGTGGACTGGGCCACCAACGGAGCGGAGGCGCTCACGAAGGCGCGGTCGGTGAAGCCCGATCTCATGATCCTCGATGTCATGATGAACACGGATGACGAGGGCTTCCAGGTCACCTATTCGATGAAGAAGGATCCCGGCCTCTCCTGCATCCCCATTGTCATGGTCACCAGCGTCGGGGCGCGCACCGGCTTTTCCTTCGACAGGAAGAAGGACGAGGATTTCCTTCCCGTGAACGAGTTCCTGGAGAAACCCGTGGATCCCCGGGTGCTCGTGGACAAGGTTCGGGAAAACCTCGGAAAGTAGGCGGCCCTACCCTCCCAGCACTGTCTGCTCGATCTTCCTTACCTGCTCCCTGTAGAGGGAAACGATAGTCGTCCCGTAATCCGCGATGAGCTGGATGATGTTCCGCGGCCGCTCACCGTCGTCGAGACCGTTGATGCGGTCTCCGGCGTCGCCCAGGCCGGGCAGGATGTATGCCTTGGCGTTCAGGATGGGATCCAACCAGAGGGTATAGATCTCCGCGGTCTCCAGGGCCCTGACAATCCTCAGCGCGCCCTTGAGAACCGAAATGACGTTGAAGAACTTGATTGACCGGGGCTTCACACCGCGGTCCAGCAGGTACTTCACGACGGTCACGAGGCTGCCCCCGGTTGCGTTCATCGGGTCCGCGAAGAAGAGGTCCTTCCCGTCGAGCGCAGCCGGATCGAAGTAGGAGAGGTCGAGGTTCAGGACGTATTCCATGTCGCTCTCCGCCTTCGTGTCGTCGCGAGAGATCTTGAACAGCGCAAATGGCGTCACGTAGCCGTGGGAGGAGTACTCCTGGATTTCCTTTGACATGATCATGGCTGGAAGAAGCGCCCCGCGCAGCATGACGCACATGACCGAGTTCTCGATCCACTCGTCGACGTCGGGGATCTTGTGCACGGCGTAGTTCTGGATAGGAAGCGTGACGGGCGTCTTGACGACGATGTGATTCTTTTTCCTGTCGTGAGCCGAGCCGAAGGCGAAGTTGAACAGGAGCTCGTACGCCCGCTGCGTGTAGTAGAGGAACTCGGGGTGCTCCGTGCGCGTGTCGCGCAGCTTTGCGATCAGGCGCGAGACTTCCCCGTGCACCTCCCGGGGGGTCTCGAAGGAGTATACATGGATCCGGGGCTCCTTGGAAACGATCTCGCGCATCGCGTGGCCAAGGTCGTTATACAGGGAGATCAGCTCCTCCGTGGCACGATCCTTCTCCCTCTCCCGCGACTGGTCGCAGAGCACGGCAAACCGCGCCAGCACCTTGTCGAAGCGGGCGTTCATGTCCTGGATGGTCCCCTTGTCAGCCTCTGTGAGAAAACCATCAAGATCCTCCGCCTTGAGGACGACTTTTGCCATGGGATCCTCCCGCCGCACACAGTACACTCCGGGACCGCAGTGGTCAATGCGACCTGTTCCCTGTATCCTGTTGCGGTGTTGCGCAGGCGATTCGTGTTCCTCGGTACGGTCCAGGGAGTCGGCTTTCGGCCCACGGTTTTTCGTGTGGCAACCGGCCTCCGGCTGAGCGGGTTCGTCCAGAACCGGCGCTCGCAAGTCATCGCCGAGGTCCAGGGAGAGGAGCGGGCCGTCCTGGCATTCCTTCCGCAACTGCGCGCCAGCCTCCCCGGGGCAGCCCGACTGGAAGGGGTGAGAGAATCCGCTGTCGACCCCCAGGAGGACGGCAATCTATTCACCATCCGCGAAAGCGAATCCGACATCTTTGCGTTCCCGCCCATCCCTCCTGATCTGCCGCTGTGCACCGATTGCGCGCGGGAGCTCCTTGACCCCGGCAACAGACGATATCTTTACCCTTTCATCACGTGCACGCAGTGCGGTCCCCGGTATTCCATCGTGGAGAGGACCCCCTTTGACAGGGAGAACACCTCCATGCGGCCCTTCCGCCAGTGCCCCGCATGCGCGCGGGAGTTCGAGGATCCCCAGGACAGGCGGTTCCACTCCCAGACCAACTCCTGCCCCGTCTGCGGCCCGCGACTCTCCTGCGTAGACGGGGCGGGTGGTGTCCTTTCCGGTGACCCGCTTAAGCGCGCCATCAGCGCTCTTTCCGAGGGCAGGATTGTGGCGATCCAGGGGATCGGCGGGTTTCACCTTGCCGCGGATCCTTCCCGCCCCGATGCAATGGCCCGGTTGCGCAAGGCCAAGGATCGGGAGCGGAAGCCTTTCGCGCTGATGGCGCGCGACGCGGAGGAGGCGGCGGCGCTCTGCGTCGTGGGCCCCCGCGAGCTCGAGCTCCTTCGCAGTCCTGAGAGCCCCATTGTCATCGCCCTGGGCCGCCCCGGCGGACCTCAGTGGCTGCAAAGCGTGTCGGACACTGAAACCCTCGGGGTCATGCTGCCCTACACTCCCCTGCACGCCCTGCTCTTCCTGCATCCGCAGTTCCCCATTCCCTACCGACACCTCGTCATGACCTCGGGCAACCGGGCCAGCGAGCCGATCATCACCGACCCGGTGGAGGCGCGCGAGAGACTTACCGATGTTGCCGCCCTTTTCCTGGTTCACGACCGCCGGATCGTGTTTCGAACGGATGATTCAATCGTGCGATCAAACGCGTCCTCGGGCGAGTTTCTCCTCAGGAGGTCGCGCGGCTACGTGCCCCGGCTCATCCACTTGTCCTCAGAGGTGAAAGGAACGGTGCTAGGGCTCGGCGGGGACCTGAAGAGCGCTCCTTCCCTGGCGCGCGGCAAGGACGTGCACCTGTGTCCCTTCAACGGGGATCTGGATGATGCCGAGACATTCGAGCAGTTCGACGCGACAATCGAGCAGACTCTCGCTCTCTATGGGACCACCCCGGACCTGATTGTGCGTGACATGCACCCGCTGTACAGGTCCAGCGGCTGGGCGCTGGGGGGCCGCCCGGCTCAGCTTGCAGGGGGACGGCAGGTTCGAGGTGTTTCCGTCCAGCACCACTTTGCCCATGCCCTGTCTGTCATGGCGGAGCACGGGCTTTCCGAGGCCCTTGCTCTCTCTTTCGACGGCACAGGTTATGGAACCGATGGCACCATCTGGGGAGGGGAGTTCCTCCACGCAACTCGCCGTGAGTTTACTCGCCTGGGAAGCTTTGCCCCCTTTGGTCTCCCCGGCGGAGACGCTGCCGTGCTCAATCCGCCAAGAATTGCATTTGCCATCCTTTCGCCTGCGGGCACACGAACCGGCCCACAGGCTGTACCGGGCGTGTCAGCCTCGGAGGAGCAGCTGCTCCGGGCGATGATCGAAAGGCAGGTCAATTGCCCGGTTTCCACCTCCCTGGGACGTATCTTCGATGCCGCCGCGGCAATCCTGGGCCTCGTTGAAAGCGTAAGCTACGAGGGGGAAGGACCCATCAGGCTGGAAGGATATGGGCTTCGCGCTCACCGCGAGGAAGCACGGCTTCCCCGCGGAGGCGGCCCTGCGGGGCTCCTGCCCTTCCTGCCATCCCCTGGGGACGAGCGTCGCTTTCTGATCGACTCCAGTCCTCTCCTTGCTTACCTGCTCGAAAGGCGCGGGGAGGTACAGGTCTCAGAGCTTGCGCTCCTTTTTCACCGCTGTGTTGCGGAAGCGTCTCTCGAAGGCGCTCGGCGAATGAAAGAGGCCACCGGGGTGAGCAGGGTCGCGCTTTCGGGTGGGGTCTTTCAGAACCAGCTCCTTCGGGAGCTTCTGATCCCCCTCTTGATAGAATCTGGTTTTGAGGTTTTCCTGAACAAGGCAGTCCCCCCGGGTGACGGGGGGCTCTCAGTGGGACAGATCTGGTACCAGGAAGGGTAAGGCAGGTAATCGTATGTGTCTTGCGACGCCAATGAAGATAGACAGGATCCTTGCGGGAAACAAGGCCATTGTCTCCCAGGGGAACGTCAGCGTGCAGGTTGACGTGTCGCTCCTGGAGAACGCCAAACCGGGAGATCACGTGATCGTGCACGCCGGCTTCGCGATCGAGACTCTGAGCCTTGCCGAGGCTGAAGAGCGGATTGCCCTCTTTCGCAGGATGGCAGAGCTGACCGGGGACGCCTGACCCATGAGGGATGAGAAGAAGCTCGCCTCGGACATGGTTGCCGAGATCCAGAAGATCACGGAGAGGATCGGCAGGCCGCTTTCCCTGATGGAGGTATGCGGCACCCACACCGTGGAGCTTCGGCGCAAGGGCATCCATTCCCTCCTGCCGGAAGCGATAACGCTCGTCTCCGGTCCCGGCTGCCCTGTGTGCGTGACGCCGGCGGGGTACGTGGACAACGCCCTCTTCCTCGCGGAATCGGGTCAGGCCATCATCGCCACCTTTGGCGACATGCTGAAGGTGCCCGGAGCAGGCGGACGGGCGCTCAGCTCCCTTTCAGGCCGCGGCCTCGTTCGCATGGTCTACTCCCCCACGGAGCTGGTCCGCATTGCGGGCGAATCCAGGCTGCCCGTCGTTTTCCTGGCAGTCGGGTTTGAGACCACCATCCCCACGGTCGTGTCAGCGCTCCTCGAGGCTCGCAAGAGCGGAGTGGGCAACCTCCTGCTCTACACGGCGTTCAAGATCGTCCCCCCGGCGCTTCGCTTTCTCCTGGCAGGCAGGGACCACGGGATCGATGGCTTCATCTTGCCGGGGCACGTGTCCGTCATCATCGGCGAGGCCGCATATGACTTCCTCACGGAGCCTGGCGGAAGGCCCGGGGTCATTACCGGCTTCGAGAGCCTTGACATGCTCCTGGGAATCCTTCTCCTCGTGCGGCAGATAGAGAAGGGCGAATGCCGCGTGGAGAATGCGTATCCGCGGGCCGTCAAGCACGAGGGGAATCCGCGCGCTCAGGCTGTCCTGGAGCAGAATCTTGAGCCTCGCAACGACGTATGGCGCGGGCTGGGAGTCATACCGGGGGGAGCGCTGGGTCTTCGACCTGAGCTCGCGGAGACGGACGCTGAAAAGCGCTTTGGGCTTCCTCCGGCTCAGGACGCGGAAGCGCCCGGCTGCCTGTGCTCGCGTGTGATTGCCGGTAAGGCGCTTCCGCCGCAGTGCGGTCTGTTCGGCCGCAGGTGCACTCCCGATGATCCGGTTGGCCCCTGCATGGTGTCATCCGAAGGGACCTGCGCCGCCTACTTCCGCTACGGTGCGCGGAGATGAAGCCGGACGGCCTCATCAGGCTGGAGCACGGAAGCGGGGGCGCCCTTTCGCGGGACCTCGTGGAGTCGGTCATCTACCCTGCGTTCGCTTCCGACTCATATCCTGAGCTTGCCGATGCAAGCCCAATCACCCCTGGCTCCGACTTCCTCCTCACGACCGATGGGTACGTGGTGGATCCTCCGTTCTTCCCCGGAGGCGATATAGGCACGCTGTGCGTCTTCGGGACGTGCAATGATCTTGCCGTCTGCGGGGCCAGGCCCATTTCTCTATCCCTGGCCATGACGATCGAGGAAGGTTTGCCGATCTCCCAGCTTCAAACGGCCCTCGCATCAGCGGCACAGGCTGCCCGTGAGGCGCAGGTCCGGATTGTCACCGGGGACACGAAGGTCGTGCCCATGGGGAAAGGCGGCGGAATGTTCCTGACCACCGCGGGGGTCGGATCGCGCGTTTTCCCCTATCGACTTTCCCCATCCCGTGTGCAGCCCGGGGATGCGGTTATCGTCTCCGGTCCGCTTGGCGCGCACGGAGTCACCATCCTTGCTGCTCGAGAGTCCCTGCCCATCGGCGGGACACTACGCTCCGACGCCGCATTCCTCTACCCGCTCGTGAGCTCTCTTTTCCCGCTGGGCGAATCCCTGCGCTTCATGCGGGACGCAACCCGCGGCGGAGTGTCCGCGGTGCTGAACGAGGCCGTGCACGGCGCGCAGTGGGGGATCGAGGTAGAAGAGGACGATTTCCCCGTTGACCAGGATGTCAAGGCCGTGTGCGACCTCCTGGGCCTGAACCCGCTGGAGATTGCCAACGAGGGAGTGTTCGTGGCGTTTGTCAGCGGCGACGCCTCGGAAAAAGCGCTGGCTACGTTGCGCGCTTCCCCGCTGGGAGCGAGGGCGCAACGCGTGGGCAAGGTCACCGCGGAGGCCGCCGGCAGGGTGACCATGGTCACGAGCATCGGAGGAAGACGTCTCCTGGATTTTCCACGGGGCCTGCTCCTGCCCCGGATCTGCTAGCTCTGCAACACTTTTCTCAAGGGCACTCGTTGTGGTACTGGATGAGGGTCTTCACCTCGAACTCCGCCAGGGCCTTCTCATAGTGGAGGAAAGGGAGTCCCACCACGCCGAAGATCGAGGTCACGCGTGCGCCCCCCATGGCAAGCAACTGCGCCGCGGCGCGCAGGGTCCCGCCGGTGGCTATCAGGTCGTCGACAAGGAGAATCTTCTGTCCGGAGCGCAGATCGCTTTTATGGACTTCCAGGACGTCCTGCCCGTACTCGAGGGTGAAGGCAACTCGATATGTCTCCCCTGGGAGCTTCCCTTTCTTCCTCAATAGAATGAGCGGAAGTCCCATCTTGTGGGCATACGGAGCCGCAAAGATGAAACCGCGGGATTCGATTGCCGCAACGCCATCAAAGGGATGGCCGTCGTACAGCTCCGCCATCCGCTGAATGCAGTATGCAAAGGCGCGTGGATTCACCAGGATACCGGTAATATCGTAGAAAAGGACGCCGGGTTTGGGAAAATCAGGGACCTTGCGGATTGCGGCGTCAAGAAATTCATTCACGGGAGCTCCTCACTTCCTGGAAGAATCCGGCCAGCTTCCTGGCCCATTCACTGACCTCTGAAAGCTTTTCCGGCTTTTCGTCTGAAAAAAGCGGGTCATCATCGAACAGTGCAACCTCCGTGTCCTTGAGCGATTTCCTGATGCGGGAGGAAGCCTTCTCCGTCCCGACGGAGAAGATCCCGGCTGCCCTGCCCGCCAGAGTGACCCCCTTGAAAATGCGCATGAGGTCGGAGAACTCCGGCGGAACCTCGGAGGCGCCCGCCTTCCGAAGCCCGAAAATTACCATGTCAGCCGCCGCGATATCAACGATGGACGATTCTGTTGCCTTTTTTGCCGTTGTCTTGAATCGGCCTTCGTTGAGCGCCCCGCGAACGGCCTCCACGACCTTGCGGGTTTCGGCGGAATCCGGCCCCCAGAGTATCAGTACGTTGTACATGCACTGCTCCTGCTGAGAAGTCTACTCGCGGGAGCATGAGTTGTCAAATAAAACGGCGTTGCGCTTTACGGACTCGCTTTCGGCGTCCTGCCTACGCTGCGCCGTCCATGGCTAGGGATATCTTCTCTTAAACACCGGCACCCTGGCTTCGGCGTTCAGGGAAAAGTCCGAGACGGCACCGTCGCGGAAGGAATGATAGCCCAGCCCGGCCACCATGGCGGCGTTGTCCGTGCACAGGGCAAGGCTGGGGAAAACGACCTCCAGGCCGGTTTCGGCCGCCATCCGCTGGCGGAGGTAACTGTTCGCCGCGACGCCGCCGCCGGCCACGATGCGCCGCAAGCCGGTATCCGATGCCGCGGCAAGCGCCCTGTCCACCAGGATGTCGATGGCAGCGCGCTGGAACGAAGCCGCGATGTTCGCCACGCTCTTTTCCGAGCGTCCGTTCCAGAACTGGTCCAGCTGGTGAATGACGGCTGTTTTCAACCCTGAATAGGAGACGTCATAGAACGCCTCTCCCTTGTTGAGGATGGGATGCGGAAAGCGGAAGGCGCGCGGGTCCCCTGTTTTCGCAAGCTTGTCGATGGCAACGCCCCCGGGGAAGCCGATCCCGTAGTGCTTGGCCACCTTGTCGAACGCTTCACCGCAGGCATCGTCTATGGTCGTGCCGAGGACCTGCATCCTGTCGTGCCTGTCCACCCGGGCGATGATCGTGTGGCCGCCAGAGACGAGCACGCCGATGTACGGGTACGCGATCTCCCGCTCCAGGTGAGGCGCATACAGGTGAGCCATGATGTGATCCACGCCGATGAAAGGCTTCCCGAGGGCCCAGGCAAGCCCCTTGGCAAAGGACAGCCCAACCAGCAGGGAGCCGATGAGCCCTGGCCGATACGTGACGGCAACGGCATCCACCGCCTCTGTTGAGATGCCGGCATCAGAGAGGGCGTTCTGCACGACGGGGCGCACCCATTCGATGTGTTTTCGGGAGGCGATCTCGGGAACGACGCCGTAGAACGGCTTGTGAAAGTCGACCTGGCTCAGGATGACGTTGCTCAGGATCCGGCGGCCGTCTTCCACCACCGCGGCCGAACATTCGTCGCACGAGCTCTCAATTCCAAGGATCCTCAAAAAGAAGACTCTCCGCCTTTTCCCGCCCCCTGCGCCAACCCGAGGGCCCCACGGCTGCGCGCCACGGCGCGCGTTTCCTTCATTATATCCTCCAGGCTCGCGAGGCGGACGCCGTTGTCCGCCATTGCCTTCTGCCCGGCGCGGAGTATATCCAGGACGCCACTGTTCTGTACATGCCCGATCACGACCGCGCTTCCCCGTGTTCGTGCTTCCCGCACGCCGACATCGAACGCATTCGCTATCGACTTTTCCGAGCGCTCGTCATCGATGAAGAGGTTCCGCTGCAGAAAGGGAACACCGACGCTTTCGGCCACCGCGGGCCCCACGGTATCGGCAGTGGTCCTGCTGTCGACGAAGAACTTCCCCTGACGCTTGAGGTAGCGAAGGACTGCCCCCATGAGCTCGGGATCCGCGGTCGCTCGCGAGCCCATGTGGTTGTTCATGCCGACTGCTCCGGGAACGGAGGCAAAAGCGGCGTCCAGGAGCGCGTCGACCTGACCTTCCGACATGCCGACTCGCAGCGCGCCGGGCCCCGGGTCCTCGTCCCCCTCGGCCTCCATCGGACAGTGGAGAATGAGATCCTTCCCGGCCGCCACGATGCGCCGGGCGGCCTCCGTGCTGTGCGGGAGGTTCGGGAGGACCGCCACGGTGAGCGGCCCGGGCAGCTCCAGGAACGGCTGCAGCTCCGTGAGGCTGTAGCCGGCATCATCGATGATAACCGCAAGCCTCCCCTGAGGCTCGACCTGCCTTGGCAGGAAAGGCGATATCGCTTTGAGGGTTGTCTCTGTTCTTGCCCGCAAAGGGGCGGCGGGTGGCGCCGCCGCAGGCGGCGCTTTTGATTCAGCCGTCCGCAGAGGAACCTGCGGCTGCGCTGGCGGAAGCAAGACCACGAGCGCTGCGATGAACGCCGCGGCCGCGAGAGTTATGATGACGGCTGCGAACCTGAGCCTTGAAGGAGGGCGCGCCTTCACGCGCTACTCCGGGATGTCAGTTGTAGACATACTCCTTCAGCTCTTCGGAGAAGCTCCTGAGTTTCTTGAGCGCCCGGATCTCGATTTGTCGAACTGTTTCCGGGGAGATGCCCAGCTCGTCCCCGATCTTTTTCAGGGTGTGGCGCCTTCCGCTCACGAATGAGAACCTGTAGAGGAGGATGCGGCGCTCCTTCTCCTGGAGCCCCTCGAGGAACCTCATGGTGTCCTCCCGCAGGGTCTTCTTCATGAACTGTGTATCCGGGTCGAACGAAAGGTCTTCCACCATGTCGTGGAGGCTTCCGGAATCCTGGGAGACCGAGGAATCCAGGGATGCCACGGAGCTGGAGGAATTGATGATGGAGGCCACCTCCGCCTCCTCGAGGCCGATCTCCGCCGCAATCTCCACGAGGGTCGGTTCCCGCATGAGCACCTGGGAGAGGTTGTTGTACACCTTGTTGATCCTGCGCAGCTTCTCTTCCTGTCGGTGCGGGAGGCGGATCACCCTCTTCTTGTTGGACAGGGAGCGGACGATGGACTGCTTGATCCACCACGACGCGTAGGTACTGAACCTGACCTTCTTCCTGTAGTCGTATTTCGATACGGCCCTCATGAGGCCGATATTGCCCTCCTGGATAAGGTCGAGGATCGATACCTCGGGGGTCAGGTAATTCTTGGCTATTCGGACAACGAGGCGCAGGTTGGCTTCGATAAGGGTGCGGCGGGCTGCTTCGTCGCCTTTCTGTATCCGCCTTGAGAGGGCCAGCTCTTCCTCAAAGGTCAGGAGCTTCGCCTTCTTGATCTGGCTGAAATAAGCTTTGAGGTTGTCCTCAAAAGAAGATGTTTCCTCCCGCTTTCTGCTCATGGACATCTCCTGGCCCACAATGAAGCAAGCGGCATGCCAAGGTTCCTTTCTTTTTCAATGCTGTATCTATTTACTATATAACTATTTATCTTTGTTACCACCTTTCTCATGGCTCCGGGACCTTGTTTTGTATGCTTTCTAGTACAATTCGTCCGTATTATTTTGATGATAGTTGACGATAGATCGTGTCAGCCAGGCCGAACCCCGCTGTCTGGGCCATCTTCTTCGCATACTCATCGTAGAGCATTCCCTCGAAAATATCCTGGCTCATGCCCCCGCCCAGCATGTCGTCCTCCCGGTGGACGGTCTTTCTCATGACCTCCAGCATCTGCCGGATGAAAAGCGATTCGAAATCGAGACTGGCCTTGTACAGCTCGCTGTGCTTGTCCACCGTCGGGCGGCGTGTGCGCGATGGATCAAGCGGGTACGCGTGGGCGTTCGACGCCGGGTTTGCAATCTGCATGGCTGCCCCCTTTGCCTGGACTCACATGACCACGAGCGTGCCAAAGAGCGCGCCCGCTTTCTCAACTGCCTGGAGGACTCCGATGACAACGTCCGCCTTGAGCCCGACGCTCTTGAGGGCGGAGACGAAATCATCAACGGTCGTCGTGTCGCCGATCACGAAGACGTCGGGCGCGCTTGCCGCGCCACGGGGAGCGGCACCCACGGTCACCCGCGTGGTCCTGTAGGAAACGGCGACCTTCCCGATTCTGACCTTCTCTCCCATGACAATGACGCCGCTGGCGGAGTCGATCACCACTTTTCCGACCGAGTCCGGAGTCACCGTCAGAGCCTCCAGCTGTGCGAGAAAGCCCACTGGATTTGCCTGTCTGTCCGCGGGGATCTGGACCTCGATCAGAGACGGGTCGCGGCTGTTCACGGTGATCCCGCTGAACGCGTCGCTGATGGCCTTCTGGACCGCGCTCGCCGTGACGAAATCCGGATTGTGGAGAAGGATCGAGATGACGTTGTTGTTGTCGAACTGCGAGACAACATCTTTCTCTATTATTGCTCCCTGGGAGACGGTCCCCACCGTCTTGGCCGCGGCGGCATCCTGTGACGTCGTGATCCGGCCCTGCGCCACGGCGTACACCTGGCCGTTTGCCGCCTGGAGGTTCGTCTGCAGCAGAACGCCGCCGTCGAGATCCCGCGCGTCTCCGATGCTGGAGACCATCACGTCGATGCGGTCGCCCGAGCGCGCAAACGGCGGGAGGTCGGCGCTTACCGTCACGACGGCAGCGTTCTTGCTTCTCACGTCCTGGGGCGACAGGGAAACGCCGAAGCTCGCAACGAAGGAAGCAACCGTGGTGCGCAGAAGCGGCGCGCTCGAGGAATCACCCTTGCCGTTGAGACCACTCACCAGACCGAGGCCCAGGACCTGGTTTCCGCGAACGCCCTGGATGGAAGCGATATCCTTGATCCGGACAACCGGCGCGGCGCTGGCCCCCACCGCGGCAAGCACGAGGAAAAGGCAGCATGCCCGGACGCTACGGAAGCTCAACATCCACCGCCTTCCCCGCCAGAAGCCGGCCGGTGAAGCTCTTCTGGCTGTCGCTCACCATCACGTTCACCATGTCCCCGACTGCCGCCTGCCCCTGGGCCTTGCCCTGCATCTCGATGGTGATGGGGCCCTTGTGAAAGACCACGCGGACCGGGTCGCTTGGCCGGATATCCGGGGCCGCCGCATGCTGGTCCCCTTTCAGGGCAAGGATGATCCTTCCGCTGGCCGGTGCGCCGTTTCCCGCAGAAGCGGTGAATGAGGCTTCAATGGAGCCCCCTGAGGATCTCACGAGCTTGAAAGTCGGAGCAGCATCAGGCGAGACGGTGCCGTTGAGCTGAATCGATCTCACCGCAAGGTCAGCTAGATCGGAGCCCAGAACCCCTGCTTCTCCAAGGAAGTCGACAAACCGGTCGAGGAGAGGCACCTCATTGTCGGGGACTGCGCCCCGCGGGATGACAAGGCTGCGTGAGCCGACGAAGATCGAATCCCTTCCGAATGCGGTTTCCGCCTGGTCTCGGTAGAGGCGGCTCGGAATGTAGAGAAGATGATCGGAGAGTGTTGCAACGGCCAGGGCCAGGGTCTCCCGCGCCGGGGCGGGGGTGTCGCCGAAGGTCTGCACCAGGTCTCCCAGCCGGATATCGCCCGGGTCGGTAATGACGACACGCTGCACGTACGCGGTGACTCCGCGAGCGAAGGCCGCGGCGGCACCCATCATGAACAGGAACGCGAAAAATGCGGAGAGTCGCAGCGCGCGTCTCATCTTTTCAGCGCTACCTCTTCAGGGACGTTGCGGTTGCAAGCATCGAGTCCGAGGTCTGGATGGCCCGCGAGTTCAGCTCGTACGCCCTCTGGGCCACGATCATGTTCACCATCTCCCTGACAACGGAGACGTTGGACATCTCGAGGAACTTCTGCAGGGTCTTTCCCATTCCGTCGAAGCCCGGCCTTCCGGGGATGGGGTCCCCCGAGGCGTTGGTAACCTTCATGAGGTTCTCCCCGATGGACTCCAGCCCTGCCGGATTGACAAAGCGATAGATCTCCATCTGTCCGACTTCCACCGGGTCGTCGCTGCCGGCCACCTTCACCGTGATCCGGCCGTCCTGGGACATCGTGAGGCTGTCATTGACAAAGCCCTCGGGAAGCACGACCTCGGGGAGGAGCTTGTAGCCGTCCGAGGTGACCAGCTGGCCGTTGGAATCTATCTTGAACGACCCGTCGCGCGTGTATCCGTAGGTGCCGTCGTACTGCAGCACGCGGAAGAACCCCTCTCCCTCGATGGCGAGGTCCGTCGTGTTGCCCGTCGACTGGAGGGCGCCCTGGGTGAAGATCTTCTGCGTCGCCGCCGGGCGTACGCCGTGGCCGACCTGCACGCCGGTGGGAACGACCGTTGCCTCGGTGGCAGGCGTACCGGCAAGGCGCTCCGTCTGGTAGAGGAGGTCCTCGAAATCAGCGCGCATCTGCTTGAAACCCGTTGTGTTCACGTTGGCCAGGTTGTTGGAGATCGTATCGATGTTGAATTGCTGGCCCGTCATTCCCGACGCGGCCGTCCACAGGGATCGCATCATACCTTCACCACCTCATTCCAGAGTCTGCCGATCAGGGTATCTTCCGTCTGCACGGTCCGCTGGTTGGCGTCGTACGCCCTGTTCACCTCGATCATCTCCACCATCTCGGTGACGGCGTTGACGTTCGCTCCTTCGAGAAAGCCCTGGCGCACCTTGGGCCGGACATCGGGACCGATGATCGCCGCGGGGCCCGACTCGTCAGTGGTCTTCCAGTAGGAGTCGCCCTGCTTCTGCAGGTAGCGCTTGCGCGTCACGTCCACCACGCGAAGCCGATCCACCTTCTCGATGTTCTCCCACTGGTTCTCCTGCTGGGAGACGAGGCGCTTGTCATCAGCCGCGAAGGTCGCGTTCTGCCGGATGGTGCCGTCCTGGTCCACGACGAAGTTGTTCTTCTTGAGCTTGACCGGGCCGTTCTCTCCCAGCACGAAGTCCCCGCTCTTGGTGACCAGGTAGCCGTCGCTGTTGACCAGGAATGCGCCGTTTCGTGTCAGCCTCTCCCCCTGCGGGGTCTGGACGGTGAAGAAGCCGTTTCCCTCCAACGCCATGTCGAAGACGTTCTCCGTCTGCTTCATCGGTCCCTGGGCGAAATTGGTGTACACCTCGTTGGTTTCCACGCCCGTCCCGATGACTCCCACGATGGGCGACGAGTCCACCGACCCCATGGGGAACTTGTAGACCGCGTCATCGTTCATCCGCCGAATCAGCATTTCAGGGAATGCCTTCTCGATGGCGGTGTCCTTCTTGTATCCATTGAGGTCCACATTGGCGAGATTGTTTGCGATCTCGTCCATGCGGTTCATCTGGACAACCATGCCGCTGGCGCCCGTATACAGCCCTCGAACCACGGAAACCTCCTGCAGGAGCGCCCTCTTCCGCAGCGCTCTCCGCGTCCTTCTCCCCTTCCTCATTATCGGAAGACTGCCACCGGCCTTGACGCAAGAAGCACGGACGGCCACCCATTGCCATTGCCTCCCTGTTTCTGTATGCTCCCCGGCACGCCAAGATAGCTCAGCTGGTAGAGCAGCGCACTCGTAATGCGCAGGTCCTGGGTTCGATTCCCAGTCTTGGCTGTAGCGCGCCCGGGACTAAAATTCTCTCGACACGGTTCCTGTCTCCGTGATATTGTGCATCATGCTCCGCAAACTCCTCAGCAATAAAATTGCCACCTACGTCATACTCTGCCTTCAGCTCGTTCCGCTCCTGATCTTTCCCGCCTCGGCGTACTCGCCGACCTCCCAGGAATGGTGGCTGCCCGTTCTCCTGTGCTTCCTCGTGATCCTGGCCCTCGTACAGCTTTTCTTCCGTAAGAGCCAGGCGGCCTGGCCGTGGTACCTTCTGGCCTTTTCCCAGGGCTTCAACATCATCAGCAGGCTGATGATGCTCCTCCCGCACGCCACGGAGAATGCGGGCGGCGTACAGCGCTTCGCCGCGGATTATTTTGTCATTTCCGTCATCGCAATGCTCGTTTCGGCTTTCGAGATCTGGTATTGCGAGCTGCCGGAAGTGCGCAACAGGGTCCTCGTGTAACGGCAGGATGAGGACGCCGGCGGCCTCGATGCTTGACAATTTATGCGTCAAGAGTATTATTTTCCACGCATTTCCTGCCCGGCAGGGCAGTCTCTTCCAACCAGGACGCGCCAGTGCGGCGATTCGCGGCGCAGCTCGTGTAAGGAGGTGAGGAGGTCTCCCGGGAACCCGTGCTCTGAGACTGGCCCGACCAGCCATAGTGTCATGTTCCGTTCATCACCCAAGAACGCTTTTTAAGAAATTCATAGAAGGAGGAAGGAATGAAGCGTTTTCTAACCATCGCTGCAATTGTGCTGGCGCTCGCCGTTGTTCTGACAGGCTGCCAGCAGGCACCCAAGGTCCTCAAAGTGGCCATCCTCGCGCCATTGTCGGGCCCCGTGCCGACATTCGGAGTGTCCACCCGTGACGGCGCCTTGCTCGCAATCGACGAGTGGAACGCCAAGGGCGGCGTCCTCAACCTGAAGATCACCCCGATCGTCGAGGACAGCCAGTGCACCCCTGACCCCTCGGTCAACGCGGCCAACAAGGTCATCAACCAGGACAAGGTCCACTACATCATCGGTGAAGTGTGCTCCAAGGCATCCATCCCGATATCGGAGATCGCGAACGCGGCGAAGGTCATCCAGATCAGCCCGACCTCCACGAACGTCGCAGTCACGGTTGACAAGAACGGAGCCACGAAGCCGTACATTTTCCGCGCGTGCTTCATCGACCCCTTCCAGGGCAAGGTGGGAGCCACATTCGCATTCAACAGCTTGAAGGCGAAGAAGGCGTTCGTGCTGGTTGATCAGGGCAACGCGTACGTAATAGGACTTGCCCAGAACTTTGAATCGACCTTCACTCAGCTCGGCGGAAAGATTGTCGGAAAAGAAAACTACACGGGAACGGACACCGACTTCTCCGCAATCCTGGCCAAGGTCAAGAGCGCGAAGCCGGACGTCGTGTACCTGCCCGACTACTACAACGTGGTCAACCTGGCAACCAAGCAGGCAAAGGAAAAAGGCATCACCGCGCCCTTCATGGGTGGAGACGGCTGGGATTCCTCGGACCTCGACGTCAAGGCTGCTGACGGCGGCTACTACACCAACCACTATGACGCTTCGGACCCGCGCCCGGAAGTCCAGAACTTCCTGAAGGCCTACGGGGACAAGTACAAGGACGCTTCGGGCAAGCCAATCGTTCCCGACGCTCTGGCAACTCTTGCCTACGACGCGACAAACATGCTGCTGCAGGGAATCCAGAACGCGGGCGCGGACAACACCGACAAGGTGAAGGCCGCTCTCGAAGCAATCACGTTCAACGCGGTCTCAGGCAAGATCACGATCGACGCCCAGCACAACCCCGTGAAGGGAGCGGTCATCATCCATGTGAAGGGCGGGAAGAAGGTGTTCGACTCTTTCGTCTCTCCCTGACCTGAGGGGAAAGCATTTCCGAGAGGGCAACCGCTCGGTTGCCCTCTCAATTTCAATCATCTTTCCAAGACCGGAGCGCACATGCCTGTGAAAAAAGAAACCCCTGGGGTAACGTCCGCGATCATGCGGAGGAACCGCCCCCCCCTCGCGTGGGTCGGCAACGGGTTCCTGATCCTCCTTGCTTTGCTGGCGGCATATATCCTCATCAGCAACATGGTGCAGAGCCCGATCATCTTCCTGCAGAACGTCCTTGACGGGCTGAAGCTCGGGTTCGTCTATGCGCTCATCGCCCTCGGATACACCATGGTGTACGGCATCGTGAAGCTGATCAACTTCGCCCATGGGGACGTCTTCATGGTCGGCGCCTTTACGAGCTTTTTCGCCGTATCACAGTTCCACCTCCACCAGTGGCCGCAGATGGTTTTCCCCGGTATCCCGGGAGGACTTTCCGTGGTCATCGGATCGATCACCGTCATCATCCTCTCCATGGTGGTCTGCACGCTCCTTGCGGTGACCATCGAGCGTGTGGCGTACAAGCCTCTGCGGGATGCTCCCCGCATTGCCGCGCTCATCACCGCCATCGGGGTGTCGTTCTTCCTGGAGTTCTTCGGGGCGCTGCAGTTCGTGTTCTCCCCCGGTTCATCCCCTACAAGGCCCCCTTCGACACCGCCGCGTGGTATGTTCAGCAAGGCTTCCATCCCATCGTTTCGGGACAGGCATCTCCGGACAACACGATCAGCTTTTCCAACATCTTTATCATCATCCTGGCGGCGTCCGTCCTCGTGCAGCTGTTTCTCCAGTTCCTCGTACGGAGAACGAAGATCGGCATCGCGATGAGGGCAACCTCATTCGACAAGCCCACCGCGCGGCTCATGGGGATCAACGTCGACAGGGTGATCTCCTTCACGTTCGCGGTTGGAGCGGCGTTCGCCGGGCTGGGGGGCGTCCTGTACGCAATCGCGTATGCGTCCATCTGGACCCAGCTGGGTATTCTTCCAGGCCTGAAAGCGTTCGTCGCGGCGGTCCTCGGCGGCATCGGCAGCCTCCCCGGCGCATTCGTCGGGGCCCTCATCATGGGACAGGCCGAGTCTCTTACAATGAGCTACATCTCCACTCCCATGCGGGACGCGGTGGCCTTTGCCATCCTGATCATCGTGCTCCTCGTCCGCCCAACGGGCATTTTCGGTGAACCATCGGGTGAGAAAGCGTAGGGGGCCCGCATGGAACTGAGCTACCTTTTCACCACCATCCTGAAGATGGTCCTGCTCGTCGCCTGGATCTACGGGCTGACCTGGGGGCTGGCTAGAAAACCCCTCTGGCAGAAGGCGTTGACCGTGCTGCTCGCGTTCGGCGTCATCCAGATCGCCTTTCTCGTCCAGTTTGGCGATTTTTCCGTGTTTTCGGTATTCGATCAGGGTCTTCTCTATCAGGCAGTCACCATGACCATGGTGTGCCTCGGCCTGAACCTCATCTACGGCTTCAACGGGCAGTTCAGCCTTGCCCAGTGGGGCTTCTACGGCATCGGCGCTTACGTTGCCGCCGATATTACCTACCGATGGACCAACGGGGACGCGGGCGGGTTTCTTGTCGTGGGCCTCGGCGTCATCCTTGCCGGGCTTGCCCTGATTGGCGTCGGCCGGCTGCTGCGGCTCCGCAGGGGCGTCCCTGTCCTTTCAGCTTTCACGTTCTACCTCATAGCCGTGATTGTGGCGGGGATCGTGGCCCTCTACCTTGGCCGCGCTCTCGCATCCACTCTGACGCCGCTTTTCGGAACGCCTGCCGCACCAGGCGTTCTGGCCTCGCCTGTCGTCCTGCAGATCGTGTTTTTCCTGGCTGTTATTTTCGCGGGCGCCTTTGCCGCGGAGGTGAGCTTTCTCTTCGGCTTGCCGGTACTGACGCTGGGAAGCGACTACTTCGGGATCGCGACCCTGGGCTTTGCCATCGTGGTCCAGACCCTCATGAAGAACTCCGACACCATCCTTCCCTTCCCCGAGATGAAAGGGGCCCAGGGGATGATCGGTATCCCGAAGGTCACCACATGGGCCACCGCTTTCATATTCCTCATGATCGTCATAATAATCGTGAGGAACTTCGTACGCTCCAGTACGGGCCGAGCTTCAATGTCGGTGCGTGAGGACGAAACCGCGGCAAAGGCAATGGGAGTGAATGTTGCCGGCTCGAAGCTCCTTGCCTTTGTTCTGGGAAGCTTCGTGGCGGGAATCGGCGGCGGTGTGTACGCGCACTTTATAGGTTTTCTCAGTCCCGACACCTTCAGCTTCCTGGCAGGGTTCAACCCGCTCATCATCGTCGTGTTCGGCGGCCTGGGCAGCATGACGGGGACAATCGCAGCCTCCGTTGCATGGATCTTCTTCCTCGAGGGATTCCTTCGGGTGCTCCTGGGACAGATGGGGACCGAAGCCCCGACATGGCGTTTCGTGTTGTACCCGATAACCTTGCTCCTTCTGATGTTGATACGGCCGCAGGGACTCCTGGGTTCCGTCGAGTGGGGATTTCTAAAAGCTGAGAAACACGGCCGTGGAGGCCAGCTGAAGGGCGAAACAATTGCCGGCGCCGCGCCGGTGGGCGGGAAGGAGTTGTCCTGACATGTCGGAATCCAAAACAGCAGGAGCCCTCCTTGACATCGGCGAGATCACGAAGTACTTCGGCGGCCTGTGCGCCGTGAAGAGCTTTTCCCTTGCTCTTCCAAGAGGAGCACTCTGGGGCCTGATCGGTCCCAACGGGGCGGGAAAGACCACGGTCTTCAACCTCATCACCGGGCTGATCGCGCTCACCTCGGGAAAAATCGAGCTGGACGGGGAGAGGATCGACGGACTGGAGCCCTTCGAGATCACCCGAATGGGAATCGCAAGGACCTTCCAGAACATCCGTCTCTTCTCCAGCCTCTCGGTCCTCGACAACGTGAGGATCGCCTATCATGCGCATGCCGGCTACGGGCTTGCCGACAGCCTCCTGCGCAACAGGAAGTTCCTCGACAAGGAGAGGGAGCTCACCGACCTGGCCATGGATTTTCTTTCCATCTTCAAGCTGGAGGGAATTGCCGAAGAGATTTCAAAAAACCTCCCCTACGGGGAGCAGCGCCGGGTGGAGATAGCCCGAGCCCTGGCCTGCCAGCCAAAGGTCCTCCTCCTCGACGAGCCGGCGGCGGGAATGAATCCTCGGGAGATCAGCGAGCTGATGGACCTGATCCATTTCATCCGTGACAGGTTCAAGCTCACGATCCTCCTCATCGAGCACCAGATGCGAGTCGTCATGGGCATTTGTGAGAGGATCACCGTGATGGATTTCGGCGAGGTCATTGCCCGTGGGACCCCCAAGGAGATCCAGGGCAACCAGACGGTCATCGAGGCGTATCTGGGCAAAGGAGTCGCCACCAGTGCTGCAGGTTGAAAATCTCAACGTCTACTATGGGGCAATCCACGCCCTGCAGGGAATTTCCTTCAACGTGGAGCAGGGTGAGATCGTTACCCTGATCGGCGCAAACGGGGCCGGCAAATCCACCACGCTCCGCACCATCTCCGGCCTGCTGCATTCCCGGACCGGGGCCATCCGCCTCAAGGGCCAGGACATATCCACGGTGGCCGCGGAAAAGATCGTCCAGATGGGCATCAGTCACGTGCCCGAGGGCCGCAAGATCTTCGCGCCTCTTTCCGTGCGGGAGAACCTCATGATGGGCGCCTATACCCGCAACGACCAGGGGGAGATCCAGGAGACCCTGGAGCGCGTCTACAAGAGCTTTCCTCGTCTCAAGGAGCGGGCCACGCAGTACGGGGGTACGCTCTCGGGAGGAGAGCAGCAGATGCTCGCCACAGCCCGCGGACTCATGAGCCGGCCCACACTGCTTCTCCTGGACGAGCCGTCCATGGGTCTCAGCCCCATCCTCGTGGAGGAGATCTTCCGCATCATTGTCGAGATCAACAAGCAGGGGACGAGCATCCTCCTGGTGGAGCAGAACGCGCAGATGGCGCTGTCCATCGCCAGCAGGGCATATGTCCTGGAGACGGGACGGATCGTCCTTTCTGGCTCCGCAAAAAAGATTGCGGAAGACCCGCAGGTCAAGGCGGCGTATCTCGGCATCTGAGGTCGGTGAGCTACTTTTCCTGGTGCTTTCTGCGCGCCGCGACGAAGCGGGCGAAATCGTTGATGTTCTTGACGACAATCTTGTCGGGATGAAGCTCGATGCGCCGCTGCGCCACGAAGTGGTTCAGCACCTCCCGGGCCTGCCCCGGCGGAATTCCAGCCCAATGCGAAAGGTCATCCACGGTGTTCTTGAACTCGATGGAGTCCACCGAGGACGTATCGAGCGCCTGCCTCTCCGTCAGCATGAGGAAAACGTCCGCAACCCTGGCTTCCACGTCCTCAAGGGTCAGAGTCTGGAACAGGCGCTTCTGCTCATAGATCCGGTTGACGAAGAGCTTGAGGAGCTTCATGGCGATCTGGGGGTTGCCCATCATGAGCACCTCGAAGTTCTCTCTGTTGAACTCCAGGGCCTTCACCTCGTCCAGGGCAATTGTCGTCGCTGACCGCGGGGCTTCCTCCAGGATGGCCATCTCCCCGAAAATTTCTCCCGGTTGCAGGATTGCGATGTTCTTTTCCAGCTCCCCCATGATCTGGACGATCTGGACGCGTCCGGACTGCAGCAGGTAGAAGGTGTCACCCGGCTCGTACTCGCAGAAGATGATATCCCCTTTGCGGAACGTGACCATGAAGCGGTTGAACATGGAAAGGTCCGGGCCGGCGGCGGGGCTCATGCGGCCCCTCCTTCCAGCGCCCGCAGCGCCTTCTTCACCTTGCGGATGACCGCGTCGTCCTCAGTCCCCATGGTGAGGATCTTCTTGTACAGCCCGGCCGCCTTGGCCTTGTCCCCTTTCTCCTCGTACGAGCGCCCGACGAAGAACAGGGCGTCCTTCATGTCCGGGTGCTTTGGGAACTTCTGAACGATGGCGGTGAACGACTTGATGCACGGATCGTACTGCTTCAGGTAGAAAAGGCATTTGGACATCTCGAACTCGGCTTTTGTCGAGTACTCGGCGTCCGCTCCTCCGTCGATTATCTTCCTGAAAGCCTTGAAGGCCTCCATGTATTTTTCCTGGCTGACAAGGCTGACGGCATTGTAATACTGCTGCGCCATGTCGGAGAGGTCCGCCGGAGGAGATGCGACGGCAGTCGCCGTGCCTGAAGAGGCCGCCGCCGGCTGCGCGGAGGCGGCGGAGGCGGCCGCTGAAGGCGGAGGACCGCCGGACCCGTAGCGCGACAGGAACTCCTCCGCGGAGACGATCTTCGTGGTCACGTCAGCCGAGAAAGTGCCGGAAGGGTAGTACACGAGGTAGCGCTTGTAGGCGTGCAGCGCCTGCGCGTAGCGCTTGTTCTTCATGTAGTACTCCCCGATCTTGTAGAGACCAGTTTCGGGGTTGACCTGCTCATCGCCAACCAGGAGCGTCTGCACCTGCTTGTGGATACGCCTCAGCTGATTGGAGAATACTTTCAGCATCTTGGTGACGATGCGGGTGTTCTTGGTGGCAAGCACCTCGAACTCCGGCACTGAGAAGACCATCACCGTCGAGTCCTGGAGGACGACGGCCGTCTCCTCCCGCATGTAGCGGCCCAGGGCCGACTTGACGCCGAAGAACTCCCCCGTCTTGATCAGGTCCCGCATCTCCTGGCCGGTCTCGATGTCCACGTAGCTCAGACTTACCTTGCCGGCGTTGAGGAGATAGATGCGCTCACTCTGGTCGCCCTTGAAGTAGATGATGGAGTTGGCTCTGTACTGAACAGCCTTGGGCACTTCCTACCCTATTCCTGGAAGAACACTAGGTGTCCAGAGGGATGAAGTCAAGGACCTTGCGGAATCCTACTGCCTTCCGTACCCTCTCCATCAGGCCGGCAGGATCTCCCTTGACGAGCATCCGCCGCCCGTGAACGCTCACGCCCGTGTACTGGACTCCGCGCGCGGCAAACAGCTCCTCATGGCGCGCATCTCCGTAAATGGGGCTCCCTTCCTGCATGAGGAGATCGATGTCCTCCACATTCATCGCAACGAGGGATTCCCAGGGATCATCCTTGTGCTGGCGCATGACAAGAAGGTCGGCAAGTTTGCCCTCAGCAAGGGAACCGGTCTCTTTCTGCATGCGGAGCGCCCTTGCCGGGTTGATGGACACCATGTTGACCAGGGTCCGGGCAGGCAGCTCCTCACCGTACATCCTGCGGTACATGGCGCGGCCGAAGCGAATCTCCTCCAGGATGTTGACGGAGCCGGTGGCCGTGGAGTCCGTTCCAAGCCCGATGTTGATCCCCGCCTCCAGCATCTTGCGGATCTTCATCGTGACGTTGAACATGAAGACGTTGGACGCCGGACACCAGGCGATGTGGGCTCCGGCCCGGCGCGTCTTCTGGATATCCTCGTCCGAAAAGCCGATGCAGTGGATCAGGACCGTGTGCTCATCAAGGCAGCCCAGCTCCTCCAGGGTGTCGATGCCCCGCTGGGATTCCTCGTCGAAACCCTCCTCCAGGTGTGTGATGAAGGGGAAGTTGTTCTTCAAGGCGCGTGCGTGCTCGATCTCGACTCCCTCCCCCCATTTCAAGTCGTAGGAGGAGCTCTCGTGGGCGAGGGTATAGTTGCGGATGACCCGCATGGGGAGCCGGGGGATGAACGGCTCGTTCCATTCGTGCGGAAAGTGATCATTTGCCGTCACGACGCCCGAGAAAAGGTTCTTGTACGCGCTGAGAAAGTAGCGGTCCTCCGTGCTCGTCTTCGCGCGCTCCACTTTGACCACCTCGGAATTGCGCAGGTCTCTCTCCCAGTCCAGCCACTTGACGTAGAACTCTCCCGGGGCGGGGCCGACCTTGGGCAGATAGTTGCCATTGAAATGGTCATGGATATTGATGAGGGCGGGAAAGGCGGCATAGCCGTCCGCGAAACGAAGGTCGAACTTGCACTTGCCGCCGAAGCGGCCGAGCTTCTTCTGGTCGACCTGAATACTCGAGCCGGCGGTGGCGGTGTCGGGAGTGACAACAGTGAGGCCACTCAGCGAGTAGGTGGTGAGCATGCATCTTCCTTCGTAAGTTCTGGTCTATTGTAGAATTGGCGCACCCTCATGTCAAGTTTCCCGTCTCCCGGCGTTCGGTGGGGATGCATGTCGTCAGCCCTCTATGAAGGCTTCCAGCTCGCTCGACAGGCGCAGCTGCTTGAGCTTCACCAGGGCCCGCTCCTGGATCTGCCGCACGCGTTCCCTCGTGATGCCCAGGATCTTCCCCGTCTCTTCCAGGGTGAAAGGCCCTTCTCCGTCCAGCCCGAAGCGCAGCTTGATGATCCGCATCTCCCGCTCGTTGAGCTTGTCGAGGACCATGGAGAGGGTGTCCTGGAGAGCGAGGGCAAAAGCCGACTCGAAGGGCTTTTCCGAGGCCTCGTCCCGTATCAGGTCGGACAGGCGGGTCGGATTCTCTCCCGCCACCGGAGTGTCGAGCGATGTGGGGTCCCAGGAGAGGCTGATGAGCTCCTCAACCCGGGACTTGGGGATCCGCAGGTAATCCGCGATCTCTTCGTTGCTCGGCTCACGGCCCAGCTCCTGGGTGAGCTGGCGGGCAATGGAAAAGCACTTCT
>CAVWBF010000025.1:0-129767 GCA_963753085.1 uncultured Spirochaetota bacterium | reverse complement strand
GCCAGTTCGAGGGTTTCCCGGTCGGAAAAGGCCGTCAGGTAGACGACGGGTACGTCGAGGAGACCTCAGATTTTCGGCCGCCTCGATGCCGCTCAGGCCGCCAGTCAGCTTGATGTCCATCAGAATGAGATCCGGCTCGGTCTCCAGGAGCTTCTCCACGGCTTCCTCGCCGCTGAGAGCGACAAGGGGCACGGTGTAGCCCAGACCCTCGAGGGACTCCCGGATCTGCAGGGCGACGACCCCCTCGTCTTCCACCACCATGACCCGCCCCTTGTTCATCCAATCCTCCCCCGCCGCGCTCCTTGGGGTTGTGCGGCGTTGCCGCGCTCTGCGGGGTTGCGCGGCGTGCGCACTCCGTGGGGTTGTGCGGCGCTGCCGCACTCCCTTCTACGTCCTGATGTCGCCGTTGCCACGGAGCACCCACTTGTAGGTCGTCAGCTCCTTCAGGCCCATCGGTCCGCGCGCGTGGAGCTTGTCCGTGCTGATGCCGATCTCGGCGCCAAGACCGAATACGCCGCCGTCGCTCAACCGGGTTGATGCGTTCACCGTGACCACCGCGGAGTCCACCATCCCGACGAACCTCTCGATGGCGGCGGCATCGCTCGACAGGATCCCGTCCGTGTGGCTGGACCCGTACGTCTCGATGTGCGCCGCGGCCTCATCCACACCATCGACAACTTTGACGGTGAGGATCATGTCGAGGTACTCGGCATACCAGTCCTCCTCCGTCGCGGCTGCAATGCCCGGAAGGATGGCGCGCGCCTTCTCATCCCCCCGCAGCTCCACGCCCGGCATCGCATCCCTGACCATGGGAAGAAACCCGCGGGCAACGGCACTGTGGACCAGGAGCTTCTCCAGCGCATTGCAGGTCCCCGGCCTCTGGACCTTGGAATTGGCGACTACCTTCGCGGCCATGGCAAGGTCCGCCGTCTCATCGACGTACAGATGGCAGACCCCCTTGTAATGCTTGAGCACCGGGACTGTCGCCTTTTCCGTCACGCGGCGAATGAGCGACTCCCCGCCCCGGGGATCACGAGATCCACGAGACCCGCCTGCGCCACGAGGTAGTCGATGCCTTCGTGCTCGGTCCTCTCCATGTACTGCACCGCTTCCGCGTCCACGCCCGCTGAGGCAAGCCCCTGGCGGATGGCGCGCACGAGCACGATGCTCGACTCCATGGCCTCGCTTCCGCCCCGCAGGATGACCGCGTTGCCGGATTTCAGGCACAGCGCAGAGGCGTCCACGGTTACGTTGGGGCGGGATTCGTAGATCATGGCAATGACGCCGATGGGCGTCCGCACCTTTTCCAGCAGAAAACCTGACGGACGGCGGACTCCGATCACCTCCCCCACGGGGTCCTCGAAAGAGGCGATCTCCCGGAGGGATCCGATCATGTCGTCGATCCTCTTGTCGGTTAAGGTCAGCCTGTCCAGGAAGGCCGCCGACAATCCTTTTCCCCGGCCCCTTGCAAGGTCCTGAGCGTTGCCGGCCCGCACAGCCTCACGACAATCGTCGATGGATCGCGCCATGGCCAGGATGGCGCGGTTTTTCGTCTCAGCGCTCAATGTCCGCAAGGACACGGAGGCTTTCTTCGCCCCCCGGGCAATAGCGCTCACGTATTCTTTCAAAGTCATGGTCTCTTTGCTCACTCCTCGCCTGCAACCACGACAAGGTTGTCCCTGTGGACCACTTCGTCGAAAATCGCCTCCGCGCCCAGAATCTCGGGAATCCTCCGAGTGTTCAGGCCACGGATCTTTTCCAGCTCCTCGCTGGAGAAATTGCACAAGCCCCTGGCAACCTCGCGCCCCTCTTCGTCCTGGATGGAGATGACGCTGCCCATCGCGAAGGTCCCCTTGATCCCTTTCACTCCGGCCGAAGGAGGGATCTGCCCTGCCGAAGGATGGCCTTGCGCGCGCCGCCATCCACCACAACGGCACCCTCGATCTGGGGATTGAACGCCATCCACTTCTTGCGTCCCTTGATCCTGCGGCGGGCCGGCACGAAGAAGGTCCCGATCTCCTCGCCGGCCAGCAGCCTGCCGAGGTCCATTCCGGCACCGCGCGCAATCACCACGGCCGCGCCGCTGCGCGTTGCGATGTCTGCTGCCCGTATCTTTGACTCCATCCCGCCGGAAGAAAAGTCCGATCCCTTGCCCTTCGCCCCGGCAAGGACGGTGTCCGTCACGTGGGCCACCGTGCGCAGCACCGCGGCCTCGGGATGCTCGCGGGGGTTCCTCTCGTAGACGCCCTCCGTGTCGGTGAGGATGACCAGAAGGTCGGCATCCAGCATGGTGGCAAGGTGCGCCGAGATGATGTCGTTGTCTCCGAAGCGAATCTCCGCGAAAGACACGGTGTCGTTCTCATTCACGATGGGCACCACGCCGAAGGACCAGAGGGTGAAGATCGTGTTGCGGATATTGAGGTAGCGCGCCCGGTTCCTGATGTCTTCATACGTGAGAAGGATCTGGGCCGTTTCTCGGTGGACCTCCGCAAACTCGTGCTCGTAGGCGTGCATCAGCCTGCTCTGCCCCATGGCCGCGGCCGCCTGGAGGAAGGTGATTGCGCGGGGCCGGGAGCCCAGGCCCATCTGGCGCAGCCCCAGTGCAATGGCGCCCGAGCTCACGAGGATGAAGGAGCGCGCATCCTGTTCTCCGGGCTTCCCCGAAAGCGAGGCAATCTGCCGCACGAGGGCGCCCATCACCGCGGTGGAGAACTCATTGTCCCCCTCCGTGGCCACGCTGGTGCCCACCTTGATGACGATTCTGCGTGCCTGCGTCACTGATTCACGTGTTACAGCCATGGCGCGAGGAACGCGAGTATAGCACAATCGCCGCCGGTGGGTATACTCACCGCCATGCGGTCGCTCCTCGGCAACGGCGCAGGCCTGGCTGCATCCGTGCTCTTCGTGTTCGGCGTGATTGGCGCCGCAAACGCGTGCATGAAGGGCGGCATCTTCGCCGCGGCCACGGCGCGCAAGGCCATCCATATCGCGCTGGCCCACTGGTGGCTCATCGCCATGGCGCTGTTCGATGATCCCTGGGCGGCATCGGCAGGTCCGGCGGCATCGCTTCTTGCCGCGGCCGCGATTCCTGGAATGAGGATCCTTCTCCCCGGGAGCTCCAGTCTCGACCTCGGCCACGGGCGCGACACAGGGACCATGCTCTATTCCGCATCCCTCCTTGTCCTGGTCAACGTCTGCTGGCGCGGGGTTCTTCCCGTCTGGGTGGGGGCCATCGGCGTCCTGATCATGGGCTGGGGAGACGGCCTTGCCGGGTTGATCGGCGCGAGGCCCGGTGCGGCCGGGGTCCGAATCTGGGGTCAAAGAAAGACCGTGCGGGGCACGGTTGTCATGTTCCTGGCCTCATTCGCAGTCACTCTGATTCTGACCCTCCTGTTCAATCACCGAGTCTCAGCTGCTGTCCCGGCGGCCGTGATATCGGTTTCCACGGCGGCTGCGGCAACCATCCTGGAGGTTTTTACGCCGCTGGGGCTGGACAACCTCACCGTCTCCGTGGGAACCGCGTTTCTGTACGCGGGGGCTTTCGCGTGAGCCTCGCCCTGCTCACCTCCATGAGCCCGCTCCTCCTGCTCCTGATCGGTGCCCCGCTGAACTTCGTTGCCGGAGTCCTCTCTTTCCTGAGAAAATCTGTAGACGTCACCGGGGCCGCCGCAGGTGCAGTCGTTGGCACTGTTATTTTCGTTTCCGCCGGCCCGCTTCTGTGGCTCCTTCTGGCGGCTTTCGTCGTCTCCTCATCCGCGTTCACGAGGTTCAGGGAGTCGGAAAAGCGGTGGCTCGATGCGGTCCAGGAGAAAGGCGGCCGACGGGATATGGCCCAGGTCCTTGCCAACGGCGGGGTCGGCATGCTTATGGCGCTGCTGCTGCGGCTCACCCTCTGGCCCGGCTTTGCCCTGGGTCTTGCCGCCGCATTTGCCTCCGCCAATGCCGACACCTGGGCAAGCGAGATAGGCGTGCTCTCTCGTCGGAAGCCGGTCTCTCTGGTTCCCCCCAGGCGGGTACCCCGGGGCGTTTCGGGAGGCGTCACGCTTCTGGGGCTCTTTGCGTCCCTGTGCGGCTCACTGCTGGTTGCCCTGATCTTCGGGCTGGAAAACCTGCACGGCACGAAGAGCCTCGCGCGGCTGGCCGTCCTGATCGGATTCACCGCGGGGGCCGGGATGCTCGGCTCCCTCATCGACAGTGTCCTGGGATCCACGGTGCAGGCCCAGTACGAAGCGGCGAAGCAGTCGCACGACGGGCCGGCATCTCTCGTCGTAACCGAACGGAGGATCTCCCACGGCACGGTAAACGCCCTCATCCACGGGGTCCCTTTTATCACCAATGACGTGGTGAACTTCCTTAGTACAGCCTGCGCTGCTGCGATCGGGATCTCTCTGGCTTTTCTCCTATAGCACCGTTCGGCCGGGATGGGATGAGCAGTCAGGGATTCGCGGACGACTTCGCCCGAATGAACCTTCGGGCCGCGCGGGCCGGTTGAAATTGGGCCCACAGGGACTTGAACCCCGGACCAACGGATTATGAGTCCGCCGCTCTAACCAACTGAGCTATGGGCCCCGGGGCTATACCCTAGCGAAATGAAGCATACTGTCAAGCCGACAGAGCGAGCGCCGACACGCGCGGCGCAGGAAGGTTTGACAGCCCTTCCGGCAACGGCTATCCTCCAGCCACAGCCGGCGTGATGAAATGGCAGACATGCCAGACTCAAAATCTGGTGGGTGGCAACGCCCGTGTCGGTTCAAGTCCGACCGCCGGCAGATGGTCTCTCCCCTTTGGGCAAGTCGCCCCGACTCCTATTCGGAGCACGTACGCTGTTCGCTTGATATTCAGACGCTCAATCGAAGATGCTTGAGATAGTTCGGCGCCGTGCTGAGCGTGCTCGTCTCGGGATCTCGCAATCAACCAGAAGGGGAGATTTGGATGAAAGCGATTGTTTGCACAAGATACGGCCTACCAGATCTTAGATTGGAAGAAGTAGAAAAGCCTGTTCCCAGGGACAATGAAGTCCTCGTGGCAGTTCATGCGTCATCCATAACGGTTCATAACCTCGGCCTCGTGAGTGGTAAACCGTTCTTTATCCGCCTGATGGGCAATGGGCTTCTAAGACCAAAAATCAAGATACCCGGAAGCGACATCGCGGGACAGGTAGCAGCGGTCGGCAGAAACGTAAAGCAGTTCAAGCCGGGTGATGAAGTATTTGGAGACTCAACCACGTATCGCTTTGGTGCTTTCGCAGAGTATGTATCTGTTCCAGAGAACGCATTGGTCGCGAAACCGTCCAACATATCGTTCGAGGAAGCGGCTGCCGTGCCTCAAGCGGGGCTCGTCGCCCTGCAGGGTCTTCGCGACAAGGGACGGATTAAGACAGGGCAGAAAGTCTTGATTAATGGAGCTTCCGGCGGCGTTGGTACGTTTGCGGTGCAGATTGCCAAATACTTCGGGGCGGAAGTTACCGGCGTTTGTAGCACGAGGAATCTGGACATGGTGCGCTCGCTCGGTGCAGACCATATTATTGACTATACAAAAGATGATTTCACCAAACGCGGGCAGCGTTATGACTTGATTTTTGCCACCGCGTATCGTTCGATTTTTAATTACAAGCGCGTGCTGAGCCCCCAAGGAGTTTATGTCAGCACCGGGGGTCCAGGGATGGCGCGGATTTTCCAGGATATGCTTCTGGGGCCATTGATTTCAAGAAAAGCGGGGAAGAAAATGGTCGGTGGCTGGGTATTGATACCAAACAAAGACCTGGCTTTCATGAGAGATCTTATTGAAGCCGGCAAAGTCAAACCCGTTATAGACAGGCGTTACCTTCTCAGTGAGGCCGCTGAAGCTTTCCGGTATTTTGGAGAAGGACACGCCCGCGGAAAAGTGGTGATAACTGTCAGACATTAACACGAGACCTAGGGGGCACCAGCCACAGGCCGAAGAAGATCTGTGCGATGAGGAAGCCGTCGTGGTGGATTTCGAGCAAGAGCAGCACCAGGGCGCTCGAACTTGCGCCGGATCAATGGAACGAAAAAATCCCGGCGCCGCAGCGATCGCACCACAAAGTATCGATTGCTCCTTCGAGCTCTTCGGCGAAAAAGCTTTCCTTGCGTGCGCCCGCGGCCCGGTCTTCATATGCGGCGCAGACGGGGCAGATGACCTCGTTGTCGACACAAAACGCGACGACTTCGCCATCCCGGATGATCGTCACAGGAATCCTCCCGTCTTTGAGCCACCCTCGATGTACTGAACCTCGATTCCCGTTGCTTTTGTGAACTCGTTGAAAACAGTGCCGTACCAGCTCGTATCGCCGTCACGGAGCCCGTCTGCGCTGTAGACCGTGACTTGCGCAGCCAAAGCCCCCGTCCATATCAGACTGAGACCGATAAACATGAAAAGACGGACAGACAGCTGGTCACCTCTTCCCTCCCTTGCGGCAGATTCTTGCCGCTGTTCGCATCTTCTGAGTGGACTTCCTGGGCCCCACATTGCAACGGGAGTGTGAAGGTTTGATTACGTTTCTGTGTAAACTCTGTGAATAAGAATCTGCCGGCTTGGCTGCAGGAGCGCCGCATGCTCTGTACCGGTCAGCCAGCCCGTTTTGGAGCTTTCGGAGCGCCAAGCCTTCACCTGAGACTACCCTCAGCCGGAAGCCGTTTCCTTCCTGATGCTCAGGTAGAAGACTGCGGTCAGTGCAACGCCGACCACGGACAGCATGAAGAATGGAATCCCCTCGAGTAGGTTTGTCTTCCCATCCTGAATCAGGGGAACCACAATCCACGCCGGAATCGATATGAACATCATAAGGCCGAACGTCATCGCGATGGAGCAAAGGTAATAACCCCAGGGGGACTTCCTGACCAGCAGGAACGCAGTGGAAAGAGCCAGCGGTACCACGAGCCCAAGGTCGAGGGCCTGGCTTCCAAGGGTGGTCAGCCCCGCATATTCCTTCGGAAATTGTCCTGTTCGCATCACGGACGCGATCCGTCCGACCCAGAGTACCAGCAAAGCACCGGCAAGAACGATCGCGTACACGATGAAGAGCCGTCCGGGGAACCGAGACCCGACATGGGCGGGGAGGTTCTTCACGTCTATTTTTCCGGCGTTCAACGAGAAGGCTACGGTGCAAAGCGCGAATATTGCTATGTAGACCAGAAAGAAATCATTGAAAGCGTACATCATCGCGCAGCTGAGGTAGACGTAAAAGAAATACGCAAGAAGCCCCCCCAGGAAGAGCCTGCCGCGGAGGCTGTTCCTGACGGCGGCAACCGAGCTGATAACGAACAACGGCAATGCAATGAACAAGTTCACCGCGTCCCAGATCACGCCCTCCCTGGCGAAGTATGCCGGGTTGAACTTGTAGAGCCCGCTGTCCTGGAAGGTCACTGGCTGACCTCGAATGCTGATGGACTGGATCGGCGAGCCTTCCGAATGATAAAAGATCCCCGTGGCCGTAGCCGCAAATATGAGAAGGAAGATAACCGCAAGCGGGATTGCCTCTCTGGTCATACTGCGCGACTCTCTCACGTTTGCGGCATCGTGACTACGGAAGCGCCTCCACGGGCGTCGCCGCCGTTCCAGGCGCTGGAAGCAATAATGGCGGCCGCAGCGCACTAGGCGCGCGTTCGTTGCCGCGCTGCGAGGCGGTCTATATCTTAGACCGTGGCCCGATCAACGCGGCGGGTGCCGCAGGAAGCGACCGTCAATCCGCGCAGCGTCAACCTGCTCATCAGGGCAGGGGCCATCCATACCATGAGCCCAGACACCAGGCCCCTTCGTTCAATTGCAATCCGGGGAGATTCCATCGTCGCGCTCTCCGAGCGGCCTGATGGTCTGGATGATTTTCTGGGCATGGACACACACGTCATCGACGACCCCGGGCTCATCCTTCTGCCTGCCTTCAACGATACCCACAATCATCTCATGGAAGCTACGCGCAACAGATCCCTTGTCCCCGTGGACCAGGCACGGACTATGGGCGATTTCGTGGCCATGATCCGCAGGCAGGCAGCCGTCACCGAAAAGGGGAGGTGGATCCAAAGCTCCAGCGCATGGAACGAGCGCGGGCTGGCGGAGAACCGGCTGCCGACGGTCCGGGATCTGGATGAGGCAACCGTGGATCACCCTGTGCTGGTGCGACGCGGCGGACACATGGCGGTCCTGAACTCGGCTGCGCTTCGCATATCCGGGATAACCCCGGCAACCGCGGAGCCTCCCGGTGGGAAGATCGGGCGATTCCCGGACGGGACTTTGAACGGGATCCTGGAAGGCGGAGCGCAGTATGCCCTTGTCCATGTGCCTCCTGCTCCGCTTGAGGAGCAAATTGCAGGAGTCGAGCAGAGCAGCGGTACATTTGCCTCAGCAGGAATCGGTTCCTTGCGAGACCCCGTCACCGCTCCCGAGGGCATGCGACTCTACCAGGCCGCTCTCGAACGCGGACGCCTCCTCCTGCGGGTGCGAACTCTTCTGCTGATTTCTCCCGGCGCCTCCGCCAGGGACAGGATACGCGAAATCGAGGGTTTTGCTCTTCGAAGCGGCTTCGGAAATGACTGGCTCAAGGTGTGGGGATTGAAGTTCGTCCTTGACGGCGGGCCCGAGGGCGGGGCGCTGGAAGCTCCCTACATCAATGACCCGGGCTATTCGGGGCACCTGAACTGGGAGCCCGAGGAAATGTTTGCCATCATGAGCGCGGCCGCCAGAATGGGCTGGCGGATCGGCACGCACGCCATCGGGGACCGAGCCGTGCGAACCCTGATCGACGTCTACGAGCGGGTCATCCAGGCAGTTCCAGGGCTTCCCCCGGGGACACTGGTCATCGAGCACGCCTTCCTGTCTGACAAGGCGCAACGAACCCGCGCAATCAGGCTTGGCATCTGGGTGACTGTGCAGCACGCTTTGCTATATGGCCTGGGCGGGAGCCTGGTGAAGCTATGGGGACCAGATCGTGCCCGCCATGTCATGCCGGTCAAAGCGTGGGTGGATGAAGGCGCAGAGCTGTCCGGCGGCACTGACTTTCCCATCAGTTTCTACGAGCCCATGCAGTCAGTCTGGGGCATGGTGACCCGTCAGACCCGGGACGCCGGCATCCAGGGCCCTGAATATGGCATCGACGTGCAGACAGCGCTGAGACTCTGCACGACGGCAGGGGCCCGGCTCAGCGGTGAAAGCGACAGACTGGGCACGCTGGAGCCGGGGAAGCTTGCTGACATCGTTGCTTTTCGAAATGATCCCACGCGATGTCCCATCGATGAGCTGCCATCACTGAAGCCCGTTCTGACGCTGGTTGGCGGCCGCGCGACGCATGACCCGGAAGGACTGGTCGCCACGCAGGCCTGAGCGAAGCGGGGCGGTGTACCAGTGACCGGCTGAAAGGCGCGCGCCGTCGGCCTTCGTCCGGAGAAACGCGCGGCCTCGCGGGTTGCATGGTATACTGAAGGGCACTGGACAATCCCGAAGACCCGGATTGAGAAGTTTCTCCAAGGAGTCTTTCATGACAACCTTTGCGGAGATGATGGAGAAGGCGCGTGAGGCCGGCCCCGTCCGGTTTGTCGTGGCCCAGGCGGCCGACGGCACAATCCTGGAGGCGCTTTCACAGGCGCAGCGCGCGGGCTTTGCGGAGCCTGTCCTCGTGGGCAGGGGGGATGAAATCCAAAGCGCCGCCCGCGAGCGGGATGTTTCCCTGAAGGGCTGGCAGATCGACGACGTGCCCCCGGCGGACGCCGCCCCGGAAGCGGTCAGGCTTGTGGCCGGCGGCAATGGAGACATCCTCGTGAAGGGGTTTCTCCCGAGCGCCGATCTCCTGCGAGCCGTTCTCAACAAGGCCAACGGCCTGACCGCCGGACGCACCCTTTCCCATGTCGGGGTCTTCCGCTTCCCGGAATCCGATCGCTTCTTCTTTGTCTCAGATGCGGCGCTGACTATTGCGCCGGACTTTTACCAGAAGCTGGACATCGTGCAGAATGCCGTGGACGTGGCGCACAGGCTCGGTGTGCCCGAGCCCATCGTCGCCATGCTCTGCGCCATCGAAACGGTGAACCCCGAGATGCAGGCCACCGTGGATGCGGCAAGCGTGGCCAAGATGGCGGAGCGGGGAGCAATCCGGGGAGCACGCGTGGAAGGCCCCCTTGCGCTGGACAACGCTGTGAGCGTTGAAGCGGCGCGGCACAAGGGGATCAAGAGCGACCTGGCGGGCAGGGCGGACATCCTGGTTGCGCCGAACATCGAGGCCGCGAACATCCTCTACAAGGCGCTGATCTTCTTCGCGAAAGCCGAGGAAGCAGGAATCGTCATGGGGGCGCGATGCCCCATCGTTCTTGCTTCCCGCAGCGACTCGGCCCGCAACAAGCTGTACTCCCTTGCCCTGGGTGCGCTCGCGCGCTCGCGCTGAGGGACTGCGGGGCCGGCTCCCCGTCAGGCGGTGAACTCCTTGAACACGACAATGGCGTTGTGGCCGCCGAAGCCGAGGGCATTGGACATTGCCGCGCGGATTCTGCCCTTGTAGCCCTTGTGCGGGACGTAATCCAGGTCGCACTCGGGGTCCGGGTTGTCCAGGTTGCGTGTAGGCGGAAAGAACTGGTCCTGGATTGCTTTCACCGTCACGATGGCCTCGATCCCGCCCGCCGCGCCCAGGAGGTGGCCCGTCATCGATTTTGTCGATGATATCTTCAACTTTGCCGCGTGGTCCTTGAAGACGGCCTTGATGGCGCGCGTTTCAATGGGATAATTGATCTGCGTCGAGGTCCCGTGGGCGTTGACGTAATCGATGTCCTCAGGGGCAAGGTTCCCCGACTCCAGGGCAATCTTCATGGCCTTGATGGCTCCTCTGCCCTCCGGGTGCGGGGCGGTGAGATGGTTTGCGTCGCAGGTGGCCCCGTAGCCGGCAATCTCCGCCAGGATGCGGGCGCCCCTCTTGCGCGCGTGCTCCAGCTCCTCCAGCACGAGGATGCCGGCCCCCTCCGCCATGACGAACCCGTCGCGGTCCCGGTCGAAGGGGCGGCTGGCCTTGTCGGGCTCCTCGTTCCGCGTGCTGACAGCCTGCAGGGAGCAGAACCCTGAGTAGCCCAGGCCCGTCAACGGCGCCTCTGTCCCGCCGGCCAGCATGACGTCGGTGGTGCCTTCGCGGATCAGACGCCATGCGTCGCCCAGGGCATCGTTGGAGGAAGCGCACGCGGTGACCACGCACCGGCACGGGCCAAAGGCCTTCAGCCGGATCGCGACGTTGCCCGGCGCCTCGTTGGCGATCATCATGGGCACGAATAGCGGATGAACCGACTTGGGGCCCTTCTCGATGATCCTGCGGCACTGGGTCTCCAGCGTCTCGATACCCCCGATCCCGTTTCCCAGCACGATCCCGAAGCGCTCGGGATCGGTATCTCCCACGGCGAGCTTCGCGTCCGTCATTGCCTCCAGGGAGGCCACCACGGCGAACTGCGTGAACCGGTCCATCCGCCGCGCCTCCTTGGCCTCCAGGACCTTCTCAGGGATGAAGTCCTTCACCTCCCCCGCGACCTTCGAGGAATAGCCGTTGGACTCGAAACGCGTGAGCTTCCCGATACCGTTCTCTCCCGCCTTGATTGCCGCCCAGAAATCATTCACGGTGTTGCCAAGGGGATTCACCGTCCCCATGCCGGTCACCACAACTCTTCGATTCATACAGTCTCCTTGATCTACATGCACAGCCCGCCATCAACGGGGAAGACCTGCCCCGTGATGTATGCGGCCTTGTCGGAAGCCAGGAATGCGGCAAGCGCCGCAACCTCTTCCGGTGCCCCGGCCCTTCCCAGGGGAATCTGGGCCATGAGCATCTCCCGCGCCCTCTCGGGGAGCACTTTCGTCATGTCCGTCTCGATGAAGCCCGGAGCAATGGCGTTCACCCGAACCCCGCGGGAGGCCACCTCCCGGGCAAGGCTCTTGGAAAACCCGATGAGCCCGGCCTTGGAGGCGGAGTAGTTGGTCTGTCCGGCGTTCCCCATGATCCCGCTCACCGAGGAGATGTTCAGGATGGAGCCGGCCCTCTGCTTGATCATGATACGGGCTACGAAACGCGAGCTGAAAAAAGCCGAAGTGAGGTTGGCCGTGAGGACTTCGTTCCAGTCAGCGGTGGACATGCGAAAAATAAGACCGTCGCGTGTGATCCCCGCGTTGTTCACCAGGACCTCCACGCTGCCGGCTTCCGCCGCGATCTTTTCCACCGTCCCCGCAATCTCCTCTTCCTTTGTCACATCAGCCTGCCGCCAGAAGAACCGCGACCCGTCTCGGGCCGCGGCTTCCAGCTCCGCTGCGTTCTCGGGCTGTCTGCGCGAAAGCGAATAGACGGTGGCCCCTTCCTTCAAAAACTCCTTCACAATGGCGTTCCCGATCCCGCGCGAGCCTCCGGTGACGATTGCCTTCTTTCCCACCAGAAGCATCACGTCCCCCTCGTTTCCCCGAGGACCTTTGCAATGGATTCGACGCTCCCTGCCGGAGAGCACGCCGCCTGGGGCTGCAAAGCCCTCATCAGGCCCGTGAGCACGGTCCCCGGCCCGGCCTCGAAAAACCTGTCGAAGCCGTCTGCCAGGAGGCTCTCCTCCACCGTCACCCAACGCACCGGCGACACGATCTGCTCACCGCAGAGCTTGCGGGCCTCATTCCCGCTCCTGATGGCTCCGCCCGTCACGTTGGAATAGACAAGGATTGCCGGATCCGAAAAAACATAGCCGGCCAGGGCATCATCGAATGCCTTTCTCGCTTCCTTCATGAGGGGAGAGTGGAAAGGCCCCGAAACGGCAAGCCGCAGGAACCGCTTTGCCCCGGCTTCCTTGAAGACCTTTTCCGCCTTCGCAAGCCCTGCCCCTGTTCCGGAAACAACCACCTGGACGGGACTGTTGTGGTTTGCCACGTAGACTCCAGCCCCGGCAAGCCCTTCCATTGCGACGGTCACTTTTTCAGCCGAAAGGCCCAGCACGGCGGCCATTCCCGGCGCCCCGAATCGGCATCCAGAGATCGTGCGGCTTTCTCCATCAGCATACCCCGTATCTTCACAATGGGAAACACGTCCTGAAGCCTGATGACTCCCGCTTCTGCGAGTGCCGCGTATTCTCCCAGGCTGAAGCCGGCGCACCCCTCCACGGCTGCGCCTGCCTCTTTCAGAAAAACGCTGGCTGCAAGGTTTGCGACAGTGATCGCTATCTGGGTCTTGTCAGTGGCCTTCAGCTCATCAGCCGTCGATTCGAAGAGCAATTTCTCTACATCGTCTTCCGATGCATCGGTAGCCTTTGTAAACAATTTCTTCACAGCAGGGGACTTCTCCCACAGATCCCTTGCCATGCCGGGATACTGGCTGCCCTGACCTGGGAAGAGAAAGCAGTTCTTCATGTAGCGGCAAAAATACCATGTCGGGGCATTGGAGGTCAAGATGAGCCATTTCCCCGCGCCTAATTATTTACGCCGAATGGAAATCGGGATATACGACCGGATTAGCATGATATTCTTACAAAATAATCCTATTGACCCAATTTCCTGAATCAGATTACTATTTGGCGGAGCCCCAAGACATGCAAGCAGTAATCCAGGCAGTAGATTTCGCAGTCCCCGAGAAAAGAATCACCAACGACGAGCTCTCCGCCACGCTCGACACCTCGGATGAATGGATCAGGTCCCACACGGGGATCGGTTCCCGGCACGTTGCCGGGCCCTCAATCGTCACCTCGGATCTTGCCTTCGAGGCTTGCCAGAAGGTCCTGAAACAGGCCGGAGTCCCGGCCAGCGAGGTGGATCTGGTCCTGGTGGCCACTGTCACAGGCGATTATATCGGCTTTCCATCCGTGTCCTGCATCGTCCAGGACAAGCTCGGCGCCTCCTCGGCGGCAGCCATGGACATCGGGGCGGGCTGCACGGGTTTCATTTACGGCCTGGAGACTGCCCGCAGCTTCGTCGTTGCCGGGAGCGCAAAGAAGGTGCTGGTGGTCGGGGTGGAGATCCTCAGCAGGATCGCCGACTGGAAGGATCGCAATACGTGCGTGCTTTTCGGCGATGGCGCAGGGGCTGCCCTGGTTACCGCTGAGAACGGGGACGGAAACCGAGGCATCATCTCCTCGATCCTCCGAGCCGACGGCTCCGGCGCCCTGCAGCTCATTCGGCCTGCGGGCGGCTCCCGGCTGCCGATAACCGACGAGGCGTTCGACCCGGCGGCGTCGTACCTTCACATGGACGGCCGCCAGGTCTACAACTTCGCGGTCAAGGTGGTCTCCGAGGGCATTGTCGAGATCATGGAGAGGAACAAGGTCTGCCTGAATGACGTGGCCTGGATCGTACCCCACCAGGCGAATGTCCGCATCATCGAGGCGGCTGCAAAGCGGTCCAAGATACCCCTGGAAAAGTTCTTCGTGAACATCGAGGAATACGCCAACACCTCGGCGGCCTCCATCCCGATAGCGCTCTCCGAGATGCAGCAGAAGGGCCTCTTGAAGAAGGGGGACCTGCTGGTCACTTTCGGCTTCGGGGCCGGCCTCACCTACGGCGGGAATTTAATTAGATGGTAACTCTTGGAGAAACGAGCGCCGAACGAGTACTCTCGTATGGCGGGAATTTGATCAGGTGGTAGACCGCGCGCTAAACCGCGCTGCCTACTTTGACTTTCCCGCTCCGATCACCGCATCGATAGGCAGGATGAACGCAATCCCCTTCCCCCTCTCCTGCGAGCAGTCGAGCATCTTCTCCAGCACGTCGAGGCTTTCGCGGGCCTGGGCATCCCCCACGACGGAAAAGATGATGTTGTTCCTCGGTTTCGCGGAGCGGAAAAGGTTGCGCATCCCGGCAAACAGCGGGACTTCTTCGATGATGTGACCCATGCCCACGGAGTCCACCACGGTTGCCCCGCCGACACCGGTTTCTATGAGCCCTTCCAGGACCTCTTCCAGCATCTCGGTGGCGTTGAGCACGATGACGAGCAGCTTCATCAGATCTTCGCCTCCTCTTCATCGAACGCTCTGACCATGTCCTGCACGGAGCTCGAGGAGGCGATCTTTTCGATGAAACCCGTGCTCTTGATCAGCCGCGCGATCCGCGCCAGGGCCTTCAGATGCAGGCTGTGCTCCTGGCGGTTGCCCATGAGAAGGAAGACCACCCGGGTGGGCTTGCCGTCGAAAGAGTCGAACTCCAGGCCGCCCGGGGCCCGCGCCACAATGATGACGAGGTCCGGTATCTCATCGGTAAAGCAATGCGGGATGGCAATCCCGTTTCCCACCGCCGTGGTCTGGATGCTCTCCCGCTCCATGAGCTTCGCGAACACTTCGCTTTCGTCGCGAATCAGGCCCTTGGCCGCCGCCTCGTGAATGATCCTGCGCAGGGCATCCTCGCGGCTCTTCTCCGTGAGATCGTGGATGAAACAGTCGGGGCGGATGTAGCGCGTCAGTTTCATCGCCATGGCTGGAGTGAATACCGGATGTCCCCTGCTGTCAACGCGGAACGGGCGGGGAACGCGTGAAGCTACGCGCCGCCGTTTCGGTATGCCTCCTGCACCAGGAGGCAATCTGCAAGCACAAGGGCAACCATGGCTTCCAGGACCGGGATGGCGCGAGGGACGATGCAGGGGTCATGCCGGCCCCCGATCTGGATGGTCGTCGTCTCCCCCTGCGCCGAGACCGCCTTCTGCGGAAGAGAGATGGAAGCGGGCGGCCGGATTGCCGCGCGAACCACGATATCCCCGCCGGTGGAAATCCCGCCGGCTATTCCGCCTGCGTGGTTGGTGCGCGTCTGCATGCGGCCGTCCTGCACGAACGGCTCGTCGTTGTACGCGGACCCGCGCATGCGCGACACCGAGAAGCCGGCCCCGACCTCCACGCCGCGAACAGCGCCGACGGACATGAGGGCGTGCGCCAGGAGTGCCTCCAGCTTGTCGAAAACCGGGTCGCCCAGGCCCGCCGGGCAGCCCGTGGCCACCACCTCCGCGATTCCCCCGACCGAATCTCCCGCCGCTCTCGCTTCCTCGATTGCCTTCACCATGAGCAAAGCGGCTTCGGGGTCCGGCGAGCGGGCCGGGTTCCTCTCTATCTCATCAGGATCAACCCGCGCGGCCCGCACCCCGGCGATTTCCAGGCTGTACCCCAGGATGGAGATTCCCCGGGCAGCGAGAACCTTTTTCGCTATCGCACCGGCGGCAACCCTCGTGGCCGTCTCCCGGCCCGAGGAGCGTCCCCCGCCGCGCCAGTCCCGCGTGCCGAACTTGGCCCGGTAGGTATAGTCTGCGTGCCCGGGGCGGAACACGTCCTTCAGCGGCTCGTAATCCGAGCTTTTCTTCTCCTCGTTGCGGATGAGAAGGGAGATGGGAGTCCCCATCGTCGTTCCCTCGAACACGCCTGAAAGGATCTCCACCCTGTCCTTTTCCGAGCGCGGGGTCGTTATGGCGCTCTGGCCGGGCCTGCGCCTGTTCAGCTCCAGCTGGATGTCCTCCGGGGCCAGCGCCATTCCCGGGGGAACGCCGTCCACGATAACCCCGATGGCCGGCCCGTGGCTTTCCCCGAATGTTGTGACAGAGAGCAGGCGACCGAAGGAACTGCCCGGCACGAAACCTCCCTGCCGCGGCGCGCCGCGGCGCTTCCTAGACAGCGCGCGTGATGAGGTGGGTCTTGATGGCGTCCACCCATTGCGCGGGATAGAGGAGCCGGATGGAGATGCCGTCTTCCTTACCGGCGTTGTTGAGGAACCGCACAACGATCCTCTGCCTCACGGAGCGCGGGCCGCCGTGGCGCTCCGACACGCCGATCCATGATATGGAAGGCCCGGGAACGAACAGCTCCCTGTTGCCCAGCCACGAGTGGAAATACAACCCCGTGGAGAGGAGCATCAGCACGCCAAGGCTGCCCCCGTGCGGGCGGCCGTCCGCAGTGCCGTTGCCGTTCCCCGTGCCCACCCGGGCGCCGGTTGCAAGAAGCATTGCTTCCCTGCCCAGCTCGGACTCCACGTGCCGAAGGATGCGTCGGCGCACGAAAAGGAACCCGCACGCCAGGCCCACGATGGCGGCGCCGAGAAGAAGCCCGATCCACTCCAGCGCGGCGTAGAGGTTCTCCATGGCTCAAAGGACAAAGTACAGAAATCGGCTGCGCTCATCAAGACACGAAGGGCCCGCGACGCGCTCCTTGACGGCTGAGCGACCATCCCTCATGCTTTTCACCGAGGCATCGAATGAAGCAGATCCTTGCTGTTTCCTGCGCCCTGCTCATTCTTTCCTGCTCCCGGCCCGCCACCCCCACCACGGTGGATCTGGTGCCGTCGCGCGACCGCGTGCTCGCCCCGGGAGACTCCGAGCGCGTGGTCACGAGCTGGCGTCCGCTGGGGCTCTCGTTCCCCGCCTCGCGCAGCGCAATCCTGTATGGGCTCCTCATCGAGAACGCTCCGCTTCTGGACGCCGGGCACAAGCCCAGCGGCGCCACGCTGGCCGGCGGAACCCGCGTGAGCGTCAACGACGCAACTGCCTGGGAGAGGACGGGCCGCGCGTACCATCGGTGGTACCAGGTCCGACAGGAGGGCGCGGGAGTCAGGGAAGGCTGGGTGGATTCCTCCTCTGTTGCTCTCATCACTGTGTCGCGCGGGGACCGAAGCGCCGGGTTCCTGGAAAGAAAGATCTCGATTGCCGGAGGGGACTCAGACTACAACGTGCTCGTTCTCTGCGAAGGGACGGCTGTTTCCCTCCTGGATACCAGCGCCCTGGTCTTTGCTGATTCTTTCCATCCCTCCGGGGTCACGGGCATTTCCATCGAGGACGTGAACGCCGACGGCGTCCTGGAGACGGTGGTTCAGGCTGAGACCATCGTCTCCTTCCAGTTCCTCGGCGCATCTCCCCTTGCCTGGGAGGCGTGGCTCAGGGAAAAGGGCGGCTCCTGGGGGGCCATCTTCCGCTACAACATTTCCTATGGCACCGACCAGGGCAACTCCTACACGGCGTCCCGCCGCGTTTTTTCCTCCACGGGAAAAGGTCTCCTGGACACCGTGAAGGTAACCACGGATATCACGGAGGCCGCGGCACAGGGCGAGTTTCGGACCACCATCGTGACATTCCACCTGTGGAACGGCTCCGCATACAGGGAGGACAAAAACCGCGAGCTGCCGCAGGAAGGGAAGGCGACGGCCGCGGCAGAGCTCCTTGCCGACCCCCGGGCCGGCAGCGCTTCGGTCCAGGCCCTTCACGAAGGGGACACCCTGTACGTGTTCGACCGCGGAGACACGCAGGAAAGCCTGGCGGGACAGACAGGGTTCTGGCTCCATGCAACATCCCGCTCGGGCAAGGACGGATGGATTCACTCATCCCAGGTGAAGCTCTCGAAGATCGACCCTCTCAAAGAAAACCGGGAAGTTTTCCTGGGTCGAAGCGGCCTTACCCCGGCGCCCCAGGCAACCCCTGTTTCTCCTCGCTCCCCTTGACACCCCCGCGAGGATGGCGCTACCGTCGCGCTCAGCCCCGAACGGAAGGCGGTGAGAATCCGCCGCGGACGCGCCACTGTGACCGGTGACGACCGCTCGAGACTCAGCCACTGGCGCCCCACGGGGGCCCGGGAAGGCAGAGCGGAAGAGTGACCCGGCAAGCCAGGAGACGTTGGGGCAACTGGGCAAGGAGCCGCTTCTAGAGCTGGCACGCCTGCACCCGTCACCTGCAGGAGGTCGCATCTGGGTCCCGGGCATTCGCGAAAGAGAGCCTCGTTTTTCCTCACATTGTGTCTTTTCTCATGCGCCGTCTCCTCGTTTGCTGATTTTCCGCTCACCGCCAAGGACGATTCGGGCACGGAAGTTACTCTTGCCTCGAAGCCGCGCCGCATCATTTCCCTCACCCTGCCGACAGACGAGATCCTCCTTTCCCTTGTCGATCCATCACGGGTCCTTGCCCTGACCACCCTGGCATCGGACCCCGGCATCTCCAACGTTGCCGCGGAGGCCGCTCGGATCCCGAGAGCCATGACCCTGAGCGTTGAGCCCATCATCGCTCTCCGTCCTGACCTGGTGTTCGCCGCCAGCTGGAGCGATGCGGCGCCCATCGGCCAGCTGCGGGCAGCGCGGGTCCCCGTGTACCTCTTTGCCAGCGCCACGAGTGTCGCGGAGGTGGAAGAGAAAATCCGTCGCTGCGCCCTCCTCACCGGGGAGCCGGAAAAGGGCGCGGCGCTCATAGCTCGCATGCAGGAAAAGATCTCCGCCGTGGAGCGAAAAGTCGGCTCCATCCCTCCGGGGAAACGTCTGAGGGTCATCGATTACACCACCTTCGGCGCGTCCATGGGAAAAGGAAGCTCCTGGGACGACATCGTGCGGCTTGCCGGCCTCGTGAACGCTGTATCCGGGCTTGCCTCCGATGAATGGGGCCAAGTACCCGTCTCAACCGAGAAGCTGCTTCAGATAGACCCGGACATCATGGTCCTTCCCGGGTGGGTCTACGGAGATCCTCGAGGCGCCGCGGCGTTCTCTCACCGCGTCTTCGCTGATCCTGCCCTGCGCGGCCTTACCGCGGTAAAAACGGGCCGGGTCTTCGTGATGCCCGAAGCGCTTCGCAGCAGCACATCGCAGCACATCGCGGACGCGGTGGAGTGGCTGGCGCGAACGGCCTACCCGGAGCTCTTCCGATGACAGGAAGCGGATCGCTCAAGGGACGGTTTCCTTTCTCCTTCGGTGTGACCTCCTACATCTACCCGGCCGATATTGCGTACAACATCGAACGCCTGAGGGACCGGGTGGACGAGATGGAGCTCGTTCTTTTCCAGGGCGCGGATGCATCCAACCTCCCGACGCCCGAAGACGTGAAACGATTCGCGCGGCTTTCCGACGGAAGCGGCTTGAGGTTCAACGTGCACCTGCCGCTTGACATCGACATCGCCAGCGCGGACGCAGGCGTCCGGGACCGATCTGTTCAGACCATTGAACGCATCCTTGACCTCACGCACCCTCTTTCCCCCACCAGCTGCACGCTCCACCTCCTGCAAGGTCCCGATGACAGCCCCGTCGAATGGCGGAAACGCGCCCATGAGGCGCTTCAGCGTCTGCCTGAGCCCAGATCGTTTTTCTGCGTGGAGACGCTGCAGTGGGACCTGAGAGAGGCGGATGATCTTCTGCGTGAGCTCGGGCTCTCCGTGTGCATCGATGTCGGTCACCTCCTCCTCTATGGCCGCGATGTTGCCGAGCACTTCCGCTTTTTCTCGGGCAGGGTAACGATGGTGCACCTGCACGGCGTGAAGGACGGAAAGGACCACATTTCACTTGCCCGCTTGCCCGAAGGAGACCTGGAGCGGGTGGCGCAAACCCTTGCGATGACGCGCTATGGAGGCAGCCTTTCCCTCGAGGTCTTCAACCTCGATGACTTCGAGAGCTCCATCGAGCCCTTCGAGCGCGCGTTTTCAGGGCGCGGGAAAGACTGGACGACATGCTGATCCTCGTAACAGGCGGGAGCAGAAGCGGGAAGTCCGGCTTTGCGCTGGACCTGGGGCAGCGATCTCCGGCGCCCCGCGTGTTTCTTGCAACCGCCCAAGCCCAGGACGAGGAGATGAGGCAGCGCATCGAGGCGCACCGAAGGAGCAGGCCGGCCGGGTGGAGAGTCATCGAGGAACCACGTGACCTGGCAGGAGCCCTGCGCCCTGCCTTGGAGACCGCCGGCACGGTGATCGTGGACTGCGTCACCCTGTGGATTTCCAACCTCATCGTGGAAGACGAGCAGTTCGGCGAGCCGCAGGCCGCGGAGCTGGCCGAAGAGCTCGCGAAGATAGCAATCGGGACACCTTCCCGGGTGATCGTGGTCACGAACGAAGTGGGAAGCGGCGTGGTGCCTGATAATCCGCTGGCCCGTCGATTTCGCGACTGCGCGGGAAGGGCTAACCAGGTCCTGGCCCGCAAAGCGCACGAAGTACATTTCATGGTAAGCGGGATCGCGCTTGCCTTGAAGACCGAAAGGAAATGACATGCAGGAGCTGACTGGAATACGCGTTGCCGGGATCGATGAGACGGAGAGGAAAAAGGCCGCGGAGAGGGTGGAGCGGCTTCTCATGCCCCGCCGGGCGCTGGGGCGCCTCCTGGAGCTGGGAGAAAAGGTGGCCGGGATAACCGGTTATGACTCCATGGACCTTGGACGCAAGATGGTTGTGGTCATGGCGGGAGACCACGGGGTCACGGAAGAGGGGGTCAGCGCGTACCCCTCGGAGGTGACAGGACAGATGGTCAGGGGATTCGCGGCCGGCGTGGCGGGAATCAACGTTCTGTGCAGGCACGCGGGAATCGAGGTCCGCGTCGTTGACATGGGGGTGAAGGCGGACCTTTCAGACCTCGTTGCCAAAGGCGTGCTGGTGGACGCGAAGGTCGGGCCGGGCACTCGCAACATGCGCAGGACCGCTGCCATGACGCGCAAGGAGGCTGTCACCTGCATCGAGCGGGGAGCCGCCATTGCGCGCGAGGTGGCCCGTGACGGGGTGCGGATGCTGGGCACGGGTGACATGGGGATCGGCAACACGACGCCGTCCACGGCAATTGCCGCGGCGGTCTCGGGAATCTCTCCAGCCGAGATAGTCGGAAGGGGCACCGGCATCGACGATGAAGGGCTCGCGCGGAAGGCGCAGGTCATCGAGGACAGCATTGCCCTCAACCGCCCCTCGAAATCCGATCCCGTCGGGCTCCTTGCCGGTGTCGGCGGCTTTGAGATCGGCGGGATAGCGGGGCTTGTCCTCGGCGCGGCTGAGAGCCGCATCCCCGCCGTGATTGACGGGGTGATCTCCACCGCGGGTGCAATGGTCGCCTGGCTCCTGGAGCCGAAGGTCGTGGACTACCTGTTTGCCGCGCACCGCTCCGTGGAGAAGGCGCAGTCGGCCATGCTCGACCTCCTGGGGCTGGAGCCCATCCTGAGCCTTGGCATGCGCCTGGGAGAGGGAACGGGGTGCGCGCTGGCCATGCCGATCATCGAGGCAGGCGCCAAGATCATCCGGCAGATGGCCACCTTCGAGGAAGCCGGGGTGAGCGAGGGCTGAGCGTGGCGTGCCGGGAGGGGTGGCCATGAGGCGGTTCTTCTCTGCGTTGTCATTCCTGACAGTCATCCCGTTTCCCGCGTCGCTGCAGAGCGAAAAAGAGAACGGGATGTTCGCCGGCTATCCGGCAGCCGGGCTTGTCATCGGCTGCATGCTTTCCCTTCTCTTTCTGGCCGCCTCGCTCCTGCTTCCCCGAGGGCTTGCGGCAGTGGCTCTCATTGGCGGTTCCCTGGCGCTCACCGGCGCAATCCACCTGGATGGCCTTGCGGACTGCGCGGATGCTTTCTACGGACGAAGAACCAGGGAAGATACCCTCCGCATCTTCAAGGATCCGCGGATCGGCACCATGGGTGGAGCCGGCATCGGCATTTCCCTCCTGGCGCGGTATGCGGCCGTTACGTCCCTCCCGGCATCCATGGTGGTTCTCGCCCTGCCGGTGATTTCAGCCTACTCGCGCACGAGCGTGCTCATCGGGTTGCAGGTCCTGCCCTATGTCCGGGAGAAGGGCGGCATCATCAGCCCCGTCCGCTCGGGCTCCGTCGGCCTCTTGATTGCCGCGGTCTGCGTCATTGCGGCGGTTGCCGTCCTTCTGCCCATCCCGGCGGCTGTGGGGATGCTGGCTCTTGCGGGGTTCTGGCGCTTCTCATGGAGGCGCATTGGCGGTTGCACGGGTGACGTCCTGGGAGCTTCCATCGAAATCGCGGAGATCGCTTTTCTTGCCGCGCTGGCCGCGCAGGCGCATCTGGCAGCCTCCGTGGGGGCGTTCTACCCCCTGGTGTCGGTCATTTTTGCGGGGCTGGTCTTCTGACGGGAACCCGGAACGCCAGCGCCACAAAGGCCACCGTGGCGAGCACGCTCACCGCGGCGGAGGCAAGAAAGCCGGCGCCGATTGCCGTTGCCGTGATGATCACCCCCGCGATGAACGGGCCCGATGAATGCCCGATGTCCATGATGGAGCTCAGGGCGCCAAGAGAGGCCCCCAGGTTTTCCTCTTTCGCCACGTCGGCCACGTACGTGCTCGTGGCGACGGTTGAAACCGACATTGCAAGGCCGAACAGAACGGCAATCACCCCCACGGCAAAGACTCCCTGGAAAAGCGGTATGAGCGCTATGAACACCGCGAGAAACAGGATGCCGAAGAGGACCTGGACGCGACGGTCCACGCGATCCGCCAGCCGTCCGAAGAGGGGCTTTGTGAGAGCTATGGAGAGCACCTGCAGGGAGAACACGAAACCGATCTGGTATGCGGGGACCCCCTGTCCCGAAAGATAGATCGGGAGGTAGGCCTCCACCACCCCGTAGCAGAAATACGTTGCCATCTCAACCAGGGAAGTGCCAAGAAGCCTTCCGTTTCGCACGAACTCGGCGAGGCTTTTTCCGAAATCAGCCATGCTCACTTTTTTGACCGCAGCGCCTCCGTCATCCCGTTTCAGAACGAGGGCAAGGACGAGCACGGGAATGCACAGGAGAAAGGCCGCGGCGTACACGGAGCGGTAATTGATGAGCGAGATGATGACGCCCCCGAGGAGAGGGGCCAGGGTCCTCCCGATGAGGGTGACGGAGGAATACAGCCCCAGCTTCTCTCCCTTGCTGTCGGGATAGGCGCTCACGATCACCGCCGAGGCCACCGGGCCGAGGATGGCCGTCGATATGCCGTGGAAGAACCGGATGGGGATCAGCCAGAATGCGTTGTGCACGAGCAGGTACAGGGGCGGGGCCAGGAGGAACACGAAGGAGGCTGCCACGAGGAGCCTTTTTTTGCCCAAGCGATCGGCAAGAAGGCCCACGGGGAAGCTGAAGAGGATTCCCGCCAGCGGGGAGATTGCGGAGATGAGACCGATCACCGTGTCGCTGCCGGAAAGGGATTTCACAAAGAGCGGAAGCACCGGGCTCTTGGACATCGTGGTGGAGAAGATCCCGAAAAAACCGATCAGGGAAACCGCAATAATCCCTGATCCCCCCGTGTGCCGCTCCGCCTGCGCCACCAGCCCTCCCGTTCAGCCCTTGGGAAAGATCACCGTGAAGGAAGAGCCCGCATCGGGCTTCGAATTGACGGTGATCCGCCCGTTGTATTCCCCGAGGACGCGCTTCACCGTGGCCAGGCCGAGGCCCGTTCCGGCGATGCCGGAAGTCCGGGGGCTCTTCACCCGGTAGAACTCCTGGAAGATGCGGGAAAGCTCGGCCTGGCTCATGCCGATGCCGGTGTCGCTTACCGTGACTTCCCAGGCCTCCCCTGCATCCGCCATTCGAATCGTGAGGCTTCCTCGCTCCCTGTTGTACTTGATCCCGTTGGAGATCAGGTTCATGAAGATCCGGTCCATGTCCCCGCGGTCCGCCTTGATCGGGTAATGCGCGAGCGGGGCATCCAGGGAGGCCACGATCCTCCGCTTCTCCGTCTGCACCTTGAAGAACTCGATCTGGGACGAGATGACCGCTTTCAGGTCCAGGGTCTCGATGGAGCGCTCTACCTTTCCCACCTCGCGGCTGTTTATGTAGAGGAGGTCGCGCACGAGGTCCAGGAGAGCCTCCCCCCGGATCTTGCAGCGCTCCAGCATCTCCCTGACCTTTGCCGGATTGTCGTCGAACATCCCGGTGAGGATGACGTTGATGTAATTGATGATGGCAGAGAGCGGGCTCTTCAGCTCGTGCGCCACCATGGAGACGAAGCGGTTCTTGTCCTGCTCCGCCTTCCAGCTCTCCGTGACATCGGTCAGGATGACGATTGCCCCGCCGCGCTCGCCTTCCAGCATGAGCGGGGAAATGCTCACGGAGAGCATCCCTTCCCAGGCGCCGGTACGGGTGGCCACTGATGAGCCCCCGGCCTCGGCGTCCCCGACAGAATGCTGCAGGACGCGCGTCTCGGGCCTTCCCTCCCTGGATTCCACCACGGCCTCGATGGCTGCCTGGATCTCGAGGTCCGGGAAAAGGTCGGCCAGGGTGATCCCGTCGCGGAAGTGCGTTCCCAGGAAATGCTCCGCCCGGGGATTCATCAGGACAGGCTCCTTGCGGATATTGAGGACGATCACCCCCTCGTGCATCGAGGCAATCATCTGGTGGGAAAGGTTCCGCTCGGAGGCAAGCTCGGAGAGGTACCTCTCCCGCTCCCTGATCAATCGCCACTGCTGGGCCGCCCGGTTGACCACCTGCACGAGGTCGTCCGGCGTGAAAGGCTTGACCAGGAAATCGAAGGCGCCGTGCTGGGTCACCTCCACGGCCGCTTCCACGGTGGCAAGGGCGGAGACGATGACCACCACGGTGCGCCCCGAAAAGCGGCGCGTGATGGATTCCGTGACCTTGAACCCGTCGATGCCCGGCATCTTGAGGTCCACCAGGGCGACGTCCGCCGGGGCTTCTTCCAGAAGACGAAGCGCCGTCTCCCCGTCTCTTGCAGTACGGACAGAAAATCCCCGCCGCTCCAGGACGCGCTTCATCCCTTCCCGCATGCCTTCCTCGTCGTCGATGACGAGGATTCGCAGCGTCTCGCGGTCCCGGGAGCCCGCGTCCGGCAGGGGAGGAGCCTTTGGCGATACGGCGGGCCGCGCTTCAGCCATGTGACCTGCTGCTCGACAGGTACTGCTCGATCTTGCCCAGGAGATGCTCCAGGGGTACGGGCTTGGTGAGCACTTCGTCAACCTTCATCCATTCGCGCCCCGGTGCTGCTCCCGTCTCAAAGGTAAACCCGACTTTGCGCGGGGCGGCGGTCTGCATGATGATGGGGACCTTGCCCAGACCGGGCAGCTCCCGCACCTTCTTGCAGAATACAAAGCCCGAATCGTAGTGCTCCATCATGAGGTCCGCAATGATGATGTCGGGCGCCGCGGCCCGGGCCTTCTCCAGGCCCTCCTCCACGCTCAGCGCCGTCTCGATGCTGTAGCCGCTTTTCTCCAGGAACGCCTTCTGTCCTTCGAGGAGATCCGTATCATCGTCAACGATCAGTATTCGAGCCAAATCCTTCCTCCTTCAAACCACCGGTATGATGGCGTATGCGAACGGTGAACGCTGCCCCCCCGGCCGGGTTGTTCGCTGCCTGGATGGTCCCGCCGTGCATCTTCACGATGCCGTAGCAGACGGACAGGCCGAGGCCCGTTCCCTTGCCGACCTTCTTCGTCGTGAAGAAGGGGGAAAACAGCTTCGGCAGGTTCTCTTCCGGGATCCCCGGACCCGTGTCGGAGATGGTGACCACGAACTCCCCGTCCCCATCATCTGTGGCGATCCGGATGAGCCCGCCGCCGGGCATGGCCTCCACGGCGTTCTTCACCAGGTTGTCGAAGACCTGGCGCAGCTGCCCGCCGTCCACCCACTGGAGCGGAAGCGACTGGTCCAGCTGAAAATCTATCCGGATTTTTCCGTTTGGTGAAGTTCCGAGAACTCCGCTCGCGGACCTGCGAACAAGGGCATTGATGTCGGTGGGTGATCGATCCACCTTTTCTTCCCGCGCGAAGTTCAGGATGCCCCGCACGATGGTGCGCGTCCGCTCGGCCTCCGATATGATCCGGTCCACGTCCTCGCTCGAGTGGGAGGATTCGGAGAGCTCCTCCTTCAGCAGGTGGGAGTACATCAGGACGACTCCGAGCGGGTTGTTGATCTCGTGGGCGATGCCCGCCGCCATCTGTCCCATGGAAGCGAGCTTCTCCGCCTGGATCAGGCGGGCCTGGTTCTCCGTGAGGTCTTTCATCGCCTTCTCGATGCGGGAGATGAGGTAGGGAAGACACATCTCCACCTCGGCCTTCCCCCGGTAGACCGCCTCCGCTTTCTGCCGGCAGGAGGGATAGCCGCAGGCCCCGCAGTTCAGCTCGTCCGCGGGAGTGTTCTTCCCCGTCAGGGCAAGGATCCGCCTGATCTCATCCTCCGTAGCGGGGAGCTCTTCGCGGATCACGGGAAGGAAAGTCCTGGAGAGATCGATGCCCAGGTAATCGACGTGCTCCTCGGCCCACTCTTCGATGTCGCGGGTGCAGGGCCTGCTGGAGAGGTATTCCACCACGTACTTCTTTCTCTCGTAGAAAGTCAGATCGTTCACCATCACGGGACCGCCGATGCATCCCTCGCAGAAAAGCAGGTCAAAGAGGCGATAGGTCGTCCTTTCGCCGTTCTTCACGCGGTTGGACAGCACCCGCAGCATTTCCATGACACGAGCCTGGCCCTCGACCACGTAGACAGGGCTCTCCAGGAGGTCGTCATCGATTGCCGCGGCCTTGAGGAGCCCGCCGGTCACCGGGTAGATCCTGCCCAGGTTGGCGTGCGGGGGAAGAAAGTCCACGGGGCGAGCGGTGCGCGGATCGATTAGGGACTCGGCGAGCAGGTCCACCAGCTCGGAGAATGTCAGCACCGCGTCCACTTCCCCCGATCTCCAGGCCTCGACCTTCTTGGCAACGCAGGGGCCGATGAAAACGACCTTGGAGCCCGGATCGATCTTCTGCTTGACAACACGGGCCGTGGCCTCCATGGGGGAAACGATCGGGGCAAGGTGCGGCGTCAGCTCGGGAAGCATCTTCTCCACGTACTGCACCACGGCCGGGCAGGGGGTGGTGATGAGGAAGCTGTCGGGGTCGCGCTCCACCAGCTCGTGGAATGTCTTGTAGTAGCGGTAGGAAACGAGGTCCGCCCCGAACGCGACCTCGAAAACGCCGTCGAACCCCGCCGCGTGAAGCGCTCCAACGAGGCTCTCGGGGGGAAGGTCCAGGAACGCGGCGGGAAACGATGGTGCCAGGAGCGCATACTTGTGGCCAGGGCCTCCCAGGATGGCGCGCACGCCCCCGAGAGAGGAGGTGACGCGCTTGGCCCCCTGGGAGCAGACATTCACGCAGAACCCGCAGGAGATGCAGAAGTCTTCTATGATTTCAGACTGCCCCCCGCGGACCTGCAGCGCCTTGGTGGGACAGGAGCGAACGCAGGAGTAGCACTTCTTGCAGATCTCACCGACGGTGTAGACGGAGACCATACCTTCCTACTTGCTCGCCCCCCGCGGCGCGTAGCCGGGTACGCCTTCCGCCCGAAGGCGGTACGGCGTACTCGCCGAACGCCTACTGGCGTACCCGGTGTGCAGAAGCTCGTGCGCCTTGTGCGACCCCGGCTCCCCGAAGAACTCCTTGTACACCGCCGTGATGGCGGGGTTCTTGTACGAGAGCCGGATCGTGCGGCTCCTGTCCAGAGCGTAGATCGACTTGATCCGCTGTTCAATCCTCTGCGGGTCGTAGCCGAACATCTGGCCGCCCCCTCCGACGCATCCTCCGGGGCAGGCCATGATCTCGATGAAGTCCCACGGGGCGTCTCCCGCCTTCACCCGCTCCGCGATCAGCCGCGCGTTGGACAGGCGGTTGGCAATGGCGATCTTCAGGGTGCGGTCACCCGCGGTCACACGTGCTTCCTTCACGCCCGCCATGCCCCGCACCTCCTCGAACTCCAGGTCCGTGAGGTCCTTGCCGGTGAGCAGGTGATAGGCGGTCCGCAGGGCCGACTCCATGACGCCCCCTGATGCGGCAAAGATGTCTCCCGAGCCGGTGGGAGCGCCGAAGGGCCGATCGTACTCCTCATCGGCAAGGCTGGCAAACTCTATCCCGTGGATCTGCATCATGCGGTTGAACTGACGGGTGGTCAACACCGCGTCCACGTCCGACACGCCCTGCTGGGAGGAGAGCTCGGGACGGGATGCCTCGAACTTCTTTGCCGTGCACGGCATGACGGAGACCACGAAGATGTCCTTGGGATCGATGTTCTGCTTCTGCGCCAGGTAGCTCTTGATGGTCGCCCCCATCATCTCCTGCGGGCTCTTGCAGCTGGAGATCCGGGGAAGGAGCTCGGGATAGTAGTGCTCGGCATACTTGACCCAGGCCGGGCAGCAGGAGGTGAACAGGGGAAGCTTCTCCCCCTTCTTGATCTTGTTCACCAGCTCGGTTCCTTCCTCCATGATCGTGAGGTCGGCGGCAAAGTCCGTATCGAAGACCTGTCGGAACCCCATGCGCCGCAAGGCGGCGGCAACCTTGCCGGTGACGTTTGTCCCGGCGGGAAGGCCAAAGAAATCCCCCAGGGAGACCCGGATGGCGGGGGCCACCTGGGCCACGACGTACTTCTTTCCCTCCTGCATGGTCATCATGACCTTCTCCACGGCGCGCACCTCGTGCAGCGCCCCGGTGGGGCACGCGAGGGTGCACTGGCCGCAGTTCACGCAGGTGGTCTCCGACAGGTCCTTCTCGAAGGGGGGCAGCACCATCGTGTCGAACCCGCGGTGGGTGAAATCGATGGCGGCAACGCCCTGGATCTCCTCGCAGACGCGCACGCAGCGGCCGCAGAGGATGCACTTGTCAGGCTCCCGGATGATGGAGGCGGAGGAGAAATCGGTGTAGTGGTGGCGGGTCTTTCCCTGGAAAGGCACCCTGTCGATGCCGTACTCCGAGGCCAGGGACTGCAGCTCGCAGTAGCCGTTCTTCGGGCAGGTGAGGCAGTCGAAGGGGTGGCTTGCCAGGAGCAGCTCGATGATGGTGCGCCGCGCCGTGATCACCCGCGGGCTTCGGGTCTGAACCTCCATCCCCTCTTCCGCCGGAAACGCGCAGGAGGGGGTGAGGTTGGGCTTCCCCTTGACCTCAACCACGCAGATGCGGCAGGCGCCGCTCGGGAACAGCTCCTTGATGTGACACAGGGTGGGGATCTTCTCTCCCGCGGCCTGCGCCGCATCCAGGATCGAGGCGCCGGGCTTTGCCTGAATCTTTCTATTGTTGATCGTCAGATTGATCATGGTGTTTCTCCCTGGCTTTAGCTCACAAGCACCGAATCAAAGCGGCACACGTCGCGGCAGGTGCCGCAGCGGATGCACTTCTCATCCACGATGTAGTGCGCCTTCTTCTTTTCCCCCACAATCGCGGCCGAGGGGCACTTCTTCGCGCACAGCGTGCAGCCGGTGCACGTGTTCGTATCGATGGTGAAGGTGAGCAGGCCCTTGCACTGGTGCGCCGGACACTTCCTGTCGTAGATATGCGCATCGTACTCGCTCTTGAAGAATCGCAGCGTAGAGAGGACCGGGTTGGGGGCGGACTGGCCGAGGCCGCACAAGGAGGTGTCCTTGATCACCTGGGCGAGGCTCTCCATGTTGAGCACCCGGTTGAAGCGCAGGAGGTTCTCCTCCTCCCCGCCCATCTTGGAATACGGGGAGACGATGGAGTCCAGCACCTCGTAGAGCCTCTGCGTTCCCTCCCGGCAGGGGATGCACTTGCCGCAGGACTCCGAGGTGATGAAGCTGAGGAAGTAACGGGCCATGTCCACCATGCAGGTGTCCTGGTCCATGACCACGAGGCCGCCTGAGCCCATGATGGTCCCGAGGGTCTTCAGCGACTCGTAATCGATCTGGGTGTCCAGGTGCTGGGCCGGAATGCATCCTCCCGATGGTCCGCCGATCTGGACAGCCTTGAACTCCCTGTCGTCGGGAATGCCGCCGCCGATGTCGAAGACGATCTCGCGGAGCGTGATGCCCATGGGAACCTCCACGAGGCCCGTGTTCACCACCTTGCCGGTGAGGGCAAAGACCTTCGTGCCCTTCGAAGTGGCCGTGCCCATGGCGGAGAAGGACTCCGCTCCTTCCCTCATGATGTGGGAGACGTTCGCCACGGTCTCCACGTTGTTGACGATGGTCGGTTTCTGGAAAAGGCCGGCAACGGAGGGGAACGGGGGCCGGGGCCGCGGCATTCCGCGCCTGCCCTCCACGGAGGCCATCAACGCGGTCTCCTCGCCGCAGACGAACGCCCCTGCGCCCTTCTTGACCCGCAGCTTGAACTGGAAGCCCTGGTGACCCACCGGTTTTTCCAGGAGACCCTCGGTCCTGAGGACGGCGATTGCCTTGTTGATGCGCTCGATGGCCAGGGGATACTCGGCGCGGCAGTAGACGATGCCTTCATCCGCCCCGATTGCGTAGCCGGCAATCATCATGCCTTCCAGGACGGAGTAGACATCCCCTTCCAGGATCGAGCGGTCCATGAAAGCTCCCGGGTCGCCTTCATCCGCATTGCAGATCACGTACTTCTTGGCGTTCTTCTCCCGCAGCGCAAGCTCCCACTTCTTTCCGGTGAGGAAGCCGCTTCCGCCCCTGCCGCGGAGCCCGGACTTCGTGATCTCCTGGATGACCTCCGCCTGGCTCATGGAAAGCGCGCGATCGAACCCCTTGAAACCGCCGGCGGCCCTGTAGTCGGAGATGGACTCCGGGTCGATCACGCCGCAGTTTCGAAGCACGTATTTCACCTGTTTACTAAAAAAGGGATGCTCCTCGATCATCGGAATGCCCGGCAGGGGGTCCTTTCCGTTCCTGAACTGGCCAAGAAGGCCGTCCAGCTTGTAGTTCTTCCGCACGAACGCCTCGTCGAGGATGAAGCCGGCGACGTCCGGGGTGACGTTGCTGTACGAGATGCGGTGCCCGGAATCCGTCACGACGTCCATAATGGGCTCCGCCTTGCAATAGCCAATGCAGCCTGTCGGGATTATCTCCACCTTCAAGGACCGGGTTGCTGCCCACTTCTCCACGGCCGTCTTCACCTGGCCGGCGCCGGTGGCCAGTCCGCACGTCCCCATCCCGATGAAAACCTTGTTCATTCCTCCACCCTCTCCGCTGCGCGGAACTTCTCCACGAGCGCCTCCAGCTTCTTCTTGTCGAGCCTTCCGAAGAACTTCCCGTTGACCATCATGGCGGGCGCTATGGAGCAGCAGCCGAGGCAGGCAACCGTCTCCAGGGAGAAAAGGCCGTCTTTCGTGGTCTGCCCGACCTCTATCCCCAGGAGGGTCTTCAGCGAATCCAGGAGGCTGAGGGAGCCTTTCACGTGGCACGCGGTTCCCCTGCAGATTGCCACCTGGATCCTGCCCGGCGCGGTGAGCCGAAACTGGTTGTAGAAGGTGGCCACGCCGAAAATCTTTGATGATGGCAGGCCCAGGTAGCCGGAGATCCTGTCGATGCTCTCCCTGGACAGGTACCCGTACTCCTCCTGTACTTCCTGCAGGATGGAAATGAGATGCTCGCGCTGCGCGGGATACCTGGCAACCACCTCATCGATGCTTTGCTTCTGTTGTGTAGTTTCCATGACATCTCCTTCAAAGCTGGACCGGGTCTGACTTTTCAATTGTGATTTAATTCACAATATAGATGTAGCATCTCGTGAAGATAATGTCAATACATCTCCGGGGAATCTGTCAAAGTTGATTCGACTGCAAAAAGCTCCAAAAAATCATTGACCTGTCACTCCAATCTGATACAATTGACAATATTCTCCATAGTAACCGAATAATCGGGCGGCGAAACCTGTCCAGATCGAGGAGGATCTGTCATGGCGGCCAGAAGTGTCTCGATCAAGACCAGGATCACCCTCACCCTGGTGCTGCTTCCCCTCGTCTCCCTCATCATCGTCGGCGCCATTGCGCTTTTCCAGAACAGGGACTCGCTGAGCTCGCAGGCTGAAAGCAACCTGGGACGCATTCTCAAGGAAAAAACCACCGCGTACGACCACATCTTCAACAGGGTCCAGCAGGAGGTCGAAGCGACGGCTGGTTTCGCGACGCTGGTCTGGGCCTCCCCGCTTCCCACCACGAGCGCGCCGCGCAGGCTGCTCATGCCGTGGACGGGGTCGGGCTACGGCAACAGCGAGATGCGGAGGAGCCTCGCTCCTGACATCCTGCGGCTGCAGCTCGTCGGCCAATCTCTGCAGGCAATGGTGTCCAGCAACCCCTACCTCACCCTCGGCTACATGGCAACGGAGAGCGGCATCACCGTCTTCCATGACGAAAAGGTGGTGGACGTCATCGAGGCCATCAAGGGTTTCGACCCCCGGACCAGGCCCTGGTACAAGAGCGCGAAGCAGACCGGCAAGCCCATCTGGACAGAGCTCTACGTGGATGCGAACACGAAGAAGCTGACGGTGACCTCCGCGGCCCCCGTTCGGGACGCATCCGGGGCGTTCCTGGGGGTGGTCGGGTTCGACGTTCTCCTGGAGACGCTCCAGAAGGATATCATCACGATCGACATCGGGTATGCCAACGAGCCGTTCATGATCGACTCCCAGGGCAAGGTCATCGTGCGCAGGGGGATGGATGAGAAGGGAACCGCCTGGGACAGGACCTACCACACGGACAACCTCCTGGAAACCCCCAACCCGGCCTTCACCGCCATCATCCGCCGCATGGTGGCCGGTGAATCCGGCATCACCCGCTACCGGGGAAGCGACGGGAGAACGAGCTACCTTGCCTACTCCCCCATCCCCACCGTCGGCTCCAGCCTCGGGGTCATCGTTCCTGACAGCGAGATCGTGAAGCCCGTGCAGGACAGCGGAAAGCTTCTCATCATCATCCTTGCCATCTTTGTCGTCATTGCCGTGGGCATCGGGCTCCTCCTGGCCAACCAGGTGACACGGCCCATCGAGGACCTCACCGTGCTCATGGACAAGGCCAGCAAGGGACTGGTGGAGATGGACGAGATCCCCATCAAGCGCATGGATGAGGTGGGCGTGCTCGCGCAATCCTTCAACCGCATGGTGGCAAACCTCGCCACCGTCATGAAGGAGCTCGAGCAGAAAGAGTCCGTCGAGGAAAAGCCGCGGGCATGAACCTCACCATCCTCTGGCCCAAGCTCTTTCTTTCCCTGTTCCTCCTCGTCCTGCTGGCGGCGCTTGCCCGGCGCCGCAGGCTCCCGGCGGTCGGACCGCTGGCGGCCCTCTTCGTCCTCCTCCTGGTCCGGGATGTCGCCTACTCCTTGTTCCCCCACCCGCTTCTCATCCCGCTGTCCGATGTCGGCGTCCTGGCCCTGCTCCTCGTGTGGTCGCGGACGGTCACCGGGAGGTGGCCGGCGGACAGGATCTACCTCGCGTTGAACGGGGCCTTCGTCGTTCTGGCCGTTCTCTCGGTTTTCGTTCCCCTCGTGGCGCTCAATCCGTTCGAGATCGGGCTCGTCCTCCTCGCGGACCTGATCTACCTTGCCGTTGCCATGGGGCTCGTGTCCCCGTACACGGCAAGGAACATCGAGCTTGTCTCCCGCACGCGCTTCATCCTGGTCTCAGTTCTGTTCATCGCTCACGTCGTGACCCTCCTCTACGGGTACGGGAACGACTGGGTCCACTGGATCATCCTGCCCCTCTCCTCCTTCGCGTATGGCTCCATTCTCCTGGCGTACGAACGCTTCGAACGGGAGGACCAGGAGAAGTCCATCCAGTTCTTTTCTTCCAACCTCGACTCCACCTACGCGTTCATGGAAAACCTGGGAAGCGCCATCACGGCCAAGATCGATCTGCCGCGCGTCATGGAGATCATCATCGATTCCGCGGTCCACAGCATCGGGGCTGACGCAGGGGCCATCCTCATGGTGGACGAGTACCTGGACGTGCTGCACGTGCGCGCCACCTACGGGATCTACCCGCCGCTCCTGCCCGTGCCCGACATCGTCAAGGTCAGGACGAGCACCCTGAAGCAGCACTTCCGCGACACCCCCATTCCCATCGGCGCCACTGTGCTCGGGGAGGCGGTCAAGAGCGGGCTTGCGCTCATGATCCCCGACTGCCGCGAGGATCCCCGCATGGCGGAGAATACCCGCGATGACATCCTCTTCGTGAGCTCGCTTCTCGCCATTCCCCTCGTGGTGGGCAACAGGGTCCTCGGCGTGATCTCCGCCCTGAAGAGGGCTGAAAACCAGCACTTCGGCGACCTGGACTTCCAGCACTTGAAGACGTTTGCCGACTATGCCTCCATTACCATCGACAACCTCTACACGTACCTGGAGGTGCTGGAGAAGAGGCAGATGGAGCGGGAGATCGACATTGCCGCGCAGATCCAGAAGCGGCTGCTGCCCGCCCACCTTCCCCGACTCCTCGGGGCGTCCCTGGCCGTGCACAGCCTGCCCGCGCGCGGGGTGAGCGGCGACTACTATGACGTCATTCCGCTGGACGGGGACCGGGTGGCCCTCGTGGTCTGCGACGTGGCTGGCAAGGGCATACCCGCGGCCATGGTGATGGTGATGATCCGCTCCATCGTTCACCTGCTGGTCGGCCCCGGAAGGGATGCCGCGGCAACCCTCACCGGCATCAACCAGGGCATCACGGGGCGTATCGAGATCGACCATTTCGCCACCATCGGCATGCTCATCTACGACCAGAAACGGCGCGAGGCGATGTACGCGAATGCCGCGCACCTTCCCCTCATGGTTTTTCGCAGCGCAACCGGTACCCTGGGCAAGCTGGACGCCAAGGGGTTGCCGATCGGCGTGGAGCGGGATGCCGCCTACGAGCAGAAGCGTCTGCCGCTTTCCCCGGGGGACGTTCTCATTCTGTGCACGGACGGGATCGTGGAGGCGATGAACGAAGATGGCCAGCAGTATACCCTGGGAAGGCTGAAAACCGTGATCGAACGGGACGCGCGGGACGGGGTGGACAGGCTCGTGGAGGCTATCCGGGGCGACATGGAGCGCCACGTGGGGGCAGCGCGCCAGCATGACGACCAGACGCTGCTTCTCCTGCAGGTACGGTAGAGAAAGGGCGGACTCGAGTGAACTCCGTAATGGAACTGAAGCTGCGAAAGGCCGGGCCGATCTACGTGATCGACGTCACCGGGGAGATGGACCTGTACAACGCCTTCAAGCTCAAGGACCTCGTGAGGAAGATGATCGACGGCAAGGTCACCAGCTACATCCTCAACCTGGAGAAGGTCACGTACCTGGATTCCAGCGGGATCGGCTCGCTCCTGTACGTGCACTCGGAGCTGAAAAAGCGGGGCCTCCCCCTGCGGATCGTCGGGGTGACGGGAAGCGTACGGAAGGTCATCGAGCTGACAAAGCTCATGGAATATTTCCCCATTGTCGCGGACCTCGGCACGGCCCTCCAGCAGCTGAAGCAGAACGTGGAGAAAGGGAGCGCATGATGAAAACCATCCGCGTGGACGAAGAGAACGAGCTTTTCGACAGGACGGGCATGTTCTACAAGAAGTTTCCCAGCGACTTCCGGCAGATCCGCTACTTCACCCTCATGGTCCTCCAGAAAGCGCCGCCGGAGATCCGGGAGATCAACCTCCTGGAACAACAGATCAGCGAGCTGATCAAGAACGCGGTGAAGCACGGGAACCACAGAGACCCCGCCAAGAGCGTCCACGTGTGGTTCGCGTTCGACGAGGGGAGCGCGCGGATCATCGTCCAGGACGAGGGGGAGGGCTTCACGCGGCTCAAGGAATGGAACGATTTCAACCGCAGGCGCAACGAGTGCTTCAAGCGGCAGGATTTCGAGGAGATGGCACGCTACGTTTCCTTCGTGACCCCCGACAGCGACGAGCACGACGGCGGAAACGCGCTGTTCGCCGCGCTCGAGTACTGGGACGGGGGGCTCGTGTTCAACGGCAGGAAGAACTGCGTGGCTGCGGCCAAGCGCTTCCCGCAGAAGAGACATGGCATAGCCCTGGCGTCCTGAAGTCAACCACCGCCAAGGGGGCGGCAATGAGGGCCGGTAAATCACCCGTCATCGACCTACCTCTGAAGATCACCCTCACCACCGCGGGGGTGGAGTGGTTCATACGCAACAAGCGCCAGCTGAAGCAGCTTCGGATGGCGGACAGCCGCCTGGAGTATGGGCTCTCCGTGGCCATGATGTCCGCCTCCTCCCTCCAGAAGATGATCAACATCGATTACATCGCTTCCGTGGAGCTGGCCCGATCCGAGTTCTCCTCCAAGCGCAGGGAAATCATCGACCTCACCAAGCTCATCGTCCACAGGATCCTCTTCAAGAAGTTCGAGACGGAGACCACGCGCCTGTTCATGGGCTCCGCGCTCATCAAGCGCTGGAACAGGCAGAACCCGGGGCGCTGCATCGACGAAAGCACCTCCTACAACCAGGCCCAGCTGAACGCTCTCCTTGCGGCCGTGGCCTCCGAGATCCCGCGCGTGTCCCTGGATATCCAGGAACCTCTCCTGCGGCAGTACACGGCCAACCCCGCGCTCACCGAGGAGGAGCGCACGCTGCGCGCCTACCTCAGCGACGGCTTCGTCGTCAGCGCATCCAAGCTCCTGTGGTGCATCCTGGCCACCTCCCGCGGCCAGCCCGAGTACGAGGGGCTCCTCGGTGAGCTGCGCGAGGTTCTTGCGGGCTTCGTGGAGAAGGCGGCCATCTCGGAGAATCTCGCGCTCATGGTGGTGGAGCTCCTGGGCTACACCGAGGTGAGCCACTACCGGCAGGTCACGGAGAGTCTCCTCAAGGGGCGCCGGGCCGGTGAGGCCCTCATGACGGACGAGCGCATGCGAAGCGAGGTGCGGCGGCGCATGGAAGCGGAGGGGGACCTCCTGTCGCTCACCTACCAGCTGGGAAGCAAGGGAGCGTCTATTGGGACGGAAAACCGCCTTCGGGTGAGCATCTGCAACCAGGAGAAGAGCTTCCGCCGCCTCAACGAGCAGCTGGAGTCCCGCCTGGGTATAGACGTCAAGGAGCACTCACTCCTGGACTTTTACAAGAAAATTCCCGAGCAGCAGATCAACACGGAGCTCGGCCTGTACTACCTCTCCTATCTGCAGAAGGCATGCGAGAAGCAGAACATCCGCATCGAGAGCACCGTCAACCTGGTCCCCCGCAGCGACCTCACCCTCATCAACCTGACGCTGCAGTTCTAGGCCTTAATGGATCTCGATCTCCTCGATTCCCTGCCATTCCGCGGGCGCTCCCAGTGCCACGAGGTTCTCACATCGCCTCTGGTAGATGCCGAGGATCCTGTCCTCGGGATTCTTCTCCCTGAGCTTCGTGACGATCTGGAGGGAATCTTCGAAATGCCGGCCGAAGTACATCCTCAGGGCGCGCGCCAGCTCCTCCTTGTAGGCCGTCCGCCTGGCGCCCTGCTCGTCGTTCTCACCGTCGAGGATCTCGAAGAGGAGGATGGCCTCCCGTCGTCCGCGCACACGCACCCGGTCGATGAACCGATACGAAAAGCGCCGCGGGTCGGAGAGGGACTTCAGCGTCTGGCCGGTGGTGAGGATGGTGGAACCGTACACGCGCGTGAGGCTCTGCAGCCGCGAGCACAGGTTCACAGCATCCGCGATCACCGAGCCGTCCATCCGCTCGTGCTCCCCGACCGTCCCCAGCATGAGCTTCCCCGCGTTCACCCCGACGCCGATCCCGATAGGGACGTATCCGCTCTTCTTCCTGTCCGCATTGTACTCGATGAGCTTCTTCTGCATGCCCACAGCGGCCGCAAGCGCATCATCGGTCTTCCCGGGGAAAAGGGCCATGATCGCATCCCCGATGTACTTGTCGATGAACCCGCCGTTCGCTCGGATCTCGGGTCCCATGCGCCGCAGGTACGAGTTGAGGAAGTTGAAGTTCTCGAAGGGAGTCATCGTCTCGGAGAGAGCCGTGAAGGAACGTATGTCGGAGAAAAGCACCGTCATGTCCTTCTGCGTCTGGTCTCCCAGCTTCACGTCCAGGATGCTCCCTTTTTCCAGGAGCCGGAGGAACTCGTGCGGAACGAACTTTCCGTAGGCATCCAGGAAGGCCGCCTGCCGTGCGCTGTATTCCTGGATGGTCTCCGCCATGTGGTTGAAGCTGATGCTGAGCCTGCCCACCTCGTCGCGGGAGCGCACCTTCGAGCGCACGTCCATGTTGTCCTTGTCGAACGTGCGCACCACCTTGTCCAGCGTGATGATGCCATGGGTGAAAAGCGTCCCCAGGAGGATGGAGCTGACCACCGTCAGCGCAAGGGCCGCAGCGACAACGGCAAGGGCGACGGTCGTTGCGTTGGAGATGATGGCGCGCACGTCCGTGTCCACCATGTCCATGGCCAGCACGCCCACGAACGTGCCGTTTCGCGCAAACAGGGGGGCGTAGCCGGTGATGGAGTTGACCTTGAAATCGGAGTCCCACGACCAGGAATCCTCCACCAGGGGGACTCTCTCCGTGAGAGCGCGCTGCGCAACCGGGTATTCGGAGATATCGAAGACGGAGGAGAAGTGCGAGATATCTTCCGTCTTCTCCCCGGCCGCCTGCCGTGCCGTGTCCCGAAGCACGTCCCCGTCCACAATATAGAGGGCGGTCTTGGGGTCCGCGGTGGGAGCGAAGGTATAGATGTAGCGGACCAGCTTGCTTTCCACGCCCCTCACCTTGTTCAGCTCATCCGACACCCGGCTGAAATCCGCCGAGCGCTCAAAGCGCGTCACCATGTCCGCCGGAAGATCGTTCTTCACCTTTGAGCTGAGACGGGCAAGGGCATCCGCGTCCACGACGTCCGTCCCGATGCGGGCAAGACCGAGAACCCTTCCCTGCATCTGGCGAAGGAGACCTGCATTCAGGATCTGGTAGACGCTCAGGGAAAGAAGGGCGCTGACCGCTGAGCCAACCAGAAGGAAGGTGAGAATGATCTTCAGTCGCAGGCTGAAACTCACGCGCACGGTCTTGACCTCGGAACCATTGTCATCCCCCATCGACAAGCCTCCTCACCGGCAGCCCCCAGTCTCGGGCCAGCTCCTTCGCGGCTTCGTCTGCGGACCGGAAAACGATGGCGGAGATCCCGACCGCCCGGGCTCCCTCGGCATTCTCGGGCACGTCATCGAGGAAGAGACACTCCCCGGGGGACGCTCCAAGCTTTTCCAGGCAGAGGCGATATATCGAAGGCTCTGGCTTGACCAGAAGATACTCGCACGAGAACACGGCCACGGCAAAGTCCCTGATCCACCGGAACTGGCCATCGGCATGCATGTACTTCAGCTTCTCGGTAGGCATGTTGGAAAGGATGGCGGTCCGATACCCTGCTTCGCGAAGCTCGTATGACCAGTCCACCACCCGCTGATTGACGCGCGACCACCCCAGCGCGTCCTCGCGCTCGATGCGGGCAAGGACCTCAGCCGTTGCTTCCACTCCGCCGGCGGCCAGCATGCGGCGCCAGTACTCGTCGGCATCCAGGGTGCCCCTGTCCAGCTCGATCCTGTCCCTGCGGTAAGCGGCGTAGAACTCGGCCGGAGGGAGCCGCGTCAGGGCCATCATGGCAGCTTCCCGCTCCGGGTCAAGGGGCAGTCCGAGAACCCCTCCGTAATCGAAGATGATTGTCGTCAGCTTTGGTTTCAAGACGAGGGAAAACGTAGCGGAAACGCGCCCCTCGTGGCAAGGGAGGCATGCCTCGAGATGCCGTCGGAAGCTCTTCCTAGCGGATTCTTAGCGCGAACCGGACCAAGTTTAATGCTTCCGAAATATCCGCAGGCTCTTATCCCACGGTATCCTGAGCGCATGAGTATCCAATTGATCATCGCAGGCCTCATCGGTGTGTTCCTCCTTTTCTACCTCATTTACTCGATCGTGCGCCCTGACAAGTTCTAAGGAGGCAGCCATGAGTACAACAAACTGGATCCAGCTCATCATCTACCTGGGCATTCTTTTCAGTCTGGCGCCCTTCCTCGGGAAGTTCATGGCCCGGGTCTACACCGATGAGAAGCATATCCTCTCGTTCCTCAAGCCGCTGGAGAGGGGAATCTACAGGATCTCGGGAGTCGATCCCAGACAGGAGATGACCTGGAAGCAGTACGCTGGGGCGCTTCTCGCTCTGAACGTCCTGGGCTTCCTCTTTCTCTACCTGCTCCTCATGACGCAAAAATGGCTGCCCCTGAACCCGGCAAAGATCGACAACATGTCCTGGCACCTCGCGCTGAACACGGCAGTCAGCTTCATGACGAACACGAACTGGCAGAACTACGGCGGAGAGAACGCGGCAAGTTATCTCTCGCAGATGGCGGGACTGGCCGTTCAGAACTTTCTCAGCGCCGCCACGGGAATGGCTGCTCTCCTGGTCCTGGTTCGAGGCATTGCAAACAGGCCGAAGAACGGGGCTGCCAGCCTGGGAATGAACAGGGTCCTGCTTGGCAACTTCTGGGTGGACCTCACGCGCTCGACCTTGTACATCCTCCTGCCGCTCTCCCTGATCCTGGCAGTGCTCCTGATGTCTCAGGGAGTCATCCAGACTTTTGCAGGCCCGGTGCATGCCGTCACCCTGGAGGGGAAGGACCAGGTCATCCCCCTGGGGCCCGCCGCGTCCCAGATCGCAATCAAGCAGCTCGGGACAAACGGCGGAGGGTTTTTCAACGCGAACTCTGCGCATCCCTTCGAAAACCCGACGCCGCTGTCCAACCTGTTCGAGATGCTCGCGATTCTCCTCATCCCCGTGGCGACCCCATTTGCATATGGACGGATGGTAAAGGATAGGAGTCAGGGCCACGCGCTCTTTGCCGCCAAGACGGTTCTTTTTGCCATCGGGCTCATCGTGATCCTCTTTGCCGAGTACGGCTTCAACGGCATGACGGGAGGTCACGGCACCATGGAAGGAAGGGAAACACGCTTCGGCATCGCGGGAAGCGCAATGTGGGCTGAAGCCACCACGGTGACCTCCAACGGATCGGTCAACTCTATGCACGACAGCTTTTCCCCCTTAGGGGGAATGGTTCCCCTTACCAACATCCTTCTTGGAGAAATCATTTATGGAGGCGTCGGGTGTGGGATGTACGGGATGCTCGTGTTCCTTTTCATCACAGTCTTCATCGCCGGGCTGATGGTGGGCAGAACGCCGGAATACATGGGAAAAAAAATCGAGTCCCGTGAGATGCAGCTGTCGGTCCTGGCGGTCATCGGGCAGACATGCACAGTCTTGTTCCTGGCCGCAGCCGGGGTTGCCACGAAGACGGGGCTCTCCAGCCTCAACAACCAGGGGCCGCACGGCCTGACAGAGATCCTCTACCTCTTCGGCTCCAGTGTCGGGAACAACGGCAGCGCTTTTGCTGGGACCAACGGCAACACGATTTTTTACAACACCCTTGGGTCCCTTGCCATGCTTGTAGGCAGGTTCGTGCTCGTGATACCCGTCTTCGCCATCGCGGGTAGCCTGGGTGCCAAGATTCCCATCCCCGCAAGCGTTGGGACATTTGCCACGAACAACACGATCTTCGTGGTCCTGCTCGTGATCACGATCATCATCATCGCGGGCCTGAACTTCTTTCCCGCCCTGACTCTTGGGCCGATTGTGGAACACTACCTGGCCCTCAAGGGCATGGTTTTCTAAAGGACAAATCCATGAGACAGGAAATTCGTCTTTCAAGCTTCCCGGTGCTGGCGCGCGCCGCGGCAATGGCCTTCCAGAAGCTCGATCCGCGCGTGGAGATCAGAAACCCGGTCATGTTCATGGTCTGGATCGGATCGATCTTCATTTCCCTCGTGTTCATCGTCGATGCCTTCCGCGGGGTCTACAACGGGTTCAACCTGCAGATCGCAATCTGGCTGTGGTTCACAGTCCTGTTCGCCAATTTCTCCGAATCCCTTGCCGAGATCCAGGGCAAGGCCCGGGCGGACTCGCTACGCGCCATGCGCACAAAAACCATTGCCCGCCGGCTCGCCAACGGCGACGGCAGAGAGGATAAGGTCGCCTCCATCGAGCTGCGCGTGGGCGACCGGGTGGTATGCGAAGCCGGCGACATCATCCCCGGAGACGGAGAGGTGATCGAAGGGGTTGCCAGCGTGGACGAGTCGGCGATCACCGGCGAATCGGCGCCGGTCATCCGCGAGTCCGGCGGAGACAGGAGCGCCGTCACCGGGGGCACCAAGGTGATCAGCGACCGCATCGTCGTGAAGATCACCGCGGAGCAGGGGAAAACCTTCGTGGACAGGCTGATTGGTCTGGTTGAGAACGCGACGCGGCAGAAGACCCCGGGGGAGATCGCGCTCCTCATCCTCCTGTCGGCGTTCTCCATCATCTTTCTGGCGGCAGTGGGGACTTTATGGTTCTTTGCGGACTACAGCGCGAAGCAGTCTGGCACAACGGTGTTCGTCACCACGGCAGTGCTCTTCGCGCTTCTGGTCTGCCTGATCCCCACGACAATCGGCGGGCTTCTTTCCGCCATCGGGATCTCCAGCGTGAGCCGGCTCATCAAGAAGAACGTTCTTGCCCTGAGCGGGCGAGCCGTGGATGCGGCCGGAGATATCGATGTCATGCTCCTGGACAAGACCGGCACGGTCACCATGGGAAACCGCATGGCTTCTTCTTTCTTTCCTGCAAAAGGGAAGACCGAAACAGCGGTCGCCGAAGCGGCCCTCCTGGCCTCCCTGCCGGATGAAACTCCCGAGGGCAGGTCCATTGTCAACCTTGCCCGCCGCGACTACGCGGTGAAGGCCGCGAGCATCCAGGACATCGGGGGCAGGTTCGTCCCGTTCTCCGCCAGGACCCGCATGAGCGGTTTGGACTTCGACGACGAGCGGCGGTGCATCCGCAAGGGAGCCGCCGAGGCGGTGAGGGAATGGGTGCTCGCCGGCGGCGGCCGTTTCCCGCCGGAGGTGGACGCCGAGGTGAAGCGGATTTCCGCCGAGGGAGGCACGCCTCTTGTCGTGGCCCGAGGCAGCGAGGTCCTGGGCGCCGTCTATCTCAAGGACGTGGTGAAGGGCGGCATCAAGGACCGCCTGGCTCACCTTCGGCGCATGGGAATCCGCTCCATCATGATCACGGGAGACAACCCGCTCACCGCCGCGACGATCGCCGCCGAAGCAGGGGTGGATGACTTCATAGCGGAGGCCACTCCGCAGGCAAAGCTCGAGCGCATCCGCGAAGAGCAGAAAGCAGGGCACCTTGTGGCCATGATCGGGGACGGCACGAACGACGCCCCCGCCCTGGCCCAGGCCGACGTGGGGGTGGCCATGAGCTCGGGCACGCAGGTGGCTCGGGAAGCAGGCAACATGGTGGACCTGGACTCCAACCCGACCAAGCTCATCGACATCGTCGAGGTGGGCAAGGAGCAGCTCATCACCCGGGGGGCGCTCACCACGTTCAGCATCGCCAACGACGTTGCGAAGTTCTTCGCCATCCTCCCGGCGATGTTCGTGGCGCTGTACGCCGCCAAGGGGGCGCTCGGGCCGCTGTGGGCGCTGAACATCATGCAGCTTGCATCCCCGCAGAGCGCCGTGCTCTCCGCGGTCATCTTCAACGCGCTCATCATCGTGGCGCTCATTCCGCTGGCGCTCCGCGGCGTGCACTACCGGGCCGTGGGGGCCGTGCGGATATTGAGGAGAAACCTCCTCATCTACGGGCTGGGCGGGATTATCGCGCCTTTTCTGGGGATCAAGGCCATCGACCTGCTGGTCCACCTCATCGGGCTTGCGTGATGGAGACGTGACATGAAGCCAATCAGAACAGCTATCATCGTCTTTGTGTTCTGGACTGTCGTGGTGGGAGGGATCTATCCCCTCCTGATGACGGGGGTCGGAGCCGTCCTGTTCCCCGCCGGGGCCCAGGGAAGCCTGGTCGAAAAAGGCGGAAAGACGGTGGGCTCGACGCTCCTTGCCCAGGACTTTTCCAGTGACATCTACTTTCACCCACGTCCTTCGGCAGCAAAATACGATCCGACCAACTCAGGGGCCAGCAACTGGGGCTGGACGAGCTCGGATCTGAAGAAAGCTTACGACCAGCGAAGGAGCGACTGGCAGAAAGCATACGGGCCGGGGGACCCGCCCATGGACATGCTGTTTGCCTCCGGCAGCGGGCTGGATCCCGAGATCAGTCCCGATGCTGCCGAGGCGCAGGTAAAGAGAGTCGCGGACGCCCGTCATTTCGATGCCACCGGGCAACGCAACCTCCTGGCGCTGGTTCGCCGCTTCGAGGAGGCCCCCCAGCTTGGCTTCCTCGGGGAGCCTCGGGTGAACGTGCTTTCCCTCAACCTGGCCCTGGACAAGGAGTTCCCAAAATAGCACGGCGGTGAGATACTTTCGGCCGATGCGAGAAGCCTCCATTCCGCGTTTCCGTGTCATGGCTGGCGGAGCTTTCGATGTCGGATGACCGGCGGCCGGATCCCGATGCTCTCCTTCGCGCGGTCGAGAAGGAGAGTGAAGGGAAAGGGAAGCTCAAGGTCTTCTTCGGCATGGCAGCGGGAGTAGGAAAGACCTACACCATGCTGAAAGAGGCGCGGCAGAAGCAGGTCGAGGGAGTCGATGTGCTCATCGGCTACCTGGAGAGCCACCAGCGCAAGGACACGGAGGAGCTTGCCACTGTCTTCGAGACCGTCCCCCGGCGCAAGATCGAGTACCGGGGGAAGACTCTCGAGGAGATGGACCTTGATGCGGTGATTGCGCGAAAGCCGGCCCTCGTGCTGGTCGATGAGCTGGCGCATACCAACGTGCCCGGGGTGAGAAACGAAAAACGCTACCAGGACGTGCTGGAGCTCATGGCCAAGGGGATCGATGTCTTCACGACGGTGAACGTCCAGCACCTGGAGAGCTTCGCAGACACGGTGGAGGAGATTGCCGGCATCGCCGTCCATGAGCGGATTCCGGATTCCGTCTTCGACGCCGCCGACCAGGTGGTGCTCATCGACATCTCACCCGAGGAGCTCCTCAAGCGTCTTGCCGAGGGAAAAGTGTACCTCGGGGATGCCGCGCGGGCGGCCATGGAGAACTTCTTCAAGAAGAGCACGCTGACGGCGCTTCGCGAGATGTCCCTGCGCTATACGGCCCTCCTCGTGGACCACCAGCTTGCGAGCTACGCCCGGGAGAGCGGCCGGGAGAGCCCCGCGAAATCGGGTGAAAGGCTCCTCGTGGCCATCAGCCCGAGCCCCAACTCCGCCCACCTCATCCGCTGGACCCGCCAGCGGGCGTTCAGCCTCAAGGCCGAATGGACCGCCCTTTTCATAGAGACCGGTCAGCCCCTTGGCGACGCCGCGCAGGAAACGCTTCGCAAGAACATGAACCTGGCCCGTCAGCTGGGCGCCGCGGTGGTAAGCATCCCCGCTGAGGACGTCGCAGAAACCGTTCTGCGCTATGCGCGCACCAACAATGTTTCCCAGATCGTGCTGGGCAAGTCGGGCCTCAGCACGCGCCGCGGGGCGTTCACCCGGCACTCGGTGACCGACCGCATCCTGGCTGGCAGCGGTGACATCGATGTGGCCGTGGTGCAGGAGAAGGGCACGACTGTCGTGCACACGCCAACGCACCTCGCCACGGCGGTGAAGTCCCAGGCGGGAAGGTTCTCTCTCTCCCTGGCGGTGGTGGCCGCGGTCACGGGCATCAACCTCCTGGCGCTTCCCGAGGTCGGATATCACACGGTGTCCATCCTCTATCTCCTCGCGGTGATCTCGATCGCATTCTTTGCCACCCGGGCAGCCGTGCTGGTCTGCGCGGCGCTGAGCGCCGTGCTCTGGGACTATTTCTTCATACCCCCGCGCTTCACCTTCGCCATCGAGAAGCTCGAAGACGCTCTCATGATCATCCTCTACTTCGTGACGGCGGCCGCCCTGGCGTTTCTCATGTCGCGTCTTCGAAGCAACCAGAGGATGCTTGCGGTGCGCGAGCGCCGCGTGACGCTTCTGTACAATTTCTCGCTGAGCCTTTCCATCCTGCACAGCATCCCCGAGATCGTGCAGACAAGCATCGAGCGGATCTCGAGATATTTCGAGGCGGAATGCATCCTTTTCCTTCGGGACTCCGAGACGTCGATCGAGAGAACCCTCCGATCCCTGGCGGCGGTCCAGATCGACGACAAGGAGTTCGGCGTGGCGCAGTGGTGCTTCGCCAACAGGACTCCCTGCGGCAAGTATACCGATACCCTGGCATTCGCAAGCTTTCATTACATCCCCCTGCTCAGCCCGGATTCCACCGTCGGGGTCATGGGGATCCGCCTGCCCGAAGGGCGGGCCTGGCCGCACGACCAGGACGCGTTCCTCCAGACCCTGGGGAGAAACCTTTCCCTCTCCATCGAGAGAGAGCTCCTTGCGGACGAAAACAGGAAAAACCTCATGGCCCGCGAATCGGAGAGGCTGGGCAGGGCGCTCCTCAATTCGATCTCCCACGAGCTACGCACGCCGCTCACCACCATCAAGGGCTCGGTGACCGCGCTCATGGATTCCTCCACGGCGGAGGACCGCGAGGCGCGCTCGGCGCTGCTCGCGGAGACCCTGACGGCAACCGACCGGCTGAACTCCATTGTCGAGAACCTCCTCAGCATGAGCCGGCTGGAGTCGGGAATGCTGCGCCTGAAGAAATCCACGAACGACATCTTCGACCTGGTCTCGGTGGTCGCGGACGCCATGCGCAGACAGTCACGCGACCATCCCCTCTCCATCAGGATCGACGAGGATGTGCCCCTGGTGTCCCTCGACTTCATCCTGATGACGCAGGTTCTCACCAACATCCTCGTCAACACGGCGCGCCACACCCCGCCGGGAACCTCCGTGGAGATCAGTGTTGAGCGGAAGGGCCGGGGGGCGCGGATCACCGTGGCCGACGCCGGACCAGGGGTGGATCCGGAAGAGCTTCCACACTTGTTCGACCGGTTCTTCCGCGGGAGGAAAGCAGCTTCCGGGGGCGTCGGTCTGGGGCTCTCGATCAGCAAGGGGATCGTGGAGGCCCACGGGGGGAAGATTACCGCCTACATCAACCGCAAGGGCGGCCTGTCGGTCTCCATCTTCCTCCCCGACAGCATCGTGGAAGCGCAGCCGGAGGCCGAGTCCGAGAGCCGCGCCGAAGAGCAGGCTGAGCCGTGACGTCCGTGCTCGTGATCGACGACGAGGCCCAGATCAGGAGGCTCCTGCGGGTCACCCTGGAAAAACAGGGATACGCGGTGCACGAAGCGGGCACCGCGGCCGACGGGCTGCAGATGGTGCTGGGGAAAAAGCCCGACGTCGTGCTCCTGGACCTGGGCCTCCCGGACAAGGATGGCGCGGAGGTGCTTGCCGAGCTTCGCGCATGGTCCTCCGTTCCCGTTGTCGTCGTTTCCGTTCGAAATGCTGAAGAGGAGATCGTGAAGCTCCTGGACGTGGGGGCCGACGACTACCTGATCAAGCCTTTCCACACCGGAGAGCTGATTGCGCGCATGAAGGTCGCGCTGCGACACAGGACTCCGCAGGAGACCACTGAGCCTTTCAGCTCCGGGCGGCTCAGCGTGGATCTCCTGGCGCGCGAGGTGCGGGTGGCAGGCGCGCTGGTCAAGCTCACCCCCACGGAGTACGGCCTCCTGCGCATGCTCGTCCAGCACGCCGGACGCGTGGTGACCCACGGCCAGATCCTGCGGGAGGTGTGGGGACCGAACGTGGACCAAGACACGAACTACCTTCGCGTGTACATCACGGGATTGCGGAAAAAAATCGAGGAAAATCCCCACATGCCGCGCCTGTTGGTCACGGAGCCCGGGGTCGGCTATCGCCTCATGATCCTGTCGTAAGGCGCGCGCTAGGGCTACGGCGCGTACACGACACCCACCACGCGCGCCTCGGCGTTTCCCGCGCTGTGAACATGGTGCGGGACGATGCTGTCGTAATAGATGCTGTCCCCCGGACGCAGCAGGTACACGTCCTTTCCATATTCGATCTCCACTTCCCCCGAGAGCACGTAGACGAACTCCTCCCCCTCATGCGTTGAGGGCTGCGCTTCCTGGGCCGAGGCAGGGTGAATATCGATCAGGAAAGGCTCCATGTGCCGCCCCGTCTTGTTGGCGGCAAGGGAAAAAAAGTCCAGGTCGCTGCGCGCCGGCCGCTCCCTGCCGGAAAAGCGGACCACCCCCTCGTGGGCGCCGGCCCGGCAAATGACCGGCCCAACCTGCTCCTGGTCATCCAGGAACGTGCCCAGCCGCACACCGAGAGACCGCGCAATGCGGATGAGCGGGCTCAACGACGGAATGAGGGCGCCCGATTCGATCTGGCGGACGTGCTCCGCGTCCAGGTCAGCGCGATCGGCGAGCTGCTCGATGGACATGCTCCTCGATTCCCGTATCCCGCGCACCTTTTCTCCCAGGTTGTTCCTGTCCGTCATGACTCACCTCCCGATCATGGGCGCTACGAGGAGCCCGATCCCGTACGTGATGGCCGCTTCCCCCAGCCCGATCAGCATCATCTCGAGCCCGCTTCTCCACCAGGTCCTGCCGGTGACCACCACCTTGGCGGCCCCCACCCCGAAGTGCGCCAGCGTGCTGATGATGAAGGAGATCACGAGCGCGCTGAGGCCCGTGGTAAAGAGATACGGCAGCACGGGGACCGCGGCGCCAAGCGCCGTGGCCGCCGTGGCGCTCACCGCCGAGCGCCACGGGTTGGGGAAGGCCTGCTCGGAAAGACCCAGCTCCTCGTGGGCCAGCGTCTTCAGCATCTCCTCGGGGTTCTGGGCCATGCGGGCGGCCATGGCGTCCGCCTCCGTCTCCGTGAACCCCTTGAGCTGGTAGAAAAGAGAAAGCTCTTTCTGCTCTTCGAGGGGATTCTCCTCTATTTCGGTCCGCTCGCGGTCCATCTCCGCTTCGTGCACTTCCTTCTGGGACTTCTCCGCCAGGTAAGCTCCGCTCCCCATGGAGAGAGCAGAGGCCACCATGGAGGCGAAGCCGCTGAGAAGGACGAAGGAGCTGTTCACATGGGTGGCACCCGCCACGCCGCTGACGATGCCGAACGCGGCGCCCAGCCCGTCGTTGATGCCGTAAATGGCCTGGCCGATCCATCCTCCGCCCCGGACGTGGCGCTCTTTCCCCAGGATGCCCTCCAACGCCCGCAACGGCGGCACCTTCCCGGCACCCATCTCAGTGAGGGCCCGGTCATGGGCGCGTTCCATGAGGCCGACCTCCTGGAACGCCAGCCTGTCCTCCTCCGTGGGTGAAAGGGCGGCCAGCGTCTCGTATCCGCCGTTGGCACTGTCTTCGGCGGCTTCCATGACCTTCACCACTGCCTCGGGCCCCTTGTCCACGAGCGCCGTTCTGCGTGAGGTTTCAGCGGCAGTCTCGGTGTATTGACCCGGCTCCGAGCCCAGCTCACGCAGCCGCTTCTCCCATCTCTCGGCGTGCTTCACTTCCTCTGCCGCCATTCGGAGAAATATGTCCCTGCGCCTCGGGTCCTTCTCTTTTTCCGCGGCCGCCGAATACGTGAGGGCGCTGGACTTCTCGTCCCTCCACGCCTTGCGCAGCTCTTCCATGAATCGATCCCGGTCAGGCATACGCGAGACACCTCCGAGTCACAGACTGAAGAGAGAGATCCCGGCCAGGACGAGGGCCGTGCCGGCCCATGCCGCCGGAGGGATCTTCTCCCGGAAAACGATCAAAGCGCCCACCACCTGGACCCCGATGGCCGTCAGCCCCTCGGTGAGCGGATACGCCACGTGCAGCGACATGCCCTGCAGGAGTGCCGTGTACGCCAGCACCCCCAGGAAACCTCCCAGGTTGCCCAGCACCTGCCAGAAGAGGAAAGCTTTCACGCTCGAACGCCCGGCCGATCTCTTGAGGCAGATGTGGCCGGCGGTGTTGGAGCCCAGGTTGGCAACGAGGAGGAGGATGGTCCTCACGGCCTGTCCCCCTGAGGCGCCGTTCCCTCTGCCGTTCCCGCTTCCTCAGCCCGTTCCCGGCTCCGCGCCCCCATGCCGATGAGGATGATCCCACCGGCCACGACCACTGCACCCAGGACCTCCGTCGGCCTGAACACCTCGTGGAAGACCGCCAGGGATGCGATCAGCTGCACCCCCAGCACCCCGACCCCCCTGCTCAAGGGGAAAGCGAGGTGGAGCGGCATGCCCCGAAGCAGGCCCGTATACAGGAGGACTCCGGCGAGGCCGGCCAGGTTGCCTCCTGCCTGGAACGCGAGGAACAGCCACACTCCGTGAGCGTCTGCCGAAAGCTTGAGAAACACGTTGGCCGCCGTCACAAAGACGCAGTAGCAGGCAAGGAAGAGGACGGTCCTCACCGGCAGGGGCATGCGCCCGATCTTAGCCGGGTCCGGGGAGCCGTCAATCGCAGCCGTGAGTCCGCCGCGTCACGCCATCACCCCTCCCCCCTTGCGTCCCGCGGCGTCTTCCTGTATTATTGATTGAACGTTCAATCATTTCAGGAGATAGGCATGGCGCGTCCGCGGGACGGGAAGAAACCTGCGCAGATCATCGACGCCGCTTTCTCTGTCTTTGGCGAGATCGGATACGAGTCCGCGCGCATCTCTCACATCGCGCGGCGGGCGGGAATCTCCTCCGGCACGATCTATACCTATTTCAAGGACAAGAAGGACCTCTTTCGGGCCACGGCAAAGGATCGCTGGGACAGGTTCCTCTCCCAGATCAGCGCGCTGGCGGATTCGCGTGAGCCGGCGGCGGACAGGCTCCAGAGCCTGATCGAGATCGGCTTCTCCAGCCTCAAGGACGCCCGTCCCCTCCTCCGCGGCCTGCTTTTCGAATCCAGCCAGATGAACCTGCTGGAGGAGAACCTGGAAAAGCTGTACGAGATCATTGAAAAGATCCTCAAAGACCCCGCGAAGACGGCCCGCCAGTCGCCCGAGGAGGTGCGGCAGCGGCGTGCCCTCATCAAGATCACGGTTGTCGGCATACTGTTCTCCGTCGGTATTGCGGAGCCTGACCACGTGGACCGCGAGATCCGCGGGCTGCAGCGAGCAATGGCGCTGCGGCTGACTGGAGATTAGCGGTGGCCCGGGCCCTCCCCCTCCTTGCAGCCATCATCCTCCTCGGTCCCGTCGCTGCTGCGCCGGTATCGGCCGAATCAGAGCTCACCCTGGACCAGGCTCTTTCCCTGGCAAGGAAGAGCTCTGAAGCCATCCGGCTCTCGAATCTCGCCCTTGAAAAGTCCAGGGCTGCCCTGGGAGAGGCGCAGGCAAAGGCGCTCCCGCACGTCGATCTGGAGGCTTCTGCCTCCTACCTGGTGAATCCTCCGCCCGGGTACACGGTAGCTGCAGGCGCGCTGGGCAGCATCCCGATCCCCCCGACCTATACCACGACTCTGCCCATCCCCCCGAACAACTTCAACGTCGGCGCGGCCCTGCACAACTACTTCAGCCTCACCGCCTCCCTCAACCAGCCCCTTTTCACCTGGGGCAAGATAAAAAGCGCGATCGACCTCGCGTCGCTCCAGGTGGACGCTGCGGGGACCGACGTGAGCGCCCGGGAGAGAGACATTGAGCTGCAGGTTCGAAAGTCCTATTTCAGCGCCCTCCTGGCCCGCAGGTCGCAGGAAGTTCTGAAGCGGATGAGGGACACCGCCGCGGGGATGGCCGCTGACCGGCAAAAGGCCTTTGACCAGGGGACGATGAACAGGGAATCGCTCCTGGAAGCAAAGTCCACCCTCGCCTCCCTGGAGGCAAGGCTCGTGGAAGCGGGGCAGAGCGAGTCCACCGCGCTTGAGAACCTCAGCGTCCTCACGGGAGTGGATGCGGGCTCGATGGAGCTTGCCACTGACTTCCGCTCATCCCTTCCCCCCCTGGATGAGCAGGAGCTTCTCGCCAAGGCGCTGGAAGGATCTCCCGACATGACGGCCGCCCGGACCCGCATCGAGCAGGCGCGCAGAAAGCTTTCCGTTGAAGCAGGAGGCGCGATCCTTCATCCCGACGTCAACCTGGGGATTTCCCTTGACGTCGCGGGTCAGGAGGATTTCCCGTACTCCGGTGCGTGGACTTTCAGCAATAACACGTGGAACGTGGACCTCCTGCTCACCCTCGGGATCAAGATGAGCGCATTCGACGGCATGGAATCCTTCCATCGTATTCAAGAGGCTGAAAAGGATTCGGACATGGCCGGGGTCGCTTTCAGCCAGCAGGCAAAGATCGTACGCATCCAGGTCCGCCAGGCCGTCGAGGCGGCAGTGAAAGCGGATGCGGATGCCCAGGCGGGGGACGCCCGCGCGGAATACCTCCAGGAGAAGCTCAGGAACACCGGGGTTGCCCTGGCCAACGGCCAGGCAAGCCAGGAGGACCAGCGGGGAGCCGCCATCCAGGCAGATGCTGCGGACCTTGACCTCCTCCTTGCCCTGTACACCAGGGAGTCGGCGCTGGCGGATCTCCAGAAGCTCACCGGGGCGCAGCCATGAACATCACCGAGCTTTCCGTTCGACGGCCCACCGCCATCATCATGGGGATGCTCCTCATCGCGGGACTGGGAGTAGTTGGGTACGTCAACCTCGGGGCCGACCTCTTCCCCTCCGTGGATACCCCCATCATCTCCGTGCGTTCCACCTACCCGGGAGCAGGCGCTGAGCAGATCGACAAGGACATCATCAAGCCCGTCGAGGATGCAGTGTCGGGAGTCAATGGAATCGACACGATGCGCTCGACCTCCGGGGTGGGCTTCGGGTACACGGTCATACAGTTCACCATGTCCACGGACATGAACGCAGCCGTCATTGATGTGCAGAAAGCGATTGACGCGATTGTCGACAAGTTCCCCCGGGATGCAACGCGTCCGGTGCTCACGAAGTTCGATGTCAACGCGCAGCCCATCCTGGTCCTTGCCATCACCGGTCCGGTGAGCCCCGAGGAGCTGTACAACCAGGCGGACACCGTCACGCGGGCGCTGGAGTCAATTCCCGGCGTCGGCAACGCGAGCATCGTCGGGGGCCAGAAGAAAGAGCTCCTTGTCACCGTGGACAGGGAGAAGCTGGACTATTACTCGGTGAGCACCGCTGCCCTCGTCTCCACGCTCCAGGCTGACAACATGAACGTCCCCGCCGGGGAGATCAAGCAGAGATCCCGGGACCTCACGGTCCGCATGCTGGGGGAGTTCGCAAGCGAGCAGGACGTTGAAAACCTCAGGGTCCCCACGGGCACGGGGTCCACGGTACGCCTCTCCGAGATCGCTGACGTGAAGCTGGGCTACCCCGACCCCATCCAGACAGTCCGCCAGAACGGCCGGCCGTCCATCGGGATCCTGGTGCGCAAGCAGAGCGACGCCAACCTCGTGGACACGGCAAGCCGGGTGAAGGAGGCTCTCCCTTCCCTGGAGGCTGCCATGCTTCCCGGGACCCGGCTCGCCCTTGCAAACGATGCCACCCTGTTCATCAACTCCTCGCTGGACGAGACGAGGCTCAACCTGCTGGAGAGCATCATCACGACTTCCCTCGTGCTGTTCCTCTTCCTCCGTCGATGGAGGTCCTCCCTCATCGTTCTCATCGCAATCCCCATCTCCCTCATCGGGACCTTCTTCGCGATGTACCTTTTCCATTTCACGCTGAACATCGTGAGCCTCATGGCCCTCGGGCTGTGCATCGGCATCCTCGTGGACGACTCCATCGTCATCCTGGAAAACGTGGACAGGCACATCCACCTCGGTGAAGACCCGCGCACCGCCGCCGTGCGGGGAAGGATGGAAATCGGGCTTGCAGCCGTTGCCATCACCCTGTGCGACGTGGTGGTCTTCGCGCCCATCGCCTTCCTGCGGGACATCGTGGGCCAGTTCTTCCGGCAGTTCGGCGTGACGGTGGTTGCGGCCACGCTGCTGTCCCTGCTCGTTTCATTCACGATAACGCCCATGATGGCGTCCCGGATGCTGGGACCCCGTCGAGCTGCACGGGCTCGCAGGGAGGAGGAGCCGGCTCCCCGCGGGAACCAACCCGAACGCACAAGCGCTTTCGGGAGGTTCTTCGAGACCGGAGTTAAGGCGGGCTACGTCAGGTTCCTGCGCTGGTGCCTTGGAAACCGATGGAAAGTGATCATTTCCCTGACCATCCTGGTTGCCGGCAGCATCGCCCTCATCCCCCTCCATGTCATCCAGACCGAGTTCCTCCCCGCTTTCGACCAGGGCAAGCTCATTGTCGACCTCGACCTGGGCCCCGGGGCGAGCTTCCAGCAGGTGGACGACAAGACGAAGATCGTGGAGCAGCACCTGCTCTCCCTGCCGGAGGTCAAAAGCGAGTTTTCCACGATCGGCGGAAGCACCACCGTGTCCACCTCGGAGATCATCGTCAACCTCAAGGACAAGTCCGGGCGGAAAAAGGGCCAGTCCGCGCTGGCGCGCGATCTTCGGGAATGGGGACGAGGGCTGCCCGGCGTGGACTTCTCCGTCACGGAGCCGGGCATCCTCTCGCGCACCTCCATCGAGGGAGCCAAGCCTTTCATCGTCAATGTGACGGGACCGAGCCGCGACGTTCTGCGTGACCTTGCGCGTCGCGTGGAGACCGAGGTGCGCTCCGTTGCCGGCACGGCCGACGTGGACAACACCATGCGGGCCACCCAGTCCGAGGCCAGCGTGATCGTGGACAGGCTTGCCGCCTCCGACTACGGGCTCACCGCGTACGACATCGCCAGCGTCCTGCGCACATCCCTGGCGGGGGCCGACGTGGGAGTGTATCGCCACGCCGGCGACGAGTTCGACATGGTGGTGCGCTACCGGGGAGACCAGATCCGCACGCCCCTGGACCTGGGGACGCTTTCCATCACGAACCGCCTGGGACAGCAGATCCCGCTGACGCAGGTGGCGCGCATCGCACGGAGCGACAGCCCGCAGCAGGTTCTGCGGAGGAACAGGCAGAACGTCGCCACCATCACCGCGAACATCCAGGGGAGGCCGCTGGGAGCCATCACCGCCGACGTGAGGCAGAACCTGGCAGACGTGACGCTCCCGCTCGGGTACCAGGTCATCTACGGCGGGGATACGCAGAACATGACAACCGCCTTCCGCTCCCTCATCTGGGCCCTCATCGCCTCCGTCCTCCTGGTCTACATGATCCTCGTGGTGCTCTACGAGTCTTTCCTCACGCCGATGATCCGCATGCTCTCCATCCCCTGCGGGGTGATCGGGGCGTTCGCCGCCCTGGCCCTCACGGGGAAGGCTGTCAACATCATTGCCTTCATCGGGCTCATCATGCTGGACGGGCTCATCTCCAAGAACGGGACGCTCCTCATCGACTACACGAACACGCTCGTGAAACGGGGCCTGCCGCTGCGGGAAGCGCTCCTGGAGGCCGGGGTCACCCGGCTGCGTCCCATCCTCATGACGTCGGTGACCATGATCGTTGGCATGATGCCGCTGGCCCTGTCACTCGGCGCCTCCAGCGAGATCCGGTCCGGCATGGCCGTGGTCCTGATAGGCGGCCTTGTCACCTCCACCATCTTCACACCGCTTCTCCTTCCAGTGGTGTACACCCTTATTGACGAGCTCCGAACGAGAGGACGCCGATCATGATGCACGCCCGTTCAATGATGGCTCTCGCCGCCGCGGCTCTCACCCTGGCCGGGTGCGGGCCGGCGCGTCAGCAATCCGAAGAGACGCCGCGGAGCGTCACGGTGGTCAAGGCGCGGCGCCAGACGCTCGCGATCTCCCAGGAATACGCGGCCCGGATCAAGGCCCGGGAGGAGATCATGATTTCCTCCAAGATAGCCGGCCGGGTGTCCAGCACACGGGTCGACGTCGGCCAACCGGTGCGGAAAGGCCAGGTGCTCTTCACCCTGGAGGCCAGGGACTTCGAGGCCCAGTACAGGCAGGCAAAGGCGGCCCTTGAAAGCGCCCGGGCAAACCTCACCCGGACGAGCGATTCCTCTCTTTCCTCACAGGTCCTCCAGGCGCAGGCGGCGGTGAGCCAGGCCCAGGTGCAGGACGATGAAGCCAGGGATCTTTTCGATCGGACGCAGAAGATGTTCGACGACGGGACTGTCACGCGGCAGCAGCTGGACTCCGCGCGGGCGCGCTTCAGGAGCGCGGAGATCGCGCTCAACACCGCGAAGGACAACCTTGCCCTCATCCAGGAGAAGGGCGGACCGCAGTCCACCGGGGTCGCCTCCACCCAGGTGGAGCAGGCCCAGGCGTCCCTGGACCTCGCGCAGTCGCAGCTGGACAACACGGTGATCACCTCCCCGATCGCCGGCGTCGTGGCCGCGCGCAGCGTCGATCCCGGAGAGCTCGTGGCTCCCGGACCACCGGCCTTCGTGGTCATTGACACGAGCACGGTCATGGCGGAAGCAAGCGTGTCGCAGGACATGGTGCAGCAGATCCATCGGGGAGAATCGGTCATGGTCTCCTTTGACGCCCCGCAGGGCGCGCAGCAGGAGCACGGCCAGGTGGACACTATCAGCCCGTCCGCGGATCCGCGCTCCCAGGGATACCTGATCAAGGTTGCCGTCCGGAACACCGGCGGGTCTCTCAGGCCCGGCATGTTCGCCCGAGTGTCCTTTCCCGTTGAGGACCGGCCGAACGTCCTCGTGGTTCCCAACAACGCCATCGTCTCGGAGTCCGGCGTGGATTACGTCTATCTCGTGGTGGGAGGCGCCATCAAGAAAAAATCCGTGGAGACGGGGACCGCAACGGACGCAGTGACGGAGATCACGTCGGGACTTGATGAGGGTGCGCTCGTGGTGACCGAAGGGCAGAGCTTCCTCAATGACGGTCAGAAAGTGCGGCCGGTGGAATAGCTGCACGAGGGGGCCGCGGAACCTGTCACGCCCGTGGAAAAGGGCCAAACCCTTCTGGTAGAATGCCCGCGTGAAACGAAACGCCCTTGTCGCCCAGTCCGGTGGTCCGTCGCCCGTGATCAACTCTTCGCTCCAGGGAGTCATCGAAGGCTGCCTTGCGCACCCTGACAGCATCGGGACGCTGTTCGGCGCGTGGCACGGCATCGAGGGGGTCCTCCTGGAGGAGCTCTTCGACGCGGGCAGGCAGCCCCGTCGGGAGGTCGAGCTCCTGGGGACCACTCCCGCCGCGGGCGTCGTGGGCACCTGCCGGTACAAGCTGACCGCGGAGCAGGCGGAGGACTTCGAGCGAATCGTCGATGTGATCCGCGCCCACGACATCGGCTGGTTCTTCTATATCGGCGGCAACGACTCGATGGACACCGCCGCCAAGGTGTCCCGCCTGGCGCGCGAGCGCGGAGTGGAGCTGGTGGTGGCCGGGGTGCCCAAGACAATCGACAATGACATCGGGGATTCCGAGTTCAGGATCATTGACCACACGCCCGGCTACGGGAGCGCGGCGCGGTACTGGGCCTGCCTCATCCAGAACATCGAGGAAGAGAACCGCGGGATGTGCGTCTCCGAGCCAGTGGCTGTCCTGCAGGCCATGGGAAGAAAGTCGGGGTTCATCACGGCGGCCTCCCGGCTGGGGGATCCCGAGCGCAGGATGCCGCTTCAGCTGTACATGGCGGAGACCGGGCACTCCCTTGCAAGCCTCCATGAGAACGTGAACCGCCAGCTGGCAAAGACCGGCAGGTGCATCGTCGTTGTCAACGAAGGCTTCGATGTCGGGGGAGTCGGGGAAAGGCACGACGGGTTCGGCCACGTCGAATACGGGGCAAGCCGGACCACCGCCGCCCAGGCGGTGGTGAACTACCTGAACGAGAAAGGGCTTGCCGTTCGCGGCCAGGCCACGGGCCAGCTGCCGGGGGTCATCCAGAGGTCGGTCTCCATCAACGCGTCGACAGTGGACATCGCCGAGGCGCGCGAGGTCGGAAAAGAGGCCGTCTCCATCGCGGTGCGCGAAGGCACGGGCTGGATGGCTACCATCCTTCGAAAGCCCGGCAGCTCCTACCGCGTGTTCTACGACAAGGTCCCCCTGGAGAAAGTAGCCAACTCCTCGCGGTTCCTGCCGGCAAGCTGGATCACAAAAGACGGGCTGGATGTCACGGATGACTTCGTACGCTATGCCGCGCCGCTGATCGGAAATGAGGATCCGGCGGTCCCCCGGGAAAACGGCCTTCAAAGGTTCGCGCGGTTTGACATCAGGTTCGTGGACAAGAAGCTTCCCGCTTACACGCCCGTGAGGTTCCGAGCTACCACACGCAATAGCCCCCGTCGATGATGAGGTCGGAGCCTGTCATGTAGTCTGAAGCCTCGCTTGCCAGGTAAACCACCGCTCCCTGCAGGTCTGATACCTCCGCCATACGGCGCATCGGAATCATGGGAAGCCAGGCGTCGAGCATCTTTTGGCCCGCCGGCGTTGACACCAGGGTCTCCACGAGCGCGGTTCGTGTATAGCCGGGGCTGATCGAGTTCACCCGGATTCCGTCCGACGCCCACTCCGCCGCCAGGCTCCTGGTCATGTGCAGGACGCCCGCCTTGGAGACGTTGTACGGGGTCTGGTTCTGCGGGGTGTTGACGATGTGCCCTGACATGGATGCGGTGTTGATGATCTTCCCGTAGCCGGCTTTTCTCATCTCACGGGCCTCCGCCTGGGCGCAGTACAGGACGGCGTCCAGGTTCAACCGCATCACCTTCTGCCAGATCTCATCGGTGATGTCCTGGGCATCCACCCACTGCCCGATGCCGGCGTTATTGACCCCGATGGTGAGCTTCCCCCACTTCTTCACGATCGCCTCCACCATTCGCTGCACATCCGCCCGGGCAGTCACGTCAGCGGCCAGCGCCATGGAGTCGATCCCCGTCCGGGAGAGCTCCTGCGCCACCTCGCGCGCCTTGTCCTCGGCAATGTCCACAACCGCCACGGCAGCTCCCGCCTCCCCGAGGGCATGCGCATATCCCCGGCCTATCCCCTGTCCCGCTCCCGTGACCAGCGCGACCCGGCCCGAGAGCCGAAACCTGTCCAACACCGCCATGTGCTCCTCCTTCAGGATGTCCCGTTGGGGAAAACCATGACCTTCATTGCATTTTCACTCCTGTCCTCGATCTTCCTGATCCCCGCCTCAAGCCCTTCCAGGGGAAGACGATGCGAAACAAGATCGTCCACCCTTACCTTTCCCGACCCGATGAGCGTGAGAGCCTGCAGGCTGTTCCTGCGCGACGTGTAGGAGGCAAAAATCGACAGTCCCTTGCGGAAGACCTGGAACGGCTCGATGGAGGCGGTCTTTCCCTGCGGGGCGACGCCGAACATCAGGATGCGGCCGCCGGGGCACGCCAGGCGCACTGCCTGGGAAAGCATGGGCGGCGCACCGGTGGCGTCGATCACGACATCGAAGCGGTCCGCGGGCAGGGAAGCGACATCGGTTGTGGCCTCGGCAACCCCGTCGCGCCGGGCAGCGGCAAGGCGCTCCTCGCTAAGCTCGGCCACGGTGAAGCGCGCCGCCCCCCATGCCCGGGCCGTCCTGATGAGGAGCATCCCGATGGGACCCGTGCCGATCACCGCCACGTTCTCCCCCAGGCGGATGCCAACGGACTGGATCCCATGAATGACGCAGGAAAGCGGCTCCATGAAGGCCGCCTGGCCGAAGGGGATCTCCCCGGCATCGAAGACGACTTTCTCGGGGGCCAGCACGAGCTGGGCCATGGCTCCGGGGAGCGTTACGCCGACGGCCTGCCAGTTCTCGCAGAAGTTCTGCCGGTTGCTCAGGCAGGCGGGGCAGTTGTCGCAGGAGATATTGGGCTCCACGGACACCCGGGAGCCGGGGCGGAACCGGGTGACCGCGTCCCCGACCGCCTCCACGACGCCCGAGAACTCGTGGCCGGGCGTCATCGGGTAAGAGCCGATGTATTCGCCGTGATAGATGTGCACGTCGGTCCCGCAGATGCCGCTGGCCATGACTTTCACGAGAACGTGGTCCGGGCGCGTGACCCGCGGCGCCTCCACCTGCCGAACGCGGATGGCAAGCGGCTTTTCGATGATCGCGGCTGTGATCCCGTCTTTCATATGCCCTCCCTGAGGCTCATCCCTTCACTGCCCCCATTGTCAGTCCCTTCACGAGCGACCGCTGCACCAGCCAGCCGAGGACCATCGGCGGAAGGACCACGAGGGTCGAGATGGCGCACAGCTTGGCCCAGAAGAGACCCTGCTGGGTCATGAAGCCCGCCATGTACACCGGCACCGGCGCCGCGTGCACGTAGGTCAGGTTGATGGAGAAAAAAAACTCGTTCCACACGAAGATAAACACGAGAAGCCCCGTCGAGATGATCCCCTGGCGCGCAAGAGGCAGGACGATGCTGAAGAAGGACCGCAGGGGGGACGAGCCGTCGATGTCGGAGGACTCCAGGATCTCCCGAGGCACGTCGAGGAGGAACGAGCGCGTCATCCAGATCACGATGGGGATGTTGACCCCCGTGTAGATCAGGACCATGCCGCCCAGGGTGTCCAGGAGGCCCGTGAGACGGAACAGGAGGAAGACGGGAACGATGACGGCCACCGGGGGAAGGAGCGTGGTGGAGAGGAACCAGAAGAAGAGGCTGTCGGAGTTACGAAGCCGGCCGAACACCACTACGTAGGCAACCGGCACCCCCAGGGACAGGCATGCCGCAACGGAGGTCAGTGAGATGACCGCCGAGTCCAGGATGTAGCGGACGATCTCGTGCCGGAGGACCGTGGCGTAGTTCTCCAGCGTGGGATGTGCAATCCACAGCGACGGAGGAAGGACGTCCACTTCCCCCTTGAAGCTCGTGAGAAGCATGTACAGGAGGGGAAAGCACCACAGGATGGCGGCAATCCAGATGAGCACGATGGTCACCGGGGAGCGGTGATGATTCCAGGCGCGGATACCCATCAGCCGGCCTCGCTCATGCGCCGCCGAAACCAGCGGAAGAGCGCCATGATGGCCAGGAGGGTGATGACCACCGTCACAACGGCAACCGCCGCCGCCCGGCCGACGTCCCACCCGAGGAAAGCCGTCTTGTACACGTAATAGGGGAGGTTCGCGGAGGAATACCCCGGGCCCCCGCGCGTGGTCACAAAGATGAGCCCGAACACCTTGAGCACGAATATGAGCCCCAGGAGGACGGCCACCTCGATGTGGTTCATGATCACCGGCAGGCGGATGAACGCAAGCTCCTTGAACCAGCCCGTCCCGTCCACCCGGGCGCTGTCCATGATCTCCTCGGGGATGTTCTGGAATCCGGCCAGGATGATCAGCACGAAGAAGGGTGTCCACTGCCAGACGATAAGGATGATGATGGTGAGGAGGGAATGCACGCCAAAGAAATCGAATGGCCGCACGCCGAGGAGCGAAGCGAAGTACCCGTTCCATCCGAAGGAGGAATTGAGCAAGGTCGTGCGCCAGACGATTCCCGCCACTGCGTCCATCATGAAAAACGGAGAGATGATGAGCGTGCGCACGACGTTCACCCCGGGAAAGTCCCGGTGGAGCATGAGGCCGAAGAGAATCCCCAGCAGCGTACAGGCGGTGAGGGAGACCACCGTGATGAGCGCCGTGTTCAGGACCACCTGGTAGAAATCCCACGAGCCGAAGATGTCCGCGTAGTTGTCCAGGCCGATGAACATGATCCCGAGATCGGGCCGCACGACGATCCATCGCACGAGGGACAATCCAAGGGTGGCAAGGATGGGGGCCTGCGTGACTACCGCCACGATGACAATGGCGGGCAGCGAGAGAAGCGCAGATCGCCTGCGCTTGCGGCGGTCGAGGGATGCGCTCACGTGTCACCGCTGCCGCGGCTCACGCCGCGGCGCTCCCGAGAGGTAGCCCCCCTCGCGCGCCACCTTCAACGCCGCGGCCTGGGAATCCGAAAGGGCCTGCGGGAGGGACTTCTGCCCGGCAATGTAGGCCGCCAGCTGCTGGGAGACCGCCTCCCCCAGGCTCTGGAACTCCGGGATGGACACGTACTGGATCCCCTGGTAGGGGACCGGCAGCAGGGTGGGCCTCTCATAGTCGGCGCTCTGGATGGAATGGAGGACGATCCCGGCGAACGGGGCCGCCGCAAGGTATGCCGGGTTGTTGTACGTGGAGACCCTTGTTCCGGGCGGGACCTGCGCCCAGCCGATGCGTCCTCCCACGAGGGAAACGTATTTCCTGTCCGTTGCCCACGTGATGAAGCGGAAGGCCTCCGCGGGATGTTTTGATGAGGATTCGATGCCAAGGGCCCAGGCCCACAGCCAACCCGTGTTGCCCTTGCGCGCCGAGGGGGCCAGGGCGTACCCGATGCGGCCGGCCACCTTCGAGTCTCGCGCCGACAGCGCGCCGGCGGACACGGTGGCGTCATACCACATGGCCGCCTTGCCGCTCTCCATGATGGCAAGGCACTCGGTGTATCCGTCCGTTGTGGGGTTCGGCTCCCCCGCGTCGACAAGCAGCCTTTTGTAAAATCGCCACGCCTCGGCCATGGCAGGCTCGCCGAACGCCGGGTTCCAGCCCTCGTCGAACCATCTGCCGCCGAACGCGTTGATCACGGTATTGAACGGAGCAAGGACCTCCCCCCATCCCGGCAGACCCCGAAGCACAATACCGTAGCAGCCGTCCATGCCCTTGAGCTTCACGGCAAAGTCGTACACCTGCTGCCAGGTCGGCTTTCCGGGCATGGTGATTCCCGCCCTGGCAAAGAGGTCCGTGCGGTAGAACATCATGCTGCTCTCGCCATAGAAGGGAAGAGCGTACTGTTCATCACTGTGCGACAAGGCCGCCCTGATGGTCGGAAGCAGGTCGTCCCGCGCATACCCGTCGCGCTCCGCTACGCTCATGCCGGTGAAAAGAGGCTCCAGGGAGACGAGCCAGCCGTTGTGGCCCCAGATCGGGGTGTCGTAGGTGCCGATTGTCACCACGTCGTACTTGCCCGAGCCCAGGCCCACGTCCTCCGTGACTTTCTGCCGAAGCTCGTTCTCCGGAAGGACCACGAAGTTGAGCCTGATGCCCGTTGATGCCGTGAAGTCTCCCGACAGCTGCTGCATGATTGCCATGTCGGGGTTATTCACCGTGGCAACGGTGAGCTGAGCGCCCCCTGCCGTTTCGCGCGTTCCGCCGCCAAACGCAGCGGCACCCGCAAACAGGAAGCAAAGGAGGAAAAGAAATCCTGATACGACGCCTCGTGTCATCACGGCCTGTGCGCTTGATCCTACAGGCACCGGTGCTTCCAGGGAAGTTACCGCGGTACTGCCGCGGGGAGGATTAGTACTAGTACTTTCAGTGCTTCGAGTCTCAGGCGTCGCTTCCGAAATATTCCTTGAGAGAGTTGGCGAGCTTCATGGCCTGCATCCTGTTGTGGATGTGCAGCTTTGAATAGATGACGCTGACGTGGTTCTTGACGGTCTGCTCCGCGATGGAGAGCTTGCGGGCAATACGGACGTTGTCCGCGCCCGTGCCAATAAGGCCAAGGATCTCGATCTCCCGCTTGCTCAGGTACCGCAGGAACGACCCGTCGGGAATGGGACGGGGCCGCGACTCCCCGGAGTCTTCAGGCTTGCCCTCTCCCTCTCTGATACGAAGAAGCTTGTTGGCAACCTGAGGGGAGATGATGATGGAGCCCTTGCAGACCGCCCGCAGGGACACGATAAGGTCAGCGGGGGGAATGTCCTTCAACATGTAGCCGGCGGCGCCGTGGTTCAGGGCCTCCACCACGTACTCGTCATCGTCGAAGGTAGTGAGCATGAGGACGTGGATGTCGGGGTAGGTTGCATGGATGATCTTCGTCGCCTCCACCCCGTCCATCTCCGGCATGCGGACGTCCATGAGGATGATGTCAGGGTGCTTCTCCATGACCAGCTGGAGGGCTTCACGGCCGTTGAACGCAACACCGACTACCTCGAAATCCTCCGCGCGGGTCTCCAGCACGGTCCGCAGGCTCTCCACGAACAGGACCTGGTCGTCCGCAAGGAGGACCCTGATCCGGTGATCACCGCTTGCGGCGCTCAACGCGCTGCTCCCCGGGGACAATTGGTCACATTCCCTCCTCGCGGCGGAGCGGGATCTCGCTGAACACGAGAAAGCCAAAGGGCGTGCTCTCCGCCTTCATGGTCCCTCCCACGTGAGCAAGCCGTTCCGCCATTCCGGCCAGCCCGATCCCGGGAACGATCTCGCCGGACCCTGCGCCATTGTCCGCAATGCTGACCCTCAGCGCTCTCTCCACGACCCAGAAACTGACGGAGATCTCCGTCGCGTTGCCGTGGCGCAGGGAGTTGGTGAGAGATTCCTGGACCATCCTGTAGACAACATCGTCGATGCGCGGGCCAAAGCTCTCCGGAGCGTTGCCGAGGTTCAGTCTCACCCGCGTCTTTGTGGCCCTCTCGAAGATCCGCGCCACCTCCTCCACTCTCCCCAGTCCGCTGGTCTTCAACCCGGAGCCGGTCCTGAGGTTCCGCATGGCGCGCCGGGTCTCCATGAGGCCCCTCTGCGCCTGGTCGCGGGACTTCACGAGGAGGTCCTCCAGCCCGGCGGAGTCCCGGCGCACCAGGTCCGTCGCCGCCTCCATCATCATCTGGATGTTCGTCAAAGTGTATCCGACGATATCATGGATCTCCCGGGTGATCCGTCGGCGCTCCTGCTCCTCCGTCTCCCGCTGCACCCGCGTCGCAAGCTCCTGGAAATCGAGGTTCGCCTCCGAGAGCGCCCGAACGGTCCTGTCGATCCGCTGGAGCTCCTCGTTCTGGCGCCTGATCTGCTGCCCGCGGCTGCCGACAAGCCCCACGAGCCACGTGAGAAAGAGGAGGTACATCCCCAGGAGCACCGCGGCCAGCGGCGCGGCTCCCTCAACTCGGATTCCCCACGCCATGAGAGGCCAGTGAGCGGACGAAACGGCCAGCGCGTATCCGACGCAAAGGATGAACGCCGCGGAGCCCGTGACCTCGGTCATCGTGAGGAACACGAAAACGGTGCCGAGGATGGCCTGGAGAGCCAGGTCGCTGCCCTGGGGGATTCCCAGGACGATCTCGATGAGCATCACCGCGAGCAGCGCGATGATGCGGTATGCGTTCCTCCTGCACAGAAGGACGAAGAGAAGGAGGCCGGTTGCAAGGACGAGGAGGATGAAAAACTGGGGAAGCCAGACCGACCTGAGGGAGGACTGGAAGGACAGGAAAAACACGAGCCCCGCCACCCCATGACCCGCGAGAGTGGTGACAAGACTGGGCGCGCGCACAGCAATCCACATCCGTGTCTGCATACGGCACACAGGGTCTGCTGCTCAAGAATACCACAGCGCGGGTACTAGTACAATTCCTGCCAATTTCGGTACCCGGGTAACTTCCTTCCCCGTTCGCTGTCTTGCTACTATTGCGGGCGATGCGAGGCGCCTGCAGCACTCCCGTTTTCCACGTCGCCTGTGGCGTGGCAGGCTGGCGCCGGAAAGGAGGGAATGCGTCATTTCTTCGAACGTCGAACGCTCTGCGGCGTTTGACCCAGCATATCTCTGCGAGGAGGGAGTCAGAATGAAGAGAAAACTCTTTCTCCTGGTCGTGCTTGCCGTTCATCGCCGGCCTCACTGTACCGGCGATGATGGCGGCAGCCCAGGAAAGCACCACTATTACCATCGCGGTCGTGAACAACCCGGACCAGAGGCGGCTTCTGCAGCTCTCTGACCAGTTCCAAGCTGAGCATCCGAGCATCAAGCTGTCCTTTGTCATGCTCCCCGAGAACGAGCTTCGCGACCGGGTGACCACCGATGTCACGACCAAGGCGGGATCGTTCGACATAGTCCAGATCGGCACATATGAGACCCCCATCTGGGGGAAGAACGAGTGGCTTGCCTCCCTGGACGACCTGATGTCGCAATATCCCGACAATGTCCAGAAGAACTACAACGTCGATGACCTGATCAAGGGAATACGTCTCGGCCTGTCCTACGACGGCAAGCTCTACGCGGCCCCGTTCTACGGCGAGTCGAGCATGCTCTTCTACAACAAGAAGATGTTCGCGGCAGCCGGGCTGAAGATGCCGGCCGAGCCCACCTGGGACCAGGTCCGCGAGTTCGCCCGCAAGCTGCACAAGCCGGCCAAGAAGCAGTACGGGATCGCGCTACGCGGCCTCCCGGGCTGGGGCGAGGTCATGGCCCCGCTGGACACCGTGATCAACACGTGGGGAGGCAAATGGTTCGATGAGAACTGGCAGCCCCAGCTCACCTCCCCGGAGTTCGAGGACGCGGTGAGCTTCTACGTGAAGCTCATCCAGGACTACGGGGTGCCCGGCGCCGCGAACAACGGCTTCTCGGAGAGCCTCACCATGCTGGCGCAGGGGCAGGCGGCGATGTGGGTGGATGCCACGGTGGCCGCGGGCTTCCTGGAGGATCCCAAGCAGTCGAAGATCGTCGGCAACGTGGGCTTCGTGATGGCGCCCTACGAAAAAGTGAAGAAAGGCTATCACTGGCTGTGGAGCTGGGCATACGCCATCCCGACAACAAGCCAGCACCAGGCTGAAGCGCTGCAGTTCCTCACCTGGTGCACGAGCAAGGACTACATCGACCTTGTCGGAAAGACCTACGGCTGGGCGTCAGTCCCGCCGGGCACGCGCTATTCGACGTACAAGAACCCCAACTACATCAAGGCGGCCAAGGCCTTTGCGGATGTGACCCTCAAGTCCATCGAGAGCGCTGACCCGACTGATGCCACGCGCGACAAGGTGCCCTACACCGGCGTGCAGTTCGTCGGCATCCCGGAGTTCCAGGGCTTCGGCACTGACGTGTCCAAGCAGATCTCCGCGGCTATTGCCGGCACGCAGACCGTGGAGCAGGCCCTCTCGGCAAGCCAGGACATCGTCACCAAGGCGATGACGGACGCCGGCTACCTCAAGTAGAACAGAGATTATCGAGCTCGAACCGCCTCCGCCCGTCCGGGCGGGGGCGGGCTTTTCCGGGAAGGGAGCGCCATGAGCGGAGCGCGAACAGTGCGGAGTGCCCATCCCTGGCTGCTGCGGCCGGGAATCATCTACCTGATCGTCCTCACGCAGACGCCCGTTCTCCTGACCCTGTACTACAGCACCACCAACTGGAACCTCCTCCGTCCGGACCGGCGGCCCGGTTCATCGGACTGCTGAACTACCTCGACTTCTTCGTGGCCCGCGACACCGGCCGGATCATGCTCAACACGGTCATCTTCTCATGTGCCGTCGTGGCCCTCTCCCTCGTCTTCGGGATGTGCCTTGCGCTCCTCTTGTCGCGTGAGTTCCGCGGCCGCAACTTTGCCCGAACGCTGATGATCACCCCGTTCCTGATCATGCCCACCGTGTCGGCCGTCATGTGGAAGAACATGCTCTTCAACCCGGCATTCGGCCTGATCAGCTCAACCCTGGCGGCCCTTGGCGGCCCCCGGATCGACTGGATCAACCAGTTCGCCCTGGCCTCCATCATCGTGATCGTGACGTGGGAATGGACGCCGTTCATGATGCTGATCCTCCTGTCAGGGCTCCAGGGGCTGGCGAAAGAACACCTGGAGGCGGCTCAGATAGACGGGGCATCGGCGTTGACCACCTTCCGCTCCATCATCCTGCCCCACCTGACCCGCTACATCGAGATCGGCGTGCTCCTGGAGACGCTGTTCGTGCTGAATATCTTCGGGGAGATCTTCACCACCACGACAGGCGGACCGGCCGACTACACCACGACTCTCACCTTCAACATCTACCTGGAGGCGTTCAAGAGGTGGAACGTGGGACGCGCCAGCGCATACGCGGTGATCGCGGTGATCTTTGCCAACGTCATCACCCTTCTTTTCCTGCGCGTCATCCGGCGCCAGGGCGGAAGCGGGGAGGCAGCATGAGAGGCCACGGGAAGGGGGTCGGGCATTTCCTCTCCGTCCTCACGATCATCCTGGCCCTCATCATGTTCTTTCCCATCTTCTGGATGATCCTCACGTCCTTCAAATCGGAGGCCGACGCCTTCACCTTCCCGCCTCCCCTCTTCTTCCATCCGACGCTGGATCAGTACGAGGTGGCCCTGGGGGCCTCTGGATACTTCCACTACCTTGCCAACACGATCCTCATCACCGGCCTCTCCACGCTGATCGCCCTCCTCCTGGGGGTGCCAGCGGCGTACAAGCTTGCCTTCTACCCGACCAGGCGCAGCGATTTCACCCTCATGTGGGTGATGTCCACGCGCATGCTTCCCGCCGTCGGCGTAATCGTGCCGCTGTACATCATCTTCAAGAACCTCCACTGGTTCGACACATATCACGGCCTCATTGTCCTCTACACGGCAATCAACCTCCCCCTGGTGATCTGGATGATGAGGTCCTTCCTGCAAGACCTTCCGTATGAGACAATCGAGGCCGCGCGCATTGACGGCGCGGGCCTCTGGCAGGAGTTGATGCTGGTGATGCTCCCCATGGCGCTGCCGGGGCTGGTTTCCACCATCCTCCTGTGCGTGATCTTCACGTGGAACGAGTTCTTCCTTGCCTTCAACCTCACCATCACGAAAGTTCCGCCCCTGACGGTGTACATCGTGGGCTTCAAGACCTCGGAAGGCCTCTTCTGGGCCAAGATGTCCGCTGCCGCCACCGTCTCCGCGCTGCCCGTCATCATCGCGGGATGGGTATCCCAGCGCCAGATCGTCCGCGGGCTGACTGCCGGGGCCATCAAGTAAGCTGGAGGTGATTCGCTTTTTCTTGACCTTCCCGCCGCCCTGTGCGAAAATCGCACTGCCATTCAAAGACTGAGGAGGTTCCAGATGTCGAGGGCCTCGAAGATGTTTTTTTCCTCACTTTCAATACTCCTGCTGACCGCTTCTTTGTCGAGCGCCCAGGAGACCACCAGCGTCGTACAGGGGGAGAGGGTCTTCAAAGCCTATTGTGCCGCGTGCCACTCCATCGGCGCCGGGGTGGTCGTCGGGCCGGACCTGAAAGGGGTCACCGAACGCCGCAGCGCGGGATGGCTGAACAATTTCATTCGCGACCCCGCCCGGATGGTCCGGGAGAAGGACGCTACCGCGGTCCGACTTGTCGCGCAATTCGACGGCTACGTGATGCCCACCCTTGGGCTTTCGGAGAAGAATATCGCGGAGGTCATTTCCTTCCTCCGGTCCACGGCGCGCAAGTCGGGAGAATAACTCGGGATCCCACGGCGCCGCTTCGTCACCCGCATCATCTGATTCACCAGCACACCGAACGCAAGGGAAAGACTGCCGGGGCGGCCGTAGAGTAGTATTTTTAGGTATGAAGCTTCTTTTCGCATACCTCAGACCCTACCGAGGGATGATCGTCCTTGCGATATTCCTGGCCATCGTCAACCAGGTTTTCTCCCTGCTGGACCCGCAGATCTTCCGCATCATCGTGGACAAGTACGTCTCCCACATCGGGACCATGCCCCGGGCGGACTTCATCCAGGGCGTCGGTCTCCTGATCCTCGGCTTCGTGGGAGTGGCCATGGTGAGCAGGCTTGCGAAGAACTTCCAGGACTATTTCATCAACGTGGCCTCCCAGTCGGTGGGGGCCGGCATGTACGCGGATGGCGTGGCCCACTCGATGCGCCTGCCCTACCGCGCCTTCGAGGACCAGCAAAGCGGAGCCGTGCTCCAGCAGCTGCAGAAAGTCCGCACGGATGCCCGCGACATGATCGGCCAGTCCATCAACACGATCTTCGTGTCCACCCTCACCTTCCTCCTCGTGCTGGGCTACTCCTTCTTCGTGCACTGGTCCATCGGGGCGGCCCTCCTGATCATGGCACCCATCCTCGGAGTGCTGCTGTCCATCCTGGGGAGGCGCATAAAGGCGGTCCAGACGCGGATCTTCGGGGAAACCAACGCGCTGGCCGGCTCCACGACGGAGAGCCTGCGCAACATCGAGCTGATCAAGAGCCTGGGACTGGAAACCCAGGAGATCGAGCGGTTGAACTCCGCCAACCAGAAGATCCTGGACCTCGAGCTGGCCAAGGTGAAAACGGTCCGCATGCTCATGTTCTTCCAGGGCACCGCGCTGAACTTCTCCCGCGCGGTCCTGCTCCTCCTCATGCTGGTCCTCGTCTCCATGAAGCTCATCACGCTGGGGGAGTTCTTCTCCCTCATGATGTACTCGTTCTTCATCTTCGGTCCCCTGGGAGAGATCGGGGCGGTGATAGCGAAATACCAGGAGACGCGGGCCAGCCTCGACAACCTCCAGCGGATCCTGGCCCAGGAGGCGGCGCCCCAGAACCCCGGCGGCGCGGTTCCCGACGGGGTCGAGTCCCTCGAGTTCTCCCGGGTCACCTACCGGCACCCGGGCGCCCGGGAGGCGGCCCTCACCGAGGTCAGCTTCGAGGCCCGGGCGGGAGAGAGCGTGGCGTTCGTCGGCCCCTCGGGCGCCGGCAAAAGCACGCTCATCAAGTGCCTCCTCGGGCTGTACCAGCCGGACTCGGGACGCATCCTCTTCAACGGGGTCGATTCCCGGGAGGTGAACTACGACCTCCTGCGCATGCGCGTCGGGTTCGTCCCCCAGTCCATCGAGCTTTTCGCGGGGACCATCCGCGACAACCTGCGCTTCGTCCGCCGGGAAGCAACGGACGCGGAGTGCGTGGAGAGCCTCAAGGCCGCGCAACTGCATGGCCTCCTGGAAAGGAGCCGCCAGGGGCTGGACACGAGGATCGGTGAAGGGGGCTTGAAGCTCTCCGGCGGTGAAAGGCAGCGCCTTGCCATCGCCCGTGCCCTGCTCAGGAGGCCTGACATCCTGATTTTCGACGAGGCCACCAGCTCACTGGACACGGAGACGGAAAAGGAGATCACGAGGACCATCGACCAGATTATCCGGACCCGGCCGCGCTTCGTCACGCTCCTGATTGCTCACAGGCTTTCAACCGTTGCCGCCGCGGACAGGATCGTGGTGCTGAAGAAGGGCCGTGTGATGGAGCAGGGTTCCCACCAGGAGCTTCTGCGGATCGGCGGCCTGTATTACACTCTGTGGCAGCAGCAGGGCCTCGAAGGAGAGGACTTCACGCCTGCTGTTGCAGCAGCGGGCGGGTGACGGAAGCGGAGGAACGGTATGGAAAGAAGACCTCTGGGAAAGACGGGGCTCCGGCTTTCTCTTCTGGGATTCGGCGGCTTTCACCTCGTGGAGATCGACGCGGCGGAGGCCACGCGCCTCCTTGGCGCCTACCTCGACGCCGGCGGAAACTACCTGGAGACTGCCGCGAGCTACGGGGACGGGATCTCGGAGACAAAGATCGGAAGGGCCGTTTCACATCGCCGCGGGGACTTCTTCCTTGCCACGAAATCCACGCAGCGCGCCCGGCAGGGATTCACCTCAGAGCTCGAGGGGAGCCTGAGAAACCTGAGGACGGACCACGTGGACGTGATCTTCATCCACGCGCTGCAGAGGCGGGAGGAGGCCGAGCAGGTGCTCGCCCCCGGCGGGGCGCTGGAAGCGGCCGTCGCGGCAAAGAAGGCCGGCAAGGCTCGTTTCATTGCCGTGAGCTTCCACGGGAGGCCCGACGCGGGACTGTGCGCGCTGGAGCGGTTTCCCTTCGACGTGCTGATGACCGGCTTCAATTACTATGACAGGTTCAACTACCCTTCCACCGAAGGGAAGCTCCTCCCTCTGTGCATCGAGAAAGGGGTCGGCGTCCTGGCCATGAAGTCCCTGGCGGACGGCTGGCTGTACAGGTCGCCGAAGCAGGCCATTCGATACACGCTGGGCCTGCCCGTCACCACCGTAGTTGCGGGGATCAATTCCCGCCGGATGCTCGATACCGACCTGCAGATCGTTTCCGATTTTGCGCCCATGACGGACGGGGAGAAAGAGGACCTGTACCGGGCAGCCCCCGAGCTGGGAGACTACGTGTGCCGCCTCTGCGGCAAATGCAAGGTGAACGGCTTCGACCCGCAGACCGTCTTCCTCCTGGAAGGCGTGTTCGACAGGCAGATGGATGACATGCGCGTCACTGACACGGCCCTGTACGCTTTGCGGGAAAGGCTTCGAAACTGGTTCCAGCAGCAGGATCTCGCCCGGGAAGAATACGCGAGACTTTCGCCCAAGGTGGATCCCGGGCACGACTACAGCGAGCTGTCCCGGCTTTGCCCGTACGGTATCGACATCGACCGCAAGCTGAAGATCGCCCACGGGAAGCTCTCGAAGGAGCGCTACATCGCCTGAGAAGGAGGAGCCCATGGGGGCCGCGTATTCCGCTCGCAACAAGGCCGAGCGTGAGCATCTTCAGAAAGTCGTATCCCGCCTCAGCGAAACGCTGATGACCCGCCCCGCCGGCGGCAAGGGCTGGACCGTGAGCGGCCTTCTTGCGCATATCGCCTTCTGGGATCAGAGGGCGCTCGTCCTGATGCGCAGGTGGAAAGCAGGCGGAACGGGAAGCCCCGCGGGCGATGTTGACGTCATCAACGATGCAGTGCTGCCCTTCCTCCTCGCGGTGCCGCCGCACAAGGCAGCTGAGCTGGCCCTGGAAGCGGCCCAGGCCATCGACAGGGAGATCGACTCCCTGGACCCTGAGATGCTGGCCCGCATGGAAGCCAACGGTCAGCCGAAGCTGGACAGGGCGCATCACCTGGAGCAGATCGAGAAGGCGATCGGATAGGAGACACCCTGGCGGACACTCTCTCCACCTGCCGCGCGATCTTTATCGAAGAGAAAGCAGCAGACCTCGCGGATGCAGTACGCGGACTCTCCCGCTGTTTTCGAATCGTTCTGGTGGCCAGGGGAGACCGTACGCCCGCCCGAGCGCCCATGCGGCAGCCTGCCCCACCCGCCGACCGGCCGCCCGTTGCCGCGCGGATCCCGCGGGACTGCGTCGGCTCGTACATCAGTGAGAACGCGATCGAATGGTACGCGTCCTGGTACGTCGGGAAAGCCCCCGACATCGGGTTTCTTGGCGTTCTGCCGCGCGACCCGCGCGGCAGCCGCGGCGCCCTGCGGAAGATCGCACGCGCAGAGGCATCGTCGAGGATCATCGTGGACCACGAACGACTCAGCCGATTTGTCCAGGCACTCCGCAGGCGACGGCCCGGGGCGAGGATCGTGCTCACCAACGGCGTCTTCGATCTGCTTCACGCGGGGCACCTGCGGCTGCTCCGTGAGGCGCGCGCGCTGGGGGATGCGCTGATAGTCGCGATCAACAGCGACGACTCGACCCGCTCCATCAAAGGCCGGGGCCGGCCCGTGATCCCCCAGTTCGCGCGCGCCCAGCTCCTTGCCGGCCTGCGCCCCGTGGACGCATGCTTCATCTTCACGGAAAAGGATCCCATGCGCGTCCTGGATATCGTGCGGCCCGACGTCCTTGCGAAGGGAAGCGAATATCCCGTGAGCCGGATCGTGGGCGCGCGCGTGGTGTCAGGCTACGGAGGAAAGGTGATCCGGCTCCCCATGGTGACCGGATGGTCCACCACTTCGATCATTCGCGGCCTTGACGGGAATGCGGTCCCTCCGGTAGGATAAGTCCTCTCAACAAAAATCACCCATGGAGACTGTTCACCTCCTGGGCGAGTCATGCCCAGAAAGGATTCTTCGATGAAGATTGGCTTCCACACCGACGCCTTCAACTCGGCGGCATTCAGCTTCGAGAAGGCCCTCCAGTGGGCAAAGAAGAACGACGTTCACTTCATCGAACCCGGCATCATCGAGGGAGTTTCCTGGATCCACGGCCTGGGATACTTTCCCCATGTTTCTCTCACGGAAGATCCGCTCGTGCTCTTCCGCAAGATGGAGCAGCGCTACGGCGTGCGTTTCTCCCAGGTGGACGCCGCCTACCCCCTGTCCGGCAAGGACGGGCCGTACCTCGGCGTTCCCTATGTCCTGAAAACGCTGCCCTGGGCGCGGGTTGCAGGCTGCCCGAACATCGCAACCACGGACGGCCTTTTGAAGCCCGAGGGGCTGAGCGATACCCAGGCCATGGAGCTGATGAAGCAAAGCTACGGCACCATCGTGGAGACGGCGGATGTCTACGGGATCAACATCAACATCGAGATCCACGGCTACTTCACCACGCAGCCCGACATGATCGCGAAGATGCTGGATTTCACGAAGAGCAGCCATTTCGGGCTGAACTTCGATACGGGCAATTCTTTCATCGCCGGGCAGGACCCCGTGGAGTTCTGCCGGCGCTTCATCAAGCGGATCAATCACGTGCACATCAAGGACGTATCGGAAAGCCTTGCAGCGGCGGCGCGCGGCAAGGAGACCGGCATTGCGGTCAGCCAGTGCGCAATTGGTGACGGTGTGAACGCGGACAACATCACGAAGATCATCAGCCTGCTGCGCGACAGCGGGTACAACGGCGTTCTCAGCATGGAATGCGAAGGCCAGGGCGGGCCTCTCATCGAGAAGTCCCTTGCCTGGCTGCGCCGCACTCTCAAAGATCTCGGCATCCCCGAGGAGCGATAGCTCCCCGGAGAAATCGAAGAGGAGGTATCTCATGGCCAGAAGATGGCTCATCGGACCAAAAGTGCTGGCGATCGCGTTTGCCTTCGCGGCAATCGTGATCGGAGACATGACGCTGTTCGCCGCCCCCGCGGGCAAACAGCTTGTCTACGGCTACGTCACCCCCGGACCCGACACCTGGTACAAGAGGGACGTGGACGGGTTCGTCTACGCCGCGCAGAAAGCGGGAGCGAAGGTGATCGTCCTGAACTCCGACTACAACGCGGAAAAGGAGATCGCGAACATCGACTCCCTGATCAACCAGGGCGTTGACGGAATGTGCATCTTCACGTTCAACCAGAACGGGGCGAACATCGCGGCAAAGAAATGCGCCGCGGCGAACATCCCACTGGTAGTCACGGACAACGTGGGCCAGGTCCTGAAGTCAGGCTACGACGTGGTAGCCGCAATCGACTTCGACTGGAACGCAATGGGCAAGGACGTGGCCCAGTACATCGCCAAGACCTACTCCGGACAGAACATAGCGGTCATTATGGGCTTGTTCGAGCATATCCCCGTTCAGATGTTCCGCGCGTCCTTCGAGCCCACCGTTGCCCAGCTGGGCAAGAACAAGATTGTCGCCGTGCGTGACGGCCGCTATGACCCGAACGAGGCAGTAAACCAGGCCCAGGACCTCATCCAGTCCGGCCAGAAGTTCTCCGTTCTCTTCATATTCAACGACGACATGGGCGTTGCGGTGGTCCGCATGCTGAAGACCCGCGGGCTTCTCAACAACCCCATCAAGGTCATCACGACAAACGGCTCTCCCTCGGGCATCGAGGCCATGAAGGAAGGCGGGATCAAGTATTCCGTTTCCAGCTCCCCCGGGTGGGAAGGAATGATCTCTTTCCTCGCGCTGCATTCGTACGTGAACGGGAAGGTCACGACGAAGAACCAGCAGATTCTCCTGCCCATCGCCCCCATCACGCCCAAGACGATCGATGACAAGACCAAGGTCATCCCCTGGGAAGTTGACCCGGTCTGGCTCCAGCTGACCAAGACGAACTTCCCCCAGTACACCGGGCTGTACTAAGATCTCTCAAGGCGAAAAAGCCGCGTGGGAAATCCCGCGCGGCGCTTTTTTGCAAGACGCCTGGAACGCGCAGTGTTAGCATCCATCCGCAACGCCACGAAAATCTACGGCCAGCACCGGGCGCTCAACAACGTCAGCTTTGAGCTGGCAGAAGGGGAAGTGCACTGCCTGGTCGGAGAGAACGGGGCCGGCAAATCGACCCTGACCAAAATCCTCTCGGGCGCCATCACCCCGGAGTCAGGCGCCATCCTCCTGAGCGGGACGGAGTACAAGGGCCTCACGCCGCGGCGCGCCATCGAGCTGGGAGTCTCCACCGTCTACCAGGAGGCCGAGCTGATCGAAAGCCTCTCCGTGGCGGACAACATCTTCCTCGGGGATGAGAAATCGGCCGGTTTCCCGCTCGTCGTGGACACGCGGGCGCAGAACGAGAAGGCGGGCGAGCTCATCCGGTCCCTCCACCTCAACCTGAAGGAAGACGCGGTGGTGGAGACTCTCTCTACCGCGCAGAAGCAGATGCTGCAGATCCTGAAGGCTCTCTACCGGGACGCCAGGATCATCATCATGGACGAGCCGACCAGCTCCCTGGGGCTCGAGGAGACAAACTCCCTGATGGGTCTCATCCGGGACCTCAAGGCAAAAGGGATCGGCATCATCTACATCTCGCACTACCTGGAGGAGGTCTTCGAGATCGGGGATACGATCACCATCCTCAAGGACGGGGAGAGCATGGGCACATTCCCCATCGGGCAGATCGACCTGGATACCGTCATCAGGAAGATGGTGGGAAGGGACGCATCCCTCTTCTACACCAAGGAGACGGTGGAGCCGGGACCCGTGCAGGTCGAGGTGCGCCACCTGGGCCGGCGGGGCGCCGTGGAGGACGTGAGCTTCGAGGTGCGCGCCGGGGAGATCTTCGGCCTCGGCGGGCTGGTGGGCTCGGGCCGCAGCGAGCTGGTGAACCTGATCTTCGGCGCGGACAGGAAAGAAAGCGGAGAGATCCTGATAGGCGGCCGGCGGATCACCGTCCGCTCCCCGTACGATGCCGTCCGGGCGGGCATCTGCCTCATCACGGAGGACAGGAAGAAGCTCGCCATGTTCTCCCCCCGCAGCGTGGCGGAGAACATCGCCATCGTTCACAACGAGCGCTACGAGCCTCCCGTCCTCAACCTCGGCGCTGAGCGCAGGCGTGTGCGGGAGATGGTGAAGCGCCTTTCGATCGCGGTAACCGACCAGGACAACCAGACCATCGCGGAGCTTTCCGGGGGAAACCAGCAGAAAGCCGTCATTGGGAGGTGGCTCCTGAGCGAGGCCACCCTGTACATCTTCGATGAGCCGACCAAGGGCGTGGACGTCGGGGCGCGCGCCGAGATCTTCCGGCTCATGGTAGAGCTGGCAAAGGCGGGAAAGAGCATCATCATGGTGTCATCCGACATGCCCGAGCTGATATCGATGAGCGACCGCATCGGGGTCATGCGGGGAGGCCGGCTCACCCACGTCCTGGACAGGCGCGGCATCACGGAAGAGACGCTTATCAAACACTTCATCGGAGTCTGACATGCAAAGAACCGCCGCTCTTTTCCGCAGCCAGTGGTTTTTCCTCCTCGTCGTCGAGGCCGCCCTCGCCATCGTGACGGGTCTCATCAACCCCCGATTCTTCGGGCTGAACAACATCGAAAACATCCTGGAGCAGGTGTCCGTGCTCGGCCTCGTGGCAGCGGGGGCGACCCTCCTCATGATCTCGGGCAACTTCGACATATCCGTCGGGGCGAACATCGGCATCTCTGCCTGCATCATGGCCATGATGATCAAGGCCGGGTATGGCTACGCTCCCTCCGTCATCGTCGGCATCCTCCTTGCCACGTTCAACGCGTTCTTCGTCGGGGCAAGCTCCATCCTGTTCAAGGCGCCGTCGTTCATCATCTCGCTGGCCTGCATTGGGATCTTCCGCGGCATTGCCCTGGCCCTGACGAAAGGCGTGCTCCAGCTGATCTACGGAAAGTTCGAGTTCCTCGGGACAAAGAGGTTCTTCAACATCATCCCGCTCCTTTTCATCATCAGCATCGCCGGGTACCTCGTCATCCACTTCATCCTGAAATACATGAAGCTGGGGCGGAGGGCCTTTGCCATCGGCAGCAACGCGCAGGCCACCTACCTGGCGGGCATCCCGATCAACCTGAACAAGCTTATCTTCTTCATCATCAACGGCCTGCTCGTGGGCGCGGCAGCCATGCTTCTCCTGTCCCGGATAGGCGCCGCGCAGCCTTCCACGGGAAGCGGGATCGAGCTTCAGGCCATCGGCGCCGTGGTCATCGGAGGAACGCCCATGACCGGAGGCAGGGGCAAGGTCATCGGGACCTTCTTCGGTGTGCTCCTGACGGGGATCATCTCCAACGCGCTGAACATGCTCCAGGTGAACGCATATTTCCAGGACGTGGCCATTGGCGCGCTCATCATCGTCTCCCTCGCCGTGAGCGCGTTCAGCCAGAGAGGGCAGAGGGCGTAAAGCCGTACCAGCCGCGGGCGCCTGGCTTTTCAGCCGCGGTGGCGCTGTTTTTCCGAGCGGGGCCCGTGCTCAGTCGTTGCTGTAGCTGATGTTCAGGCGCGCCTCTCCGATCACCTTGTCCTTGATAGCCTTTCGCAGGTCATCGAGGCTGAAGCCTTCCGACAACCCCGTCGGGGAGGAAAGCGCGTACAGGGCCAGCCGATAAACGTGAATCAGCCGCTTGCCCGTATCGGGCGGGAAATCCGACGGCGGTTGAGGGCCTCGGTAGCCCACCTGTCCAGCGCCGTTCTTTCCCTGCACAAAGGAATGGATCTCGGAGGAAGCATTCGCCGGCAGCCCGCCAAGGGAGGGATCGATGTCCGCCGCAATCCAGTGGAGAAAAGAGGGCGCCTTGATCCCGCTGGACGCAAGGATGAGCCGCGCATCCGGGTCGTCCAGGATCAGCGCGAGGGCCTTCGTCCCCGCGGGGATGTTGGACCACGAGAAGGGAAATGACCGGGGATTGGCCGGCCCGCCGCTTTTTGCGGCATAGACCGCGTCGAGCCTTCCGGCCGAGCTGAGCCCGCTGTCGAACCCCGTCTCCGGCGGACCGGAAACCGCGGGAGATGACACGGTGAAGCCTGCTGCGCCGGCAGTCGACGCGGCAAAGAGGAGAAGAACCCAGCCAATTCTGGAGAGAGTGCCCATGGAGCCTCCGTCAGGTGAAAAATACTCAATCGAAGGCTTCAGAGTCTCACGATTATTCTTTCAGCTCCTTTTGCCGGGAGAATCAGCGTGCCCTCCGGAAGGCGTTCAGAAGACCCGTTCTCAACGGCCTTCACTTCAGTCACGTTTCTGAGGCAGACGCTCCAGGGCTTGCGTACGCCCTCTTTCCTGATGGTCAGTACGCCTGCCTCACGGCTCACGCCGACTGTGGCTTCCTCACGGCCCCCCGGAGAGGTGACCGTGGCCGCGCTCTCGGCGCCCTCGAGGGGCTCGAACGCGTGGAAAACGACCCCATCGGCGTAATCGTAGTCGGGCCTGCTCTCATTCGTCCCTATTGCGATGACGCTGCCGGGCCGAACCATGAGGGGAAGGCTCATGTACCCGTGGCTTTCCTTCCGCCACGAGCCCCCTTCCGTCACGTTGCCGCTGAGAAGGCTCGTCCACCTGCCCGGAGGGAGGTAGTAGGAGACCGTCCCGTCGCTGCTGAAGACCGGGGCCACCAGGAGCGAAGGTCCGAGCATGTACTGCCTGTCCAGCCATGCGCAGGCGGGATCCGTCGGGAACTCCAGGACCATGGCGCGCATCATTGGGATTCCATCCCGAGAAGCCTCCGCGGCCGCGGCAAAGAGGTACGGCATGAGCCGGCATTTCAGCTGGACGAAGAACCGAAGGACATCCGTTGACTCCTCCCCGAAGAGCCAGGGGACCCGGTAGGATTCGTTTCCGTGAAGCCGGCTGTGGGAGGAAAGCAGGCCGAACGCAGTCCAGCGCCGGTAGAGGTCCGGAGTGGCGGTCTTCTCGAACCCGCTGATGTCATGGCTCCAGAACCCGAACCCCGAAAGACCGAGGGAAAGACCCCCGCGGAGACTTTCCGCCATGGACTCGAAGGTGGCGGAAGAGTCGCCGCCCCAGTGCACGGGGAACTTCTGACTTCCCGTCGTAGCCGAGCGCGCGAACACGAGGGCGTCCCCTTCTCCCCGCGTTTCCCTCAGGACCTCGAACACCGTCCTGTTGTACAGGTAGGTGTAATAGTTGTGCATCCGAAAGGGGTCGGATCCGTCGTGCCAGACCACGTCGGTCGGGATACGCTCTCCGAAGTCAGTCTTGAAGCAATCCACTCCTGCGGCAAGAAGGTTCCTGAGCTTGTCCTGGAACCACCGGGCCGCATCGGGGTTCGTGAAATCCACGAGGCCCATGCCCGCCTGCCAGCGGTCCCACTGCCACACGCTCCCATCAGGCCGCCTGACGAGGTACCCTTTCTCCATCCCTTCGTCGAAGAGGCGTGACTTCTGGGCGACGTACGGATTGATCCAGACGCTGATCCGCAGGCCCTTGTCCTTCAATCTTTGCAGAGTGGCCCGCGGGTCAGGGAACTGGTCCGCGTCCCACTCGAAGTCGCACCACTGGAACTCCTTCATCCAGAAGCAGTCGAAGTGGAAGACATGGAGGGGGACACGGCGCTCCCTCATTCCCTCGATGAAGCTGTTCACCGTGGCCTCGTCGTAGGTGGTCGTGAAGGACGTGGTGAGCCACAGGCCGAACGACCACGCGGGGGGAAGGGCGGGCCGCCCGGTGAGCTCGGTGTACCTGCGAAGCACATCCTTCGGGGAGGAGGCGCCGATGACGCAGTACTGCAGCTCCTCCCCGGGCACGGAAAACTGCGCGCGGGAGACAACCTCAGAGGCGATCTCGAAGGAGACCTTCTCGGGATGAGCCACAAGAACGCCGTAGCCGGCGCTGCTCAGGTAGAAGGGAATGTTCTTGTAGGCCAGCTCGCTCGAGGTCCCGCCGTCCTCGTTCCACATCTCCACCGCCTGGCCATTCTTCACGAACGGCGTGAAGCGCTCCCCGAGGCCGTAGATGCACTCCCCCACCCCGAGTGAAAGCTGCTCCCGCATGTATGCAGTCCCGTCGGAATCCATGATGTATCCAGCCGACCCCTTTGCGCTTCCCGTGATGCGCTTTCCCTCGAAGAAGAAATCCACCGCCCACTCCCCGGTCAGGCCCACCCGGACGGAGAGCCGTCCCGATGTAAGGGTGGCGGCCTCAGGGGTGCTTTCGATCAGCGGGACAAAGCCCTCAGCGGAAAGCAGGTCGAAAGCAGGGCCGCGCACTCGGCCGCCCTTCCAGTGGCAGATGTTCAACGCGATCACGTCTTCGCGGGGGGAAGTGAATGTGAACGTGAGCTGCGGTGTGTTCAGGGTGTCGCCCCGGTGACGGATGGGTTTGCACGGCGCAAAGACCGTCAGCTGGGAGGGCTCCACGCGCACATCTCGCGCCTCCGCCGGGGTGAACAGCCGCACCCCTTCCCTGAGCCCCCAGTAGCCGCTTGTGAACTTCATGGGTCTCCTCAGCCTTTGACCGCACCGGCCACCATGCCCTTGATGATGTGTCGCTGCAGGATCAGATAGAAAATGATTGCCGGCGTGATGGTCAGGAGCACGCCCGCCATGGCGTTCTGCCATTCGATCTTGTACAGTCCGAAGAAATTGTACGCGGCAAGCTGCAGGGTCTGCGACGTCTTCGATCCGCCCAGGATGAGAAGGGGCAGGAGAAAGTCGTTCCACATCCACATCGCGTTGATCACAATGACGGAAACAGTCACCGGCTGCAGCAGCGGAAAGGTCACCTGGAAGAACGCCCGCAGAGGCCGCGCTCCGTCAATAGCGGCGCAGTCATCGAGCTCCGTGGGCACGGTTTTGGCAAACCCATGATACATGAAAAGGGAAAGCGGGACGCCGAGTCCCCAGTAGACCACGCCGAGGCCCCAGATGGAGTTCGTGAGGTGGATGGTCTTGGCCACTTTCACCAGCGCGATCATGAATGAATGGAAAGGAATCATCATGGGCGCCACGCACAGGAGGAAGATGAACCAGCTGACGCGGGTCTTCGTGCGGGAAAGCTTGAACCCGGCAAGAGATGCCAGGAGCACGACCCCCGCGGTGCCCATGCACGTCACGATGAGAGTGTTGAGGAACAGGTTGGGGTATCGCATGAGGGTGAACGCATTTGCAAAGTTCTCCCAGCGCGGCTGGGAAGGAAACGCCATGACGTTCTCCATGATCTGGGCAAAGGTCTTCAGGGAATTGATGGCCACCAGGATCAACGGGTAGATATACACCAGGGCGATGACAGCCATAAGGAGGGAAATTGCGGCGGCCCCGCGCGGTCGTCTCACGCCTGCACCTCCCTGCGCTTGAAGGCGTTGAGCTGGGTGACCGTCACCACGAGGATGAGCAGAAACAGAACAACCGATTTGGCTGATCCGTAGCCGAAGCGATCATCGCTGAATGCGGTTTTGTAGATGTCCAGGGCAATGCTCGTTGACGCGGTCCCGGGTCCGCCGAACGTCAGGCTGAAGATGACGTCAAAGGTCTTGAGCGCGTTCGAAACGGAATAGAAGACCGCCACTGTCACCGACGGCATGATCAGGGGAAGCGTGATTCGAAAAAACCGGCTCGTCGGGCTGGTGCCGTCGATCACCGCCGCCTCAAGCTGTTCGCGGGGCACCGTCTGCAGGCCTGCGATGTAAATCACCATGTAGAACCCGATTGACTGCCACACCGATACGAGGACCACGCTGAAGAATACCAGGTGCGTGTCGCCCAGCCAGCTGAGCTGGAAGATGCCCATGTGGGTGAGGGAGCCCAGTGAGTCGAACCCCCGGGAGAAGATGAACCGCCACACGTACCCGATGACGATGAGGCTGATGATGTTAGGGATGTAGAATGCCGCCCGCAGGACGTTTTTCCCGCGAATCTTCATGTCAAGGATCACCGCGAGCAGGAGGGCAATGGCGTTGATCGCCACGACCGTGAGGACAGTGAAAACGATGGTAAAGGCCATGGAGCTGCCGAAGGCAGGGTCGCCCGTCAAAAGCTCCTTGTAGTTGGCCAGTCCGATGAACTTCGCGACCTTGTCGAGCCCGTTCCACCTCGTGAAGGAGTACGTGATGCTCATCAGGAAGGGGATCTCGACAAAGAGCAGGATTGCAATCAAGGCCGGGGCCGTCATCCAGAGAAACTCGATGCCGCGCCGCACGCGCGCCCTTCTGCGCCCAGCTGTCATGGACCGCGTCCTTTCAAAACGGCCGGGGAGCCACGCCCCCCGGCCATTGTCCTTTGCCCGAAGCCCGCGCTACTTGGAGGCGTTCACGATCTGGGTGTACTTGGCGTCAAGCGCGTCCAGGGTCTGGCTCCTGGTGGTCTGCCCCGCGCAGTATCCCTGGAGGATGATGCCGAGTCCCTGCTCCGTCCCGTTGGGAAACATCTGGTAATACCAGGGATAGCTGGGGACCCTGGCCGCAAGCAGGGCGGCAGTGGCCTGGGCAAGCTGCGCCGCCGGGGCCTTCGCGCCGATGATGGGTGACATCTGCTTGATCTTGTCCGGTATCCACGTCTTTCCGTAATCGGAGGTGGTCAGCCACTTCAGCCATGAGAGGGCAAGCTCCACCTGGCCGTCCTTGGCCACCCTGATGGTCTGGTTGGAGTCATACATGATCCCGGCTTCGTTCGCAGTGCCGGCCACGGGTCCCCGCAGGAAGCCGATTTCGATGTCCGGGGTGGTCTTGCGGATGGTGTCTTCCGCCCAGTTGCCCTGGTGGATGATGGCCGCCTTGCCGGTGGCAAGGGCCGAGCACTGGTCGTTGAAGTCCGACTCCATGGGCTTGGTGCCACCGTACTTCTTGATCATGTCCAGCACGTCGAACACGGTGCTCATCCCCTTGATGTCCTTGAACTTGAGCTCGCCGCTGTTCAGCTTGTCCACCATGCCGGCGAAGCCGCCGTAGGAGCGGCCCACCGGCGCAAGCACCTGCCACGCGGTCTGGGGCAGGACCCACCACTCCTTGTATCCCGTGGCAAACGGCTGGAGGCCGCGGGCCTGCAGCTTGCGAGCAACCGTCTCATACTCACCGAGGGTCCGGGGCAGGGTTTTGATGCCGGCGTCAGCAAAGACCTTCTTGTTGTAGATGAAGGAATGCGACTGCACCAGGAAGGGATAGCCGGTGATCCGGCCGCTCACCGTGACGCCGGACAGCGCGGAAGGCTCGATCTGCTTGATGAAGTCGGCGTCCGTCAGGTCGTACACGAAATCCTTGTACGTCGAATTGTCCGCGTATGCGCTGCTCATGAAGACATCAGGAATGTCTCCGGAGTTGAGCCTTGACTTGAGGAGCGTCACATAGTCCGCCTGGTTCACCGTGATGTCCAGGGTGTTCCCCGTATCCGCCTGGTACGCCTTGGCCATATCGTTGTACTGGTCGGTGAGCTCGGGGCTGTAGAAAAACAGCTTGAGGGTCTTGCCCTGGCCGGAAACCAGCGCGGCGCACACGACAATGAACGCCGCGGCCAGAAGATATCTCTTCATTTCCTTCCTCCTTCTCGAGGGGTCTTTTCGCGGGCGGTCTGCCCGGATATGATGTACGTTTATCATACCGGAGTAGCGCTGTCAACAAAGATGCGCCAGAATGCGAAGCGGCAATGGGAATAACGCAGAAAGAGATCGCCAACGCCCTGAATCTTCCCCTGATCACCGTGCACAGGGCTCTCAACAGCTCAGGGTACGTGTCCAAGGACCTGAAGGGACGGATCCTCGCGTATGCCCGGGCGGTGCGCTACGTGCCTCACAAAGCCTCCCAGGTCCTGAAGCGCAACAAGGTCCGCAAGATCGCCGTTTTCTCATCCTCCCTGCCGCGGTACTTCTGGAACGACATCCGAACGGGGATCTCCATTGCAGCGGAGCAGATCCAGGCCCTGGACTACCGGGTCAACTACCACATGGTGGCGGACAGGGACTCCCGCCAGTACCTCCAGCTCCTGGAGGAGGAGATCCGCGACGGTGTGGAGGCCATTGCCTTCGTCAATCAGTGGATCTACAGGATGGATGAGATCATTTCCCGCATCACTCGGGCGGGTGTGCCTTTCGTGACACTGAACGTTGATGCGCCGGAGAGCGGACGGCTGTGCTACATCGGCCCGGACTACCGGGCAGGCGGCGGTCTTGCCGCCGAGTACATCGGCAAGACGCTCCTCTTCAAACGCAGCCCGCGCGTGCTCGTGCTGACCACGCTGCCGGACAGCCGCGAGGCCTTGCGCGCGCCGGACATCAACAAGCTGCGCTACGAGGGATTTCGGGAGGTCATGGAGAAGCAGTTTCCCGGGCTCGTTCACGATACGGCGCACATCACGAAAGGAATGCGCTCCCCCGACGCGGAGGGCCACATCGCGAACCTCCTGAAAGCCAGGGAGGGAAGTTTCGATGCAGTCTACCTGATCCCGGCCTACAACTCGCAGTTCATCAGGGCCCTGGAGAGGCGGTCGGGCGCCCGGCGGGTTGCGGTCCTCCATGACCTGGACTCCTCCTCGAACCACCTCCTGGGGAAGAACCTTCTGACGGCAGTCATCTACCAGAACCCCATCCTCCAGGGGTATTACGCGGTGAAGACCCTGGAGAACCTCCTTGAATCCGGGCATCCGCCTGAGGTGCGGCAGATCACCATCGTCCACAGCGTGGTCCTCAACGAGAACAAGGACCTCTACAAGAACCACTTCTTCTTCGCCAGGATGATGGAGTAGGAGCGGCGCTGCGGCCACGGAGCGCGCCGACGCAGTATATTCAGTGGGTGGAAATCGATGCGGCCCTCGTGCGCAAGCGCTTCCCGGCCGCGGCGGAGTACGTGAGCGGAATCTACATTCTTGCCCGTGACTATGGACGCGTGAGCAACTCCCGCCTGGCTGCCTGGACGGGCGTGAGCGGCTCCGCCGTCACGCAGGCGCTGGGCCGGCTCAAGCGGCTTGGGCTGGCGCGATACATCCGTTACGAGAGCATCGAGCTCACCGAGCAGGGCCGTGCCTTCGCCAGGAAGGTCCTCAGGCGCCACTACCTCCTGGAGCACCTGCTGGTGCGCGTCCTCGACTATCCCTGGGAGAAGGCGGATGACGAGGCAAAGAGGCTGCAGAGCGAGATCTCCGATGACCTGACCGAGCACCTCTACACGAGGCTTGGATCTCCGCAGACCTGTCCCCATGGAAATCCCATGCCGGGGTCAGCCGTGGAAGCAAAGCTCCTGAGCGCCCCCCGGCTGAGCGATGCCCCGCCAGGCGCGCGTGTAAGAATCATCAGGATCACCGAGGAGGGGGAGCAGATCCCCCGCATGCTCGATTTCTGTCACGAGAGTGGAATCAAGCCGGGGGCAACTTTCAACGTTCTGGAGAGGCAGGGGGAGACTATCCTGCTTGGCGGCAACCGACCCGATGGCAGGCACACGGATAGCGGCCGGGAAGCCCCGGCGGAGGTCAAAGTCCCACTGGAAAAATCCCAGCATATCCGGTACGAGACGCCCGCTTCCTGAATGAATTAATGCATATAAACTCTTGACAATACCTGACAGAAACACTCATATATATTCGATGAAGCTTCCATTCCGCGGGTGGACCCTTTCCGCGGCCGCGCTCATGGCGGCCTTTGTTGTCATCGGACCTTCCCTGTGGGGGCAAAGCCCGGCTCCGTCGAAACTCGATGAGATGCTCCTCCCCCTGGAGCGCTCTTACACGCAGGCCTCGGCAGGAGAATGGAAAAGCTCCGTCGACCTGCTTGAACAGTTCGCCATGCGCTGGCATATGCGCAACCCCGCCCCCTCGGAATCCACGCGAAAAATTGAGGCAGCTTTGAACACCGCGGCCCGCGCGCTCCTGGAGGCGTCCGTCGCTCCCGCGCGCGTGCAGCCTGCTCTGGCCGACCTGGGGTCCGCGCTCAGCGCCTTCCTGACCTCCGCGCGCGCGGAGGGCGACCCCGCAAGCGCGCAGTTTTTCACTGCCCTGGGGTCGATTGCCGCGGAGAGCCTGGATGCCGCGCAGGACTCCCGGCCGGGCCTGGCCGCGGGGAGAGTCCAGATCTTCGACGCGCTCTGGGGAGTGGCGGAGAACTCGGTGCAGGAGAAAGACCCGGCGTCGTACGCGCGGATCGAAGCCGGGATCGACAACTCGCTTTCTGCGCTGAAGGCGCAGCCAGCGGACTTTGCCGCGGCCAAAGAGGCGCTGACTGACCTGCTTTCGGCGACCCAGAGCAGGGCAAGCGGGGCGACCCCAGCGGCCAATGCCCCCACGGTGGCCCACGGCATCCCCGACCTCCTCAAGCTCCTCGGCCAGGCCAATGCAGCCCTGAGCGCCGGAAAACCCCGCGACGCGTCGGGCAGTATGCAGGCTTTCATGAGCATGTGGCCTCTTGCCGAGGGAGAGGTCAAAGCAAGATCCGCCACGGTCTATGCGCAAGTGGAGAACGAGATGACGGACGCCGGCGGGCTTCTCCTCTCGGGGCCCGCCAGCCGCGACCGCGCCGCGCAGATCATTTCACAGATGACCTCCCAGCTCACCGGCCTCAAGGAGCTGACCAGCTACACGGCCTGGGATGCGGGGATGATCCTCCTCCGCGAGGGAATGGAGGCGCTTCTCGTGCTCGCCGCGCTCCTGGCAATGTTGAGGAAGGCAGAGGGCAGACGAAGAGAGATCTGGGTCTGGTCGGGGGCGGGCTCGGGGCTGCTCCTGAGCGGGATCCTGGCCGTGATCCTCGGGTTCGTGCTCACCGCGGCAACCGCTGGAAGCGCGCGGGAGCAGCTGGAAGGGTTCGTCGGGCTGGCGTCAGTCGCCCTCATGGTGACCGTCGGCGCGTGGCTGCATCGGCGCTCGAGTCTCCAGTCGTGGAACACGTTCATCCGGAAAAAGGTGGGTGGGGCGCTGGCCACGGGGAGCATGTGGTCCATCTTCGCCCTGGCGCTTCTGGCCGTTCTGCGCGAGGGGGCGGAGTCCGTGGTGTTCTACATCGGCATTGCGCCGGCCATTTCCCTTGCGCATCTGCTCCTCGGGATCGGGGTCGCGCTCTTCATCCTCCTGGTCATTGGCTACCTGATCATCCGCTTCAGCGTGCGTCTCCCCCTGCACTGGTTCTTCCTGGTCGCAACGCTTCTGATCTACTACCTGGCATTCAAGATCGCGGGGGAGAGCATCCACTCCCTGCAGGTTGCAGCCGTGCTGCCTGCCCATTCCCTTCCCGCGCTGCCCTCGACAGGGGTCTTTGGGATGTACCCGACCTGGGAGACATTCGCCCCGCAGATGGCCGTGCTCCTGTACGTGCTTGCGGAGATGACCTTCACTGAGCTTCGGCGCCTCGCCGGGAAACGGTCGCAGGCGCGGGCGGGAGCGGCGGACACTCCGAACGGGTAGAAGGCCGGCGGTCGGCGCTATCGCTTGACTGCCAGCCTCTTCTCCGCATCTGCTATCGCCTTGGAGTACTGGGGCAGCCATTCCTTTTCAGCAACAAGCATGTCGTCTACCATCCGCCAGATCTCGGGAGGATTGCAGACCGCTCCAACAAGGGGATCCATCATCATTGCCTGCCGAAGCAGCATGTCGTCCCCGCGCACGGCAGCCTGCACGGCGAGTCTCTGCACCGAGATGCTGGCATTGCAGACCGCCGCCGGCCCGAGCGGCAGATCTCCGAGGACGGGCATCCAGATCCCAGTGGCATCCACGTAGCCCGGCGCCTCGATGATCGAGTCGGGAGGGAGGTTCGTGATGCAGCCCCCGTTCACCGTGTTGAAGTGGCCGCGGTAGCGGCGTCCGGTCTCCAGCGCCTCGATGATGAACGATCCGTGCTCTTCCGAGCGGGCCGCCGGCTCGTACAGACGGGGCGGCTCTTTTTTCCAGGTGTCGTAATCCCCGTCGAAGTGGGCGCGCTGCTCTTCGCAGTGCCTGAGGTAGCCTCCCGTCTCCCCGTGAATCCATTCGCTGTGGTCGATCCAACCCTCGATCTCAGCGCGCCTCTTTCGGTACCACGGCACGTACTCGCTCAGGTGGCCGTTGGACTCCGTGCTGTAATAGCCGAACCTCCGCAGCATGTCGATCCTGACTTTCTCCTGACGACTGAGCTCGGGGTCCCGCTCGAATGCCGAAAGGAGCTTCCCCGTCATGTCCTTTCCCTGGTGAAGGACCTTGATGTACCACGTCTGGTGATTGATTCCGGCACAGACGATGTCCACCTCCGCCTTGGGCAGACCGAGCGCCCTGGCAATCTGAGAGTGGCCGTGCTGAACGCCGTGGCAGAGGCCGATCGTTTTCACGCCGCCGTAGGCGTTGGCCGCCCAGGTGTTCATGGCCATCGGGTTCACGTAATTCAGGAGAATGGCCCCGGGCGCGCCCTCCTCACGGATGTCGCGGCACAGGTCAAGAATGAAGGGGATGGTGCGCTGCCCGTACATGACGCCCCCGGCGCAGATCGTGTCCCCGACGCACTGGTCCACGCCGTAGCGGAGCGGAATCTCCACATCGTGCCGGAACGCCTCCAGACCGCCGATACGAGCCACGCTCAGGATGTAGGAGGCGCCGCGGACCGCTTCCCTCTGGTCCAGCGTGTTCGTGAGCTTCACCCGGTCCTTGCCGTTTGCGCCGAGGTCCCGGGCAATCAGGCCGCTCACCCGTTCCAGGTTCCCATTGTCGATGTCCATGAGCCGGATCTCGGCGTTGTCAAACTGAGGCACGGTGAGCAGGTCAGCCACCAGCTTGCGGGTGAACTCAATGCTCCCCGCGCCGATAAACGCTATTCGCAGTCCCATTTTCGCGTGCTCCTTGTTGCGTGCGGTGTGGCGTGTTCGCCCTGAAAACATATCCCCGGCAGAGGCCAGGCAGAATATGTCAATTGTGCTAACAATAGCAATGATGTACCATGCCGCCGGCGGCGGGCATGGATACTTACACCCGTCTCAAGCGGCTTCCCCTCCGTTCCACCTCGGTCTTCCGACGCGAGCGGCGCATCCCTCTTCATGCAATGATCTCCAGCGGGGGCCATTCCATTGAAACCTCGGAGAGCTACAGCTGGGACGGTCTTGCGCGCGGAAGCGCAAACTTCGCGGTCCTCCAGCTCACCCTCGCCGGCCAGGGCTGCCTGGAGACCCGATCCGGTTCCTTGGACCTGACGGAGAGAACCCTCATGGTGGTCGACATTCCCAGCCCGCACCGCTACTTCCTCCCCCGCGGCTCGCCTCAGTGGGAGTTTGTCTTCCTTGTCGTGTACGGCAGCGAGCTCCTGCGGATCATCTCCGGCATCGAGCGGCGCGTCGGGAACGTGATGCCCATGGGGGAAGTGTCAGGAATTCCCAGTGAATTCCATGAAACTCTCAAAGTGCTCTTCTCGGGACGGCCTCTTGGGGCGTTCCAGAACTCCACCCTGGCGTACAGCCTTTCCATGGCGCTGCTGCAGGAATCCTACGCCTCAGCCGCCCGTGAGGACGCCTCGCGCTTCGAAGCGCTGAAAAAGCACCTGCGGGAGAATCTGCAGAATGACGTGAGCGTCTCCGCCATGGCCGACATGGCGGGGCTGAGCAGGTCCCACTTTGCACGGCTCTTCAAAGAGATGGAGGGAATGTCACCGCGGGACTACCTGGAGGACCTGCGGCTGCGGCGGGCGCTCTCGCTCCTGTATTCCCGAACCCTGACCGTGAAAGAAATCGCGTATTCCTGCGGCATACCGGATGTGAATTACTTCTGCCGTCTTTTCCGAAAGCACACGGGGATGTCACCCGGCGAATACCGACGCAGCGCCCTCTGACAGGGAAGCACAAGAATGCTATCGAGAGCACAACGCTCACATTTACACCGCCAATGCCGCGGCGCTACTGTTCAGGTGGGTGGCGTTCGGCGGGCCGTCGCTCCGCCGCTCCGCCGCAGAAATCCTGAAACGGAGGTGACCACGGTATGAGACGAATCCTCTTTCTGGCATTTGCCTTGACGATGATCGCCACGGGCGCCTTTGCCGCCGGCGGGCAGGAAAAGCCCGGGGCGTCGGCCCAGCCGATCACGCTGCAGGTCTGGAACGTTTTCGACCCCGCGCTTCCCGGGGACGGCAAGGAACACGAGCAGAAGTACGCGGAGTACTCGAAGCTCCATCCTGGGATCACGATCCAACACAACATCATGCAGTACGATCAGCTGCGGCAGAAGTTCATTGTCGCCGGCCAGGCCCAGGAGGGGCCTGATGTGATTCACATGCTCGGGGAGTGGGTCCCTGATTTCGTCAGCATGGGCTTCCTGGAGGACATCACCTCCCCCATGAAGGCATGGACTGATTACGACAAGTTCCCTGAAAGCACGTGGAAGGTTGCCAGCGTCAACGGCAGGATCTACGGCGTTCCGAGCATAGCATCCACCCGGGTGCTCGTGTACCGTGACGACCTGTTCTCGAAGGCCGGCATCGCCGTCCCGAAGACCTGGGCGGATTTGCGGGACGCTGCCAGGAAGCTTACGTCGGCCCCCAGCCAGTACGGAATGGCATTCTGCTCATCCAGCAAGGCGGTCCGCGGCCCGCAGGAGTTTGCCGTCCTGCTCTGGTCCACGGGAGCGGAGCTTGTGAAGCTGGAAAACGGCAGATGGGTCCCCGGTTTCACCGTTGACCAGGCAAAGGAAGTCTTCCAGCTCTACTACGACATGATGTTCACCGATCAGTCCATGCCGCCGGACAGCATCGGCTGGGAGTGGGATCAGCTGGACCCCGCTTACCAGGCAGGCCAGGTTGCCATGGTTCAGGACGGCTCATGGATGAGAGGCCGGGCGGACCAGGCCGACACCGGAAAATCCTGGAAGACGGCTCCCTTCCCTTACGACAAGGTGCCCGCCACCTACCTCGAAGTCAAAGTGGAAGGAATCAGCAAGTTTGCCAAGCACAAGCAAGAAACGATCGGCTTCATGAAATGGCTCTACAGCCGGGACAACATGGTCTTCGTGACCCAGTTCGACAACCTGCCTTCCCGTTCCGACTCCAAGGACTCCCCGTTCTGGAAGAATGACCCCGTCTGGCGCGGGACCTTCCTCGACACCGTTTCCGCTGGGCACTCAATGCCGTCCATTCCTTTCGGGCCTGCCCTGAAGCTGACAATGGACGAAGTGCAGCAGGTGCTGTACAAAAAGGCGAGCCCTGATCAGGCAGCGCAGGATTTCTGGAACGGCGTGAAAAGCTACCTGGACACGTCCGTCAACAAATAGACGGACCCTGGTATGGAGGGGGAGTGAAGAAGGGCACTGTCTCCGGTTACGCTTACTTTCTCCCCCTTTTTCTTTTCATCGCGGCGGTCTACCTGTACCCGTTTCTCAGCGCAATCGGTCTGAGCCTCCACGACGTCAATTACCTGCGCCCGGGCAGCCGGCCCTTCATTGGCCTGGCCAACTTTGCCAGGCTTGTGTTCAAGGAGCCCCTTCTGGGGGTAACGGCGCGCAACTCCCTCGTCTTCACCCTTGGCTCCGTGGTCTTCGAATATATCGTCGGACTGGCCTCAGCGCTTCTTCTGAACAGCACCTTCATCAGGATGAAAAACCTTCCCAAGGCGCTCGTGCTGCTCCCGTGGGCAGTGCCAATTGCAATCAATTCCCTGATCTGGAGATTCCTCCTTTCCGGCGGGTACGGCTTCATTGACCAGTTCCTGAACATCCTCGGCTTCCATAGCCTGGTCAACGAGAACTGGCTTGGTGACCTGGCCCTCGTCATGCCTACCGTGCTGTTCGTCAACGTGTGGCGAAGCTTCCCCTTCTATACCATCACGCTGACAGCGGGGCTTGCCACCATCCCTCGGGAGCTCTATGAGGCGGCGGAGGTTGACGGGGCGGGGTGGGTCAGGAGGTTTCGCACCATTACCCTCCGGGCATACGGCATGTGTCCGCAGTCATCGTGGTGTTCCACCTCATCTGGACTTTCACGAACTTCGACGTCATCTACCTTCTCACGGGAGGTGGTCCCTTGCACGCCACGGAAGTGATCCCCACGTTCCTGTATCAACAGGCGTTCGTAAACTTCGACATGGGGTACGCCGCTGCCATGGGCGTCTTCCTCTTCCTGGTCCTCAGCCTCACGGCGGGTCCGCTGTACAGCTGGTTGAACAAATGAGAGCCCGGGCGCATCGCCTCCACAAAGGTCAAGGTGCCGCGCGAGCGGCGGCGATTGTCCTCATGGTGCTCCTGATGCTCTTCGTGGTCTTTCCTTTCTTCTGGATGCTGACCACCTCGGTGAAGCTCGACAAGAACATCATCAGCCTCACGATGTACCTTCTTCCTCCGGCTGTCACCTTCAATCATTATGTCAACGTGTTTGCAAGCGCGCACCTGGGGCGGATCTTTTTCAACACGTCCGTCATATCCGCTTCCACCATCCTGGCCTGCCTGGTCGTGATCACCCCCGCGGCGTTTGCAATCAGCATCCTGCGCCTGCCGGGGTCCGTGATCATCACCCGGTTCGTACTTTCCCTCCAGATGATCCCGGGCATCATGCTCGTGGTCCCCCTGTATGCCATCCTGAAAGACTACCGGCTCCTGGACACCTACTGGGGGCTCATTGTCAGTTACACGACCTTCACCATCCCCTTCTGCTTCCTTCTGGCGTCCTCATATTATAGAAGCATTCCCCACGAGCTTTTCGAGAGCGCATTCATCGACGGGTCCACCCGGCTGCAGGCACTGCTGCAGATTGCCGTGCCCCTTTCGGCGCCCGGGCTGGCAACGACCGGCATTTATGCATTCCTTCTGTCATGGAACGACTTCCTGTTCGCCAACACCTTTACCTCCTCCATCACGGCCCGCACTCTCACCGTGGAGGTGAGCCGGCTCATCGGGAGCTGGGGAACCTACTGGGGTGAGCTGACCGCCGGCGCAACCGTCACCGTCCTGCCTGTCCTGATCGCTTTCATGCTTGCGCACCGCTATATCGTCGAAGGGCTCACCGCGGGAGCAGTCAAGGGTTAGCAGCCTGCGGTCGGCGCTTTCCGCACGGGCTCTTTCCTTGACACCTTCGGCGGCTGGAGACTATAACTTCCGTATCTTTTTGCATTCCATGTATAAGGAGGAAACCGCCGTGAAACGACTCGTTGCAATTGCGAGCGCGCTTCTTCTCGTCTGCGCGTTTGCCGGGTTTGCCGCCGACTCCCGGCCCCCCGTGGTGATCGGCCTCCAGGGACCCATCACCGGTCCCTGGGCATACGAGGGCCAGATGGCAAAGCAGGCCACGGAGATTGCCGCTGCGCTCATCAACCAGAAAGGCGGCATACTGGGCGGCAGGCAGGTCCAGGTTATCGTGGAAGATGATGCCGGCCAGCCGCAGACAGGAGCTCTTGCCGCCACCAAGATCGCCGGGCAAAAGGGCATTGTGGCTTCCATCTCCTCGTACGGCTCTTCCATCACCGAGCCCGCTTCCAACATCTACGAGAAGCGCCGGATGGTGAACATTGCCTACGGAGCCACCGCAGTCCGCCTGACCGAGCGCGGCTTGAAGTACTTCTTCCGCACCTGCGGCCGTGATGATTCCCAGGGCAAGTTCTTTGCGGACTTTGTGCCCCAGAAGTTCTCCGCCCGCAAGATCGCCATCATGCACGACAACACCGCTTTCGGGAAAGGACTTGCGGAGAACACCCGTGACGCCTTGAAGTCCCAGATCGACGCCGGCAAGATCCAGATCGTCTATTACGATGCCATCACTCCGGGGGAGAAAGACTTCCACGTGCCTCTCACCAAGATGCGGGAGACCAAACCCGACGTGTGGTACTACACCGGCTACTATGCGGAAGCCGCGCTCCTGGTCACCCAGGCGCGGGAGATCGGGATCACCTGCCCGTTCGTGGGCGGCAACGCCGCCATCAACGACGAGTTTGTGAAAATCGCCGGACTGGACATTGCCAAGGGCTGCTACATGACCAACGAGCCCTTGCCGGCGGACCTCCCCACCGGAGAGGCCGCGGAGTTCCTCAAGGCCTACAAGGACAAGTTCGGTGACATCCCTTCGAGCCCCTGGCCCGTCTACGCCGCGGACGCGGTGAACATCATTGCCTACGCCGTCGACAAGACCGGTTCCACAGACGGGACAGTGCTGGCGGACTACCTCAGGAACAAGGTGAACGGCGTTCCGGGGATCACCGGCAAGATCGGGTTCACGGACAAGGGTGACCGCGAGGGCGTGCCCATGTTCCTGTACGTCGTGGACGACCAGGGGAAGATCGTCATCTCCAAGTAGTCCGACGGGATGCGGGTTTTCCTCGAGCAGTTGATCAACGGGCTGACCATCGGGAGCTTCTACGGCCTGATCGCCCTCGGGTACTCCATGGTGTACGGGGTGCTCAAGTTGATCAACTTTGCTCACGGCGATTTCTTTGCCCTCGGCTCGTACGTCGGCTACACGCTGCTTGTATTCGGGGCGGGTTTCGTGACAACCCACTTCGGTCTGTGGGGCGGCCTCGCGGTCACCGTGATCGTGGCCGCCCTCTGTCTTGCCGTTGTCGGGGTGGTGGTGGAGCGGGTGGCCTACCGTCCCATCTACCCCGCGGGGCGCCTGCCCGCCGTGGTCTCCGCCCTCGGGGCATCCATCATCCTGCAGAACCTCATCATGATCATCTGGGGTCCCCGCTACCAGGCCTACCCGGCCGCGCTCATCCCCAACTTCCAGATCCATGTGGGGGGGCTCAATCTCACAGGGCTGCAGCTGCTCATCCTGTGCGTTTCCTTCCTCCTCATGGCGGTGCTCTACCTTGTGATTCAGAAGACCACCTGGGGCGCCGCGGTGCGGGCTACCGCCCTGGACCGGGACACCGCGGCGCTCATGGGGATCAACTTCACCCGGGTGATCCGGTTCATCTTCACCCTCGGTCCCGCCCTCGGCGCTTTGACGGGAGTCATGGTGGGGATGTACTACCGACAGATCAGCTTCACGATGGGCTGGAACTACGGATTGAAAGCCTTCACCGCCACCATCCTGGGCGGGATCGGAAACCTGCCCGGCGCCATGTTCGGCGGGCTGATCCTCGGCGTGCTGGAAATGCTGGGCAGCGCCTACGTTTCGACGGCCTGGAAGGACGTCTTTGTCTTCCTCATCCTGATCCTGGTGCTGATCTTCCGGCCCAATGGCCTTTTCGGCGAAAAAACAGCGGAGAAGGTTTAGGGAGATGCCCGGGATATCGATGCCGCGTCTCAGGCTGGCACTGCCTCTGCTGGCCCTCGCTGTCGTAGTGGTCTTTCCCTTTCTTGCCAGCGATTATCTGCTGGACGTGACGTTCTTCTTCGGAATCTACGTTCTTCTCGGGCTCAGCCTCAACATAGTCCTCGGGGAAGTCGGGTTGTACGACCTGGGCCATGCCGGCTTCTACGCCATCGGCGCGTACGCCACGGCCATCCTCAACACGAAGTTCGGCATACCGGTGCTCCTCCTCCTTCCGGTGGCTGCCATCGCGGCAGGGCTCTTCGCTTTCCTCGTGACCTCCCCTATCATCCATCTTCGCGGCGACTACCTGTGCATCGTGACCATCGGGATGGGGGAGATTGTCCGCCTGGGGCTCATCAACAACCCGCTGGACCTCACCGGCGGCCCCAACGGGGTGTACGGGATCGATTCGCCCACCCTCGGCTTCCTCAAGCTCGACTCCTCGATGGGCTCCTACTATCTCATCTGGGTCGTGGTCGGCCTTGCCGCCTTTGCCCTGTACCGCCTGCAGCGTTCGCGCATCGGCCGGGCATGGAACTGCATCCGGGAGGACGAGGTGGCGGCGCAGGCAACCGGCATCAACGTCCGCGCGCACAAGCTGCTCGCCTTCGTGCTCGGAGCAGCCCTGGCGGGAGTGGCTGGGAACCTGTACGCCGGCAAGCTCATGGTGGTCTCGCCGGAGAGCTTCACGTTCTGGGAGTCCTGCCTCATGTTCAGCATTGTTCTCATTGGCGGCATGGGCTCCGTGCCGGGAGTCATCATCGGGGCGGCGGCCATCAGCCTGTTCCCGGAGATCTTCCGGTCCTTCGCGAATTACCGCATGGTCATCTTCGGCGTGGTGATGATCCTCATGATGATGTTCCGTCCCGGCGGCGCATGGCCTCGACGCCGCGGCGGAACCGAGGCGCAGGACCTGCTGCGCCGGCTCTGGAGGTCCCATGGGTGAGCCGGCGTCCGCCGTGGCGGAGAAAAACGCGGAGATCGTCCTGGAGACGGCGGCCCTCACCAAGACCTTCGGCGGGCTCACTGCCGTCGATGCTCTGGACCTGCGTGTCCATCGGGGGGAGATCTCCAGCCTGATTGGCCCCAACGGCGCCGGGAAAACCACCGTCTTCAACGTGGTTACAGGCATCTACAGGCCCGAACACGGGACGGTGCTCTTTCAGGGACACGACATCACGGGCCAGAAGCCGCACCAGATCGTTGAAAAGGGGATTGCCAGGACCTTTCAGAACATCCGCCTGTTTTCCAACCTCACCTGCCTGGAAAACGTCATGGCCGGGCGGCACTGCCGGATGAAAAGCGGCCTTGCCGCCGCTCTGTTTCGGCCGCGCTCCCAGGTGGAGGAGGAAAAAGCGGCGCGGAGCGCAGCCGAAGACCGTTTGTCCCAGGTCGGCTTGTGGGAGGTTCGGAACGAGCTGGCGCGAAACATCGCCTACGGCAGTCAGCGCAAGCTGGAGATCGCGCGCGCTCTGGCCACATCCCCCCGGCTCATCGTCCTCGATGAGCCGTCGAGCGGGCTGAACCCCCGCGAGACGGAAGATCTCATGGATTTCATCCGGCGGATCATCAGGGACGAGCACCTCACCATCCTCCTCATCGAGCACGACATGAACGTGGTGATGGGCATCTCGGACTGGGTCACAGTGATGGACGGCGGCAGGAAGATCGCGGAAGGTCACCCGCGGCAGATCTACCATGATCCCCGCGTCATCGAGGCGTACCTCGGCGGGAGCTCGCGGGGATGAGCGCCCTCCTCCAGGTGAACGACCTGCACATCCGATACGGCGCGCTCGAGGCCCTCAAGGGGGTGAGCCTGTCCGTGGAGGATGGCGAGATCGTCACCGTGCTCGGCGCCAACGGCGCCGGAAAGAGCACCCTCCTTCGCGCGATTTCCGGCCTTCTTCCCCGAGAAGGAGGGGAAATCCTTCTGGATGGCGCCTCCCTTTCGCGTACGCCCGCCTATGACATCGTCGTGAAAGGTATCTCCCATGCACCGGAAGGACGGAAGGTTTTCTCCACGCTCACGGTGGAAGAGAACCTCAACCTCGGGGCGTTCACCCGGCGCGGCCGCAGGCAGGAGGTCTCCCGGGCGCGGGAGCGTGTGTTCGGCCTTTTCCCGCTGCTTTCGGACCGCAGGCGCCAGCTGGCGGGGACGCTCTCCGGCGGAGAGCAGCAGATGCTCGCCATCGGCCGCGCTCTCATGAGCACTCCCCGCATCCTCCTCCTCGATGAGCCCTCCCTGGGCCTCGCGCCCATCCTCGTGCACCTGATATTCGACATCATCCAGGAGATAAACCGCCAGGGTATCGCGATCCTCCTCGTGGAGCAGAATGCCCACCAGGCGCTCGTCCTTGCGCGGCGCGGGTATGTTCTGGAGACGGGACGGATATCGGCGAATGGCACCTCGGAAGAGCTGCAGTCGGACAAGCGGATCCAGGAGGCCTACCTGGGCGGGGCGGGGCTCACGGCCCGCTGACCGCGCCGCCCCGCTCTCCGCCCCGGTCCTCCATCTTTCCTTCTGGCCCGCCTTCTTGCCCTACTTTTTATGCTGTTCACGCGAGCCAGGGGCCCGGGGGGCCGGATGCTTTGCGGCAGGCGGTGGCGTCGGTCCGATGGGCTCAGCGATGGGCGTGCTTTCGATCTTCTGGTTCATGGCGGAAAGCCCGCCGCCCGCGGTCAGGGTATTGATGATGACTTCCCGTACGAGGCGATCATGGCTCAGCCCGCGGCTCCTCCCCCTGTCATAGACGAGTGCAAGAGAGCCGTACCCCGAGGGCTCCATGCCGCTTGTCATGAGGAGCCTGCCGATCTGCAGGGAGTCCGCATCCGCAACGGGGGCCACCGCGCGCAGATCCATGATGGCGCCGCACGCGGCAAGAGCGGACTCGCGGCCGCCGCGCACGCTCGCTCCGGCTGCCAGAAGCTCGCCAATAAGCGTGTCGGGCAGGCCTGCGCGAAGGAATATGCCGACTTCCTTCAGAGTCACCTCCTGCATGCCGGACGGGATGCTTCCGCTCAGACGGGCCTTGTCGATGATGAGGTGAGCGCGCTCGAGCCGGCCGAGCTCCACGCGAAGCCCGTTCGTGAGCACGCTGGGGGGGACGTTCTTCGCCGCCCCTTCCCTGAGCCTGTCAACGAGGAGCCGCCGTGCAACGCCCTGCTGCCGCGCCTCCTGGAAAATGACTGAAAGTTCGCTCCGCGCCGCCGAGTAGCTCGAGGCGCGCGCATCCGAGCCGTACCATGCGCCCAGCTCATCGCCCCAGGCCGACCCGGCACCCGCGGTGAGGATGAGGGCCGACGACAGGAGGACAGCTGCGGCATACGACAGGGAGGCGGGAGAGGTTTCCCTCCGCATGATCGCTCTTCGCATCGGGTCCCCCATCACAACCTGAGCACGGAGCTCAAGCCTCCGAAGTCGTCGTCCACCTGTGTCTCCGAACGCGGGTCAGGGACCCAGCGTTGACCGTCGATCAGGAAGTCGTACGTATAGACCGCCCCTTTGCGGAGGGGGACGGTGATCTCCCACGTGCCTTTCTGGCCGATATTCTTCAGGGCCAGTTGACCCGGCCGCCAGCCATTGAAGTCCCCCACGAGACTGACCTGGGATGCCGCGGGAGCTTCAAGTGAGAAATGCACCATGACCTCGGTGGCCGCCGGAGGCAGCCCTCGAAGCACGAAGGCCCCGACGCCGATGAGAAGGGCAACCCCTCCCGCGAGGGGGAGCGCCCACCGAACAGCGCGCATCGTGGACCCTGAAACATGCCACACCCGTGTCCGGGTGGCTCTCCGCATGACGGCGTCCGCGAACCCCGTCGAGGGTGCCTCGTCGACACCCGTCAGTCCGGAAGATTCCCCCGCGTCCCGACGGAGAAGTGGTACCAACGCGCTGTAATTCCGACCGCACCGCGCGCAGCCGCGGGCATGGTTGATGATGAAGAAAAGACTCTGCGCGTCGGAGGCGAGCCCCCGTTCCCACTCACTGACTGCAGCGTCCACTCGCTCGCATGTGTCGTTCATTCTGTGTCCTGCTCGTTACTATACTATTGAAGGTCTTCCATCGTTGCGTTTTTCTGCAGAATCTCCCTCAATTTCTGCCGACCGCGGAAAAGCCGGGACTTCACGTTCTCCACGCCGATGTTGAGCACGGCGCCGATGGTCTCGACGCGCAGCTCCTCGTAGTAATACAGGACGATGACCTCCCGTAGGGTCGGCGGGAGGGAGTCCACGGCCTGCCGCAGGGCGCTTCGCTCCATCTCGTCCAGGACGAGCCTCTGGGGGTCGGATTCCCCTCCGGCGGCAAGCTCGACTTCCACGGAGGCAACATGATCCTCGCGCCTGCGCAGGCGTCCGTACGCGCTTCGCAGGTGATTGACCGCGATGCTGTACAGCCAGGGGAGGAGCTTCTTGTCCAGGCTGAAGCGGTGGAGCGACCGGAATGCACGGAGGAATATCTCCTGGGCCGCCTCCTCCGCCTCCTCACGGTTTCCGAGGAAGGACAGGGCAAGGCGGAGAACGAGGCCCTTGTATCGATCAACGATAAGCCGAAAGGCATCCGTGTTCCCCCGAAGAACCTCGCCAATGGCGGCAAGCTCGTCAGCGCGTCCGGTGCCCTCGGCGCGAATCTCTTCCACTGGTCCCAATGTATCACCTGCCGCTCAAAAAAGGGCATACCCGGTCCCCGGGGGGCCGGCGGGTTTCTCCGACCCCCCGCAACCGGGAGACGAAGAAGGGGTATAGCTTAGTGTCACCATTGTGGCGCTGTCGGCCTCCCTAGAGTTCTGAACAGCGCGCGGGAGGAAGGTGAAAGCGCGGGCCCCGTTCCGCGTGCCTCTCGCACATCCCTTTCCACGGCCGGCCGCAGGCCTCTCAGAGCGCCCTTGATCGAGAGGAACTGAGCCGGCCATCTTTTTCTCCGGCTTTGCCGCGGCCCCGTCCGCCTCAGGCAGACCTGTGGCCGCCTCGCCTGCGCTTCACCGTGGCAAGGATCAGGAAGCCCACGAGCAGGCAGGCGCCGAGAATCGTGATAGTCCCGATGATTTTGAGAAGATTGAATACCAGCTGGTGACTTTTCGGATCCGTGCTGAAGCAGAACCGGAGGACCCTCGCGATGGTCGGCCCGACGCGGCCCTGGGAGGCCTCGAGGAGGGAAAGCTTCAGGTCCGCCGGGAGGAACTCGTCCCCGTTCATATAGCGGATGATCTTCCCCTGGGGGGAAAGAATGATGATCCCGACGGGGTGATCGATTCCCGTCGCCCGGCGGACAAAATTGTACCCCACGGCGCGGGCAACCCGGTTAATGCTCGTTGTGTCTCCCGTGAGGAAGCGCCACGCGGCGGGAGGAAAGGGCCTTTCTATGGACTCCAGGGCGATCCTGCGGGCCTTGCGCGCATCTTTGGGACCCTCCGTCTCATCGATGCTGATGGTGATCACGTTGTAGTCGGAGCCCGGAGCCGCCTGCAGCGACTTCACCGCCCCCGCCACTCCGAGGAGAAGGTAGTCGCAGACGTTGGAGCAGGTGTAATACACGAGAGCGAGGATGGTCGGCGTGTGAATGAGCTCCCGAAGGCTGACAGGGGCGCCCGTTTCATCACGGAAGCCCGCGTCAAGGGGAACGACGCCGCCGAGATTCTCGTAGATACCCACCACGTCTCCCGGGGCGGCGGGGCTGTCCGCAAAGCCTGCCGCGGGCCAGAACAGTGTTGCTCCCAGGAGGATGAAGAAGAGACGCGTTACGGTCATGCGGAAAGCCCCTCCGGCGCGAGGCTGGCTCATGCGGGTCCTCTCCTTTTCATGTCGAGCGGCTCAAACCAATGATACGGATTTCCCGCTTCAGGGACAAACGCGGGCCCGTGTGGAGCTCCGTGGATTGCAGGCCGCGATCGTGCGGGTCGGGCCCTCTTGACTAATTCGAAAGCGAATATTATTATTTTCGAATAATGCTGTTTCGAACAGTTCGTTCCCAGCGGGAGATGCACATGAATGAGATCGGCTTGGTCGAGCTCTTGTGGAACGTCAACAAGAAGATCGGGAAGCGTCTCGCGCCCCTCGTCGATGCGGAGGGCCTTTCGATGTCGGAGATCATGCTGCTCTGGAAGACGCATCACGCCGGCTCGCGCCGTGTGACCGCGCTGGCCGAAGAGCTTGGCGTTCCCCCGAGCACGCTCACCGGAATGCTCGATCGCCTTGTGGATGGCGGCTGGCTGGAACGGGATCGTGATCCCGACGACCGTCGGGGAGTGGTGATGAAGGGAACCGAGAAGCTGAACGAGCTGATCCGCAACATCCGCCATGCAAGCTCACGTATCATGGAAAAGGTAATGCGTGACCTCCCGCCAAGCACAAAAGACCGGCTGGCCAGCGACCTGGCATCGGTCCTCGAGTGCCTCGAACAGGAAGAGAGAGAGAAATGAGCGAACAGGCGCGCGTCCAGCCGGGCGCGCAGATACCCCGCCCCCCCGTGGCCGCCGCCCACGGAGAAGAGGTGTCAGAGCGGCCAATGTCCCACTGGATCGCGCCGGTCCTCGTGGCCCTGATCGGTGCGTTCATGTCCATCCTGGACACGAGCATCGTGAACGTGGCCATCCCGACCATCATGAACGTGTTCAACGTCGGCACATCCGAGGTGCAATGGGTAAGCACCATCTACATGCTTGCCCTGGGCGTGGTGGTCCCCTTCTCGGGATGGCTGGGGGACAGGATAGGGTTCAAGCGCCTCTACATCCTGTCCATGGGCGTCTTCGTCGTGGGCTCGCTGTTCTGCAGCCTCGCGTGGAGCATGAACTCCCTGATCTTCGCCCGGGTCATCCAGGCGGTGGGCGGTGGCATGATCATGCCGACAACCATGGCCATGATATTCCGCATGGTTCCCAAGACGCAGTTCGGAGCCGCCATGGGCATATTCGGGATTGCCCTCCTCGTGGCCCCCGCCATCGGCCCCACGCTGGGCGGCTACCTCGTGGAGTACGTGGACTGGAGATGGATCTTCACGATCAACCTGCCGGTCGGGGCCATCGGGATCCTGCTTTCACTCTTTGTCCTGCCGGAGTTCCAGTCGAAACATCCGGGGAAGCTGGATATCGCGGGAGGAGTCACCTCCGCCGGAGGGCTGTTCTGCCTCCTCCTGGCGCTCACCAAGGGGGCAGACTGGGGCTGGGGCGCGGAGCAGACGGTCCTGCTGTTTGTCGTGAGCTTCTTCCTCTTTGTGCTGTTCATCTACCTCGAGCTCACGGCGGACAACCCGCTCCTCGACCTGAGCGTGTTCAAGTACAGGTCCTTCACGATGGCCAACCTCATGGTCATCGTCACCAACATCGTGATGTTTTCGGGGCTGTTCTTCCTCCCCCTGTTCCTGCAGAACTTTCGAGGTCTCGGGGCCATGGAAACGGGCATGCTGATGATGCCTGGGGCCCTGATCTCCGGCCTGATGATGCCCGTGTCCGGCCGCCTGTTCGACAAGGTGGGCCCGCGGCCGCTCGCGCTCACGGGTGTCGTGATGCTCATGTTCATCACCTGGCTGTTCCATTACCTGAACCTCGCCACTGCCACATCGACAATCGTTCTCTGGACGGTCCTCCGCGGATTCGTCATGCCGCTCACCATGATGCCTGCGCAGACGGCTGCAATGGTGGAGATTCCCACCCACCTCGTCGGCAGGGCTTCGGCCATTACGAACATCATCCAGAGGGTGTCCAGCTCGTTCGGGATTGCCGTTCTCACGACAATTCTGACCACGCGCCAGGTCCTCCACGGGAACTGGCTCGCATGGACAGTCTCCCCCGCGAACCCCGCTGCCATGAACGCACTTTCCCATGCCGGCGCCCTGATGGGAGGAGGAGCAAAGGGCATGCGCATGGCGCTCGCGTTCATCAATGGAATGGCCATGAAGACGGCATTCGTCAACGCAATCGATGACGTGTTCATCATCTCCGCGGTCATCACCGCCGTGGCAATCATCCCCGCCTTCTTCCTGAAGAAAGGCAACGGGGGCGGGCGGCGCATGGGAGCGGCGGCCGAATAGCTCTTCAACACATCTACGGAAGGAATTTTCATGTCACGAAGAAATGTCATCATCATTGTCCTTGCAATCGCGGTTGTAGCCGTGGCCGGCATCGTGGGCTACTACTCGTACCAGGGAGCCCACTACGTTGCCACGGATGACGCCCGGGTGGCGGCAGACGTTGTCTCGGTGAGCCCCGAGATCGTCGGCAAGCTGCTGGAGTGGCGGGTCAAGGAAGGAGACAAGGTGGCCAAGGACGATGTGCTGGGCAGGCAGGACCTCGGCTCTGCGCTCACCTCGGGCGCCCTCAACCCGCAGACCATGGGCTCCGTGGCAGGGGTGGTCGCGGAAAAAGCGGTGCTGAAGGCGCCGATTGGCGGCCAGGTGATCCTCTCCTCCGCCGTGGTAGGGGAGCTTGCCACCCCTGGGATGTCCCTGGCAATGATCGCGGACACGGACAACCTGTACCTGAGCGCGAACATCAAGGAAGGTGACATCACACGGGTGAAGGTCGGTGAGCAGGTGGACATAGAGGTGGACGCGTTCCACGGAAGGACATTCCACGGGCGGGTGCAGACCATCGGCCGTGCCACCTCATCCACCTTTTCCCTCCTGCCCGCGCAGAACAGCGGGGGCAACTACACCAAGGTGATCCAGGTGATCCCCATCAAGGTGAGCATCCTGGACCCGGGGGACGCGCGGCTCATGGTCGGAATGAATGCATTTATCAAGATTCACATCAACTGAAATTGCAAGGAGCAGATTCGTGAAGAATCGATTCTCTACTGTAGCCCTTTTCCTCTCCATCGCGGCGCTTTCCGTGACCATCATTGCCTGCCAGCCGAAGCCCCCTTTGCGCGTCACCGTGAAGACATCGACTGTCCGCGCGGGGCCCATCCTCAAGAACGTGGAGTTTTCCGGGGTCCTGGTTCCCAATCACACGGTCAACATCTTTGCCAAGATCGGCGGTCAAGCCACATACGTGGGCGGTGACGTCGGCACCGCGGTGAAAGCCGGCCAGCTTCTCGTACAGATCGACACCAAGGAGATGAACGCCCAGCTGAAGGTTGCCGAGGCCCAGCTCGCCGGCGTTTCCGACCAGGCCCAGCAGGCCAAGATCGGCGTGGAGACGGCGCGGCTGAACCTCGACCTGGCCCAGCGCGCATACGATCGGACAAAGACATTGCTTGACAGCAAGGTCGTCACGCAGAGCCAGCTCGATGACGCGCAGACGAAGCTGGACCTGGCCAAGAGCGCATTTGACAACGCCAGCCGCCAGTACCAGACGGTCAGCGGGTCTGGAGTGGCCCAGGCAGAGGCCCAGGTCAACTTCATCAAGGTGCAGATCTCAAACAGCACCATTACGAGCCCGATCTCCGGCATCATCACGAATCGGAACATCAATCCGGGGGAGATCACATCCACCTCCTCACCCCTGATGTCAGTCGCGGATACGGCCACGCTGAAGCTGCAGGGCAACATTTCGCAGGAAGACATCGTGCATCTGTCCGTGGGTGACAAGGTGAAAGTCTCCGTGGACGCGATGCCCGGCAAGTCCTACGCCGGCCGAGTTGAGCAGGTGGGCCCGATTGCCGCGGCCACGGGCCAGTACTTCCCCGTTGTGGTCCTGCTCACGAACGACGCGAAGCTCCTTGCCGGCATGACCGCCAAGGCGTCCTTCACCATCACGGGAGCCTCGGGAATCATGGTGCCGTTGTCCGCGGTGGCTTCGGGTGAGGACGGCCAGGCTTTCGTCTTCGTCGTGGCGGGGGGCAAGGTCCACAAGACGCAAGTCACGTTGGGAATGAGAAACGATGCCGATGCCCAGGCGCTGTCCGGGTTGCAGGCTGGCGAGATGGTCGCAACCTCCAACGTGGAAGCGCTGCAGGACGGGATGGAGGTGGCCCGATGAGGGCCGGATTTGGCGCCGCGGCCGCGGTGCTCCTGCTTCTTGGCGCAACCGGCCTCCGTGCGGAGGAGACCGCGGCACCGGCGCCCGCCGCATCCCCGCAGCCGGCTGCCGCTCGGTTGACCGTGGACCAGGTGATCTCGCGGGCGCTCGCCAACCAGCCTCTGATCCAGCAGGCCCAGGCGGCCGTGGAAGCAGCGCGCGCCCGGGTCGGGGAAGCCAACAGTGCATACTACCCCTTTGTCGCCGGCACGGCGTCGTACAACAGGATTTCGGACCAGAGCTTCGCTATCGCCTCCCTCCTCCCTCCTGCTTCCGTCCTGTCGCAGCTGGGCATTTCCATCCCTTCGAACGTCGCGCCTCTCCTCGAGTCCCCCTTGTCCCTTGTTCCGGTGAACATGTGGGACTTCAACGTCGGGCTCAGCCAGGTGATCTTCCAGTTCGGCAAGCGAGGGATCCAGGTCAAGCTTGCTGAGAGCGGCGTGTCGGCTGCCGAGATCGGCGTGGAGCAGATCAGGACGAGCCTCGCGTTCCAGGCGGCCCAGGGCTTCTACACGGTGCTCTTCCTCAAGGGGCAGCTTGCAGCCCTGGACAGCCAGGTCGCGAACCTCAACGAGCACCTGCAGGCCGTCGAGGTCCGGACCCAGACCGGCTCCGCCACCCGTTACGACGAGCTTTCCACGGAGGTCCGCGTCAGCGCGCTTCAAAGCCAACGCATCGAGGCGGAGAACCAGCTGAACAAGCAGACCGTCGGGCTGAAACAGCTCATGGGCATGGGTGAATCAGAGCCGCTTGACCTGAGCGGCGCGTTCGCCGCAGGCGCAGGGGCTTCTCCGGACGAGCAGTCTCTGCTTGCATCCGCGCTGACGCATCGGACGGAGGTCCGCCAGGCCGCGGATGCGGAACGCGCCGCCGAGCTGGGCCGCCGCCTCGCGGACATCGGCGCCTGGCCCACGGTCTCAGGGCACGCCTCGATCGGCTACAAGAACGGGATACTGCCCGACATCAACACCCCCGTGCTGAACTGGGTGGCCGGCGTCCAGGTGAACGTGCCCATCTTCGAGGGTTTCCTCATTGCACGGCAGGGGGAAGAGGCGGAGAAGAAGCTCCAGGCGGCCCGCGAGAGCTCCCTGGCGGTCAAGCGCAGCGTGGCCACCCAGGTGCTCCAAGCCGTCCAGGACGTGGAGGCCGGGCGCCGTCAGGTTGAAACCTCGCAGACTCAGCTGGATCAGGCCAAAGAGATGCTGGACGTGGTCAAGCTCCAGTACGACCTGGGAATGCTTACCAACCTGGAATACCTGGACGCGCAGGCTGCCATGGAGCGCGCCGAGCTGGGAAGCCTGCAGTCGCAGTACCGAGAGGTGCTGAGCGAGTATGCGTTGAAGCAGGCAACGGGCGCTCCCATCTGGCTTGCGGACGCGGGGTCCGCCGCGGGGAAGTGACCCCAAGCGGAGGCTGCGCCGTCAGCGGCGTGGCCTCTGGCGCCCCCCGTTACCGTTTCCGCCTCCGCCGTTTCGACCCCCGCCGTTTCCGCCTCCGCCGTCGCGGCACGCAAAGCAGAGGCATCCCCGCGGCTTGATGAAGGCGTTGAAATATTCCTTTCCGTAATTGTAGCAAAGCTCCTCGCCCGGCTCGATCTTTCTTCGCGAGTAGATGAGGACGCGCCTGCCGCGCGTGTAAGCCACGCAATTGGGCTTGCAGGAATGGTTGATATAGCGGCTCAGGTTCTCCCGGCCCTGACCGTCGATGGTCCACCGGGAGTTCACCCGAAAGAGGTACCTGCCTCCCCTGCGGTCCGCCGCTTCCGTGGAGAGAAGCACACCCGTATATTCGATGACAAGATCCCCGCGGGCAAATGTCCTGGCTGTGAAAAGCCCGAGGCCTGCCTGTGTTCGTTTCACGACGAATGCGCGCGCGTTGTCAGTTCCCATCTGTGTGCGGAATGTATACGCGGAATTGCGGTCTGCGGCAACCGGTTCCCCGGACGGCCGGCCTTCAGTCTTCGCCGCCGCGCATCAGCGCTTTTCCACGTCTCTCGCAATGCCGTGCAGCAGCTCCGCCACCTCGCCGTCGCGGATGTAGCTCTTCAAGCTCTGGTCGAGGTCGGGCGGGATCCAGTATTGCGACAACAGCTCTCGTGCCTGCTCCCGGAGCCGGGCCGCCTGCGCGCCGTCATGCAGCCTGCCGGACGCCAGTGAAGCGTATGCGATTGCAAGGAGGCGCGTGGCAGGAGAGTTTATCGGACGGGACTCTGATTCGAGGAAACATTCCCGCGCCTCCTGCCAATCCCCTTTTTCATACGCCGCGAAGCCCTGGTCCAGAGGGCCGAGGTAGTAGTCCGGGAAAGCCCGATCGATTCCCCGACCCGCGCGCCCGGCTTCATCGAAGCTCTTCAGGGCCATGGAGGCGGAGAATGTCCAGTCGGCTCTGAGCAGGGGGTTCAGCCCCTCGCTCTCAGCGAGGATCCCCTGAATCTTCTCCCATCCATCCTTGTCAAGGCTCATTCCTTTTGACCGCACCAGGGAGAATGCGCTCTCCAGGAAGCCGGTGTCCGCGCGAAAACCGCTCGTCAGCGAAAAGGGATCTTCCGGGCGCCAGAGGCTGAGCTGCCCGGAGGAAATGTCATATGCATGAAAAGAACCGAAACCCGCATACGAGGAGCGATAGGAAAAGATGAGGAGGTTCTCGGGCCAATCGATAATGACGCTTTGGATCGTGTTGTAGTTATTGATGGTCTTCAGGGAATCCTGGATGGGCGTCTGGTGCGCGGGAAAGTCCGGATAGCTGTAGAAGTCGTGGTTGCCGAGGATGTCGTGAACGTAGTCGGCAAGGCCGGCCTGCGGCCTGCGGGCAGCAAGCAGACCCACCTCCCTCTCGCGGGCAAGGTTGTATTCGGCCTGGGAGAGGATCGACGCGTTGCGCTGGCGATTGACCGTGGAAAGAGGGGCGTTGGCCACGGAAAGGACGTCCTGCGTCATTTCCACTTTCGTTGCCGAACCGCCGAGGGATTCGTAGAGCGCGGCGCTTCGTTCGTCCCGCGAGGAAACGGTGATGAAGTAGTGGGACGCGACGGAGCGCCTCATCAGAGCGTCCACTTCCGCCAGGGACGAGCAGTCCTCCAGGACAGACTTGACCAGGAACCCCACGGGAACGAAGTTTCGCTCGGTTTTTTTCGTGAATGAGGCCGTGTTGACGCTGGCCGCGATGCCATGACTGTTGAAGCCAGTGTAGACACCGGGCAGTCCGGCAAAGCCGACGTTGATGAAGGGGACCTTCCCGTCCACGGCCGACTTCACGATGACGGGATACCGGGACATGATGTTGGCGGGCCTCGGGAAGTCGAAATTGCGGCCGTGGACCATCTGGTCCCCGCGCCTCACCACGATCGAGGTGCAACCGGGATCGAAAAGAAGCTCGGGCGCTACCGCGAAAAACAGGTACTCGTCGAATGGAATCTGCGCGCCGTCTGCAATGCCGCGAATCTCTTCAAGAAACTCGGCCGGCAGGGCGGCACGCATCTGGTCGATCTTCCCGTCCAGGGAATGACGAAAGAAGAACAGCCGCAGGCCTCCGCCGGTCAGCTCATCAAGGAGGCCCTTGAACTCTCCATGCACGGCGCGGATCTCGGGTCGAAGAAGCACGCCGTATTGCAGTCCGACCTCGTACGAAGAGCCTGAAAGATCCAGAAGCGGAATCCCGTCCTGGTCCGTTCTTTTGCCGGAATGGAACTCGAGCGCCGCGGCTGTCCGTGTGGGCTGCAGATCCCGCGCCGGAGGCGCTCCGACACATGACACGATCAGCACGGCGGCCGCCAGCAGCACGCCACACAGCGTCGCGGCCCGCAGAACCCTGGAAGCTGACGGGAACATTTCCACGCCCCTTTCAACACCTGATGGAGCGGAAACCCGCCCACCGGATCATGACGTCTTTGCCGCCGTTTTATTTCACTGAAATGCCTGAAAAGGGGCAAGGAAGGTCTTCAGTGTACACCAAAAACCAGAAGCAGGAACAGGAGCGGAAGATAGGAAATCGAGGCGCGCAGAAGAAGCCGTCCGCCGGCCTTGTCCCTGCGCACCGCCGCCCGGGCGGCAAGCACCAGGAAGATCCACCCCAGGATCGCGGCGCCCACCAGGTACACCGGGCCGGCCATACCGGTCACGTACGGCGCGAGGCTCACGGCCACCAGGAGGATCATGGCCAGGACTATCTCCGTAACCACCCATGCGCCCGCAGCCGGAGACGCCGTGACAACGCGCACGCCGCCCCGCTGGTAGTCCTCGCGGTACATCAGCTCGAGGGCAAGGAAATGGGGAAACTGCCAGAAGAAAAGAATGCCGAACAGGACCCACGCGTTCAGGTCCAGGCTCCCGCGGGCGGCTGCCCAGCCCAAGAGAGGGGGCATGGCCCCTGAGAGCGCTCCCGGAATGGTGTGGTGCATTGTGCGCCGCTTCAACGGCGTGTAGATGAAGATGTAGCTTACAAAAGTGAAGAGAGCCACGCAGCCGGCAACGAGCCCGAGAACAGCGGTGATACCGGCGACGGCGGCCGTCGTGAGGACAACGCCGAATGCCAGCGCGTCACGCGGCGCAAGCCGCCTGCTCGGCAGGGGCCGGTGGGCCGTGCGGAGCATGAGCCCGTCGAATTCCCGCTCCTGGTAATGATTCAGAGCGAAAATCCCGAAGGCGAGCAGGCTGACGCCGACCGCGGTCTCCACCAGCCTTGCCCAGTCCACAGCGGTCGGCAGAGCCAGGTAGAACGAACCGATTGCGACCGTCAGCACCAGGAGAGCGATCCGCGGCTTGGTCAGCTCGAGGTATGCGATGACCCTCTCCCGGGCGTGCCCGGGCCGAAGAGCGGCAGCCGGCCCGCTCACTCCAGCGCTCATGCTCTCCTCCGCGCCGGGGCCGGCTGGCGGAAACCGAACAGCCCTCCTGCCTTGATGACGCGGGCAACAACTTCCGGCACAAGCTCTTCCCAGGTCGGGTCTCCTTCCTGGAGCCGGGCAAGCACGTCCCGAGGCAGGATGGAGAGGTCGGCGGGCGCCGTATCCCGCACGGCCTCCACGCCGTGGTTTTCAAGGAGATGGGCGTAGAGATGGCGAAGCGCGGCCGGAGCCTTGAACGTCCCGGCAGTGACGACCTCTCCGGTCTCGCTGTTCTTCCACGGATAGACGTACAGCGTAACCGGCCCCCGTATGAGACGGCCCATGGCCTCCAGGACGCCGCCTTCGAGATCCCGATAGTGCTCCTCATCGAAGACCTGCTGGAGCGTCGGGATGCCGAGCACCATGACGATCCTCTCGTGCGTGTACCTGCGCAGGTACACGGTGACGTTGTGAAAGCGCGAATAGTTGGACACCATGACCGTCCTGCCGAGGGCCCGCAGGGTATCCATGCGAGCCAGGAAGTCCGCGTGCTCGACCTTCTCTCCCAGGGTGAGAAGGTTGCGGAGCGTCATCTCCATGAGGATGACGGGCTCCCTCCCGGCCATGTCGGGCATCTCGCGAAGCTGGGCCAGGGACCTCTCCAGCATGTCCAGGGTGACCCTTGTGATGGGGCGGAAGCTTCCGCGCTCGATGAGAACCGGCTGATGGTACAGGAGCTCCGCCGGCTCCACCACCTCGCCGTCGGGGGCAAACATGGCGGCGTTGGTCAGCCTCTGCTGGACCAGCTGCAGGCTCATGAGCCGGTTGTCCACCGCGGTGAATGCCGGCCCGGAAAACTTCAGCATGTCCACTTCCATCCGGTCCCGTGTGAGCTCGTCCATGAGGGACCCGATCAGCGTTTCCGGGGACGCCGAGTGGTAGAACGCTCCGTAGATGAGGTTGACCCCCAATTGGCCAAGGGCCTCCTGCTGGCGCACGTTGTCCAGGTCCCACATGCGCGCGTGGATGATGATCTCCGAGGCCGGACCGCGCGGCTCCGTCTGGAACCTGATGCCCAGCCAGCCGTGACCGTCCTCCTGCCTCATGTGGCTTTTGGTCGCCACTGTATCCGCGAACACGAAACACTTGGTCTTCTCAGCCCGCTTGGCGTCGAGCCGCTCCAGAAGCAGGGCCCATTCGTGGTCGAGCATGGCAACGAGGCGCTGTCTGCTGACATAGCGCCCCGTGGCGCCGTAGATGGCGTCCGAGACGGCCATGTCGTAGGCGGAGATGGTCTTGGCAACCGTCCCCGCGGCGCCGCCAACGTGGAAGAACCAACGCGCCACTTCCTGGCCCGCGCCTATCTCGGCAAAGGTCCCGTAGCGCGCGGCATCGATGTTGATGCGAAGCGCCTTGTCGTTCGCGCTCAGGGTGTTCATGCCCATGGTGTGGTCTTCCGATGAATGGCTCTCATGGCTACGTCTAGAAAGTAATGCCGGGAGGCAAAAACAGCGAGCCCCTTTCTCACTTGATGGCGCCGCGGAGAGGGATGTAGAATCCCCGCGGGAAAACCATGCGGATACGAAACGAGCGCGAGTTCCCCATCGGATACACGGAAATAGGAGCCCATCACGCGGAGACGCTGATGGACTTCGGGATCCTGCGCCTGAAAGCCGGCCAGGCCCACCGCTCGGGCCCTGGCAGGGAAAGGGCCTTCCTTCTCCTGGACGGCTCCGTGGAGATGGCCTGGGAAGGGAGAAAGTACCGCGTTTCGCGGGAGTCTCTCTTCGAGCAGTCCCCGTGGTGCCTGAGCCTGCCGGCGAAAGCCGAGGCAACCCTCACGGCGGGCAACGGCGGAGCGGAGATCTCCGTGCACGCAACGGAAAACCCGCGTTCCTTTCCCGTGCACCTCTACACGCCGGAGGAATGTCGAAGCGAAGAGCGCGGGAAGGGGACGATGAAGGAGACATCCACCCGGATCGTTCGAACCATCCTGGAGGATCCCCGGGATTCCGCGTCAAACCTCGTGCTCGGAGAGGTGGTCACGTTCCCCGGCAAATGGTCCAGTTACCCTCCGCATCACCATCCGCAGCCGGAGATCTACCATTATCGCTTCCAGCTGCCCGAGGGATTCGGCCTGTGTCAGATCGGGGAAGAGGCGTACCTGCTTCGAAACAGGGACACGGTGATCATCCCCCCGGGCGCCGTGCACCCTCACGCCGCCGCTCCCGGCTATGCAATGTTCTATGTCTGGGTGATTCGGCACCTCGACGGCGCCCGCTATGGCACGCCGACCTTCGTACCGGAGCACAAGTGGGTCATGGACCCAGCGGCGAAGATCTGGGGGCCGTAGAGCTTTCGACGTTTTCATGAGGTGCGGCCCCCTGGCTTCAGATCATTCCGTCCCAGCTGTTGCGGACCCGACCCTCGCGCCCTTCCTTCTCGGAGAACCAGTGCGAGGTGACGCTCTTCAGCTCGGTGTAGAACCGCACCCCGTCCGTTCCCATGGTGTGAAGGTCGCCGAAGAACGAGGCCTTGTGCCCGGTGAAACCGAACATCGCAAGGGGAACGGGAATGCCCACATTCACCCCGACCATGCCGGCGTGGGAGCGGCGGCTGAACTCCCTGGCATAGTAGCCGCTCTGCGTGTAGATCACGCTCCCGTTCCCGAACTCGCTCTCGTTCATCAGCTCGACGCCCTCGTCGAAGCTTTTCACCCGCTTGATGCAGAGCACCGGACCGAAGATCTCGCGGTCCCCGACGCTCATGCCCTTCTTCACGTGATCGAAGAGCGTTGGCCCCAGGTAGAATCCCTTCTCGAAGCCGCGGACGGAGACGTCACGGCCGTCGAGAACCATCTCCGCGCCTTCTTCGATTCCTTTCTGGATCCAGGAAATGACACTTGCGCGATGATCCGCGTTGACCAGCGGACCGAGCTGGCTTGTCTTGTCGTACGCCGGCCCGATCTTGAGGCCTTCCATCACTTTCACGAGCGCCTCGATGAGCTGATCTGCAATCGCATCTTCCACCACGGCCACGGGGAGGGCCATGCACCTCTCCCCCGCGCACCCGCAGGCAGAGTTCACGATCCCCTTGGCCGTGCGCTCCAGGGGGGCATCCCTCATGACGAGTGCGTGGTTCTTTGCCTCGGTGAGCGCCTGCACGCGCTTTCCGTTGGCGGCAGCCGTCGCGTAGATGTGCTTGCCCACAGATGTTGAACCGACAAAGGAGATTCCCATCACGTCCGGGTGGGTGAGGAGGATCTCTGCCTCCGCCCTCGAGCAGGTCACGAGGTTCAGCACGCCGGGGGGAAGGCCGGCCTCCTGCCAAAGCTCCATGATGCGCATGGAGGACCTCGGGACGAAGCTTGCCGCCTTGAGCACCATGGTATTGCCCGTCGCAATGCACAGCGGAGCCATCCACCCCATGGGGATCATCGCCGGGAAGTTCCACGGGGAGATTCCCGCGAACACCCCGAGGGGCTCAATGTATTGTGTCGTGTCGTACCCGGGGGTGGCGTTCATGATGGCGGGGCCCTTGAGGAGGTGGGGCACCCCCGCAGCGTACTCCACCACTTCGATGACCTTGAGCACGTCCCCCATGGCCTCGTCCCAGACCTTGCCGTGCTCCTCGGCAACCAGGTGCGTAAGCTCATCCACGTGGCGGTCGAGGATGCTTTTCATCCGGAAGAGCACCTGCGCCCGCTTGCTGGGAGGCGTGTCCGCCCAGGCCGGAAAAGCCGCCTTGGCTGCGGCAATTGCCGCCCGGACTTCCTCAGGTGTGCACTGGGGAGTGCGCGCTACGACCTCTCCTATGGAGGGGTCATAGCAGTCCATGTAATGGTCGGTGTTCGAGGTCTTCCACTCTCCACCGACCCAGTATTTCAGTTGCTTCGGCTCGACAGCTGTTATCATGTCGATCCTCCTTGCTTAGGAAGCCGCGTTGTCTTTGTGGCTGTCTGCGGCATGGGCGGGCTCACACGACGTGGTAGAAGAAATATACTCACAGTGGTAAGGTTGTGGCAAAAGAACAGGAGGCCCGCCATGATCGAAAAGCGTCGATTCGCCGTGAACAGGATCACGTGCCCGTCGCTGGGGCTCGAGGATTTCTTCCGGTTTACAGCTGATCTAGGCCTTTCAAAGGTCGAGCTTCGAAACGATCTTCCCGGCGTTCAGGTCATTGACGGTCTCTCCGGCTCCCGTGCCTTGGCGTTGGCGAAAGCAAGCGGGATCAAGGTCATCTCGATCAACGCCGTGCAGAAGTTCAACCTGAAGACGGCCCGGCAGAAGGCTTCAGACGACCTGGAAAGGCTCCTCGACATCGCGGCGGAGATCCAGTGCCCCGCGGTGGTGCTCTGCCCCAACAACGACACCGCGGACACGCGTGACGCCAGGGCAAAGGTTTCGGAAACCGTGGATGCCTTGAAGGCGTTCGGGCCCTCTTTCATGAAGAAGGGAATCCTGGGACTGGTCGAGCCGTTGGGCTTCCCGGAGTCCTCCCTTGCATCCATCCTCGTCGCGGTGGAGACAATCAGGAGCTCGGGCCTCAGCTGCTATCGCACCGTGTATGACACGTTCCACCACTACCTGGGGCCGGACACGGAGAATGACATCGGGCCGCATTACGAGGTGGCAAGCACCGGCCTCATCCATGTATCGGGAGTCGACTCAGGAATCGCAAAAGAGAAGTATCGCGACGAGCACCGCGTGCTTCCGGGACCGAAAGACCACACGTTCTGCAAGGCGCAGATAGCCCACCACGACCGGCTGGGGTACAAGGGGGACATCTCCTTCGAGCCGTTTGCCGCGGAAGTGCAGCGCCTGGGCCACAGCGAGCTGGCCTCCGCGCTCAAGGCGAGTATGACGTATCTCGGGGAGTAGGTTAGTTCCTTCTGACGTTCTTTCGCACGTCGATGGTCACCGCCACCACGATGATGATGGCGCGCGCCACCTGCTGGAAATCCGCTGAGACGTTCAGGAGGTCCAGCCCGTTCTTCATGACGCCGATAATGAGCGCGCCGATCAGCGTGCCGCCGGCGCTCCCCAGACCTCCGGCGAGGCTCGTGCCGCCGATGACCGAGGCCGCAATGGCATCAAGCTCGTAGCCCAGGCCGAGCCCCGGCTGACCGGAGCCGATCCTTGCGGTCAGAACGATTGCCGCTACCCCTGCCAGGAAGCCAGCATACGTGTAGACGAGGATGAGGTAGCGGTTGGTCTTGATCCCCGAGACGACGGCTGCCTGCAGGTTGCTTCCCAGGGCATACGTGTAGCGTCCCCACAGGGTGTGCTGGAGAATCACGTAGGTGATCACCACGCAGACAATAAGCACGATGGCGGGGTTGGGGACGCCCAGGACATCGCCCTGCCCGATGGCCTGGAACCCGTCAATCAGGCTGCCGCGGGGTCGTCCCTGCGAGTAGATGAATGCCCACCCACGCGCAAAAGTCATCATTCCAAGGGTGGCGATAAAGGGAGGGATCCTTAGCCAGGCAATCATGCTGCCATTGACGAAGCCGATTGCGGCTCCGACCGCCAGGCCGATGAGGAGCACGGGAATGATCGGCCAGGGGTGTCCTCCCGTGAACAAGCGGTCCATCGCGTCCGCGCTCTGCATGAGGCTGGCCACGGCCACCGCGACAGCGGCCACCACCGCGCCCGAGGAAAGATCGATCCCCGCGGTGATGATACACATGGTGACGCCCAGGGCGATGATGCCGATGACGCTGATCTGGCGCAGAACGTTCAGGAGGTTGTTGATCCGAAGGAACAGCCCGCCGGAAAGGATTGCGATCACGATGCAGAGTCCCACGAGGATCAGCAGGATGCTGTATTTGCTCATGAGCGACAGGACGCGGGATTCCCTTCTTGGTGCTATTTTGACTGCCTCAATCACAGCATGCCTCCCGTCGTGGGCTAATAGTAGTGGACTTCCTTGAACGTGCTCAGCGGCTCCCCGGTGGCCATGTGGAGGATCTTCTCCTGCGTGGCCTCGGCCTGACTGATCTCTCCGACCTTCCGCCCCTCGTGCATGACCATGATCCTGTCCGACATCGCGAGGATCTCGGGCATTTCCGAGGAGATGAGGATGATTGCCTTCCCCTCCTTCGCGAGGTTGGACATGATCCGGTAGATCTCGCTCTTCGTCGCAACATCGATCCCGCGCGTCGGCTCGTCCAGGATCAGGAGGCGCGGGACGGTGGCGAGCCAGCGCGACACGAGGACTTTCTGCTGGTTGCCGCCGCTCAGGAACATCACCAGCTGATCCAGGCTGGGCGTCTTGATCCGCAGCGTACCCACGGCGTCGTCGCAGAGCTTTCGAAGCGCGCGGTGCTTGATGAAAAGAGCGTTCAGGTTGTTGCGCAGGCTCGGCATGGTGATGTTGTCACGCACCGACAGGTTCAGGTACAGCCCGCTTCTCTTCCTGTCTTCTGTGAGGAAGGCCATCCCGTGCCGGATGGCGTCATACGGGGTCTCGATCTTCACCGGCTTCCCGAGAACCTTCACGACGCCGGCCTGCTTGGGAGTGACGCCGAACATCGACTCCATCACCTCGGTCCTGCCCGCACCGATCAGCCCCGCCACCCCCAGGATCTCTCCTTCCTTCACGGAAAAGCTGATGTCATGGAAATAACCGCGCCGCGTGAGCCCTTCCACCTCCAGGACGGGCTTGCCGACCTCCGCTTTTTCCTTCTGGAAGAACTGATCAATGGTTCGGCCCACCATCATCTTGATCAGCTTCTCCCGGGTGAGGTTCACGCTGTCCTCCCGGCCAACGAACTCCCCGTCCCGGTAGACACTCACCTCGTCAGTAATGGCGAAAACCTCGTCCATCTTGTGCGTGATATAGATGACTGCCACGCCGCGCTGCTTCAGGTCCTTGATGATGGAGAACAGGTGCCCGACTTCCTTTTCAGTCAGGGCAGAGGACGGCTCGTCCATGATGATGAGGTCCGCTTTGCGGGAGACTGCTTCCGCTATCTCCACCAACTGCATCTGGGCAACGCTGAGCCTCCCCATGATCTGCCGGGGGGTGAGATTGACTTTCAGCTCTTTGAGTATCCCCTCTGATTCACGGTCGATGGCGCGGTGATCGATCAGGCCCAGGCGGTTCTTGATCTCACGGCCCAGAAAGATATTCTGAGCCACGGTCATGTAGGGAAGCGGGCTCATTTCCTGGTGGATCATGGAGATGCCCCGCGTCAGGGCATCATGGACGTTCTCGAAGCTCACCGGCTGGCCGCGGAGCTTGAGGGTACCGGAATCCGGCCTGTACAGGCCGATTGCCACTTTCATGAGGGTGGATTTGCCGGCACCGTTCTCCCCCATGACGCCGTGGACCGTACCCGGGCGCACGTGGAGCTGAACACCGTTCAGCGCATGCACGCCGGGGAAGCTTTTATGAATGCCTTCCATTTCCAGGATGAACTCGCTCACAGCGCGCTCGCTCCTTGCAGAGGAAGTCGTGAGGACAAATCCAGGGGCCGGACTTTTCATCCGGCCCCTGCCGTATTCTACCCTACTTCAGGTACTTCTTGTAGTTGTCGTACGTCACCGGTTCGAAGGGGATTGCGGTGAACGTGGGGACCATCTGATGCTTGATCAGCTTCAAGGCGGTCTGAACAGCTCCGCGGCCCTGCGCTCCACCGTTCTGGAACACGGTCATGTCGAGCCGCTTGTCTGCGATGAACTTCAAGGCGTCCGAGGTCGCATCAACACCGGTCACGATCACCTTGTCCTTCATGTGCTTCTCTTCGAGGACCAGCACTGCGCCGAGGGCCATCTCGTCGTTGTTGGCGATGATCGCGTCGAGCTTCACGTCGCCGGCCAGCCAGTTCTCAACCACCGTGAGCGCTTCGGGCCTCTGGAAGTTGGCAGTCTGCTCACGCACCACCTTGATGCCTGGGTATTTCGCCAGCACATCTTTGGACCCCTGGGTGCGGCCGATCTGCGGCGCGCTTCCCATGGTGCCCATCAGGATGCCGACGTTGCCCTTGCCGTTCAGCTTCTTTGCCACGAACTCGGCCTCCAGGCTTCCTGCAACCACCTCGGGGGAGGCGACTGCGACGGCCTTGCCGGCAACCAGCGCTGAGTCATCCGGCTTGCGGTTGAAGTAAACAAGGGGAATGTTCGCGGCCAGGCATTCCTTCGTGATGTTCGGCGCAAGGGTCTGGTCGATGACGTGGATCAGGATGGCATCCACGCCCTGCGTGATGAAGTTCTCGACCTGTTTGAGCTGCTCTTGCGGGTCGCGTTTCCCGTCAGCCGCGATGATGTCGAGGTTGTTCTTGGTTGCCTCAGCGGTCAGCTGGTCCAGGGCGTACCGCATGAAAACGTCATTGAAATCTTCTATCGTGACGCCCATCTTCAGCTTCGGCGCAGCCGTCGCAATGAGCGGCGCCGCCATCAAAGCCACTAGCGCAAAGACTAGAACCTTCCGCATACGCACCTCCTCGGAAAGATTTTCGCGTTTGCGATGCAAACGCTTGCATAGTGGGGCTTAAAAAAAACGGAAGCACTTCCTCCTAATGCAGAAATAATAAAACCTCTCCCTCCCGAGTTGTCAAGTGAAAAAAGAATCAGGCGTCGGGGTTAGGCACCATCTGATCCCTGATCACGCCGCTCAGGTCGTCGACCGCCTTGCAGAACTGCCGAAGAGTCCTTCGGGTCGCGCCGAAAGTGTCGAACTCCTCCGGGGTCATGCCCTTCTCATCGAAAGACCGACGGAAATCCGCGAAACGCTTCTCCAGCTCTTCGACCGTACGAGGATCCACAGGCCTGTCGATCCGGTTCTCGACGCTGACGGTGGAATCGTTAAACCGCTTCTGCCATTCGAACGGCGGAGAGATCACCACGTCACCGCCAATGAGCTCGCTCCAGTGGAGGTGATTTCGAAAGGCTGCTGACAGGAGGCGAAGTCGGTATCCTCTTTCCCGGTAGATCCGGTACGCCTTCTTGAACACGGCAACCCCCGCCCAGTCCAGGGCCCAGGGATCCGCGATGATGCCCTGTTTTTCCGCCACCACCTTGAGCCAGTCGTCCAGGCGTCCGACCATGAGCGTGCACACCGGCCCCATGCGGGTGATGTCCTTCTTCTCCTTTTCCCGTCGCTTGAGCCCCCTCTCCACTGCCTCGGCAACCGCAATTGCCTGCGGAAGCGTGAAGCTGACCGTTGCGTTGATGCTGATCCCCCTCCAGGTGGCCTCCTCGATTGCCTCGATGCCGGCCCGGGTGGCCGGGATCTTCACGATCATGTTTGGTGCAAGAGCTGCAAAGCGCTCTGCCTGCTCCACAATGGCCCGGGGGTCGCGGAACAGCCGGGGATCCGTCTGAATGGAAAGACGTCCGTTCCTCCCTTTCTCACGGTCGAAGACCGGCTTGAGGAGCCCGGCTGCCTTGATGGACATCTCCTCCACGAGCCGCCACGCAATCTCGCCCTCGGAAGCACAGGGCATCTCCTGGATGAGCGCTGCAACCCGGTCTTTCCAGAGCGCCCACTCCTTCTTCAGAACAGTAAGAACGATCACAGGATTGCAGGTGGCGCCCACGGCGCCGTTGTTCTGAATGGAGTCCCCAAGCTCCTGCAGGGAGCAGGAATCGTTCCAGAGCACCGAGGATGTCGTCCTTGTCATAACATGCAAGCGCGTCTCAACCGCCTGGTTCATGGTCATCTCCTTACAGTCCGGCTTTCTCCCGGATGAACGTGCGCGCCTTCAGCGCGTACTCGAATGGATTTGCCTTGGCCGGGTCCTGCTCCGCCTCCACGACGTACCAGCCCTGGTAGCCCTTCTTCGACAACAGCTTGAACACCGGCTCAAAGTTCAGTCCCCCGTCGCCGGGAACGGTGAACACGCCTTCCTTCACGGCCCTGAGGAAGCTCATGCGCTCCTTTTTCACCCGGTCCAGCACGTCGAGGCGCACGTCCTTCAGATGCACGTGACGGACCCGCCCCACGTGGCGTTCCAGGACAGCCAGATAATCCTCTCCTGAGAACGCCAGATGCCCCGTGTCGTACAGGAGGGACAGGAGCAGAGGATCAGTCATTTCCATGAGCTTGTCCACCTCCGTCGCCGTCTGGACCCCCGTCCCCATGTGGTGATGGTAGGTCAGGATCATTCCCTTCTCGCGGGCGCGCTCGCCCAGCCGGTTGAGTCCCTCGGCCAGCCTCTTCCATTCCTCGCTGCTGAAGCTCGGCTTCCCCTCCAGGACGGGGACATCCTGCCTTCCCTGGATGGAATGCCCCTGCTCCGCGGCGCCGATGACGCGCGCCCCCACGGCGTGAAGAAAATCCCGGTGCTCGAGGAATGCCTTTTCAACCTCCGCGTACGGTTTTGTCGTCAGGAAGGAGCTGAACCAGGCGTTGCAGATGGTGAGGCCGCGCAAGTCCAGGTAATGCTTGAGGACCGCCGGGTCCCGGGGATACTTGTTGCCGACCTCGCTGCCTTCATAGCCGGCAAGGGCCATCTCCGAAATGCACTGCTCGAAGGTGTTCCCGCCCCCCAGCTCGGGCAAGTCGTCGTTGGTCCAGGCGATGGGAGCGATGGCCAGGCGTACCCTTTTGTCTTTCATCCGACGTTCCTTTCCAAATATCCCTAAAACTTCCTCGCCGATTCTACTTCCTTGCTGATCTTCTTTGCCGCTTCGACGACCTTCGGGTTTTCCGAAACCTGCGCGGTCCCGACCCGCCACCACGATTCGTAGTCGTGGGTCATGGACTTCTGCGTCACCTTCACGTCGATCACCGTGGAGACGCTGCCCGCCAGCGCGCTTTTCACCGCTTCGCGGAACTCGCCGAGCGTCTTCGGCGAATAGCCCTTGGCGCCGTAGCTCTCCCCGTTCTTCGCGAAGTCCAGCGGCATCAGGCGGCCGGTGAGCCTGCCCGTTGCCGGGTCGCGCTGGCGAAGGTCATTTCCGAACTTCACGATCCCCTGGCTGGTCTGGAGGTTGTCGATGCACTGGTATCCCGCGTTGTCGAAAACCACGATATGGATCTTGATCCCTTCCTGGATGGCCGTGAGAAGCTCCGAGTGAAGCATCACGTAGGAGCCGTCTCCCACGAGGGCGAACACCTCCCGGTGGGGAGCGGCCATCTTTGCCCCCAGTGCAGCAGCTATCTCGTAGCCCATGCAGGAAAAGCCGTACTCCATGTGGTAGGAATCGAGCGCTCGCGTGCGCCACACCCGCTGAAGGTCGCCGGGCAGGCTCCCCGAGGCTCCCACGACAATGGCATCCCGCGGCAGGAGGCTTTCGTTCAGCTCGCCCAGGAGACGCACCTGCGACAGCCCCGCCGGGTCGTCCTGCGTGTACAGGCGATCCTCCTCCTTACGCCATTCCGCGCGCACCTTCTCCACATCGCCCTTGTATCCCGATTTCCACCCGGCGGCGCGAAGCCCCGCGGTGAGCACCCGCAGGCTTTCCCGCGCATCCGCAACGATTACCGCGGCGTTCATCTTGGCCGCGTCGAAGGCGTTCACGTTGATGGAGAGGATCTCGGCCTTGGGGTTGCGGAAGAGGTTTCGCGAGCCGGTTGTGAAGTCGCCCAGCCGGGTGCCGACGGCAATGACCAGGTCGGCATCACGCGCAATTCGGTTCGCCGCAAGCCCCCCGGTGACTCCGATGCCGCCGAGGTTCCAGGGATCCTCCCACGAGATGACCCCCTTGCCGGCCTGCGTCTCACCGAAAGGCACGCCGAATGACGAGCAGAAATCCTTCAGCTCCTTGCCGGCCTCCGAATAGCGGACTCCGCCGCCGCAGATGACGATGGGCCGTGTGCGGGACTTCACCAGGGCCACCGCGCGGTCGATCTGGCCCTTTGTCGGGAGCCGACGCTCGATGTGATGGACTCTCTTTTCCAGGAACTCCTGGGGATAGTCGTACGCTTCTCCCTGGACATCCTGCGGCAGGGCAAGGGTCACGGGGCCGGTCTCCGCGGGATCCGTGAGGACCCGCATTGCGCTGATGCAGGCGGCCATGAGCTGCTCGGGCCTGTTGATCCTGTCCCAGTAGCGTGAGACGGCGCGGAATGCGTCATTTGCCGTCGCGGTGTAGTCGTCCCATTGCTCCACCTGCTGAAGGACCGGGTCCGGCTGCCGGCAGGCAAAGACGTCCCCCGGCAGAAAGAGCACCGGGATGCGGTTCACGAGGGCCACTCCCGCTGCCGTCACCATGTTGAGGGCGCCGGGCCCGATGGAGCTGGTCACGGCAAAGATCTGCTTGCGGTTCATCTGCTTGGCATAGCCAATTGCCATGTGCCCAGCGCCCTGCTCGTTGTGTCCCTGGAAGTAGGTCAGGCCGTGGTCTTCCCGGGCAAGCGCCTCCCCGAGGCCCACCACGTTGCCGTGCCCGAAGATGCCTCCCACTCCCTTCACGAACTTGGTCTCAACGCCGTCGGATTCCACGTACTGGACATCGAGAAATCGCAGGAGCGCCTGCGCCATTGTCAGCCGGACTGTCTTCATCTCACGCCTCCGTCAGTCGTCGATCTCTGCAATCTTCACCGGACGGCCTTCCGCAACGGACTTCTTTGCCGCGAACCCCATGAGGAGCGGTTTCAGGCCGTCGATGTCGCCCACGGGGCAGGGCTTTCTGTCGATCACCGCGTCAAAGAACGAGTTCATCTCATCGAGGAATGCCTGGTGGTAGCGCTCGAGGAAGAAGTACAGGGGCTTGTCACCGGCCACGCCCGCGTCGTTGGAGAGGGTCACGGAGGTGGGCGCGTCGTTGCCGCACGAGAGGGCCCCCTTGGAGCCGAAGACCTCGACGCGCTGGTCATACCCGTACGTGGCTTTGCGGGAATTGTCGATCACGCCAATGCAGCCGTTCTGGAAGGTCAGGGTCACCACTGCCGTGTCCACGTCCCCCGCCTTTCCGATGGCAGGGTCCACGAGAACCGCGCCCTTGGCATATACCTCCACGGCATCCGAGCCGGCAAGGTAGCGCGCCATGTCGAAGTCGTGGATCGTCATGTCCAGGAAGATCCCCCCGGACACCTTCACGTACTCGGGGGAAGGAGGAGCGGGGTCGCGGGAGGTGATGCGCAGGATGTGCGGGTCCCCGATTGCGCCCTGGCGGACGAGGTCGCGGATCCTGCGGAAGTTGTGGTCGAAGCGGCGGTTGAACCCGACCTGGAGGGTCACTTTTGCCTTGGCCACGGCGGCCAGCGCCTTCTTCACCCTGGCCACCGTGAGGTCCACCGGCTTCTCGCAGAAGATGTGCTTGCCCTTCTCCGCCGCCGCCACCACCATGTCGGCATGCGTGTCGGTGGAGCTGCACACGAGAACCGCCCCGATCTCGGGGTCCGCAAGAAGGTCGCGCACGTCAGTGGTCACCTGCGTGATGCCCAGGCCCTTTGCCCAGTCGCGGACCTTGTCCGCAGCCACGTCCGCGATCCTCGCAATCTGCACGCGCGGAATATGGTGCACGATGTTCTCCGCGTGGATCCTGCCGATCCTCCCTGCCCCGATCAGTCCAACCTTCATCTCATTCCTCCTTATGAAAGCCGCACCAGCTCGTCGCGGCGGAACGACTGCGTGGCCGCGTATGCGACCTTCGTGGCCATCACGCCGTCGTGCACGGTGACCCCGGGCCTGCGCCCTTCCCGGATGCAGTCCACGAACTCCTGCGTCTCGGCAAGGTACGCCGCGCCGAAGCGCTCCAGGAAGTTCTGCGAGCATTCCCGCACGGCCCCCCGGTCATCGAGCAGCTCCACCATATCCTTTTGCGGCACGTTCGCTATGCGAAGCGCCGCCTTTGTGCCGATGATCTCCGTCTCCACCGCGTAGCCGTGGGCAGCGGTCCTGCCGGCAAGGAGGAACGCCATTGCGCTGTTGTCGAAGCGGATCAGCGCCGCCAGATTGTCCCCATCGCCATACTGGGCGAACTCGGGGTGGGCGTAACAGCCGCCCGCGGCGAAGACCGTGGTGGCCTCCCCGCCCAGCATCCACCGGGCAAGGTCGATGTCGTGCACCGCCATGTCCAGGAACTGGCCGCCCGAAGTGGGAGCGAAGCGGATGGCCCCCTCGATAGCGGACTCGGGATCCACCGAGTACCCCCGAAAGAGAATGGGACGGCCGATGTAGCCGTCATCGATCAGCTTTTTGGCCCGGCTGTAGGACGAGTCGTAGCGGCGCATGAACCCGAGCATGAACACGAGATCCGGGTGCTTCTCCACCGACTCCTCGGCTTGCATGCATTCTTCCAGGCTGACGCCAAGAGGCTTCTCGCAGAAGACATGGAAGCCGGCGTCGAGGGCCTGCCGGATCTGGCGGCAGTGCTCGCCGGAGCTCGAGGCGATGAAGATGCCGTCCAGAGAATCGTCCTCCAGCATCGCCTCGAATCGAGAGTAGCCGTCCGCCACGCCCCATGCCTCCCGCGCATGGCGCACCCGCTCGGGCTCCAGCGCGCAGACAGCCACCAGCTCCGCGCCTGCCGTGCGCAGGGCGATATTCTCCGCGTGCTTCATTCCGAGCCTGCCGAGGCCGACCATGCCGATCCGGACCTTCTTCATATCGCCTCGCGTCTGTTCGTTTACGAGCCGGCGGTGGTCTCGCGGACCACGAGCTTCGGCGTCAGCAGGGTTCGTCGCGCTTCGCGCCGTCCGTTGCCGTCCCTGCGCGTCCTGATCAGCTCGATCAGCCTTTCGCAGGTCACGAGGGAAAGCTCTTCCCGCGGCTGATGGACCGTGGTGAGAGACGGGCGGACGGAGGCGGCGAGGTCCGTATCATCGTAGCCGATCAGGGCAATGTCCCGGGGAACCTGCAGGCCCAGCTTGCCCACGGCCAGCATTGCTCCGATCGCCATGAGGTCATTGAGGGCCAGAATCGCGTCATACTGGCGGATCCTGTCTGCCGCGCGGATCACTGCGTCGTAGCCGGACTCCATGCTCTGATCGCCCATGATCAGGTCTTCGGGCCGTAGAATGATGCCCGACTCAGCCAGGCCCCGGCGCGCGCCGGCCAGGCGCAGCGTGAACTCGCGCTCCGCGAGCTTTTCCACGGCGGCTGTCACGCAAAGGACCCGTTTCCTTCCCAGCGAGCCCAGGTGCTCTCCGGCGAGATACCCGCCGTAGTCGTTGTCGGGGTAGATGATGTCGATGTCGGGCGGACAGGGATCCGGCGGCGGGTAGTGCGAGAAGACGAAGGGCATTTCCTTGACATGAAGGAAATCGATGAGCTCCCGCTCGAAAAGCGGCTGCACGATGATGAGCCCGTCCACTTTTTTCCCGGACACGAGCTTCGTGATATTGTTTCCGCCGGTGAAATGGTTGCTCAGGAAAGCCACGAGGAGGTCGATATCGTTGCACTCCAGGACGCTCCGCAGGGAGCTGTGCAGGGTGCCGTGGTAGAGGTTCACCCCGAAGTGGTCGTAGTTGGGGGGAAGGATGATGCCGATGGTTCCGACCCGGCGGGTGATCAGGCTGCGGGCATGGGAGTTGAACTCGAACCCCAGGTCGTCCGCGATTTCCCGGATGCGCTTCCGTGTTTTCTCAGGGATCAACGTCGAGTGGTTGAGGCTCCTGGAAACGGTGGCCATGCTGACACCCGCGGCCTTTGCCACGTCTCTCAGCGTAGCCTCCTTGCAAACGTTTGCACCCATTCCAGTATGCATTATGCCATCCATGTCCATTTGTCAAGGTTGAGGCGTGTCAACGCCGAGGCGGGAGCTTCGCCCTCTCTCAGACGATCACGAGCACGGCGACGATCCCGCAGACTGCCAGCGGGTAGAAGCAGGCCCTGTTGAAGAGATACATCGCGGAGGCCATCTTCTGGTCTCTCACCCATCGCACGGCAGGGATCACCAGGAGCACTGCTCCGGCAGCCAGGGCGCCCGCAAGGTAGAGGGCCGCGTGCCGCACGGGCACCAGGAGCGGGAAGAACAGGCTTGCGGCCACCGTCGCGCACAGAAGGGAGAAGGAAACCCGGGTGGACGTCCGCCTGCCATAGCGCACGGGGAAGGTGCGCACCCTCATGGCGATGTCCTCCTCCAGGTCGCTCCAGTCGTTGGGAATGTTGCGACAGCCAACTTCCCATGCGAAGGCCCACACGAAGAAAAGGGCCACGAACCCGACGGGAGGAGCGGCGGCAACCGCGTACACCCCGGCCAGCCCTCCCACGGCCACCATGGCGCCTGAAAGGAAGGTCTTCCAGTGAGTCACGCGCAGGAGCCTGCAGTAGCCGATCTCCAGGAGGAGGGCGCCCACCATGAGTCCCGCGCAGAGGGGACGGAGAATGAACGCGAGGGAGAGAGAGACCAGGCCCCAGGCGATCACCCAGCCGAGGGCGGCTTTGAACGTGAGAGCGCCCTGGGCAATGGGATGCCGGTAGCCCACCGAGTCGATGTCGAAACAATCCTTCTTTCCCGTGAGCTTCGCCATCTTTTCGCAGTCCACCTTGCTGTCCATCACGTCGTTCAGCGCAAAGACGGCGGTGAAACCTGCAAATGCGGCGACAAGCCCGATCACGACGGTGGAGGCTCCCGGGAAGGCTCCCAGGACCAGGAGCGCCCCGATGGCCGGGTGGGCGACGTCGAGGACGGAGTGCGTCATGCGGGAGAGACCGAAGAACTTCCGAATCCCTTCGCGGCGGAGTGCCAGACTGTTTCCCATGGAAAGGGGATTATATCGTTTCTCGAGACGGCCGTCATCTACGCCGAGGCGCCCGAGTAGCGGCGGCTCCCCGCCCGCCACACGAATCGCGCAGCGACAAAGAGCAAGGCCGCGAAAGCAAGCGCCCCCGCCAGCGTCTCCCACGAAAGCCGCCCCGCCAGCGCCTGGGCCGGCACCGTAGTGGCAAATGCCACCGGCACGAGGAAGGTCAGACCGAGCCGCAGCCATCGAGGGTACAGAGTCACCGGCCATCGCCCGGCCTCGTAGATGGACTGGAAGATGACGAGGATGTTCTCCACACGCACGAACCAGAAGGACAGCGAGGCGAGGATCAGCCAGAAGCTGTATACGATGATCCCGCCGGCAATCAGGGCAACCGCAAAGGCGGCCACCTGGACCGCTCCCACGTGGGTCCCCAGCCTGGCAAGCGCCGCGACGATCACTCCGATCCCAAGGATAAAGTCGGTCAGCTTCCAGATCTCCACGCGCTGGATGCTCACCAGGAGCTGCGAATCCTCGGGCTTTGTGAGGGTGAAATCCAGGGTCCCGTCCCGTACGGTCTCGATGAGCTGCTCCATGCTGGGCTGGATGATCAGGCGGATGGCCCCGCCTACCAGGAAGAAGACCCCGACGAGCGCCGCGATCTCCTCGGGGCGCCAGCCTCCCAGGGTTGCCGTGTAGGAGAACACCACCGCCAGACCGCCAAGCGCCGTCCCCAGGTCCACCGCTGATTCCAGGAGCTGAAGGAAAAAGTTCGCCCGGTAGGCAAGCTCTCCCATCGCCCCCACGCGAAAGAACACCCACAACAGGCGCAAAAACCTCATGCCGTTGCCCTCATGCGCCTACCGCCGAATACACGCGGACCCCGGCTCGCCAGACGGTTCGCAGCAGCAGGAGCCCCAGGACAAGCCACGCCGCCTGGGCGGCCAGTCCGGTCATCGCCTGGCTGACGTTGAGGCGTCCCAGGAGAAGCTCCACGGGAAAGCTGATCATCCAGCGGAAAGGCAGAATGGAGGCGGCAATCTGCAGCGGGTGCGGAAGCAGAGAAAGCGGCGCCATCTGGCCCGAGAGAAAGAGAGCTGCTACGAAGTACCCCTGGTTGACCGCGGAGACCCGCGTTGTCCAGAAAGCGCTCAGCGCGAGGGTCCACTCCACAACGAACTTGACCGCGAAGGCCAGGAGGAGGGCGGGCACGAACAGGGCCGCCGCCCACAGCGGCGGCGAGAACACAGGCTTGAAGATGAGGACCAGCACCGCAGCGGCGACCAGCATCAGGGGAAGCGTGATCAGCTTGGATGAGACGTTGTCCACGAGATCCGTGTGGATGGGATGGATGGGCCGAAGCAGCGCAAAGGAAAGCGAGCCGTGGCGGATCTTGTACTCGTACTCGTACATGACCCAGGTGTAAGTGACCTGCGTGACGAGCATCATGACGATGAAGTAGGCGGCAAAATGCGCCGTGTCGAAGCCGCCGACACTTCCGCCGGTGGCGTGCGCCACCGCGGACCAGACCACGAGGTAAACGAGCGGCTCGAGGATCCTGTCGATGGTCCAGATGAAGATGGAGGCCCGGTACTGGATGAAAGAGGCCAGCGTCGTTTTGAACTGCTGGCGATAGACTTCGGAGATGCCTGTCACGACGTCTCCCCGGCGAACACGCGTTCAATGACCTCTTCGATCGGCGGGTCCTCGACTGTCAAATCGATCACGGGCAGGTCAGCCAGGATCCGACCCGTCACGCGAGGCGTCTCTTCCCGCGGAACGCGAAGCGTCACGACCCCTTCCTCCCGGGAGACAACATCGCCGTACTTTCCCAAGTCCGCGTCGACGTCCTCCAGCTTCACGACAATAGTCTTGTGAGCAGTGAATCGACCCACGAGGGCAGAAAGCTCGCCATCGAAGAGGAGTCTGCCGTGGTGAATGATGATGACGCGGCGGCAGAGGGCCTCGACGTCCGCCATGTAATGGCTCGTGAGGAGCACGGTCGCGCCAAAGCGCTGGTTGTACTCCGCGATGAATGCCCTGATGCGCCGCTGCATGGTCACGTCCAAGCCGATGGTCGGCTCGTCTAGGAAGACCACACGCGGGCGGTGCAGGAGAGCCGCCGCCAGCTCGCATTTCATTCGTTCGCCCAAGGAGAGGTTGCGCACAGGCCGGTGAAGAAGCGGGCCCAGGTCGAGAAGCTCGGTGAGCTCGTCCACGATCGCGCGAAAGTCCGCCGTGGGGATCCGGTAGATCGCCCGGTTCAGCTCGAATGAGTCCGCCGCGGGGATATCCCACACGAGCTGGTTGCGCTGCCCCATGACGAGTGTGATCTGGCGGAGGAACGCCTTCTCGCGCTTCCACGGCACGTGATCGAGGACCGACACCTCCCCTCCCGTGGGGTGGAGAAGGCCCGAGAGCATCTTCAGCGTCGTTGTCTTTCCCGCGCCGTTGGGGCCCAGGAAGCCGACGATCTCTCCTGGCTGCAGCACGAAGGAGATGCCGTCCACCGCGGTGACCTCTTCCCGCCTCCTTCGGACCAGGCTGGCCAAGGCCGCGCCCACGCCGGACTCGCGTTCTGTCACGAGGAAAGATTTTCGAAGCTGCGAGACGCGGATGGCCGGCAGAGGTTCCATTCCCCAAGTATAGGCAGG
>CAVWBF010000024.1:0-67349 GCA_963753085.1 uncultured Spirochaetota bacterium | reverse complement strand
GCGAAACCTCGCCCTGGAGCTTCGGTGGTTCATGCGCTGCGGCCTCAACCGCCAGGATGCCATCGAGATCATTACGCGGCGAAACGCCCAGATCCTCGGGATCGACAGCCAGCTGGGGACGCTGGAAAAGGGGAAGTGGGCGTCATTCACGTGCTGGAACGGTGACCCTTTCGATGTCACGCGCTACCCGGTCAAGGTCTTCGGGGAAGGGAACGTGGTGTTCGAGGAGCCCGGGCAGTGAGCCGCTTCACGGTGGTCATTGCGGATGACCGCTACGCGAGCTACAACGAAGAGGAAGAGGTCCTCCGGGAGGTCGACGCGGAAGTCAGGGTCTTCCGCGCCGGTTCGGTGGAGGATGCGCGAAGGGCCTTTGCATCCGCCCACGGCATCCTCGTGAACCTGTTCCCTATCACTGCTGATCTCATCGAATCCCTGGAGGGCTGCCGGGTCATCTCGCGCTACGGCGTGGGCTACGACAACGTGGACGTGGAAGCGGCCACGCGGAAGCAGATCTGGGTGACCTTCGTGCCCGACTACTGCTTCGAGGAAGTCGCGGACCACGCCCTTGCGCTCCTCCTGTGCTGCATCCGAAAAGTCGGCTACAAGGACCGTATGGTCCGGCAGGGAAAGTGGAATACCCATCGGGATCAGCCCTGCTACCGCGTGGAGGGAAGGACCCTCGGCATCATCGGGTACGGAAACGCGGCGCACACGTTGTTGAGGAAGGTCTCGGGGCTGGGGTTCGGCCGCGTGCTCATGTGTGATCCGTACGTGCGGGCTTCCACCATCAAGGCGGCAGGAGCGGTGCCGGTGGACCTCCCCGTCCTCCTTGCGGAATCAGACTACATCTCCGTTCACGTTCCCCTTACCCCGGAGACGCGGCACATGATCGGCCGCGCCGAGCTCTCCCTGGTGAAGCCGGGGGCTATCCTCGTGAATACCGCCCGCGGGCCCGTCGTGGACGAGATGGCCCTTGCGGAAGCGCTTGCTAGCGGCCGGCTGGGCGGGGCAGGGCTCGACGTGTTCGAGACGGAGCCCCTGCCGGAATCCAGCCCGCTTCGAAAGCTCGATACGGTGGTCTTTACGGATCACGCCGGCTGGTACAGCGAAGAGTCGGTCGTGGAGCTGAAGACAAAGGCCGCGCGCAACGTGGCCGCGGTGCTGGCGGGAGGAAAGCCTCCCTACCCGGTCAACCGGCTCTGAGACGCTCCCACCCCGGCCAGCTCCACCATTTTCATTCGCACAGCCGAGGATGGATCCTTGCTTCGCGAAACCTCTCTGACGAACGCGCTTCCCACCACCACCGCGTGCGCGTGAGGCGAGACTTCTTCCACCTGGGCAGCCGTGGAAATCCCGAACCCGCCGAGGATCTTCGGCGGGGCTGCCGGGTTGAGCGCGCGCACGCGCTCCAGGAATGAAAGCCCCGCTTCATCGATGCGGGTGACCGATCCGGTGGTGCCGGTCCGCAGCGTCGCATAGATCCACGCCGGGCGCAGGCGGCCGATGCGCTCGAGCCTTTCCTGCTTCATGGACGGGGACACGACGGGGACGGCGGCCAGGCCGAATCGTTTCGCTTCTTCGAAGAGGCCTTCGTCGTAGTCTGGGGGAAGATCGGGAACAATCACTCCCGCAACGCCGCTTTCCCTGCACTTCCGCAGGAACTTTTCCATGCCGTGGGTGAAGAGCAGGTTCGCATAGCTCATCAGGAAGATCGGGACGCCCGCGTCACGGTGGATCTCCGACACCAGCCGAAACCCCTCTGCGATCGTGAACCCTGCCGCAAGCGCCGCGGTGCACGCTGCCTGGATGTCAGGGCCGTCCGCGGTCGGATCGGAGAAGGGGAACTGGATCTCCAGGAACGCGCATCCGCCGTCCAGGAGCCCGCGCGCAACGCCGCGGCTCGTTTCCCTGTCCGGATAGAACGCGACCATGTGCGCCATGATCCGCCGCTGGCCGCTCATCGGGAACCTGCGGGAGCGCATTCGGAGGCGAGGAAGGCATGCCAATTCTCCCTGTCCAGCGCGCCTGCCAGGATGAAGAGGTCCTTGTCTCCGCGGCCCGACATGTTCACCACGATTGCCTTCTCAGGCGGGTAGATGCGGGCGATCTTCATCACCGCGGCCGCCGCATGAGCAGACTCGAGGGCAAAGACCATCCCCTCCGTTCTCGCAAAGAACTCCACGGCCTCCAGTGCCTCCGAGTCGCTGGCGGTCGTGAAGCGGATCCGGCCCGTCTCACCGAGATGGGCCAGCTGGGGACCGATCCCCGGGTAGTCGAGCCCCGCGCTGATGGAGTGGGTGGGAAGAAGCTGACCGTCTTCATCAGAAAGGAAAAGGGACTTGTAGCCCTGGACGATTCCGGGCCTTCCTCTGCCGTTCATGCGGGAAGCATGCTCACCTGCCCCGGCACCCCGTCCGCCCGCCTCCACGCCAATGAGATCGGGACCTTGTTTTTCAATGAAAGGGGAAAAGATACCGATTGCGTTCGATCCCCCGCCGACGCAGGCTACAAGAGCGGCACAGTCGATCTGCTTCTCCGCCATCTGGGATACAAGCTCCCGGCCGATCACTGACTGGAACTCGCGCACCATGTCGGGATACGGCGAGGGGCCGAGCGCCGACCCCAGGAGGTAGTGCGTTGCCGGGAAGCTGGCGGCCCAGTCCCGCAGCGCTTCATTCACGGCGTCCTTGAGCGTGGCCGAGCCCGATCGTACGGGGGCCACCTCCGCGCCGTAACGCTCCATCCAGAAGACATTCGGCCGCTGCCTGCGCATGTCCACCTCGCCCATGTAGACGCGGCAGGGAATGCCGAGCTTCGCGCAGACAGCCGCGGTCGCAACGCCGTGCTGGCCGGCGCCCGTCTCCGCTATGATCCTCGTCTTGCCCATCCGTCGGGCCAGGAGAGCCTGGCCCACCGCGTTGTTGATCTTGTGCGCGCCGGTGTGTGCAAGGCCTTCGCACTTGATGTAGATCCGGGCGCCGCCGAGGGCCCGTGTCGCATTCTGAGCGAAGAGGAGAGGGGTGGGCCTGCCGGCGAAGTCACGAAGCGCCTCTGACAGCTCGGAGAGGTAGTCCTCTGATTCCATGGCTGCCAGAAAGGCCTCTTGCAGCTCGTCCAGCGGGGTGCGAAGCATCTCCGCGACATAGCGGCCCCCGAAGCTGCCGAAGTAGTCGTTATACCGCTGCATTTTCAGCTATCTCCCGGAAGAAGACCTTGAGCTTCTCCCTGTCCTTTGCGCCTGAAGAGGCTTCCAGCCTGCTCGATGCGTCGATGAGCTCGGGATGGAGCGCGCGCACCACCTCGCCGACATTCTCCGCACCGATGCCGCCGGCAATCCACAGGTGCCCGCGCCGGCTCGCGGCCCGGGCAAGCTCGCCGGGGATCCTTTTTCCAGTACCCCCTGCCGCGTCTGCCGACCATGCATCGGCGAGGACTCGCGGGCACCTGTACATGCCCATGGCCTCCACATCCTGGGTCCCCTTCACCCTGATTGCCTTGTAGTACGGAAAGGCCAGGGCAGCGCACTCATCGGGTTTTTCCTCCCCGTGGAACTGGACGGCATCCACCAGACCCTCCTCGACAGCTCTTTCTGCATCGGGGTCGAGCCGGGGGGAGCCGTTGGTCCTTTCCGTCACCACCACTGCCACCTTCAGGCAATCGAAATCTCGCAGCTCGCGAAGGACCTCCAGGGAAGCCCGTCTTTTCGAGGGGGCCAGCACGAAGCCAAGCGCGTCAGCTCCCAGGCTGACGGCGGCCTCCGCGTCCTGGCTCAATGTGATCCCGCAGATTTTCACCATGGGCCGTCCCGGGCGCCTGCCCGCATACAGTCGCTTCCAGAAGTCCCGGGGGGCCGTCTTTGCCGCTCCGTTGAAGCCGCCAAGGAGCGCGGGCACTGCCCCCGGCGACCTCATGGCCGCCTCACCCACCAGGACCCCGTCGAAACCGCCGGCCAGGGCAAAGCGCACGTCCTCGGGACCGCGGATTCCTGACTCGAATACCAGGCGCGCCTTCCAGTCTATGGATGGCCTCACCCAAAGGGGATGAGCAAGGTCCACGGTGAAACTGGAAAGGTCGCGGCAGTTGATCCCGACAAGGGGAGGCAGGATGTCCCGGCACTTTGCCACATCGCCGGCGTCATGCACCTCCACGAGCGCCGTCAGCCCGCGCCGTTCGGCCGCCGCGTGGAGGGCTGCAAGGGTCTTTGCATCAAGGATGGAGGCGATCAACAGGACGGCGTCGGCGCCTGCCCGCCACGAAACCTCGATGTCCTCTTCGTCCAGGAGGAAGTCCTTTCGAAGCACGGCAACGTCGGGGAGGGCGCTCTTGATCCGGCCCAGGTCATCAAGGGATCCGCTGAAGCTGTCTTCTTCCGTGAGGACGGAGACGCTGCGGACGCCCGCGCGCGCGTAGGCCCGCGCCTGTTCCACCACGTCGACATCGGGAGCGATGTCTCCCCGTGACGGTGAGCGGCGCTTCACCTCGCAGACGAGGAACGGCTCCGCGCCGAAGCTCACCGTCGGGACGCCGCGAGCCTCGTGTGCGCGCGCGCTCAGCCAGTGCCCCTCGCGCGCGACCCGTTCCCTGCGACGCGAAACTATCTGCTCCACGATTGTCATGCTGCGCTCACCCTCGGGCCTTTCACAGCCGCTTTGGGAGCCGCCACGGCCGCCGCCGCTGCCGTGCGGTCTCCCCGGATCAACGCAAGGGTCGCGCGCGCTTCTCCGGATTCCAGGGACTGCCGTGCGCGCAGGTAACCGTCGCCGATATTGCGCGAGATACCGCAGATGTACAGGGCGGCTCCCGCGTTCAGGAGCACAGCTTCACGAACTGCCTCGGGACCGCCGCCATCCAGGATTGCCAGGGCGGTTGCCACGTTCTGGGCCGCCGTTCCTCCCTTGAGCGCGGCCACGGGGAACCGAGGGATACCGAACTCCTCCGGGGTGAGGGCGTAATCCCGGCGGGCCCCCGTCTCGTCCACTTCCGCCACGGTGGTCCGCGCGCAGACAGAGATCTCATCCAGGCCGTCCTCCCCGTGGACGGCCATGACCCTGCGCACGCCGAGCATGTGGGCGGCTTCCGCCACGGGACCGCAGAAGGCTGGATCGAACACGCCGATGAGCTGGTAGGAGGCATCCGCCGGATTGGACAGCGGGCCCACGAGGTTCATCGCGCTCTTGATGCCCAGCTCGCTGCGCGCCCGCGCGGCGTAGCGCATCGCGCCATGATAGGTCGGCGCAAAGAGGAAACAGAACCCGTTGTCGCTCAGGAGCCGCTCGCTTGCCGCGGGAGGAACGTCCACGGGGACGCCCAGCTCTCGATAGAAGTCCGCGCTCCCGCAGGGGGAGCTTGCGCCGCGGTTTCCGTGCTTTGCGACGCTGGCGCCGCAGGAGGCGGCGACGATGGCAGCCAGGGAGGAGATGTTGAATGTGCCCAAGCCGTCGCCTCCCGTTCCGCAGGTGTCCAGCACCTTGCGGTCGCTGGCAAACGGCTTCTTCTTTCGACGCAGCACGGTGGCGAATCCCGCCAGGGTCTCCGGCGTGATGAGCTTCGGCGTGAGGGAAGCGAGCACCCCCGCTATCTGAATATCCGTGAGCTGCCCGTCGGTCAGCTCATCCATGAACGCCTCCGCCTCCGCCCGGCCCATTGCCTTCTCCTGCTGCAGGCCCCCCAGGACGGCGGAGAGCGGGAACGGCTCCCTGCGGTAATGGAGGAAGTTCCCAAGACATCGCTTGCCGGCCTCCGATGCGATTGATTCGGGATGAAACTGAAGCCCCTCCAGGACATGCGTGCGATGCCGCACGCCCATGATCTCTCCGTCGGGGGCAAGCGCGGTGATCTCCAGCTCCTGCGGCAGCGACTCGCGATCGATGACCAGGGAGTGGTACCGGGTGAAGCGCGCGGAGCGCGGCAGGCCGCGGAAAAGGCCGCGGCCGTCCAGGGACATTTCCTCCGTCTTCCCGTGAACGATCCTCCGCGCGGGGACGATGCGGCCGCCCAGCGCGTAGCCGATGGCCTGGTGGCCCAGGCACACGCCGAGGATGGGAACCGTGCCGGCGAGCCGCTGGATGCACTCCACGCTGATCCCCGCTTCTTCCGGCCTGCCCGGGCCGGGAGAGATGACGATGCCCGTGGGGTTCATGGCAGCCACCTCGTCCACGGTGATCCTGTCGTTTCGAAAAACCTCGACCTTTTCCTCCGTGAGCTCCGAGAGGTACTGGTACAGGTTGTGGGTGAAGGAATCGTAATTGTCGATGATGACGTACACGGCTACACCTCCTTATATCCGATGGCGCGGGCAAGCGCGCCGAGCTTTGCTTCCGTCTCTTCGAACTCTTTCTGCGGCACGGAGTCGAAGACGATGCCCGCTCCGGCCTGCAGGATCATGCGGTCTCCCTGCTTGAGGGCGCTTCTGATCGTGATGCAGGAATCCAGGGACCCGTCGGATTCCACGTGGGCCACCACCCCGGCGTAGAATCCCCTCTTCTCGGGTTCCAGGGAGTCGATCACCTCAACCGCCCGGATCTTCGGGGCCCCGGAGACCGTGCCGGCAGGGAAGGTGGCGCGAAGCGCGTCCAGGCCGCTCTTGTCTTCTCTCAGCCTGCCCTCCACCTGGGACACGATATGCATCACGTGGGAATAGCGCTCCACGTCCATGAGCTCGGGCACCTCCACGGTTCCCGGTACGCAGACGCGGCCCAGGTCGTTGCGCGCCAGGTCCACCAGCATGAGGTGCTCCGCGCGCTCCTTCTCATCGGCAAGGAGCTCCTTCTCCAGCGCCTTGTCCTCCTCGGGGGTCGCTCCCCGCCGTCGCGTCCCGGCAAGCGGGCGTATCATTGCCCTCCCGTCCTTCGCCTTCACGTGCACCTCGGGGGACGCCCCGAAAAGCTGGAAGTCCTCGAAGTCGAGGTAGAACATGTACGGGGAGGGGTTGAGGCTGCGCAGGGAGCGATACGCCTCTATGGCCGGCATCGAGGTGCGCAGCTCCACGCGGCGGGAGAGGACTCCCTGGAGAAGGTTTCCCTTGATGATCTCCTGCCGCACCGCCTCCACGCCGGCAAGGTAGGAGTCGTGATCGTCCGGCCGGGGAACTACCTCCACCGGCCAGCTTCGCGTGGTGCCTGCCATGAAGTTGAAGTCCAGGTCGTTGATCCTCCGCTCTGTTTCCTCCAGGGCCTGCGCAAGATCGATGCTCTTCTGGCGGTAATTCACCCCGACCAGGGAGATTGTGTCGGTATAATGGTCGAAGACGAGGAAGACGTTCCCGAAGAGGAATATTGCGTCAGGTGTCCCCAGGGGGTCAGGCTTCTTCCTCAACCTGAACGTGTCGAAGCGGGCGCAGTATTCGTAGGAGAGGAACCCGATCCCCCCCGTGGGAAGGGGGAAGGGGGTGACCAGGCCCTCGTGCTGCCCGCTGAAATGGGCAAGAACGTCGAGGATGTCGTTTGCCTTCGTCTTCAGGGCGAGGGTGGCACCGTCCCTGCTCATGAAGAACTCCTCGCCTCTCTGGAAGACCCGGAAGGCTTCCCGGACCAGGAGGAAGGAATACCTCTCTTTCCCCCGGTGAAACGATGCGGACTCCAGGAGAGCCCGGGCCCCGAGCTTCTTTGCAAGGGAAAGCGGCGTGAAGCGCTCCCCGTTGATGACGCGGATCAGGACCTTTTCCTTCGCTGTCGCAACTGCCATTCCGTCCTCCTTGCGGACAAATAAAAAAGCCGCGGCGCCTGAACAACAGGCACTGCGGCTTTCCAATAAAAAAGCGCAGGGCCTGGCCATTTCAGCCAGAACCTGCGCTCTTGCGTAGCGCTACGCGGGCGTGGTTCCGGCTATCCCCAGAACCACCACCAGTTGATCGAGTTCATTGACGTGGTGCGGAACGAACCGCCCTTCGTGGTCATGGCGACAAAATACTGGAACCCTGCCCGAGCGTCAAGGGGGGAAATTGACGAATCGGCGGGGATATGGGATCTTGAGGGTATCAGCGAGGAGGAAAAGGCCATGGACACCGTGAAGGAGATGCTTGCGGCAAAGGGCGGTAATGTCTACAGCATCCGACCTGACGCCTCGGTCTATGAAGCCCTGGAGGTCATGGCCGAGAAGGGCGTTGGCGCCGTCCTTGTGGTGGACGAGTCGGGAAAGCTTGTGGGCATCTTCTCGGAGCGCGATTACGCGCGCAAGCTGGAGCTGCGGGGAAAGAACGCGCATTCAACCAAGGTGCGGGAAGTCATGACCTCCGAGATGCTCGGCGTGGAGCCCACGACCACCGTGCGGGAGTGCATGTCCTTGATGACCGCCCGGCGAATCCGCCACCTGCCGGTGCTTGAAAAGGGCAAGCTGGTAGGCATGATCTCCATTGGCGACGTGGTGAAGGCCATCATCACGGAGCAGGAGCTGATGATCTCCCAGCAGGCGTACATGATCGGCCAATACGAAAGGTCCCTGGCTGGGGGACCCTAAGCGCTGCTCCCGAACACTTCCTCCAGCGCCGCTCTCATGACTGAAGGATCGGGATCCACCCCGGTCCAGTACTTGACTCCTATCACGCCCTGGTTGACCAGCATGCCCAGGCCGTCAATGACACGGCACCCTTTTTCCGCGGCACCGCGGATAAGCCTCGTACGCGGAGGGTTGGGGATCACGTCTGCCACGATCATCCGAGACTGCAGGCTCTTCAGGTCCAGGGGGAGCTCGGCGTCGACGTCCGGGTACAGGCCGATGGACGTGGCGTTGATGACCACCTCCGCTTCCACCGGCACACGGAAGATGCCCTCCCAGGCCGCAAAATCCACTTTCACCTTTATCCGCTCCGCCAGGAGAGCTGCCAGCTCGCCGCCGCGGGCTTTGCCGCGATTGACAACGGTGATCTGAGCCACGCCTGCCAGGGCAAGCTCCACCCCGATTGCGCGTGCTGCGCCGCCCGCGCCGAAGAGGATGACGTTCTTCCCGCGGGGATCGGCGATGTCCCTGAGTGACTTGAGAAAGCCCTTGCCGTCCGTGTTCTCTCCGACGAACCTGCCTCCCCTCCGCACGACGCAGTTGACCGCGCCCATCAGACGCGCGGACTCCGCGATCTCATCCAGAAAAGGGATGACGGCGACCTTGTGCGGAATGGTGCAGTTGAACCCGGCAAAGCCCAGCGCCTTTGCGCCGCGCACCGCGTCCCCGAGGTCCGCGGGGTCCACTTCGAGAGTCAGGTATCGCCAGGCAAGCCCGTGATGACGATATGCCGCCTCCACCATGATCTGGGTCGGGTTCTCCGCCACGGGTTTGCCCAGCACCGCCGTGATCTCCTGCTTGAAGCTCGGGGCTGTTTTCATGAGCGCACCTCCGGTTCAGCCGGATTCTACCGGGAGGGCGGAGAAGGGGGAAGCGGGCTCGGAAGCAGACTTCCGCGTCCTGTCAGTGCTCCTGGGCAACGCGGACCGGCACGAGGTAGTCCCCCGTGTTCTGCACGGGGACCCCGTCACTCAAGATGCTGACTCGGGACTCCGATCCCGATGAGGCTGCAAACCTGCCGTCCGCAAGGAGAAGCGCCCACCCGCCGTTGTTGAACACCGAAAGATCAGCCAGGCTGCGGCCGCTTGCCGCATCGATGAACGACACGGATGAGTCGCGATTCAGCGAGTACAGGATGCCGGAAGCGCTCGCGAGCCCCACGGTGCCGGTGGCCGATACGGGGAGCTTCTCCAGGGACCCCTGCCTCCATCGGGAGATCTGCTCACGGCCGAGGCTCGAATAGAGAGTCCCCGTTGCCCCGTCAAGGCACAGGCTGGCGGAGAGGTGCTCGCCCGGGGAGCTGTCGACCAGGGTCTGGTTCTGGTAATCCGCGCCGGAGTGGGCAAGGAGATTCGTCGTTCCGTCAGCGTCCACGCCCAGGGAATAAAGAGCTCCCGTGGCAGCGTCGTACATCACGGAGTACGTATAGCGGTTGCGCGTCGGTATGGGGTCGGTCTCTCCCGTGTCCATGTTGATCCGCACAAGGGATCCGGGCTCCACGTCCCCTGGCTGCCCGCCCACGGCAATCGTGTTGCCCCCCGCGGGGGACGCCCACATGGCGCCCGGTCGGGATATCTGCACCCGGGTTGCGCCGCTTCGCGCATCGATGATCCGGAGTGTTCCGTCCTCCGAGAGAAGGAGGCAGCGCTTGCCGTCGACGAGGGCCTCGGTCACCGGCGTGGCAAGAGGGTCTCCGACGGCATGCAAGGATTTCTGCTTGACGTCGAGAATCGCGTAGGAACCGGGCCCGTTGGCGCTTTCCCAGGCGAGCAGGGAGCCATCGTCCAGGAACGTCAGGTCGACCGATCCCGGGAAGGGATTGTCTACCTGGAACGATTCAACCGGCTGCGATCCATCAGCTTCTCCGCGCGCAGCATCGGGAAGGCCCGAGGTGAACACCTTGATCCATGAGCTGGTAGCCAGCGCAACTGCGTCACCTCGAACAGCCAGACCGGTGACGACTGCCCGGGTGTCCCCCGTGAAGCTCACCATCTGGCCGCTTGCGGCCAGGGAGCCGAGCCCGCCCGCCGCGAAACCGATGATGATCGACCCGGATGCGAACCGGGCTATCGAGGCTCGCGGGACTCTCGGGAGGTCCGTCATGCGCGTCAGGCTGTCCTGCTGGATGCTCCATCGCGAAAGCGCGCCGTCACCCGTTATGCACGCGATCTGGTCTCCCTTCGGGGATATATCGAGGGATGTCACGCCGGGCAGGGGTGCGCGCGCCCGGACGCGGCCGGTGGCGACGTCCACAAGGCATACTTCGCTGTCCGTGCTTCCCGCGATGAAGCTCAGGTCGGGAGAAAGCCTGATGTGGGAAAGGAGGGGAACGCCCGGGAGGCTCTCCACGGACTTCCCCGATGCGAGATCCCAGTACGAAATGTCCCCCGTCATGCGGTAGGTCATGAGGATCTTTTCACTTCGGGAAAGCGCGGCAAACCCGACCATCCCGAAACCCTCCGGGTGAAAAGCCACGGGTGAGCCGTCGGCCGCGTTTACGATGCGAAGGCTTTCCCATCGGGGGAGACTGTACAGGAGATATTTCCCCGACGCCGAGTAGCGGAGAAACAGGGGCTGATCGCCCAGGGGAGCTTTCCAGAGGCGCTGGCCCTTCTGCCAGTCCCAGACCTCAAGGGAAAAACTCTGGAGGGCATCAGTGCAAAGCACGGCAAGCCGCGACGCGTCGGGGCTGACGGCGAGCATGGCCGCTCGCAGGCTCGTCACGGTGAGGCTCTTCAGGAGCGCTCGCGTCGGAGCGTCCCACACCCGCACCGTACCGTCCGCCCCTGCCGTGAAGATGAGGTTCCTGGCGTCGTCATGGTCTATAGCAAGCACCGCACCCCGATGGCCCGAGATCACGACACCCTCTACCGCCCCCTTGTCGGCAACGCCGCCCGCCCAGGCAGGGAGGGACAACGCGAGGAGCAGAAGAACTGCATGCCTTCCTGATCGCTTCATGCTGAAGTCTACCGGAGAAGAAACTACCGCGTTGCGCGCCGCCGCTGAATCGTGCTCGGCATGATTCGGTTGTCGAATAAATTCTACGACACTCAGCGGAACAGCTTGAAAAACCTGGACAGGGCCGACTCCGATCGCTGCCCGGCCGCCCCTTCGGGCGCCCCCTCTTCCGGGCCCTGCGGCGGCCCCTGGGCAGTTTCCCCGGGCCTGTCCTCTGCCGCGGCAAGCTTCCTCTCCCGCTCCTCGACGTCCTTGTGCCTCCTGGCAAGCCGATCACGCGAGGAGCGATGGAGGTACTGGCCGATGTAGAGGAACAGGGAGTAAATGACCCCGAGGGCGAAGCTGAGCATCGCCACCGCCACAACCGGGATGTTCTGGAACTTTGCTCCGAAAAGGTTGATCGGCGCCGTGGGGCCGAGGTTCAGGAGAATCAGGACCGTGAGGAGAACGAGGAGAATGACGCTGACAATGATCCGTCCCATGCGGTGAATCTTATCACTTTTCCGAAAGAAACATCTTCAGCTTCCGGTCCTCCAGGATCGTGTGGGAGAGCACCCAGTCCTTCAGGAACTCTCCCACACTTTCATGGTTCGTCTCCTCCAGGAGCTCCCTGGGATCGTTGAGCCTCCGGATCTGCTCGAGCATCCTTTCATGCTCCTCGCGGTGGTGGTCCAGCTCGGGGAAGCGGCGCCTCTTCATGAGCGTTTCCTGCGCGGCAAAGAGCCTGCTCCCCTCTTTTTCCACTTCGCTCTGCAGCTCCTCGCAGGAGCGGCGCTTGCTGGGCCTTTCAAGGCATTCCGCCAGGTCGCGCACCACCTCGAACAGGCGCTTCTGCTTCCCATCGGTCCCCCCGCCGAGTGCATACTCTTCCGTCCATTCGAACTTCGTGTGCGTGCGGAACCAGAACATGCGCCTGCGGAAGCATTCCATCAGCTTCCATTGAACAATCGGGATATCCTGGAGGACCTCGCCGGGAATGAGGAAATAGGAAATGTCTCGCTCCGCCCGCGCTTCGAAGAGGCTCGGAGCTTTCCGCAGAACGGTCACCTCTCCCCAGAAGCCTCCCCGTTCAAGCCGTTCGAACGGCTCCCTTCCCGTCGACAGGGAGACTTCCCCGCCCTCCAGGATTGCCAGCTGCGATGCATCCCCGACGCGCACCGACTCCCCCGCGCGGGCTGTGTGGCGCACCATGGCTTGCGCTATGCGGCTGGCGACGGTGAAAGACACCATTTCTCCGAAGAGCCAGGTGGACTGGAGAAAATGGCGGTTCTCACGAACGCGCGTGATCGAATGTCGAAGCCCGTTGCGCTCCACGAAGGTGGAATAGAGGTCGGCGGGGATGCGCAGCGCCGTGACAAAGCTTTCCGCGCGGTAGACGGCCCGCGCTGAATCCCCCGTCAGGGCCGCAAGCTCGCCGATGAGAGTGCCGCTGGAGAGCATGAATGTCCTGTCCGGTGACTCGATGTACCCAGCCACACCGTCCAGGATGACGAACAGCGCATCCATGCGGGTCCCGGGCCCCGCGATCGTTTTCCCAGGATCAAAGGATACGAGGGGGCACTCCGCGAGGAGCTCGATCTCCTGAGGGGCCGCTCCGGGAAAAGAGTCGGCGAGGTGCCGCCGTGCCACGGCGCGGGTATGCAGCCTGGTCCCGGCGGGGATCAGCACGTCCGCGGATCCGAAGGGAGCGCTTGTTCCGATCTCCTTTTCTTCCTCCGACAGGGGGCCCGACTTATGGCTGATATAGATCTTCGGGGTGGAGTCACCGCGAAAATCCCGGGCGCTCCCGTGGATGAGGCCCCCGCCGGCGTCGATCTTCTTTACGTCCACCCGCTCTCGGACGGCAGAGACGTACGCGTCGTGGAAGGCGGAGGTGACACCGCTTTTTTCAGGATCCTCGCTGATCATTCGAGACAGCACACCGAAGTCGACGATATCGGCAAGGTGCGCGTACGTCTTGTATCCTCCGCGCGCGGGCGCGCGGAAGAAGAGAACCGTCGTTTCCACGGGGTGCGGAGAATCGAGGGGTTTCACCTCGAGTCCGTTTACGTCGTTCCATTGCCCAGGAACGAGGTCGCGGACCTCGAAGTAATGGCCGAACTCCCCCGCGCGCATGCCCATGAGCGCGGCCAGCTTCTTTTCGACGCTGGCGCGCACATACGGGGCGGCATGGTAGGTCAGGCGGCGGTCCATGCGGATCAGGGAGGTGAGCCCCGCAAAGTGATCATCATGGGCATGGGTCTGGAAGATCCCATCCAGATCGTTCACGTTGACTCCCAGGGCAACAAGGGACGTGAGGATGTTCGGTCCGGCATCGATGAGGTACAACCGTCCCTGGAAGCAGACCATGCTGCCCATGCAGGGTTTATCGGCGTTCCAGCCGTCCCCTTCCCCCATGTGAATGACGGAAAAGTCCTCCCGGCTGACGCGGCTCGAGCCCAGGGAGTAGGTCGGATCGTATTCTTCTCCCGGCCGCAGGTTGAGGTCCACTTCCACGGAATGGCCGCGGGAGGTGAACTCGTACCTGTTGAGGCCGCGCCTCTTCAGAGTGACCCCCTGTGCCACCTCGAGCGCTTCTTTTCCCACCACGCGCATGTCGAGGAGCTCTTCGGTCCGGCGGATCCTGTCAAAGGCAAAACGCCTTTTGATCCGCATCATTTCCGCTGCCTTGGCCTCCGGGACTCCTGCCCTGCGGAGCTCTTCCATCGAGGCAAGGCCGTAATTGCCCCGAAAGATGTATTCACTTTGCGACTTGACCTGCTCTTCGGTGCCCAGGAGCAGCGGTCGGCGCCCGGTGTTGTTAGGATGGCCGGGGAGAAACATCCCCTGGCGGTACAGCATCTGCAGGACCGGGAACTCGGCCAGATTGGCCATGGTCCCCCTCTGGATGGGGGCATCGGAAAGGAGGATTGCGTTGGGTCCAGTCTCGAACGTTACGCCGTCCCTGCTTGCCGTGGAAATGAGCCCCCGCTTCATCAGGTGCTTCACGCTGTCCGCGGGACATCCGCACTGAACCCGCAGGTCGGCCTCAGGTACCGAGACCCATTGAAGCCCGCTGGCAACCTTTATTTTCTCCACCCGCACCGCCTTCTTTTGAATATACGGCGGGAAACAGGGATGCGACTATTGCCGGAGAAAAAGGCCCGTGCCAGCCGCAAACCGACGTTGCGCCACTGCCCGAAGGTCGACGATGCACTGCAAGGCGGTCATGTCGCGAGGAATCCGGCCCGAGTCAAGGGGATTTCGGGCTGATTTGACGCGCGGGGGAGACCCAGGAGCTAAAGGGCTTCCTCGATGAGAGTCTGGAGGCCGCGCATGCTGCTGATGACAGCATCGGCCCGCGGTGCTCCCTCCTGCGATCGTGCGGGAACCCACGACCTTCTATCGAGGGCGGCATGGACGGTCATGAGCCCCGAACGGGCCCCCGGGACGATGTCGCTGCGATGGTTGTTGCCGATCATCACGACCTCACCGGCGGCTATCCCGACTCCCCGGAGTCTCTGGGCTGCAAGGTCGAACACCTGGTGGCCCGGCTTGGCAACCCCGATGTCGAAGGAATACAGGCACAGGGAATGAGAAAAACCGAGCTCCTCGAGGTTTGCCCCCAGGAGGGCCCGGAGGAAAAGGGGAGTGTAGAATTGCGCGTTGGACACGATTCCCAGCGCAAGGCCGCGAAGAGCGAGAGATCGAAGCAGAGCACGCGAGCCCGGCATCGGCCATGCCGGATGGCAGGCCAGCTCGTATTCCACGATCATTCTCCGAACTTCCTCCTGGGGACGATGTGGAAAGAGCCTGGACCAGACGAGCTCGATTCTCACTTCGGGGTATGCGTTTCCCCGGGCCTTCCGCGCGGAATGCTCTTTTGCAACCGCCTCCTGTATTCGCTCCTCGAGCTCGGAGGCCGTGACGGACAGGCGGTGGCGGCTGATGAGGCTTTCGACGTCATCCATCATCCGCGGCGGATTCGAATGGGTGCTCCCGATCCGTGCCAGAAGCGTCCCGTATACGTCGAAGAGCACGCCGGATGGCGCGCGAGGAAGACGCCCTCTTTCTTTCACCGCTGTGGAGAGAGGCCGGACGCGCCTCGACCGTTCGCGGATCAGGGAAACCAGGCTGTCCTCTGATTGATCCATGTCAGGTTCAGTCAAAAAGAAGCCTTGCATGCTCGGCCCGGGCAAAGGCGGCCCGGACCTTCTGCTCCACCTCTATCGGGGACTGGCCGGGCGTCTGCGGGCCGGTCAGCCCGAAGGAATCGAGCAGACTGTCCACGCGCCCGGCGTATGCGGATAGGCCGAAGCGCTCCTCCACCGCCTGCCTGCGCCCAGGCGGCCGCTCATTGAGCAGAGCAGCAAAGCCCCCGGCGAGATCACGGTTGAGATCCCTGAAGGCCGCGCGAAAATCGGGCCGCCCCGCGGCTTCCAGAAGCCGCACCTGGAGGGGAACGTCGAGATAGGAAAAGTCCACGGCGCGGCGCGCGAGCATGCTGCTCAGCTCCGCGTCGAGCCTTTCCTCGACGCTGTCTGGAAGAAGCCCCCGAATCCTGCGTAGCTTCTCACGGTACCGCGAGAGAAGGCTCGACGTTTCGGTTGATTCCAGCGGACACAGGAGCCCATCGTAGAACACGGCAGGATACCCGTCGTACAGTCCTGCTCCGTCCGGGATGGTTTCCAGCCTTCGTGCGAGCAAGGGGAGACCCCATTGGAGCGCCTGGATAAAAAGGTAGCCAAAGCCCTCCTGGACCGAGCTGCTGACAACGATGTCGCAGGCGGCCGCAAGCTGTTCCGGACGCAGATCTGTCCGACGTGCCCCGACACCGAACTCGCCCGGGATGAGCCCGGAATTGAATGTGCTCTCCACGAGTGAGCTGTATTCCTTTTCGGGCTTCGACACACCGGGGAGCGTGACAACGAGACGCAAGGGGGTGTCCACGAGACGGAGCAGCATTCCGGCCTCAAGAACATTCTTCCTTCGAATCGACCGTACAGGATATAAGACCGTTTGCTGAAGGGGATCAGCGAGGGGAAAGAGGAGCGCGCGCAATCCCCGCCTGTCCTCGGTCCACCTCTTCTCGACCGGCGTGGCAACAGGGTTCTCCAGGAGAAAAAGGCTCGATTCAGGAATGCCCGCATCGCGCAGCATCCGGTAATCCCTGGAGTTTATGGGGGCGTAGCGCACACGCGGTCCCTGCGGATACAACGGAAGGCTCACGAGTCTGTCCAGGAGGGAAAGATTCCTGAATCTGCCGGCTTCCGGAAAGTCATGGGGCTGGAGGATCAGGCGAGGCCCGCGTGGATCGGCGGCAAGGCGGAGAAGCGCCTCTGTAAACAATGGGTTTTTCCCCAGGTGGTAGTTATGAACCCACCAGACTGCGTTGTCTCCCCCGAACCGCTCCTGGAGCATATCGGCGAACCGCTCCGCCCGCTCTTTCCAGAGCACACCACCGAGCGGAAGGACAGTTGCGTAATCGATGTCGGGAAGACGCACGATTTCCGCGCCGGCGTACGGCGGCTCGTCCTTCGGAATCCTGCCCGCAACAACCCTGATCCGAGAAACCCGGTCGGAGTATCTGACGAGCGACTCCACGCCGTGTCTGATGACAGTGGTTATTCCGCCTGGCATGAGGTGGTAGTGAAAGATCACAAGGTCCACGGTCTCCATCATTCCGATTCATGGGTACGAGACCACGCGCTTCGTGTCAATGCCGCGAGCGCAAAATTCCGCTTGCCCTCGTCGGTGATGGTGCCGTACAATGGTCGGGGCTGTCTGCCGGCCCTTGCAGGCCATGCGAAACAACATGCTGGGACGGATCGCAAAGCTCTTCTCCCCGCTTGCCAGGCTCATTCCGGGCCGCCGCGTCAGGGGGTCAGCCAGGGCCGCCCGCGTGGATGCGGGCTCGTACGTCAACAGGATCATCTCCGACGCAATCCTTCTGAACGAAATACCGTCCCCCACCGAGCGGGAGGCGGCGCGCACGCAGTACATCCAGCAACGGCTGGTGGAGCTGGGGTACCCGGGATGCTCCCTCGATGAGGTCGGGAATGTCAGCGCCGTCCTCCCTTCTCGCGACCCAAGCGATGAGCACGTCCTGCTCTTCTCGGATATCAGGTGCGAGGATTTCTCACCCATTGAAAGCATGACGAGGCTGGAGCCTGAGCGGCTTCGCGGGAGAGGGATTGCGGAGAGCTCGATAGCAGCCGCTGCCCTCCTGGTCCTGGCGGAATACCTTGCCGGCAACGGGATTCAATACGACCGGAACGTCACGTTTCTCTTTACCTCTTTCGATCCCGGTGAGAGGGAGCCCCAGCCGCTGGAGCGTTTCCTTCAGGTCTGGAAGGACAGCGTGCGCTTTGCCGCGCACGTGAGCGGGCTGGAGCTGGGACGGCTCGAGGACCGGCCCCTCGGCACGTGCAAGCTTTCGGTAGCCGTCCGCTCGGAGGAGCGCGAGCCGACAGGAAAGGAGCCGCCTCCATCGGTGATCTGGGCGCTGGCCAGCATTGCTTCGCGCCTGGGAAGCATCCGGTGGGATACGGAAAACAACACGTTTCTCAACGTCGCCCGGGTGGACGCGGGCGTCGGTTTCGGGTGGCCGGCCACCGAGGGGGTTCTCGAGCTGGAGGTGTTCTCGCCGAGTGCTGCTTCGCTGGACATGGCACGAAAAGCCGTGGAGGCAACCATCGGGAGCATTGCCGTGGAGGCCGGTGTGACGGTCGACATAGCGGTAAAGGCCTTTCTCCCCGCGGGGGATCCTGAGATCAACGCGGGGCTGAACGCTATCGTTCGCGGAGTCCACGAACGGCTTCGCATCAAGAGTCGTCCTGTCTCTCTCCCGGGATACGCATCGTTTCTGAACTCCCTGGGGATTCCCGCCGTCACGCTGGGCGTCACGACCGGCAGGAAGAGATTCGCGGAAGAATACGTCGACATCCGTCCCATCGAGTCAGGCTTCCGGCAGCTGCTGGCCTTCCTGGATGATTGCGCCGGCTGGCACAACGGGCAACGCGCGTGACGATGGAGGGGTACGTCCTTCGCAACACGTTCCATCACGCCGATTTCCACGACAAGGCGGCGCTCGTGGATCAGAAGGCGCGGCAGCATCTCAGGATCTCCCTTGCTTTCCCGACCCTGAACGAGGAGGCCACCATCGGGAAGGAAGTCCTGGTGCTCAAGACCGAGCTCATGGACCGGTTCCCGCTCCTGGACGAGATCGCCGTCATCGATTCCGGCTCCACGGACAGGACACGGACCGTGGCCGCGGAGAATGGCGCCAGGGTGTACGCATCCGGCGACATATTGAGAAAGTATGGCACCTACAAGGGCAAGGGAGAGAACCTCTGGAAGAGCCTCTACGTGCTGGAGGGCGATATCATCGTGTGGATCGACGCCGACATCAGCAACATAGGGCCGAAGTTCGTGTACGGGCTCCTGGGGCCGCTTCTGAAAGACTCACGCATCGACTACGTGAAGGCGTTCTACGAACGCCCTTTTCGCGCCTCCAATGAGCTTATCAGCGCCGGAGGAGGCAGGGTCACGGAAATACTGGTGCGCCCCCTCTTTTCCCTTTTCTATCCCGAGCTGGCCTGCCTGGTGCAGCCGCTGAGCGGGGAATACGCGGGCAGGCGGGCGCTCCTGGAAAGACTCCCGTTTTCGGTGGGGTATGGTGTGGAGGTAGGACACCTGCTGGACATCTACCACCAGGCAGGAATCGAGGCTTTCGCGCAGGTCAACATGGACCGCAGGGTCCATCGAAATCAACCCCTGCAATCCCTGGGGAAAATGTCCTTCGGCATCATGCAGACTTTTCTCCGCCGGCTCGCCAGATACGGGGAGGGAACCATATCGCCGGCCGGCTTGCACCACCTGTCGGTCTCCATCGCCGACGAAGAGCCACGGTTCGAGCGGGTCGAGATTGCATCGGAGGAGCGGCCGCCGATGGTGGAGATCGAGGAGTACCGCCAGAAGTTCCACCTCGCCGATGCCTGAGGGAAAGGCAGCGGTCGAAGAACTTCGACGAAAGTCGAAATGCAAATTCTACAGAGAAAACAACGCCATTTGACGGCGATATCCCGTGCGATCCCGTACCATGTTGACAGGAGGCGCCGGTCTTCCGCACCAGTGAGCCGTTGTCGAGCCGGTCCCTCCGGGCCCTTGCAGGGAGGTGCGCCATGCTCCAGTTCTATCTCCTTTCCGTCTTTGCCAACCTGATCGCCAGCCTCACTCTGGCGGGTGACTACCTGGGAGAGAAGCTCCCGTTCCTGGGATGTTTCAAGGAGGTGCGGACCAAAAGGAGCGCGCGCATGACAATCGGCATTTCCGCGCTGGTTGTCGGGATCATCAAGCTCTTTGTGCTCGCGCCGGGCGAGCAGGTGATCATCGTCGGGGATTTCCTCCCGGCGGCAGCGGGGATCATCATCGGCGCCATCCTGCTTGCGGAGATCAATCAGGCAAAAGTGGAGCAGGCAGGAGAACCCATTCGGAAAATTTCCCGCACGGCGCTGACCTACCGGGTCCCGGTGTCCATCGCTGGAATTGTCGTAGCGCTTCTGCACTTCCTTTTTCCCGAGATGGCGGTTCTTTGAAAAATGCGCGATTCGGTACGGCATGACAGGTCGTTGAACGTTGGGTTCGTATCCACACGTTTCAAGGGACTGGATGGCGTGTCCCTCGAGGCGGAGAAGTGGGCCTCGAGCGTACGGGAGTTCGGGCACAAGGTGTATTGGTTCGCCGGGGAGCTGGACAGGGACCCTGAAACGAGCATGCTCGTTCCGGAGGCTTTTTTCGGTCATCCGTCCGCGGACGCGCTCACCCGCGCGCTTTTCAGCGCTCAAAAGCGCAGTCGCCTCCTCACGAATGCCCTTCATACGCAGAAGGATTTCCTCAAGGACAAGCTGTACGAGTTCCTGGACCGCTTCGATATCGACCTGATCATTCCCGAAAATGCCCTGTCCATCCCCATGCATCTGCCGCTGGGAATGGCGATCACCGAAGTCATTGCCGAAACGGGCATTCCGACGATCGCTCATCATCATGACTTCTCCTGGGACAGGTCGAGATTTCTCTCGAATGCATGCCAGGACATCCTGAACATGGCGTTTCCTCCCGATCTCCCATCCATCCGGCACGTGGTCATCAACTCGATCGCTCAGGCGGAGCTTGCGGCGCGGCGAAGCGTCGCCGCAACGATTGTTTTCAACGTCATGGATTTCGAAAAGAAGACCCCGAATCCCACCGAATCCAACAGCCGGTTTCGAGCGGACATGGGGTTCGACGGCGACGATCTCCTGATCCTCCAGCCGACGCGCGTCGTGCAGCACAAGGGCATTGAACAGGCCATCTCGCTGGTCCAGATGCTGAACCTGCCCAGGACGCACCTGATTGTCACGCATTCGCCGGATGACGAAGGTCCCTCGTACCGCGAGTGGCTGGAGAAATGGGCCAGCCGGCAGGGGGTGGCGCTCCATTTTATTCACGAGAGGGTGGAGCAGGAGTCCGCGGCCAGGGGAGAGACGGCGCGGCTTTTCTCCCTGCGGGACCTGTACCCGCATGCCGATCTTGTCACGTATCCGAGCGCCTTCGAGGGGTTCGGCAACGCATTTCTGGAGGCCGTGTATTACCGCAAGCCCATCTTCGTGAATCGATACCCCGTGTTCATCGTCGACATCGAGTCGAAAGGATTCGATGTCATCGCCACGGACGGATTTCCCACCGATTCGGCGCTGCAGAAAGTCAGGGAAGTTCTCACCGACCCGCAGCGCAGGCGCCAGATGGTGGAGCGGAATCTCGAGATCGCTCGAAAGCATTTCTCATTTCAGATCCTCCGCAAAGAGCTGGCGAGCCTGATTTCCAGCTTCTTCGGGATATCCCCTCCGGCGAGTGTCTTTCGACGACTGTTTCGCTGGGGATGAAATTTCTCAGGGAGGTGCTGTATGGCGCAATTCTATCTTCTGTCTGTCCTGTCGAACATGATCGCCGGGCTGACGCTGGCGGGGGATTACCTGGGGGAGAAGATGCCGTTCCTCGCGTCGTTCAAGAACCTGCGCGCAAACAGGCCTGCCCAGGTGATCATTGGCATCGTGACCCTCCTCATCGGGGTCTTCAAGCTCATCATCCTGTCTCCGGGAGAAACGATCCCAGTGGTTGGTGACATCCTGCCGGCTCTTTCGGGCATCGCTCTGGGAGGCATCCTCCTGGTGGAATCATTCCGGCCGGCAGTCGAGAGCAGGGGGGAAAAGATAAAGAAGATTTCCTCCACGGTTCTGACCTACAGGGTTCCCTTGGGAATCGCGGGAGTCGTCGTCGGCTTTCTTCACTTTCTGTTCCCGGGCCTCCCCGTTCTCTGAGGCGGGAGCTGCCTCCCGCAACTGCAGGAAGCCAAGGTCCTTCCAGCAGCACTATGAGCCCGTTCCAGCGTGTCGAATTCCTTCGACCCTCTGTCATGCGGAGATTCGAAGGAAAAATCATTCTTCGGATGATACCCCGCCGCTCACTGCGCCGGTACCCTCGCCTCAGGGGAACAACAGGCCAGGTCGGCAGGAAACCATGAACAACGAAGGGAATGGGAAGTTGGAGGACAGAATCGCCGAATGCGCCAAGAGGATCTGGGCGCTCCTCGAGGAGACGCAGGAAGTAAACATCCTTCGTCTGTCCGAGCTGCTCGGAGAGAGGAGCGTCATCGCTTACCAGGCCCTCGGGTGGCTGGCGCGGGACAAGAAAATCCAGTACACGCAGAAAGGAACCCAGGTTTTCATCTCGCGTCACGAGGGAGACCGAAAATTGTCAAGGAGGGATGCATGAAAAAAGACTTTGTGAGGATGCTGATCGTCGGGGGAGTGGCCATCGTGCTTGCCGCCGCCCTTCTGAGCTGCCAGACCGCCAAGCCCAACACCGCCGGGAACTCCATCCAAACGGAGCAGACGGGGCTGGCGCCCAACGGCGACAAGGACCATCAGAGCATAGATTTTGCGCTCGTCTTCGCCAACAGGGATGCAATCAAGACCTGGAAGGTGGAGATGGTAACGGGGGCCGGGGCGCAGAAGCAGTGGAGCGGGGACGCGAAGAACCTCCCTTCCACGGTGACGTGGGACGGCAGAAGCGAATCAGGCTCCCCGGCGCCTGAGGGGACCTACACGGCAAAGATGACCGTGGACTACGGCAGCGGGACCCCGGCAGCCACGGCAGAGAGCGGGTCGTTCATCCTGGACGTCTCCCCGCCCACGGGGAGCGTGACCTTCAACCCGCAGCAGTTCACCCCGGACGCGCAGGGAGCGGTGCAGCCGGTGACGGTGCAGATCAAGGGAAGCTCGGCGGTGGCCAAGCTGGACAGCTGGTCGATGGAAATCACGGACCCTGACGGCAAGTCATTCCGCAGCTTCGACGGGAAGTGGCCCGCGAGCGACATCCAGTGGGACGGAAAGTCATCGGGCGGGGACGTTGTGTCCCCCGGGGCCTCCTACACGGCCACGGCAACCCTGCGTGACGAGTTCGGCCTCACTGCGCAGATCACCTCTCCGGTTACGGTGGCAGGCGCTGCTCCCGTGACTCCGGGGCTGGCACCAAGGACCCTTGCGGTGACACCCATGACCCCCGGCTTCTCACCGGTCGCCGGCAACGTCCTGAACGCGGAGAAGCTGTCTCTTGCCTATGGCGCGAGCGACGCGGTGAAGTCCTGGAAGCTGGAGATAATGGATTCCAGCGGCGGGACACAGAAGACGTTCACCGGGGACGGTTCGAACCTTCCCAAGACGGTGAGCTGGGACGGAAAGAATGAGGGTGGGACCGTGGCGCCCGAAGGGTCGTATACGGGCAAGCTATCCGTGGACTACGGGACGGCATACGCGCCCGGCTCTACCACGAGCAACTCCTTCGTTCTGGACATCACGCCGCCTTCGGGCAGCATCTCCCTGTCAACACCGCTCTTCTCGCCTACCGAAGGATCGCCTACCATCACGCTGACGGTCAACGCAAGCTCAAAGCTCGCGAAGATCGACAGCTGGAGGATGGAGATCTACGACCCTGATAATCACCTCTTCCGGACCTTCACCGCGAAGTGGCCTTCCCAGGACGCGGTATGGGACGGCAAGGGCATCAGGGGGGACCTCGTTGAATCCGCGGAGGACTACCCGGTCGTCGCCAAGGTGCGCGACGAGTTCGGGAACGTCGGTGAGCTGAAGTCATTGGTGCCCGTCGACATCCTGGTCGAGAAGACCGCGACGGGGCTGCGCATCCTCAGCTCGCGCATCTTCTTCAAGGCGTACACGGCGGACTACCACGACGTTCGAGCCGACCTTGCCAGCCAGAACATCAAGCGCCTCGATGCCCTCGCCACAAAGCTGAAGAAGTTCCCGAATTACAAGATCAAGCTCGAGGGACATGCGGTGATGATCCACTGGGACAACAAGGCCCTCGGTGACATCGAGCAGAGGGAAGTGCTGATCCCGCTTTCGATAGCCCGCTCGGAGGCTATCAAGAAGGCCCTCGTGGACAGGGGCTTGAGCGATTCGATGTTTACCACGGAGGGCGTGGGAGCTGCCGACCAGCTGGTGCCGGACAGCAACCTCATCGATCGCTGGCAGAACCGGAGGGTCGCTTTCTTCCTGGAGAAGTAGAAAGACCCGTCAGATGTACAAAGGGCCGCCCCTCCCCGGGGCGGCCCTTTCTTTTCCTGCATCGATCTCCCGTCTTCAGATATGGATTGCCCATCCCTCCACACTGCGCATTGCCTCCATGACAGCCTCGGAGAGAGTGGGATGAGCGTGGATCATTTCAGCGATATCCTCGGGGAGCAGCTCGGCGGAGCGCCCCAGGAGCATCTCGTGGATGAGCTCGGTTGCATCAGCGCCTACGATGTGCACGCCGAGGATCTCCTTTGTCTTTGGATCATAGATGACCTTGACGAACCCATCCGACTGCTCCACGGCAACTGACTTGCCCGCGCCGCGGTAGGGGAAGCTCGCCTTGGCAAAGGGGATTTTCTGTTCCGTGGCCTTCCATTCGGGGAGACCGAAGCTGGCCACCTGGGGCTCGCAGTATGTCGCGCTGGGGATGGAAAGGGGATCCAGGCGCGGATGGGGAGACTTGCCGGCCATGTGCTCCGTCGCTATCTCCGCCTCCTTGAAGGCAACGTGCGCCAGGAGGGGAGTGTTCACCACGTCCCCGATGGCGTAGATTCCCGGCACCTTCGTCTGGTTGAAATCCCCCACCGGGATGAATCCTTTTTCCGTAGTAATCCCGACTTTCTCCAGGCCGATGCCGTCGGTGTTGGGGGTGCGGCCGACGACAACGAGGATCTGGTCCGCCTCCACTGTCTTTCTGGCGCCGGCCTTGTCCTCCAGGACCACCTTGACGCCGCTTCCGCCTTTCTCCATGGAGACAGCTTTCGTCCCCGTGTACATCTGGACGCCCCGCTTCTGGAACGCGCGGGCCAGCACCTGCACGGCCTCGGCATCCTCGATGGGCAGGATGCGGTCCAGCATCTCGACCAGGTGGACTTCCACGCCGAAGGCGTTGAAAACGTGGCTGAACTCCACGCCGATGGCGCCCGCCCCGAGGATGATCGCTTTCTTTGGCAAACGGGAGAGCATGATGGCCCCGGTGGAGGAAAGGACCTTCTGCTCGTCGAACTCGAAGCCCGGAATGACGCGGGGCCGCGAACCCGTGGCAATGACGATGTTCTTTCCCGTGACTTTCCTGCCGTCCTTGAGGGTGACCTCGTTCTTTCCGGAAAGCGCTCCCTCACCGGCAATCGTTTCCACCTTGTTTTTCTTCAGAAGGAACTGCACGCCTTTGACCAGCGTGTCCGCGGCCTTGCGCGACTTGTCGAAGACGTTCTTGTAGTCGAAGCCTTTCGTGTCCACTGCCAGGCCCAGTTCCTTGAGGCTCGGGATGGAGCGGAAGAGCTCCGCCTGGTGGATGAGGGCCTTGGAGGGAATGCACCCTACGTTGAGGCACACGCCGCCCACCTTGTCTCGCTCCACGACGGCCGCCTTGAGCCCCAGCTGCGCGGCACGGATGCCGGCAACGTAGCCGCCGGGCCCGCCGCCTATGATGAGAACGTCGTAATCGTAGCCAGCCATGAATGCCTCCGTTTTCTTATATGTGATCGAGTCTGCGCTACGCGAGCGCCAGCATCGGGTTTTCCAGCATGTCCGCCAGCTCCCGCAGGAACGCCGCGCCCACGGCTCCGTCGATCACGCGGTGATCGCAGGACAGCGTGACGCGCATGCGCTGGCGGATCGCGATGGTGTCATTGTCCGCCACAACGGGCTCCTTCCGTATGGCGCCGACTGCAAGGATTGCGGAACCAGGCGGGTTGATGACGGCGGTGAACTCATCGATGCCGGCGGACCCGAGGCTGCTGATGGTGAAGGTGGCCCCCTCGTACTCGTTGGGTTGAAGCTTCCCCGAGCGGGCGCGCTCCACGAGGTCCGTGATCTCCGCGTCAATAGCGAGGATCCCCTTGTGTCCGCAATCGCGGACGATCGGCGTGATCAGGCCGTCGGGCTGAGCCACGGCAAGGCCGATGTCCGCCGCGCTGTGACGGATGATGCTGTCCCCGTTCCAGGTGGAGTTGACTTTCGGATGATGGAGAAGCGCGCGGCCCGCAATGGCCATGAGGAAGGCGTTCATCGACGCTTTCTTGTCGCGTCCCGCGTTGAGCCGTGCGCGCGTCGCAAGAAGCTCGTCCATCGTGATGGCCACGGTGAGATAGTAATGGGGAGCGGAGAACATGGACTCCGAGAGGCGCCGGGCAATGATCTTTCTCATGTTGGAAAGCGGCACGACCTCGTCCCCCGGGCCGGGCTTGTAGAGGGGAGCGGCGGGGATCTGGCCTGCCTGTCGGGCTGCCGTCACGCCTGCTCCCGGTCCCGCGGCTGCTCCTTCCAGGTCGCGCTTGACTACGCGTCCCTCGGGACCGCTTCCGCGGATGGACCCCAGGTCTATGCCTCTCTGTGATGCAATGCGCCGCGCGAGCGGGGAAGACCTGACTCGTCCCGATGAGGGCGCAGGCCCTGCCCGCGGGGTAGCTGGCGCCCGTGGGGCGCCGGCAGGCGCTCCCGGCGGGCGTGGGGCGGCCTGCTGGGCTGCCGGAGGCTTCGCGGCCGCCGGCCGGGCGTCGGCCAGCAGGGAGGAGAAGTCTTCTCCCGGTTTTCCCAGGATGGCAATGGTGTCTCCGACTTTTGCCTGGCCGCCGGCGGGGACGACGATCTTGAGGAGCGTCCCATCCGACGCGGACTCGTAGTCCATGGTGGCCTTGTCCGTTTCCACCTCGCAGAGAATGTCCCCGGAGACAACGGTGTCTCCCTCTTTCTTTTTCCAGCGCACAAGAGTGCCCGTGTCCATGGTTGGAGAAAGGGCCATCATGAGGATTTTCTCAGGCATACAGCACCCTCTTGACTGCGTCCACGATCTTTTCCACGGAGGGCTGAGCGGCCAGCTCCAGGCTGTGATTGTACGGCATGGGCACGTCTTCCCCGGAGACCAGCTCGACGGCGGCATCCAGGTCATCGAAGCAGTTCCTGGATACCAGCCAGGCAACGTGCGAGCCCACGCTGGCAAACGGCCAGGACTCGTCCACGACGACGCACCGGTTGGTCTTTCTCACCGAATCGTAGATGGCCGCCTCGTCCAGCGGCCTGATGCTTCGAAGGTCCAGAACCTCGGCGTCGATTCCCTGGGAGGCGAGCAGCTCCGCCGCCTCCAGAACCATCCGCAGCGGCTTGGAGAACCCGATGATGGTCACGTCCTTCCCCGGGCGCTTGATGTCTGCCATTCCAAGGGGGATCACGAGCTCTCCCTCGGGAACCTCGCCTTTCCAGGAGTACATCAGCTCCGCTTCCAGGAACACCACGGGGTTGTCGTCCCGGATGGAAGCCTTGAGCAGACCCTTGGCGTCGGCAGGGTTTGAGGGGGCAACCACCTTGAGCCCCGGCACATGGGCGTAGATCGACTGCAGCGCCTGGGAGTGCTGGGAGCCGAGGAACTCCGCGGGGCCGTTGGGTCCCCGGAAAACGATGGGAACGGAGAACTGGCCTCCGGACATGTAGCGCATCTTGGAGGCGTTGCTGAAGATCTGGTCCATGGCCTGCAGGGAGAAGTTCAGCGTCATCCATTCCACGATGGGCCGCAGCCCGGCCATGGCCGCGCCGATGCCGATGCCGGTGAACCCCTCCTCCGAGATCGGGGTGTCGATGACGCGCTCGGGGCCGTATTTCTCCAGGAGCCCCTGGCTCACCTTGTACGCGCCGTTGTACTGACCGACTTCCTCTCCCAGGAGGAGGACGCTGTCGTCCCGCGCCATCTCCTCGTCGATGGCTGCGCGCAGGGCTTCCCGGAAAGTGATCACGCTCATGCGTAGACGTCCTGGTAGAGGGCCGACGGATCCGGCTCGGGGCTTTCTTCCGCAAAGCGAACCGCCTCGTCGCACAGGGCTTTGAACTCCGCCTCCATGGCCGCGTACTCGGCCTCCGTGACGAGGCTGGATTCGATCATGCGGGATTTCTGGATGAGAATGGGATCCTGCTTCTTGTAGGACTCCAGCTCCTCGGGGGTCCGGTATTTTGCCGGGTCGCTCATCGAATGGCCCCGGTAGCGATACGTCATGATCTCCAGGAAAATCGGCGTGGACTCGGAGCGAGCCCGCTCCGCGGCCGCGCTTACCTCGCGATGAACCTCGATGACGTCCATGCCGTTCACCTGGCTGCCGGGGATCCCGTAGGAGGAGCCCATCACGGCGAAATCGGTGACGGAAGAGACGCGCCGGAAATCCGTGCCCATGCCATACTGGTTGTTCTCGCAGATGTAGACGATGGGAAGGTTCCAGATTTTCGCCATGTTGAGGCTTTCGTGGAACGAGCCCTGGTGGATGGCGCCGTCACCGAACCAGCACAGCACCACGCCGCCTTCCTTGCGGTAGCGGATCTTCATCGCCACCCCGGTGGCCACGGGAATCTGGGCCCCGACAATGCCGTTGCCGCCGTACATGTGCCTGCCCGCATCGAAGAAATGCATGGAACCGCCCTTGCCGCGGGAGACGCCCGTGGCTTTCCCGAAGAGCTCGGCCATGAGCAGCTTCGGCTCCATGCCGCAGGCCAGCGCATAGCCGTGGTCCCGGTATGCGGCCACGACGTAGTCGCGTGAAAGGTCGATTGCCGCGATGGCACCGACGGCCACGGCCTCCTGCCCGATGTACAGGTGGCAGAACCCGCCGATCTTCTTGAGCCCGTACATCTGGGCCGCCCTCTCCTCGAACCGGCGGATGAGGAGCATTTTCCGGAGTAACCCCACCTGGAATGCCGGATCACCCCCGCTTGCCACGCTCCCCGGATCAGCCCTCGACGACCTGGGCGCGCCTGCGCGCGCGGCCTTCGTACCTGCCATTGCCGGTTGCTCCTTCCGCTCAGAAATGGACGACTTCCTTCCTGCCCTCCATCGGCAGGAAGCGGGTGGCGTGCTCCACGACGGTTTCCAGGACCGCGAGGTCCCGCTCGTCGCGCGCCATGTTCCAGAACGTGCGCAGGCGCGGGCCAATGACCTCCAGGACTTCCGCTCGGAGGGAGGGATTCTCCACCACGTTGATTGCGCCGCGGATGCTGACTACCTCGTCCAGGGCGGGAGTCTGGAACATCCACTCCACCTGGGGGTGGGATTTGACCTGCGCCACCTTGGCAAAGCGCCCCGCGGTGATGGCATAGATTGCGCCGGGCCTGTCGCGGAGGACGGCGGGAGTGAGCCAGCGTATATGGGGCTTGCCTTCCTCGTCCACGGTGGCCAGGAGGCCGGTTTTGTGCGCCTCTATGATCTCCTCCACTCTGTTCATGACCTGGCGGCTGTCCATAGGATCGAAGATAGAGAAAAGCCGAACCGCTTTCAAGCCAAGCCAGGGATGGCGAGGTCGGCCGAGGCCATGGATGGCCGAGAGGCCGACCCAAGCCAGGGATGGCGAGGTCGGCCGAGGCCATGGATGGCCGAGGCCTCCCGCGGTACTCCGCGGGGTTGGATGGCCGAGAGGCCGACCCAAGCCAGGAGGCGCACGAAAGCGGTTTGCGCTATACTGGCCGCCATGCAGAAGCATCCCTTCATCTGGGAAACGCACGGCATCCACGTGGGAACCGGAGGGGATCACGTCACGCACGGCATCGATGACCTGGACAGCATCGTCGAACAGGCCGTTGCACTGGGTTTCCCGTCCCTCACCTTCATCATCCACAGCCCGCGTCTCACGCGCTTCCGCTACGCGAGCGAGCGGGCCACGGACGTGAAGTTCATCCGCGGGGATGCCTCCTACTTCTCCTACACCGACACGATCGCGGGTCTGCGGGAGCGACATGGGGGACGGCTCGATATCCGCTGCGGGGTGGAGCTGGAATGGCTGGGCACCGGCCTGGGGATGCAGTGGAACAGGGCAAAGCTGTTCCAGGCCCACGGCGCTGATTTCGTCATCAGCTCCGTGCACTTCGCCCCCAACGGCGTCCCGTACGACGGCTCTCCGGAGGATACCGCGCGGCTCATCCGCGAGCGGGGCGGAGTGGAGCAGCTCTGGGCCGGGTACTTCGACGAGATGATCGAGATGGTGGACGCGACCTGGCGGTTCACCTCCGTGGTGGGGCATCTCGACCTGCCCAAGCTGTACGCCCCCCTTCCGTCGTGCCTCGCGGAGGACGACGGGGAGGACACGGAAACCGAGCGTCGGCTTTCCACTCTCCTGGAGATGATTGCCGAGCGCAGCCTGGCCCTCGACGTGAACCTCGCCGGCCTGCGAAAGGGGGTGGGGATCTACCCGCATCCGACCATCCTGAGCCGCGCGTACGCCCTCGGCATCCCGGTTGCCATCGGGACCGATACGCACGACCCCGCCGACCTGGGCAAGGACTACGCCTCCGGCCTGGAGGCCGTCCGGACTGCCGGCTACCGCTACTACGTCTCCTTCTCCCGGGGCATTCCCGTGAAAAGGCCGCTTTCTGCCGGGATGGAAGGACAGTTTCGAACTCTCAACCTGGGGATGGAGATACTCAACCACAGGTTCGCGCGGGAGCAAAGACTGGAGATCCCCCGCCTTTCTTTCGGGGGAGATTTTCGGGGCCTGGCGCGGGTCTTTCCGGAGTCCTCTTCCCTGGGCTCCTTTCATGCCATACGGGTGCGAAAGGAGGAGCGGTCCGTCACGATCAGCGACCGGCTGCCCGCATACCAGGGCGGGGAGACCCCGTATCTCTTCTCGCATCACCGCGACCTGCCGGGGACGCTGGCGATCCTTCTCAACACGCTTGCCTCTGAAGAGATCAACGTGGAGACGGCATGGCTGAACTCCCTGGAAGACGGCACGGCAACCGCGTACCTCACCCTCGACGGACAGGCCGCGGCCATCCGCGAGGCGGTGGAGTTCGTCCTGGGCACCGCGGGGGACATGTTCCTGAAGATCGATACCGAGGTGCGCGTACGGCTTCCCCCGGTGAAGAAGGCATCCGCCTACCTGCTGGAAGTTGACGGGGTGTGGCTGCCCATGCCAATCTCCCGCCACATGCTGATCACCGTTCACGCGAACCGGCCCGGCGTGCTCCTGGTCCTTCTCTCCGCCCTCGCATCGCGCAACATCAACGTGGTGGATCTGCAGCTGGGGGCCCGGGGGGAGAAGGGCTTTGCCGCGCTGGGGGTGGAGGGGGACGAGAGGGACGTCACCGAGCTTCTGACGCGCCTGGGCCCGTCCTACCTCGAAGCGTCGCAGATCGTGCTGGGGAGTTTCCTGCCATGAAAGATCTTCGGACAGCGCTTTCCCTTTTCCTGCTTTTCGGCGTCCTCCTGCCCCTGTTTTCTCAGGACCAGACCCTGCCCGACGGCCTGTACGCGGAAATCACCACCGCTCGCGGCACCATCGTCTGCTCTCTCGAATACGAGAAGGCGCCCATGACGGTGTCCAGCTTCGTCGGCCTGGCGGAAGGAAGCATTTCCGCCAACGGCGTGGGGGGCAGGAAGTTCTTCGACGGTCTTACCTTTCACCGGGTGGATCCGGGATTCGTGATCCAGGGGGGGACCCCAACGGCGACGGGACGGGGGGGCCCGGCTACGAGTTTCCCAACGAGACCCGGCCCGACCTGAAACATGACCGGGCGGGCACCCTCTCCATGGCGAATGCCGGCCCGGACACCAACGGGAGCCAGTTCTTCATCACCCTCCGGCCGACGCCGAACCTGGACGGCGGCTACAACGTCTTCGGGTACGTCGTGAAGGGGATGGATGTCGCGAGCTCCATCCAGAAAGGGGACCGGATCACCAGCGTGAAGATCCTCCGCATCGGGCCCGCGGCCAAGGCGTTCACCGTCAGCCAGGAGAGCTTCGCCTCCCTTGTTGCCGCGGCAAAGGTCCGGGAGCGCACCTCCGCCCTGGCGCTCATCCAGAAGAAATGGCCCCGCCTCACGACGACGAAGTCGGGTCTCATGTACGAGGTCCTGGAAAAGGGCACGGGTGGGAGCCCTCCGCCCGGAGCCACCGTCAGCGTGAACTACACCGGGATGCTCCTGGACGGCCGCGTGTTCGACAGCACGAGCGCCCGCGGGACGCCCGGCGGTCCTGCGGGTGGACAGGGTCATCAAGGGCTGGACGGAGGCCCTTCTTTCCATGAAAAGGGGAGAGCGGAGGATGCTCGTGATCCCCCCTGAGCTGGCCTACGGGGAGAGGGGGTACCCGGGAGTCATCCCGCCGAACGCGTTCCTCGTGTTCGACGTTCAGCTCATCGACTTCTGAAAAACAGGCCGACAAGCCATGCGGAGACGCACGTGAGATTTGCTGTTGACAATTGGCTCTGATTGCGCATATATAGTGATCGCGATGAGATATGTTCTGGCGCTTTCAACTTCAATGAACTGGTGGTGGTGGATCACGGGGAGGAAACCGCGGTCCGCCTGAGAAGGCGCTTCTGAAGAAGAGACCGCAAGCGGTTTCCCTCCCCTGAGCACAGAGGGGGACCGCCTGCGGTTTTTTCATTGAAAGACCCGGGCAGGCCCGGGTCTTTTTTTTCAGGGCAGAAGTCTTCGCGAGGATAGCGGCCGTGAGCCGCTCGAGTGAGCTTTTCTCAAAAAGGAGTCCCTCAATGATGGACGACAGGATCTTCCAGCTCCCCACACGGGAGATACCCAAGAAGTGGCTGAACATCCAGCCGGCGCTCCCCGAGCCCATTCCGCCGATGCTAAACCCGGCGGACGGGAAGCCTGTTCCCCTGGAGGCCTTCACCCCGCTTTTCCCCATGGGGCTGCTGGAGCAGGAGGTCTCCCAGAAGCGGGAGATCCCGATTCCCGACGAGGTGCTCAGGGTCTACTCGCTCTTTCGGCCCACCCCCCTCATCCGGGCAAAGTTCCTGGAGGAAGCCCTGGGAACACCGGCAATGATCTTCTTCAAGAACGAGAGCGTGACTCCTACCGGCAGCCACAAGCCGAACACCGCCATCCCCCAGGCGTATTACAACCAGAAGGAGGGGGTGAAGAAGCTGGTGACCGAAACGGGTGCAGGTCAGTGGGGAAGCGCTCTTGCCTTTGCGGGGGCCCATTTCAACCTCGAGATCAACGTGTTCATGGTGCGCGCGTCCTACGAGCAGAAGCCCTATCGCAAGATCATGATGGAAAGCTACGGGGCAAAGGTTCACCCCAGTCCATCAAATGAGACCCAGATAGGGCGCAAACTCCAGGAGGACAAGAACAACTACCCCGGTTCCCTCGGCATTGCCATCAGCGAGGCGGTGGAAGTGGCTGCCACGTCCAAGGGCACGGTCAAGTACTCCCTGGGGTCCGTGCTCAACCACGTCCTCATGCACCAGACGGTGATCGGCCTGGAGGCGCGGGCGGTGCTGGAAGACCTCGGGCTCATGCCGGACATCATCATTGGCTGCCACGGAGGCGGGAGCAACTTCGGCGGGATTTCCCTTCCCTTCATGGAAGACAAGATCAGCGGAAAGAGGAACATCGAGTTCGTTGCCTCGGAGCCCCTGGCATGCCCTTCCCTGAGCAGGGGGATCTACGCGTATGACTTCGGAGACGCCGGCAAGCTCATCCCGCTGGCAAAGATGTACACCCTCGGCCACGGCTTCATCCCGCCCTCGGTGCATGCCGGCGGCCTGCGCTACCACGGCGCGGCGCCCATCGTGTCGCTCCTGGTGAACAAGGGGTTCATCCGGGCGGAGGCGCTTCGCCAGAAGGAGACCTTCGAGGCGGCAGTGCTCTTTGCCCGAACGGAAGGGATCATACCGGCTCCCGAATCCGCCCATGCCATCGCCTCCACCATCAGGGCGGCCAAAAAGTGCAAGGAGACCGGTGAGAAGAAGGTCATCCTCTTCAACCTGTCGGGCCACGGGCACTTCGACATGTCCGCCTACGAGCAGTACTTCGCGGGGAAGCTGGAAGACTACGAATACCCCGAGAAGGAGATCCGCAGGGCGGAGCAGGATCTTCCCAAGGTGGGCTGAAAAGGCTCAAGCCCGCGCAGATAACCTGGAGCAGGCCCGGTCGGCGCTCCGCGCCACGCCCGTGGCAGGCCGACCTGGCCTCATTTCGCACTGGCCGCTCTCGCCTGCGCCGCGCAAGCCCGCGGAGCGCGGCGGCCCTGGCTAGCTGAACTTTTCCCTTGCCGTCTCGAACCAGCGGTACACTTTCTCGAAGAGATCCAGGTAGTCCTGGTACTGGAGCTTCACGCGGATGTAGTCCATGAGCTCCCGCGAGCCCATCCGCACGCCTTCGGCCAGGAGCGGATTCTCGGCGTGCACCCGGACGCTGAACTTCCTGTACTCATCCATGATCGACGCATCCACGCGGTTTTCCTCGAGGGTCTGCAGGAAAAGCCGCTCGAGGTCGATGAGCCACCCGTAGACGAGCGCTATCCCCTGGATGACGCGGTATTCCTTGTCGGTGAAGATGATGAACGGAAGCTCGTTGTCGACAATGCGAAGCTCGCGAAAGTCGAAAAGCCCGTCGGGAAACACCCCGGCCTCCAGCCCGGATGCGCGCGGAGGGGGCGGGGGCTCATTCGAGGGATCGCCGCTTGCCACCACCTCCGCTGTCCGTGCCTTTATGAGCCTGTACAGTTCCTTCTGCTCCTCACCGCTTGTGGGAGGATCGGGAAAGCGCTCGAAAAGGGACGCGCCCGACCCCGCGGAAAAGGAGGCCACGACTGCGGCCACCGCATCATGCGCCTTTTCCGCGTGGGCCGCGAACGGGCGGCCCGCGCAATGCTCGTTCACGAGGGGAAGGGCCACCTTGTAGAGGTTCTTGATGAGACTGGTTTTCTCCACCTGGTCCTCGGACTCGCGAAAGCCGTTCCAGATCTCCAGGGGTTTCACCCCCTCGATCGTCTGCAGGTCGAAAAAAAGCTCGTGAATGAACTCGGCCGGCAGGCTTCCTGTCTTTCCGACGCCCGATGCCCGGTTACCCATGCCTGATCTCCCTCCCGAAGTCTACGGCCTCGGATCCCAGGGCGTTGCGCGTGGCAAGGTACATGGTCGTGCCGCCCGTGATCCATGCGGCCGGGGTCCGGGGGTCGCCCGAGCGGGCTCGACGAAGAGCCGCGGCTTTCTCCTCCCCGGTCACGAGGAAGGCAACTGTCCGCGCCGTCCGCAGGACGCCCGGGCAGAGAGTCAGTCGCCAGCCTCCGGCTGATTGCGAGTAGACCGCGACCGCGAACCCGGGGATGTCCGGGCCCACCGGCATGCTGCCCTCCGGAAAAAAATGCGCCACGCCATCGGGGAAGAGGGACGCGGTGTGCCCGTCCGCCCCCATCCCGAGAAGGACCAGGTCGATCGCGGCTCCTTCCAGGGTCGGGCGCGCCTTTTCCGCGTATCGCGCCGCGCACGCCACCGGATCCCCCGTCCCCGCGTCCCACGAGATGATCGTGGAGGCCGGCGCCCCGATGGGCCCGAGGAGGCTCTCCCGCGCCATGGCTTCGTTGGACTTCGGCGCATCCGGCAGGACCCAGCGCTCGTCTCCGAAAAGCCAGATCATCCTGTCCACGGGAAGCTTTGCGCTCGTGATCTCCCGGGCAAGAAGCCGGTACGCTTGTTTCGGAGTGGTCCCCCCGGCGAGGGCGGTGACCGCGTTCCGACCCTCCTCAAGGGCCTTTCGAATCTTCTCCATGGCGAGCGCGCTGGCTCCTTCCGCCAGGGCCTCAGCGTCGGGGTAAGCGATTGTCTGTACTCCTGACACTGCTTTCAGCCGTCGATCCGACCTGCGCGGCCCAGCACTTCCTGGTAGACGGGGTCCCGCGTCAGCGTGTCCACTTCCTCGAGGAGGATCTCTCCGTCCGACGGGAACTTGTACGCGCCGCGTTCCGCGCCGTTGGAGACGCAGCCCCCGCGCGTGCAGCCGATCTCCATGTCCTCGGCCGCGTCGAAGGAGAAGCGGATTCGAAATCCTTCTGACAGGGAGGACCCCGGCGCGCGATGGGTGAGACGGATCTCCCCGCCGCTTCGGTCCCGGTATGCTCCCGCGGCATCGTCGCCGCCTAGGGGGGCCCAGCCCAGCCGGGTCGAAAGCCAGCAGGAGAACAGCAGGCTGTCGGCCCGGGTGCCGCCATCCAGTGCCACCGACCTGATGGCGGAAAGCAGCAGCCGCATCTCGGGCTGGTCGAACGCGCGGGCGGTGAGCTCGCGGAGCACCCGGCCGCGGCGCCAGGCGAAGTCGGAGATGAAGAACGATCCCCCCGCTTTTTCCCGCAGGGAGAGGAGGCCGCCCATCGTAACCGAAGCCGGTGCCGCGCTGTCCTGGGAGTTGGCTGAATCCACGATCAGCTTGTCGATGAGGCTGGCCGCTTCCAGGATTGGCTTCTGCCACGAAAAGTCGGAATCCGCCAGGCTGTCCGGCCACCACGCGTAGACGGGGAGATCCCGGATGAGAAGCGGAGCCCATGCTCCGGGGTCCTCCCCAAGCCCATCCTCACCGCTTTCGATCTGCACTTCCTCGAAGCAGACTCCGCGGTTTCGCCTGTCGGGAAAGCATCTGCCGCTCACCACGACTCCCGTCTCCGGCGCGTCCACCCTGTCGATGGTGATGATCCGCGCGGGCCTGCGTCCCAGCATGTACTGGAGCGCCGCCGCCAGCGGGTCATCCTTTTCCCGCTTGCCCGGCTTTCGGAAGATCACGAGGGTGAACAGGTTGGTCTTGACGCCCGACGAGTAGGGGTTGGACTCCCGCTCCCGTATCCGGGCGATTTCGCGCTCTATGGAGCGCGGGTCCAGCACGGTGCTCACAGCCGCCTCCAGCGTCTTTCCGTCGTGCCGAGCAGAGGCGTGGCCGCGTCGGGGCCCGAGCTTCCGGCGCGGTAGAACGAGAGGTCGGGACGGCTCGAGTCGCTCCAGCCGTTCAGGATCTCCGTGATGAAAGCCCAGGCAGAGTCCACCTCGTCCTTCCTCATGTAGAGGGTCGAGTCGCCGACCATGGCATCCAGGAGGAGCCTTTCATACGCGTCGGGGAGCTCTTCTCCGAAGGCCGAGCCGTAGGAAAAATCCATGTTCACCGTGCGCATGTCGGTGGAAGGACCGGGGATCTTGGAGTTGAAGTTCATCGTGATGCCCTCCTGGGGCTGGATGCGGAAGGTGAGAACGTTCGGGGGTGTCCCGGCGGGATGTCTTTCCGCAAAAAGCAGGAGGGGCGGTCTCTTGAAATGTATGGAGATCTCCGTGGTCCGTCGCGAAAGTCTCTTGCCCGTGCGAAGGAGGAAAGGAACTCCCGCCCAGCGCCACGAGTCGAGGCGGACTCGCAGGGCCGCAAAAGTTTCCGTGCCGGACTGCGGGCTCACGTCCGGTTCCTCGCGATACCCCGGGACATCCATTCCATCCACGATCCCGCGCTCGTACTGGCTCCGGACGGTCTCCGTGGCCACCTTCTCCAGCCCGATGGGCACGATGGATTTCAGGACTTTCACTTTCTCATCGTGGATGCTGTCCGGGTCGAGATCCACGGGAGGCTCCATGGCGACGAGGCAGAGGAGCTGGAGCATGTGGTTCTGCATCATGTCCCGCAGCGCGCCCGCCTGCTCGTAGTAGCGGCCGCGAGACCCGATGCCGATGGTCTCCGCCATCGTGATCTGGACATGGTCGATGTAGGCGTTGCTCCACACCGGCTCGAAGATCCCGTTTCCGAACCTCATCAGCTCGATGTTCTGGACGGTCTCCTTGCCGAGGTAGTGGTCGATGCGGTAGATCTGCTCCTCCGAGAATGCCGCGGCGATGTGGTCGTTCAGCGCCCGCGCGCTCTGGAGGTCCCTGCCGAGGGGCTTTTCTACTATAATACGCGCGAACCCGCCGGACTGGTCGGTCAGGCCCGCTTCGTGAAGCTTGCCGATGATGACCTCGTACGAGTCCGGCGGGGTTGCCAGGTAGAAGATCCTGTTGGCCGGGTCCGCATGCTGGTCGCGGATGGCGGCGTACCCTTCTGGAGACTCAAATGACGAGCGGATGAACCCGATGTTGCCCGTGAAGGCGTCCTTGAGCTCGTCCGGCGCTTCGGGAACGTCCTCGGAATCCAGCATCTCTCTCACGAGCTTTCTGAATGCGTCACACGTCCAGTCCCGCCGTGCAAACCCGACAATCCGTACGCGCGGAATTCCTCCCTTGCGATACAGCGAGAAAAGGGCGGGAATGAGCTTCCGCCGCGTCAGGTCGCCGCTTGCCCCGAATATGAAAAGTGCAAGCGGCTGCGGTTCCCGGGGAAGTCCCAGTCCCACGAGGAGCGGGTTCTGCGCGGGAAGAACTCGTGCCGCGACATTCTCTAGCATCGCGGAAAATGGTACATAATCTCCCCCATGGAGACAAGCCTGAGGGTTCCAAACCCGTGGACCGGATCACCCGTGTTCGTCCGTGAGCGCACATCATCCACGATGGATGATGCCCGAGCCCTTGCCCTCGGGGGCTGTGCGGAGGGAACTGTCGTGCTGGCCGGCTTCCAGGAGAAAGGAAGGGGTCGGGCCCCGGGCAGGTCGTGGCACTCGAGGCCGTGGGACAGCCTCATGGCCACCGTCGTGTTGAATGCCGGCGCGTTCAGCTTCCCGATCTCCCAGCTTCCGTTGCGGGTTGCCGTGGCTGTCTCCCTGGCCCTCGAGGAGTCCGAGGCGCGCGTGCGGATCAAGTGGCCCAACGATCTCCTGGTAGAAGGGAAAAAGATCGCCGGCATTCTCTGCGAGATGTGCGGGGCATCAGCGCTCGTCGGTTTTGGCGTGAACTGCGGCCAGGCTGCGTTTCCCCGCGGGCTTGCCGCCACCGCCTGCTCCATTCTCCAGTGCACCGGCCGCAGCGTTCTTCCGGTTTCCCTGCTTCCCACTGTGCTTGCGAGGGTGAAGGATGTCCTTCATGACGATGAATGGCGGGCGAAGCTTCTTGCCCGGCTTTCCGCGCTTGGTGAGCACGTTACGGTGGCCCTCCCGCAGTCAGGAAAGGCCCCGGCAGAGAAGGTCATGGAGGGCACTCTCCGTGACGTCGACGGGGAGGGACGGCTCGTGCTGGAGGACAGTGCCGGCACCCTTGTCGCGGTTGCCGCGGGAGAGCTCAGGAGAGGTTGATGATGGGCCAGCCCCTGGCGCGGGCCAGCCTGCGCAGGCGGAAATCGGGATTCACGACCACCGGGCGCCCGACGGCTTCCAGGAGCGGAGCATCGAAGATGCTGTCCGAGTAGAACGAGCAGTCCGCCGGGTCCTGTCCCTGGGATCGGATGTACTCCAGCACCCGTTTCTTCTTCTCACGGCGGAACATGGGCGTCCCGGCCACCCTGCCGGTGCACCGGTCTCCGTCGAACTCCAGGCTCGTGGCAATCACCGTGTCGATCCCGAGAAAATCCGCAAGGGGCATGATGATGAAATCAAGGGACGAGGAAGCCAGGGTCACGGTTCTTCCCTTCTTCCTCTGTCCCTCGATGAGAGTGATGGCACCCGCGTAGATATCCGCGCGCAGCTGCCGCTCGAAGCTGTCCCGCGCGATCTGCTCGAGGGTGGTCCGTGCGACTCCGCGCAGGGCTGGGAACTCGGCCCGCGCATCCTTCAGCATGAACACTCCCAGGCGGTAGGCAACGGAGTACCAGGGCATGACAAAAAGAACGCTCCACGGGACGATGCCCCGACGCACCGCCAGGGAGACAAAGCGCGCGCCGGAGGACCTGCGGGTGATCGTGTGGTCCACGTCGAAAAAATCGATGCCGGCCATCCTCAGATCCGTCCCGCCTTCCCGACCTCGTCCTCCTCCAGGCCGATCAGGAGAGAAAACTTCTCCCGCCTGCCGCTCAACACGGAGGCAGGAAGGGAAGACCATCCGCCAAAAGGGTTCACCTCGAGGAACCGTCTTCGGCCGTCTTTCGCCACGCGGAAGCTCACGAGGTTCCACCTGAGGCTCCCCTCGGGTCCGGGTCGAAGGGAAAGCGTGATCCCGCTCCCGAGGGCCACGCGGTGGACCGCGCCGGGGACCACCACCCAGCTGCTGCCCGTCACCGGAACGTGGATGGCTTTCCCGTCCGGGGCGGAAGACTCTACCTGCGCCTCTTCTCCGCGTCCCAGCTCCCGCAGGGAGATGACGAGGGGAGCGTGCTCTTCCACGGTGGACCCTGCCGCCAGCTGCGGCCAGCGCACCTCGGCCGTGATCTCGAGCATCGAGCAGCCTTCGCAGAAGGAGTATTCGATGCTGAGGGATGCGTCCTCCCGTGAGTCGATGGCAAGGATTTCCCGAAGCCCGGTCCCCTCGTCTCCCTCGAATGAGAACGAGTTTCGCGTGCGGAAATGCAGCAGCCTTCCCGCGACCCGCAGGTAGGAACGGGCTGGACGGGAGGGAAGGTACTGACGGCCCGCCTTCCTGAGGCCGGTGAACCTTCCGCCCGCCAGCTGCACGTCGAAGCCGTCCCCGGCAAGAGCAACGTCCCCCAGCATTTGCGCCACCAGGCGCGCCCCGCGCCTGGAAGCGTCCGGGGGGTGGTCCTCGGGGGCCTCCTGGCGGGCAGAAAGAGAAAATCCGGTGAGCAGCTCGCGGTATTCGTCGTTTTTCTTTCTTTTCTTTCTCAAACTGCCGGCGGTTGCCGCGATCACCTGTCGCAGAAGGGGATCGGGAAAGGGCGACCAGTCGATGCCGTCCGCGGCAAAAGAGCGGACGTCCATTGACGGCGCGCGCGGCGTGGCGAGGGGGGATGGCGCGCCCTCTGGCGGAAGCCAGGGAATCACGGCGCGCGCCAGCGTTTCCAGAAGCTTCCCGGCGGTGACGAGCCCGCTCAGGTCGAGGACAAGGATGACATCCGCGCCGCGCGAGAGCACCCTGCGGAGGAGCCGCCCGTCTCCAGCATGTCCATGGGAGGCGGCCACGGCAATCCGCCGGCATGTGAAGCATTCCAGGATGCCGTCGGTGAACCAGGCGGGCTCGCGGATGCAGCAGACTCCCAGCGCCCCGAACCCGTGCTCGGCGTACAGCTTGAAAGCGTCCGGACGGTAAAGATCGGGCACGCGCGGAACCATGATGTCGGGGCGCACCCCCATCAGGTCTCGGATCCCCGTTCCCCAGGGGTTCTCGACTCCCCAGGCGAGCTCCCGTGCGAGCTCGTCGAGGGAAAGGACAGGATGGCATGCCCCCGCGAAGCCGGCAGAGGCGACGGTATCCAGGCCGATCCTGGGGCTGATTTTCTTTTCCAGCCATGCCCGGGCCTTCCGGAGGCTGCCGGAGGGGACGGCGGGGATGCTCCAGAGAATGGGGGTTTTTCCGACTTTTTCGATGAGCAGGTCGCCGAGAGGCGGCAGGTTGTCCCACGAGGCGGAATCCCACTGGACTCCCAGGAAAACCCGTCTCCCACCACCCTTTGCCATTCCATCCTTTGTATCAGAAGAGCAGGTCGAAAGCAACGAATTCACCAAAAAACCTCTTGATGATCTTTGAGCGTTTTTGTACATTAGGCAAAAGCGAAACGCACGCTCAAATCAATCGCGCGTGAAAATCTAACTCTATAGAAGGAAAGGGGAGAGTTATGGCCAAACAACTCCGATTCGACGAAGACGCACGTCAGCGGCTCCTCCGCGGAGTCGAGAAGATGTCGACTGCTGTCAAGGTCACACTCGGCCCGAAGGGGAGAAACGTCGTTCTGGACAAGAAGTTCGGCGCTCCGACGGTCACGAATGACGGCGTTACCATCGCCAAGGAGATTGAGCTGGAAGACCCGTTCGAGAACATGGGAGCCCAGCTGCTGAAGGAAGTCGCCACAAAGACGAACGACGTGGCGGGTGACGGCACCACGACGGCAACGGTCCTTGCCTACGCAATGATCAAGGAAGGGCTGAAGTCCGTGGCCGCGGGGATCAACCCCATGGATATCAAGAGGGGGATCGCCAAGGCGGTGGAAGCGGCCGTTGAAGACATCAAGAAAAGCGCCAAGGACATCAAGGAGAAGGAAGAGATCGCTCAGGTCGCCGCCATCTCCGCGAACAACGACCACGAGATCGGCAACCTGATCGCTGATGCCATGGAAAAGGTCGGCAAGGACGGCGTCATTACCGTTGAGGAGTCCAAGAGCCTCGACACGAACCTCGAGGTCGTGGAAGGAATGCAGTTCGACCGCGGATTCGTGTCGGCCTATTTCGTCACCAACCGTGACACCCAGATCGCAGTCCTGGAAAACCCGTACATCCTCATCCATGACAAGAAGATCTCCGGCATGAAGGACCTGCTTCCCCTGATGGAGAAGATCGCCCAGGCCGGGAAGCCCATCCTGGTGATCGCTGAGGACATCGAAGGGGACGCAATGGCCACCCTGGTGGTGAACAACCTGAGGGGAACCCTGGCCTGCTGCGCAGTGAAGGCCCCGGGCTTCGGGGATCGCAGGAAGGCCATGCTGGAAGACATCGCCATCCTCACCGGCGGCCAGGTCATCGCGGAAGAGCTCGGCCTGAAGCTGGAGAACACGGAGATTTCCCAGCTGGGCCGCGCAAAGCAGGTGAAGGTGGACAAGGAAAACACCACCATCATCGAGGGCGCCGGCAAGCAGAAGGACATCAAGGACCGCATCGCCCAGATCAAGGTTCAGATCGAGGAAACCACTTCGGACTACGACCGTGAGAAGCTCCAGGAGAGGCTGGCCAAGCTGGCTGGCGGCGTTGCCGTTGTCAACGTCGGAGCTGCAACGGAGGTCGAGCTGAAGGAAAAGAAGCACCGTGTTGAAGACGCCCTGTCGGCCACGCGTGCCGCTATCGAAGAGGGCATCGTGCCGGGCGGCGGAGTCACGCTGGTGGTGGCCGCCAAGGCCCTGGAGAAAGTCGACATCTCGGCGCTCAGCGCCGACGCGAAGGTCGGATTCCAGATCGTGAAGCGCGCCCTGGAGGAGCCCCTGCGGCAGATCGCCATCAACGCGGGCCTCGAGGGATCCATCATCGTGGATCGCGCGAAGAACGAAAAGAAGGGCTTCGGGTTCGACGCCCAGGCCATGGAGTGGACGGACCTCGTGAAGGCGGGCATCATCGACCCGGCCAAGGTCACCCGCTCCGCCCTGCAGAACGCGGCGTCGATTGCGGGAATGCTCCTCACCACGGAAGCCATCGTGACCGACATCCCGGAGAAGAAAGAGGCTCCCATGCCCGGTGGCGGCGGAGGCGGGATGGGCGGCATGGGCGGCATGCCGGATTATTGAGTCCAGGAAGTTTCGCAGATACCTGCCCGCCTCACACGAGGCGGGCTTTTTTTGCGCTCTCCCTTGAACAAGGGTGGAGCTTCTGTCAGGATCGGTGCATGCGCAGGGAGGATTACGTTTTCTGCATCGGCTACGAGGGAAGCACTGCCATTGTCGACGGCAAGCTCCTGCGCAGGCACCGCTCCAGCAGCACGCGCCAGCTCGCCGAGGCGGGACTGTACAAGCAGGCCATCTGCTCGGCCCTGTGGAACCAAAACCCCGAAGAGCTGCAGGAGATCCTGGCGGTCTACAATCAGCAGACCACCACTCCGGTACGGACCGTGGAAGAGCTGAAGCGCATCTTCGGTACCTCCGGCGTGCCGGAAGGGGTGAAGAAAGTCACGGTCGTCTGAGAGGGGTGGTCTGTGGAACCCGACGCAGCGGTGACCGCGCTGACCCGTGATGAGCTCATCCAGCGCCTGCGGATCACGCGGCAGCAGCTGGAGGAGTGGACCGGGAGTGATCTCCTGGCGCCGCTGGACGACGGCTCCGGTCTGTTTCCCCCCTCGGCCATCGAAGAGGGAGAGCTCATCAAGAAGTTCTCCTCCCTCGGCTATGCGCTGCCTGAGATCCAGAAGATCAAGCGGAGCGTCGGGCTTCCCGTCAAGGATGAAAGCGGGCGCTATGTCTCGCGAAGCGATTTCCTGACCATCGGGGAGCTGGCGGAAAAGTGCGCGGTCAACGTCCGCACCATAAAGTTCTGGGAGGAGAAGGGACTCATCTCCCCCCACAGGCGGACTGAAGGGGGATTCCGGCTCTACCGGCCCTCGGAGGTCGTCCGGCTTTCATTCATCAAGGACCTGCAGGCCTTCAACTACACCCTTGCGGAAATCGGAAACATCCTGCGCCTGGCCGGACCGGATCTCGGGGCAACGGACGCCGACCTGGAGGGGCTCGCCCCCGCTGAAATCGAGAAGCTGCGCGGAGCGCTGGAGTTCCTCATCGGCCGCATGCGGGAGGTCAGGGACGCCTCCTCACGGGTGGAATCCGTGTTCTCCCGGAGGCTCCGGGCCGTCTCCAAGGCTGTTCGGGCGAGAAAACGGGGCTGAAAACGCCCCATTGCGGCACCTGGCCGTCCTTGACGCTCTCTCCGGCTTCATGGTATGTTTTCGCGGTTATTCATCTTCACGTTAAGGAAAGCATATGACAGGCATAATGAGTCTTCTTCCCCTTCTGATGGGGGCACCGGACGGCGCCTCCGGTTCGGGCGGCGGGGGTTCTTCCCAGCTGATCACGATGCTGGTCACTTTCGGGTTGATCATCGTCGTCTTCTACTTCCTCGTCATCCGCCCGCAGAACCGCAAGCAGAAGGACGCCAAGAAGATGCTGGAGAACATCCACAGGGGAGACCACGTGGTTACCATCGGGGGAATGCACGGGTACGTGGATTCCGTGAAGGAAGACGGCGTGGTCCTCAAAGTGGATGAAAACGTCAAGCTGAAGTTCAACAAGAGCGCCATCTCGGCGGTCCTCGAACGACGCGACAGTTCGGGAGACTCCAAGGAGTAGGACATTTCATGAAGAAGCGCTACCGGTTCCTCCTCACGATCGTGCTCGTGGCGATCGCTTTCTATTTCCTCTGGCCTTCCATTAAGTGGTATTTCCTGACGCCGCAGGCTGACAAGGACATTGCGGAGAGCTCGCGGAACCAGATCAAGGTCTATGCCCAGGAAAAAGCGGACGAGTTGATCAAGCAGCTCGTGGCCCTGGGCGAGCAAGCCCCCCTGCCGGGGCAGTACGCGTTCCTGGCCGCCAAGGCCACGGTCCGATACCACACGGCCAAGCACAACCCGCCGTCGCAGTGGACGGTGCGGGACGTGCTGGCAGCCTACACGAGCCGTGAGGATCTGGCAGCAGACATCGAGGACTGGTATCGCGCACAGATGTTCGCCCTCAAGGACCTCAAGAGCCAGACCATGCAGCTCGGGCTCGACCTTCGCGGAGGCATGTACGTCACCATCCGGGCGGACTTCGCAAGCCTTGAGGCAACCTCCGGGACGAGGCTCACCGATGCCCAGAAGGACGACAAGATGAAGACCACGCTGGAGGTCTTGCGGAACAAGATCGACCAGTTCGGTCTCACCGATCCGTCCATCAGGCGCCAGGGAACGGATAACATCATCATCGAGATTCCCGGCACATCCGACCCCGAGACGGTCCGGCGCTTCATCATGGGCAAGGGGCTACTCACATTCCATATCGCTGACACCGACGCGCTCCAGAAGGTCAGGGAGTACCAGGCCGCGCATCCGGGCGTCCTCCTGGACGCCGCCGGCAACGTCAAGGACACCGGCGTTCTTGCCGTCATCCCCAAGGGAGACGTCCTGCGGGGCGTGTTCCAGAAGGACGCGTATGGCCTCGACGAGCTGAAGGGCTTCACGGTCCTCCACGAGGAGGTGGGGCTGAACGGAACGGAGATCAAGGACGCCCAGGTGGGGCGTGACCCCGTCACCGGGGAGCCGACTGTCAACTTCATTCTCACCGGCCAGGGAGGGGAAACCTTCTACAAGCTTACCAGCGCCAACGTCGGAAAAGTCCTGGCCGTTGCGTTGGACAACAAGGTCAAGGCCCAAGCGACAATCAGCGAGCCCATCCGCGACCAGGTGCGCGTGACGGGCTTCAAGTTCGACGAGGCGCAGGACCTCGCCCTCGTTCTGAGGACAGGATCGCTGCCGGTGCCCCTGGAGATCACGAGCCAGCAGGCCATTGGAGCTTCGCTGGGCCAGGACGCCATCAGCCAGGGAATCAAGGCGAGCGCGCTCGGGCTGGCCCTTGTCTTTGTGTTCATGCTCGCCTACTACCGCAGGGCGGGACTGAACGCCGTGCTTGCGAACATCCTCAACCTGTACTTCATCGTGGCAATCCTCTCCGTGTTCAACTTCACGCTCACCCTGGCCGCCATCGCCGGCCTCGTGCTGAACGTGGGCATGGCCGTGGACGCGAGCGTGCTGATCTTCGAAAGGATCAAGGAGGAGATGCTGCTGGGCAAATCCACGCAGGCCGTGGTCAAAGCGGGCTTCGAGCGCGCGTTCCTTGCCATCGCGGACTCGAACATCACCACCATCATCGCGGCCCTCGTGCTCACCCAGCTGGCCAAGGGAGCCATCCAGGGCTTTGCGGTCACCCTGACCGTTGGAAACCTTGCCACCCTCTTCTCCGCGGTATTCGTTTCCCGCCTCATCTTTGACTTCAACGTCGAGGTTCTCAAGGTGAAGAAGATCTTGGTTTCCTGGAGAAGGCTTGCATGAGACGCGTCATCCATTTTTCCAACGCACGCTTCTTCTTCTTCGGTTTCTCCGCGCTGCTGATCCTCATCGGCATCGGGGGATACATCGCCAACCACGGGTTCAACCTGGGCGTGGATTTCAAGGCCGGGATTGCGCTCCAGTTCCAGATTGCCCCTGCCAGTTTCTCCGTCCAGTACTCCGGTCCTGACAAGGCGGAAATCTCCATCCCCGCGGGCGAACAGGCCCTCACCTCGGCGGGGAACTTCATCATCACCATCACGAGCGCCAAGGACGGCACACACAAGGATTACCCCTTCCTGTACAGCCAATTCTCAACGGTGAGGGCGCTGACGGAAGCGGTGGGCAGAGTCCCCGGGGTCACGGTCCAGGAAAAAGGAAACATGGACGCCGCGCCTTCCAGCCTTGTTCCGCTCCCGAGGCCGGCGGACATCTCGGGAAAACCCTACACCATCAACCTGAGCCCGGGACCAGGCAGGGGAACCCAGGTGACGCTCCCCGATGTGCGAACAACACTGGCCCCTCTTGGCCAGTTCGACATGCAGGAAGTCGGGGCCCCCGTCAACCAGGAATACATCGCGCGGGTCGAGGCCAAGACGGAAGACCAGACCTTCCAGACAAGCACGGAAGCGAAGGTGATGAGCCTTCTTGGTGACAAGTACGGGGCGGACCAGGTCATCCTGAAGCGCACGGATTTTGTCGGTCCGCGACTGGCCCAGGGCCTCGTCCAGCAGACCATCTGGCTGGTGATCATTGCCGTGCTCCTGATCCTCATCTACATGATCTTCCGCTTCCACCCGCCCATCTACGCGTTCGCGGCCGTCATTGGAATCTGCCATGACGCTCTTGTCATGATCGGCTTCGACGCCGTATTCCGCGTTGAGGTGGACGCTGCGACAATCGCGGCAATCCTCACCATCCTCGGATACTCCATCAACGACACCATCGTCATCTTTGACCGTGTCCGAGAGAACAAGAACCTCATGCGGGGCACCGCCCTGCGGACCATCCTCGATACGAGCGTCACGCAGACGCTGAGCAGGACTTTCATCACCTCGGGGGCAACGCTCCTGACGGTCATTGCCCTTTTTGCCCTGACCAGCGGCTCGATCAAGAACTTCGCCCTGAACATGATCGTCGGCATCCTGGAAGGCACCTACTCCACGTTCATCTCCTCCTTCATCGTCCTCGAGTGGACACGCTTCACGGATCGGCGCCACAAGAGGCGGGAAATGGAGAGATACGGCGTGAGCGCCGGCGAGAGACCCGTGGCCGAGACGGTGCTCGCGGCGGATGGTCCCTTCGTGGAAGAAGAACCCGAGGCTGTGGCGGATGAGGAGCCCGAAGAGGAGACCGTGGAGTCTCCCCGGCAGAATGCCGCTGAGCCCGTTGCTTCCGCCCAGCCGGCCGCCGCGCAAGGCGCGCCTGCCGGCGTGGGGGTCCAGTCCCCGGCGCAGCAGGGCCAGCCGGCCGTGCAAGGAAGCCACGGGCAGCAAATGGCGCCGCGCGTCGGTCCGGCCCCCGCGTTGTTCGGGCATTCGGGGTCCCGCAAGAACAAGAAGCACAAGAGGCGGCATCACTAAGCAGGGAAATGAAGCTCCTCTGCCTTTCCGACATCCACGGGCAGGAAGTGAGACTGAAGGGTATTCTGCCGGGCGCAGCCCGTGGCGTGGACGCGGTCGTGGTTGCCGGAGACATTACGCACCTGGGCGGCTACGAGGAGGCGCGGGCGCTCCTTGAGCCGCTTTTCCGGCTCGGCCTTCCCTTCGTGGCCGTGGCGGGGAACATGGAATACGAGGGGGTGCGCCGCTACATTGCGGAGAAGAAGGTCGACATACACGGCGCCGGGATCATCATCAACCAGGTCGGCTTCATGGGGCTCGGCGCGGGGACTCCGTCGCCCTTCAACTCCCCCTGGGAGCTCACCGACGATGAGGCGCGCCCGCTCCTTGCCGCGGGGCGCGACCGGATTGCCGATGCGGATTTCAAGGTGCTCGTTTCGCATTCTCCACCGCGTGGGACGAAGATCGACCGCACCTTTGCGGGGTTGCATGTCGGCTCGCAGGCGGTCGCGGATTTCATCAGGACCGGCAGCGTGGACCTGTGCCTCTGCGGGCACATCCACGAGGCGGCCGGCGAGGATATGCTTGGAAAGACGCTTTGCGTGAACCTCGGGCCGTTCAAGAACGGAAGCTTCGCCCTCGTCACGATCACGGGGAAGGAAGCCCGGATAGACTGGAGGAAGTAATGAATCTCACCGCCCTTTCCGCTGTTGCCAACTCGATACGATCCCTCAGCATCGATGCCGTCGAAAAGGCGAAGTCGGGCCATCCCGGGCTTCCCATGGGATGCGCGGAGCTTGGCGCGCTCGTGTACGGGGAGCTTCTCTCCCACTGGCCCCAGGACCCGGCCTGGATCAACCGGGACCGCTTTGTCCTTTCCGCCGGCCACGGGTGCATGCTCCTGTACTCGCTCCTCCATCTCTCGGGATACGACCTCACCCTGGATGACATCCGCGGCTTCCGACAGCTGGGGTCCCGCACTCCGGGGCATCCCGAGTGGGGCCACACGCCAGGGGTGGAGGCAACGGCCGGCCCGCTGGGGCAGGGATTTTCCAATGCCGTGGGGATGGCGATTGCGGAGAGGATCCTCGCCGCGAAGTTCAACACTCCGTCGCGGGCCGTCATCGACCACTCCACCTACGTCCTAGCGAGTGACGGCGACATGATGGAAGGAGTGGCCTCCGAGGCTGCTTCCGTGGCAGGCCACCTGAAGCTCGGCAAGCTCATCGTGTTCTATGACTCCAACCGCATCACGATCGAAGGCTCCACGGACCTCGCTTTCTCCGAAGACGTGCTGAAACGCTACGAGGGATACGGGTGGCGCACCCTTGGCGGCAGCATGTACGACGTGACGACCATCTCAGAGATGGTGGACCAGGCGAAGAAGGCCGGGGACAAGCCGACGATCATCCGCCTGGAGTCGATTATCGGGAAGGGCGCGCCCACGAAGGCCGGCACTGCAAAGGCCCACGGCGAGCCCCTGGGACCTGAGGAGGCCGCCGCTGCCAAGAAGGCAATCGGGGTCCCCGACGGGTGCCAGTTCTACGTCTTCCCCGAGGCCCAGGAATATTTCAAATCCCGACAGCCGGCCTGGAAGGCCCGTTACGAGGAGTGGAAGAAGACCCTGGAGACGTGGAAGAAGGAAAATCCCGACAAGGCGAAGGAATGGGCCAGGTATTTCGATGACGGCAAGAGCGACCTGAGCGCGGTGACACTTCCCGCATTCAAGGTCGGCGAATCGCTTGCCACGCGCGCGGCCAGCGGGCAGATGCTGAACGCCCTGGCAAAAGTTATTCCGAATCTCATCGGAGGGTCGGCCGACCTTGCCCCGTCCAACAGCACGAACCTGAAAGAAATGGGGGACTTCAACGCGTCCAATCCCCTGGGGCGCAATTTCCACTTCGGAATCCGCGAGCATGGCATGGGCGGAATCATGAACGGGGTGGCCTACCACGGCGGCCTGCGGCCGTTCTGCGCGACTTTCCTCGTGTTCTCGGACTACATGCGGCCGTCCATCCGCCTGGCGGCAATCGCAAAGCTGCCGGTCATCTACGTGTTCACCCACGACTCGGTCTTCGTCGGTGAGGATGGCCCGACGCACGAGCCGGTGGAGCACCTGGCGGCGCTGCGGGCCATCCCCAACCTGCTCGTGCTGCGCCCGGGCGATGCCGAAGAGACTGAGCTGGCATGGCGGATGGCCTATGAGAGGCGCGAGGGCCCGACCGCCCTGGCCCTCACCCGGCAGGGAATCGTCGTCTACCCCAAGGCGGATTCCGCGTGGCGAACGACTATCCGCAGGGGTGCGTACGTCGTAAAAGACTGCGACGGCGCTCCTGATATCGTCATCGTGGCAACGGGGTCGGAGGTGTCGGTGGCGATCACGGCGGCCGCGGAGCTTGCCGACCGGAAAGTGCGGGTCGTCTCCATGCTGTCCCGCGAGCTTTTCCTTGCGCAGCCCGCGGACTTCCGTTCCCTGCTCGTGCCGCCCAAGGCTCACAAGGTCACCTTCGAGGCAGGTGTGTCTTTCGGCTGGAAAGGACCATTCGACGACGACTCTGTCACCGTTGTTGGAATCGACAGGTTCGGAGAGTCGGGGCCCTACCAGAAGATAGCCGAGCACCTGGGGATCACTGCCGCGGCACTGGCAAAAAGGATCAGAGGGTTGCCGGGGAATTGATCGTTCACCTTGTCGACGGCACCTATGAGCTCTTTCGGTGTTTCTACGGGCTGAAACGCTCCACGAAACCCGATGACGGACACGGCGCTGTCCGCCTGGTCCTCCACAGCCTTCTGCAGATGGTGGAGACAGGGGCCACGCACCTGGGCGTGGCCACCGACCATGTCATCGAGTCCTTTCGCAACGCCCTGTGGCCAGGGTACAAGACGGGTGCCGGTGTGGACCCCGCGCTCCTGGCGCAGTTTCAACCCCTGGAAGACGCCCTCAGCGCATTCGGATTCCTCGTGTGGCCCATGGTGGAGCTGGAGGCGGATGATGCGCTTGCCTCCGCGGCAGCATTCGCTGAAAAATCGTCGGAGGTGGAGAAAGTCAGCATCTGGACCCCGGACAAGGACCTTGCCCAGTGCGTGGTGGGCCAAAGGGTGGTGCAGGTCGACAGGCGGACCGGCCAGATCCGCGACGCTGAAGGTGTCCGGGCAAGGTTCGGCGTGTCGCCGGGCTCCATTCCGGATTACCTGGCTCTCGTTGGCGACAGCGCGGACGGGTACCCGGGAATTCCAGGCTGGGGTCCGAAGTCCGCCGCAGCCATGCTTTCCCGCTACGGGAACCTGAGCGATGTCCCGATCAAGGATCCGGATTGGCGCCCGAACGTGGCAAACGCCGGCCGGCTTTCCGGCAGCCTGCGCTCCAACTGGGACCTTGCCATCCTGTTTCGTACCCTCGCCACTTTGAGAAAAGATGCGCCCCTTCTGTCTTCCATCGACCAGCTGGAATGGAAGGGACCGCGGCCTGATGCGAGGTCCCTGGCAAAGCGAATGGATGCCGAAGCGCTCCTGGATCGCGCTGAGAAGGCCGCGGCCGCAAGGGCCGGCGGCGGCACGCGTGGCATCATGGACCGCTCGGTTTAGCAGTATCTTTTCCATGAGAGGCTTTGAGCGCTCATGGAAGCACAGATTCTCGAGCTCGCGAAGCAACTTCATGGCCGCGCCCGTTCCGCGGCGGCGTCCATTTTCGACCGGATCATGGACGCCGCCATTGAAGACGATGATCTCAAGGCGGATCTCTTCCGCCTTCTTGATGTCCTCCCCATGCTCACCTCGGACGATGAGGTCTCCCGTCACGTTCGGGAATACCTGCTGTCGAAACCGCGAAAGCTCCCCGCGGTCATCGCCGGCGCGCTGCAGGCGGCGGGGACGAGGGCCTTCTCCGGGGTAGCAAGCAAGGCAATTCGCGGAATTGCCACGCAGATGGCGGAGCGCTTCATCGTGGGCGCTGCTTTGCCGCAGGCCATCGAGTGCCTGGCCAAGCTGCACGACGCAGGCTTTGCTTTCAGCGCCGACCTCCTTGGCGAGTCCACGGTCAGCGAAGCGGAGGGGGCAGCGTTCCAGAAGAGCTACAGCCGGCTGATCGAGACTCTTTCCACCGAGACCAGGAAATGGGCCGAGCGGCCGCTGGTCGATGCGGGCCACCTCGGTCCTCTTCCAAGGACGAATGTTTCCCTCAAGCTTTCTTCGTTCACGCCGCGCCTCGATCCCCTGGACCATGCGGGAAGCGTGGAGCGCCTTGCGCGCCTCCTCTACCCGTTGTTTCTCACGGCGCAGCAGCGGGGGGCGGCTCTTGTCATCGACATGGAGCAATGGGACCTCCATGGAATCGCCTGGGACGTTTTCGAAACCCTGGTCATGCGGCCGGAGCTTTCCGGTTGGCCGCACTTCGGCATCGTGGTGCAGGCGTACCTGACAGCCGCCCATGACGATGCGCAGAGACTCCTTGCCCTGGCCCGTCGCAGAGGCGCTCCTCTTTCGGTCCGACTGGTGAAGGGCGCGTACTGGGATTTCGAGGTGGCCCATGCCCGGCAGCACGGATATCCGTGCCCGGTGCTCATGGGCAAAAGCCGCACGGATGCGAGCTTCGAGAAGCTCTCCGAGTGCCTGCTGCGAAATACCTCTCTGGTCTACCCCGGGATCGGCAGCCACAATCTGCGTTCTATCTCACACGCAATTGTAGCCGCACGCAATGTTTCAGCCCCGCAGGGCTCTTTCGAGCTCCAGGTCCTCTACGGAATGGCGGAGGCCCAGCGCTTTGCGCTCAGGGACCTCGGACACCGGGTGCGCGTGTACGCTCCCATTGGCGAGCTTCTCCCGGGAATCGCCTACCTGGTCCGACGTCTCCTGGAAAACAGCGCGAACACGGGCTTCCTGCGACAGAGCCGCAACGGAAAATCGATCGAAGATCTGGCGGCAGCGCCAACGCCTGCGGCCGAGGAAATCACCTCGCCATCGGCAGGGGATGCGTTTGTCAACTGTCCGCACGCGGACTTCACGGATGGAAATGTCCGGCAACGTTTCAGCCAGGCGCTCCAGGCCGAACGGGCCCTCCTGCCCGTCGTGGTTCCCGTCTGCGTGGGCGGCGCCCGCAGGACCGCCGGCAGGCAGTTGGTCCACGTGTGCCCGGGCAGTCGAGAGCAGAAGACAACCCTGGTGACGTGCGGCACGAGTGCGGACGTGGAGAAAGCTGTCGACACGGCCCAGAAAGCGTGGCCCGGCTGGCGCGACAAGCCCGTCGACGATCGAGCGGCCATTCTTTTGAAACTTGCAGAGCTGCTGGAGCGCGACAGGTTCGATTGTGCGGCCCTGCAATGCCTGGAGGTGGGAAAGCCCATCCGGGAAGCGGATGCTGATGTCGCGGAAGCCATCGACATGTGCCGCTACTACGCCCGCATGGCGCCGACGGAGCTCGGCGTGCGGCGGCGCTCAGAGGTGACCGGTGAGGACAACCTCCAGTGGTACGAGGGCCGAGGTGTCGCGGCTGTCATTGCTCCCTGGAACTTCCCCCTTGCCATCCTCTGCGGGATGACGACGGCCGCGCTCGTCTCGGGAAACGCGGTGATCATGAAGCCGGCGGAGCAGTCCAGCGGTGTTGCGCTCCGCCTGTACGAGGCGCTGGAGCAATGCGGGCTGCCCGAGGGCGTCGTGCAGCTGCTTCCCGGCGCGGGAGACGAGGTGGGCGCCGCGCTGGTGTCCCATCCTCGCGTCGCGCAGATTGCATTCACGGGCAGCAGAGAAGTAGGGGTGTCCATCCTCTCGAATGCAGGCCGCGTGGCGCCCGGCCAGGTCCAGCTCAAGCGCGTTGTCTGCGAAATGGGCGGCAAGAACGCGATCATCGTGGATAACGACGCGGATCTCGATGAGGCTGTGGGCGGCATTCTTCGAAGCGCCTTCGGCTATGCAGGGCAGAAATGCTCGGCATGCTCCCGGCTCATCGTCCTGGACTCCGTCTACGACAGGCTTGTGCCGCGACTGGTGGAGGCGGCGCGGAGCATCAGGGTGGCTCCGCCGGAAGACCCCTCCTGTGAGCTGGGACCGGTCATTGACCAGGCGTCGTGGCGGCGGCTGACGTCACTCATCCGTGAACCCGGAGGCGGCGTCGAGCCGCTGTTCGTCGGTGGTCCCGTGCCCGAGACGGGCTGGTTCGTGCCGCCTTCTATCTTCCTGGTCCGGGACCGGGATCACCCGATGGCCCGCCAGGAGCTCTTCGGGCCCGTCCTGTCCGTTCTTCGGGCCGGGAGCTTTGATGAAGCGCTGGAAACCGCCTCCGACAGCGAGTACGCGCTGACCGGCGGGCTGTACTCCCGAAGCCCGTCCCGCATCAGGCAGGCGCGTCAGCGTTTTCGGGTCGGGAACCTCTACATCAACCGGGAGACAACAGGAGCGATGGTGGACCGGCAACCCTTTGGCGGGTTTCGAATGAGCGGGGGAGGAACAAAGGCCGGCGGACCGGGGTACCTTCTGAACTTTGTGGATCCGCGCGTCGCAACGGAGAACACGATGCGCCGGGGCTTCGTGATCTAGGCGTTCCGCTTCGAGGCGCCCGCCTTCTTCGGCCGGGCCTTCTTCGGCCTGACCAGGCGGATTTCAAGCCGGGTTCCGGCCACCTCCCGCAGGCGCCTCATCCCCTCGGATTCGTCAATACGCCGGGTTATCGCTTCTCCCTCGGCCACGACAGCGTCCCTGATCTTGCGGATGGCTTCGCGGACGCTCGTCCTCTTCCTGGGCTTTTTGTCCTTTACAAGGCCGTAGAGGAACTCGCAGATCTCCCGGGCCCCCGCATGGAGCTTCAGGCGGCCGATGTTCCGCTGGTACTCCGCAATGATGTCCGGCCGGGCGGCGAGGTTCGAAAGCCGTGTGGCAAGCTGGCCCGGAGTCCGGGTAAGCCAGCCAACGCGGTTGCCGATGACCCAGTTGGTCGTTTCCTTTTCGTTGGCAAGGAAGCTGGAGATGATGAGAGGCCGGCCCTGCACGAGAGTTTCGAACACCTGGTTGGGGCCGGACTTGCCCACCACCACGTCCGCCGCGGCTATGTAGTCCGCCAGGTTGTTCACGTAACCGCGCACGGCCAGGCGAACGGACCCCATTGGGCCGGCGGCCAGCGTCTCCAGGTCGCGCCGCAGGCGCTCGTTTCTCCCGCAGACGACAACGGCCTGGATGTCGAGCTTCCTCTCGATGAGGGCGGCAATGTACTTTTTGACGGGACCGACGCCCTCCGCCCCGAAGAAAAAGAGCGCCGTGAAAGGTTTTCGCTCCAAGTGGAGCCTGCGCCGGAGGGTCTCCCTGGTTTCCCTGCGCCGGGCAAAGGAAGGCTTCACCGGGAACTGGAATACCTTCAGCCTGCCTGCCGGGATGCCCTTCTCCGCGATCTCGATTGCCGACTTGCGTGAAAAAACGAGGCTCCAGTCGAACGCCGGAGAGAACCAGATGTAGTGCGAATCGAAGGGCTCAGGGTTGAGCACCACCGTGGTCGCGTCCAGCTGCCCGACGCGCTTGAGAAGCTCCAGGTAATGGGTGAAGGTGAAGTAGGTGGAGACGACAAGATCCGGCTTTTCCCGATCCAGGTACTGGACAAATCGCGGGAGAATGGTGATTCCCAGGATCCTGTCGATGATCTTGATCATGAAGGGATTGTCCGCGCCGCGATAGAAGGCGTTGATCAGGGGTGGATATCGCAGGGCGCTGTTCCAGTAGAAGCGGTAGATGTAGCGAAGGAAGTTTGCGCCAAGGACAAGGCCCAGGTTCACGACGTGAACCTCGACGTCTTTATAGCCCAGGAGGTCGAACTGCTCCTTTATCGCGACCGCCGGAGCGATATGCCCCCCGCCGATATCGATTGTGTAGAAATCGATGTGCTTCTTCATGCGCCGAAAAGTGTAGACCCCGTCCAGAAACGATGTCAACGTGACGCGGCAGGCCTCGCTGCCCGATGCCGGCTTGACGAGAGCGGGCTTTTCTCCGATAGTGTCTGCAAAGCTTTGACGGAGACGAGTAAGCGGACGCTCCGGTCACGAGAGAGGGTGCCCAGAGGCTGAGAGGCACCCGGCCGCCTGCCGCTGAAAACCGCTCCCGAGCTGCCTTCCGAAAGGTCCGGGCCCACAGGCCCGGCCGACTAAGGATCTGCCGGGTGACCCCCGTGAAAGGGTCCCTGATGAGAGCGCGGCCGCCATGGGACGGACCGCGAATCAAGGTGGAACCGCGGAGAGCCCCTATCGGCTTTTCGTCCTTGATGCTCGGGATGCGGATGCAATCCGCGCCGGGCGCACGGACCAGTGAGCCGACAGGGGCTTCTTTTTGGAGGATGAAGATGCAGGACGAGCGACAGGACAGGCTACTGAGGGTCCGCCATTCCCTATCCCACGTGATGGCGGAAGCGGTTCTCCAGGTTTTCCCCGACGCAAAGCTGGCCATCGGGCCGGCCATCGATGAAGGCTTCTATTATGACTTCGATCTCCCCCGCGCCCTGACCAGGGAGGACCTTTCCGTCCTGGAGGAGAAGATGCGCGCCATCGTGTCGGGAAACCACCCCTTCAGGAAAAAGGTCATTTCGCGATCCGATGCAAAAAAGCTTTTCAGCGCGCAGCCGTACAAGCTGGAGCTGATTGCGGAGCTTCCCGAGGGGGAGGAGATCTCCACGTACACGCAGGACACTTTCACGGACCTCTGCCGGGGGCCGCATGTGGAGAGCACGAAGGAGCTGGTCCCTGATGCGTTCAAGCTCACCTCCATTGCGGGTGCCTACTGGCGGGGAGACGAGAAGAACAAGATGCTCCAGCGCATTTACGGGACGGCCTGGGAATCGAAGGCAGAGCTGGAGGCGTACCTCAAGAAGCTGGAGGAAATAGAGAAGAGGGACCACCGTCGTCTGGGCCGTGAGCTGGACCTGTTCTCCGTGCACGAGGAGGCGGGAGCCGGCCTCATCTATTGGCATCCGAAGGGCGCCCGGGTCCGGCTTGCCATAGAAGACTTCTGGCGGCGCGAGCACCTTCGAAACGGGTATGAGCTCCTGTACACTCCTCACATCGGAAAGTCGTGGCTGTGGGAGACATCGGGGCACCTTGGTTTCTACAAGCAGAACATGTACGCGCCGCTTTCCATCGACGACGTTGACTACTTCCTCAAGCCGATGAACTGCCCCTTCCATCTCATGATCTACAAGAACCAGCAGAGGTCCTACCGCGACCTCCCCCTGCGATGGGCCGAGCTGGGCACCGTCTACCGCTACGAGAGGTCCGGCGTTCTCCATGGCCTGCTGCGGGTGAGGGGGTTCACGCAGGATGACGCGCACATCATCTGCACTCCCGAGCAGATCGACGATGAGATCCTCGAGGTCCTCCGATTCTCTCTGAAGATCTGGAAGGCGTTTGGCTTCACGGACATCAAAGCGTATCTGGCCACCAAGCCTCCTGACGGGATTGGGGACGACGCGACGTGGGAAAAGGCCGTCGGCACCCTGAAGCGGGCGGCCGCAAAGGAGAACCTGGACGTTATCATGGACGAAGGCGGGGGAGCCTTCTACGGGCCCAAGATCGACCTCAAGATCAAGGACGCCCTGGGCCGGGAGTGGCAGATGACGACCATCCAGTTCGACTGGAACGAGCCTGAGCGCTTCGGCCTCACGTACGTGGCTTCCGACAACACCCAGAAGCGGCCGTTCATGGTCCACCGGGCCCTCCTCGGATCCCTGGAGAGGTTCTTCGGCGTTCTCGTGGAGCACTACGGCGGCGCATTCCCGCCGTGGCTCGCGCCCGTGCAGGTCATGGCAATTCCCGTGGCGGCGGGGTTCGTCCCCTATGCGGAAGAGGTCGTAAAGAGCCTCCGCGCCCGCGGCGTGCGGGCGGAGATCGACAAGGGGGACGAGCGCATGAACGCGAAGATCCGCAACGCGCAGAACCAGAAAATCCCGTTCATGATGATTCTCGGTGAGAAGGAGCAGTCGGGAAAGGCCGTCTCCCTGCGTACGCGCGGGGGAGAGCAGAAGAACCTCATCCCGATGTCGGACTTTCTTGCCCTGATGGACGAAGAGGTGAGGCCGAAGTCCCTGGATTAATCATGGTAGACATGATCATCAAGCGGGACGGCCGGGCCGTCCCGTTCGACAGGGAGAAAATAACATCGGCGGTGTATCGCGCGGCGGTAGCCTGCGGAGGCCGGGATAAGGAGGAGGCCCAGAGGGTAACGGAGGATGTGCTGGCCATGCTTTCGGCCCGAAGGGATCCCGGCAGCTACCCCACCGTGGAAGAGGTGCAGGACCTGGTGGAAAAGGCTCTCATAGAGCGCGGCCACGCGCGGACGGCCAAGGCATACATCGTCTACCGCTATGAGCACACCCTGAAGAGGGCCGGCAGGGAGAGCCTGACGTACTCCTCGGAGAACATTCCCTACCGAAAGCTCTGGGAGACTCTCTCCTGGGCAATCGACCAGGAGTGCGTGACCCTGGAACAGATCTCCCGGACCATCGAGGCGGGAAAGCTCGCCGACCTGGTGGCCGCCTCGGAGGAGTTCTACGAGAGCGAGCTGGAAAGCGCGGCGCGGAAGATCCTGGAACGCAGGGATGAGCTTCGGGTTGTCATCATCGCGGGACCTTCCTCGTCAGGGAAAACCACCACCACGCTGCGCATCCGGGAGAAGCTGACGGCGGCCGGAATGGAGACGGTCCCCCTGACCGTGGACAACTACTTCTTCGACCTCGAAGCGCATCCGAAGATCGGAAAGGACGATTACGACTTCGAGACGCCTCAGGCGCTTGACCTGGCAATGATCGATGCCCACCTGCGGGCCCTGGTCGGAGGGAAGATCGTTGAGCTTCCCGCCTACAACTTCAAGACAGGAAAGCGGGAGGGCATCTCGGGCACCCTGCGCCTTGCCGAGCGCGAGGTGCTTCTCATCGATTCCCTGCACGGTCTCTTCCCCGAGATGACGGAGAGCGTTGCGGAGGAAAAGAAGTTCCGCCTCTACATCGAGACCCTCTCCCAGGTGAAAGCGGCTGACGGCCGCTTCGTGCGATGGGCTGACATCCGGATGCTGCGCCGGATAGTCCGCGACGCCCTCTTTCGAAACTACACTCCCTTTGAGACCATCCGGCACTGGCACCTCGTGCGTCGTTCGGAGCTTCGCTATATCGTGCCGCAGCTTCGCCGCGCTCACGCCATCGTCAACAGCTTTCTGCCCTACGAGCTTGCCGTCATGAAGGGCAGGGTCGGAGGGCAGCTCGCCGGCCTTATCGATGAGTTCGCAAGGGACCCTGCCCGGCAGGACGCCCATGAACGGGCAAGCAGGGTGAAAGCGCTTTTCGACCAGGTACCCGTGATGGACGAGAGCCTGGTTCCGCAGGACTCCCTCCTTCGGGAGTTCATTGGCGGAAGCAGTCTCCGATATTGAAAAAGGAACGAGGGAGGCGGCCGTGATTTCATCATCCGTCGTCAACACGATCGTTTCCAGCCCCGTGCCGTGGATGGCGCTGGCGGGCCTGTTCACCGGCGCCGCCCTGGCCAGGGCGGCGAGCCGCACGCGGCATCGCCGCAACCCCGAGCGCGCCCGAACGGTGAAATGGGTCCTGTTCTGTGTTTTTCTGTCCATCGGCATCATGCTTGCAGTCGCGGCCATCTTCGTGGCGGGTCCCGGGGGGATCGCTGACCCGCGGCTGGGAGCGGTTGCCGGCGCCATGGCAATCCTCTCGTTCCTTGCGACGCGGTTCGGGAAGTCCATGGGCATCCCGATCCTCGTCCTCGTCATCGCTGCCGCGGTCCTCCTTGGCTTGTTCCTGCAGAGCATCAGGGCTTTCACCGGTGAAACGACCATCGCCGCGGTGCGCGTTCTCAGCGCGGGAAACGGCTCGATGCGCCTGGAGCTCCTTCCCCGTGATGGAGAGCCGGTGCTTCTCACCATGGAAGGGGAGTACTTTGCTCCCATCGTGAAGGTCGTCATTTTCGACGACCTCCTGGTTTTCCTGAGGGCAAAGACCTGGTACCGGTTCGAGGGAATGACATCATTCAAGCTCGTCAAGGACGACAGCGGATACAGGTTCCGCCAGGGTTCCACCGATTTCTACTTCCCCCATCCGCGGGGAATCTCCGAGGATCTCTGGAAGCTTTTCGAGGAGAACGAGAAGCGCATTCCCGGGGTGAAGACGGCCCAGGTGGAGATGGATCTGAAAAAGCCGGACTCCACGGTTCGGGAGTTCGCAACCTATGACATCAGGGTCCGCAATAACGGCGGGGTCGAGGTGGTCCCCCGCTCATGAGCCTCCCCTGGCCCGGTCCGGTCCCCGGGGCCGGGGCGGAATCTGGGAGAATCGTCTCCTGAGGAAAATTCCCTTATCGGCGAGGGATGCCACGATGATTGCCGCGACCACCCATTCCACGATAGAGACAACCAGGGAGTTCCCGATCCACGGCACCCCGAAGAGCTGCGCGATCTCCAGGACGTAGAGCACCATGGTGGCAAATATCGAAGCTTTGCCCAGGAACGTTGCCACCGGGTCCGCCTTGCCTTCCCGGAGGGCCAGGAGGGTCATGCCCAAGGCAAAGAGGATGAGGCGGCACAGGATGAGTACGAAAAACCACGCTGGAATGAGGTGGTAATAAAGGAAGATGATCGATACGGCGATGATCATCAGGTAGTCGCTGGTGGAATCCAGGTACCTGCCCACGAAGGTGACCTGACCCCGCCTGCGCGCCACGATGCCGTCCAGGAAATCGGTGACGAACACCGCGCAGGCAAACGGCAGCAGCACGGGCACCAGGGAGTACGAAGATGCCTGGACGATGAGGAAAAGAAGCGTGGGGATGGAGCTGAGGCGTCCGAAGGTGAGAGAGTTGGAAAGGTTCACGCGGACAAGCGGTTCCTTGGCGCCTTCCACGCGAAAGTCTCCTTGTCGGGAAACGAGGAAGTACGCGAGCAGGGCGTGATAGACCATCGTGATCCCGAGGTAGAGGAAAAACCGTCCCCACTCCATGCGGAAGAACGCGAAGATGAGAGAAAGAAGCAGGACCTGTGCTGAAAAGAGGAGCGCTCCGTGAGTAATAATGCTGCGCTGAAGGGTTCCGCTGGAAGGCATCATGGGGAATCTATGGGGCCTGCCGGCTCCTGTCAAGGGAAAGAAGAATCCCTGGGAAAGAAGAATCCCGCGGAATCCGCAAGCGATTGACGAAAAGTCTGCCCGGGCTATGATGCAGCCATGAACCTGCCGATGATCCTGACCCTGGGTAGGATTGTGCTTGCTCCAGTCTACTTTCTTCTGTTCCGGCTTGCCGGGGGCGGGGCGCCCGGTCTCTTTGCAGGGGTGTGGGCGGTCTTCCTGATCATCGAAGCTTCCGACCTCCTGGACGGTTACTTTGCCCGCAAGTGGAAGCAGGAGTCAGAGCTCGGTAAAGTCCTGGACCCGCTGGCCGACTCTTTGTGCAGGCTCACCTACTTTATCGCGCTTGCAGGCGCGGGCATTCTCCCCCTGTGGATGCTCCTGGTTCTCGTGTATCGGGACTTCAGTGTAGCCTACATCAGGGTCATGGTTTCGCGAGGAGGCGTGATGCTTGCCGCGAGGATCAGCGGAAAGCTCAAGGCATGGACCTACGCAATTGCCGCCGGGGGCGGTTTGCTGGTTTTCACCCTCCGGACCATGGGGTGGCTGCGGGACTGGCTCGTGCCTTTCCAGTGGCTTTCCCTGGGGCTTTTCGTGGCGGCGGTGGGCGTTGCTGCCTGGTCTTTCACCGATTACGCCGTTTTTTTTGTGAAGAATTTCGGGAAAACTAGTTGACATGTTTGAGGGCAAGTTGGTATACTCTCATACGCCTCAAGGGTAGTACTAACCTCTGATGATTTCTGAGGGGGAAAGTGCCGTCTCTGGGGTAAACTGCGTGAAAGAGGGAATGCAACCTCCGGGACGCAAAAAACCGCTGCGAGAGATCGTGGCGGCCTCACGGGGTCCCGTGAGAACCTCGCGGATTACCGCGAGAGGTGTCGACAAGCACTTCGTGCTTATCGACCAATCCCACGGAGTACCGTGGGAGTGATCTTTGACAGTAAAGGGAAGGGGAGAAAGAGGTCAGCGCTTCTGCGCCAGGGGGCGTGGAAGTGTTTGAGAGCGGGTCAAAGAAGAGATTAAGACACTCCCGCAAGGGAGTGTTGTATATCATGGAGAGTTTGATCCTGGCTCAGAACGAACGCTGGCGGCGCGTTTTAAGCATGCAAGTCGAACGGCAAGGCGGGTAGCAATATCTGTCTGAGAGTGGCGAACGGGTGAGTAACACGTAGGTGATCTGCCTCTGGATGGGGGATAGCCCGTGGAAACACGGGGTAATACCGCATGAGGCCCTTGGAGTAGAGTCTGAGGGTGAAAGGTGCAACTGCATCGTCTGGGGATGAGCCTGCGGTCCATTAGGTAGTTGGCGGGGTAAGAGCCCACCAAGCCGACGATGGATAGCCGGCCTGAGAGGGTGTACGGCCACACTGGAACTGAGACACGGTCCAGACTCCTACGGGAGGCAGCAGCTAAGAATCTTCCGCAATGGGGGAAACCCTGACGGAGCGACGCCGCGTGGATGATGAAGGCCGTAAGGTTGTAAAATCCTTTTGTCGGTGAAGAATAAGGGAGGGAGTGGAAAGCCCTTCTGATGACGTTAGCCGATGAATAAGCCCCGGCTGAATTACGTGCCAGCAGCCGCGGTAATACGTATGGGGCAAGCGTTGTTCGGAGTTATTGGGCGTAAAGGGCGTGTAGGCGGCTCATCAAGTCTGGTGTGAAAATGCAGGGCTTAACCCTGCAGATGCGCTGGAAACTGGTGGGCTTGAGTTCTTGAGGGGAAGCTGGAATTCCAGGTGTAGGGGTGAAATCTGTAGATATCTGGAAGAACACCGGTGGCGAAGGCGAGCTTCTATCAGAGGACTGACGCTGAGGCGCGAAAGCGTGGGGAGCAAACAGGATTAGATACCCTGGTAGTCCACGCTGTAAACGATGTGCACTAGGCGTGGGGCCCGTACGGGTTCTGTGCCGTAGTTAACGTGTTAAGTGCACCGCCTGGGGAGTATGCTCGCAAGGGTGAAACTCAAAGGAATTGACGGGGGCCCGCACAAGCGGTGGAGCATGTGGTTTAATTCGATGGTACACGAGGAACCTTACCAGGGCTTGACATGTGCGTGAATGTTCACGAGAGTGGGCAGCCCCGCAAGGGGCGCGCACACAGGTGCTGCATGGCTGTCGTCAGCTCGTGTCGTGAGATGTTGGGTTAAGTCCCGCAACGAGCGCAACCCTTACCGTCTGTTGCAAACAGGTTGTGCTGTGCACTCGGACGGAACTGCCGGTGACAAACCGGAGGAAGGTGGGGATGACGTCAAGTCATCATGGCCCTTATGTCCTGGGCTACACACGTGCTACAATGGTCGGTACAAAGCGCTGCGAAACGGCGACGTGGAGCAAATCGCAGAAAGCCGATCTCAGTGCGGATTGGAGTCTGAAACCCGACTCCATGAAGTTGGAATCGCTAGTAATCGCGTATCAGCATGGCGCGGTGAATACGTTCCCGGGCCTTGTACACACCGCCCGTCACACCACCCGAGTTGGGGGTACCCGAAGTCAGTTGCCGAACCCGCAAGGGAGGGCGCTGCCGAAGGTATGCCTGGTGAGGGGGGTGAAGTCGTAACAAGGTAGCCGTACCGGAAGGTGCGGCTGGATCACCTCCTTTCTAGAGTACTGTGGCCTTCGCGAAAGCGGGGCCGCACACCTCGCTCTCGCCTCCTATCTCCTCCCTTTCTGTTTATACCGGCCGGGGCTACCCGCTCGGCGAGTGTGCCGTCTACACTGGGCGGCTGCAAAGCACGGGGGTATAGCTCAGTGGCTAGAGCGGTGGCTTTGCAAGCCATAGGTCTGGGGTTCAAGTCCCCATACCTCCAGTCAGACGAATGCCGCTGAACGCGGCAAACCTCACAGAGTACTGTGAGAGAACCCCCCGGGGATACGGTGGGAGTGTCGACAAGCACTTCGTGCTTATCGACCAATCCCACGGAGTACCGTGGGAGCGATCTTTGATAACGCAAGGGAAGGGTGAACGAAGAAGCGTGGAGTCTGTCCATTTGGCACCGGAAAGACGAAGCGCGAGCGAGCGGGGAGGTCGGCCTGAGGATCGAACCGCGAGCAAATAGCGTGCAACTACGTTGCACGCTGTGCCACAGTTCGCTAGCGCGAACAGTGGCAGAGGGAAAATATGGTCAAGCGAGAAAGGGTTCATGGTGGATGCCTAGGAGCTACTGTACGAAGAAGGCCGTGGTAAGCTGCGAGAAGCCGCGGGGAGGAGCACACATCCCGAGATCCGCGGATAGCCGAATGGGGTAACCCGACGCGTTCAACTACGCGCCATCGTTGAGTGAATCCATAGCTTAACGAAGGGAGACCCAGGGAACTGAACCATCTCAGTACCTGGAGGAACAGAAATCAAGTCAGAGATTCCCCAAGTAGCGGCGAGCGAACGGGGAAGAGCCTAAACCCGCGCCGTGCCAAGGCGTGAACCGTTGCGGAGCGGGGGTTGCAGGGCCTGTTCGGAGAGCTTTCACGAGCTTTCGCGAAGTCAAAAACCTTTTTCATAGCCGAACGCCACTGGGAAGGGCGACCAGAGGGGGTGAAAGTCCCGTAGGCGAAATGGGAAAGGCTTCGTGGGGCAGGTACCTGAGTACCGTGGGGCTCGAGAAACCCTGCGGGAATCTGGGAGGACCACCTTCCAAGGCTAAATACGCAAGTAGCTACCGATAGTGCAGAAGTACCGTGAGGGAAAGGTGAAAAGGACCCCGAGAGGGGAGTGAAAGAGAATCTGAAACCGTGAACCTACAAGCGATCAAAGGACAACCGCAAGGTGTCTGATGGTGTGCCTATTGCATAATGAACCGGCGAGTTACTGTACGCAGCGAGGTTAAGGCATTGAAATGCCGCAGCCGCAGGGAAACCGAGTCTTAAAGGGGCGTCTGAGTTGCGTGCAGTAGACCCGAAGCTGAGTGATCTATCCATGGCCAGGCTGAAACGCGGGTAACACCTCGTGGAGGGCCGAACGGTAGTCCGTTGAAAAGGGCACTGATGAGCTGTGGATAGGAGTGAAAGGCTAAACAAACTCAGAGATAGCTGGTACTCCCCGAAATAGCTTTAGGGTTAGCCTCGTGTTGAGTGTCGCGGAGGTAGAGCACTGGATGGACTAGGGGTCTTTACGGGCTACCAAACCCAACCAAACTCCGAATGCCGCGACATGGTGCACGGGAGTGAGACTGCGGGCGATAAAGTTCGTGGTCGAGAGGGGAACAGCCCAGACCGTTGGCTAAGGTCTCAGAAGTCGAGCTAAGTGGAAAAGGAAGTGCGACGGCCCAGACAGCCAGGAGGTTGGCTTAGAAGCAGCCATGCCTTGAAAGAGTGCGTAACAGCTCACTGGTCGAGTCGTCGTGCGCTGATAATACACCGAGGCTTAAGCTCGAAACCGAAGCCACGGCTTCTCACCCGATTAGGGTGAGAGGGGTAGGGGAGCATTCCGTATGCCGAAGAAGGAGCAGCTGTGAGGCGCTCTGGAGGTGGCGGAAGGGAGGATGCCGGTATGAGTAACGAAAAGACAGGTGAAAAACCTGTCCGCCGAAAGCCTAAGGTTTCCTGGGTAAAGGTAATCTGCCCAGGGTTAGTCGGCCCCTAAGGCGAGGCCGAAAGGCGTAGTCGATGGGAAACGGGTTCATATTCCCGTACCTCTGACGATTTCGAAGGGATGACGCGTGAGGCAAGACCCGGCGGGAGAATGGTAGTTCCCGTCCAAGGAGCGAGCTTTCGAGGGTGGGAGGAAAAACCCCCACCTGAGGCAAGCTTCTAAGGCGAGCGTAGCGGGAGCGAGGCGAAGCGGGTGGAGTCAAGGCGCTGAAAAACAATCTCTAAGGAGTAATCGTTGGGGACCGTACTGGAAACCGACACAGGTGGGCGAGAAGAATATTCTCAGGCGCTCGAGTGATTCCGCGTCAAGGAACTCGGCAATCTACACACGTAACTTCGGGAGAAGTGTGGCCCTTGAGGGGTTCGAAAGAGCTTCGAGGGGGTTGCAGTGAAAGGGCCCAAACGACTGTTTAACAAAAACACAGGTCTCTGCGAATCTCCAAAGAGATGTATAGGGACTGACACCTGCCCGGTGCTGGAAGGTTAAAAGGAGGGGTTAGTTTTCGCAAGAGAACGAAGCTCTGAATTGAAGCCCCAGTAAACGGCGGCCGTAACTATAACGGTCCTAAGGTAGCGAAATTCCTTGTCGGGTAAGTTCCGACCTGCACGAAAGGTGTAACGAGTTGGGCGCTGTCTCGACGTGGAGCTCGGTGAAATTGTAGTATCGGGGAAGGTGCCGATTACCCATGGTTAGACGGAAAGACCCTGTGAACCTTTACTGTAACCTGGCATGGGGACTTGATTTTTCATGTGTAGGATAGGTGGGAGACTGTGAGGGCGGGGCGTCAGCTTCGTCGGAGTCGTTGGTGAAATACCACCCTTGAAAAATTAGGTTTCTAACTCCACTGGTGAAGCCCGGTGGTGGACAGTGTCAGGCGGGCGGTTTGACTGGGGCGGTCGCCTCCCAAAAGGTAACGGAGGTGCGCGAAGGTTTCCTCGCGCTGGTTGGAAATCAGCGTACGAGTGTAAAGGCATAAGGGAGCCTGACTGTGAGACTGACAAGTCGAGCAGGCGCGAAAGCGGGTCTTAGTGATCTGGCGGTGGTGAGTGGAAGCGCCGTCACTTAACGGATAAAAGGTACTCCGGGGATAACAGGCTGATCTTGCCCAAGAGTTCACATCGACGGCAAGGTTTGGCACCTCGATGTCGGCTCATCGCATCCTGGGGCTGGAGCAGGTCCCAAGGGTTTGGCTGTTCGCCAATTAAAGCGGTACGTGAGCTGGGTTCAGAACGTCGCGAGACAGTTCGGTCCCTATCTGCCATGGGCGTTGGTTGCTTGCGAGGAGCTGTTCCTAGTACGAGAGGACCGGAATGGACGAACCTCTGGTGTACCTGTTATCCTGCCAAGGGTAGGCGCAGGGTAGCCAAGTTCGGAAGGGATAACCGCTGAAAGCATCTAAGTGGGAAACCCGCCTCAAGATGAAGCAACCCTGGGAGTTTAACTCCCCTGAAGGTACCTGGGAGAGAACCAGGTCGATAGGCTGGAGGTCTACATGCGGCAACGCATTCAGCCGACCAGTACTAATTTACCGTGAGGCTTGACCATATTTTCCCGCACACTTCGCCTTGGGCGAAGTGTGCAGGGTGTTAGGCGCCCTGCCTAGCGCAGTACTCTGCGCGGAGTCCTGCGCCTGACACCCACAGCTCATAGACGCTCTTCTTCTTCGTTCACTTCTCTTGCGACTGTTGATTATTGCCTGGTGACTATGGCGCAGGGGACCCACCCGTTCCCATCCCGAACACGGAAGTTAAGCCCTGCCGCGCCGATGGTACTGCCGCTTGA
>CAVWBF010000023.1:0-68875 GCA_963753085.1 uncultured Spirochaetota bacterium | reverse complement strand
CCGCGCTGCGGGCCGCGCGGAAGAGCGGTCTTACTGCGCTGTCACTTTCAGCTCCCGCGCAGCCCGGACCTCGTCCAGCCGGCGCACCGGTGAGGAGTGAGGCGCATCATGGAGAAGCTCGGGGTGCTCGCCCGCCTCCCTGGCGATCTGGAGGAGGGCATCAGCAAAGCGGTCCAGGGTCTCCAGGCTCTCCGTCTCCGTGGGCTCGATCATCAGCGCCTCGGAAACGATGAGTGGGAAATAGTTGGTAGGCGGGTGAAAGCCGTAGTCGATGAGCCGCTTTGCGATATCCAGCGCCCGCACCTCAGGCGCGTTGGAGAGCTTCCCCTGGGCCACGAACTCGTGCATGCAGGCCCGGTCGCCATGAGGCACGGGGTATACGGTTTTCAACCTGGCCTGCAGGTAGTTTGCATTCAGGACCGCGTTTTCCGCGACAGCCCGCAGCCCCTCGGGGCCGAGCATGCGGATGTACACGTACGCCCGGACGAGGATGCCAAAGTTGCCGTGAAAACCCTTGACCCGTCCGATGGACCGCGAGGGCATGCGCCAGGCGTATATCTTCTGCCCGTCGTTACCGCGCGCCGCCCCGCCCGCGGCTACCACCGTCGGTCCCGGAAGATATTCCGAAAGCTTTTCCACCACTCCAACAGCGCCCGCACCGGGACCGCCGCCGCCATGCGGCGTTGAGAAGGTCTTGTGGAGGTTGAAGTGCATCACGTCGATCCCCATGGCCCCCGGTTTTGCCACGCCAAGGATCGCATTGAAGTTTGCTCCATCTCCATAGACAAGCCCACCGGCCTCATGAACGAGGCGCGTGACCTCAAGGAGGTTTTCCTCGAAAAGACCGAGGGTGTTAGGGTTGGTCAGCATCAGGCCCGCCACCCGTTCATCGAGATTTTCCTTGAGGCGTGAGATGTCGATGTTTCCCCGCGCGTCCGAGGGGATCTCCACCGCTTCCAGGCCCGCCATGGACGTGGAGGCCGGGTTTGTCCCGTGCGCGGAATCAGGGACCAGGATCCGCGTGCGTCCATTCTGGCCCCTGTCCGCATGGTAGCTGCGCATGATGAGGATGCCGGTGAGCTCTCCATGGGCGCCGGCGGAAGGCTGCAGGGACACGGCATGAAAGCCGCCTATCTCGGCAATCATCCCCTGAAGGCCGTGCATGATGGCAAGGGCGCCCTGCGCGGTGGAAGGGTCCTGCAACGGATGCAGCTCGGAGAACCCGGGCAATCGGGCCGCGGCGTCGTTGGCCTTGGGATTGTACTTCATGGTGCAGGAGCCCAGCGGATAGAAGCCTGTGTCCACCGCGTAGTTGAGCTGGGAAAGTCGGACATAATGGCGTACGACGTCGATCTCTGAGACCTCGGGAAGAGACAGCTCTGCGCGGCGGAGCTCCGCCGGGATCTGCGTCTCCGGCACGTCGCACGCGGGAAGGGAGACGCCTTCCCTTCCCTTTCTGGAGATCTCGTAGATGAGCGGCTCAGGCATGGCGGCAATCCTCCAGGGCATCGACAAGAAGATCGATCTGCTGCTTCGTGTTCAGCTCCGTGCAGCAAAAAAGCATCGCGTTCTTCATCTCGGGATATTCCGCGCCCAGGTCATGCCCTCCGATGATCCCATGCTTCTGGAAGAGCCGCGCCGTGACGCGCTGCACGGGGCGAGGGCAGTGCACGACAAACTCGTGGAAAAAATCCCCGGGTGCCACCGAGTAGCCGGAGAGCCCGGCGATGCGGCCGGCCGCGTAATGGGCCTTGTGCCAGCACAGCTCGGCAACCCGGCGCAGCCCCCGGGGTCCGAGGGCCGTGAGATAGACGGCCGCGGCCAGAGCGTTCAGCGACTGGTTTGTGCAGATGTTCGATGTCGCCTTCTCCCGCCGGATGTGCTGCTCGCGCGTGCTGAGGGTGAACACGTACCCCCTCCTGCCGTCGTGGTCCCCCGTCTCCCCGGCAATCCTGCCGCTGGATTTGCGGATATGCTCCCGGCGGAAAGCGAAGAATCCGAGGTACGGGCCGCCGAATGACAGATGGTTCCCCAGGGCCTGACCCTCCCCGGCTACTACATCGGCCCCCACTTCCCCGGGCGGCACCAGGAGCCCCAGGGATACCGGGTTTGCCACCACGACAAGAAGCGCGCCGCAGGCATGGACCTGCTCCGCGAGCCGGGAAAGCCGGGCTGGTTGCAGGATTCTCCCCAGGAAATCAGGAGTCTGAACGACAACGCACGCGGTGGACGCGTCGCAAAGAGATGCAAGCTCTTCGATTCCGTTGGCGTGGTTCTCATCCCCGGTCACGCTGATCCCCATGCCCTGCGTGTAGGTGCGCACCACCGCGCGATACTCGGGATGCAGCCCCGGTGAAAGGATCACGCGCGTCTTCTGCTTCTGCGCGACGTTCAACGCCATGATGACCGCTTCCGCGGTGGACGTTGCCCCGTCGTAGTGGGAGGCGTTGGAGACCTCCATGCCGGTCGAGCCGGGCGATCATGGTCTGGTATTCGAAGATCGCCTGGAGGGTGCCCTGGCTGACCTCGGGCTGGTAGGGAGTGTATGCAGTGGAGAACTCGGAACGGGAAACCATGGCATCCACCACCGCGGGAATGAAGTGATGGTACGCTCCCGCTCCAAGGAAAGACGGAACCTGGGAAGCGGGCACATCCAGTCGGGACAGGGAATCCAGCTCGCTGAGGATCTCCTGCTCGGAGACCGCGGGAGGAAGATCCAGCCGGGGAAACCGGTGCTCCTTGGGCACGTCGGTGAAAAGCTCCGCCGTCGAAGAGATGCCGATCACCCCGCGCATGCGCTCCCTGTCCGCCTCGGTATTGGGAATGAAACTCATAGGGTTTCCACGAACTTCCTGTAGGCGTTGAGATCCATCAGGGAATCCACTTCCTTGGCGTTGCTCATTCGGACCCGCAGAAGCCATCCTTCCCCGAAGGGGTCCTTGTTAACGAGCTCGGGGGATTTGACCAGCTTCTCGTTCCTTGCGCTGACGGATCCCGAGACGGGAGAGAAAACCTCTTCCGCGGCCTTGACGGATTCGATGACCATGAAGGAGGCTTCCTTCTTCACCTCCTTGCCCACGGCCGGAAGGTCCACGAACACCACGTCGGAGAGCTTGTTCTGGGCGTAGTCGGTGATGCCCACAATAGCCTCAGCGCCTTCCACGCGCACCCACTCGTGGGTCTTCGAGTAGCGCGCCTTTTCGTCGAATCGATACTCCATCCCTGTTACCTCCAGTGGGGCGATGTATAAAACGGCCTCTTCACTGCCCGGGCGGCCTTTGCCGAATCCCTGATGACGATCTGTATGTCGCAGCCAACTTCCGCGAAAGCGGCATCCACGTATCCCATGCCGAGAAAGCGCGCTGTCGACGGACTGGCAAGGCCGGTTGTCACGCGCCCGACCTTCTTCCCGCCCGCGTGGATGGGGTAGCCCTGCCGCGGGACGCCGGCCTCCACCATCTCGAAGCCGATGAGGCGGGAGGGAAGGGGGCCCGCGGCAGCGGCCGTGAGGGCCGGCTTGCCGACGAACTCGTGTCCGTCCATGCTGACTGCCGCCCGGGCGAGGCCCGCGCTGAAAGGATCCGTGCTCTCATCGATCTCGTGGCCGTACAGGGGAAGGCACGCCTCCGCGCGAAGCGAGTCGCGCGCTCCCAGGCCGCAGGGGATGAGCCCGCGGGCCTCGCCCGCCGCCAGGATGGCCGTCCAGGTTCGCTCGGCCTCGCGCGCGGGAACCAGCATCTCGCAGCCTGGCTCCCCGGTATACCCGGTGGTGCACAGGATGGAGGCAGCGCCCAGAATGCCGCACTCGGCAACGCGATGGAAACCCATCTCCCCGAGGTCCAGGCCCGTACAGAGAGGCCGCAGGATTTCGCGCGCCAGGGGCCCCTGGAACGCCATCATGCACGTGTCCTCGGCGCGGTTTCTCAGCATGACCTTCATGCCCCGCGTGAGGGACTGCAGCCAGGCGAGGTCTTTCGCGCTGTTGGAGGCGTTGACGATCATGAGCCATGATGCGGGAAGGTGGTAGAGGAATATGTCGTCGATGATACCGCCGGATTCGGAGCACAGGAGGCTGTAGTGGGCGCGGCCCACGGGGATGCGCGAAGCGTCCCACGTCTGCACCCGCTGGAGAAACTCCAGCGTGCCAGGGCCCGAGATCTCGAACCGTCCCATGTGATCGATGTCGAAGAGCCCCGCGGCGGAGCGCACGCGCAGGTGCTCTTCCCGAGGACCCGTCCCGTACTGGATGGGCATGTCCCAGCCGCTGAAATCGATCATCCGCGCGCCGGCCCGAACGTGCCAATCATGCAGCCTGGTCTGCATGCAGCCCCTCCTGGCAAAAAAAAGAGAACGGGCTTTCCCGTTCTCCTCTGTCATGTGCCTGAGAGATTGCTCCCGGACTGTACGCCCGGGGATTGCCCCTTCGGCGACCGATCATCGTCTCCCGTGGGAGCCGACGCGGGCTTTCCAGAGTGCTGTCCCAGCGCGATCCTTCTGCCTGAGAGTTTAAGCGGCCCGTGTGTGCCGGTTCGCTGCTTGCCCCTTCGGCGACTCCCACAGAAGCTTCGCTCCTGCTGGAGTTCTCTCTCGCGCTGTTCTTCCAGCCGAACTCCGGCACGCTATCACGTCGAAACGGCGGGGTCAATAGTCGTGCTTCGTTCGCTCGGACCTCAATCGCTGGCCATGCCCTGTCCCTTGATGGAGTCGAGATCAGGAGGAATAGAAAGGAAGTTCATGGGATCGAGGTAGTTTCCTCCGAGGTGAACCTCGTAATGCAAATGGGGGCCGGTGGAAAGGCCCGTGGTTCCCACGTACCCGATGACATCGCCGCGGTTCACATGGGCGCCTTTGCGGGTCACGACCCTCATCATGTGGAGATACCTCGTCATGAAGCCGTACTTGTGCTGGATGGCGACAAAATTGCCCAGGTCCTCGTTATAGCCTGTTTGCACCACAACGCCGTTTGCCGCCGCTTCGACCGGCGTACCCATGGCCCAGGCGATGTCGACCCCAAGGTGCAGGTACCCAAGGTGGGTGAACGGGTGAATGGTCCAGCCGAACCTCGTCGTGATGACGCCGCGCACGCCCTTGAGCGGCCACAGGGTCGGCGTGTCCGCAAGGAATCCCTTGTAGGTCGCAAGCACCTTGCCGATGTCCTCCAGGGTCTCGGTTGAGGTCTGCATGAGGCTCGTCACGTTCTTCAGGTCCGCAAGCTCCTTGAGGTTTCCTTCCCCTGGAGATTCGGACATGGGAAAGAGCGACGCCACCGCGGAGTTTCCCGCGGCTATAAGCGGGTTCTGGTTCTGGTTTGCCACCGCCATCCGGACGGTCCTCACGCTGGCGTTGAACACTTTCTCCGCCTTGCGCAGGGAGGAGACTTCATCACGGAGGCCCTGGATTTCCATCTCGCTCTGCCGAAGATCCAGGGAAGCTTTTGCCAGCCGGTCATTCATGGGTGTGAAACGCGCGGCCAGGAATGCGAAACCGGCCACGATGATGCCGATGGTGCAGCCGAAAAAGATCAGGGAAAAGAAGGAGATCTGAAAATTGAAGATCCTGTTTTCTGAATGAGGAATGGCCATGACCGTGAATCGCTGCCGCCCCTTTTTCAGGGCAAACACGAAGGCATTCAGGAGAGCGACCCAGATCCGCCGCATCCGCAGGTTGAGGCTCTGCGCGAACTGGTTCTCAAGCTTCTTGTACTGCGCGGCGGTCAACAACAATCCTCCGTTTTCACGTCTACGTTCTCATGACGATTGTATGATTATTTTCGGCAGAAATTGCACCATGAATGCGTGATGAATATCTCATAATTTTCTGTTATGGGCAAATACGCCGGGGTGCGCAGACTCTGCGCATAAAAACAGCAGTGCGAAAAATCTGCGCAGCGTTGAACCCGCAAGGAGCCAAAATGATGAGAAATCGGCTTGAATCAGCTCGATTTCGGCCCACCTGACGCCCTTATCCTGGCACGATCCTTGCAGCACGAATGGCAAGAACAAGCAAGGAGGCCAATTATGGCAAAGAAACTTTTCATGGTTCTCATGGCTCTCTCACTGGCAACCGCGGCTTTCGCAAACGGCCAGAACGAAAAAGCGCCCAACGGGGCTTTCCAGGGCGACAAGGTCACGCTGAAAGGAACGGTGTCCTTCCAGAGCTTCCCGCACCCTGTTCTCAAGAGCGGGGACAAGCAGTACCTGCTGATGGTGCCGCCGTACCTGGCAGCGCGGTCCGGAGTCAAGGAAGGGGCACAGGTGACGGTGCAGGGCTACCAGCTGAGCGATCCCATCACCAACGCCTACACGAATACCTCGTACACGGGGCTTTTCGTCACCCAGGCGACAATCGACGGAAAGGACTATGACCTCGCACGGTATTACGGCCAGATGATGTTTGGCGGACGCGGCAGGGGTTTCGGGCCCGGCTACGGAATGATGGGCGGCAACGGGTATGGTCCCGGTTACGGCCCTGGGTATGGCATGATGGGCGGCGGCTACGGACGCGGCTATGGCATGATGGGTCGCGGCTGGGGTAACGGAATGATGGGCCCATGGGACGGGGACGACAGGTAAGAATGCCTGAGCACATGGCGATGGGGCGCCTACTGCACTTCCAACGCCGCGCCGCTTGGCGGCGCGGCAGGCTCGGCGCCCCGCCGCCGTCCTTGGCGACGGGCCGGCTCACGCTGGCCCTTTTTTTTGCCGGGAGATATCCTTGCAGCGAATGAATACGTCCTTTCGGGAAAACAGGCTTCTGGCCGCAGCGTTCCTCGTGCTGTTCGCCGGGCTCGGCGTTCTGTCTGTCTTCCTGCTGACCGGGGAGAGCTCCCGGTCGCGGATCCTCGTCGAATACGAAGCAGACCGCGCCGCTTCCACGATCGCGGACTCCTACCGGGTGGCAGGGTCGCTCGATGGAGTGAAGCTCGACCCCCGGATCAGGGGGTTCGGGTTGTACATGGTGACGGGTGAGGTCGTTGTTCGTCTTGGTGATGCGCCACCCACGCTTGATCAAGGAAATGCCGAGCCGGGCTTCCGCTACGATTCGCGTCGGGGGCTTCTCACGCTGGAGCGGTTGTTCGGGATTGGCGGACCCGGTATGATGGGTGCGGGTCCCGACACAGGTCCTCGCGCTCCGATGATGGGCGGAGGAATGATGGGTGGGATGATGGGCTTGCCCGACGGCCCGAGGGCTCAGGGGCTGCGCGGACCAACCGGCTTTCCGCGCCGGGGCCGGCTCACGGTCCCGCCGGCGCGATCTTTTTATCCATGGACATATCCTCCTATTACCGTTCGCAGCTTCTCTACAGGACCTCCGCCGTCATTGTTCCCATCGTCATTGCAGCTCTTGCGGCGCTCTTCCTCCTGCTTCTTTCCAGCAACATCCGCCATCGTCGCCGCGCCCAGGAGCAGGACACGCTGGCCAGACTGGGAGAGAGCGCGCGAACGCTTGCCCACGAAATCAGGAATCCCCTTGGCGCAATCCGGATCCAGTCGGGACTGCTGCGAAAGAAAGTGCCCCATGATGCCGCCGCCCAGCTGGACGCAATCGATGAGGAGGTGGAGAGGCTCACTCTCCTTTCGCGGCGCGTCGCGGACTTCCTGAAAAACCCGCGGGGGGATCCGGTGCGGATCCTCCTGGACGGATTCCTGAAAGACCTGGCCGGAAAGCTGCCCACGCCCGTCGCCTACACCGCGGCAACGGAGGCGCGGGATGCGGTGGTGAGCTTTGATGGGGAGCTCCTTCGTTCCGTTATCGAAAACCTGGTTCGAAACGCGCACGAGAGTTACGTGGATGCTGCCGGCGGGATCGAGATGGAGCTCTCTCATGAGAGGGGCCTGGTGATGATTTCGGTCCGCGACCGGGGGAAAGGGATCCCTCCCGAGCTTGCGCAGAAAGTCTTTGATCCGTTCTTCACCGACAAGGTGCACGGCTCCGGGGTGGGACTCTCACTCTCCCGCAGGTTCATCGAAGCTGCCGGCGGCACCCTCACGCTCCTGCCGCGAGCGGGCGGCGGCACAGAGGCGCGCATTGCCCTGCCGGCGGGGAGCGCTCAGTGAGAGTCCTCATTGCCGATGATGAGAAGAACATCCGCGACTCCATAGCGGCGTTCATCGCCTCCGAGGGCATGGAGGCGTCCGTCGCATCGGACGGCGCCGAGGCCCGGGCGCTCCTGGAAAGCGAGGCGTTCGACTGCCTCATCCTGGACTTGCGCATGCCGAAGATGGACGGGTTGGCGCTCCTGGGCTGGCTCCAGGAGGCAGGACCTCCGGTGCCCGTCATCGTGATCTCCGCGTACGGGGACGTCCGTGATGCGGTGCAGGCAATGAAGCTGGGCGCTCGCGACTACCTCGTGAAGCCGTTCGACCCCGAGGAGCTCGTGCTGCGGCTGCGGCGCGTGCTCGCGGAGAGCGCGCTCGCTGACCAGGCGGAGGCTGGGCGGCGCGCGTTGGCCGCCGGCGGCTGGATCGGTGAGGACGAAAAGATGAAGGCCGTTCGCGCGCTGGTGGAAAAGGTGGCGCCAACCTCCTCCATGGTGCTGATCACCGGGGAAAGCGGCACCGGTAAGGAGGTCGTCGCCCGCCTGCTGCATGCCCTGTCCGCCAGCCCCGAAGGACCTTTCGTCGCAATCAACATCGGCGGCGTGCCCGAGGCGCTGCTGGAATCCGAGCTCTTCGGATACGAGAAGGGGGCGTTCACGGGAGCCTCGGAGCGCAAGCGTGGAATGTTCGAGCTGGCATCATCCGGCACGCTTTTCCTGGACGAGATCGGCGACATGCCTCAGCATCTTCAGGTCAAGATGCTGAGGGTTCTCCAGGAGAGGAAGGTGCAGCGCCTCGGCGGCACGCAGGCCATCCCCATCAATGCGAGGATCGTTGCCGCAACGAACAGGGACCTCGAAGCCCTGCTGAAAGAGGGAAGGTTCCGCGAGGACCTGTACTACAGGCTGAACGTGATCCGTATCGAGGTGCCTCCCCTGCGGGAGCGGCGCGGAGACATCCCCGCGCTTGCCGGCTACTTCGTGGAGAAGCTCAACCGCGCCATGGGGCGCAAGGTCCGCGGGCTCGAGCCCGAAGCGCTGGCGCGGCTCTCAGCCTACAGCTTTCCCGGCAATGTGCGGGAGCTGGAGAACGCTATCGAGCGCGCCTACATCCTGTCCTCGACCGACATGATCGGCGCCCGGGATCTCGGTGAGCTTTTCTCCCGGACGCCGCGCGCCCCTCGCGCGGGCAGGCTGCGCGACCAGGAGCGCGAGCTGATCGAGAAAACCCTTGCCAGGCACAAGGGAAACCGGACGCATGCGGCGGAGGAGCTCGGCATCAGCCGCAGGACCCTGCTCAACAAGATCAAGGAAGCCGGGCTGGACGGGTAAGAGAGCTTACCCTTCGAGGACGGTGATTTTCGTCTCTATGGGTCCGGCCTTGCTCAACGTGGCAGACACTGAGCAGTACTTCGTCTGGCTGAGATCCACCGCGTGCTCCACGGCACCGCGGTCGATGCCCCTGCCGGTCACGATGTACTCGATCACAAACCGCGTGAGCCCGCGGGGATGCTCCTCCGCCTGGTCGCCGTGGGTCTTCACCTCGAACGCGGTGACCTCCTGGCGCTTTTTCTCCAGGATGGAAATGACGTCCATGGCCGTGCATCCGGCAAGCCCGACGAGGATGAGCTCCAGCGGCCGAAACCCGTCATTCGCTCCGCCCACCTTCGGATCCGCGCCCATGGGGAGGGTGAACTTGCTGGTAAAGCCTGTCCCTGTAAAGCTTCTTCCCTTTTTCCAGACAGCAGACGCATCCATTCAGGAAACCTCCGTATCGTTTGCCAGAAAATCCCCCAGAGTCCCGCCGGTGATTGAGACAAGCTGGTCGAACGTCATGGGGACCCCTGAAGAATCGGTCCCGGCGGCCGGGTAGATGACGGGATACTGCGAGAGGCTGGAATCGATGAAAATGCGGACGGAGCTGTCGATCCCGAACGGGCACACGCCCCCCGGGCCGAACCCCGTTGCCGCCAGCGCTTCCTCCGCGCTGGCCATCCTCGACTTGGTCCCCGCCGCGGCCTTGAGCTTCGCGGAGGAAAGCCGCTTGTCTCCCGGGCAGACCACCATGAAAAACTTCCCGTCCTTTGCGGCGAACAGGAGGGACTTGGCGATCTGTCCCACGGCCACTCCCAGCTGCCGGGCGGCCAGCACCGAGGTGGCCGTGCTGCCCGCATCGAACTCCGCCGCACGCAGCCCGTGCCTGTCCAGGACGACGCGAACCTTGTCGGGAATCATCTCGTCCCGCAGTCTACGGAAGATGCCCCGCGGCGTCAACCGGAGCGCGGCGGACGGAGTAGAGAGTGTGAGATTTGACCTTGCCCCGCTGATGGCATACATTCGTTCAGGGGCGTTGAACACCAGGAAAGGAACAGAATGGCAAGCCTCATCGATTCCCCGTGCGGAAAGAAAGTGACCCGGGAAGAGCTTCTGGCCAAGATGAAGGGGAAACCCGACTTCGTGCTGGAGGACCATTACTGCAAGGGGACCGGCTCCTATTGCATGGACGACGACCTGTGCGTGCAGCTGGTGGCAAGCGCGCGACTTCCGACGCGCATGGGAACGTTCACTCTCTACGGCTTTTTCGACAGCAGGGATGAGAAAGAGCACACCGCCATCGTCCAGGGGGATGTTGCCGGCAAGGAGCGCGTGCCGCTTCGCGTGCACTCCGAGTGCCACACCGGCGATGTGTGGGGATCCCTGCGGTGCGACTGCCGCGACCAGCTGGAAGCTGCCACCCGCTACATCTCCCAGCGGCCCTTCGGCGCGGTGATCTATCTCAAGCAGGAAGGGCGGGGCATCGGCCTGCTCAACAAGATCAAGGCATACCAGCTCCAGGATCTCGGCCTGGACACCGTGGAAGCCAACCAGTACCTGAACATGCCGGTGGATGCGCGCGACTACAAGGTGGCGGCCAAGATCATCCAGCTCCTGAAGATCAGGTCGGTGTCCCTGCTCACGAACAACCCCGACAAGATCGAGAAGCTTATAGCGGAAGGGGTCCATGTCGTGGACAGGATCCCCATCGTGATTCCGTCCAACCGCTACGATGAAGACTACCTGGACGTGAAGAAGCGCAAGATGGGCCACCTCATCTAGGGATCAATCCGGATTCTGAAGCTCCTCGGCAACCCGGGCCATCCGCTCCATGGCCTCCTCAACGAGCTCTCGCGGATTGAACGCGCTTATCCGCACGTAGCCTTCCCCGCAGCTGCCGAACCCGCTGCCCGGGGTGACCACGACCGCCGCCTTCTTCAGCAGCCGATCGAAGAAGCTCCACGAGTCCAGGCGGGTCCTTGCCCAGATGTACGGGGAATTGTCCCCGCCGACGCACGGGAATCCCAGGGCATCCATCTTGCGCCGAACGATCCCCGCGTTGCCCAGGTAATAGTCCGAGAGGCCGCGCGTCTCCTTCTTCCCCTCCGGGGTATAGGTGGCGGCAGCGGCGCGCTGTACCGGGTAGGAGACTCCGTTGAACTTCGTTGCCTGGCGCCGGGACCACAGGGCGTGCAGGGAGTGTTCCCTGCCCTCCGCATCCCAGGCCTTGCACGTTTTGGGAACCACGGTGAACGCGCAGCGCGTACCGGTGAAGCCGGCGGTCTTGGAGAAGCTTCGAAACTCTATGGCGCATTCCCGCGCACCCGGAATCTCGTAGATGGAATGCGGAAGGGACTTATCGCGGATGTACGCGACATAGGCCGCGTCGTAGAGAATGAGCGCCTTTGCAGCGCGCGCGTAGTCCACCCACGCGGTGAGCCGCGCCCGGTCGATGGCGGCTCCCGTGGGGTTGTTGGGGAAGCAGAGGTAGATCAGGTCCACGCGGGAACGGGGAGGGTCAGGGATGAACCCGTTGTCCTCCGTGCAGTCCAGGTAGATCAGCCCGCCGTACCTGCCGTCGTGGTACGGGCCGGTGCGGCCGGCCATGACGTTCGTGTCCACGTAGACGGGGTAGACCGGGTCAGGGATGGCAATCCTGATGTCCCCGTCGAACAGCTCCTGGATGTTTGCCGTGTCGGACTTGGCCCCGTCGCTGATCACGATTTCTTCCGGGCCGACCTCCGCGCCGCGGGAGCGGAAGTCGTTCTCCGCGATGGCGTTTCGAAGGAAGTCATAGCCGAGCTCCGGCGGGTAGCCGCGGAAAGTCTCCGCCTTCCCCATCTCCTCCGCCGCATGGCGGAACGCCTGCACGACCGCGGGGGTGAGGGGAAGCGTCACATCACCCACGCCCATGCTGATCACCTTCTCACCGGCGCGCTCCGCTTTGAACGCCGCCACGCGGCGCGAGATTTCGCTGAAGAGGTAGGAGGAGGAAAGCTTCGAGTAGTTCGGGTTGATGCGGATCATGTCCCCTTATACCCGCCGCGTTCCCGCACTGTCAAGGAATGATGTTGCCTCGAGTCTTTCGAAACGGTCCCCGGTTGAGAGTGCCCCGTGATTTTTGTACCTTCTCATCATGGAAAAACTCCAATACCCGATTGGCAGATTCACGCCGGACAGGGACGTCACACCGCAGAAAAGGGCCTCCTGGATACGGGACCTCGAAAACCTTCCCCGGGAGCTTCGGCGGGCCGTCGAGGGTCTGACTCCGGCGCAGCTTGATACCCCGTACCGCGACGGAGGCTGGACTGTCCGCCAGCTCGCTCACCACCTCGCGGACAGCCACATGAACGCTTTCATCAGGTCCAAGCTCGCGCTGACGGAAGACCGCCCCCGGATCAAACCGTACGACCAGGAAGCATGGGCGGCCACCGTGGACGTGAAGGGAGTCCCCATCGAGCCTTCCCTGATGATGATCGACGGGATCCAGGCCCGCTGGGCGCGCCTGTTTTCCTCCCTGTCCGCGTCGGATTTCCAGCGCACCTTCGACCACCCGGAGTCGGGGATGCAGACCCTGGAGAGCCAGCTTCAGCACTACGCCTGGCACGGGCGGCACCATGTCGCCCACATCACCTCACTGAAAGAAAGAAAGGGTTGGAAATAACAGAGAATGAAGTCGCCAAAACAGATCGGACTTGAAAACGAGATCCGTTCCCGTCTTTCCGGTCTTGCCCGAAACGCCGCGGACATCCTCATGGATGACGCGGAGATCCAGCACCTGCAGGAGTACGCCAACGTGGTCTCCATCAAGCGGCTGGGATACAACGATCACGGGCCGGTGCACATGCGCACCGTCGTGCTGAATGCCATTGCAATGGCGGAGCTCATGCACGGCGCGGGAATTGCGCTCAGCCTGGAGGCAGATGATGCAGGCACCTACGAGGACAGCCTGGTCGCGCTGCTCCTTGCGGGAATGCTGCACGATGTCGGCATGAGCGTGGGCCGCGCGGACCACGAGCACGACGGTGTATGGCTTTCGCTGCCCATCATGGACAGGGTCCTCGGCCGGGTCTACGGAGAGGACATCGGCAGGCGGGTTGTCGTGCGGTCTCTGGCCGTCGAATGCATTGTCGGCCACATGGCAACGCAGCGCATCCACTCCCTGGAGGCCGGCCTGATCCTCATTGCCGACGGCTGCGACATGGAGAAGGGGCGCGCCCGCATCCCCATGATGATCGCCACGGAGTCGCGCGTGGGGGACATCCACAAGTACTCGGCCTCCGCCATTGAGCAGGTCCGCATCGAGCGCGGCGTGCAGCGGCCCATCCGCATCACCGTGGAGATGAAAGCAACCGTGGGCTTCTTCCAGGTGGAGGAAGTCCTCCTGCACAAGCTCGACTGGAGCCCGGCAAAGCCCTTCATCGAGCTGTACGCCGGGGTCATCGGAAAAAAGATGAAGTGCTACCAGGGATGCGGCAGCCGAGCGGAAAGCGGCCGGCCGAAGGACCGCGAAACGAGCGCCCATGCGGGGGGCAACGGCGCCTCGAAGGAAGCGCGGGCTCGCGAGCGCAGGCAAGGCAGTCCTGCGCCGTCGGGAGGCGGAAGACGCGCCAGGTAGATGGGCCAACGCCTTTTGCAGGGAGGCCTGACGCACGCATTCAGCTTGTAATTCTCCCCTTGACCGGGCATGCTGTGCCCACTCATGACGACGGGCAACCCATCCCCCGACCACGGACGGCAAGGCGACATCCCTGTCCCCGCCTCCCTTGCTGACGCCGGCAGCGCCCGCGGAAGGGCCATTCTTGCCCTGACCGCGTGCGCTCTCCTGTGGAGCACCGGCGGCCTTCTCATCAAGATCGTGAACTGGAACCCGTTCGCGATCGCGGGAGCGCGCAGCCTGATCGGAGGGCTTCTCATCCTGGCGGTGCTCCGCCGCCCGCACTTCACCTGGTCGTTTGCCCAGGTGGCCGGGGCGGTAAGCTATGCGGGCTGCATGGTGCTCTTCGTGGCCGCCAACAAGCTGACAACCGCGGCAAACGCCATACTTTTGCAGTACACGGCGCCCCTGTATGCCGCGGTTCTCGGATGGGTTTTCCTCCGGGAGAAAGCGACCTTCCTGGACTGGGCGACCATCGCCGTGGTGCTTGGAGGGATGGTGCTCTTCTTCCTGGACAGGCTCGGAGGCGGAGGGATTGCCGGCAACCTCGTTGCAATTGCAAGCGGCATCTGCTTTGCAGGCACCATGGTAGCGCTTCGCCGCCAGAAAGACGGCTCTCCGCTGGAATCCCTTCTCCTCAGCCACGCCATCACGTTTGCGGTTGCCATCCCTTTCCTCTGGGGGCCCGTTCCCGGCGCGGTTTTTCCAGGCCGCCTGTCACAGAGCCTGTCTCCGACGGCCATCGCCATGACCGGCCTGGCCGGCCTTGCCTTTCTGGGGATCTTTCAGATCGGGATTCCTTCTTTTCTCCTGGTTTACGGGGTCAGGCGCGTGACTGCCCTGCAGACACTGCTCACCACGGTGCTGGAGCCGATCTTCAACCCGATCTGGGTATTCCTTGTCCTCGGAGAGACCCCGGGGCCGCGCGCTCTCGCGGGAGGCGCAATCATCCTGGTGGCAGTGACTGTCCGAAACGTCCTCAGCCTTCGATTGGCGGTCCGGCCGGCTGGTGCCGGCTGACAAGCAGCACGCCGCCCAGGATGACCACGCCCCCCAGGATCTGGATCCAGCCGATGGATTCTCCCAGGAGCGCCACGCCTCCCACCACACCCACAACGGGGATCAGGTTGATGTACGGGCTGACGGAGATCGGCCCGAGGCGCGACAATGCGTACACGTAGAGGAAGTTCGACGCCGCGGAGCAGAAAATGGCGAGATATCCGAGGCTGAGCCACGCCATGGGCGTGATTGCCACCCACTGGCTTCGCTCGAGCAGGCAGAATGGGATGAGAAAAACCGTGCCGAAGAGGTTCTGGTAGGCCGTTATCGCAATTTCGGAAAGCCGGGTGTGCAGGTTCTTGCTGAGAAGGATGTAGGCAACCCACGCCGCGCAGGCCCCGAACATGAAAAGGTCGCCTCCCAGGGACATGGGTCCCGTCCCCTCTGCCCCGGGGCGCCCGACAACGAACACCACCCCGACAACGGAGAGCGCGATGCCGAGCCCGATGATCCACGAGATGCGCGTGCGGTAGAAAATCGCCTCGGCAGCCACTGTGACCACCGGGATCACGGCGATGATGAGCGATGCATGCGATGCGGAGGTCAGCCGGATCCCGCGCGATTCGAAGAAGAAATAGATGGTCACGCCGCACAAGCCGCTCGCCAGGAGCGGCAGGAAATCCTTTTTTCGCAGCCGGGCCTCGGGATCGAATCTGCGGAGGAAAATGTTGAGGATGACCGTCGCTGCGACGAAGCGGATGGTGACCATGGTCATGGGCGGAACGCCGGTGTTCAGCACTGTCTTTGACGCCACGAAGGAAAGGCCCCAGAAAAGGACCGTCCCCCAGACGGCAAGGAGAGGGAGAGCCCGGGAAGGCGAATGTGAGGCGGTGCCGGCGCGCATGGTGATGCCCCACGCTATCAGAATGCCTCTCCCGCGACAACACTGTCGAGCGCGCCTACACCCCTCTGGCTTGTCCTGGTATTATATGCGACCTATGAATGACTCGATCCGCGGGAAAACCATTCTGATCACCGGCGCCACCAGTGGAATCGGTCTTGCGTGCGCGCATTCCCTGGCGGAGGCGGGAGCCCGGCTCCTGATCCACGGAAGGGATCCGAAGAAGCTCGACGTTGCGCGTCGGGAGCTCTCCACCCGCGGGACGGCCGTTCAGGGACTGGTGGCTGACCTGTCCTCCCTCGAGGAGACCGCGAGGCTGGCCCGGGAAGTTGCGGCCGCCGCCGGCTCCCTGGATGTGCTGATCAACAACGCCGGCATCGGGTTCGGCCACGACGGGCAGAGGCGGGAGCTGAGCCGGGACGGGCATGAGCTTCGCCTTGCCGTCAATTACCTTGCCCCCTTCCTCCTTACCGAAGAGCTCCTCGCCCGCGCGCTTCCCCGACGTGCGGTGATCAACGTGGCTTCCGCCGGCCAGGAGGCCCTCGATTTCGAGGACATCATGACGGAGCGGGGATACAGCGGCGTCCGCGCCTACTGCAGGAGCAAGCTCGCGTTGATCATGATGAGCTTCGACCTGGCCGCGCTCCACCCCGGCCTGTCTGTGCAGTCCCTGCACCCCGGCACCTACCTCGATACGCGGATGGTGCGCGAGGCGGGAATCACACCCCTGGGCCCGGTGAGCCGAGGCGCGGAATCGATCATGGGGGTCCTGGATTCAGCGCTTTTGGGCGCGGCCTCGGGCGGGTATTACGATCAGACCAGGCCGTCGCGCGCCCTGCCGCAGGCATACGATACCGCGGCCCGAAGAAAGCTGCGGGAGCGCAGCCTGGCGCTCATTGCCCCTTTCCGCCATCCTACTCCAGCTTGAGCTTCTTCAGCTTCGGCGAGATCACAACCCTGCAGTACCCGGCGCTCGTATGGGTGTTGTAGTAGTTCTGGTGGTAGTCTTCCGCCTTCCAGAAAGTCTCCAGGGGCACGATCTCGGTCACGATGGGGTCGTGCCAGCTCTTCTGTGCTTTCTTTCGGGAGGCCTCGGCAATCTTCTTCTGCTGGTCGTCCGCTGTCAGGATGATAGAGCGGTACTGGGTCCCGACGTCCCCCCCTGGCGGTTGGGGGTCGTGGGGTCATGCGCCTGCCAGAAGACGTCCAGGAGCTCATCGTAGCCGATCAGCTCGGGATCAAACGAAACCTGCACCACCTCGGCGTGACCCGTCTCTCCGGTGCAGACCTGCTCGTAGCTGGGTTGCGGGACGGAGCCGCCAGCATACCCCGAAGTCACTGACAGCACGCCCTCGATCCTCTGCAGCACGGCCTCGAGGCACCAGAAACATCCCCCGCCGAACGTCGCGGTCTGGTGGCGGCCGGGAAGAACCTCGCTCATGACAGCCTCCCGAGTGAAAATCTACCCAGGAAAGCGTCAGTCGGACAGCGCGCCGTCCGCGCCGAGAGCAACGCACGCCGGTACGCGCTTGGGTGCGGCGGTTGGCTATTTTGCGATCACGAGCCTGCCGAAAACAGAGGTCGCGTGGACCATCAAGGCTGGGGCGCCGTCGCGGTACGCGGGGGACGTGTAGACAGAATCCCCGAACGCCACCGAGCGGCCATCCGGCGCCTCCACTGTACCGAACGCGGACGACATGTCGATGCGCAGCGGAAGAGAAGGATTGACGCGGAGGACGCCTGTGCCGAACACGACGTTCACCCGGGTCCTGATGGCTGTCCCGCTCACCGTGACTCCGGTGAGGTCGATGTCCCCCCGGCCGAAAATGATGTTGTAGTCCCGGTCCCAGCCCGCCGCATATTTCTGATGTGTTTCAGAGAAGATAGCCGAGTGATTCTCGAAGGGCCCCCGGACGAGGACCCTGATGCCCACGTAAATGAAAAGCACCGCGATCACGAGGCGGATCACCGGGATGTGCACCGGGACGAACCGCCGCAGGATGAACCACGCCCCCACGGCAATGAGAAGAACCCCCCAGAAAATCCCATCGATCAGAGCAGGCATGCGCGTTTCTCCCCGATGGGCCCATTAAAGGTCGGGCCACCGGAGGTGTCAACCCCGCAGGCGCAGGACTTCGGCGTTGATCCTGTCGCGCAGCCACTCCTGCTCGCGCGCGGAAAGCTCGCTGCCGAAATGCGACGTGCGCGCACCGAGCTCGAGGGCAAGGACGGACCGGCTGGTGAGCCGGCGCTGGTATCCGTAGGTGCGCGCGGAGCGCGTCATCCCCTCCTCCAGGACGCACGGTCCCACGTCGGAGAGAGGCACTTTCTCCACGCGGCGGATGAAAAGGAACCTGCGCGTGAAGGTCACACCTTCTTCCCCGATGCTGATCCCCACGCGGCCGAACAGGCGGTAGATCGAGCGGAAAACCAGGAGAAAACCGACGGCCCAGAACGGCAGGGAGAACAGGCTGAAGGAAAGAGGAGCGCCGGCCGTCACTGAGAAGTACGTCCAGAATCCGACCATTCCCAGCCAGAAGATCCCGAATCCCCCGAATGCTGAAGACCTCCGTCCGCCCCGCTCCGGGATCTCCACCCGAAAATGTCCCGCCCGATCATCCAGACGGATCCGCGACCCATAGGGCACGCGGAGCTGCCCGGACTGCGCGTCGGTCTCCCGCGTGCCGGGGACCTCTTCCCCCCGCAGGAGCGCTGCCGCCTCCGCCACCGGCAACGTGCGGCGCGCCTCGTCCGGCTCGAGCCAACTGGACAGCACCCGGGCAAGCCCGGGGGAAGAGATCTCCACGACTGAGCGAAAGTCTATCTTCATGTCGCGAGTGGGAAGGTCAGCCGGGTTCGTGTGGGTCAGCAGGAAAAGGAGGGTGGCCGCCACGGCATACAGGTCGGAGCGAACGGAGGCACGTCCAACGAACTGCTCCAGCGGGGCATAGCCGGGGGTGCCGATCATGGTGGAGCTGGCGCCCGCGGAGAGGCGGATGGCGTCCTGGACGCCGCCGAAGTCCAGGAGGAACACCTGGCCGTCGTCCCGCTGGATGATGTTTCTGGGGTTGATGTCCCTGTGGATGACCGGGGGTCGCACGGAATGGATGTAGTCAACCACGGAGAGAAGGCGCGCTCCGATGCCGCAGATCTCCGCCTCGGTTGCTCGCCATCCCGCGCTCACCTTTTCCTGGAGACTGGTCCCCTCCACGAACTGTCGTACCAGGACAAACCTCGCCATTCCTCCCACGTCGGCCCGGAAGTAATCGATGTACGCCGGGATGCACTCGTGGTGGAGCGCCTTGAGCACCGCAGCTTCCCTCTCGAGGAGATCGACTGCTTTCCAGTCCTGGAGGAGGTCCAGGTGGAGGAGCTTGGCAACGGCCCGGTCCCCGGTTTCTCATGTCCAGGACGAGGAACGTGATTCCCGCCCCGCCCCTGCCCAGCTCCCGCTCGATCCGGTACCTGTCCCCCAGCAGATCACCGGGAGTCACGGCACTTGCTCATGCGGCCATGGTAGCAAAGATGCCGCCGCGGGTCAAAGAAACCCCGGGGCGGGAAATCTGGTATAGTCGAACAGTGAAAGGAGCAACGAATGGCCCGACGAAAGAGGATGAAACTGGCAACGTGGCTCGTATCGCACAACCTCATGACCCTGGATCAGGCCAATGAGGTGATGCGGGAACAGAAGCAGCAGACCGGTCACATCCGCGACAGGTTCGGACGCATTGCCGTCAACAAGGGTTACATAGCGGAAGAGGTTCTTACCCGCGCGTACCTGGATAAGGAGCGCGAGGAGGCTGAAGTCTAGAAGCGGCGGTCTCGATCCTGGCCCTCACCCAGGGGTAGGCCTCTTCGAAGTCGGCGAAGCGCAGGTCGGCAAGAGCGGCGTTGTTGCGTGAGGCCAGCTCCGCGACAAACGCCACGGAGATGCCTGCCCTCCGGGCAGCTTCCATCCCCGCGGGGGAATCCTCGAACACCAGGGCCTCGTGTGCTGGAGCATCCAGGACGTCGAGCGCCCTGCGGTAGCCTTCCGGGTCGGGCTTTCCCTTTTCGCAGTCCTCGTCGCTGAGGATGAGGTCGACACTGTCGGCGGGCATCCCGATGTTCTCCATCATCACATCGATCTCTGCCCGGGTGGAGCCGCTCACGATTGCCTGTCGTACGGGGAGGGAGAGCATGCGGTTGAATCCCCGCGCCACCCGCAGCCTGCTCCCCTGCAGATAGTCCCTCTTTTTCTGGAGGAAGGTCACCCACACGTCCTTCATGCTCCGACGAAAGCCCCGGTTTCGGGCCAGCCAGTCGAACACCCCGCTCCAGGAAAATCCGTAGAGCACGTCCAGCTCCTCTGGGCTGAGGTCCAGGGAATAGTCGTTACGGAGGAGATCGGAAAAAAGAGCGTCGTTGATGCGTTCGCTCTCGACGATGGTGTCGTCGAAGTCGTAGATGATTGCGCGTATCTTCTCGGGTCCCATGGCGGGGGGAGTATAGAGTGTCCACGGCGCAAAGCTCAACCGGGGCGCCTCGGGATGGGACAAACGCTCAATCCCGCCGGGCTGTGAAAATCCCCGGGGAGTGCTACACTTCATGGCAAAAGGAACTCTCAAGCGATGCGACTGAAGAATTACAATGAAGACCTGGTGCTCGACACGGCGAAGATCGTCCTGAGGGACCGACAGGACGTGCGCGTCAATCGCTCCTTTCTCCTGGACGTCGCGGCGTACGTTCTCAACCGCATCCCCCCCAAGTACATCACGAGCGAACGGGGGTTCACGCGAGAGTTCGTGGCGGCCGCTGCCGCCGGGGAAGACGGGCAGCGCCTCGTGAGCGTCATCGAGCTGATCACGCTCGTCAACCGCGCCGTCGAGGTTGTAGCGCGGCGCAGGAGAAACGGCTTTCCCGCGCATCCGCGCCGGCCTGAGACAACTGAAGCCTCGGACGACGAGGCACGGCTCACGTATTTTTACAACATGCCGCACATCTTCGGACGGATCGTGGACGCCAGCGACGGCAGGCCGGTGATCTCCGCGGAGGCCACCCTCTGGATCAACGACAAGATGGCGGTCCCGGCGGAGACCGGGTGGCGTAACCCCTGCTTCACCAACGAGCAGACCGGAGGCTATTTCAGCTTCTGGCCGGCCGTGGAGACGGGGGAGTCGGACAGCATGCGCATCCAGATGCGGATTGCCTTCGAGCACGACGGCCACCAGCCCCTCTCCTTCCGCAAGACCATGAAGGTGTCCGGTGAGTTCTTCGTCTATGACTACATCCGCGGCGACAAACTCCTCGATGTCGGAACCTTGAGCATGCAGCCCTCGCAGTGACGCGCGCGTCTGCGCGCGGTTCTACGGAGGACGGGCCGGATTTGCCTTCCCCGGCGACCGATGCTATTATCTTTACCATGGGTGAAAGTCAGATGGAGGGCACACCATGGAACCGAGGAAAATCACTTCGGATGCTCTGAAGCGTGTGTTCACCGATCTGCGCACCGGCGACGAGAAGGCCATCGGCACCTGGCTTTTCAAGGGATACCGGGTACAAGTGAGCCGCTACCAGTCCTCGGGAACAGAGCGTTCTGCTCTCCTGTACAGGAAAAGAAGAGAGCAGGGCTTGTGCGTGCGATGCGGTGACAGGGTCACGCGGAAGAATCCCCTGACGGGGGCGTTGTACAGGTTGTGCGACGCCCATAGAAAAGAAATCGATAGAAAGTAACTTCCCAGCTTCCCGGTGCTCGGCCGCCTCTGACCTGTCCCGTCACAACCCGGGGCTGGGGGGGACAGGCATCTGGATTGTCGCCATGGACCGTTCGGGAGACGGCGGGGGGGCCGCCTGCGGTCCGGGGACCTGCTGGTCGAGAATGCTCAGGGGGGGCCCGGCTCCGCGGGCTCCGAGAAAGGATCAGGGAACCTGCTCAGCAGGTAGCCATAGCGCTCCCGCATCTGCCTGCTCTTCTGGAACGTGTAGACGTTGTACCGCACGGGATTGGTGATGATGGTTGCCAGGCGGCGAAGCTCGTCCAGCGACAGGCTGCTGACGTTCGTCCCGTAGTAATGGTAGGAAGCGGCGCCAATACCGTAGATTCCCCTCCCCCATTCGATGCAGTTCAGGTACAGCTCCAGGATACGGTTCTTCGGCATGAACAGATCCATCTCCAGGGCAATGAGCGCCTCGCTGTACTTGCGAAAGTACGTCTTTCGCGGAGTGAGGAACAGGTTCCGCGCCAGCTGCTGGGGGATGGTGCTTCCCCCGTAGAGGGGGTAACCGATGGCCCTGTCGGTCAGGTAGGCGTCCCTGATGGCCCCCAGGTCGATGCCCCAGTGATTGTAGAAACGGTAATCCTCCAGCTTGATCACCATCCTGCGGGCCACCAGGGGGATGTGCTGCAGCGGCACAAAGCGGACCGGCTCTGCTTTCTGATGAGCGGTTACTCCGCGCCAGACCATGAGAGCGGTTACCTTCGGATTGAGATGCAGCAGGATGAGGCTCGCCAGGAGAACCAGGAGGAAGAGCACGGCATGGGAGATGACGAGGCCTGCCAGGAGGAACCGACCGAGCTTTCCCGCAATCCGCGCGGGCTTCACGACGTCCCTCAGCCAGGCCATCCGAAGCGCTACGGTCTCGGAAACGCGGGCATTCATGGGAAACAACTGAGCTCAACGGTACGGAAGGGAGGCGGGAAAGTCAAGCCGCGGATGTGATACTCTGGCGCCGTGGCCCGGACCGCATCCATCGGTGAAGCGCGTCAACGACTCCCTGCCGAGTTCCTGGAGAGCCTGGCGGAGGTGTTTCCGCAGGCGCTCTCCGAGAGCATCCTCCGCGGCATGTGCGCCTGCCGTCGCGTTACGCTGCGGGTAAACACGCTGCGCGCCGCGACCGACGGGCTCCTCGGGTTCTTCCGCGCGCAGGGCATCAAGCACCGCAGGGTCCCCTGGTGCGCTGAGGCATTCATCCTCAGCGAGGCGCGCGAGCGGCAGGTCCAGGAGTGGGATTGGTACCGCGAGGGACGGCTCTACCTCCAGAGCCTCTCCAGCATGGTCCCCGCGCTGGCCCTGGACCCCCGGCCCGGAGAGCGCGTCCTTGACCTTGCCGCGGCGCCGGGCAGCAAGACCACCCAGATGGCCGCGATGATGGAGAACAGCGGGTCCATCCTCGCCGTGGAGCTCGACGCCGTTCGGTCCCAGCGTCTTTCCTACAACGTCGCGCTCCTGGGATGCTCAATGGTGGAAGTGAGGTCCGGGCGCGGAGAGAAGATCGGCGACGAAATGCCGGGTACTTTCGACAGGGTGCTCGTGGACGTTCCCTGCTCGGGGGAAGGGAGGTTCATCGTTGGGGAGCCCGCCTCCACCAGGGCGTGGTCGCGGCGGCTCATCGCGGACCGGGCCCGCCTCCAGCGACGCCTCGTTGCAAGCGGGTTTCGCGCTCTTCGACCGGGCGGAGTCATGGTGTACTCCACGTGCACGCTCAATCTGGAGGAGAATGAGAAGATCATCGACTGGGCCCTGGACAGCTTCGCGCTGGAGACCCAGAAAATCCAGGTCGTCATCCCCGGATCGTTTTCCGGCATGTGCCGGGGGCTTGATCCCGGTGTGTCGAAAGCGCTTCGGCTCTTTCCAGATGCCGACAAGGAAGGTTTTTTCATCTGCCGGCTGAGGAGGACGCGGTGAGCATGCGCCTGGCAGCTTTGCTCTTCCTGGGAGGCTTTGCCCTTGTCTTCGGCCAGACGGTCCATGGAGAGGCTCCCCTTTCGCGGACGGAGCGAGTGCTGTGGACAACATGCACGATCACGCTGTACGACCACCCGTCGGCAGAGGCCCTTGCGTCCTCCTTTGACCGCCTTCACGAGATCGAGCGGCGGATGGGTACCGGTTCCCCCGGTTCCGAGGTTGAGGCAATCAACGCGGCAGCAGGCAAACAGGCCGTCCCGGTGAGTGACGACCTTTTCTTCCTGACCGGCAAGGCGCTGTCGGTGGCGCGCCTCAGCGGAGGACTCTTCGACCTCACCGTTGGACCGTTGATCGAGACCTGGAGGATGAACAGGGACAGTCCTGACATCCCGCCCAGAAAGCAGATTGTCGGCGCCCTGGCTCTCATCGACTGGCACGACGTCGTCAGGGATGAGAAGGCGAAGACCATTTTTCTCAAGCGCCCCTCAATGCGATTGGACCTCGGCGGGTTCATCAAGGGATATGCGGCTGACGAAACGGTCCGAATCCTCTCGGGATATGGGGTGACCTCAGCGCTCATCGACCTGGGGGGCAACATTTTCGCCATGGGAACGTCCCCCAGCGGGTCACCCTGGAAGATCGGAATCCAAAACCCGGATCAAGGCCGCGGGATCTTCCTGGCCATCGTCCAGGTAAGCGGAGGATCGGTTGTCACCGCGGGGGTCTACGAGCACTACTTCATGAAGAAGGGCAGGCGCTACCATCACATCATGGACATACGCAGCGGTTTCCCGGTGGAGAACGGCCTCCTCTCCGTGACGGTGATTGCCGGCACGTCCACGGATGCCGACGCGTTCGACACGGCGCTCCTGGTCATGGGGAAAACCCGCGGCCTGAGGCTTGCGGAGAAGCTCGGCCTGAACGTGGTCATGGTGGATGACCACCACCGCGTGTGGGTCACGCCGGGAACGAAGCGAATCCTGACAATCACCGATCCGACATATTCGTACGCCAATTAACGCGCGCCGGCTCTCCTGCCCATCGGACGGAAGTATTGGTAGAAGTAGCAGCGGATATTTCCGTTGTACAGCTTGCGGTTTTTCGAGACCGGAGCGTCGAAGAACCGGGGAAAGTCCGTGCTCGCGCTCAGGATGAAAAACGACCAGGTGTCCAACTTCCGGTAGAGCTCACCCATCTGGCGGGAAAGATCCTGCACTTCCCTGCTGTCCCCCAGTCGCTCCCCGTAGGGCGGGTTGGAGACCATGCAGCCGTAGTCCTCGGAAGCCTTGAACCCGCTGAGAGGGGCCACCCCGAAGCGCACGCAGTCCTGGACGCCGGCCTTCCGCGCGTTTCTGCGAGCCGCCTCCACGGCCGCCGGATCGCGATCCGCGGCTTCGATCTGCATCGTCACGTCGCGCCGCTCGGATGCGCGGGCCTCCTCGCGGGCTTCCTGCCAGGTGCGCGCCGGCAGCGTGGGCCACTGCTCGGCGGCAAAGGAGCGGCTGATGCCGGGCGCCGCGCCGCGTGCAATCAGCGCGGCCTCGATGGGGATCGTTCCCGACCCGCACAGCGGATCGGCGAACGGTCGCGGCGGAGCCCAGCGGGAAAGAAGCACCAGGGCGGCGGCCAGGTTTTCGTGAAGCGGCGCGGCGCCTGCCTGGGTCCGGTAGCCCCGCTTGTGGAGGCCCTCGCCCGAGGTGTCCAGGAGAACGGATGCAAGGTCGCGCTGAACAGATACCTCGACGGTAAACAGCGGCCCTGTCTCCTCGGCCCGCTCTGCGGTGTGGCGGCCGCGGCCGCCCAGGATCGCATCGATGATCGCCTTCTTTGACACAGACTGGATGGAAGGCACGGCCGTCAATCGGGACCCGGACGACCTGGCTTTCACGATGACCGCGGCGTTTCGCGGCAGGAGCTGAGTCCAGGGGGCCCCGCGCACCCCTTCATAGAGGCTGTCGAAATCCGCGGCGGCAAAGGAAGCCATCCTGAGCCACACCCGGTCCGCGGTCCTCAGCCCGATGTTGCACCGGGCGATGTCGCGCGGCGTGCCCTCAAAAAGTACCCGCCTGTCCAGGGTGCCGGTCACTGCCACTCCAAGGGCCGCAAGCTCTTCGCGGACAACCGCCTCCAGCCCGAAGGTGGCCGCGGCCTCCAGCTGGAAGCGGGGCTCGTTCCCGCTTGTTTTCATGCTCACCTCTTCCTGCTAATAATACTGGCACGGGGAGTCATGAAAAGCCTCGCGGCGCTGACTGCAATCGTTCTGGCCCTGGACCTCTCCTCTGCGCCCGCCGCCGGGGCGGAAGGGCCGCAGATCCTCGTTTCCGCGGCTGCCAGCCTGACGGATGTGCTGAGCGCGCTTTCTCCGCAGGCTGAGCTTTTCATCGGGGCAAAGCTGCTGCTCAATTTCGGCGGCTCCGGCGCGCTGCGGAGACAGATCGAGGAGGGCGCACCGGTTGACGTCTTTTTCTCCGCATCGAGTGAGGACATGGACCTGCTTCAGAGGGAAGGCCTGATCCTGGCGGCAACGCGGAAAGACCTTCTCTCCAACAGCATCGTCCTGATCGGCGGCCCCGCGTCCGTCCCTGTGCGCCCAACAGGGACCGCCGCGGATATCGACGCTCTGCGCGCGCTGCTTGAGCGCGCGGACCTGCTGGCCATCGGCAACCCCGACACCGTCCCGGTTGGACGCTATGCGGTGCGAGCCCTCACAACGTACGGTCTCTATCCCGTCGTGCAATCGAAGCTCGCCCTGGGGGGGAGCGTCCGCGAGGTGCTCCAGTACGTGGAGAACGGCTCGGCCCCGCTCGGGATAGTCTTTGCCACAGACGTGCCTGCCGCCGCGCCCGGCTCCGTGCGGCGGCTTTTCGTGTTCCCCAACCAGTCTGTCGGGGTTCCCATATTGTATCCCGCGGCCGTCGTGAGCGCCTCGCGGAGCAGGAACAATGCACTGAAAATGATCGAGTTCCTCCAGGGTGAGTCGGCCAGGAAAGCGTTTCAGCGGGCGGGGTTCACCCTGAGATGAACCTCCTCTCACCCATCCTGCTTTCGCTGCGCGTTGCCGTCCTTGCCACCGCCATCACGCTTGTCGTCGGGCTCGGACTGGCGCGCCTTTTCACCGCCCGGGCGGTTCCGCTTCGCCGCATCTGGGAATCCCTCATCCTCCTTCCCCTCGTGTTCCCGCCGACCATCACCGGTTACCTGCTCCTTGTCCTCTTCGGGAAGCGCAGCCCGCTGGGCCTCCTTCTTTCCCAGCTGGGACTCTCGGTCGTCTTCACGTGGGTGGCCGCCGTTATTGCCTCCTTTGTCGTTTCCCTTCCCCTGATGTTCCAGAACTGCAAGGCCGCCTTTCGCAGCGTCGACCCGCAGCTGGAGAACGCCGCTCGCACCCTCGGCCTGGTGGAAAGACGGGTCTTCCTCCTCGTTACGCTTCCCCTTGCCACTCCCGGCATCCTCAGCGGGACCGCGCTCTCCTTTGCCCGCGCCCTCGGGGAGTTCGGCGCCACCCTGATGGTCGCCGGCAACATCCCCGGCAGGACCCAGACAATTCCCCTGGCCCTCTATGCGGCAGTGGAAGGCGGGCACAGCGTGGAAGCGAACATCCTGCTTGCCGTCACCGTCGCCCTCTCCTTCGGCGTGGTGGCGGTGGTGAGCATCCACGAGCGCCGCGGCACGACGATACGGGAGAAGCGCGAGGCTGAAAGGGGCCGGCCACGACGCTGATCAACTTCGAGAAGGACCTTCCCCTTTTCACGCTCAAAGCGGCCTTCATGCTGGAAAAGACCATGACGGCGATTCTCTGGGGGGAGTCCGGGGCGGGAAAGACGACCGTGCTCGACTGTATTGCCGGCCTCGCGGACCCGGACCGCGGAGAAATCCTCGTGGAAGGAAAGACCGTCTTTTCTTCTTTCCACAATGTCAGCCTTCCCCCGCGAGAGAGGCACGTGGGGTTCGTCTTTCAGAGCTACGCCCTATTTCCCCACCTCACCGCTGAGGAGAACGTTGCCCTGGCCCTGCCGCGCGCGGAAAGGCGGAACGCTATCGGGTACCTGGAGAGGTTTCGCATCGGGCGGCTTCGCAGGACCAGGCCGCAGTTTCTCTCCGGTGGTGAGCGCCAGAGGCTGGCCCTTGCGCGCGCGCTGGCAACACGGCCCCGATTGCTCCTCCTGGACGAGCCGTTCAGCGCCCTTGACCGGCGCACCCGGGAAGAGACGCATCGCGAGTTCCTCACCCTCCGCGACGAGCTTTCCATGAGCGTGATCCTCGTGACCCACGACCGGAGGGAGGCCGAGCTCCTGGGCCACAGGATCTACGAGCTGCGCGACGGCGAAGTGCTGGAATAGGGAGTGGGACGTGGCTGATTTCGCGGCCTTCGTTGAAAAGCTCTTCCGGCCGGGCGGCATCTACACGTTCGTCGGAGCAGGCGGGAAATCAACCGCCCTGCGCGCCGTGGCCGCGCACCTTGCGCGGCGAGGGATCAGGGTCCGCATGACGACAACCACCAGGATCGCGGTGGCGGAGTTCTCAGGCTTTCCTGTTTCATCTGCCGGCAGCGCGGATGAAGCGGCAAAAGCTTTCACCGACGGTGAGACCGTGCGCCTCGTGGTTGCCGATGCCCTTCCAACGCAAGGGAAATATGCGGGCCTGGACGTGTCCTTTTTCAAAGGGCTGTCACTCGATGCGCGAACGATCCTCCTGGTGGAGGGAGACGGCTCGCGGAAAAGGCCCATGAAGGTGCCCACCAGCCGGGAGCCCGTTATTCCTGTCGAAAGCGATCTCGTTCTTGCCGTTCTGGGTGCCTCGGGGTTCGACGAGCCGATCGATGAGGCCCATTGCTACAATCATGAAGCGGCATTCGCCATTCTGGGAAGCGGAGAAAGGACGTTCAGCGCGGCCTCCATAGCCGCGCTCGCGGCCCACCCGGCGGGTTGCCGCAAGGGGGTGCTTCCCCGGATGGGGTTTCACGTGCTCCTCAACCAGGGTGACCTGGAGGACAAACGGGAGACCGGCAGAAAGGCTCTGCAGGGCCTCGCGTCAGCGCACGGAATCACCGGCAGCCTGGTGTCATTCCAGCAGGAGGTGCTCTACGAAACCACGGTTCACTAGCGAACAGCATTCTTCTGCGGGGTCGCCTCTCGCCCTGGTGAAAGGCGCGGGGGACCTTGCCACCGGAGTCGCGCTTTCCCTTTATCGGGCCGGCTTCGCGGTGGTAATGACCGAGCTCGCCCAGCCCATCGCCATACGGCTTTCCGTTTCGTTTGCACAGGCGGTTTATGAGGGCAGGCACTCGGTGGAGGACGTGCACGCCGAGCTGACCGACGCCGACGGCTGGCCCGCAGTCGTGAGACATGGCCGTGTTGCGGTTCTTATAGACCCTGGAGCCGCTGTCCTCACCCGGATGTCCCCCGCGGTGATCGTGGATGCGGTCATGGCCAAGCGCAACGCGGGCACGGGAATGCGGGACGGCTCAGTCGTCGTTGCACTCGGGCCGGGCTTTCTGGCAGGAAATGATGTGGATGCGGTCATCGAGACGGAACGGGGCCACGAGCTAGGGCGGATCATCCTGGAGGGGGGAGCCCGGGAGGACTCTGGAGTTCCGGGGGAGATCGGGGGAAGAAGCGCGGAGCGCGTGATGCGCGCTCCGTGCGACGGAAGGATCCGCGCGCTGAGAAAGATCGGGGACCTCGTGAGAAAAGAAGAGCCGGTGGCGGTTGTCGGTGAGATGAGCGTCGTCGCCCCGTTCGACGGCTGCCTCCGCGGCCTGATCCATGACGGGCTTTCCGTGACCCGCGGCCTCAAGATCGGGGACGTGGACCCGCGGGGCGATGTGCGCTACACGAGAACCGTTTCGGACAAGGCCCGGGCAATCGGCAGGGCGGTGCTGGAGGCGGCTCTTGCCGTTGGCCGCGAACGGGGCATTCTCAGCCTGCAGGCCGCGGGCCCGGGGATACGGTCCTCCCGCGCGTCTACGAAACCGTGACCACGTCTCCCGACCCCAGGAAGGCTTCCATGATCTCGTAGAGGTTTGAGACCCTGCCCGCTCGAAGCCTGTCCGTCAGGTGGAAATAGTCCAGGCATGTGCCGCAGACCAGGATCTCGACTCCCCGTGAGGCGGCTGTCCGCAGCAGCTCCACCGTCTCATCGTTTTCGGAGGCCAGGCGCACAGCGGAGTTCACGAGAACGAGGGCGCGCGGCGGCCTGTCCAGCTCCCCGATGGTGTGGAGGAACCCCCGCATCAGAAGACGGCCAAGCGCCTCGTCCCCCCTGCCAATCTGATCGGAGGAGAGAAAGAGAGTCTTTGCGGCAAGCTTCCGGGTTGCCGTGTCTTCTTCTTCATCACAGGCGGGGGCAGGCGAGCTGCCCCGGGCTTTCTCCCTCATGGCGGGAGTGACTCCGGCGGAGATGGCGTGAATTGCGCCGCGGCTTGCAACAACGGGCTCCGCGGCTCCCGTAAACCGCAGGAATCGAATGACGTTCTGCCGAGCCGGCTCGTTGTCTACGACTATCTCGATCTCATCCAGGCCGGCTTCAGCCATCGCTTTTCTGCACAGAATCACCGGCTGGGGGCATGCCAGCCCCTTCGCGTCGATCGATTTCTTCATAGCTCCTGCGCCCCTCCTTTGAAAGGACCCGGTGGATCCCCGCAAGCACGAGAAGCAGCTCAGGCAAGCTCCACCATCCCGCTTCCCGCGACAGTCTGCCCGACCATGGCGGCGGCAACGCCCGCTCGGCGAAGCTCCGCGAGGGCGGCCTGCGCCTCGCCCGACTCCACGGCGGCCAGGAGCCCGCCCGAGGTCTGTGGATCGAAAAGCACATTTAGCAGGTCCTCGTCCACCCCTGCCGCGGTGACGATGAAAGGCATCCGGAAGCTCTTGTTCCTGTACGTGCCTTCCGGCACGAGTCCCATGGCCGCATATTCCCTTGCCGACGGGAGAAGAGGCACCGCCGCCCCTGAAATCCGGATGTTGCATCCCGAGTCCACCGCCATCTCGCAGGCATGTCCCAGAAGCCCGAAGCCGGTCACGTCGGTGCAGGCGCGAACTGCATGGCCCGCGAGTATCTCGGCGGCCTTCCTGTTCAGGCCCTGCATGCAGTCGATGGCAGCGGCAAGGGCCTCCCGGGACGCCAGCTCCGCTTTCTCCGCGGTGGTGATCAATCCCGTGCCGATGGGCTTGGTGAGGATCAGGCTCTCACCTCCCCGGATGGAATTGTTGAGCCATACGCGGCGGGGGCTCACGATGCCGGTGACCGCGTACCCCAGCTTCAGCTCCCTGTCCTCGATGCTGTGCCCGCCCACGAGCGGACAGTCCGCCTCCTCCAGCGCCGTGAGCCCGCCTTCCATCATCTTCTGGAGGACAGAGACGTCCAGCGTGTCAGCGGGAAAGCCGACAATGCACACCGCGGTGGACGGCCTTCCGCCCATCGCATACACGTCCGAGAGAGCGTTGGCAGCGGCAATCCGGCCGAAGAGAAAAGGGTCATCCACCACCGGCGGAAAAAAGTCCACCGTGTGAATCAGCGCCTGCTCATCGTTGATCCGGAGAACTCCCGCGTCCTCGCTTCTACGGAAATCGCAGATCAGATCCGGGTAGGCGCGCTGGCCCAGCCCGCACAGCGCCTTGTCCAGGAGGCCCGGACCGAGCTTGGCGCCGCAGCCGGCAAACCGGGAGAAAGAGGTCAGCTTCATCATCCAGCTCCGATCTCCGCCATGGCAGGATAATACCAGATAGCGGCGGTTTGCTTGACCCTCCCTCTGCCCTGTCAGTATCATCCCTGGCATGACTGGCTATCCGTTCAGCGACATCGAAAGCAAGTGGCAAGCCTACTGGGCAAAGAACAAGACCTTCCGCGCGGTTGAAGACCAGAAGGTTCCGCGGGAGAAGAGGAAGTACGTCCTCGACATGTTTCCCTATCCTTCGGCAGCGGGCCTTCACGTGGGCCACCCCGAAGGGTATATCGCCACGGACATCTACTGCCGCTACCTGCGCATGAACGGCTGCAGCGTCCTCCATCCCATGGGGTTCGATTCCTTCGGCCTTCCGGCGGAAAACTACGCAATCAAGACCGGCACGCACCCCCGTGTGTCCACGGAGCAGAACATCACCCGGTTCACTTCCCAGATCAAGGCGCTGGGATTCTCCTACGACTGGGACAGGCTGATCTCCACGAGTGAGCCCGGGTACTACCGGTGGACCCAGTGGATCTTCCTGAAGATGTGGGAGAAAGGCCTCGCCTACGAGGCGGAAGTCCCCATCAACTGGTGTCCCTCCTGCCTGACGGGGCTCGCCAACGAGGAGGTGAAGGACGGGCGATGCGAGCGCTGCGGAACGCCGGTGACCCGGCGCAACCTGCGCCAGTGGATCATGAAGATCACCGCGTACGCGGAACGGCTCCTGGCGGACCTCGACAAGCTGGAGTGGTCGGAGTCCCTGAAGCTCATGCAGCGAAACTGGATCGGCAGGAGCGAAGGCGCGAACATCCGATTTGCCCTGGAGAAAGGGGGCGGTGAGATCGAGGTCTACACCACGCGTCCTGACACGTTGTTCGGCGCAACGTACATGGTGCTCGCCCCCGAGCATCCGCTGGTGGCGCGGATTACCACCGCAAAACAGAAAAGCGCGGTCCAGGACTATATCGCCGCCGCGGCAATGAAGAGTGACATGGAACGCACGGAGCTTGCCAAGGAAAAGACGGGAGTCTTCACCGGCGCTTTCGCCATCAATCCAGTGAACGGGAAGAAGATCCCGGTATGGATCTCCGACTACATCCTCATCTCCTACGGGACAGGGGCCATCATGGCCGTGCCCGGGCACGACGAGCGGGACTTCGAGTTCGCGAAGAAGTTCGAGCTTCCCATCATCCAGGTGGTCTCCCGTGACGGCACCCGCTCCAGGCTGGAGGCCGCGGATCCAACGGATGGCATTGCGGTCAACTCCGGAGAGTTCGACGGCCTTGCCACCGCGGAGTTCAAGAAGCGGATCGTCGAATGGGTGGAAAAGAAAGGCATTGGCGCGCGCGCGGTGAACTACAAGCTGCGCGACTGGATCTTCTCCCGGCAGAGGTACTGGGGCGAGCCCATCCCCCTGATTCACTGCCCCCGGGACGGCACGGTGGCTGTTCCCTATGAGGAGCTGCCGCTGAAGCTCCCCGAGGTGGCGAGCTATAAGCCCACCGGAACCGGTGAGAGCCCGCTGGCTGCCATGACCGACTGGGTGAACACGACGTGCCCGAAGTGCGGAGGACCGGCAAAAAGAGAAACCAACACGATGCCCCAGTGGGCGGGCTCATGCTGGTACTACCTGCGCTATCTCGATCCGAAGAACGACGCTGCCCTTGCCTCCCGGGAGAAGATCGATTACTGGATGCCCGTGGATCTCTACGTGGGGGGCGCGGAGCACGCGGTGCTCCACCTGCTGTACTCCCGGTTCTGGCACAAGTTCCTCTTCGACATCGGCGTGGTGAACACCGACGAGCCCTTCATGCGGCTGATCAACCAGGGCATGATCCTCGGGGAGGGCGGGGTGAAGATGTCCAAGAGCCTGGGCAACGTCATCAACCCCGACGACATCATCTCCACCTACGGGGCGGACACCATGCGGGTCTACGAGATGTTCATGGGCCCGCTGGAGGTGTCCAAGCCGTGGTCCACGCGGGGGATCGCCGGGGTGAAGCGTTTCCTGGAAAAGATCTGGCGGACGGCTGAGCTTCCGTTGACAGATGAAGAACCTCCTGATTCCCACCTGCGGCTCCTCATGAAGACCATCAAGAAGGTGAGCCAGGACACGGGGAAGCTGGAGTTCAACACCGCCATCGCCCAGATGATGATCTTCATGAATGAGGTCTCGTCCCTGCAGAGGCTCCCGAGAAAGCTCTGGCAGCCGTTCGTCCTCCTTCTGGCTCCGTACGCTCCGCACCTGGCGGAGGAGCTGTGGGAAAAGGCCGGCGGCAAGCCTTCCGTGAGCACGCAGCGCTGGCCGGAGTGGGTGGAAGCGCTGACCGTTGAGGACCTCGTGGAGGTGGTGTTCCAGATCAACGGAAAGATCAGGGCAAAGGAAAGCCTCCCCGCCGGCCTCTCCGAGGAGCAGATCAGGGAGAAAGCGCTCGGGAACGCGCGGATCAGGGAGCTCCTGGACGGGAAGGAGATCCGCAGGATCATCGTGGTGCCCGGAAAGCTGGTGAACGTCGTTGCCTCCGTCTGAGGCCCTCAGTCAGGCTCTCCGCAAGAGGCAGGCCCGGTTTGCCTCCTGGCTTGCGCAGTCCGGCATTTTTGCCTGCGTTCTGGACGATTTCGAGAACCAGCGGGCAAGCTCCCTGCGATGGCTGTCCGGCCACCCCATGGATGCCATCCTCTTCGTCTTTGCGGACGGCCGCACGGTGCTCGTTCCCTGGGATTTGAACCTGGCCCGAGAGATGTCCGTCGTCGACCAGGTGATCCCCTACACGGATTTCAAGCGCTCCTTTCGCGAAGCGGTGATCGCCGTGCTGGCCAGGGAGGGAGAGCGGCTCCAGGCCGGACAGGGACCGGGAACGCGGAAGGTGGAGTTCTCCAGCCGCACGACCTACCTTCGACACAAAGAGCTCCTGGAGGACCTGCCCGGCGCGGAGATCCTCATCAGGACAGATGGCGGTGACGCCCACCTGGGGGCGCTTCGGGCCCTGAAGGATGGGGAGGAGATGGCGGCATTGGAAAAGGCCGCGCGGATCACGGATGAGCTTGCGGCCAGCGTGACGGACATCCTCCGTGATTCATCCGCCCGCGGCCAGCTGACGGAGATCGCAGTGGCGCAGCGCCTGGAGCACGAGGCTCTGCGACTCGGAGCAGAGGGGATGGGCTTCGAGACACTCGCGGCAGGGCCCCGCCGCAGCTGGGGCATCCATCCCTTTCCCGCCTGTACGAGCGGGCCGTTCGGAGGCACCGGGCTTTCCATCCTGGATTTCGGCGTCAAGGTGGACGGCTACACGAGCGACGTGACCATCACGGTTGCCTGCGGGAAGCTCTCCGCGGAGCAAGAGCGCATGATCGCCCTGGTGGAAGAAGCGTACGCAGCGGCCCTGGATGCTTCGCGGCCGGGCGCCTCACCGCGGGACCCCGCTCGAAAGGCGGACGAGGTCTTCCAGGCCGCGGGCTGGAAAATGCCTCACGCCCTGGGACACGGGATCGGGCTGGACGCCCACGAGAGGCCCCTCCTCCACGCCCAGGGCGGCGGGTCAGACACCTCCCTTGTCCCGGGAATGGTCTTCACCATCGAGCCCGGGCTCTACCATCCCGAGCACGGCGGCGTGCGCTGGGAGAATGACGTGCTGATGACGGAGTCCGGGCCGAAGGTGCTGACGAACGCGAAGATCATCCGCGTGCGCTAGCTGCCAACCCGCGTCATGGGCCCCAGCGGCCTGTCCCCCCTGTCTCCCGACTGGCGAAGCATCCGTTCCATTCTCTCGCGCGCCATGTCGCGAAGCGCAAGGGCGTCTCGTCGCGGATGCTCGCCCGGCCTGATTGCCTCACCGATCATGACGCGCACCGTGCCCGGCCGCACCGTCCACCTGTTGATCCCCATCACGTGAAAGGCGCCTGCCATGACCACGGGGACCGTCGGCGCATCGCTTCGCTCCGCGATCCGAAACGCCCCGCGGCCGAAGGGGCCCAGCGCCCCGGTGCGGGTCCTGTGCCCCTCCGGCAGAACGAGGATGGAAACTCCGGCGCGAAGCGCCTTGTCTGCTCTTCGCATCCCGGCAGCGGTCTTCCCGCCGCTTCCCGGGCTGACGGGGATATTCCCGAACGTGCGGATGAACCAGCCGTAGACAGGCCAGGAGAAGTGGCTTTCCAGCTCCACCGCGCGGAAGAGCCAGGGGAGGTACCCGTAGAGGATGAAACCGTCAAGGATGTTCACGTGGTTCGCAATGAAAAGGTAGGCGGCCCGCCGCTCCAGGCGATCCAGCCCCTCCACCTCCACCCGGATGGGGAAACAGCGGACAAGGAGCCTGCAGAGAACCTTCAGAACGCCGTCGTAGCTCCGCGGAGAAGCGGTGCCGGCAAAAACGAGGAGCAGGAGAGACATGAAGGAAAACACCGCCGCCCCCGCTATCCAGGAGAGCAGGCTGATAACGAGGATCACAGGGTGAACATCTCGAGGGCGCGGGGAAGCACTTCGACGGAAAGAGGGGTCGTGCCCCGAAGCTCGCCATCCGGCGTCACGCGCTGCGGAGGATCGAACTCCAGCTCCAGGCGGGAGCAGGTGAATGTCTCCACGTGGGGATCCTTCACGTGCTCGCCGGTGAATATGAGGGGGAAAAGGCGCAGGAGAGTCCGGCGGTTCATCGCCTTGGCAATGACCACGTCGAACACCCCGTCGTCCAGGACCGCGGCGGGCGCCATGATCATGTCTCCGCCGGTCTTTCGGGAGTTGCAGATCTCCACGAATACTGCCTCGCGCTCCATTTCCTTCCCGTCGGCCCTGATTCGGCACGGCAGGGAGCGCAGGGCGGCAAGCTCGATGAGCACGCCGATTGTGTAGCTCGTGTCGCCGAGGAGCTTGAAGGAGGAAGCGCGCGATGCGACGTCGGCCACGAAACCCGCCCCGACGACGTTCGCAAAGTGACACTCGCCGGCGCTCGACCTCACCCTGCCGATGTCCACCCTGCGGGTCTTCCCGCCGAGGAGCGCGGCAAGCCCGTCTTCCATCGTCTCGATCCCCAGGTCCTTGATGAACGAGTTGCCCGTTCCGACGGGGACCTGCGCCACCGGCAGCATCTTTCCGGCTTTCCGCATGCCGTTCAGAGCCTCGAAGAGGGTCCCGTCGCCGCCCACCAGGACAAGCCCCGACACGCCGTCCCGAGAAGCCTGCCCAGCAATATCCACCGCCTGCCCCGCCCAGCGTGACACGGCTGTCTCATGCGGCATGCCGCGTCGTTTCAGCTCCTCCTGGACTTTCCCCAGCACATGGGCACCTCGTCCCCGCCCCGCGTGCGGGTTGGCGATTATCAAAAGACTCATCTGGCGGCCCCCCCGCGCACCAACATACTACCAAGCTCTCGAGGGAGCCAGGGATTTTTCGCTGGAGCGCGCCCCGCCGCCGGGGGTGCGCATCATGAGCCGCTGGGGTTCTTGTCGATGTCGAGCTCCGGATACAGCCTGCCGATGCAATCATGACACAGCCCGTGGCTGAAGCGGATGGCCGTGCGCTCCTCCACGTACTGCTCGAGCCCCTGCCATGTGTCGGGGGCAACACGGACTCTCTTGCAGGACGCGCAGATCGGCACCATCTCTTCCGCGACGGCGCCGCGGAGGAAAATGACCCGGCTGTCCGCGCCGTTCGTGCGCTTCAGGAGCGAGACGACCATGTCCACGACCTGGGCCGTTTCGCCGGGGAGGGATATTCGCGTGGTGAGCTCGGCTTCCAGCACGCCGGCCGCGGGAAGGAAATCCGTGAGCGCCGCAAGCGCTTTGTCCGCCGGCTGGCCGATGGCATCCACTCCGACGCCCAGGATCCGGCCGGCGGCAGGGTTGATATCCACCACCCTGTTGGCGCTGTCAAGGACGATAAGGCCCTCGCGCATCTGCTCAACGAGGTCCCTGCGGGCCACGGGAACGATGTCGAAGAGCCGAAATTTCGACATCCCCAGGAGAAGGATCCCTCCCGCGCAGGCGAATCCGATGGAAGGAAAATCGAGGCCGGGAAATGGGTTACGGGGAGAAAGATAGATTACCGCCCCGATCCACGGCATGGCCGCTCCCGTGAGGAAGATGAGGACCTGCCGGAGGAAAAACCGCTCGCAGCCCAGCGCGGACTGCATCAGGAGCGCCGTGCCGGCGCACGTTGCAGCGGCCGCGTAGAAAACCCACACCCAGAACCACGGCCCGTGGGCGTAGAGAAGCATGTTGCCGCTCGGGGCCACGGTGAAGCCTGTCCAGAGGATGTGGTGCCAACTGTTCGTGAAGGCCAGGAGGAGGGTGGCCGCGGGGATTGCCCACAACAGGGCGGCCCGGGGCGGAGTGAGGAAGCCTCCCTTTCCGCTGTACACGAGAGAGAACCAGACGAACAGGGGAGAGACTGCGCAGACTCCGAAGTAGCCGAGGTTCGTGAAAAGAAGCTTCGCCTGCAGCCCCACCGCCGCGGCTTCCATCCCTGCCATCAGGCACCAGACCAGGATGCCTGCCATCATGACGGAGAACTGGGTGCCTCCCGGCGTCCTCGTTCGAAGGCGCAGTGCCGCCCCCGCCGTCACCGCGGAGACAAGCGCGGCCGCCCAGAGCGCGATCGCTGAGCCGGTAACGACAAGGCTCACCGCGCAGGTCCCCCGCGGGGAGAGCCGGCAGGATCGACAGAGCCGGCCACCCTCGCAAGCGCCTCTTTCTCCTCCACGCTGAGGACCGCCCCGGCATCCAGGATGACGAGGAGCCTGTCGTCGAGCTTGCCGACCCCCGTGATGAAATCCCCGGAGAAGCTTCCCAGAATGGGCGGCGCCGGGTCGATCTGCTCGGGAGTGATGCGCACGACCTGGCTGGCTGAGTCCACCACCATGCCCATCAACCTGCCGTCCACCTCAACGACGATCACCCGCGTCATTTCCGTGGCCTCCCTCGCATCCAGGCCGAACCTGTCGCGTAGATCGATGATCGGAATGATGTCTCCCCGGAGGTTGATGATGCCCTTGATGAAGGAAGGGGCTTTTGGCAGCCAGGTGATCTCCCTGAGCCGGATCACCTCCTTCACAGTCAGGAGCTCGAGACCGTATTCCTCTTCGCCGATCGAGAAACTGATGTACTGGCGCAACTCGCCGATGGCGCGCCGATCCCTCACTGATTCCATGTCACTCCCCCTTTTCGGTGTGGCCCGGCTTCCCGGCCGGTCCCATTGGCTCACGTTCCCTGCTCCTGGATCAGCCAGGTGGCGGCAGGGGCGCGAAGAAATATCTCCACGATTTCCGGGTCGAACTGTTTTCCCGCAAAGCGCTCTATCTCCGCCGCCGCGGATGAAAACGCAAGCGGTCTTCGGTAGGGACGCCGGGATGTTATGGCATCCAGCGTGTCGAGGATGGCGAATATCCGGGCGTTCAGAGGGATGGTCGCCTCCCGCAGCCCGTAGGGATAGCCCGCGCCGTCGTACTGCTCGTGATGGGAGAGCACGACATCCGTTGCGTGGGAGAGGAACTCGATGGACCGCAGCATGGTATATCCGCTCTGGGGATGCCTCTCCATGACTTTGCGCTCCTCCGCGGTGAGCTCTCCCGTCTTCAGCAGGATTGCCTCGGGAACCCCGATCTTCCCAACGTCGTGAAGGCACGCGCCCCACCCGAGGTTGCGGATCTCGAACTCCGAGAGGTCGAGCAGCTTTCCCAGTCGGACGCTGTTTTCCGACACTCGCGTGCAGTGGTCCGCCGTCTCGTGATCCTTGAGATTGAGAGCCGCTCCCAGGGATGCCACCGTCATGTCGTAGATTTCCTCGAGGCGTCGCGACGAACGGGTGAGCTCGTCCGACCTGATCCGCACGAGGGTTTCCAGGAAACGCGCGTACGCAAGCAGCCTTTCGCGGGACTGCCACTCCTCCCTGGCCTTGTCGAACCGCTTGAGGAACTCCCCCACGGTGAAGGGCTTCGGGATGAAGTCGATTGCTCCCGCCCGGATTGCACTGACGGCGGTCTGGATATCGTCGCTCCCGGTCATGACGATCGTGACCGGCCCTTCGGAGGTCTTGCCTCCCATGATCGAGAGGCCCGATCCATCGGGGAGGTTCACGTCGACAAAAAGGATGTCATATCGCTTTTTGCCCATAAGCCCGCGGGCTTCCGCAAGACTGCCGGCCACGTCGCAGAAGGCGCCCCTGATCCTGAGCATGGCCGCCACGAGACGCTGGATTTCGGCATGGTCCTCCAGGAGGAGCACCACGGGGGCCCGCGCACCCACGGTGATGCTGCCGTCCGGGAAAGGAACATCTGATCTCATCTGTCCATCCTCAGCTTCAGGTCTCTGAGAGCACGGCCCTGAAATCCCGTGATTCCTGGAGGGTCTCCTTTTCCTCCACTGCCACGCTGATCTCGATGGGCCCGTAGATCGTGATGAGCCCCAGCACGAGAGCCGGCTTGGGAACCAGGTGAATGCTGAGGTTGTCCCCGGCGGCAATGGCGGGGGTCGTGATGTTGAGTGTCTCGTTACGGCCCTGGTTGAGAAGAGCAGTTGCGTTGCCGGTGATCATGTTGGCCACCTCCCCGAGGGAGTCGAGGAACATGATCTTCTTCTGCTGCGGGGACTTGCCCTCCAGCAGCTTGTCCACGAGCTTGTCGGCCAGCTTGCCATCGAGGCTGTACACGATCTGGCCGGTGAGGAACCCGTAGATCCCGATGATGATCGAGACGCCGAAGGACGGCTCGACCTTTGCCTTGTAGGAGAGGTGCCCGCGGCGGACCTCGATTCCCGTGATCTGGTTGACCACCTTCATGGCCGCCTCCACGAACGGGTTCACGTGCTGCGCGTTGATCTTCATCATACGAGCGCCTTTTGAACCGCGGAGATGATCCGCTCGGGAGTGAATGGCTTCATGACGAAATACCCGAGGGAAATCGATCCGACGAGCATCCTCTCCTGCCCCATGGACGCAACCATGACGATACGCGCGTCGGGATCCTCGGCCAGGATGTCCCTCGCGGCCGCCAGTCCGTCGGTCACATTCATGGTGATGTCCATGGCGACCAGGTCCGGCTTCAGCTCGGCATACTTCGTGACCGCTTCCGCTCTGCCGGCTGCCTCGGCGGCGATCCTGAATCCCCTCGGCTCCAGCGTGTTCTTGACGACCGTGCGCATGAAGCTCGCGTCGTCGACCACAAGGACTCTCTTCCCCATATTCGTGATCCTCCTCATTCAGAGTTGAAATGTTTCATGCCACCACTGTGCGCGGGGCAGCCTCGTCGCGGGGTACGGGAAGCGTCTCGCGCTTCTCCCGTGCCTCCACCTTGAACTGCGCCACCAGCGTTTGCAGCTGCTGCGCCATCCCCGACAGCTGTTCCGTGGAGGTGGACATCTGTTCCGCCGCTGCTGCCGCCGCCTGCGTCAGCTCGTTCACGTTCTCCACGGCGCCGCTCACCTGCTTGGCGTTGGTCGTCTGTTCCTCGGTGGCCGCCGATATGCTCTGGCTCATTTCGTTGACCTCCCCCAGCGCCGCCGCAAGCTCCTTCACCGCTCCCACCTGCTGGCCCATGCTCTGTGTCAGCTTCACGATGGTCTCATTGACCTGCTGGGATGCCGCCCGGATCTGCTCCATGGCCAGCCGCGACCCCTGCGCTGTCTTCACCCCGTCACTGACGTTCTTCACGCTTTCCCGAATCAGCCCCTCGATCTCCTTCGTCGAGGCTGAGCTCCTCTCCGCCAGCTTCGACACTTCATCTGCCACCACGGCAAACCCGCGCCCGTGCTCCCCGGCGCGCGCCGCCTCGATGGAGGCGTTCAACGCCAGCAGATTCGTCTGCTCGGCTATATCCGAGATCACCCCTACGATCCCCGCTATCTTCTCCGAGCTGGCCGCTATCAGGTTGATCCCCTCCACCACCTGCCCCACCGCCGCTGCCCCCTCCTGGGAGTTTTCAACCGAGCGGCTTGCCAGCCCCGAGATCTCCTGCAGGCTTGCCGAGATCTGGTCGATTGACTTCTGCACCTGCTTCATGGACCCTGCTGCCCTGCTCCACCGCTGCTGCCTGGCTCTGCGCATTGGCGCTGACCTGGTCCACGCTGGCGGTGAGCTCCTCCACCGAGGCTGACGTCTCTTCCAGGGTGGAGGCCTGGCTCTGCGCCCCCTCGGCCAGAGACTGCGCGCTGCCCGAGATCTGCTCGCTTGAGGCCGCCACCTGCTCCGCGCTTTCCTGGATGGTGGCAACCATCGTTCGCAGCTTCACCGATGTCTCATCCAGCGCCGTTGCCAGCACCCCGATCTCGTCGCGCTTCCCAAGCAGGCTCCCGTCCACCGCTTCCCGCAGGTCTCCTTGCGCGAGGTTCCTCAGCAGGCCGACCATCTTTCCGATGGGAGAGGAGATGGAGCGGGCGAAAAAGCTGAACACGATCCCCCCCGCGGCAAGGCCCGCAACCATGATTGCGAAGATGGAAAGCAGGAGGTCCCGATACGCCACCTTGCTCTGGCTGAGCTTCTTCGTCTCCTCCACCACGGAGGCGATCAGGGGCTCCACCCTGTGGATGGCGTCCCGCATGACTCCCTGCAGCCCGTCGTTCTCCGTGAGCCCGATCTGCTTCTGCAGGTCCAGATAGGTCTGGACGGAGGCCAGGTACTTGTCGATGTCCCCCAGGAGCGCGGACCGCGTGGGCTCGGGCAGTCGGTTGGCCCCAGCGCGCAGCACGCTGGCCTCCTGGTTCAGCTGATCGATGTAGCTGTCGTCGGCCCGAAGGAGGTAGTCCTTCTCATGTCGGCGCATGCTGAGAAGGCTGATGGTCAGGGCGGGATTGTGAATCCCCGCCAGGCGGTTTTCGATGTCGTGGGCGGCCGCTCTCCAGTCTCCCTCGGCGCCCCAGTCGGCAAACCCGCGCTGGCGGTAGGCGGCAACGAGCTTTGCAAATGACTCGTTGTATCCCACAACCGCGGTGCGCAGGTCGGTGATGGTCTGGAGGTTTTTCACCTCGTGAAGGCCTTCCAGAACGCCGACGGCGTTCATCAGGCCTTTGATCGACTCCTCGTGCTTGGCGAGGTTGGTGCCCGTCCCGTTCTTATAGAACTCCTCGGTCCGTATGTCGCGAAGCTGGGAGTCTTTTTCGTTGCGCCGCGCCTGCAGCATCCAGAAGTCCACATCGTTGGCAGCGGAGTGGGCCGTGCTGGCACGGTCGCTCCTCTGGTAGAAGTAGATCAGGCTGAACACCCACGTGGCCCCTATGCATACAGTGAGGAGCATGAAGATCCCCACCATCTTCCTGAACAGCGTAGCTCTTTTCTCAGCGCCCATGTGTCTCTTCCTCCTTGCGCGCCTCGGCGCGCCCATTCATGTCGAACGCCCCACCGGGGCGCGAAATTCCCTTGTAAACCGCGGCCAGGAGAGTTTCCCTGTCCACGGGTTTTGGCAGGCAGGCCATCACCCAGCCCGCTGCGGGGCAGGAGCAGCCGCGGGGTCGTTTTGTGACGGTCATGATGATGAAAGGCGGCCTGGGGCACACGGATTCCGCCTGCTTGAGGATCCCCAGCCCCGCCGGGCATGGCAGCGTGAAGTCCAGCAGCACAAGGCTGAAGGAGCCCGTCTCCAACATCTCTCGCATGAGATGTGTCTGCTGAAAGACAACGAGGTTGGTCAGCCCGGCCGAGTGCAGCGTTATGCTCAGCGAAGTGAGCACCTGGTCGTCATCACTGCAAATGAGAATGGGATGTTCAGGTCTTGGGTTCTGCTGCATGCACTCGTGTCGTTGCTTCACGGCAGCCTTACTGCAAGCGGCATGCCAGCTCAGGGAAACTTTCTAATTGCTATATAGGTAAGAAATTATATTCTTCAGGTGCGACAACGGGCTGCGACCTGCGTGGTCGAAAACGAGCAGGCCTGCTGAAAGAGTGCAAAATGTCCTAAGGGTTTCTGTTCAGGCGCCTGTTGAGCGCCGTTCTGGTAAGACCCAGCAGCCGGGCGGCCGTTGCCTGGTTGCCGTCTGCCCGGCGCAGCGATTCCACGATGAGAAGGCGGTTCGCCTGCTTCAACGTGGGCAGGGACAGGCAACTGGAGAAAGGGTTGCCGCCTTCGTCGCCGCACGCCCCCTCGGGTGAGTCGCGAGAGGAGCCGGACCTGTCCCCGATGGCCGCGCGGAAGCTGTCCAGGGAAAGGACCCGTGACTCGTGGCGGACAACCGCGTCGAAGATCATTCCCTCCAGCTCGCGGATGTTGCCGGGAAAAGAATACCCCCGAAGAAGGGGGAGGAGCTCCCGGGGGACCGTCGGGCGGGTTTTCCCGACGACCCGGGATGCCTTGTCGAAGAAGTGGTCCACGAGGAGCTCCAGGTCGGCCTGGCGCTCGCGCAGCGGCGGAATCCTGATGTGGTGGGACCTCAGCCGGTACAGAAGATCCTTCCTGAACTTTCCGTCATCCGTGGCCAGGGTAACGTCGAGATTCGTTGCAAAGACAAAACGCGCGTTCGTCGGTCGGGGCCTGTCCGTTCCCAACGGGTAGTACTCCCGCTCCTGGAGGAGACGGAGGATCTTGATCTGCGACTCCGGTGCAAGGTCTCCGATCTCATCCAGGAAAAGGGTCCCTCCCTCCGCCTTGGCAACCATTCCTTCCCGGGCCGTGTCCGCCCCCGTGTACGCTCCTTTGACGTGTCCAAAAAGCGTGTCCGCAAAAAGCGTATCGTCGAGGCCGGCCACGTTCACCGGAACAAAGCTTCCGCTCCTGCCGCTTACCGCGTGAATAGCCCGCGCCACCAGCTCCTTGCCGACCCCCGTCTCTCCGGTGACCAGGACGGGGAGCGATGTCGGGGCGATTGCCTCCGCGTACTTGAAAATCGCATGCAGGGAGGCGTCCCGGGTGATGATGTCGGTGAACGCTTCGGGATGCGCGGGCTGAGTGGAGAGCATGCCCTCCCGAAGGGAGATGACCTCTCTCGCGGTCTCCCACTTCTCGATTGCGTGCCGCAGGCTCGTGACAAGGCGGGTCCTGTCGATTGGCTTGGGCAGGTAGTCGAAGGCGCCGGCGCGCATGCATCGCACCGCGGTATCCACGTCCCCCGTGCCCGTGGCCACGATCACGGGGGTCTCAGGCCGCTCTTCGAGGATCAAGGTCAACAGGTCGAGCCCCGATATTCCCGGCATCATCAGGTCCAGGACCACGGCAGCGAATGGTCGCTTGCGGACGGTCGCGCTCGCCGCATCCCCGTCCTCGCACTCCTCCAGGTTCGTCATCCCCGCAAGGAGAAGCGCCGCGCGGACCGAGGAGCGGATCTCGCTCTCGTCGTCAACGATAAGAACGGGCTCCGCGGGATAGGGGCGGCTCACCGCGGTCCCCCCGCCGCGGGCAGCCGCACCGTCACCCTGGTTCCCCTGCCGACCTCCGAGCTGAAGCTCATGGTGCCTCCATGGTTCGTTATGATCCGCGATGAAACCGCCAGTCCCAGCCCCGATCCTCCCGCGCGCCCGCTTGGTCGTGAAGAAGGGGTCCGTCACCTGCGCGATGTTCTGCGACGGGATGCCCACCCCTTCGTCCTCGACCTCCACGAGAACCCACCCGCCGCCGTCCTCCGCGCTCGTCGCCACCTTCACGGCGCGCTCGCGGGACGGAAGCGCCTGGCATGCGTTGGTGACGAGGTTGATGAGGACCTGTTCGATCTGGTGGTAGTTCCCGCGGATGCGGGGGAGGCCGGGCGTTTCGCTGACGGAAAATGAATCCGTGGACTTGCGGATCAGGTTTGCGGTAATCATCACCGCGGAACCGATTACCGCGTTCACGTCCACGTCTTCCGCAAGGTCCCCCTCGTCTCCCCGCGCGAAATCCCGGAGGTTCACGAGGAGCTTCTCGATCCGTTTCGAACCCTCCTCGATGCCGCCCAGGAGGTCTTCCACCATTCCCTTTGCCGTCTCCAGCGGAATGCCATGGAGGACGAGGTCTTCCTTCTCTCCTGCCTGGTCGAGGATCTGCCGGACATCCCCCCAGAGCTCCTTGAGGTTCTGCGAGTTGAGCCGGATGAAGTTGTTGGGGTTGTTGATTTCATGGGCGATCCCCGAAACGAGGGTGCCCAGGGAAGCCAGCTTGGCCGCCTGGAACAGCTGCCGCTCGTGTTCCCTCTCGCGTTCCTCCGAGCGCTTGCGCTCGGTCATGTCGCGGGTTACCCCGATGAGACGGGCAATGCGGCCGCCCGAGTCCCGCACGGGAACGAGGGTTGTGTAGTAATGCGCGCGGCCACCAGGCAGGTCCAGGGCCTCCTCGAAGCTCATGGGCCGCCCCGCCTCGATGCATCGGCGATTGTCCTCGTTCACCCTGGCCGCGAACTCCGCGGGCAGGTATTCGTCGCTGAACCTGCCCACGGCGCTGGCGGAAGGAATCCCCAGCATCCGTTCCTGCGCTGGATTGTAACTCAGGAGACGGAAACGCTGGTCCGGGGTCACCTCGACAACGAAGATCCCGTCCGACGTGTTCTCGAAGATCTCCCGGTATCTCGCCTCGCTCTCTCGGAGGGCTTCTTCCATCCGTTTTCTGTCCGTCACGTCCCGGGAAATCGTGAGGAGGCATTGCTCTCCCTCGATCTCGACCATCCGCGAAGAGAGGATGCCCTCGCGAAATGCGCCATTCCTGCTCCGGAAGGTCGCCTCGAAGGCCGTGACTTCCCCCTTCTCGCTCACCATGCGGGCCCATTTTTCCCGCTCCTCCGCTTTCACCCAGATCCCGAGGTCTCCCGGCAGAGACGAGCGGCCGATTGCCTCTTCGCGCGAATAGCCGTTGGCCGCTGTGAAACTCGGGTTGACCTCGAGGATGACGCCGTCGGAGAGCCGGCTGATGGTGATGGAATCCGGGCTCGCATGAAAGGCCTTGGAGAACTTTTCCTCGGACTGCCTCAGGGCTTCCACTGCCCGGTTTTCCGCCGTCATGTCGATCGGAAGCGCGATGATTCGGTGGACGCGTCCCCGGCCGTCCTTCACCGGTATCAGGGTGGTGTGGAAGGTGCGTCTTCCGGAGGGGAACTCGATTGATCCGTCCAGCGAAATCGGGTGTCCCGCCTGAACGCACCTTCGATAGTTGGCGATGAGCTCCTCCGCGGGTCCGGCCGGCAGTACCTCTTCAACGAACCTGCTCTTCATCTCGGCCGCGGGAACACCTGTCATTCGCTCCGCAGCAGGGTTGGCCGTGACGACCCTGAACCTCAGGTCCGGAGTGACATCGAGCAGGACAACGCCGCTGGAGCTGTAGTCGAAAACCTCGCGATATCTCTGCTCCGTCTCATGGAGCGCTGCCAGCGCGGCTCTGGTCTCCTCGTTCTTCTCCCGTAGTTGCGCGAGGGAGCCCTTGATGGTCGTCAGTGTCAGGATGAACGCGGCGTAGAAACCGAACCTGACAACGGCTTCCCAATACGGAGCGACGGTCCGAAAGTAGGCAAGATCCCCCGCCGCCAGATGGTCCGCGGCCCAGAGGAAGGCGCTTGAGCCCGCGACAAGCCAGGGCAGCCACCGTCCCGGGAACCAGGCGAGCACTGCTATCGGTATGAGATAGAAGAACGCGAATGAAAGCGCTTCGGGAGTGAGCAGATCGAGAAGGGCAATGAGCCCGAACGTCAAGATGCCCACCGAAAACGGTATCCACCTGCTTCGCTCGAGCACCCGGACAATCCGTTTGAAGACTATCCCCCGCACGTCATGTCATCTCCCACGGTCTCTGGAGCCACTCACTTGAATATACAACACTTCCGTTGGGTCACGGAGGCTTCGCAGTCATCGCTTCTGTCAGCCGGGCGGCGTCCCCGTCCCTGCATGGCGGGGGAGGTAGATCGCGAAGGATGTCCCGCGCCCCCGCTCGGAATCCACCTCGATGTGCCCTCCGTGCTGTTTCACGATCCCGTACACCGTGGAGAGACCGAGGCCGGTCCCTTTCCCTGCTTCCTTGGTCGTGAAGAAGGGCTCGAAGATCCGTTTTCGCGTCGCCTCGTCCATCCCGGTGCCCGTGTCGCTCACCGTCAGGCAGACATACTCACCCGCGGCAAGCCCGGGCCGGCCGCGCGCCGACTCCCCGTCCACAACCACCTCATGAAGCGCAAAGGTGAGCACCCCGCCCGAGGGCATTGCGTCCTGGGAGTTGATTGCCAGGTTCATGAGGACCTGCTCGATCTGTCCCACGTCCACGGTGACCGGACCGAGGTCCCGCGGGGCCTCCACGCGGATCTCGACTGTCGTATTGAGGGTCCTTTGAAGAAAGATCTCGAAGTCCTCAACGACGCTGCGGAGATCAACCACGCTCTTGGCCAGGTGCTGTTTCCTGCTGAATGCGAGGAGCTTGGTCGTGAGGTCGCGGATCCTGCGCGCAGCCCCCAGGATGATGACCCCGCCGTCCCGGCTTTTCGATTCCTCACCGACCTGGAGCAGCTCGGCATACCCCAGGATGGGAGTGAGGAGATTGTTGATGTCATGGGAGATTCCTCCGGCCAGCCGGCCCACGGACTCCATCTTCTGGGCCTGGCGGAGCTCGCCTTCCAGCCGCGACCTCTCTTCCTCCGCCTGCATGCGCTTGGTGATGTCCACCACGCTTACCAGCATGGTGGAAATCCGCTCGTCCTCCGCCGGAATGTAGAAATGGAGGATGACATTCAGGCGTCGGCCCGTCCTGCTCAGGACGCTCGTCTCGATGTCGTGCTGCTTTCCCTTCTCCGCCTTCCCGATGGCCTGCGGAACGAACCCCGCAAGGGCAGCCGGGTCGAAGGTGACGTCGAGGGGGCCGAGAAGCTCGTCACGGGATTTCGCCTCGAACAATCGAAGGGTTGTCTCATTGACGTCCACGACTTTTGCCATGGAAAGCGCTCGCGCAATGAGCGCGGAGTCGCTGCTCATGGCGGCGGCAAGATCCTCATGCCCGGCAGCGCGGAGGCGGGCCAGCTCCGTGCGCAGCTCCGAGATGTCGACCTCCCAGAGAGAGACAGCGGACCTGTGGAAGATGCGGCGGTAGCGTACCTCGCTCTGCCGAAGAGCCTCTTCGGCTTCCTTGCGGTCGGAGATGTCGCGCACCACGCCCCAGATCCGGACCAGGCTGCCGTGTTCCACCACGCCGCTGACGCTGTTCAGGAACCAGCGCGTTCTGTCCGGCTCGTGACGAAAGCCTTCTGCGTTTGCAATCTGGAAGGAAGAACGGACGATGGCGCGGACCGAATCCAGGCTTGCCGGATCAGAGCGAGGCAGCCAGACCTCGGGGTTCTTCCCGACCAGCTCTGCATCCGGGCTGAACCCGAGCACGTCGAGGGCTGCCTCGTTGTGCTCCGCCATGACAAAATTGTCGTACAGCCAATCTACCTGGTCCTCTTCGGAGAGGGAGAGCGGCATCGGCGCGCGCGCCTCGAATCGGAAGATGCCGGCCGCGTTGTTTGCAAGGAAGGCGCGGTAGCGGGCCTCGCTTTCGGCGAGGGACGCGAATGACGCGCGAAGCTCCGCCGCCATGTGGTTGAAGGAAGCGGCCAGCTCGCTGACCTCGTCGCTTCCCTCCACGGCAATGGTCCGTGAGAGGTCTCCCGCGGCAAGGGACCGCGCCATGCTGCTCAGCAGCTCCAGCGGGGCCGTCACTCTGCGCGCCAGGAGAAGAGCAATGAAGCCTGACAGGAGGAGGAAGACGGCGACAAAGAACGCGGTGGAGCGCATGTCGTGGTAGATGTTCTGCGCAAAATCGGATTCCGGAATGACCTCCGCAATCAGCCAATCGACGCCCGGCCCGTCCTGAAAGGGGGCCACATGCATGATCTGCCGATTGCTTCCGATCCGAAGAGAGAACTGCTGCTCCGAGCGGATCCCGTCTCCAGTGCCGAGCTCGCGTGCTATCGTGCGCGCCCCGAAGCGCACAACCGGGTCCTCGCTTTCGGACGCCGGGGGCCGCTGGAGGTTATTTCCCTTCACGCTGAAGGGGTTGGCCACCGTGGATGCAGCAACGAGCATGCCGAGGCGGTCCATGATGAAGACCTCGCTGTGGGGTGTCACGCGGATCTCTTTTAAAAAGCTCCCCATGCCTGCAAGGGTGAGAGAGGTGTCAAGGACTCCGCGAAGTTTCCCGCTGGAGTCGAAAACCGGAGTGACTGCATCAATGCCCGCGTCTCCGCTTAGCCAGAGATACATGGGCGTCCACGTGGCTTTGCCGGCGATAACCGCCGTCCGATACCACGGCCGCGTCCGGGGATCAAACGTTCCGGCCGAGCGATCGAACAGTCTCAGGCGGGCTCCGCTCGGGGAAAGCGCCCAGCCCTCCAGGCGATAGCCCGTGCCGGGCCCCGAGATGGCCAGGTCCAGCGGCACTCCCTCGATGCCTCGGGAAATGCCCAGATACTCTCCCTGCTCGTTCGCATAAGCCACGGAGATCACTGTCGTGAAATTACCGATCTCCGCCTCGAACTTCCGAGTCGTCAGGCCAGGCGAGCTTTCATGCGGGTCTCCCAGCGAAAAGTTGAACAGGTTCATCGTGTTGATCAGGGTCGGAACCGAGAGGTAGCTTTCCAGGTGCTGGCGGACGTTCGCCATGCCTTGCCGGCCCATCTGTTCCGCAATCTCCCGGATGGAGCGCTGTCCGTTTCGAAACGTAAGAAACCAGGTCATCCCCGCGGTCATGACAAGAAGGACAAGCACGACCGTCGTGATCACGACACGCAGTGGAAAGTGAGAGAAGGCCCGGCGAATCATCGTGCTCACGCGGCAGCGTCCTTCGATTCGGCCACGACTCCGTCTTGGATTGGCTCCATAGCCTTTCCATTGCAACAGCCGTGCCAATCAACAGGAGCCCGCGACAGCCGGCGAGATTCGTTCGAATCTTCTTTTCCGGAAAGGAATTACATCCTCCGAGGTCGCAGGGGCGCTTGCATCCTGCTGCAACTGGCAGGCTGCAAGGGGTGTCCCAAAAAAGCACAGGCGGAAGGGACAGCGCACTCTGGCAATTGCATGGCATTCACTGCAAAGCCGGTTCCCGTCTCAGCACAGTTTCGGTCTGCCCAACCGAAATGAGGATCTTTCCTCCCTGTACGGAGAAAAGGGCGTGTATTCCGAAGCTGAGCCGGGGCAGGAGGAGCGTTTCGACGTCCGTGGCCTTCACCGCCGGTGCGAACGGACTCTCCAGGAACCATTCCCCGGCGCCAGGGGCAAGGGAGACATCACGCGAGGGGTGCAGGTCGATGTCATAGACGCTGAAATGGCCTGAGACCAGCTTCTCTGCAATTGTATCGAGGTCCAGAGCCCACGGGTCGGGCTGCGCCCCGATATATGAGACGAGCCGCCTCGCGTTGACCAGGGAGGTATCAAAACCGCGGTCCCTGATCTTTTTCAGGAGCAGGGCAACGGGTCCCCCCTGCCAGGAAAGGGAAAGCCGGGGATGCCCTGATTCCTCCACCACGTTCAGCGGGTAAAGCCCGCCCGCCGGCCGCAGGAATCCGGTGTCACGTGCCGACGCGGGGTACGCAAGGACGGCTGTGTTGCCGGCCTTGGAGCAGGAGATCTCCGCGCACCGGCCGGGATCCGTGAGCGTGACGGTCTGAAGGTGCCCATTGGAATCCACGAAGACAACCACAAAGCTCAGATCCGGAAAAGCGCTGGCCCAGTGCTCGGGAGGCTCGGGGACAGTGACCTCCACGCGAGCCTCGGCTCCAAACCAGGCGCATGACACGAGCGCAACGCACAGCGCTGCAGAAAGGAGGATCTGTCGCACGTTCAGGAATCAACGCCCGGGAGAGCCGCCTGCTTGCGCTCAGGAATGCGTGTGCGTCTGCTCCCGGTAGAGGCCGCGGATCTGGTTCAGGATCCTCAGGTATTCGTCGGAGCGAAAATCAGGGTACGTCCATTCCAGCGGCCGGAAGCTCCCCTTGTGGTAGAGCAGCGTCACCTCGGCGTAGATCCCGCCGAACAGCGGAATCCTGTGAGCGCTTTCCTTCGTGGTGACCAGCACGAAGCGGCTGAGACAGAGGAGACCCGGGTCGATGTTGACCTTGCGCGCCGCCCCTTCGCAGAAGCGCTCCTCGATCCGGTTGGTCTTCAGCTTGATATCGGCTATCTGGGCGGGATCCACGAGCCGGCGGAAGGAGACGAAGAACCGCTGGATGCTGTCGCCCATCTCCTTGTCATAGTAATCCGTGTAGGTGAACGGCATGGTCTGGCTGCAAAGGTCCGGCGCGCCCCAGGTCTCCCCAAGCACATCCAGGAGCTCCTGTTTTCTCTCCGGTCGGGAAATGAGGACAGCCATGACGAGCTTTTCCGGCAGGAACTGCGTTGCTTCACCCATTCCCGCGCTCCTTTTTAATGTTCCGTTGCTTCCGCCCTGACTTTACCGTATAATTCGCGGCGATGGAAGGATCGGCAGAGTTTCTGCAGCAGCTCACCGAGGCGCTGGAGAAGCGGGGCCGTTGGCTCCAGGGAGCTCAGATCCCCGGGCTCAAGGCCGCGCTCCAGAGCTATCAGAGCCTCTTCGAGAGCATCATGGGGATGCTGATCAGAAAAGGTCTCCTCCGTGAAGACCCCTACAACTACGAGCAGTCCATCAAGGACATCACGGTTCCCAGCGACGAGCCGCTCCCCGAGTTCGAGAACACGGATGAGACGAGTTACCGCCTGGCCGAGTTCCGCCGACAGCTCAAGTTCGTGGTTACGGAAGCTGATTTCTCCCTGAGCTCCCTCTCCCTTGCCAGGCTGAAGAAGATCTCCGCGCTGTACTCCTACGTCAACTGGTCCGAGCTCGGGGACAACTCGACAAGCCCCATCACCCGGTCCTTCGGAAGGGCGTTCATGAAGATCCTCCTGGGCGCTGACGCCATGGCCGCTCAGATCCTCAAGGACCAGGAAACGCAGATCGTGAAGGTCTTCCATGACGTGCGGTCCCTCGTGGCGGACCTCGTCGGGTTTCACCGGGAGTCCTGGAAAGCAGAGGTGCGCCGCACCATTCTCCCCCGCCTCATGCTTGCCCCTGGGCAGGGAAAAAAGGAAGAGACCTTCCGGGCCATACGAAAGGCCTTCCAGAAGGAGGGGGGAGGCCGTCCGTGGTATCCCGCCCTTGCGCAGGAGATCATCGCGGAAGAGCTGGAAAGCGATGCCGCGCACCGCAAGGAAAAGCTCCTGGCCTCTCTTGCCATCCCGGCGCCCGATGCCGGAGAGGACAAGAAGGAAGCCGACGCCAGGCCTCTCCTGATGGAGGCCGTGCGGATCCTCTCCCGACCGCACGAGGAGCTGGTCACCGCGGTGGAGTCGCTCTCGGAAAGCGAGCGTCTCCTCAAGGGCCGCGAGGGCGGTATCGGACAGACCATCAAGCGCCTCTTCCGGCGAAGCGAGCGGGAGAAGGCGGACTCCCATACCTACGAGATACAATACGCGGAGCCGGCACAGGGGACGACGCGGACGGAGAAGGTGGATTTCCCGAGCTTCGCGGAAGAGGCGCGGAAAAAGGCCACCCTCCTTGCGTCCATTGCGGCCGGGACCGGTCCCGCGTACAAGCGGCTGGAGGGGACGAAGGAGACAATCCTTGCGGACTTTGTGGACAAGCAGATCAACGAGCTTCTCCTCATCCATCGCAGGCTCGCGAGCTTCAACACCTTTTTCCAGGCAAAGGCCAGTCAGTCGGGAAAGCAGGGAGTTCGTGGGATCAAGCTCGAGCTGCTGACGCTCCGCAACAGCCTCGTGAAGGCAAACCAGAGGCGCCACGAATACGGTGAAAGGACGGAAGGGGCAAAGAAGAGGCAGGCCAACGGCTCCGCGGTGAGCGCGGCGGAGAAGCCGACGGGTTGACCCCCCGGGGCTGCCGGCCTCCCTCAGCGCGCGCGGCAGATGCATGAACGACGGTTATTTCCGCACCATCCTCGGCGTCTCGGCTCTGGCAACCCGGGAGGAGATCCGCCAGGCGTATCGCCGCCTTGTCATGGAAAACCACCCGGACCGTTTTCCCCCGGAAAAGAAGCCGCTCCAGGATCTCGCCATGATCACCCTCACCGAGGCCTACACCGCGCTGATGAGCGGCCCGGCGCCGGGTCCGCCGGCAGCTGCGCCACGGGCCGCTGCGAAGCGAGACGCGGCAGGACGCTCGACCGTCGGCGCTCGAGAGGCCGACGGGACGGCGCTTGCGCCCCATCGGGATCTCTCCTACGCGTATTACAAGCAGGGCTTCATCAACTTCTCGCTGGCCATCCACGGCATCGCGGAGATCAACCAGAAGATAGCAGCCGGCCGTGTGCCTCGTTTCACCCGGCGGTACACCGCCACGGAAGACATCGCGAGCAGCCTCGCTTTCCTGCGCGCCGCGCACGGGTATTTCTCCCGGGTGGTGGATGAGCACCCGCGCAGCGTGTGGAGCGCGGACGCCGGGGCAAAGCTGCGCCGCATCGAGCGTTTCACGAAGCTGTATCGGAGGATCCTGGCAAACCTGGGGAGCAGGTGATTCACCCCGCGCGGTACGTGCCCAGCACGCGGAGATCTTCCGTGACGGCGGAGAGCTTCTCCACGCAGCGCTCCAGCACCGCGGGGTCCGCCGGCAGGTCCACGTCGATGTAGAAGAGGTACTGCCAGGGCTTGCCGAGGATGGGCCGGGACTCCAGTTTCTTCATGTTCAAGCCCTGGTCGGCAAGCACCTGGAGAGCCTTGAACAGCGCGCCCGGCTGATCCGCCACGGAGAAGCTGAGGGAAGCCTTTCCCTTGTCCCGGGGGGCCGTCGCGGCTGGCGTGTCCGTCTCCCGGGCAATCACGAAGAACCGGGTGTAGTTCTGGACGTTCGTCTCCAGGCCCTGCCGCAGAACGGAAAGGCCGTAGACGGCCGCGGCTTCCGCGCTGGCGATTGCAGCGTTCTCCGGCGAGGCCTTCTCCGCAACAAAGCGCGCCGCCCCCGCGGTGTCGTAGAAAGCCACGCGCTCCCACTGCGGGTGCTCATCGAGGAACCGGCTGCACTGGGCCAGCCCCTGCGGGTGGGAGTACACGCGGCGGATATCTTCCACCTTCGCCTGCGGGAGAGCGATGAGGTTGTGCTCGATGCGGATCTTCTGCTCTCCGACGATCCTGATGTCGGGATACTGCAGGAGAAGGTCGTAGTTCTGGTGGATTGAGCCGGTGAGCGAGTTCTCGATGGGCACGATCCCGAAGGCCGCCCTGCCCTCCAGGACCGCCTCGAAGACGTTGGGGAACTCAGGAACAGGGAGTGCTTTCACATCACCGGAAAACCAGTGGCGGATGGCCTTTTCTCCGTATGCCCCGCGTTCCCCCTGGTAGGCCACCACCGCCCCGTCGACGTGGGCCGCTTCGGCCCCCGCCATACCGGCACCAACCACCGCGGCCTCCGTGCCCCCTGGACCCCGGAGGTTGGCCGGTTCGGGCAGTCGTGCAAGCTCCTTCCCCAGAACAGGGGCCATGGCCTCGATGTCCCTCATGAGCTTCTCGAACTGCTCGGGATACAGCGACTGGGGACCGTCTGACAGCGCGTGATCGGGGTCCGTGTGGACCTCCACCGTTATCCCGTCAGCGCCCGCGGCCACCGCGGCAAGCGCCATGGGGCTCACCTTGGCCCGGATGCCCGTGCCGTGGCTGGGATCGACGATGATGGGGAGGTGGCTGAGCTTTTTCACAACGGGGATTGCCGACAGGTCGAGCGTGTTTCTCGTGGATGTCTCGAAGGTGCGGATGCCCCGCTCGCAGAGAATGACGTCGTCCGTGCCGGCGGCAAGGAGGTACTCCGCCGACATGAGGAGATCCTGGATGGTGGCCGCAAGACCGCGCTTGAGGAGCACGACCTTGCCCAGGCTGCCCACGCGCTTGAGAAGCTCGAAGTTCTGCATGTTGCGCGCGCCGATCTGCAGGACGTCCACGTAGTCCCTCATGAGATCGGCATGCTCGGGAGAAACGATCTCGGAGACGACGGCCATCCCGTATTTCTCCCCTGCCTCCTTCAGGTACTCGAGACCCTGCTCGCCGAGGCCCTGGAAAGCGTACGGGGAGGTGCGCGGCTTCCAGGCGCCTCCCCGGAAAAGCACCGCTCCCGATTCGCGTACGCGCGCGGCGCACTCCATTGTCTGCTCGCGGCTCTCCACGGCGCACGGCCCCGCGATGGCGATGATCCGAAGACCGCCAATGCGCACCGTCCCCGCTGGACCTCTCACGGAGATCACCGTGTCGTCCTTGCGGAACTCCCGGGAGGCAAGCTTGTAGGGGGAGGTGATGGGGATGACCCGCGCAACGCCGGGGAGGAGCTCGACCTCGCGGAGGTCGATGCCGGCCACGCCCACGGCGCCGAGGATGGTCTCCTCCTGGCCGACGATCTCGCGGATCGTATACCCGCGGGCGCTCAGGAACTCGCGGATGTGATTCTTGTCCTGCTCGCGGATCGTGCGCTCAAGCACTATGACCATGACGGATCTTCCTCCGCGGCTTTCAACCCAGGCGGGGCGCGGAGACGCTCACCCGGTTCCTGCCCTTCTCCTTGGACTGGTAGAGGGCGCGGTCGGCTTCGCGGATGATCTCAGAAGGAGCGTACGCGGACTCGGGGTCGAACTCGGTCACACCCAGGGAGATGGTGACATGGAGCGGGGCGCCGCCGTTGGCGCTGGGAAAAGCGAAGGTCTCCACCTTTTTGCGGATCCTCTCCGCGACGACAAGCGCTCCCTTGATATCCACGGCGGGGAGGATGACGGCGAACTCCTCTCCGCCGTAGCGGGCGGGGAAATCCACCTGGCGGATGGAACGGGTGAGCTGGCGGGAAATCTCCCTGATGATTCGGTCTCCCTGGAGATGCCCGTAGGTGTCGTTGAACTTCTTGAAGTGGTCGATGTCGAACATGACGAGGCTGAACGTGGACTTGTAGCGCCGGGCACGCTCCAGCTCCTCGTCCAGCGTCTTTTCGAAGAAATGGTGGGAGTAGAGGCCCGTCATGCGGTCCGTGGTGGCCTGGCGGAAGAGGCTCGCGTTCTCTATGGAGATGGAGGCGAAGCGGACGATACGCGTTATGTACTGAAGGTCCGAGAGGGCGTAGGCGCCCCCGCTTCCGTTGGCGGGGAGGAGAAGGATCCCGATGGAGCCCTTGTCCGTGCGCAGCGGCACGATCATGTCGACCCCCATCTCGGCCAGCCGCTCGACGACGATCTTGTCGGGGTAGTTGTCCCGGAAGTAGGAGAAGGGGATCTGGCTGTATTCGTCCCTGTCGAGGAACGTGAGGAGCGGAAGGACCGACGGCAGGTCCAGGGAAAGCTCCTCGCGCTTCACGCCCCGGTAGAAGATCACCAGGGGGGCGCTGTCCTCCATGTCGCCGGGGAGAAGGACAGTGACCGTTTCCATCTGGAACCGCGACACGAAGCTCCAGACCACGTTCTTGATGACATTCTCCATGTCGAGCTGAGCCGTGATCTGGAAGGCGATCTCGATGATCTCCTTGAGATCCTGGTTTTCCCTGTCCAGAGGCACTTCGTGGAGCTCGTCGACCAGTCCTTTTTCCATTGAAGCGGAATTATACTCCAGCGGGAGTCGCTTGCCAAGTTTTAAAGTGGGGCGGACTGCAGGAGTGGGTCCATGGGATAGAAGACGAGGCCCGACACGGGCTTGGGATAAAAGTAGGTCGATTTGCGGGGCATGCGCTCGTTGTTCTCCGCAATGACGAGCACGTCGGCAAGGGCGGTGGAGTTCAGGACAAGGGCCACCTGGATCTCCCCGGCGTGCACCCGGGACAGCGCCTCATCCACGTCCTTGGTATAGGAAATGTTCGTCGCGAGGCTGAGCTGCTCCTCCGTGATCCCCAGGATCTGCTCCAGAATCAGCGTGTTGAGGATGTTCACGTCCAGCAGCTTCCACTGGGAGGAGAACTCCAGGCGCACAAGCTCCTCGTATGCCTCCTCGTCGCGAAGGGTGAGGAGATAGTACCCAACGGTGTTCACGATGAACGCCCCGAACTTGTGCTCCCCCGGGCCCACGCTGCGAAGGTCCCGCAGCCATCGGTGGCGGACCTCGGGCTCATCCCCGTCGCGGAAGGGGTATTTCTTCACGTGAAAGTGCTCCAGGATAGCTGCCCCCAGGCGGTAGAGGCTTTCCACCTGGATGCCGTGCAGCATGCGATGCGTGGGAAGGATGGTCAGCCCCTCGTGCTCGGAGTTCACGAGAAACATCATGATGTATTCCCACGGCGCATCGGGGCCCGCGCCGGGGAACCGGGCGCGCATGCGGTCGCGGATGGTCAGCATGGTCTGGTAACGGTGGTGGCCGTCGGCAATGTAGATCCTGAGCCGGGCCATGGTGCGCCGAACGATGTCGCAGCTCTCAGGGTCCGTCAGTCTGCGCAGCCGATGCCGCACCCCGACGGGCGTCTCCTCGAAATCGATGATCGGCGCGTCCTTCTCATGGGCGTCGAGGATGTTGTCGATCACGTACGCCTTGTCCTGGTAAAGACTCCAGATGTACTCGAACTGCGTTCCCGCTGTTTCCGTGAGCCGGATGCGATCCTCCAGCGGCCCCTTGATCACCTTCTCGTGCGGCAGGATTCGCCGCTCCTCGTAGTCCCGCAGCCTCACCGCCCCGATGAACCCGCGCACCCTCCGCCTGCCGATATCCGGCAGGTCGAACTCCTGCTCGTACATCCAGAAGGACGGCCGCGCGGTCAGGCGCAGGACTCCGTCCCTGCGCCACTGGGCAAGCAGGTCGCGCGCGCGGGTATAGCGGTTGTTCTCCTCGGTGTCTCCGTTTTGGATCTTGCCCAGGATGAGACGAATGACGTTATTGGGATGCTGCTGGTAGTAGGAGTCCTGGAGGGCCGGCGAGATGACGTCGTAGGGCTGCGACAGGCACATCCCGATGTCCGGAACGACCGCCGGATCGTAGTGCAGCCCCCGGAAAGGGCGGACGTCGTTGATCTGGTCTGGCACGCTTGAGCACGTTAGACGAGACGCCCGCCCCGGTCAAGGGCGCCCGTTTGCTGCTACCACCGCGCCGACTGGAACGATCCCCACGAGAGGCGCATGCCCGCCACGGGGCAGTAGCGGACGAGCCCGGCGCCGATGCCGGTCCGCGCATCCACGTCCGCAATGCCCTGCATGCCGGCGTACGCAGAAAGCTGCATCCATGGCGTCACCGCGACGCCAAGCTCTACGTTGGCCTCTCCGAACAGAACGACGTAGCTGGAAGCAGTTCCGCTGAAGCCCAGGGAAACCGCGCCTGCTCCCGTCCAGAGATTGGCGGCAATCGTGAAAGGCCCCGTTCGGCTTTCCTGGCCGATGATCACGCCTCCCACGCCTCCCGACAGGGAATCGGTCCCTGGCTCAGAATACATGACGTAGCCGAACCCGCCGGTCCTCCGGCCGCCGTTCGTCACGCCGTATCCGAACCCTCCGATCTCGCTTGCCGGAACCGTCGTGTTGCTGAAGCCGGAGATGGAGTGCTGATCGCTCCACGTCACTCCGCCCGCTCCTCCCGCGAAAGCGGTGGACAGGGGCGCGGCAAAGACCGCGAGGACAAGGATAAAGATTTTTGTGTTGCACATGGCATTGTCTGCAACCCCGCCGGGCGCAGCGGGTGTCACTCCCGCGGGACGCCTGGTCATGCGACGGGTGTGATGGATTTCTCGTACACTCGGTACGTCTTCACCCTGGTCAGGGCGAGCTTCTCCAGCGCGTTCCTGATGCGCAGGTTGTCCTCCAGGATGTAGTTTGCTTCCAGCCTGTTGATCTTCGGAGAGAGAGCGCGGTAGATCTGGAGATACAGGAGGACGTCCAGGCCCTTCCCCTGGTACTCGGGAAGAACGGCCAGCCCGAACAGCCTGTAGTCCGCGAGCTTGCGTACTCCGAACAGCACCTTCAGGAAGCCGAGAGGAAACAGATGCCCGCCGATGCTCCGAAGGATCACGTTGAGGTCCGGAAAGCCAAGGACGAATCCGACGGGCCTGCCCTTGTCCTCCACGAACCATATGGCGTCCGGGTCCGCGATGGGACGCAGCCTGCGGAACATGTCCTGGAACTCATGCGGGTCCAGGGGGACATAGCCCCAGTTGTCCGATAGCGATGCATTGGAGATCTCGAGGATGGCATCGGCATCGCGGGCGAGGTCCTTCATCGAAAGCCTGCGCACGTGCAGGTCGGGGTTGCGGGAGAGAAAGCGGTCAGCGAAATCCCAGAACCTGCGGGGGATGATGTAGTCGCGATCCTTGCGGGCCTCGTAGGCCAGGAGGTCCTTCGCCTTCGCGTAGCCCAGCGCCTCCATGAAACCATTGTAATGCGGGGGATTGTAGGGAGACATGAACACGGGAGGAGAGCCGAACCCGTCCAGGAGGAACCCCCAGCTTTCCGAGATGGGGTGGATGGGTCCCCGAACAGCGCGCATCCCGCGCCGGGACAGCCATGCCACGGCGGCCGCATCAAGAGCCGCGGCCACCGCCAGATCATTCACGCACTCGAAGGCCCCGAAGAATCCCGTGCTCGATCCATAGAACGAATTGAAATTGCGGTCGACGTAGACAAGGCTCCTTCCGAGGACCTGGGAGCCCTCTTCCGCCAGGAGAAGCGTGTAGTCCGAGTGACCCAGGATTGCGTTTCTTGCCGGGCAGTAGGCCCCCCTCTCGTCGAGCCAGAGCGGGGGCGCCCAGCAGGGATCACCGCGGTAGAGCGCCCGAGGGAATGAGACGAACCGTCGGATATCCGTCTTCGACGCTGATTCGCGAACACGCATTGGAATATGGACTCGTCTCAGCATACGGCCGACGGCCTTTCCGCGCAAGCGCGGGAATGAAAGGAGGTCCCGGATTTCCCGCGTGGCTTTTCCCAGGCGGGTCTTCTCCCCCGGGTCCAAGTCGTGGAAAATTACCCTGTTTTTCGGGAAGAGGGGGTACCGCATGAGCCATTCACTCGCCCAGGCGTGCGCCTCGGCCGGGGTTACACTTCGCCACGACCTGCGGCCGGGCGATATCGGTGAAATTGTTCGGATGCACGGAGTGCTCTACGCGGTGGAGCACGGGTTCTCCGTGGGTTTCGAGGCGTACGTCGCGGGGACTCTCGGCGCTACGACGTGGCCGCTTTCGGCGCGCGAGAGGCTGTGGATTCTGGAAAAAGGAGGCGCCCTGTGCGGCACCATCGCGATTGTGAGAGGGACAGACAGCGCCGCGCAGCTCCGCTGGCTCCTCCTCCGCGCCCAGCTTCGCGGGAGCGGCCTGGGGCGCGCGATGGTGGAGGAGGCAGTGGCCTTCAGCCGTGACTCGGGTTATTCCTCAGTATTTCTCTGGACGGTCAGCTCCCTGACCCCGGCAACCGCCGTGTACAGGCGCGCGGGTTTTGTCCGCACGGAGACAAAGACGCACGATCTGTGGGGCGCCGCGCGCACGGAGGAGCGCTACGACCTTTCGCTGGCCTGACGTAAGCCCCTCCGCACTGTACGGCAACCGGGCCTGCCGAACCTCAGCTACCAGACCTCGAAGAGAATCGGCTTGCCCCCGACGCCCGACACGAGGGCCGGGTGTCGTGAGGGGGCAAGGCCGACGCATGCCCCTTGAGGTGCCACGGTGTCCCGCCCGCCTGCGCTGATCCAGGCAGTCCCCGAGAGGACGTGCACGTGCCTGCGGGGCCGGGGGACGGGAAGAAGCTCTCCGGGATACAGGGCAATACGAAGCACCTGGCGCGACTCGTTCGCGGGGACCGGCCTCGCGGCCCTGGTGAAAATCATTGCAATATCCGCGCTGCTCATGCAGTCATCTCCTTCTTTCTGTTGGCTTTTTTCGCCTCAGCCCTCGCCGTTGACTCCCGGCTCGACATACGGTGTTTCCTTGTAGGATGAAAGAACGATGTTGGTGACAGAACGGACCGTGTCCGCCCTGCTCCTGATTGCGGAGAGAAGCCGCTCCAGCTCCTTCGGTCCGGCTGTCCTGACCTTGAGGATGTAGCAGTCCTCCCCGGCCACGTTGTGGCACTCCAGGATGTCAGGCTCCGTTCGGCAGAGCTTCTGGATCCCTTCACTGACTGCCGCATGGGTGCCGACTGTGAGCCGGATGAAAGCGAGCAGGGGCTTGCCGAGCTTGTCGGCGTCCACCATGGCGGCATACCTCTTGAGGATGCCCCGCTTCTCAAGCTTCTTGACGCGCTCGTGAACGGAGGAAGCCGTCAGCCCGACTGATTCCGCGATCTCCGCGTTGGACAGCCGGGCGTTCTCCTGGAGGAGACCGAGAATCTTCTTGTCCGTTGCGTCTATCATACGAATATTATATCGAAATATTGGATTATAGTCAACTATTATTCGGTATTTATTTGTTATTGCCAAATATTATTCGGTACGGAGTCCAAAATCGAGTCTCCTTGCGCACGCCCCGCCACTCAGCTAAACTCACCCGCATGAGAAAGCTCATCCAGCAGTACGCGAAGGACCTGACCTCGGGTCGCCTCGAATCAGGATACGAGCACTCCTTCCGGGTCTACCATCTTACCCGGGAGATCGGGGAGGAGGGAAGCTATGACGATGACGTCCTCCACGCGGCCTGCTTTCTTCACGACATCGAGATGTCGAAGGGCCATCCCCGCAGCTCCGCGGAAAAGGCCGAGGCCATTCTCCACGAGACGGGCTTCGTTCCCGAGAAGATCCCCCTGGTAGTGGAGGCCATTCTCAACCACATGCCCGGCGGCTCCCCCTCCTCGATGGAGGCAAAGCTGCTGTACGACGCCAACCTCCTGGATTCCCTCGGCGCGGTCGGGTTCGCCCGGCTCTCCGCCGGCGCGGCCGTCTGGTACCACTACTCGACCATGAAGGAACTCCTTGGCTACGTGGCACGCGAGCTGTCGTTCACCAAGGATCTGCACTTCGAGGCGAGCCGCGCGCTTGCCCGAGAAAAGATCGCGTTCACCAGGGCGGCCATCGAGCAGTTCTCAAAAGAGCTGCACCTCTAGGCGCCTCATGCCAGCCCTGGTGCGGCGGTTTCTGGCGGACGGCCACCTGATCGATTCCGGCCTTCTCACGCGGATGCTGAATATCATCGTCGACACGGGAGCGGATTACGAGGTCGTGGCGTTCCGCATGGGGAAGGTCCGCACGGATCCTTCGAGCCTCGAGCTGGAGGTCAGGTGCCGGGATGAGGACCAGCTTGCGTCCCTCACCAGCCTCCTGGTCGCGCAGGGATGCTACGAGAAATCCGTGGCGGATGCGCTCGTGCGCCCCGCCCCGGGGGATTCCTGCGTGCCGGAGGATTTCTACGCGACCACCAACAGGAGGACCCAGGTCTTCCTGGGCGGCTCCTGGCGGGACGTCAAGGACATGCGCATGGACGGAGTCATCGTGGCGGGAAAGGACGGCCTTTCCTGCAGGCTCATCCGCGACGTGAAGTCCGGGGACGCCGTGGTGTGCACGAGCCGTTCCGTGCGGGTCTTCCCCCTCTTTCGGGAGGAGGACAGCGAGGAGTTCGGATTCATGACGAGCGACGTCTCCTCGGAAAGGAGCGTCGACGTTGCGGTCTGCCGGGTCGCGGATGAGCTGGTCCGCCAGAAGCAAGCAGGGGGAAAGGTGGTGGTGGTTGCGGGGCCCGTGGTGATCCACACCGGAGGCGGGCCGGCGCTGGCGTCCCTCGTGAGCGGCGGCTACGTTTCGGGCCTCCTGACCGGCAACGCGCTGGCTGTCCACGACATCGAGAGCGCCCTTTTCGGCACGTCTCTCGGGATCGCGCTGTCAACAGGCAAACCCGTGTACGAAGGGCACCGAAACCACATCCGCGCCATCAACACCGTGTTCCGCCACGGATCCATCCGGGCGGCCGTGGAGGCGGGGGCCATCACCCGGGGGGTGATGCACGCCTGCGTGAAGACGGGAGTCCCTTTCGTGCTTGCCGGCTCGCTGCGGGATGACGGCCCGCTGCCGGAAACGGAAATGGACATGCTGCGGGCGCAGAGCGCCTATCGTGCCTTTGCGCGCGGAGCCTCCCTCACCATCATGCTGGCAAGCATGCTGCACTCCATAGCGACGGGCAACATGACCCCCGCCTGGGTCAAGACCATATGCGTTGACATCAACCCCGCCGTTGTGACAAAACTTTCCGACAGAGGCTCGGGCCAGACCATCGGTATCGTGACCGATGTCGGCCTCTTCCTCAGATCCCTCGCGGAAAAACTCCAGAGGTAAGACGTCAATGGATACACCGAGCCCTCCACAACCCTCAGCGCGCGAGCTCCATCCCCTCGAGATCAAGGTCCTTCTTCACGCTTCCGACGGAGCGCGCTTGAGCCAGGCCAGCCTGATGGCCGACCTCGCGTACAACGCAGGCCAGGCCAACCAGGCGCTGAGCTGGCTGGCGGCAAAGGGCTTTATTGCAGAGAGCTCGCGCGTGACGCGGGTGCTCTACGAGATCACGGATTTCGGCCGGGAATGCCTGGAGAAGGGCACCTACGAGGAGCGGATCATGCGCCTCATTGCCTCGGAAGGTCCGCTTTCCCTTCCGGAGATCGCGGGCAAGCTCGGGATGGATGCCAAGGATGTGGGCTCGGCGTACGGCGCTCTTGCAAAGGCGAAAGCCCTTTCGATGGATGATTCGAAACGGGCGGTGCTCGTGGCCGACTACGAGGCAAAAGCCGTGCGCGGCCTCCTTTCCCGGGCGGCCGCCGAGGGCGCCCTGGCTGAGGCGGTTCTCTCCCAGCCCGAACGCGAGCTTGCCGCCTCCCTTGCCAGGAAGAGGGGAGCTGCCACAAGTCTCTTCCGGCTCGTGGAGCGGCAGGAGGTGACCTTCATCCTGACGCCCGCGGGCGCGGAAGCGCGCCGGCAACTGGAGGGAGCCGGGGCCACGGGAGAGGAAGCAGGCGCCCTCACCCCTGACATGCTGAAAACGGGCGCATGGAAGACCGCGAGATTCCGCCGGTACAACATCGATGTCCCACCTACCCGCGTCCTGCCGGGGAGGAGCAACCCGTATTGCGTGTTCCTGGAGCGCCTCAAGGACAAGCTTGCCTCCCTTGGCTTCGAGGAGTTCGACGGGCCGCTCGTCGAGACCGAGTTCTGGAACGGGGATGCCCTGTTCATGCCGCAGTTCCATTCGGCCCGCGACATCCACGACGTGTACCACATGAAAAACCCCACGCACGCAAGGGAGATCGAGCAGCCGTGGCTGGACCAGGTGGCCGCGACGCACGAGAATGGCTGGAAAACCGGCTCGCGCGGCTGGGGCTACAGCTTCGACCGGCAGTTCACCCGCCGGCTCATCCTCCGCAGCCAGGGCACCGTGCTTTCCGCAAAGACCCTGCCCCGTGCGCGAGTTCCGGGCAAGTACTTCGGGGTAGTGCGCTGCTTCCGCTACGACCGCGTGGACGCCACGCACCTCGCGGACTTCTACCAGACCGAGGGGATCGTCCTGGGGGAGGAGGTCAACCTCCGCACGCTCCTGGGCCTTCTGAAGATGTTCGCCGAAGAGGTGGCCATGGCAAAAGAAGTGAAGTACGTTCCCGGGTTCTTCCCATTCACCGAGCCGTCCGTGGAAGTCCACATCAAGCATCCCACGCTGGGCTGGTTTGAGCTGGGGGGGTCGGGGATCTTCCGGCCCGAGGTGACCGAGCCGCTGGGGGTGAAAGTCCCTGTCCTGGCCTGGGGGCTGGGGATCGACAGGATGGCCCTCACCTCCATGGGCCTCCATGACATCCGCGAGCTCTTTTCGGGCTCCATCGAGGACGTGCGCACGCGGAGAATGAGCTGAAGCCATGCCGAAAATAGACGTCAACGAAAACCTGTTCTTTGCAACCCTGGGAAAGAAGCTTGCGCGGGGCGAGCTCACCGAGCTTCTCACCGCGGCAAAGGCGGAGCTGGACGACTGGCCGGAAGGGCAAGGGGTGCTCCGCATCGAGCTGAACGACACGAACAGGCCCGACCTGTGGTCCACCCTGGGCCTCGCGCGGCAGCTTTCCATCTACCTGGGCGGGAAGGCCCCGTCCTATCCGTTCTTTTCCCGCGAGGGAAAGCCGCAGAAGACCGCGGAACGGCGGGTCGTGGTGGACGCCGGGCTGGCAGGCATCCGGCCGTACATCGCATCGTTTGTCGCCGAGGGGCAGCCTGTCACGGACGCTCTGCTTCGCGAGATCATTCAGAGCCAGGAAAAGCTCTGCGGCAACTTCGGCCGCAAGAGAAAGACCATTGCCATGGGCGTCTCCCGGGCGGACCTCATCCAGTGGCCGGTGCGCTACAGCGCCGCTGATCCCGATGCCACACGCTTCGTGCCGCTTGATTTCCAGAAGCCCCTTTCCCTGAGAGAGATCCTCTCCCAGCATCCCAAGGGAAAAGAGTACGGCCCCCTGGTTTCCGGGTTCGCGAAGTTCCCTCTCCTTTCCGATGGACGAGGGGATGTCCTCACGTTTCCCCCGGTCATCAACTCCGCCCTCATCGGCGGCGTGCAGGTGGGTGACAGCCGGCTTTTCATCGACCTGACGGGTCCGGACCTGGACACCATCCTCATCGCGTGCGCCATAACAGCCTGCGACTTTGCCGACATGGGCTTCACTGTCAGGCCGGTATCCGTGGAGTATCCTTTCGATACGCCGTTCGGACGCACCGTCGTCACGCCGTTCTATTTTCAGAAGGACACGGTCCTCGCCGTCAGTGACGCGGAAAAACGCCTGGGAGAAAAGTTCACCCCGGCCCAGGCGGCGCGGCACATCAGGAAACTGGGCAGCAAAGTCCGCGTGGAAGGCTCCAACCTCATCGTTTCCCCGCCTGAGTATCGCAACGACTTCCTCCACCCGGTGGACGTGATCGAGGAGATCATGATCGGCAGGGGGATGGACTCGTTCCAGCCTCTCATGCCCCGGGATTTCACGGTGGGGCGCATCTCGGAGGCGGAGTGGTATGCCCGGAGCGTCCGGGAGACGATGATCGGCCTCGGCTACCAGGAGATGATCTACGGCTACCTGGGGTCCCGGAGGGATTTCGTGGAGAAGATGTGCATCGACGGCGCCGGGGTGATCGAGATCGAGAACCCCATGACGGAGAGCTTCGACATCGTTCGCAACTCCGCCCTTCCCAGCCTCCTTGCCTCCGAGGCCATCTCCGCGCACGCGGCCTATCCGCACCGCATCTTCGAGGTGGGGAAGGTCGTCGTTCCCGATCCGACGGAAAACCACGGCTCGCGGACCCACAACACCCTTGCCTTCCTGGCCGCGGATCGGGACACCGGCTTCAACGAAGTGGATGCTCACCTGCTTGCTCTCTTCTATTATCTTTCACTCGATGCGGAGCTGGCTCCGCTTGCGGATCCGCGGTTCATCCCGGGAAGGGCCGCGGAGGTCCGCGTGAAAGGGAAAAAGGTCGGGATCATGGGCGAAGTGCACCCGCAGGTGCTGGAGAACTGGGGAATCCAGATGCCGTGCGCCGTCGCGGAGCTGTCACTGGACCTCATGCGGGAGGAGTGAACTATGGATGTGAAAGTCAGCTCGGTCCCGGTGACCTGGCAGAAAAACGCCAACATCATCGTGGGCCAGTCGCACTTCATCAAGACCGCGGAGGACATCGCGGAGATCATGAGCTCCTCCGCACCGGGCGCGAAATACGGCCTGGCGTTCTGCGAGGCCTCGGATCCCTGCCTCATTCGAACCGAAGGCAATGACGAGGCGCTCATGGCGGACGCCGTTCGAGCCGCGAAAGAGGTCGGCGCCGGCCATTCCTTCTTCCTTGTCCTCGCGGGCGCTTATCCCATCAACGTGCTCAACCAGATCAAGTCCTGCCAGGAGGTCTGCCGCATCTTCTGTGCGACGGCGAACCCGCTCCAGGTGCTCGTGGGAAGCACGGACCAGGGAAGGGGGATCCTCGGCGTGATCGACGGCTTCCCGCCGAAAGGCCTGGAGAACGACATTCAAAAGGCGGAGAGACGGTCCCTGTTGCGAAGGTTCGGCTACAAGTTCTAGGAGGTTCGTTATGAAGAGATTCGCGTTCCTGGCAGGCCTGGCGGCGCTCCTGATGGGCTGCGCAAGCCAGGCTCCCATGGTCACGACGCAGCCCACCGTGAGCGTCAGCAATTTCACATCGGTCTCATTCACTCCCCAGCGGATCGAGTTCGACGCGAAAATCCTCATCCAGAACAACGCGCCGGTCGACCTGGACGTCCAGAAGGTCGAGTTCGCCGTGGATATGCATGACCAGGAGCTGTTCACCGACTCTTTCAACAGGTTGAAGCGCACGAGCGCCAACGGCACCCAGACTGTCGCGTTCCCGTTCCATATCGCCATGAATGACGTGGCGGCGCAGGCTCCGGACCTCCTTGCGGAGGGGGTCCTGCGGGTGACATTCCGCGGGCAGGTTTTCACCGCCGCGCGCTACGGCCTGGATCCCGTTCCCTTTTCCCAGACCCTCGAGATCCCTGTCCCGAAGCTCCCCGATATCACCTACGTTGGATCGGAGGGGGAGCCGTTTTCAGACGCGTTCAGGCTCAATTTCCAGGTCACCAACACGAACACGTTCCCCCTCACCCTGAGCTCCGTGAAGACTTTCCTCGTGATAAACGGAAGGAAGTACTCCCTGCTTCACACCCAAAAATCAGTGGACATTCAGCCGGGGGAAACCCAGCCCATCGCGCTCCAGATGGAGAGCTCACCGGGCAAGACATTGCGGATGGCCCTGAACCTTGCCCAGCATCCCAATCCCACCTTCGATATCACGGGGACAGTGACATTCAACACTCCCTATGGGTGGATATTCATCCCGGTGAGTCTTGAGGAGATGCTGCAGTAGGGCCGGGAAGGTCTGCCTGGCGCGCCCTCTCTTTCAGCAGGCGGCTGAAGCTGATCCGCGGCACGGCCTCCGGAGGACGGGCAGCTATCGTGATCTTCTGGCCGGTGGACGGGTTCACACCGACGCGCGCCTTGCGGGCCGGTCGCGGCCTCAGGAAAAGCTTCCCCATTTTTCCCAGCGGGACTCTCTGTCCCAGGAGCATCCCGGACTGCAGGAGGGCGTGATAATCCTCGAGGAGCTGGCGGGCCTGCCGCCTGCTCAGCCCGTTCTTCTCAGCCAGGTAGGCGATCATGGACTTCATGGTCACGAGCTCGGGAAAACCCGTCCCGGGCGATGCGATTGTCCTGTTTATCTTCACGAAACCGCTTGTCAGGTAGATCGTGGCTTCACGGATCCGCCGGGCCTGCTCCTCGCGCGGCAGCGCCGGGTCGCAGGCCGCTATCGAAAGCAGCGCGGAGGTGCTGCGGACCGGCCCGGATGAGAAGACAGCCTCCCTGTCCACGGCCAGGCCCTGCGGGCAATCCACGCCGTCGAGGAGCACGAGGTGAGGGACGTCCGTGCGAAGCTCGATGCTCGCGTATTCCCCGCGCCGTCCCGCCGCCCCGGGGGGCTCCAGGCTCACGAGGGAGGCCGACCAGGTGAGGAGGAGCACGCCCCGCGGGTCACCGGGAGGCAGCGAAGGCAGGTCCTCCATGTCAAGCGCGCGGGCCTGGTCCTCGAACATCTTCTTCTTCGACATCCAGGCCATTGTCATGCGCTCCCGGGACTCCGCCGTGTCGGGAAGACCGGAGCTTCGAACCAGTGATTCCAGGTGGGTGCGGATGGACCGGCTGATACCAGAGGCATCATTCATGCGGGGCCTCCTCTTGAAAACGTAGTGCTCTCCGGGGAGAATCACAACTCTGATATGACGACCCTTGGATTGACTGCGATCCTTGCGGGAGCATCCGTGTGCGCCGGATTCCTTGGCTCCCTCACGGGCCTGGGAGGCGGGGTGATCATCATCCCCCTCCTCACCCTCGCGCT
>CAVWBF010000022.1:0-258062 GCA_963753085.1 uncultured Spirochaetota bacterium | reverse complement strand
TTGAATCCAGCTTTGCGCCAAGCCAGAGCCTGGCTTGCTTTATCACGGCCACGGGATCAGGGGCAGCCTCGTTCCACATCTCCACGGTGAGGGGACCCTTGAAGTCGATCACCTGGAGAGCCCTGAATGCGGCATCGAAATCCACGCACCCCTCGCCCAGCGGCACCCTTCGAAACTCCCGTGGGCGCGCGTCTTTCACGTGAACCCCCACGATGTGCCGGCCCCCCGAGCGCAGCTCCCGCAGGACATCCTTCCCCGTGGCTGCCAGGTTGCCGATGTCCGGATACATCTGGAGCCAGGGCGAGTCCGCGCTGCGAACGAAGATCATTCCTTTTTCAATGGAGTCCATGAAAGGGCAGTCCACATTCTCCAGCGCAAGCATGACGCAGGCGCCCCGAGCCCACTCGGCGGACTGCAGGATGCTTTCTCCATAGAGCGTCCGGGTTCGGTCAGTGGATTCTTCATAGTAGACGTCATACCCGGCTACCTGCACCATGCGGATCCCGAGCTCGGCGGCAAAGTCAATGGCTTTCCGCATGATGGAAAGCGCCTGCCGCCGCACGGCCGCGGACTGGCTTCCCAACGCGTGCTTGCGGTGAGCGCTGAGGCACAGCGTGTCGATGGAGGCCGGAGCGTCCGCCAGCGCGGCACGCAGCTCCCTGCGCTGGCCGCGCGTCCATTCCAGCCGCGCCAGCCGCTCCTCGCTCTCGTCAACGGAAAGCTCCACGAACTGGTAGCCGGCGCACGCGGCTGCCACGAGCTTCTGCGGCCACGTGAGCTGAGCGGGAAGCGCCTTCTCGTAGATGCCCCAGCGGCGGGATGCGGTGAGGGTGGGGGACGCCTCCGCGGCGGGGGAGGCCTCCCCGGGTGAGGCCTCTTTGGCTGCCGTCACTTCTTTCCCTGCCCGTAATGCCGAAACGATTCCACGGCTTCCCCCACCTGCTCGGGACTGAGGCAGCGCGGCGTTCCCATTGCGCGCGCCGCGCAATACGATCGGGATGCATCCTCCAGGTATACCGCCGCATAGAGCGCGTCCTTGAGCGTCGGCCCCACGGTGACCACGCCGTGGTTCCTCAGGATCACTGCCCGCCTGTCACCGATGTACTGCACCGTGCGCACTCCCATGTCGAGGCTGGCCGCGGAGCTGTAAGGCGCCACGGTGACCGACCCCAGAGTCGCGTTGACCAGGGTGGTGCAGAACGCGGGCAGCTCATCCATGACCAGGCCCACCGCCGTGGCATAGGGCTGGTGCGTATGGATGACGGCGTTCACCTGGGACATGGAGTTGAAGATGTGCAGGAGCGCCACGGTATCCACAGAGGGCCTGCGCACTCCTTCCACCACCTTCCCGTGCGGGTCCATCACCACGACGTCCGCCGGGACAAGGGTCTCGTAGGACATCCCCGACGGGGTGACCAGGATGTGCCCCCCCATCCTCATGCTCACGTTGCCCCCGGAGAGGCTTATGAGCCTGTAGCGGTCAAGGGCAATTCCGACATCGATAATCTGCTGTTTTTCCTTCTCGTACACGACATGTCTCCCTTATGTGCTGCCGTTCGCTTCACCAGGCGCGGTGGAGCGCCTCCACGTATTTCCTGTACCGACCGTATTTCTCCCGGTAGACCTCCTGGTTTTCCTTGTTCGGCTCCACGGTGCGCGACACGCGCACCATTGCGCGAACAGCCTCGGGAAACGAGCTGAACAGCCCGACGGCGACACCGGCCGAGATGGCGGCTCCCATGGCGCCCAGCTCTTCGCCCGCGGTGAGCTCGATGGGAAGCTGCAGGACGTCCGCGAACATCTGGACCCACACGTCGGACTTCACCGCGCCCCCGGCCATCCGGGCCGCGGCGGCCGGTCCCCGGTGGCCCAGGAGACGGTCGACATGCGTCTTGTGGGAGAAGACCACTCCCTCGTACACGGCGCGCAGCATGTGCTCTTTGCCGTGCCAGCCGTGGAGGCCGAGAAAGCACGCGGAGGCGCCCGGGCCCTCGTTGCTTCCGTAGAGAAAGGGCAGGAACAGGACATCCGAATCAGCCGGCGCCACCCCCTCCACGATCTGGTTGGCCAGGCTGTAGACGGAGCATTCCTTTGCCTGCGCCTCCGCCTGCTCGCCCGACATGAGCGTGGAGATCATCCACTCGAGATTGCTCGCCGAGGTGGCGCTGGCTTCCGTGATGAGCCAGTAGCCCGGCACGCAATACACGCTGGTCATGAAGACGTCACGATCCCGCACGGGGGCCGCGCTGAGGTACTGGTTGATGCTCCACGAGCCGGCCACCAGGCAGAGCCGCTCCGGGTCCACGAGCCCGGATGCAATTGCGCACGCGTCGATGTCGAAAAGCCCGCCGGCAACCGGCGTTCCTTCCCGAAGCCCCGTGGCCTCTGCCGCGGCCCGGGTCACCCGGCCGCAGATTTCCGCGGAGCCGCGCACGGGCGGGAGCTTCCCCGCCATCTCCGTCAGGCCGAAAGCGTCAAGGACGTCGGGGTCGTACCTCAGATCGTGGACGTTCATGAGGTTCGTGCCCGATGAGTCGGTCAGCTCCGAGTACGCCTCCCCCGTGAGACGGTAGCGCACGTAGTCCTTGCACATGAGGATCCACCGCGTGCGCTCCAGGGTCCGCGGCTCGTTGTCCTTGAACCAAGCAAGGAGCGCGGGAGGCTGTGCCGCCCAGATGGCCTGGCAGGTGCGGGGGAAGACAGCATCAAAAGTGCCGTCCGCATACCATTTCTTCACGTATTCCACGGCCCGGCTGTCAGCGGAGTTGATCCCGTCATGAGCGGGGGTTCCATCGGCGGCCAGGAGGTACATGCCATTGCCATGGCCGGCAACGGCGAGCCCGGCGATGTCCCGCGGGTTGACACCCGCCTTCCTGATGACCTCCGCTATCACGCGGACATTGGCCTTCCAGAGATCGTCCAGGTTCTTTTCCGCGTGCCCGGGGCAGGGAAACAGCATCTCGGTCTTGATGCCGGACACGGCAATCTCCGCGCCCTTGCAGTCGTAGAGCGCCGCCTTGGTCACCGTGCCGCCGTTGTCGATCCCCATGAGGTACGCGTGCTTTCCCATGACGGCGTCACTCCCCCATCATTGCGCGGGTCATACGCACCCACCGGGCCAGCCGGGACCTGTCGCCGTCTATCGTGTAGATATCCCGGAAGCAGAACTCCAGGTTGCAGCCCCTGGCTCCGTCCAGCGTGGCGCGCACGTCCTTTTTCAGGAGATCCCAATCGGGATTGGCGCCGCTGATATATGCGGGGGTGGGCTTGCGGGAGTACACGTACTTCTTTCCCAGGAGCTCTCCCATCCGGGCGGCATTGCTCCATCCGCTGACGGAGACGGCGCGAAGGTTCGGGATGGCCTTTTGAACGCGCTCGAAACGGTCATGCACCGCCTCGCAGCATCCGTAGTAGGTCAGGCCGAAGGGCCGCGTGACCTCCGCGATGTACGGGAGAAAAAACTCCTCGAACATGGCCGGAGATATGGGCGCGCTCTCCTGCGAATCCGTCCAGCACCAGCAGTCCCGCAGCGCGACCTGCCGGCCGTTCCCGTCTGCTTCCGGGAGGTCGGAGACGTAGCCGTAGCTGCCGGGGCAGGGCATCCAGGTGTCCGTGTTGGCATACAGGAGGCCCTCTTTCTCGAGGAACTTGAAGTGCGCCTTGCGGTCGTCACGGATGACGGTCATGATCCTGTGGAGAAGCCGCGGGTTGTCGTACACCCAGGTGAGGAGATTGTCGTTGCCGATCAGCTTGAACAGGTCCATGGTGAGCCCGCCGTAGAGGTTGCCCAGCCAGGGCCGATAGCCGGGATCCGGATTGAAGGGGTCCCAGCCGCCCAGGCGCACCGGGAGGATGTCGCCGAAGATGTCCTCCAGCAGCTCCTTCTGGTGGAGGCTCTCCCTCCTGTTGACGCACCGGGAGCGGAGGTGAAGCCGGTCCGCATCCTTCTCCGACTGCACGCCGAAGTTGAACGAGTATCCCACTTCGCTCCCGTTGGCCGCCGTGGCATGATGCGTCTCGATGGGCACGCCGTAATCGGATATTTCTAAGACCCAGGGAATCCGGAACCAGGGATCGATGACGATGTCGTCACCGATCTCGTCCGCATGCCGCACAATTTCATACAGTGACTTTTCGATGTTGCGCGCAAAGGGGTCCGCGGAGACGATCTCGTCCGGGCCGATGTAGTCCGGGAGCATGCACGTCTCCACGAGGATCATCGGCTTCTCGGCTTTCAGGTCCTTCACGGCCTTCCACTGCCTGCGCCTCTGGGTCATGCCAGGGCTTGCCGCGTGCTCCATCCAGCGCTCCGCGAGCCTTCGCAGCGACTGGACCTCCTTCTGTTGGACCATGCTGCTTTCCTAGGCCTTCGATTTTTCCCTGACCAGGAGGTGGTTGAGGACAACGGCAATAATGAGCACGCTGCCTTTTGCCATGGTCTGCCAGAATGCAGGGATCACGGTCATCAGTCCTGTGGTGACGCACATGATGATGAGGGCGCCGATGATCGTCTTGGCCACGGATCCCTCTCCGCCGGAAAACGCCGTCCCCCCGAGCAGGACGGCAATGATGCAGTCCAGCTCCATGCCGTCCCCGGACAACGGGTCACCCAGGGACATGTAGCTTGCCCGCGCCATGCCGGCACAAGCGGCAAAAAGCCCCACGATGATGTAGAGGAGCCAGACCCATTTGACCGCGTTGATGCCAGAAAGCTCCGCCGCGGTCCTGTTGCCCCCAATGGCTGCCGCGTATTTGCCCAGGATCGTCCTTTTCTGAATGATGATCAGGACGGCGATGATGAGAACCGCGACGAAAAAGGCCCATGGCAGGCCAAGCACGACTTCCGTCCGCGCGTAGTCGTTGATCCATGCCGGCATCGGCCGCGTCGCGCTGCCCTTGATCGCCGACAAGCCGTGGGGAACGATCAGCAGCGCGATTCCCTTGAAGAGGTTCAGCGTCACCAGCGTCGCGATGACAGGGGTGATGCGCAGCTTCATCACCAGCAGGCCGTTGAGGAACCCGAAGGCCACACCCAGGACGAGGGTGATCGGCAGCGCGAGGATGAACGGGAATCCGTTCAGGATCATCAGCGCGAACACCACCGCGCTCAGGCTCATGGCGCTTCCCACCGACAGGTCGATATACCCCGAAATCATCAGCAGCGTGAATGCGCCGCTCAGGGTCAGGATGGGCACCGCGGCGCGCAGGAGGTTGATGAGGCTGTCCGGGCTCAGGAAGTGCCCGCGTCCGAACATATCCACCTGGCCGAGCTTCACCAGGCTGAAGACCAGGACGATCAGCACCAGGACGACGTAGATGTAGAACTTCTTGATGTTGGAACGCATCGTGTTCGAGCGTTCGTTCCGCAGCTGCAATGTCTCTTCCCGTCCGATTTTCATGGGTGACTCTCAGCCTTTCCGTTTGTCCAGGGCAAAGCGCTGCGCCAGGATCGCCAAGAATGTCACGATGCCCTTGATGGTAAACTGCCAGTCGGGTGAGAGCAGCAGGCCCGTGGCCGCCGAGGTCACCACGGAAAGGATGACCGCTCCGACGAACATCCCCAGCACGGAGCCGAACCCGCCCGCGATGCTGACCCCTCCCAGAAGTGCGATCACCAGCGCGTCGAACTCGTATCCCATCGCGCGGCTGGACCCCCCCGCCTTGAACTCGGAGGAAAGCAGTATGCCTGTGATTCCCGCCAGAAGGGAGCTGATGATGAACAGAGAAGTGAGGTGCCGTCTCACGTTGACGCCCGAGAGCCGCGCCGCCACGGAGTTGGCGCCGATGAGGTAGGTCCTCCGGCCGGCAACCGTCTTCTTTTCAAAAACGAACGCGGCAACGACAAGGACTGCCATGACGATCACGGAGAGCTTGACGGACATGCCCGGGATGGCGAGGCCTCCCAGAACGCCGAACACGTCGGGCAGGCTGGTGTTCCGCTGCGCCCCTTGCGCAACGATCTGGGCAACGCCGCGAGCGATCATCATCGTCCCCAGAGTGATGATGATGGAGGGCACCTTCAGCCGCGCGATGAAGAATGCGTTGATCGCTCCGATGCCCATGGCGCAGAGCAACGCCAGCGCAATGGCAACGCCATAGGGAAGCCCCAGGCCGACGGCAAGCGCGTTCTGGGACGCGGTGGCATCCTGGCAGAACCAGACGGAGAGAACGCCCGTCATGGCGATCACGCCGCCCACCGACATGTCGAAGTTGCCCGTGATCAGGAGGAACGTGACGCCAATCCCCAGCATGATGATGTACCAGTTGTTCGTGAGCAGGTTGATCATGTTCTGGGGCAGGTAGAATCTGGGCACTATCGCGCAGGAAACTCCGAACAGGACGACGAGAACCCCGATCATGAACAGGGTGATGAACGACTCATTGCCCATCCTGCCGCCGATCATCTTTTTTCGCTCGAGCCTGGTTTCCACGCCTATTCTCCGCCGTCACCGGAGGCGACGTTTCCGCCCGTGACGATATGGAGGATCTTCTCGCTGTCGATGTCGCAGCCGTTCCTCAGTGTGGCTTTCATGCGGCCGTCATAGAGCAGGTAGATGGTGTCGCAGATATTCACCACTTCGGGCAGCTCCGAGGAGAAGATCATGATGGATTTCCCCTCCTTTGAAAGCTGGCGGATGATCCCATAGATCTCGCTCTTGGCGCCCACGTCGATGCCGCGCGTCGGCTCGTCCAGCATGAGCAGGTCCGCGTCCGCAAAGAGGCACTTGGCCAAGACCACCTTCTGCTGGTTGCCTCCGGAGAGTTTCGACGCTTCCTTCTCCGTGCTGCTCGTGGAGATCCTGAGCTTGTCGATGTAGTCGAGGGTGACCTTTCTCTCCTGCCCCGCGTTGATGAAACCGTTGCGGGAGATTTTTCTCATGTTCATGACGGGCACGTTGCCGCGGATGGTGAGGATGGTGAAAAGCCCCTGCGACCGTCTTTCCTCCGGCACCAGCGCGATCCCGGCCTCGATTGCCTTGTCCGGAGAGGGCGGGAGCTTCTTCCCCTTGAAGAAAATCTCGCCCTTGTAGTCATCCACGCCGTAGATGGCGCGCGCAAGCTCGGTCTTCCCCGCGCCCACGAGGCCGTAGAATCCGATGATCTCCCCCTCGTGGACCTCGAAGGAAATGTCCCGCAGTTTGTGATTGGAGAGGTTGCAGACCTGCAGGATGGCGTCTTTGCATTCGCCCTCTTTGGGCGTGTACTGCTCAAAAACGGTCTTTCCGATCATCATCTTGACCAGCTCCGACCGGTCCTTGATCTCCGACACGGGCTTGGTGCCGATATGCTTTCCATCGCGCATGACCGTGACGTAGTCGCCCAGCTCGAAAATCTCGTCGAGCCTGTGAGAGATGTAAATGACGGTCACGTTCTTTTCCCGCAGGCTCTTGATGATGGCGAACAATCTCTTGATTTCGCTTTCAGAGATCGCGGCAGTCGGTTCGTCCATGATGATGATATCGGACTCCGTGGCGACCGCCTTTGCGATCTCTACGATCTGCTTTTTGGCAACGCTCAAGGTCGAGACGAGCTGGTGCGGGCGGATGGACGCCTCCAGGCTGTTCATGACGCCCACCATGGCGTTGATCTTGTCGGTCTTCCGCAGGAAGCCCAGCGTCGTCTCCTCCATGCCGAGGGTCAGGTTCTCCTCCACCGTCAGCTGGTCCACCACGTTGAGCTCCTGGAAAAGCGTGCTGATCCCGTTTTGCTTCGCTTCCTTGGTAGTATGGGGATTGTACTCTTCACCGTTCAGGAGGATCCTGCCGCCCGACCTGAGCAGAGCCCCGGTGAGGATCTTGATGAGGGTGGACTTTCCCGCGCCGTTCTCTCCCACGAGGCAGTGAACGGAGTTGCGCTTGATGTCGAAGCTGACATTGTTGACCGCCCGCACGCTCGGGAAATCCTTCACGAGATCCCTGATCTCCAGCACGTTCTCTGTCAGGCTCATGGACCCGTCCCCCTTTTTGGGCGGGAGGAAGCTGTGCGCCCCCTCCCGCCTTGAAATCTCTACTGACCGACGTTGGTACCGAACTGGCTGTTCAGCCACTTGACCGCGTCGGGGCGGGGCATCGTCCAGAAGGAGATATTGTACGCCTTGTAGAACTTCTCCACGGCCGGCTGCGAGGTCGGCTGCACCTTTCCGTTCTTGACGTCCATGATCAGGTCGATTCTTCCACGTGCCGTTTCAATCGGGGGAAGCCCCATGGAAAGCTTCAGTGAGTTATTGGCATCGTAGACTTCCTTGATCTCGACCGGGTCGAAGTCGACACTGCAGACAATCTCGGTCAAAGGCTTGCCGTTGTTGAACTTGCCCCTGCCGGCCTGGGTCAGTGCCGCCATCGTGCCAACGGTCAGGTTGCCCGCCTCGGAGTAGATCAGGTTGACTTCGGGGTGAGTGGTCATGAGATCAGTGACGATCTGCTTGGCGGCATCAGGTCCCTTGCTCGCATCCTGGCATCCGAGGTCCGTCGCCTTCGGGTCCACCGACAGCACGCCCTTCACGAACGGGTCGGTGCGTCCCGACTTCACTTGCGTGTGGTTGGGCCATCCGAGCTGCACCATCACGATGGGCTTGTTGGGGAATGCGGCCTTCCACTGCTTGGCCATCTCGACGCCCATGGCGAAAGAGACGCCGGCTTCGTCGCTGCGGGCCGTCGGAATGCCCGTGTCGGCCAGCGGGTTGAAGAACGACGTCATGATGATGCCCTTCTTGAGCGCGGCAAGGATCCCGGGTTTCGCTGCCTGGTCGTCCCAGATGTGCAGGGTGGCGGCGTCCATCCCCTGGGCGACGACCTGGTCGACGTTCTGGGTCATGGTCGCACTGTCGGACTTGCCGTCGAACGCGAACACTTCAGCGTTGTATTTCTCCTTGGCGTATCTCTTTGCCTCGGCGAACTGCGCCTGGTGGAACACGTTGCTGAGGTCCGACACGAAGAACGCGATCTTCATGGGTTTCTTGCTTTCCCCATTCCCGCTGCCGAATGCCAGGGGAACAATGATCGCGAGGGCGACCAGCAAAAGAATTGTTTTCTTCATCCTTAATTTCCCTCCTCTGTGATTTGTTGGTGAACCTGGAAACCATCGACATTTTTCATCTTCACTTTTCGCTGTCTTCCTGCCTCTGCTCCGCTCTCCCTCCTCTCCCTCCCTGCCACATGCAGGTTCCCCGGGTGTGGGGCTGCTTCCGGGGGTTCCTGCCCAACGGACATTCTGGACCCCGGTTCAGCATTTGTCAAGAAAAATGACTTTCTACATATCAAATCACGCAATTCTCAGACCTTTGGACCGACTATCTTGATCCGCTCCTGCTCGGGGAACGTGAACACCGTGCAATCGTTCATGTATGTGCGTTCCGGCAGGGCCACCAGGCAGTTCACAACGGCCGTCTCCAGCGCGAACGGGGCGTGGTGCCAGACGCCGGGCCGCAGGCAGCAGATGGTCCCCCGGGGCACCCGAAAGACCTCCACCTGGTCGAAGGGAAACTCCTTCTCCGGCACCGCGGGAGCCACGTGCATCAGAACGTCCCCCTCCAGGGGCAGGACGATCTCGCAGCAGCCGTTGTGGTATTCCGAGACGTCCATGATGAACGGGCGCTTGACCACCCGGCAGACACCGAAGGATGCCACCGTTGAGACCCCGAGAGTGGACTGGACCATGTCGCGGTAGAACTCGATAGGCTCGGCGCCGAGCTTCGGCCAGACAGGGTTGATCATGTTCGCGGACGTCCCGTACTTCGCGAACGCCTCCTGGGACAACTCTTTCCAGGCAATCTGCTTCATCTCAGAACCCACTCACGTCCTGCGCCAGGCCGTAGACGAGCATTTCCGACACGCACCCGCCCCGGGTGAGCGCGCAGGTCTGGTAGACCATGTCGGCAAAATGTTCAGGACGCACCGCCACTTCCTCATCCCAATCGAACTTCGCAACCCCTTGCGCCGCCTTCTGGAAACCAGTGTTCGCGCCGCCGGGCACGAGGAGCGTCACCGCAATGCCGTGGGGCCGAAGCTCTGTATAGAGGCACTTCGTGAACGCGTTGACTCCGGCCTTTGCCGCCGAGTACACGGACCAGCCCGGCCAGGAGCGGCGGTCGCAGGCGCTGGAAACATTGATGATCTTCCCGTAGCCCTGCTTCTTGAACTGGGGCGCAAACGTCCTGCAGCTCATGATGGTGCTCATCAGGTTCAGGTCGATGATCCTGCGGTTGACCGCGTCATCCATCTCTTCGATCGGGGCCACCTTGACCGCGCCGCCCGCGTAGTTGATGAGGAAATCCACCTTGCCGAAGCCGTCCACAGCTTCCTTTAAGGCGCGCGTGAAGGTCTCGGGCTTCGTTGCGTCCCCTTTGAACGCGGCGACCCTGGACCCGGCGGCCTTGCACGCGGAGGCCGTGGCGGAAAGAGCTGCCTCATCGATGTCGAACATCACGAGGCCCACCTTGTCTTTCCGCGCAAACAGCTCCGCGGTGGCCTTGGCGAACCCCGAGCCCACCCCGGAAATGACTGCAACTTTTCCCTGCAACGATTCGCTCATTCAGATACCTCCATGCTCTCCAAGCGTGAATCAACGATTCACTATGACTCGCAATGGCCTTCACTATTACATATAAAATTGTATTTGTCAAATAAAATTTTACAGATAATATTGCCATCCTACAGGACAAATGGGGGGTTATGCGGACTGGGGTGGAATGCGCCCGAATGGGCCGGAATGGAGCAGGGGGTTCTAGTGAGGGCTTGGGGGAGTCTGCTTCCGCCTACATGGCGGCTTTGCGCAGCTGGTTCGGCACGGGGTGCGAGAGCTTGTCGGCGAAGTAGTCCCCCGAATACCCGATGTCCTTGGACACCCGCCAGGCGCACTCCAGGACCAGCTGCTCGAAGAGCGCTTTTCGGCCGCTTCGGAACGTGCTCACGAGCCCCGAGACGCCGAGGCCGGCCACGATTTTCCCCTCCACGTTGAAAACGGGGGCGCCGATGCAGCGCACCCCCTCGTTGTATTCCTCGTTGTCGTAGCCAAGGCCCGTCTTCCTGGTTTCCTCAAGCTGCTTCATGAGCTCCGTGCGGAGCACGATGGTGTTCGGTGTGAGGGAGAGCAGACGGGGCGGCACGATCTTCCTGACCTCATCCTCGGGGAGGAAGGCCAGGACAGCCTTGCCGTACGCGTTGGGGTGGTAGTGAACCAGGGCGCCGGGCACGATGCGAAGGTAATAGGAAACCTCGGGGCTCACGGTGTCCAGCACGAGCATCATGCTTCCCTGGGGGATCTGCAGCTGGCAGGTCTCTTCGGTCTCCCGGCAGAGCCACTCGATATGCGGCCGGGCCCGCTGGCGCAGCTCGAACCGGGTGTACAGGCTCATCCCCAGGGAAAAGACCTTGGTGCTGAGCTGGTAGCCGCTTGAAAGGGGATCCTGGATCGTGTATTCGCGGTCAGTCAGTCTCTTGAGGATGCGGAAAACCGAGTTGATGGGGATGTTCAGGCACCGCGAGAGTTCCGTCGCGCCGTAGGGCCGGGGATGAACGGCCATGAACTCGATGATGTCCAGGGTTCTGTCCACTGCCGGGGCGGAATAGGTTCGAACAGGAGTCTTGATGCGTGAACGGTCTTTCATGGCGCGGGTCCCCGAAAAGGAAATTACATTCTACCGGTCAAAAAGTCAAGTTGCCCCTTCCCCCGCGTCCTCGTTGAGATCCGACCAGCTCTCGCAGAGGATGAACTTGAGGCTGAGCGTCCCGTCTTCCTTGTAGCTGGCTCGAAGCCCTCCGCTGCCAAGCACCCCGGGCCTGCCGCCCAGCTCCGCCAGCAGCCGCCTCCCCTCCGCTGACAACTCCGCCTTTGTCGGGACACGGTCCAGGTTGGCCCACGTCCACGCCAGGGATTCCATCACCCGGTGGACGCGATCGAAATCGAAGGTGGAAAGAACCTCCTCCACCTGCGCCTGGAATCTCGTCTTGGTAGTTGCCATGGCCGCTGCTCCCCCTTAACTGTACGCGCAGAGCGCTTCGGGAGTCAACGTGCCCGGGTGCTGCGCGCGCGGCGGAGGCCGGCGCTTCTAGACGACCTCGATGCGGTAGCCCGTGGAGAAAGCGGCGTGAGGCTCCAGGCTGAGGATGCCCTCTTTCTCCGCCAGGTTTCCCGACGCATCGCTCATGTCGGGAATCCCGTGCCAGGGCTCGATGCAGAGAAACGGCGCGCCGCCCGGCTTCGACCAGAGGCCGACAAATGGCACGCCGTCCGTGATCACCTTCACGGCATGGGAGCTTCTGCTGTTGGCAATGGCGAACTCCCGGGATGCGGGATGCTTGAAGATCATGATTCCGCTGTCGAAGACAGTGCGGGTGAGATTGATGACCCTGCTGTTTTCAAAGGCCTCTTCCGTCTTTCCCGCTTCGATCACGCCGTCCTTGAAAAACCAGCGCTCCAGGCTCTCTTCCCGCTCGAAAAGCACGTAATAATTCTCCAGGACTCCGCCGGCAAAGGGAACGACGAAAGCCGGATGGGAGCCGATGGAGAAATACATCCGCCCGCCTCCCGTGTTCGCCACATCGTAACGGACGGCGATCCCCGCCCGCTCCAGTCGAAAGGAGACCGTGAGGGTGAAGTCGAAGGGATACCCCTCCCTGGTTTTCGGGCTCGAGCTGAGCGTCAGCTCCGCAAAATCTTCCCCGGTCCCGGTCACGGAGAACTCGCTCACCCGGGCGAACCCATGCGATGGCAGCTTGTACGCCTTTCCTTCCCAGCGATACTCACCGTCCTTCAAGCCGCCGATGACGGGGAAAAGCACCGGCGCGGAGCCGGCCCACCACGCGGGGTCGCCGTGCCAGATATGCTCCTGGCCGGTTCCCAGGCAGAAAAGACTTTTCAGCTCAGCTCCTGCCTCGGAAATGCGGGCGCTCCAGAAACCGTTACGGAGCGTGATCATGGGAGGGCTGCCTTTTGCCCGCGCTCCACCTCGCGCCGCAACCGGGCCACTGTCCCCGGGTAGTCCGCGTCTCCGAAGAGCGCGGAGCCCACCACGAAGACATCGACGCCGGCGGCCGCGAAGCGGGAGATCGTGAGGACGTTGATCCCCCCGTCGGATTCGATCATGGTGGAAAGGCCGCGGCGCGTGAGCTCGGCGCGCAGCGTGCGGATCTTGTCCAGCACGACAGGTTGCAGCTCCTGCCCGCCGAAACCGGGGTTCACCGCCACAAGAAGCACGTAATCGGCGAGGTCAAGGGACCATTCCAGCAGGGAGAGGGGCGAAGCAGGACCCAGGGCAATCCCGGGGTGCGCGCCGCAGCTTCTCACCAGCTGCAGGGACCTGTTGAGGTGCCGCACGGACTCCGCGTGGACGCTGATGTGGGTGGCCCCGGAAGCGGCGAACTCCTCGATGAACTGGTCAGGGTTTTCGATCATGAGATGGGCATCGATGGGCAGGTCGGTCACCCGGCGGACCGCCGCGACGGTCATGGGTCCCATCGTGAGGTTGGGAACGAAGTGCCCGTCCATCACGTCCACGTGGATCCAGTCAGCGCCTGCCTTCTCCACCGCGGAAAGCTCATCCCCGAGGCGGGTGAAATCGGCCGACAGAATGGAAGGGACGATCATCCCGGGCCCTCGCTCAGTAACTGCCGGACCCCTCAGCGCCGGTGACGATGGCAACGCTGGATACGCATCCCAGCCTGCTTGCCCCGGCCCCGATGAAGGAGAGGGCAGTCTTGTACGTGCGGACCCCGCCGCTGGCCTTGACCCCCATATCGCGTCCGACCACGCGGCGCATGAGGCTCAGGTCCTCCACGCTTGCCCCGCCGCCCAGGAATCCCGTGCAGGTCTTCACAAAGTCCGCGCCGGCCTTCTTCGAAAGCTCGCAGGCCATGACCTTCTCATCCTGGGTGAGAAGGACCGTCTCGATGATCACCTTGAGGATCGTGTTGCCGCGGGTTGCCCGGCGCACCGCGCGGATATCCTCCTCCACGCCGCGATAATCACCGCCTTTGAGAAGACCCACGTTGATCACCATATCGATCTCCGAGGCCCCGTCCTCGATGGCCTGCCGGGTCTCGAACGCCTTGGACCGGGAGGTCATGGAGCCAAGCGGAAACCCCACCACGGAGCAGACCTTGACGTCCGTGCCCTGGAGCTTGCGCGCCACGTAGGCCACCCGGCAGGAGTTCACGCAGACGCTGAAGAACCTGTACTGCACGGCCTCCTGGCAGAGCTTGTCGAAGGCCGCTGATGCCGCCTCGGGCCGCAGCATCGTGTGGTCGATGTACCGGGCTATGTCGGAGGCAGCCAGGGCGGGCAGCGCACCCGCGCTCGAGGCCCCCGGCTGGATGACCCCCGCGGCTCCGGGCTTTGCCGCCGCCGCGGATCCCATGCGCGCCACAACCTCCGCAACGATTCTTTCGATCAGCTGATTCTGTTCCATACCTTCGTCACTCCTCGGAGCCTCTGCGCTCGATTGCCATGATCTTGTTGACCCGCGCCATGTGCCTGCCCCCCGCGAACCGGGTCTCCAGCCACGTCTTCGCCATGTCGCACAGCTGGCCCGCGTCGTGCAGCGGTCCGCCCAGGGTCAGGACGTTGGCGTTGTTGTGCTCGCGGCTGTTGATGACCGTGCGAACGTCGTAGCACATCGCGGCGCGAATCCCCTTGATCTTGTTGGCCGCGATGCATGATCCGATGCCTGCCCCGTCAAGGACAATGCCCCGGTCGCAGTCCCCGCTCACGACCCTCCGGCAGACCGCGAGAGCAATGTCGGGATAGTCCACCTTCTCAGAAGCGATGCAGCCAGTATCCACCACCCGGTAGCCCAGGGCAAGAAGGTATTTGCCCAGCATTTCCTTCTGGCTCCAGGCTCCGTGGTCTGCCCCCAGGGCAACGCTGCGGACGTCGGTCCCGTTCACGCCCCGTCCCCCCTGTCAACCCTGTCCACGATGCCGCAGATCGCCGTGCGGACGGTCAGCGCGGATTCATCCGCTATGACCGCTCGCGCGGAACCTCCCTCATCCACCACCAGGACAAGGTCGCCGATGCCGGCCTGGGCCCCGTCAACGGCCAGGAGGCTCCGGCCCTTCGGCTTCCCCTCGGGGTCCACCGGCTGCACCACGAGGATCTTCAGGCCCCGGTAGTGAACGTGCTTTTCCGTTGAAACAACGCTTGCCGTCACCCTGGCCAGCATCATACGCCGTGCGCTCCGTTCAGGGCATCCACGATGCCGATGATTGCCGCATCCGCCGGGTTGAACCACCCGTTGGGGTTTGCCTGCGCTGCTTCTTTTCCCGCCTCGAAGAACACCAGGTCCCCTTCACCGGCGCGCACCGTGTCGAATGCAACGAGGGCAGCCCCGGCGTCCCTGCCGTTTTCGTCCACCGGCTGCACCAGGAGGAGCTTCAGCCCCTCGAAGGAGCTCATCTTCTGCGTGCACACCACCGTTCCGATCACGCGTCCCAGCTTCATATGATCCTGAAAGAATCCACCAGCGTGCAGCGCCGCTCGCGGGTGTAGGTCCGGGCACGGGTGATTCCCTCCCCCGTCGGGCTTGCTATCGTGAAGGAGGTATACCCTGCCCCTCCCTGTCCCAGCCCTGCGTAGCATGGCCCGTTCTTCACGAACAGGGAGCAGTTCATCACTTTCGCCATCCGGGACAGCTTCTCGATGTCGTGGGAATGGATCATGGCAGTATGGCGAAAACCATGCTCCACTTCCACGGCAAAATCGATTGCCTCATCGACGCTTCTCATGCGGACAAGAGGAAGCACCGGCATGAGCTGTTCCGTCCACACCAGGGGGTGGTCCCTGCCCACCTCCATGAGCAAAAGCCGCGTCCCCTCGGGAACCTGGATCCCCGCCGCCCGCGCGATATATGAGGCGTCCCTGCCCACAAGATCCTTGCTGGGCGCGCTTTCCATCCGCGGGCCGCGAAACGCGGGAACCGCAAGCCGGGTGACCGCCTCGATCTGCTGCCCCGTGAGCTCGAAGGCTCCCTGTGCGCGCATCTCCTGCTTCAGGCGGTCCGCGATGCCGTCCACGGCCAGGACTTCCTTCTCACAGATGCACACCACGTTGTTGTCGAAGCCGGCCCCTGCCACGATGTCGCGTCCCGCCTTCGCGATGTCCGCCGTCTGGTCCACGACGCATGGCGGGTTGCCCGGGCCGGCGCAGATGGCTTTCTTCCCGCTTCCCATTGCGGCCTTGACGACCCCGGGACCTCCCGTGACCACGAGAATCGAAACGCCCGGGTGCTTCATGAGGGCCCCTGCGCTCTCGATGGTCGGGTCAGCCACCGCGCAAAGGAGGTTCCGCGGACCGCCCGCGCTGCTGACGGCGCGGTTCAGGATGGCAACAAGACGGTTTGAGATCCCCTTTGCGCCGGGGTGAACGTTGAACACCACCGAATTGCCCGCCGCGATCATGCCGATGGAGTTGCTCGTGATGGTGGCAATCGGGTTGGTCACCGGGGTGATTGCCCCGATCACCCCGTAGGGCGCGTGCTCCGTCAGGGTCAGCCCGTGCTCGTCGGAGAAGGCGCAAGGCTGCACGTCCTCCACGCCAGGGGTCTTCTCCGCGGCAAGGGTGTTCTTCACCTGCTTGTCGCGCAGGTTTCCCAGGCCGGTCTCCGCAACGGCATCCCGGGAAAGGGATTCGTTGTTCGAAATGACCGCTTTCCTCATGGCATCGATGACCCGGGATCTCGTTTCAAGGGGAAGGGCGACAAGCTCTCGCTGGGCAGCAGCCGCGGCCTTGACCGCGCCGTCGACGTCACTGAAAACCCCGCCGCCCTCGGCGGTCGCATGCGCGGGCTTCGGGCCCGCATCCGCTGACCCGAGCAGGGCCGCGATCTCGGCGTTGCCCAGCACCTCCGCAACGATCCTTCGTATGTCGTCCGCTGCCTGCGCCATTGCCTATCCTTCGCTTACCTGATGGATGCTGTCAACGATGGCAACCACCAGGGTGTCCATGGGCCGATCCTCTGTACGCATGGTCCAGCGACAGGAGCTGCCCTGCGTGAGAAGCACAACCTGGCCCCTGTCAGCGCCCACCATGTCGAGGGCAACCAGGAAGTCTCCCCGGCCGCTTCCACGCGGGTCGCACTCCTCCACGAGAAGCCACCGGGCGCCCTCCACCGTGTCCGCCCTCTGCGAGGCCACCACTGTCCCGCTCACCCGGGCGATGTTCACGAGGCCGCCTCTCCCGCTTTCTGGTAGGTGACGGTCCCGTCTTTCTCAATGACGTCCACGATTGCGATGATGGTGGCATCCGAGGGCTTGCCCTTGGTGGTATCCGTCATGCGCGCGCTGGAGCCGGTCACGTAGAAGACGATCTCCCCGGCGTTCGCGCCAACGCCGTCAATGCCCACCACGTAATCGCCCTTGCCCTTCAGGGTCACCGCGTCCACCTTCTCCAGAAGAAGGAGTCGAAGCCCCTGCATCGAGCCCGGCTTGTGCGTGGAGACCACGGTGCCCGTCACCCGCGCCAGTACCATGGGAGCGGCTCTCTACTTCTTTCCCGCCGGGGCCGGCTTCCGCGCGGGTGCCTGCCGCCCCAGGGGCAGCGCCGCATCCACGCTCTCGTGAGGCCGCGGGATCACGTGCGTGCTGACGATCTCCCCCACCTTCTCCGCGGCGCGGCTGCCCGCTTCCACCGCGGCCCGGCAGGCGGCCACATCCCCTCGGACAATCGCCGTCACGTACCCGCCGCCGATTTTCTCGAACCCGATCAGGTCCACCTTTGCCGCCTTCACCATGGCGTCGGCCGCTTCCACCATCGCGCTGAACCCGCGCGTCTCGATCATTCCGAGCGCAGACCCTGCGCTGTGCGCGGACCCCGCGCCCTGGGCATCAAAGTCGTTTTCAGCCATGTACGTGCCTCTTTTCCTATATCCGCGCCGCATTCGCGGCTATCTGCCGTCCCGAAAGGCTTTCCAGCCGCGCTTCCACGATCCTGCGCGCCTCGATCACCTCCGCCTCTTCTCCCGCGATGTAGACCCTTCCGAACGCCCCGAAGCCCAGCACCTCGATGATGTTGACCTCTGAGGTTTTCTCCGCTTCGTTGGCCGCATAGTAAGCGTAGCCGGCCGGCTCCACCTCCAGCACGTAGAGCGTGTCACCGCGGAGAACCATGTTGCCGTGGCGCACCTTGTTGATCAGCTGGGCATGGTGGTCCGAAATGTTCTTGATGAGCTGGCTCGTCATCACCCGCGGCTTCAGCCGGTCTGATTCGCTTTTCTTCAGCTCCTTCAGCACCGCTTCCCCCGCCATGCGGGCGTCCCCCTGGCTGTCCGAGTGCACCTCCAGAAGCCCGTACGCGCGTTCCACGATCTGCAGCCCGGGGGTGACGTTTGTCGCCTTCAGGGCAATATCGGTGAGCCTGTTGATCTCGATCCCCGGGGCAATCTCGATCACGCAGCAGGCCTGTCCGCCTATGGGGTAGTACCCCTTGGACACCGTGGCAATGAACGAAGCGTTCTGCAGCTGAAGCGAATCCAGGAACACGTAGCTCCTCAGGTCCACGGCCATGGCTACGCCTTCCCTTCAGTGCGCCCGATCGGCTGCCGCCCTATGGGCAAAGCCGCATCCACGGAGGTGTGCGGCCGCGGAATCACGTGCGTGCTGACGATCTCCCCCACCTTCTCAGCGGCGCGGCTGCCCGCCTCCACCGCGGCCCGGCAGGCGGCCACATCCCCTCGGACAATCGCCGTCACGTACCCGCCGCCGATTTTCTCGAACCCGATCAGGTCCACCTTTGCCGCCTTCACCATGGCGTCGGCTGCTTCCACCATCGCGCTGAACCCGCGCGTCTCGATCATTCCCAATGCTTCATTCTGGTTCTCCGCCATCATTTCCTCCTTGTCATCAGTTCTTAATGCATCTCACGGCCGCCCGTGATGTTGAACGCCTGCCCCGTGCAGTAGTCTCCGTCCACGGTCAGGAACCTCACGAACGACACCACGTCGTCGATTCTGCACAATCTTCCGAGGGGTACCTTGGAGGTGAACTGCTTCACGACCGCCTCCTCCTCCATCTTGAGGTTCTCCACGTAGCCCTTGCTCACCGAGCCCCACACGCCGGTGTTTTCCACGATGCCGGGGCACAGGCAGTTGACCTTGATGTTGTCCTTAGCCAGCTCGAACGCCATGGCGTGGGTGACGGAGATGATTGCCCCCTTGGCTCCCGAGTAGGCCGCCATGATGGCAGAGCCCGTCTTTCCCGACTTGGAGGCAAAATTGATGATGCGGCCGTTCTTCAAACCCTTCATGGTCCGCAGGGCCGCCTGCGCGCACCACACGGAGCCGTTGATGTTGATCCTGTTCATCGTGTCCAGCCGCTCGGGTGTGATCTCCGTGAAAGGCTGCTGATCCACGGCCCCGGCGACGTTTGCCAGCGCATAGACGTCCCCGAGTGTCTTCTCGATGTCGTCAAAGCACCTCATGACCGCGTCGCGGTCCGTGATGTCGACCACGTACCCGCGCACGCAATGCCCTGCCTTGCCCATGCGCTCCGCCTGCGTCACGACCTCGGGATTGAGGTCGATCATCGCCACTTTCGCTCCCAGCCCCGCGTACATCTCCGCCACGCCAAGTCCGATGCTCTTGGCGGAGCCCGTCACAACGCACGTTTTTCCCTTCAAGTCAACGCCCACGACGTTTCCTCCCGCGCCCGAAACGGCGCCCTCTATATCAGCATTCCGCCGGTGATATCGATCACCGTTCCCATGATGTTGAAAGACTTCTCTGATGCCAGGAAGGCAACCGTGTAGCCGATCTCGACCGGCTGCGCGAATCTCCCGGAGGGAATACGCGCTTCGTATGCCTTCTTCAGCTCGGGGTCCGTCCACTTGTCCTCGTTGATCGGCGTTCGGACCATGCCCGGTGCAATCGCGTTGGCCCGGATGCCGTAGGGCAGAAGCTCACGGGCCAGGGTCTTGGTCAGCATGTTGATCCCGGCCTTGGCCGAAGCGTAATGGGCATGCCCGGCGGTGTTGTACGTAATGCCGGACTTCGAGGAAAGGTTGATGATGCTTCCCTTGATGCCCGCGTCCACCATGTGTTTTGCCACCCGCCGGGAAAGAAGGAACGGGCCGTTGAGATTGATCCTGATGACTTTTTCCCAGCTGCAATCCGTCATGTCCAGGATGTTCTCCGTGGGCCAGATGCCGGCATTGTTGACCAGGATGTCGATGTGGCCGTACGCGGCGGCCACCTCTTTCACCATCGCGTCCAGATCCTCCGCCTTGGACACGTCGGCGTAAAAGGGGCGGCAGTCCGATCCATACCTGGCGGACAGCTCGGCGGCAAAAGCCGTCACCTCGTCCTTGCCGACAATCCAGTTGATCGCGACGTTGACCCCCTCCTGGGCCAGGGCTTCGCAGATGCCCGCCCCGATTCCGGTCCCGCCTCCCGTCACGATTGCCGTTTTTCCTTTCAGACCAAGGTCCATGGAGCGTCTCCTTTGAATCCCACCAGTCGCATCACTGTATATAGCGCTATATATAATAGGTTGGCCTGTTTGTCAACAGGAATTTTCGATTTTTCTTCGGATTCTCCACGAAACCAGAATAAGACATAAAACTATATAGCGCTATTCTTGATAAAGTTATTCAATTATTTATACAATAACTAATTAAAATCTAATTGCCAAGGAGTAGAAAGTCTGGATATTATATATAGCGATGAAGAGGGTTTTCATGCGATCAGGACGCGCGCTGAGAAGAGGCTCTTCTTGAAACCCGGAGCATCCCGCTCTACAGTGGCACACAACGGAAGACGCATGCCCCCGGACCGAGAAGACTCAAAGCGCTACCTGTACGAGCAGATCTACGGCGAGCTGAAAAAGGAGATCCTTTCAGGCACCTATAAGAAGGGCGACTGGTTTCCGCCGGAGCGGGTGCTCAAGGACCGGTTCAATACCACTCACCTGACTGTCAGAAATGCCTTGGCCAAGCTGGTGCTGGATGGGTATATCGAGCGCTACAGCGGCAAAGGCACCATCGTCATCTATGCGCGGGAGCGCTCACCGGTGCCGCGAAAGCTCCTCAGTTTCCCCTGGGCTCACCTTGTATGCGATGAGCTGGACGAGGCAAACGCCCTTCTCCTGGAAAGCCTCGAGACCCAGCTGAGAAAAGTGCCGCTGCCGGTCCGTTTCTCCTGCCATCACGGCGACGTCCTTCTTGCCCGCAGCCTGTACCAGGAATCGCGCGAAAGCGGTGCGCTTCTCGTTCTTCAGCCCGCGGGCTCGATGGAGCCCCAGGACGGCGCGGAGGCGCCGCTCGCGGGCACCATCCTCATCCGAAGCTTCGCCTCCGAGGCGTCCTGCCCGCAGGTCGTGCTGGATGACGCCGAGGGCGCCCGCAGGGCCGTGGGCTACCTGAGGGACCTCGGGTACGGCATCATCGCTCTCCTGGCTTCGGGCGCGGCACATGCGCAGGCCGCGCTGCAGCTGGGTTTCGCGGAGGGGATCTCCGGCCGCGGTATGCGTCCTGAAGCCGGCATCGTGGAAACCTGCGTCCCGGGCCTCGACGGAGGAAGCCAGGCGGCGCGAAGCGTCCTGGGGCGGATGCCCGGATGCCGCGCCTTCCTCTGCTCCTCTGATGAGACGGCAACGGGAGCGGTCAGGGCCCTGCGGGGGGCGGGGCTCAACGCCGGCGTCGACTCCGCCGTGGTGGGATGGGGCAACACCCGGCTTGCCCGGGGCATGGAGCTCACATCGGTGGACCCAGGATACGACAGGCTCTCGGAGCGCGTCCTCGCCTCTATCATGGAAGGAATGAGCCGCGGGAGCTTCACTCCTGAGGTATTTCGGATAGTCCCTGAGCTTCGCATTCGCTCCAGCTGCGCCAGCGCCCAATCCGCACGCGGCCCCTGAGCATCCTGTTTACAGCGCACGGACATTTGATTCGCCAAGGACGCGTATGCTCGACCCTGCGGAAACATTGTCGAGATCAGGATTGAAGGAATATCTTATCGAATGATGCATTTTGCCAGGCAGCTCGCCATTGCTGCTCTCTGTATGGCCGCGGCAGCCGGCCTTGGGGCCGCCGGCCGGCCCCTGCCCCGTTTTGATCATATTGTCGTCGTGATAGAAGAGAACCATTCCCTGGCTCAGGTCGCTGAGAGCGCCTACCTTGCGTCACTTGCATCACGGGGGGCGCTTTTCAGCAGGTCATACGCTGTTGCGCACCCCAGTGAGCCGAACTACATCGCCCTTTTCAGCGGATCCACCCATGGGGTCCGGGACGACGGTCGCCACGACCTCACCGGCCCGAACCTCGCCGTCTCCCTTTCACGAGCCGGCCTCAGCTTTGCCGGCTACAGCGAGGACCTGCCGGCCACTGGGTTTCGCGGCGACTCCTTTCACGGGTACGTGCGCAAGCACAACCCCTGGGCCATCTTCACGAACGTTGCGGACACCGCCAACCGCCGCCTGTCAGACTTTCCCACCCTGGACTTTGCGTCCCTCCCCACGGTCTGCTTTGTCATCCCCAACCTTCGCAACGACATGCATGATGGCTCGGTTGCGGAAGGCGATGAATGGTTGAGGGCTCACATGGAAGGTTACGCGCGGTGGGCGGTTTCCAACAACAGCCTGCTGATCGTCACGTTCGACGAAGGGCCCGGTTCGCAGGCGCCCGCTCAGACTCCCATCGCCACCATCATGGCGGGTGCGCATGTCAGGGCGGGAGTCTACGATCAACCCATTACGCATTACTCGATCCTTCGCACCATCGAGGATATCTACGGCCTGCAGCCCATCGGAGAAGACAGCTCCGCGGCGGCAGTTGCAGGGATATGGGATTGAAGTCCCCGGCGCGGGCCGCCCTCGCGGCCTGCATCCTCCTCGGGATGGCGGCCGCCGGCTGGGCCCAGGGAGTGACGCTGTTCCCGCCGCCGGGAGGCGAGGGCACCGGTGAGCGCGAGCTCAAGGCCCTGGCTGACGCATACCCCGAGCGCATCACCGCGGCCGCACAGCGTGACGGCGACTGGGCAGTGGAGGTGGACGGGGAATGGTTTTTCTGGGCGCACGGCCGAATCCTCCCTGAGAAAGATCGCGCCGACTGGGAGCGCTACGCTCGATTTCGCTTCTATCCCTACCCGCTCGGCGGCCTCCCTCCGCTCCCGCACCTGGATGCCGAAACCGCGGCCAGGCTGAAGAAGGCACTGGAGGACGCGCGGCTCCATCCGCCGCGCCGTTCTGAGGACTTCCTGGAAAGCCTCTGGAGGGCGGGCTCTCCGCGGGAAACTCGGAGCCGCATCGTCACTGTGAGATTCCTCGGGTTTTCGGTCGAAATCCACCAGGGGATCGCGGGGGCGCTTGCAAAAGTGGCGGCGGAGTGCGATGCCCTTCGGCGCACCGACCCGCAGGCAGCTTCCTTCTTCAAAAGTCTTGCCGAGGTTGACGGATTCAACTATCGCGATGTCGCGGGCACCGTGTCGCGCAGCTACCACAGCTACGGGCTGGCCGTGGATCTCATCCCCCGCACATATAGCGGGAGGGCTCCCTACTGGCGGTGGGTGATGGAAAAAACGGACCAGTGGTGGGCCACCACGTACAAGCGGCGGTGGACGATTCCTCTCTCCGTTGTCTCCTGCTTCGAACGGCACGGTTTTGTCTGGGGAGGCAAGTGGCTCTTCTTCGACACGATGCATTTCGAGTACAGGCCGGAGATCTTCATCCTGCCGCGACAGCAGGGAGCCTCATGAGGTCCGGGATGCAGGAAGCAACGGGTGCGCCGCGCTCCGGTGTGAGCAAAGGGGTCGTTCTCTTCGTGACCTCAATGGCATCGTTCCTTACGCCATTCATGGGGTCGTCCGTCAACATCGCGCTCCCCACCATCGGCAGGGAGTTTTCCGCGGACGCCTTCAGCCTGAGCTGGATCTCCACTGCCTACCTGCTGGCTGCCGCCATGTTCCTGGTGCCGATGGGAAGGCTCGCCGACATCCATGGCCGCAGGAAAGTCTTCCTGGCCGGCATGATCGGCTACACCATCGTGTCCCTCCTCTGCGGCCTTGCCACCTCTGAAACGATGCTGATCGTCCTGCGCGCGCTGCAGGGAACGGCGGATGCCCTCATGTTCGCAACGGCTACCGCCATCGTCACCTCGGTCTACCCGCCCAGCGAAAGGGGGCGCGCGCTGGGGGTCACCGTGGCCTCGGTCTACGCGGGACTCGCGCTGGGGCCCTTCATCGGCGGGCTCATCACGCAGTCCTTCGGCTGGCGGGCCATCTTCTACTTCACGACGGCCCTCGGGCTTCTGGTCATCGTTCTCACCCTGTGGAAGATGAAGGACGAATGGGCCGAGGCCGCCGGCCAGAAGATGGACTGGACCGGCGCGGCACTCTACGCCCTGACCCTCCTTGCTGTCATGAACGGCTTCCGCCTCCTGCCCGAGCTTTCGGGGGCCATCGTGATGGCCGTGGGGGTGGCGTGCCTGGCGGGGTTCGTGCTGTGGGAGAACCGGGCCGCCAACCCCGTGCTCGACATGGGACTCTTCCGCAGCAACGTCGTCTTCGGGATGTCCAACCTGTCCGCCCTGATCAACTACGCCGCCACCTTTGCCCTCACCTTCCTCCTGAGCCTGTACCTCCAGTACATCAAGGGCCTGGACCCCCGCACCTCGGGCCTCGTCCTCCTTTCCCAGCCGTTCATGATGTCTGTCTTTTCCCCCCTTGCGGGCCGGCTTTCCGACCGGATGGAGCCCCGGGTGGTGGCTTCAGCCGGGATGGCAATGAGCACCGCCGGGCTCCTCCTCACATCGTTCCTGGACGCCTCATCCTCGTTTGTCCACATCGTGACGGTCCTCATGCTCTGCGGCCTCGGGTTCGCGCTTTTCTCATCCCCCAACACGAGCGCGATCATGGGCTCCGTGGAGAGAAAGCATTACGGAGTGGCGTCCGCCACAACGGCCGCCATGCGCCTGATCGGCCAGATGCTGAGCATGGCGACCGCGGGGATGATCATCGCTTTATACGTGGGAAAGGTGCAGATCACCCCTGAAAAACACGACGCCTTTCTGACCGGCTTCCGCGCAGCGTTCCTGATCTTTGCAGGCCTATGCCTCGCCGGGATCTTTGCATCCCTGGCCCGGGGAAAGCTGCACGGAAGCACAAGGGCTGCGTAGGCGCGCGAGCCGGGCTCCTCACTTTATGCGTCAGCAGGCCAGCTTGACTTTCGTATTGTAGACTATTAATCTTAATTCGAAAGCTATATTCCTTTCATATGAAATAGATTGGGGAAATCGCCTACTTATCGGGAGGAACCAATGGCAAAGGAAAGCATCGGGAAAATAACAGGGAAACCCAAGATTGCCGCGGGGCTGTTCTGGGCGGATTACGGCGAGCTTGGCGCCCAGGTGAAGGAGTTGACGGCGGGCGGGGTGGATTGGATCCACCTGGAGATGCGGGACGGGGTGTACATGGATTTCTCTGCTCCGCGCGGCGGCATCGACATCCTGGAGGGGATCCGCCCGCATACCGATCTCGAGATCGAGGTCCAGCTGCAGATGATGCGGCCCGACCAGGAGCTCTTCCGCCTCCTGAAACAGGCGGGGGCAAGCCTGATCTCCCTGCCCATCGAGACCACGAACGAGATGCTCATCCAGAACATCACCTACATCAAGGAGACCCTTGAGCTGAAAGTCGGCGTATGGGCCTGGCAAGGTCTGCCCGTTGTGTTCTTCGAGCAATACATCCCGTTTGTCGACATCATCGAGTACGAGAGCAGGGCGCCGTTCTGGAAGCCGGCGGTCCCGGGAAAAAGCCCGCACACCATCGACCCCATTGTGGTGGCGACCGTTCGCAGGATGCACGACATGCTGGCCGAGGCGGGGCGGGAGAAAGCCGTCGACCTCATGGAGGACGGCGGGCTCAACGCTGGGAACGTGAAGCAGTTCGTCGATGTCGGCATGACGGTGGGTGAGTTTTCCTCCCCGTTTTTCAAGGGACCCGAGGGCAGGTACAGGGCCGGCACGGGGGACATCACGAAGGCGGTGAAACGGGTCCGCGCCGCACTCGATGAGGCCGCGGGAAAGGCTTCGAAGTGAAGATCGCGGTGATCGGCGCGAAGGGGATGCTGGGAAGCGAGCTGTGCAGCGCGCTCGGCTCCTCTCACCAGGTCGTCCCCTGGGACATCGGGGAGATCGACATCACCGCCCGCGCGGAGACCATCGAGAGACTGAAGAGCTTGAAGCCGGATTTCATCCTGAACGCGGCGGCCCTCGTGGACGTCGAGGTATGCGAAAAAGAACCTGACGCCGCATGGAAGGTGAATGCCACGGGATCGCAGAACCTCGCCCTGGCCGCCCGGGAGCTCGATTGCGGTTACCTGTACATCTCCACCGACTACGTTTTCGACGGCCGAGCGCGCGAGGACTACGACGAGTTCGCTTCTCCAAGCCCGATCAACCAGTACGGGAAGTCCAAGCTGGCAGGAGAGAAGCTTGCGCAGGGAATCTGGCCGAAGACGTACGTCGTTCGAACGGCGTGGCTTTTCGGGCACCGGCTCGGAAACTACGTGGACAGGGTCCTGACGGCCGCTCGCAAGGACGGCGTGGTTCGGATGCCGGAAGATCAGGTGGAGTCTCCGACCTACACGATGCACCTGGCAATTGCCATCCACGACCTCATCCCCACCGGCGCCTATGGGACGTACAACGTGACGAGCCTGGGCTCGTGCACGCGCCTGGAGTTCGCCCGCTACGTGCTGCAAAAGGCGGGCCGCTCCGTCCCGCTGGAGACACTCGATACGGGGAAGGTTTCCCGGGCCGCGCGCAGGCCGGGACGGACCGTCCTGGACTGCCGCCTGTATCGGCTCGTCACCGGGCGCGCCCTTCCCCCCTGGCGGAAGGGCATCGATGAATACTTGTCGCGCGCGCTCTGATACGGTTTCATAGCGCCATGGAAACCATCGGAATCGGGCTTGTCGGCTACGGCTATATCGGGCGGGTCCATACCCTCTCGTACCGGGAGCTTCCCGTGTACTATCCCGGCACCCTGCCAAAGCTTTCCCTGGCCGCGGTGTGCACCTCGCACGCGGAGTCCGCGCGCGCGGCTGCGGCGGAGGGCGGGTACGCGGCCTCGTTCAGCGACGTCGGGGAGCTCGTGCGGCTGAAGGAAGTGACCGTTGTCGACTGCTCAACGCCGAATTACCAGCATCGCCAGACACTCCTGGCGGCTATTGCGGCAGGCAAGCACGTCTACTGCGAGAAGCCGCTTGCGTTGAACGCCGCGGAGGCAAGGGAGATCGTCCGGGTGGCGGAAAAGGCCGGCGTCTCAGTGGGGATGACGTTCAATTATCGCTTCGTCCCGGCCATCACGCGCGCACGGCAGATGATCGCGGATGGGGCCCTGGGGGAGATCTACAACTTTCGAGCGGAGTATTTCCACACCGGCTACCAGGATCCCCAGCGGCCGCTGGGCTGGAGAATGAAACAGGAGCTGTCCGGCGGCGGGGCCCTGGTGGACATGGGGTCGCACCTGATCGACCTGGTGCGGCACCTCCTGGGGGAGCTCCATTCCGTTCGTGCCATCATGAAGACATACATCAAGCAAAGGCCGGTCGAACGCGGCTCCAGGACGCTGGGAGATGTGACGGTTGATGACGCGGCCTGGCTTGAGGTGCGGCTTGCCGGCGGAGGCTTCGGCACAATCGAGGTTTCGCGGTTTGCCACAGGGTCCCTGGATGACCTGAACCTCGAGATCTACGGAAGCAAGGGCGCGCTGCGCTTCAGCCTGATGGACGCCAACTGGCTGTACTGGTTCGACGGAACGAAAGCCGGCGGCTTCCTGGGCGGTGACCTGGGATGGACACGGCTGGAGACGGTGCAGCACTACAAGGGGGCAGCAGTTCCGCCTGCACGCTCCATCCTGGGCTGGACGCGCGCGCACGCGGAATGCCAGTACGCGTTCCTGCGCGCGGTGGCGGAAGGAAAGAAACCCGAGCCTGGAATCCGGGACGGTCTCCTCAACCAGCTGATCCTGGACGCCGCGTACGCGTCGGCGAAATCCGACAGCTGGGTCACGGTGCCGACGGAGTAAAGCGGCGGCCCGGCTCGTTCCGGACGCCCTCTTCAGGCGATGATCACCTCCACGCCGTTCTCCTCGAGGTACGCCTTGTCGGCTGGCGGGATGCCGTCGTCAGTGATGAGGCAGCGGATGTCGCGCGGATAAAACAGGTTCGTCAGCTGGACCTTGCCGAACTTGCTGGAGTCAGTCACGACGAACACCTCGGCGCCTTTCCTCACGATCTGGGCGGATATCTCGGCGCGCATCATGTCGGTGCTCGTGAACCCGGCCTCCTTCGTGAACCCGTCAACGCCGATGAAGGCCTTGGTGAAATTGACGTTGTCCAGGCAGAGCTTCGCGAGCTTCCCCACGAGGCTTTCGCTTTCATGCTGGTAGAGTCCTCCCAGGAGGATGATGGAGGCGTGCTCGTTTTTCTTCAGCTGCCGGGCAATGAACACGTTGGACGTGATGATGGTGACGCCTTCCCGCTTGCCCAGCTCCTTCACGAGGATCGCGTTGGTGGACCCCGCTTCGATGAAGATCGACTCCCCTTCCCCCACGTGCTCCGCGGCGGCGCGCGCAATCCGCTGCTTCTTCTCGTAGTTCATGACGAGCCGCTTGGAGATGTCGTCAGCGCTCTCCAGGACGGCGCCTCCGTGCACTCTCCGGAGAAACCCCTCCTCCTCCAGGAGGGTCAGGTCCTGCCGGATTGTCACCGCGGAGACGTTGAGGAGCCGGGAAAGCTCGTTGACCGACGTCATGGCGCTGCCGTTCAGCGAGTCGATGATGCGCCGCTGTCTCTTGTTCATTCCTTCTCCAAGAGTAGCGCGGCTGCCCCTATTACGCCAGCGTCCTGCTGAAGGGTGGAGGGCAGAATCCGCACGGGATCGACGAGCATCTCCCGGACCATCTCCCGGAACTTCCGTCGTATCCCATCGAGAAAAAAGTCGCCCCAGCTCATCAGGCCGCCGCCCAGGACAAAGACATCGGGGTTGAAGATCTGGAAGAGGTTATACAGCCCGATGCCGGAGTAGTCCGCGTATTCCCGGACGACCGCCCGGCACAGCGCGTCATTGCTCGCGAAGCCCTTCCCCGAGTGACTTTCCGTCGATGGTCTCCCATTCGCGCTCGGACAGCGACAGCCTGGTCGCAAGCCCCTCCCGCCTCTTCTTCCGCACCACCTGGGGAAGCGCAAGGCCGCTCGCATGCGCCATCCAGCACCCGTGATTGCCGCAGCCGCAGACCTGGTCGCTCTGCGTATTCACGATCATGTGCCCCACCTCACCGGCGGTGCCCGTCATCCCCCGGTAGAGCCTGCCGTTCAGGATGATGCCCGCCCCGATTCCCGTGCTGAGAGTCACGAAGATCATGGACGGTCCGCAACCCTTGCCGGCGCCGAAAAGATACTCCGCAAGGCCCTGGGCGTTGGCATCGTTGTCAACGACAACCCGGGTCGAAAACCTCCCTTCGACAGCCGCGCGGAGCGGAAAGTTCTTGATCTTGAAGCCCTTGTAGTTGGAGGTCGTGATGGTGACCCCGTCTCGAAACCGCAGGTGTCCGGCAAACCCGACCCCGATTCCCTCGATATCCCCCACGGACAGGCCTCCGCGCGTGAGGAGCGTGTCCACAAGGTCACGGATCCTCCGCACGACTTCCATCTCGTCCTTGCCGGCGTGATCGAAGACCACCTCCCGGTCAACGATCCTGCCCCCCGGCGTCATCAGGCAGGCGGCGAGCTTGGTGCCTCCCAGGTCGACGCCGCAGAGAAGCTTTTCCATGCCCCGTTCCCTCCGGTTACAGGCTGTGCTCCGTACGGGCGATGATATCGTTCTGCGTCTCCGGCGCAAGTGTCGTGAAGAGGGCCGAATAGCCGGCCACGCGCACCACGAGGTCCCGGTAGCTCTCCGGGGCCTTCTGGGCGGCGAGCAGAGTCTGGCGCGAGACGATGTTGTACTGCACGTGCCAGCCCTTCAGGTCATCGAAGAATGCGCGGAGGAGCGCGGCGAGCTTCTCCTTGTCCGCCGGGGAGGCAATTGCCGCGGGGGAAAGCTTCTGGTTCAGGAGCACCCCCCCGCAGATCTTCTCCGTCGGGAGCTTTGCGACGGACTTGAAGACGGCGGTGGGTCCCCGGGTGTCCGTTCCCGACGATGGGGAGCATCCCTCCGCCAGGGGCGTCCAGGCTTTGCGGCCGTCCGGCGTTGCCGGAACCACTGACCCCGAGGGAACGTTGGCTGAGATGCTGGAGGTCCCGGCGTAATAGGTCCCCCCGATGGGGCCCCTGCCATAGCGCGTGTTGTGGTACCGGGAGAGCTCGTCGATGAACACCGTGTAGGCGTCCCGCAGGAGCAGGTCCACCGAGTCATCGTCGTTTCCGTACTTGGGAGCGCGATTGAGGAGGAGCTGGCGGATCTTCTCCCCCGCCGCGCCTTCGAAGTTTTTCTCCAGCGCCTCCATGAGCTCCGCCTTGCCGATTTTCTTTTCCTCGAAGACGAGCTTCCTGATGGCGGCAAGTGAGTTTCCCAGGTTGGCGATCCCGACCTGGAGGCCGGAGATGAAATCGTATTTCGCTCCTCCCTCCTTCAGGGTCTTCCCCCGATCGATGCAGTCATCCACCAGGGCGGAGCACAGGATATCGGGAACGTTTTCCTCCAACGCGGTGTCCACCGCGGTGTCGATGGCAACGGTGGCGCCTGCGTAGAACTTCACCTGTTTTTCCCAGGCTTTCATCACGTCGTCGAAGCCGGAGAAGTTCTCCAAACTTCCCGTGCCGGGACAGAAGGTCTTTCCGGACCTGCTGTCATGGCCGTTTCGAAGCGCTGCAAGCAGCACCCGGGGGAAATTGAGGAAGCTCATGCCGGTGCACCGGTAGCCCCACTTGCCGGGCACGGCCACCTCGATGCACCCGATGGCCGAGTAATCGAAAGCGTCCTCCCGTTCAACCCCCTGCCTGATGAGGGCGGGGATGATGATCTCATCATTTTTGAAGGCAGGCATCCCGAAGCCCTTCTCGATCACGCAGATGCATGCGGAGAGGAAGTCATCGCCCAGCTCCCGGTGGTAGCGTACGCTGAGGTTTGGCTGGGGGAGGCGGAGATTTCCCACCGACTCGAGGATCAGGAAGCTGAGCGGATTTACCGCGTCCTTTTCCCGGCGGGTCTGCCCGCCGATGGTCACGTTCTGGTACAACGGGCTTCCCGCGGAAAACCGGGTATGCGACCAGGACCGTATCTTGTTGATGGAGAAGAGCTTCAGCCACGTGCTTTCCAGGAGCTCTCGAGCGAAATCCTCTTTGAGCCGCCCCGCCTCCACGTCACGGGCATAGAACGGGTACAGGTACTGGTCAGCCCGGCCAAGAGAAACCGAGTGCCCGTTGCTCTCGATCTGGAGAACCAGATGGACAAAGTAGACAAGCTGAAGCGCCTGGTGGAAATCCTCAGGCGGCCGTTCGGCAATGACCGCGCAGTTTCGGGAGATCGTCTCCAGCTCCTCCCGCCGGGCCGGATCGCTTTCCTGCGCGCCCATGAGGCGGGCCCGTTCCTCGAATCGACGTATGAAGGCGGAAAGCCCGGTGAGCGCGATGTCCACGGCGCGGTAGAACTGCTCCTTTCTGAGGTCCGCCCAGTCGGAGAGGTCCAGTGCTTCCCGCTTGCGGGCAACACGCTGGCGGTACCCGCCCAGGCCTTCCGAAAGGATCCGGGGAAAGTTCGCGGCAATATGGCCGTCACCCGAGGTCAGGTTGCCCTCCGCTCGGATGATCTCCGCATCGTGGATCTCCCGCATGAGGGGAGGCAGCAGGGCGGTACCCTTTTCGAAAAGAGTCTTTCCCTGCCACCATGGGCAGATCTCGCGCAGCGCCGCCTTGGCCTCTTCCGTCGGGTAGAAAGCATCTCCCGGCCTCCCGGCAAACGCGTCCAGCTCATTGAGGATCCACCCCACCGCGTACTCGGGGAAAATGGGCGCTGCCCGCGGCCTGGAGGACTGGTTGCCGACGGTGAGCTCCCCGTCATCGATGTAGATGCTCATCCCGCGAAGCGTCTCTTCGAGTGCCAGCGCCCGGGTAATGACGAGGGGTTGGTCCTGGTTGCGGCGGTAGCACTCGGTGTAGATGCGGGCGCGCTCGACGCACACGGTCGGCCTTGTCTTCAGGAGCCGGTCCTTCTGCTTTGCGATCCGGTCCGACACCATGGGCTTGATTCGGGTTGCTTCCACTCTATCCTCCAATGCCGGCTTCCAGCCCCTTGCTGCGAGCAAGGTCGATCCATTCTTGCATATCTTCCGCGGGCCCGGCTTCCTTCAAAAAACGGTATTCCTTTCCAAGCAGGCGATACTTGCCGATGCCTAGCGTGTGAAACGGCAGGAAGTGGATCTCCCTCACGTTCTCCAGTGACGCCGCCAGATCCACGATGTCGGCCATATCCGATCCCGCGTCGTTGAAACCGGGAATCACGGGGACGCGGATGGTCACCCGGGCGTGCAGGCTTTCCAGCTTCCGCAAGTTGCCGACGATGAGGGGAAGATTTCCGCCCGTAACGCTTCTCAGCGTCTGCGCGTTGGCATGCTTGATGTCCACGAGGAATGCCTCTACCCCCGGGAGGCTGGGCTCGATTGCGCTCCAGGGAACGCTCAAGGTGGTCTCTATTGCTACGGTAACGCCAATCCCGCCCAGCGCATTCAGGAGCTCCAGCAGGAAAGCGGGCTGATCGTAGGGCTCGCCGCCTGAAATGGTGACCCCGCCGCCGCTCTTTCTATAGAAGGCAACGTCCTTCTGGACTTCCTGCACGATCTGGGAAACCGTTGTTTCCTCCCCCAGGACGGCCAAGGCTCCAGTGGGGCACACGCTGGCAAGCGCGCCAGGGTCACCGATCTTCCGGCGGTGAAACACCGGCCTGCCCTTTTCGGCCACCGCTTCTCCGTCCTTTGCCGCGTGCACGCAGTCGAGGCAGCCGATGCACTTCCTCTCGTCCCAGGCAAGCTCCTGCCTGAAGGATTGGCTCTCGGGATTCTCGCACCAGGGACAGTGCAAAGCGCACCCTTTGAAGAAGACTATCGTACGTATGCCCGGCCCATCGTGCGTGGAGAATCGTTGTATGTTAAAAATCATGTCTTTGTCCGCAGGCACGAGAGATTACGAATGAAATGCAATTCTATTGCGATCAGTACGAAGTGTCAATACAATTGGCCGAGGAGGAAAGAAATGAAGGAACAGAACTACCTGGACAACCTGGTGGGTGTCTTTGGCCACCCGGTGGCTGAGAACCCCGGCGTCGTGATCCAGGAGGCGGCCTTCCGCAGCCTGGGACTGGAGCGATGGCGCTTTCTGACCATTGATGTCGAGGCGGCCTCCCTGGGCGACGCCATCAAGGGTCTGAAAGCCATGAAAATGCGCGGCATCAACTGCACCATCCCCCACAAGATCGAGGTCCTCAAGTATCTCGACGACGTGGCTCCCAGCGCCCGGCTGATCGGCGCCGTCAATACCATCATCAATGAGAACGGGGTTCTGAAGGGTGAGAACACGGACGGGAAGGGCTTCATGATAGCCTTGGAGGGCGCCGGGGTGGACCCGTCCGGGAAGAGCGTGGTGGTCCTGGGCGCGGGCGGGGCTTCCCGGGCCATCTGTGTCGAGCTTGCCCTTGCCGGCGCCCGAAAACTGACAATCGTGAACATCCCCAGGGACGTCGCGCTGGCCGAGAGCCTGATCAGGATCCTGAAAGAAAACACCCGGGTTGCCACCGAGTATGTTCCCTGGGCAGGGAAACTCAAGATTCCCGCGGACACGGACATCGTGGTCAACGCAACTTCGATCGGCCTGTATCCTCATGTCAACGACAAGCCCGACATCGACTACGATACGATCACCTCCAGGATGTACGTGCAGGATGTCATACCCAATCCTGCCTCCACTCCCTTCCTCCGGGAGGCTGACAAGCGCGGCGTGCGCTGGCAGAGCGGTCTGAAGATGTTGATCAACCAGGCAGCCCTGAACATCACGATGTGGACAGGCCTCGAGCCCGACAAAGAGGTCATGCGGCAGGCCCTGGAAAACGCGCTTGCATGAGCCAGGAGGAGACCCGGCGCCGCGGCTCAGACAAACTCGCGCTTCCTCTTCTGAGCGAAGCAATCGAGCCAGATGATCGCCACGATGACCGCGCCCTTCAACAATACCTGGTAGTAGGACTTGATCGCGAGCATGTTCATCACGTTGTCGAGCATGCCGAACACCAGGAGGCCGAGGCCCGATTGCGGGATTCCTCCGATGCCGCCCGCGAACGAGGTTCCCCCGACCACGACGCCGCAGTTCACCACGAGGGCGGTCAGGTCGCCGTAGATCGAGGAGCCGGTGTTCAGCTTGGAAGAGAGAAGCATTCCTGCCAGGCCGGCAGCGCCGCCGCTGATCACGAAGGCAATCCACTTCGTTCGGATGACCGGGATGCCCGAGTAGCGCGCAACCTCGTAGTCCCCGCCGATCGCGTAGAGGTTGCGGCCGAACTGGGTGTAGCGCATGAGCCAGAACGCCAGGGCGAAGCAGACCACCGTGATTATCACGAGGTTGGGCACCCCGTGGAAATCCCCGTTCCCGATCACCATGAAGGCGGGATTCTTCGCGGGCACCGGATGGGCGTCGGTGAGCTGCTGGGCCACGCCGGTGAGCAGGAGGCCCATGCCGAGTGTGATGATGAACGGCTCCGTCTTCTGGTGGACGGAGAGGAATCCGTTCACGAAGCCGACCACCACGCCGAAGATCACGGCGGCGGCGATGGCAAGCTCCATGGGCATCACGTCCTGGAGCTTGATGGACAGGATGCCAGAGACCACGAGGATCCCCCCGATGGAGAGGTCGCAGCCGCCCGCGATGATGGTGAGCGTGACCCCGAAGGAGAGGATGAGAAGGATCGACGTGGAGTTGAGCATGTCGAGGAGGTTGTAGGCGGTGTAGAAATGTCTGGGGGAGAAGAGCATCACGGCCAGCATCACGATGATGGCGACGAATGCCTTCTGCCTCATGACAAACGAGTATATCCTCGCGCTGACTCCGTTTCCCGTCATCCTCGCCCCGATTGCGTTGCCTGCCATGGCCGTACCTCCTACACCTGCTTGCGGTTGTCGAGCCAGATCGCGAGGATCAGGATTGCGCCCTTCGTAACCACCTGGAGGTAGGTCGAGACACCAAGGAGGTCAAGGCAATTGGACATGAGGATGACAAGGAGCACGCCCATCACGGTGCGCAGGACGCTCCCCTTGCCCCCTTTCAGCGTGGTGCCTCCGACGACGACCGAAAGGATGGCGTTGGTTTCGTAGCCCGCGCCGATGACGGGGGCGGCCGTGGTGATCCGGGAGAACAGGACGATGGCCCCCACCCCTGTCATCAGGCCGCAGACCACGTAGATCACGAAAATGCTCCGCAATATTCGGATGCCGCTGAGGCGCGCAGCCGTCTTGTTGCCTCCCGTGAGGCTGATGGCCCGTCCCTCTGTCGTCTTGGTCTGGAAGATCCAGAGAATCAGAAGCACCACCAGGAAAATCACGAACGAAACGGAGAACGGGCCCACGGTCCCGGCACCGATCGTCTCGAACATCGCCTTGCTCGTCTTGATGTCCCAGAAGTGCATCGTCATGCCCCCGCTGTACAGCAGGGCAAAGGCCGAGAACACCGTGCTCATGCCGAAGGTGAGGAACAGCGCTTCAGCCTGGGTGAGAGCCCCCGAGGTCAGGATGGCGGCAGCGTTGAGCGCCCCGCATGCGGCCCCGATTGTCAGGCCGGCCAGGAGAGCGGGTACCTGCCCCAACGGACCGATCAGGGAGATGGTGACCACGGCGACGAGGTTTATGATGCCGGCCACCGAGAGGTCAATGAAGCCGCCGATGATGACGAAGGTCATGCCGAGTGAGACCATCATGAGAGGCCCGAACTGGCGCATGATGTTGGTCAGGTTCCGCGGATTGAGGAACTTGGGTTCTACGATCGCCGTGATGGTGACCAGCACCGCGATCATCACCAGGACCAGGTAGTCCCGGAAGAAGGCCTGCGCGGCCCTGGCCACCGGGTTCCTTCCCACGCGCATCGCAACTTCTGCCATGGCTATGCAGCGCCTCCCTCGAGGCCCAGCGCGGCCTTCATGATCTCGTCAACCGGGGTCTTCTCAGGGGAGAACTCCCCGGTGACCCGTCCCTCGAATATCGTCAGCACACGGTTTGCCATGTTGAGCACCTCGGGAAGCTCGGAGGAGATGAGGATGATCGATCCTCCCGCCTCGACGATCCTTTTCATCAGGAGGTAGATCTCGTACTTGGCGCCGACGTCGATGCCCCGGGTCGGCTCGTCCATGATGAAGATCTGCGGTGAGATCTCCAGCCATCGCCCGACGATGACTTTCTGCTGGTTGCCGCCGGAGAGGTTGTTCACGGCAACCCGTGTCGAGGGCGTCTTGATCGACAGGGCCTCCACCTGGCGGGCCCCGATGCCCTTTTCCAGCGAACGGCGGATGAAGCCGAGCCGGCTGAACTTCCCTATGCTCCCCATGGAAATGTTCGATTCAACGGAAAAGGGCAGGACGAGGCCCTGGAGCTTGCGGTCTTCCGGAATCAGCCCGATGCCGAAGTCCTTGGCATGCCTGGGGTTGCGAATGGTCGCGGGCTTGCCGCCCAGGAGGACCTCGTGTCCGCGTGCCTTGTCAGCGCCGTAGATGGCCCGGACGATCTCGGTGCGGCCCGCACCGACCAGGCCGACAAGCCCCAGGATCTCGCCCTTGTGAAGCTTGAACGAGATGTCGTGGAGCTTGTGGGTCTTGATGGAACGGACCTCCATCACGACCTCTCCCACGCTGTGAGGGCGCGGAGGATACTCGTTCTCTATCGTGCGGCCGACCATCTTGGAGATCAGCTCGTTGCGCGTGAACTCGGCCACAGCCTTGGTGTCCACCACCCGTCCGTCCCGCATCACGCTCACCACGTCGCAGAACTGGAAGATCTCGTCGAGCTTGTGGCTGATGTAGATGATCGAGATCCCCTTCTCCTTGAGCTGGCGGATGATTGTGATCAGCTCGGCCATCTCTTCCGCGGTGAGGCTCGAGCTGGGCTCGTCCATGATGATGAGCTTCGACTGGAAGGACAGGGCCTTGACGATCTCCACCATCTGCTTCTCTGACACGGAAAGCTCTGATACCAGCCTCGTGGTGGGCACCGTGCTGCCGATGCTGTCCAGGAGCTCCCGCGCCCTGGCATGGGTGCCCCTCATGCCCTTCATTTCCTTGAACCGGCCGAGGAAGACGTTCTCCCCGACGCTCATCGTGTTGACGAGGTTGAGCTCCTGGTAGATGATCGCCAGCCCGCTCTGCATGGACTGGTGCGGTGTTGTGTGCTCGACGCGCGCCCCGTCGAACTCGATCGTCCCGCTGTCCTTCTGGTAGACGCCGGACAGGATCTTCATCAACGTCGACTTGCCCGCGCCGTTTTCGCCGACGATGCCGTGCACCGTGCCGCGCCGGAAATCGATGGAGACCCGATCCAGGGCCTTGACCCCGGGGAAAGACTTGCTCACGTCCCTGATGGACAAGATGACCTCAGAGCCGGCTGCTTCCATGGTCACATCCTTGAGTGAAGATAGTAGAACAAGGCTCGTCCCGCCAGAGGCGAAACGAGCCTTTCAGACTATGCGGATCCTACCACTCGGGCGGATCGAAACTCGCGATGGAGCTCTTGTCGACGACGAAGAGCGGGACGTAGTTGATCTGCTTAACCTTTTTGCCGGCCAGGACGTCTCGAGCGAGGCCGAGGTCCGTCTTGGTCATGAGCACGAAGTCCTGGGCGATGCTGACCGCCTGGTCGCCGCTCTGAACCTGGTAGTAGCCGGCGCGGTTGCCGTCCACTCCGACGATGTACAGGCCCGTGATGCCCGCGGCCTTGGCCGCCTGGATCACGCCGGTTGCTCCGTTGTCCCAATGGACGAACACGCCCTGGATATCGCTGCCGTACTTCACGATGTCATCTTCCATGATGGCCTGCGCCTGGTCGGTCGCCCACTGCTGGCAGGCCTTGTAGTCGAGGACCTGGATATTCGAACCTTTGATCCCCTGGGCGCCATTGAAACCATCATGTCGCTTGATCTGGGCGTCGTGACCCGCCTGGCCGCCGATCTCCACGATCTTGGCTCCGCTCGGGAAGTGCTTCATGAATGCCTGGGCAGCCTGTTGGCCTGCCATTGTATCGTTGACACCCGCGTAGAAGTCACGGTACTTCTGGTTCTCCGGCGCGAGGTCGGAGGAGAACATGCCCACGATCATGCCAGCCGCCTTGGCCTTGATGATGGCGGGGACAATAGCGCTGATGTCGTTCGGGTTCAGGAAAATGACCTTGAACTTCTGCGCGATGCAGTTCGTCACGATCTGCGACTCGGCCTGCGTATCACCCTTCGCGTCGAAGGTGTACATGTCGAAGCCGAACTGCGACCCGAACTTGAGGAACTGCTTCGACGAGAACGCCTGTGATTCATTGGCCGCGTTCGAGATGACGAACGCCGCCTTGACCAACTTGGCTTGAGCGCTCGCTCCGAAAGCCACCGCTAACAGCAACACGGTCCCGATGATCAAAGCTCTCTTCATTCTTGCCATACGGCACCTCCCTTGAATTGATATGAAACATCAAAGTGTTTCATATGAAACCGTTTCGATTATGCATGTTTCTCTCGTCCTTGGCAAGAACTTTTTAGCTCATAATCGACCCTCCTTCCAAAATTGCGGCGCTAACGACTTGGCCTATGGTAAGGTATCCAGCAGGGAATGGAACGGCCATAACTATCCAATAGGTGAACAATTGTGAACCAAAACGCTGCCGGGCGACCTCTCCCCGTTTGAACCGCGGTGTGGTAATCTGTGCTCGGTGAGAGGCCCGGCGCATGCCGGATGAATCGATATCCACTTTTTTGGAAAATCTTCGCCTTGACCGCGCGACCGCGAAGTGGTGCGAGCGTTTCGACGGCAGGAGCAGCATCTGGAATTTTCAAAAACACTCACATCCCTATTTCGAGCTCATCTTCTTCATCGAGGGGAAGGCAACAATCGAGGTCGGTGATGAATCCATCGACATCTCGCTCTTCGACGTCGTAGTCTATCCGCCCGGCCTCTCCCACCAGGAACACCTCGAATTGGGCACCCGGCAGGAAATCATCTGCATCTGGGCCGACCTGGGCCCGTGTCCTTCCTTCGGTCATGCCATCAAGCTCAAGGACCTGCGGGGCGTCATGCGGGAGCTCTTCGAGATCATCTATCTCGAGTTCACCGGAAAGCGCGCCCTGGCTGGTGACGTGATCGCCTCCTGCCTCAAGACTCTTTTCCTTCTGATCAGGCAGAGCTACCGCGAGAGGTCACGGGAGAATGATACCCAGGTCGAACGCTGTCTCAGTTACATCCATGAGCATTACAGAAGCGATTTCGGCATCGAGACGCTCGCGCAAACAATCTCGGTGAGCTCCTCCTATCTTTTTCGCATCTTCAAGCGGAAGATGCGCGTGACCCCCATGCACTATCGCAACCTTGTCAGGATCGACAAGACCAAGCTTCTCCTTCTCGATCGGCGCCTGACGGTGGAGGAGATCGCCGAGCATGTCGGCTTCGACGGCGCGAGGTATTTCTCCCGCATTTTCAAGAAGGAGACGGGCTTGTCTCCGAGGGAATTCCGCAAAAAGCAGCTCGCGGGTTGATTCGACTTCACTTTTCTGCACTTTCCTGCCAGTTTTCTGAGTTGTTTCCCGCCCTGGTTGAGCGATATGCTTTCGGCGGGAGAAATGACGTGACAAAGGGATGATATGCGTGAGTATGTCGCAGAGATAGAGCGGCTTCCGCTGAGCGGGCGCTTCGAGCAGCTCAAGAGCGAAATGCTGGCCGAGCCGCGGTTCCTTTCAATAGAACAGGCGGGAATAATCACGAGAGTGTACCGCGAGACGGAGGGGGAGCCGGTCATCGTCCGAAGAGCGAGGTCACTCCAGGCCTGCCTGAGCGAGATGAAGATCCGGATAGACCCGGGAGAGCTCATTGTGGGCAACCGGACGGCCGGCGTGCGTGCCGGGGTGGTGTTCCCCGAGGCAGGCATATCGTGGGTGGACAAGGAAATAGAGCAGCTCCCGACGCGCGAGCAGGATCGGTTCAACGTGCGCGCGGAGGACGTGCGGACCTTCCGTGACGAGATCCTCCCGTACTGGTCCGGTCACACCCTCGAGGACGCCATCAGGAAAGAGATCGGCCCGGAGATCGACGCGATTGCGCGCGTCGTGAAGATCAACCAGAAGGATCATGCCCAGGGCCACATCTGCCCGGACGCCGAAGGGTGGCTGCGTCTCGGACCCGCGGGGCTGCAGCGGGAGGCGGAGGAGCGAGCCCGCACGCGGTGTGATCCGGGTCGCTTCTTCGAGGCGGTGATTCTCAGCCTGGAAGGCGCCCGCACGTTCATGAGGCGGTACGCGGCACTGGCACGCGAATTGGCGAGCGGGCCGGCGGGGACCGCCGATGAGGAGCTTGCCGGGGTGGCACGCATCTGCGACGGCCTGGCCGACCGTCCGCCGCGCACTTTCCGCGAAGCCCTTCAATCGGTCTGGTTCCTGTTCGTGATTCTCCACATGGAATCCAACGCTTCCTCCTTCTCCCCGGGCCGCGTGGACCAGTACTTGTACCCGTACATGCGGGCGGACCTGGACTCGGGGGCGCTGGACCTGCCGGGCGCCCTGGAGCTGGTATGCGCGTTGTGGCTCAAGTTCAACCAGATCGTCTACCTGCGCAATTCGCACAGCGCAAAGTATTTCGCGGGATTCCCCATCGGCTTCAACGTCGCCCTCGGCGGCCAGGACGGCGCCGGCCGGGATGCATCGAACGAGCTCTCCTTCCTTTTCCTCAGGGCCCAGGAGCTGATCGGCCTCCCCCAGCCCAATCTCTCCGCCAGGCTGTTCGAAGGCAGCCCCGACGACCTGCTCATGGCGTGTTCGCGGGTCATTGGAAGAGGAAGCGGAATGCCGCAGGTGTTCAGCGACCAGGCGGTGATTCCGGCGCTTCGGGGGGTCGGCATCACCGAGGCCGACGCGCGCAACTACGCCATCGTGGGCTGCGTGGAGCTGACCACGCACGGAAACAACCTGGGCTGGAGCGACGCTGCCATGTTCAACCTCGTCAAGGCGCTCGAGCTGACGCTGACGGGCGGCTTCTGCCTCGTGGACCGCAAGCCCCTCGGGCTGAACCTCGGGAGACTTACCGATTTCCACACGTTCGAGCAGCTCGAAGCGGCATTCGCCCGGCAGATCGAACACTTCACCGGGCGCATGATCCGCTGCTGCGACACCGTGGACCGGATCCATGGCGAGCTGCTGCCCACCCCGTTTCTCTCATCCGTCATCCGTGATTGCATCGACACGGGGGTCGACGTCACGCGCGGCGGAGCCCACTACAACCTGTCGGGGATCCAGGCCATCCAGCCGGCCAACGTCGCGGATAGCCTGGCCGCCCTCAAGAAGCTGGTGTACGAAGAGAAGGTGGTGACCGCGGAGAAAGTGCTGCGGGGCATGGAAACGGATTTCCAGTCCGACCAGATTCTGATGCACCGGCTCGTGAACAAGGCGCCGAAGTACGGCAACGACGTGGAGTGGGTTGACGAGCTGGCGCATACATGGGTGAGGGTGTTCGCGGAGGGGCTGCGGAAGTACACCAACGCCAGGGGGGGGCGCTACCACACTGGTCTGTACACGGTCTCGGCGCACGTGCCCATGGGCCAGAACGTCGGCGCGACTCCTGACGGCAGGCGCGCGCGAACGCCGCTTGCCGATGGAGGGATGTCCGCGCTCTACGGAAGGGATATGAACGGACCAACGGCGGTGCTCAATTCAGTGGCCCGGGTGGATTCAAAGCTCGGCAGCAATGGAACCCTGTTGAACCTGAAATTCTCTCCCGAGCTGTTTGCAGACGCGCGTGGATTGAAGGCCTTTTCCCAATTCCTCCGCGCGTTCGTTCGCCTGAAGATCAGCCATGTACAGTTCAATGTCATCAACGAAGCGGACTTGCGGGCTGCTCGCGAGAACCCCGACCGGTACCGGAACCTCACCGTGCGGGTGGCCGGATACACCGCCTATTATACCGAGCTGGCAGCTGACCTCCAGGAGGAGATCATCGAGCGCACAACCCATGGGTTGTCATCATGACCACCGGCTGGGTGTTCGACTGCAAGCGCTTCTCCATTCATGATGGGCAGGGCCTTCGGAGCACGCTCTTTCTCAAGGGATGCCCCCTTCGGTGCCCCTGGTGCCACAATCCGGAGGGGATGGTCTCCGGGCAGAGGCTGTTCCATACGGCGGCGCGGTGCATCGGCTGCGGGACGTGCCTCCACGTCTGTGCGGAATCGGCGCTGTCCGTGGCGGATTCAGTGCGCGACGTGCGTGTCGACGAAACGCGGTGCACAAAGTGCGGGAGATGCGTAGAGGCGTGCCCGACCGGCGCAATGGCTTTCGATGCGCGGGAGATGAGCTCTGAGGAGGCGGTCAGCGAGCTGCTCCGCGACCAGACCTTCTTCGACGTATCCCGGGGGGGAGTGACATTGAGCGGAGGCGAGCCGCTTCTGCAGCCTGAGTTTGCCGTGGAGGTGCTTGCCGGCTGCCGGAAGAAGGGAGCAGGCACGGCCATCGAGACATGCCTGGCCGCGCGGCTTTCGCACGTGGAGGCGATGGCTCGGGTGACGGATGAGGTGTTCGTCGATGTCAAGGTTGCCGACGAGCGCCGGCACCGGGAACTGCTGGGGTGGTCCCTCGTACCGATACTCCGGAACCTCCAGTACCTGATCCGCGTTCGGGCGAATCTCGTTGTGCGAATACCGCTCATCCCGGAGCTCACGGCGACTGAATCCAACCTGCAAGGAATAGGGCGAATCGTCGCCGGCCTCCAGCCGCAGCCTCCCGTGGAGCTGTTGAACTTCAATCCCTTCGCGGAGGCGAAGTACCGGCGCCTCGGGCAGAGATGGGCATTCCCCAGCGATTCACGGCGCTATTCGCCGCCCGAGCTTGCCGCGTTCCGACAGGTTCTGCAGAACGCGGGAGTGAAAAGGGTCCTGGATGAGCAAGAAGAGCCTGGTTGAACGCATTGACTCATTCCTTGAAGCCGCATCGAGCGGACGGCCGGTGTACATCACCGATGTCTCCGATGCCCTGGATGGTCATCCCGACGCAGTCCCGGTCCGACTGACGCTGCGCGCGGCAGACCAGCCCGAGGCCCGGGAGTTCACCCTTTCCCTGCCGCGGCCCGATGCCGCGAGTGCGGAACAGTCAGCGTTCATGCGCAGATATCTGGAGGCACGGGTCTATAACATCCTCTCCACCTACGGAGGCAGATCGCTGACGTTCTACCGGCCCGTTGCTGAAAAGGGCATCACGGCCCTCCTCCAGTCGCTCGACGACAGTTTCGGAACCGGCGTGGCAAAGAGACGCCGCCAGGGCTACGGACGCTGCCTCAACGTCGCGGAACGGATGACGGACGCACTTGACGAGGCGACAACGCCGACGGCGTCGTTTCGTTTCTTCATCGAGGATATCGGTCGGGCCCCTCCTTCGGCGGCCGCGTCAGCCTCTTTGAACGGGCCCCCACTGAGCGCCCGGCTGAAAGAAGTGCCCGGCCGCCTTGCGGGAGCCGCCGCAATCGGGATGGATATCGGAGGAACCGATATCAAGCTGATCGTGTGTGTCCACGAGCGCATCGTCGGATACAAGGAGTACGATTGGTTCCCCGCCCGGTTTACGGAATCCCGCCAGCTCGTTGACCCCATCGCTCTGCTTGCGCGGTGGGGGCGGGCGCGCGCCGCGGTAGAGCGCATCCCCGCGGCGAAGCGGCGTGAAACACTCGCCTCCCGGCTCGACTCGGTGGCAGGCGCGGGGGCGCGCGACGAGGAGATCAGGGCCGCGGTCGACAAGCTGGAAACGTACCTCGGTCCCCATCTGGCGGGGCTGGACGCCATCGGCATGTGTTTTCCCGATGTCGTGGTTCGAAACAAGATCGTGGGTGGGGAGGTGTACAAGACGCGGGGGATCAGGGGCAACCCCGCCATCGACTTCGAATCCGATTTCGCCCAGATCACGAACCTCGACCGAAAGCTTTCAGCGTTCTGCCGCCCTGGGGGGAGGTTCAGAAACATCAACGACGGACCCATGGCAGCATTCACCGCGGCGCTTGAAGGTGCCGTTTCGGGACAGCGGAATGCCGACGACGGCATCATTGCCTTTACCTTGGGGACCGAGCTTGGCACGGGATGGCTCGACCCGGCGGGACACCTGCCGGAGATCCCCCTCGAAGTGTACAACTACATCATCGATCTCGGCAGTCTCCCCGAGCGGGAGTTCGGCGCGGATGATCCGCGAAGCATCAACAACTTCAATACCGGGCTGGCCGGCACCGTTCAGAAATACGTGTGCCAGAGCGGCGTCTTCCGTCTGGCACTCAAGCATTTCAGCAGGAGCCGGCCCGATCTGTATGACGAGATCTTCAGAGACGGCTATTGCACGCTGAAGGACGGGACGATATCCATTGCCACCGAGCCCCGGGACATGCGAAAGCCATTGCTCGAGCTCCTCATGCGCCTTGCGGCGGGAGGACGAGATGAAACGATCCGCGACGTTTTTCGGGAAATCGGCGAGTATCTTGCCGTGACGTGTCGGGAAACGAAGCAGATACTTGGTGTGCGCGTCATGCGCCCCGTGCTGTTCGGTCGGGTCGTGAAAGACCCAGCGTGCATGGCACTCATCAGGGAGGGCGCTTCGCGCGTTTCCCCTGACCTCGCGATCGAGGTCGCTGACGATGACCTGGCGGCAACGGGCCTCATGCGTCAACTGCGCGATGATGGCCGCTACACCGTTGCGCAATTCGCGCAGGCCGTGGGGGCCGTCTATTTTTCGGTGCTCTGAGGCCCGAGGGCACGCAGTATCTAACCTCGGCCCATCTCGATCACGCCCTTGATGTAGCCGGGCGTGCCTCCCACCATCGTTTCCATTCCCTCCTGCACGCGCGAAAGTGGAAAACGGTGAGTGACGAGCTTCTCCATGGGAAAGACGCCCCTGGCCAGGGCGTCCATGCCGCGGCGCAGATCTTCCATCGGGTCGAGGGAATACGAGGGGTGCGCGGAGATGATCTCCGCCCCCACCGTGGTCCAGTTTCTCAGGGTGAACGTGCCGGGCTGGCCGTGCCATCCCGCCAGGACGTACCGAGGGCGGCCGCCGCGGCGCAGGGTCTTTGCGGCAAGCTCCGCGGGCGCCGGAAGGCCGACAACCTCCACCGCCACGTCGATCCCGTGGCCGCGCGTCAGGTCCCGGACCCGATCCAGGAACGCCGGGTCGTCGCTTCGCAGTGTCTCGGCGGCGCCGCACTGACGTGCGAGCTTCAGGCGGTCATCGTTTATGTCGGCGACGATCAGGTGTCCCTCCGCGCTTCCCCGCAGCGCGGCCACCACGAGGAGACCCATGAAGCCCGCGCCGATGAGAAGCACATGGTCCCCGAATTGCGGATTGGCGGCCCTGGCAATGGTGGAAATGCACTTCAAGGGCTCCCCCAGCGCGAGCTCCGACGGCACTCCCGGAGGCACCGGCACGGCGAGCTTCGGGTCCGCGATGCAGTACGTGGCGAACGAGCGCAGATGGGCAAACAGGCCCGTCACGCGATCACCGACCTTGAAACCGGCAACGTTCTTCCCGACCTGCTCCACCACGCCCACCGGCTCATGCCCCAGCCTCTGGGGAAGGGTGCCGATGATGCCCTTGAAGTAGCTGCCGTCGTACTGGCACAGCCCGCAGTGGGTGGTGCGGACCAGCATCTCGTCGTGCCCGCATTCGAGCTTTTCCTCTTTCAAAGCCATCTGGCGCTGTGCGACCAGCTCCGCGTAGCGCGACGTCACCATGGGGACCACCTTTCGCCGCGCCTTCCGCACGTCCTGTGCTCGGCGCGGCTCCGCCATCCCTGGCTACTGCCGCGCCTTCCGCACGTCCTGTGCTCGGCGCGGCTCCGCCATCCCTGGCTACGGATACATCTTCTGCAGACGGTTCAGCATCTGCAGGTAGTCCACGCGGCTCACCGCGCCGTCCGGCTGGAAGTGCACGCCGTCCGGCAGGTCCATGATCTCGCGCTCCACCAGGCCGAGGGTCGCCTCGAACCAGGGAGCATCCGCGGGCACATCCGGCACGGGGCTGCTGGAGTACTTGCTTCGGTACATGCCCACGAGCTTCGGGTTTCTTTCCGCGCGAAGCACAATCCCCCAGAGGAAGAAGGCGACATCCCTGCGCGCGGCAGGCGCATCCGGGGAAGCGTCGGGCTGCAGGAGAAGGCCAGCGGCAGCCACCGCGGAACGGGTGTCCTCGAACGACGGGCTCTGCCGGGGGGAAAGGGCGCTGAGAAGGTGCGTTCCCGAGAACGCTCTTTCCACCATTGATCGAATGGTGAGAGGGGCCTGCAGCGCATCCGGGCTGAGAGCCGCGGCAGTTGCAGGAGAGGTCTGGACGGCCTGCGCCAGGGAAAGGGCCTTCTCACGATCAGCTCCGTAGAGTGCCTTGTAGCGGTCATCGAGCCCCCGCAGGCCTTCGTCGAGATCCTGCGCGGCCTCCGCGTACCGGCCCTGCCTGAGAAGCTCCTCTCCCCGCTCGCAGAGAAGGCGGGGTTTGCGATCCGCCTTTGCCAGGCCCAGGTCCAGAACGGCAAGACGCCTTGCCGGGTCGCTCTCGAGGCCGGCCCTGACCAGCCATACCCCGTCCTCTGAGTCGGAAAGAGCGGCCGCCGCATCAGCAAAGCTCCGCGCGCCAGAGCGATCATCCGCCATGAGGGCGGCCTGGCCCTGCAGCGCCCGAACCCGCGCGGAAAGCAGGCGGCCCTGACCGGGCCGCGAGGCAATGCCGTCCAGCTGCAAGCGCACGCCGGCAAGGCCCGCCGCATCAGGGGTGAGCTTCAAGTCGAGAAGCTTCAGCTCGATTGCGTCCAGCCGTGCGAGGTCCTGCGCTCCCGGGCTGGCCTCCACGCGGTCCGACGGCGAGCTCTGGCAGGAGAGCATGAGGCAGAAGACGCACGCTGCAAGAGTGAAGACGCGGCGTCGATTCACCTGCCGGCCTTCCGCAGCGCGTACGCGTAGATCTTTCCGTCCAGCCCCGCAGTGACGAGGTCCAGCCTCCCGTCGTGGTTCAGCTCCAGGAGCTGCGGAGGTGAAACGCCTTTCAGCGGGAACCCTGCCAGGGGGCGGAGGGATGAATCGTAGCCGGCGATGAAAGCTCCCGAGCCGTACAGGAGTATCTCCTGCCGGCCGTCCCGATACAGGTCCGCGACGAGCATTCGCGCGTCCTTCCCGTCCAGGTCAGGGACCACCGTCTGTCGAAGCACCGCGCCGTTCATCCCGACAATGCTCAGCGTGCCGTCCTGCGCCAGGATGGCAAGGGCCCCCTGCCCGTCCACGCTGAGCACCTCCGGTGTGGTGTAGAAAACTCCGGGAAGGGTCAGGGGGAACTGCGGCACGGGAGAGCCCGCGGGATCCCATGCGTAGAGGAGCCCGGCCTGGGTAAGGAAGGTGACGCGGAAGGCGCCGGGCACCGGGACGAATCGGGGCGCGCAGAAAGAGATCCCGGAAGCACTCACCGGCCAGCCCGGTGCCTCGGCGCCTGAAAGATCCCTCAGGTGTATCCGCGCGTCGAAGCTCTTCGGATAGAACGCAATGCGGGTTCCCAGGGAATCGGGGTCTGACAGCAGGGGAGCCTCGACCCTGTCACCCGAAGCCGCGCGGCTGCCGTCCGGCCCGATCAGGACAAGGGTGGAATCAGCCCGGGAGAAAAGCTCGAGCTTTCCGCCCACGAGCGCGGGCGGCATGGAGCTGGCAACGGCGGTGGCCACGGGGAACGGGGCAAGCGGCTCGAGCTTCGGGCCGAAGCGCCAGACCGTCCCTCCGGGCGACACGGCCCAGATTGCGGAAAGGACTCCCGGTCGAAGCGTCTCGGGAACCAGGACGCTGTCCGCCTCGAGCTTCGCTTCCGCGATTCGCGTGCCGCCAGCGTCTGCCAGCTCCAGTGTGGACCTGTCACGGATCCACGCCAGGAGCGCGGGGCCCGCATCCGCAAACCGGAACGCCAGGAGATTGCTGCCCACGCCGCCGTCCACGGCCAGGGGGAAACCGGGAAGCGGCTGGGCCGCGCCCTGGTTCCCGCTGGCCGCCAGCAGCGTGACGCCAACCCGGGTGGAGGAGGCGCGGATGACAATCACTCCGCTCTCATAGAGCCGAAGCACCTCGGGGAGGATGCCCGACCCGGCCAGGAAGAACGGCTGGGCCCGTGACCTGTCGTACCAGACCATGAGGGACGAATCCGCCGGGATCCGTTCAGTCAGCCGCGGGAACGATCCGGAGAGCGCGATATTGTCTCCCGTGTCCGCGGTCTTCACAACGGAGGCGAGGTTGCCGGGATCAAGCGAGCAGAAGAAATAGTCCCCCCGGATGAGAAAATAGGGCTCGGGCACGCTTACGTTGAAGGCCTGCAGGATCATGCCGACGTACCACGGAATGGAAAGCCTGTTGATTCTGACCCCGTCCAGAACAAGGGAGCTGTCTTTCCCGGCCACGATGGATCCCGTCAGCTTGCTGATTGCGCTGGCGCAGGCCTTTGCATCGCTGATCCTGGCAAAGTACACCGCCTCGTTCGAGCCGGGCAGCTGGAAAGCGCCGACCTCGGAGCCTATCCAGGAAAAGACCAGCTCGTCGATTCCAGCACCGACAACGGAGCGGGCGGCATCGTCCGCCTTCTTGTAGAGCTCCTGGACATTCGCGCCTTCCACGGCGGCCGCCAGGCGGTAGAGGTCTGCAAGCGGCGCGAGGTTGACGACGCTCAGGAGGTATGCGGAGGAGGGAACGTAGCGGAGGACCCCGATGGGCCGCGGCGCCAGCGAGAGAACCTTTTGCAGCTCGGGGAGCGACGGAGAAATGGGCAGCTCGGCGCCCAGTCGAAGGCCCTTCGCTTGCCCCCCGGGAGACGAGGAAACGCTCCTGCCGCCCCCGGCATTTTCTGCTCGATCCAGGGAGAGCACTTCGGCATCGAGGATCGACTGGCCGGGCAGCTGGAGAGCGGACATCACGCTTTCCCCCGGTCCGCTGCCGCCAAGAAGCTGGCCGGAAAGGCTCTGGGTTTCAACGAGCACCCGCACGGCCCGGCTGCTTCTCGGACGAAGCATGTCGATCAGGTCCCTGCTCGCCCTGGCCGCCAGCCCCCGGCCGCCGGCGCTTCGCGCCAGGGCATCCTTCACCACGTCCTCATCCAGGGAAATGACGGCAACGTTCTCCCTGAGAGCAGCCTGAATGGTGGCAGGTCCGCTCGTGTAGCGGTACATCTGGACTCCCCCGTCATTGAGAAAGCTGAAGCCATTGATCGAGAGAACGGGGCCGACAACCCGGGCAAGCGGCGCCAGGATGCCCCGCCACCCGAGGTCCAGGACGGCAAGGACCTTCTTGTCCGGGAGGAGAACGATGTCGGCATGGACATCGAGCAGCCTCTGCAGGATTGGCGACCTGGTCAGGGCAAGCCCGCGCGCATCCGAGAGCGCGCCGCGGTAGGAGGCAAGCTCGGGACGGGAAAGGACAACGTCAGCGGCGGGAAGGTTCAGCCAGTCATCGTAGACGGCGCGGATGGAAGGCACCTGGACAAGCGCGACGTAGCGCTCCGGCAGGAACGAAAGGGGATCCTCCTGGCGGAAGAGCCAGCGCCCCACCAGGAAGGCGGCTCCCAGGACAGCGACGCAGAGAATGACGAGAACGACCCTCAGGACAACGGTGAGAAACTTTTTCATGGACTGCTACAGGGCTTTCTCCAGCGCCCTGTTCAGTCTCTTCACGAACCCCGCGGGGTCCTTGATCTCTCCGCCTTCAACGAGGAGGGCCTGGTCCAGGAGGAGGCGGCTCGTGTCCTCGATGACGCCCTGGTCCTGGGCGGCCGCGAGCTTCACCACGATGGGGTGGGACGGGTTGAGCTCCAGGATGGGCTTCACCTCGGGGAAGTCCCGGTTTCCCATGAGCTTCAGGATCTGCTGCATCTGCAGGGTGGGATCCTTGTCGTCCACGACGATGCAGGACGGGGAATCCGCGAGCCTGGTGGAAGCTCGTACATCCTTCACGGCGTCACCGAGGATCAGCTTCACCTTCTTCACGAGCGGATCGATTGCCGCGGCCTTGCCGGCGTCGGCTTCTGTCTTCAGGTCCTCGGCGGCGGCGGAACGGTTCACGGCCTTCAGCTCCGTCTCCATGAACGTGCCGATGGAGGAGGCCACGATCTCGTCGATCTCATCGTCCATGACGAGGACCTCGAGCCCCTTGGCCTTGTACGCCTCCAGGAGCGGTGAGCTGCGAAGCCCCGCCTCCCGGTTGCCCGTGATGTAGTAGATGGCCTTCTGGTCCTTCTTCATCCGGTCGCGGTACTCGGTGAGACTGGTCCAGCCCTCCACGGCCGTGGACTTGTAGCGCACCAGCTCCAGCAGCTGGTCCTTGTGCTCGATGTCCTGCAGGAGGCCTTCCTTGAGGACCCGACCGAGCTCGCTCCAGAAGGTCTCGTACTTCGCCTTGTCCTTTGCCAGCTGGGTGAGCTCCTGGAGGATCTTTCTCACCGAGGAAGAGCGGATGTTCTCCATGACCCGGTTCTTCTGGAGGATCTCGCGGCTCACGTTCAGCGGGAGGTCCTCCGAGTCGATGATCCCCCGCACGAAGCGCAGGTAGACGGGAAGAAGCTCCTTCTCGCTTTCCGTGATGAACACCCGCTTGATGTACAGCTTGACCCCGGGCTGGTAGTCGTAGCGGAAAAGGTCGAAGGGGGCCTTGCCGGGGATGTAGAACAGCGTCGTGTAGGCGAGGGCGCCCTCAACCGAGAGATGGATCCAGTGAAGAGGGTCATCCGTTTCGTGGGTGAGGGTCTTGTAGAACTCCTTGTAATCGTCGTCTGACAGCTCGTTCTTCGGTCTCTTCCACAGGGCAAGAGCCGCGTTGACCTGCGACACCGTGTCCACTTTCCCGCCGTGCTGTCCTTCCTCCTGGTAGTGGAGGTGGATGGGAAAGGCGATGTGGTTGGAGTACTTGCGGATGATGTCCTCGATCCGCCATCGGTCCGCGAACTCCCTGCCCTGCTCGTTCAGGGCAAGGGTGACGGTGGTTCCCGGCCCGTCGCGCTCCGCATCCGTGATCTCGTATTCCCCCTTGCCGTCGCTGGTCCACTTCCATGCCTTCGCGTCCCCGGTCCTGCGGGAGACCACCTCCACGGTGTCTGCCACCATGAACGAGGAATAGAACCCGACGCCGAACTGGCCGATCATGCCGGACCCTTTCTTTGCGTCCGCTGCCATTGTCTGGATGAACTGCCTGGTGCCGGACCTCGCGATGGTCCCCAGGTTCTCTTCCAGCTCCTTGTCGTTCATCCCGATGCCCGTATCGGAGACCGTCAGGGTCTTCCTGTCTTTCGTGTCATAGGAAATATCGATGCGCGGAACAAAGGGCACGCCCTTGTACTCATCCTGAGTCATCGTGAGGTACTTCAGCTTATCCAGCGCATCCGAGGCGTTGGATACGAGCTCCCGCAGGAAGATCTCCGGATGGGAGTACAGGGAATGGATGATGAGCGTGAGGAGCTGGTTGACTTCCGCCTGGAACTTGTGCGTTGCCATGGCCGTGGACTCTCCGTGGTGTTTACAGGGTTCAGGGGAAAGTTACATCGAATCAGCGGCAGGGTAAAGACTACCCCTCCGCGGAAGCGGGCGCGGCATGCCCCGCGGTCTTCCGAAGGGCGAGCTCCGGCAGAAAAAGCGTCACGAGAAACCCCGCCGCAAGAATGAGGAGACCCAGGAAGTACACGCGGTGGACGGCCGCCGTGAATGCGGTCTTCAGCGCGGAAGTGAGCCCGGCGGTCATGTCCGCCGCCTCCGCGTCGAGGATGGCCTTGACCTCCGTCAACGTCTCCTGGGTGGCCTCTTGCGATCTGCCGGGGTAGGCCAACCTGCTCTGCAGCATGCTCCTTGCCATAGCGGGGAGGAGCGGATTGGAAACGAGGCCGGCGAGCGCTGCCTGGTCGTTTTTCGTCATGGCAAGCTCGACCTGGTGGTAGACCGTGTTCACGCCGGCCTTGACCTGGTCACCCACTGCCCCCATGTTCCCCGACTGGAGCTGGCCCATGCTGAAGCTCATCTTTCCCAGGCCGGCCTCACGCAGCGGGGCCGGCAGGGACCGGGGAAGCTCGGTGGCAAGCGTGACGGCCATGAGCGTCCCGAACACCGCCACGCCCACGGTGGACCCGATCTGGCGGAAGAACTGGCTGCTGCTCGTCGCAGCCCCGATCTCCCGGGGGTTCACCGAGTTCTGGATGGCAAGGGTGAACAGGGGAAGCGCAGGGCCAAGGCCGACGCCGAGCAGGATCATGCGCCACGTCACCTGTGCTCGCGTCATGTGGTCGTTCAGCGCGAGCATTGTGCAGTACCCGACGATCATGAGCGCCGCTCCGGCCAGGAGCAGGAGCTTGTATTTTCCGAACCTGCTCACGATCTGTCCCGAGAGGAAGCTGGCAACCACCATGCCAAGGGTCATCGGCATGAGCGTCAGCCCCGCGGCGCTCGCGGAGACCCCCACCACCATGACCATGTAGATCGGGAGAAAGAGGATTGCGCCGAAGAAGCCGACTCCGGCAATGAGAAGGGCCCCTATATTGCCCACCACGTAGGTCCTGTTCTGAAACAGGTCGAAGGGAAGGATCGGCTCCTGCGCCCTCCGCTCGATGAGGATGAAGATGACAACTCCGACGGCGCCCAGGCCAAAGAGGCCAATGATCTGCCACGAACCCCACGCGATCTCCGTGCCCCCGATGCTCAGGGCAAGGAGAATCGGAATGATTCCCAGGAGGAGGGCGGCGGACCCCCACCAGTCGATTCTGACCTTCCTTTCCAGCGTGGGCTTCAGCGCGGGCATCTGGAAAAGGATGAACAGGAGAGCCACGAGCCCGACGGGCATGTTGACGTAGAAGACCCAGCGCCAGGAGAGGGCGTCCGTCAGGAACCCCCCCAGGAGCGGACCCACGATGCTCGATGTTCCGAAAACCGCGCCGAAAAGGCCGTTGTACCGACCCCTCTCCGCGGGCGGAAAAAGGTCGGCAATCACGGTGAAGGCCATGGAAAAGATCCCCGCCGCGCCGAGTCCCTGGAGGGCGCGGAACACGATCAGCTCCGTCATGCTTCGCGACTGGCCCGAGAGCACGGAGCCGGCGAGGAACAGGATGACGCCGGTGAGAACCACGAGCTTGCGGCCGTACAGGTCGGAGAGCTTGCCGTAGATGGGGATCATGGAGGTGGAGGCCAGCAGGTAGGCCGTGACGAGCCACGAATACAGGTTCAGCCCGTTCAGGTCCTGGAGGATCCTCGGCATTGCGGTGCCGACGATCGTCTGGTCGAGCGCGCCCAGAAAGAGCGCGACCATGATGCCGGCAAGGGTGAAAGCGCGCTCTCTCTTTGTGACCGTGTACATGAAGGACGGCTCTCCTCTCCGAAAAACGAAATATGCTTGAAAATACTAACCGTTCGGGGAGTGAGCCACTGGAAAAAAGGGCAGGGGCGCGTTCTCAGGCTGCAGGAAGCTCAGGCCGGAGGGGTTGCAGGGCTCTCTTCGCGGCGCAGGACGGAGAGCGGAAGCGTTGCGATGACCCGGGTCCCCTTTGCCGCTCCATCCGACAGTATCTCAAGCCGGCCTCCCAGCTGGCTCATGCGTTCCATGAGGCTCCTGATCCCTACCCCTCCCGAGGCCGCGGAGGCCCCGGGGTGCATGCCGCGCCCGTCGTCGCGGACCTCCAGCCTGATGCCGTCAGTCTCCGCGCGGAGGGAGATCCATGCCGTTGCTGCCTGGGCATGACGATGGATGTTCGCCAGGCACTCCTGCACCACTCGGAACAGGGACCGCTCTGCCTCCGCGGAAAGCCTCCCGAAGGTGCCCGGCGCGTCAAGGATGACCCTGATGCCGGTCCTCTCCTGAAACCCGTTCTGATAATACCGGATGGCCTCCACGATGCCGGATTCCTCGAGGAGACGGGGATGGAGGAGGTGAGAAAGCGTTCGCGCCTCCTTGAGCGCCTTGCGGACAAGGTCGAGGCTGGCCCGCAGGGCGTCGGATGTCCTCCAGTCGAACACTGTCCCTGAATCCTTCACGAGCGACAGCTGCGAGCGAAGCTCGTCCAGCGCCCGCACCACCCCGGATTGCAGCTCCCGCGAGATGCGCTGCTGCTCCTCATCCTGCACCTGGAGGAGTCGTTGGGAGAGCTGGCGAATGGACTCCTCGGCGCGCTTTCGCTCGGTGATATTCCGAACGATGGAAATGATGAGCGTCTCCCCTTTGACCTTGACCGGCTTCACGGCGTACTCGTTGATGATACGCGTTCCGTCCTTGCGAATGGCCTGGGTCTCCCCGAACTCCGTAAGGCTCTCCCCTGCCATGCGCCTGCGCAGGCGCTCGGCCAGCCTCTCGCGTTCTTCGGGGACGACCAGATCGAGCTGGGAGGGAAGCGCCATCAGCTCCTCGAGGGTGTACCCGTACATCCTGCACAGGGCGTCGTTGGCAAAGACCAGGCGCGTCCCGTTGGTTATCGTGACCCCGTCACCAACGTCGCTTTGGACGCCAAGGAGCTTTTCGTAGAGCTCGCGGAGGTCCTGCAGCGCATCCTCCGCGCGCTTTCGGTCCGTGATGTCCCGGATGGCGGCCGTCACGAGCATCCCCTCAGCCGTGGCAAGCGGGCTGAGCCCGATCTCCACGGGAAACTCGGAGGCGTCCCTGCGCACGCCGAAGAGCTCAAGGCCGACCCCCATTGGCCGGGTGTGCGGATGGGCAAAGAAGTCCCTCCGATGGCCCGTGTGCCTTTCCCGGAAGCGTTCAGGCACCAGGATCTCAACGGGCTTTCCGAGGAGCTCGCGCCTCTCGTAGCCGAATAGCTTCTCCGTCTGGGCGTTGACCATCACGATGGAGCCCTGGGAGTCGATCACGACCATGGCGTCCGGCGCGGATTCCAGGAGTGCCTGGAACCTGGTCTCCTGTTTCTCCCGATGGTGGAGGGCTCGCGCAAGGAGCACTGTCGCAAGAACCAGGAGGCCAATGGCGGCACAAAGTCCGCCGATGGTCCTTTCCATGGCCCAGCGGGCCTCTATTTCCTCCAGGGCCCTTCGTTCCGTGAGAAGCCGATTCTCCTCTGCGCCGATGCCGGTGACGACATCACGGACCCGATCGATGATCCTCTCCCCTTCACCGGCCCTCGCCATGTCCACGGCGGCATTCAGACCCTGGCGCCGCCGCGCCTCGACTTCCCGCAGGAGCGTGACCACCATGCGAGGCAGAAGGTCATCGAGCGCCGCGACGTTCGCTTGCTGGGCCGTGTTGTCCGCGGTCAGCGCGCGCAGCCTCGCGAGTCGCCGCGGAATCGCGGCGAGCGCCTGTTCATAGCGGGAAAGGGAGGAGGGTGCGCCGGTGAGGAGGTATCCGCTTTGTTCCGTCTGTGCATCGGTGAGAAGGAGGAGAAGACCCTCGGCCTCTTCGCGCACGCTGAGGGTGTGAGAAACCCATGCGGTGGCCTGCCGGAAATCCCCGAGGCTGCGGACAGCTGTCCACGCCACCCCCGCCAGGAGGACGGAGGCAAGCACGAAGCCCACGACGCTGGTTCTCGGGAAAGATACGGTTTTCACCGTCGCCTTCACCGTCAGTGGAGCATTCGGCGTTTGTTCCTGATGTAGTCCGCGAAGAGAAACTCTCCGAGCTTGTCCGCCGAAGCGAAATATGCCCTGCCCTTGTTGAGCTTGGTCATCTCATCGACAAAGTTCACCAGCTCGGGGTCCGTGGCAAGCATGAAGGTCGTGATGGTGATTCCCGCCTTCCTGCACGCGGCCGCCGCCTCCAGCGTCTGGGCTAGGATCTTCGGGTCGAAGCCGTACGGGTTCTTGTAGACTTCACCGTTCTCCGTGATGGCGGTAGGCTTCCCGTCGGTGACCATGAAGATCTGGCGGTTGGCCTGGCGCGTTCCTTCCAGGATGGTCTGCGCCATCTCCAGCCCCGCCCGCGTGTTGGTATGGAACGGACCGACCTGGAGATAGGGGATGTCGCTGATGGCGATCTCCCGGGCCTCGTCGCCGAACGTCCCCACCCGCAGCGTGTCCTTGGGATAGCGGGTGAGGATCAGCTCCGTCAGCGCCAGTGCCACCTGCTTTGCAGGGGTGATCCTGTCCTCCCCGTAGAGGATCATGCTGTGGCTGATGTCGATGAGGAGCATCGTTGCGCAGGAGGAAAGGTGCTCCGTCTCGTAGACCTCCAGGTCCTCCTCGGAGAGGGAAATCTCCTCTACCCCGCCGCGCTTCACGGCGTTGGAGATGGTCCCCAGGGCGTCGATCTGCGTGACAGGGTCCCCGAAGCGCCATGCGCGCGTCTCCGTCAGCCTTTCCTCACCGCTTCCGGCGGAGGGCACGCGGTGCTGGCCGAAGCCGGACTTCTGGAGGTTGGAGAAGATCTGGTTCAGGGAATCCTTGCGGATGACCTGCTCCCCTTTTGCCGTGAGGCTGTACCCGCCCTCCTTCAGCTTCTCCACGATGCGGTTCTCCTCCAGCTTGCGGCGGAACTCCTCGAGATCCACGCCGGGGTCGATGCTTCCCCGCTCCTGGAGGTACTCCATCCACTTGAAGACCTTGTCAACATCCCCGCCCGCCATGAGGAGGAGGTAGTTGAAGAGGCTCATGAGGTCCTGGAAGCTCTTCAGGAGGTCCTGGAGAGTCTGGTCCCACTCCGAGTATTCCCACTGCACTGTCGCGGTTCTCCCTAGGCGTCGTCGCTCTGCGCCATGTGGTCGAACATGGCCTTGAGCATGTCGCGGTAGGCCACCTTCACGCCTTCCTCCCGCTTGGACACCATGGAGTGCTGGTGGAGGCCTTCCAGGACGAACTCCATGCCGAGGCCAATACCGTCTCCTTCCTTCAGCTCGAGGTGACGGGCTGCCAGCTCCTTCAGGCCCTGGACCTTCTCCAGCCTCTTCATGTACTCGTCATAGGGCATCTCGTCCGAGGTCTCCACGGTGTTGCCCTTGGAGAACCAGGAAAGCACGGCATTGAACGGGGAAGACTCCGTGCGGGCCGGCTGTTCCTCCCCCCTTCCTTCTTTTTCTTCTTCGGCGTCGGATCGGGGAACCTGCGGCGGAAAGTCTCCTTCACCGCTTCCCCGATGATCTTGCGCGCCACGATGGCGGCGCCCTGCTGCTCTCCCTCGTAGACGAGCTCCACCTTGCCCGTGATGGCCGTCACCGCTGAATGGAGGTCGCCGATGCGCGGGTACACGCGCTTCTCTCCCTGGATGATGGCGCGCCTCTCCATGTTGCTCATCACGTTCTCAAGGAGCGATATGCTCATGCGCGCCGAGACTCCGGAGGCCTGGTTCACGAACTCGCTGGCCCGGGCGGCAAACGCCACCTCCTCCACCAGCTCGCGGAACCAGTCCGGCATGAGAAGCTCGATGCCGCAATCCCGCCCCGTCCACGCCTCCTGCGCCGTGATGCGCATGGCCGCCTGCCGGTCCTGGGGATAGTGGGTGATGATCTGGGAGTCGATCCTGTCCTTGAGCGGCGTGATGATATTGCCCCGGTTGGTGTAGTCCTCGGGGTTCGCCGAGTAGACCATGAGGATGTCAAGCCTCATCCGGATGGGGAATCCCCGGATCTGGATGTCCTTTTCTTCCATAATATTGAGCAGGCCGACCTGGATCCGGGGGGAAGGTCGGGAAGCTCGTTGATGGCGAAGATGCCCCTGTTGGTGCGGGGGATGATCCCGAAGTGGATGACCTCTTCGTCCGCGTACGTGAGCTTGCGGGTGGCGGCCTTGATGGGATCGATGTCGCCGATCAGGTCTGCAATGGTGACATCCGGAGTGGCCAGCTTCTCCCGGTAGCGGTCCTCCCGGGCAAGCCATTCGATGGGAGTGTCATCCCCTTTGGAGGCGACGGTCTCCCGCCCCTTCCTGCTCACCGGGGAGAACGGGTCGTCATTGATCTCCGTCCCCGCGATCACGGGGATCTGCTCGTCGAGGAATCGCACCAGGGCGCGGAGGATCCGCGTCTTTGCCTGGCCGCGAAGCCCCAGCAGGATGAAGTCATGGTGGGAAAGGATGGCATTCACGAGCCCTGGGATCACCGTCGAATCGTAGCCGATGATGCCGGGGAAGAGCTCTTCCTTCGCGCGCAGCATGCGCACGACGTTGGCCCGCATCTCTTCCTTGACGCTGTGAGGTTTGAATCCAGACTTTTTCAGTTCTCCAAGGGTCCGTGGCAGTTGCAACGCGCTTCTCCTCTACGGTTGATAAGGTACTGAATTTCCGGATGAATGGGGAAAGACGAGTCAGCCACGCCGGTAGACGCTCAGGACAGATTGTGCTACTCTGCGGCCCGGAAAATCCCGATTCATGAATTGAGAAGCCCTTTTTTCAGCGACGCAACGGATGTCTGCGAGCGGGACGTCGCCTGAGAAACCGGCTCGTCTGCGGGTCAAGGAGGAAACCATCCGGCGCGTCTGGAGAGGCGTCGCGCTGCGCGCGGCCCTTGCATGCCTTGCATTCTCTCTGCTCCCCTCCGCGCCCGTGGTCGCCGAGGCAGGTCCGCCTCGCGAGTTCAGTCTCTCAACAGCCCTGTTTGCGGAGATCACCGACAGCATCGACCATCCCTTCGCGAAGGTTCCCCTGTTCTCGATCGGCCGCACGGTCATCGCGCTCTCCATCACGAAGCATTTCATCCTCATGACCGCGGTCGGCCTCCTCGTGCTGGCCTCCATGTTCTACCTGGCGCACAAATTGAAGGATCCCTTCCGAACTCCCACGCGCATGCAGAGCCTCTTCGAGAGCCTGCTCCAGTACATGCGGGAGCAGGTCTACGAGCCGGTGCTCGGACCCGAGGGCAGGCGGTTCCATCTCCTGTGTTTCACCCTCTTCCTGTTCATCCTCTACGGGAACCTGCTCGGGATGATTCCGCCCTTCGCGCCCATCAGGCCCCCGGGGGAGAATGAGGCGGTGTGGCTGGGGGGCGCCGTGACGGGAAACCTCGCGACCACCCTGGCCCTCGGGCTCATCACCTTCGTCGTCTTCAACGCGTCAGGCATGCGGGCAAAGGGAGCCTTCGGGTACTGGAGGAAGCTTGCCCCCGAGGGGACCCCCGGATGGATGCTCCCCTTCACGCTTCTCCTGGAGTTCGTGGGCATCCTTTCCAAGACCCTGGCGCTCATCATGAGGCTCTTCGCCAACATGATCGGGGGGCACGTCGCGATGCTTCTCATCCTCCTTCTCATCGTGAAGTTCCAGTCCGTTGCCATCGGTCCCATTGCGGTGGTGGTGGACCTTGCCATCATGGCGCTGGAGCTCTTCGTGGCCGTGCTCCAGGCCTACATTTTCTCGTTCCTCTCGGCGCTGTTCATCGGGATTGCGCAGCGCAAACACTAGCTCGCTCGGGTTTTCCCGAAAGGAGATCGGACATGGACATCGGAACCCTCGCACCTGCCATCATGAAGTTCGGCGCTTTCATCGGCGCGACCATCGGCGCCGGGCTGGCGGTCCTTGGCGTCGGGCTCGGCCTGGGCCGCATCGGCGCCGCCGCGGCGGAAGGCATCTCGCGCCAGCCGGAGGCCTCGGGAAAGATCCAGACCAACATGCTGCTGGCCGCCGTCCTCGTGGAGGGAGTCGGCATCATCGCCCTGGTCATCTGCATCCTCGCCATCGTCATGTAACGGGGGTCCGTCGTGGCACTCTTGCGAGTCGATCCCGGTCTGGTCATCTGGCTGTGGATCACGTTCGGCATCATCCTCCTCATCCTGCGCTTCACCGCGTGGGACAGGATCACCGGCGCTTTGGACAGGAGGTCGCAGAAGATCGCCTCGGACATCGAGTCCGCGCGCCTGGCCGGGGAGAAGGCAAAGGCCGTGGTGGCCGAGTACGACGCCACCCTCCGACAGGGAAAACTCGAGGCCGCGAACATCATTGAAGAAGCGCGCACCGAGGCGGCCCGGCTTCGCGAGGAGATGCTGGAGAAGTCCTGGGCCGAGGTACGCGAGGTGAAAGCGCGGGCTACCCAGGAAATCGAGAAGGCCCGTGAGACGGCCGAGCTGGGGATCCGCGGGCAGATCGTCGACATGTCCTTTGCCATCGCGGAGGCAATCCTGAAGCGGGAAACCGGGACCACTGACAACCGGGCCTTCGTGGAGGAGTTCGCGGACCGGCTGATCGGCTCCCGGAACTGAATGAGATGACAAGCGGCCTGTCCCGCAACTACGCGCGCGCCCTGTTCGAGCTTGCCGCCGAGACGTCCTCCATCCGGGAGGTGGAAGCGGACCTGCGCGCCGCGCGCGATGCGCTGTACGAGGACAGGGAGGCGCGCGACTTCCTGGCCTCCCGCGTGGTGGGCCGATCCACGAAGCGCCGGCTCGTGATCTCCGCCTTCGAGGGGAAAGTGGATCCCCGGGTGCTGACGATGCTCCTCCTTGTGGCGGAGCGCGGGCGGGCGCGCCTCCTTGGCGAGATCGACGACGAGTACGAGCGCCTCTCGCGCATCGCGCGCGGCGTGCGCCGGGCCACCATCCTCTCCGCCTTCCCGCTGGGAGACGAGGAGAAGGGACGCATCAGGTCCGCGCTGGAGGGGAGATACGGGGGGACGGTGGAATTGAAGACCGAGCTTCGACCGTCGCTCATCGGCGGAGTCCTCGCGCTCAGTGAGGGCCAGGAGATCGAGTTCACCGCCGGCGGGCAGCTCAAGGACATGCAGAACAGGCTCATGAAATGAAGGGAAGGCACAGGAAAAGCCATGCGGATCAACCTTGAAGAGATATCCACGCGGATCCGGGAAGAGATCCGCAGCTACTCGCGAAACCTCGCCGTTGACGAAGTCGGCACGGTCGTTGAGCTCGGCGACGGCATTGCCCGGATCTACGGCATGCGCGGGGCCATGGCCATGGAGATGCTGGAGTTCGAGACCGGTGTCTTCGGGCTTGCGCTGAACCTGGAGGAGGACTCCGTCGGAGCGGTCATCCTCGGGGACTACCTGGACCTGCACGAAGGCGGCAAGGTGAAGAGAACAGGCCGCGTCCTCGAGGTGCCCGTAGGGCACGAGCTGATCGGCAGGGTGGTCAACCCGCTCGGCGTGCCCATTGACGACAAGGGAGAAATCGCCAGCGCGCGAAGGAGACCGGTGGAGTTCAAGGCGCCGGGCATTCGCGACCGCCAGTCCGTCAAGGAGCCGCTGCAGACCGGCGTCAAGGCCATCGACGCCATGGTCCCCATCGGCAAGGGACAGCGGGAGCTTCTCATCGGTGACCGCGGGGCGGGCAAGGAGGCAATCGCCATCGACGCGATCATGAACCAGAAAGGCAGGGACGTGATCTGCGTGTACGTGGCCATCGGCCAGAAGGCATCCATGGTGGCGGGCATCGTCGATGCCCTGCGGGCGCGCGGCGCTCTCGACCACACGATCGTGGTGGCGGCAACCGCGGCGGAGCCGGCGGCGCTGCAGTACATCGCCCCCTATGCCGGGTGCGCCATGGCAGAGTACTTCATGTACGAGGAGCACAAGGACACCCTGGTCGTGTACGACGACCTTTCCCGGCAGGCAAACGCATACCGTCAGCTTTCCCTTCTCCTGCGCCGTCCGCCCGGGCGGGAGGCGTATCCCGGCGATGTCTTCTACCTGCACTCCCGTCTCCTGGAACGCGCCGCGCGGATCTCAGACGACCTCGGGGGCGGCTCCCTGACTGCCATCCCGCTCATCGAAACGCAGGAAGGCGAGGTGTCCGCTTACATCCCGACAAACGTCATCTCCATCACCGACGGCCAGATCTACCTGCGCACCGACCTGTACAATGCGGGGATCAGGCCCGCCATCGACGTCGGGCTGTCGGTTTCCCGCGTGGGAGGCAATGCCCAGATCAAGGCAATGAAGCAGGTGGCCGGCTCGCTGCGCATCGACCTTGCGGCCTATCGGGAGCTGGAAGCGTTCGCGCAGATGGGAACGGAGCTGGACAAGGCAACCCAGGCGCAGCTGGCGCGAGGCGCCCGCCTCGTGGAGGCACTCAAGCAGCAGCAGTACTCCCCCATGCCGGTGGAAGAGCAGGTCATGGTGCTGTACGCGGCAACCCGGGGCTTCCTGGATGATGTGCCCGTGGGCCGGGTTCGCGAGTTCGAGCAGAAGTTCCTTTCCTGGCTGAGGAACCGTGAGCCCGAGATCCTGGCCGGCATCAGGAACCTCGGCACGCTTTCCGAGCCCGAGGTGCTGAACGCGGCCGTGACCGCGTTCAAGAAGACGTTCTGAAGACATGGCAAAGACCCGGGAGATCCGAAAGCGCATCCTCAGCGTCCGCAACATCAACAAGATCACGCGGACCATGGAGAAGGTTGCGCAATCGAAGGTCATGAAGCTGAATGCGCGCTTTGCTGACGCAAAGGCGTTTCGCGCGGACCTGGCGCGGCTCGTGCCGGAGGCCCTGGGGGCTGCCCTGGGCACCTCGCAGGCGCAGGAAGCTCTTGCGGCGAACCCGTTGAGCGCGCCACGGGGCAAAGGCGCCCGCGTGCTTCTGTTCGTCGTGACCTCCAGCCGCGGGTTGTGCGGCGGGTACAACGCGAGGGTGCTGCAGGCAACGAAGGCCCGCATGCAGGAGCTTGCCGGCGAGGGCAGGCAGGCGAGCCTCGTCGTCATGGGAAAGAAGGGCTTGTCGTATTTCCGCTATCACAACCAGCCCGTGGAGATTCAGCTTCCTGACATCGATGAGAACATCCCGTTCCTGAATCTCCGCCAGGTCCTGGATGAGATCATCCGGCGTTTTACGTCTCACGAGATGGACAAGGTGGACGAAGTCGAGGTGGTGAGCACCCGCTCCATGAACAAGGTTCTGCAGGAGGTCCGCGTGAGCCGGCTCCTGCCGTTCGAGTTTGCCCGTGTAGCAGGCGTCCCCGCTTCCGGGCCGGCAACGGTCCGCAGGGGCGGAGGCGCGGAGGAGCCGCTCTATTACGTGGAGCCCTCGCGGGCGGATGTTCTCTCCGCTCTCGTTCCGATGGCGGTTGCCACGGAGCTTTTCTGCTCCATCCTCGAGGCGATGCTCGGCGAGCAGGCTCAGAGATCACTTGCCATGAGGAGCGCATCCGACAACGCGGACTCCATGACGAAACGCCTGACGCGGACGTACAACAGGGCGCGGCAGGCCCAGATCACCAGCGAGATGATAGAGATCATCAGCGGAAGCGAAGGGGGAAGGGAATGAGCGCAGGGACACAGGGGACCGTTGTCCAGATCATCGGGTCGATCCTCGACGCGGAGTTTCCCGAGGGCGAGATCCCCGAGATCCGAAACGCGCTTCTGATCGAGAGGGACATCGACGGACGGAAGGCGCGCCTCGTGAGCGAGGTCCAGCAGCACCTCGGCGGCAACCGGATACGCGCGGTGGCGCTGGACTCCACGGACGGCATCCCGCGGGGATGCCACATCGTGGATACCGGCTCTTCCATCACCGTGCCCGTCGGGACCGAGGTGCTCGGCAGGGTCTTCAACCTTCTGGGGGACCCGGTGGACGGCAAGGGACCGGTGAGCGGGAAGGAGCGCATGCCCATCCACAGGCCCGCCGTCCCGTTCAGCCAGCTGGAGCCCAAGACGGAGATCTTCGAGACGGGAATCAAGGTGATCGACCTTCTCTGTCCCTACGTGCGCGGCGGCAAGACGGGGCTGTTCGGCGGCGCCGGCGTGGGCAAGACGGTCATCATCGAGGAGCTGATCCACAACATCGCGACGCAGTACGGAGGCTACTCGATCTTTGCGGGCGTGGGAGAGCGAACCCGCGAAGGCAATGACCTGTGGAAAGAGATGGACGCCTCGGGAGTCCTGGCCAAGGCATGCCTCGTCTTCGGACAGATGAACGAGCCGCCGGGCGCCCGGCTCCGCGTGGCCCTCTCCGCCCTCACCATGGCGGAGCACTTCCGGGACCAGGGGCTCGACATCCTGCTGTTCGTCGACAACATCTTCCGCTTCACGCAGGCGGGAAGCGAGGTCTCCGCCCTCCTGGGCCGCATGCCCTCCGCGGTGGGCTACCAGCCCACGCTGTCCTCCGAGATGGGCGAGCTGCAGGAGAGGATCACCTCCACGAAGAAGGGGTCCATCACCTCCATCCAGGCCGTCTACGTCCCTGCCGACGACATCACCGACCCCGCTGCTGCCACCGTGTTCACGCACCTGGATGCCACCACGGTCCTTTCCCGCCAGATCGCGGAGAAGGGAATCTACCCCGCGGTGGATCCCCTGGCCTCCACGAGCAGGATCCTCTATCCCTACTACGTCGGGGAAGAGCACTACGCGGTGGCCCAGGCCGTGCTCCAGGTCCTTCAGCGCTACCGCGACCTGCAGGATATCATCGCCATCCTGGGCTACGACGAGCTCTCGGAGGAGGACAAGGCCACGGTAGCCCGCGCGCGGCGCATCGAGCGCTTCCTCAGCCAACCGTTCTTCGTCGCCGAACAGTTCACCGGCTACGGCGGACGCCACGTCAAGCGCACCGACACGGTGGCGAGCTTCAAGCAGATCATCGCCGGCGAGTGCGACGGGCTGCCTGAGCAGGCGTTCCTCTACGTCGGCACGGTGGACGAGGTGCGGGAAAAGGCAAAGAAGGTGGCGGTGGCATGAGCTTCCCGTTCATCGTTCGCACCCCCGACGGTGTCGCGGCGCAGGGTGACTGCGACTTCGTCGTCGTCCCGACCACCCGGGGCGAGATGGGAGTCCTTGCCGATCACGCCCCCGTGGTGGCGAGCGTCGCCCCGGGGGACCTTCGCATAACGGCCGGCGGACGGGAAAGCCGCATCCGTGTGGGTCCGGGGCTCGTCGAGGTGCTCGACAACGCCCTGAAGCTGTTCGTCGCCGACGCCGGGACCGTCGGCGCCTCCGGAGACGCCGGCGGGGTCGGCTAAGTCGTCGAACACGTGTTTGTATCGCTAAGCGGCTGTCCGGACTCCTTCCCGGGAGGCCGGGCCGGCCCGCTGTCCGTCCCTTTCCCTCGTGAGAAATCCTTGACAAGTCTGGCATCATGCACTATGCTTGATGACAAGTTCATGGGATGAAAGGGGCGAACATGCCTGTAAAGAAGACGGCGAAGAAGAAGAGCGCGAAGAAGGCTGCCAAGAAGACGGCCAAGAAGTCGGCCAAGAAGGCCAAGAAGACCGCTCGGAAGAGGTAAGGATCTCCTCCGCGCGGGAGAGAGTGGAGCCCACGCTTCTCTCTCGCGCGGGCCTCTTCACCGCCGAACACAACCTCCGACGCTGCGCGCAGTTGTGCGGACGCAGACTGCAGAGAAGAAAAACGTCAGCGGCTCCTGAAAGTCAATTTCCGCAGCAATCCCTGACACGCTGAAAAAACCGTCTCCACTGAAAGAGACTCGATCATCCCGTTCGGCGCTGCAACAACCTGCACGCTCTTTCCCCGCGGCGCCCACACCTCGGGGTCACTCGCGCCGAACAGGGCAACGGTGGGGCAACCGGCAGATGCGGCAAGGTGCGCGACCCCTGAATCGTTTCCCACATACAGCAGACATCGCCTGAAAGCCGCGGCCAGATCCTCCAGGGGAGCGCTCCGCCACACGCGGGCTCCGACGGGCATTACCACGTCTTCTTCCGCGGGCCCGGCCACCCACTGCACCCTGAGGCCTGAGCTCTGCAGCAACTCCGCGAGGCCCAGGAACCTCGAGAGCGGCCAGTTCTTCCGGGGATCGCCGCTGCCGGGGTGCAGCAGAACGGCGTGAGGCGGCACGGTCAGGCCGCTCGTCCCCCGCGAGATCCCGGGACGGCGATCCTCCTCGGAGAAGAAAAGGCCGGGAAAGAGGGAAAGGTGATAATCCACGATGGGGGCCTTCCGCGAAGGAAAAGGATCCTGTCGAACAATCTCCCTGACTCCCAGGCGCGACAGATTCAGCGGCAACAGAGAGGAATCGACACAGAACAGAAGCGCTGAAACGAAACCGGAGAACCGGCTCCTGACCTGGGACTCTGGATCCGGACCGGCGCCGAAAAGCGGGGCGAACAGGGAAGACCGGGCGTCCCACGCCTCATTGAAAAGCCCTTCACGGGCCAGACCCGCAAGCTCAGGCCTGCCGAGGAGAACGATCCTGTCCTTTGGGTGAAGACGCCGCCACCCTTCCATGGCCGGAAGGGTGGTGATGAAGTCGCCGAGGGCGCCGGCATGGTAGACCAGGGAAAGCGGCATCGGGGTAAAAATGGTAGCACAGAAGCCCCGTTTCTGGTACCAATGGAGGTGTTCTCAAACAGCTCGGAGGCTCTCTATGCAGGCAGGATCGGACGCAAAAATACTGGTCATCAACTGCGGAAGCTCGTCGCTGAAGTATGAAGTCTACCAGATGCCCCAGCGCGTCAGCATGGGGCGAGGCATCGTGGAAAGGATCGGCGAGCTGAAGGGGAGGATATCCCAGAAGACTCCGAAGGGCGAATACCGTCGCGAGGTGCAGGTGCCACATCACAAGGCGGCCATGGAGCTGGTGCGGGATGCTCTCACGGACCCGGAGCAGGGAGTCCTTGCCCGCATAGAGGACATCACCGGCGTCGGCCACAGGGTGGTGCACGGGGGAGAGCAGTACGCGAGCTCGGTCGTCATCGACGAGGCGGTGGTTGCCGCGGTAGAGAAGAACGTCGAGCTTGCGCCGCTGCACAATCCGCCCAACCTCATTGGCATCCGCGAGGCGCAGGGGATCCTGCCCGGCGTGCAGCACGTGGCAGTCTTCGACACCGCGTTCCACCAGACATTGCCGCCCGCCGCGTACCTCTACGGGCTTCCCTACGAGCTGTACGAGAAGTACAAGATCCGCCGGTACGGGTTTCACGGCACGAGCCACCGGTACGTCGCTTCGCGCGCCCTGGAGCTCCTGAAGCGGTTCCCCGAGAACACGAACATCATCACCTGCCACCTCGGCAACGGCGCTTCGGTCACAGCCATCGAGCACGGGAAGTCCGTGGACACCTCCATGGGCTTCACCCCCCTGGAAGGCCTCGTGATGGGAACCAGGAGCGGAGATATCGACCCGGCGATCATCGAGTTCCTGGAGCGCCGGGGCTACAGTTCAGCCGAGGTGACGTCGCTCCTCAACAGGAAAAGCGGTCTTCTCGGGCTGTCAGGGATCTCCAACGACCTCCGCGACCTGGAGTCGGAGACGGCAAAGGGCAACCAGAGGGCAACCCAGGCACTGGAGGTCTACGCGTACAGGGTGCGCAAGTACATCGGGGCGTACGTGGCGAACCTCGTCAAGGTGGACGCCCTCGTGTTCACCGGCGGCATCGGCCAGAACGGGGTCAGGATGCGGGAAAGGATTTGCCACCGCCTGGAAAACCTCGGTATATTCATGGACTACGCGGAGAACGTGTCGCTGGGCGCCGGGGAGGGGATCGTCTCCGCGCCCTATTCGCCCATCGCCATTCTCGTCGTGCCCACGAACGAGGAGCTGCAGATCGCCATCGACACCTACGGCCTCATCTTCGGCCGCGAGGTGGGATTCAGGCGCCGGCGCTCGGACGTTTCTGTGTGAAAGGGGTTTCTTCCATGGTGAAGCTGGATTTTACCAAGCTCGACGGCCTCGTTCCTGCCATCGCCCAGGACTGGAAGACCGGAGAGGTCCTCATGGTGGCCTTCATGAACAGCGAGGCCTGGGAATTGACGCAGTCCACGGGGATCATGCATTACTGGAGCAGGTCGCGGAACAAGCTCTGGAAGAAGGGTGAGAGCTCGGGGAACGTCCAGGAGGTCAGGGAGCTCCGCATCGATTGCGACGCGGACTGCGTGCTGGCCCGGGTCCGCCAGATCGGGGACGCGGCCTGCCACACCGGCTACAGGAGCTGCTTCTTCCGCGTCGTGGAAAACGGCGTGGAACGGGTGGACGGCGTGAAAGTCTTCGACCCCGCCGACGTCTACGGAGAGAAGAAATGAAGGACCACATCATCAAGCTCGGCGTTCCCAAGGGCAGCCTGGAGCGGGCCACCATCGAGCTTTTCCAGAAGGCCGGATGGAAGATCTCCACCTCGGAACGATCCTATTTCCCTTCCATCGACGACCCGGAGATCACCTGCAACCTCGTGCGCGCGCAGGAGATGGCGCGCTACGTGGAGAACGGGGTCCTCGATGCGGGGCTCACCGGGCTGGACTGGATACTGGAGAACGAGGCGGACGTGGAGATCGTCACGGACCTCATCTACTCCAAGGCCAGCACGAGCAAGGCGAAGTGGGTGCTCGCGTGCCCCGTGGCATCCAGCATCACGCGACTGGAGGACTGCGCGGGGAAGACCATATCCACGGAGCTGGTCAGGTTCACGAAGCGGTACTTCGAGGAGCGCGGGATCAAGGTGAAGGTGGAGTTCTCCTGGGGAGCCACGGAGGCAAAGGCCGTTGACGGCCTCGTGGACGCGATTGTCGAGGTGACGGAGACCGGGACCACCCTCAGGGCGAACGGCCTGAAGATCGTCCACACGCTCCTGGAAACCAACACGAAGCTCATCGCCAACAAGGCGGCCATGAAGGACCCGGCAAAGAAGCGCAAGATCCAGTCCATCGCCCTTCTCCTCCGGGGCGCCCTGGCCGCCGAGAACCTCGTGGGCATCAAGATGAACGTTCCCGAGGCGAGCTTCGAGGAGGTGGTCGGGCTTCTTCCCAGCCTCACCTCGCCCACCGTTGCCAAGCTCCATGACTCCGCCTGGTTCTCCGTGGAGATCGTGATCCGGGAATCGGTGGTGCGGGAGCTCGTGCCGCGGCTGATAGAAAAAGGCGCCACGGGGATCATCGAGTACCCGCTCAACAAGGTGGTCAACCGCGAAGACTCGCTGTGAGGTGAGGGAATGAAGCAGTACCTCGAGCTGTGCAGGCACATCCTGGACCATGGCGTGGACAGGCCCGACAGGACGGGGGTCGGCACCCGGAGCATCTTCGGCTGGCAGATGCGCTTCGACCTCGGGGAAGGCTTCCCGCTTCTCACCACGAAGAAGCTGAACACGAAAGCCATCATCCACGAGCTGCTCTGGTTCCTGCGCGGAGAGACCAACGTGAAGCCCCTGAACGACGTGGGCGTGCACATCTGGGACCAGTGGGCCGGCCCCGACGGAGACCTGGGCCCGGTCTACGGCCGGCAGTGGAGATCCTGGCCGGCCCCCGACGGCCGCGCCATCGACCAGATCTCCGCGGTCGTGGAGGGGCTGCGCAAGGAGCCGTGGTCGCGCCGCCACATCGTCTCCGCGTGGAACGTGGCGGAGATCGACAGGATGGCCCTGGCACCCTGCCACTGCCTCTTCCAGTTCTACGCCGCGGACAACCGCCTCTCCTGTCTCCTGTACCAGCGCAGCGCGGACGTGTTCCTGGGCGTACCGTTCAATATCGCCTCCTACAGCCTGCTCACCCTCATGATGGCGCAGGCCTGCGGCCTGGTTGCCCACGAGTTCATCCACGTCCTCGGGGACGCCCACGTCTACAGGAACCACATCTCCCAGGTGGAGACGCAGCTCACCCGCGAGCCGCGCCCCCTTCCCCGCCTCTTGCTCAACCAGGCAGTGAAGGGCATCTTCGACTTCCGTTTCGAGGATATTTCAATAGAAGGTTACCAGCCGCATCCGCCCCTGCGCGGAGCCATCGCGGTCTAGAGCCCGGACGCGCCATGCCCATTTCCCTGATCGCGGCGGTTGCCTCCAATCTCGTGATCGGGAACGCGGGCAGGCTTCCGTGGCGCCTGCCGGACGACCTTGCCCGGTTCAAGCGCCTCACGATGGGACATGCCGTGGTCATGGGGAGAAAGACCTTCCAGTCCATGGGCAGGCCGCTGCCCGGGCGGCGCAACATCGTTCTTTCCCGCAGGCCGGGGCTCGAGGTTCCAGGCTGCGAGGTTGCGCACACACGCGACGAGGCTCTGACCATGGCTGCAGGAGATGAGCTTTTCGTCATTGGCGGCGCGGCAGTGTACGAGTTGTTTCTCCCGATTGCGCGGCGCATGTATATCACTCACGTGGACGGCGCATACGACGGGGATGCGTGCTTCCCCGAGGTGCAGTGGGAGCAATGGCGGATAGTCGCGGAAACGCCTGCCCGCGCCGGTGCTCCGGGGACCCCGGGACACCGGTTCGTGGATTACGAGAGGAACGATGCATGAAAAACGTCGGGCCTTCGATGCTGCCGGCTCTCACCCTCATCCTCGCGCTTGCCGCCTGCGCAAGCCTGGCGCGGCCCGCGCCCCTTGACGCACAGACACTCCAATGGGAGCAGGCCGAGACCGAGCATTTTCTCTTTGTCTTCGAGCCCCGGGATCGCCATTCCGTGGATGAGCTTCTCACGTTCTGTGAGCCCGTCTACCAGCGTATTACCGGTTTCTTCCATTCGTATCCGAAGAAGGTCCGCGTTGTCATCCGCGGTCGAATCGACGAGGCAAACGGATTCACGACGTTCCTGCCGCCTCACATCGAGCTGTACCTGACAGCGCCGACAGATCACTTCCTGGGGGCCAGGACGGAGAGCTGGCTCAAGATCCTCCTCACGCACGAGCTGACCCATTACGTCCATGCATCCATGGACCGGGGGTTCTTCTACGCCCTCTCACGCGTTTTCGGACCCGATGCGGCCGGCGCTCATTTCGCGTTCCTCCCCGGATGGATGATCGAGGGACCAAGCACGAACACTGAGACGATCTTCACCGCCGGGGGACGGGGGAGAAACCCGTTGTTCGAGATGTACTCCAAGGCTCCCGTGGAAGAGGGAAAGCTCTTCAGCCTGGAGCAGGCGGCATATGGCTCCTCCTTTCCGCCTCCGGGGCGCATCTACGTGGGCGGCTATATCCTCGTGGATTTCCTCCTTTCCATGTACGGACGGGATGCGTTTCAAAGGATCATGGACGCGTACCTGCGCTTTCCCTTCTTCGGGCCCTGGAGCGCAATCAGCAAGGTCACCGGCAAGAGTGCCTCCGAGGTGTTCGACTCTCTGAAAAAACACCTGGAGGAAAAATACCGGCCGGACACGGGCATCCCCGCCGGTTCTCTCATTACGCCGAGAAAGCCGGGAGACTGGATCCATCCGCAGGCAACGGCGCGGGGGCTCTACGTGTATCACACGTCGCAGGACCACTTTCCGGCCATCGTTCGGTATGACCCGGCAAGCGGCAAGGAGGAGATCCTCCACGCAGTGATCGACGACGGCCTTTCATTCACCGCCACCGGGGACGGAAAGACGCTTTACTTCACCTCGCAGGCCGTAACGTGGATAGATCCCGTTGACGAGCAGGAGATATCAGACCTCTACCGGCTGGACGTTGACACGGGTCGGTTGCGACAGCTCACTCACGGGGCGCACATCTGGCAGCCCTGCGTGTCGCAGGACGGCACCGCGCTTGTGGCGGTGCAGGGAAGCGGTCCATATTCGCGCATCGTCTCCGTTGACCAGGAGACCGGAAGCCTTCGGGTCCTCTTCTCCCGCTCGGAGGCAAACGTGTACACGCCCGCTTTCTCTCCTGACGGGCGCCGTCTTGCGTTTACGCTCAACGTGCGCGGGTTCCAGGACGTGTACGTGGCGGACTACCAGGGGCTTCGGCAGGATGGCGCTGCCCTGCCGGACATCCGGTCTCGTGTCACGGACGTGAGCCAGGACGCGGCGACGCCGGTTCTCGGGCCTGACCCTTTCGGGGAATACTTTCCTTCCTTCCTTGACAACGACACCCTGCTGTTTTCGTCAGACCGCGACGGCAGCCTCTCCCTGTATCGCGCGGACCTTGCATCGAAAGAGGTGGCACGGGTGGTCGATGACCCCGTTGCCGCCATCTCGGGCATTCCCAACGGAGACGCGCTTTTGTATTCCAGCTACTCGAGCGACGGGTGGTGCCTGAAAAGCGTTCCCCTGGAAAGCCTGAAAGCAGAGCCCCTGGCCCAGGACCTGCTGGCGCGGCAGGAATACCCCGCGGCGTACAGCTGGACGGGCGCGGCGTCAGCCTCGCGCCCCTACCATGACTGGCCGGGTCCGCTTCTCTGGCTGCCCTACCCTTCGGTCACCGTGACAGCTCCCGGGGGGCAGGGAGTGGAGCTTGGCCTGGGCGCGGCGGCGTACGGGGCGTCGCTTCTGGGCACCACGACATGGCTTGCCGACGCCGGCTGGTTTTTTGCTTCGCGGCAACCTTTTGCGGACCTCACCGTCACGTCGGTCGTGGGCCCGTTTCTCGCGGGCGTTCAAAGCCAGCTCGTCTACCAGTACTCGAGCAACTATTCCCAGACCGTCACGAGCAACGTCTCCCTTACCCTTCCCGTCATCAACAGCACGGGCTTCGATGTGAGCAGGTTCTTCGCCGTGTCACTCGGCCTGGAGCATCTGGCAGAGCTCGACTCCTCCACGCCTTTCACGTTTGCGGATTCGACAGGACTCCTGTCTGGCGGCTGGCAGAACGGCCTCTTTGTCACGAGCGGCGTTTCCTGGCAGCTCGAGCACGTGGGCGGAGCAATCGACTTCAATTCCCCTTTTGCGCTGAGCGGGCAGGTGCAGAACGCCACGCGGCTTCCCGTCCTGAGCTATCCGGCTCCTGAAAGCGATTTCCTCTTCCAGGTCGGCCTGAACGTGCCGTCCGTGTTCCCCCACCAGGTGATCAAGCTCGGAGTCAAGGCCACCGAGGTGTTTGGCGGGCCCTTCACCCAGTACACCGATTCCTTTGCCGTTCCCCGGGGATTCCCGGGACCCTCCACGCGAAGCGTTCCCGGTCAGGCCGTTGCCAGCATCGACTATGCAATTCCGATTGCTCTTTTCGACCAGCCGCTGGCATTCAGCATTTCCTCCACGGGAGCGGGGCTTGCCCTGCACGTGGAGGGCATCGGCCGATGGAGCGCCCCATTCCAGGACCTCAGCCTGGATCCCTCCCTCTACGTGGGAGGGGACCTGGCGTTTCAGATGGTCTTCAATGCAATTCCTTTTGGAGCACTGGTTGGTGTGGCTGCAAGGATCAACACATCCGCGCCCGGCACATTCCAGCCGGACCGCGACATCGGGGTCTATCTCAGCATCGGGTCGCAGGGCATCGCGAGCGGGCAAAGTAATGCTGCGGGCGGGCAGAGCAATGCGGGCGGGCCGCCCGTTGGATCCCCAGGGCAGCAGGCTTCGAGCGAGGTCCCATCATGGCTGCGGGGCGCGCACGGGAAGACGGGGACGTAAGCCGTCCGCTGATCAGTGATCCACCACGTTCCAGTCGATCTTGTACCCGATGTCAGCCGCCACTTTTTCCAGGTCCGCGTCAGTGTGATACAAGAGGGGGGCGTCCGTCAGCTGCGGAGTGGCTCCCGCCTGCTGGATCCGCGCACCCCGGTGATGGCTGCCCACCAGGTCCTTGAGGAGCGAGCCGTCCGCGCCGAGCACCTGGACGGCCCCGTTGCATGCGCAGACGTACGTGCTCGTCGGGCTTTCCACCTTCATGAAGAAGCTCGTCCCGCGCACGCCCGCCACGGCGCTGGGGGTTCGAACCAGGAAGCCTTCCCCGCCGGCGCCTCGGGAAAGCTGCTTCAGCACGAGGGTCAGCGCTCCCTGGCGGAGCTCGCTGCCCGACTGGAAGTTGCGGGGGTTGAAGACGAGGGTCGTGTTCTCCGAGAGCCTGACGGCGTTCCTCGCGTTGAACTCGATGTCCACCAGGGAAGCCGCGGAAGTCGCCACAACGGAGCCCAGCGGAACCGTGTCCCCGATCCCCGCAGGGGACCCGTCGATCGTGACAGTCCCTTCGAGGTAGGTAACCGTGGGGACCTTCGCGCCGGGCTGTCCGGTCTGAGCGAAAGACAATCCGCAAGCTGCAAGAAGAACACATGCACAGAGGAAGATCTTTCTCACAGTTTCACCCCCCCCCTGAATCTATGGTGAGGAGAGCGGCGTGTAAAGTCCCGGTCCGGCTCGCACCAGCAGATCTCACTTTGCGTCTCCTGGGCAGCAGTTCTCATTTTGCCCCATCGAAAAGGTCCTGAATCCGGCAGAGCTGCCGACATGCGAAAAGCTCGAAGGTGCAAAATGAGAACTGCTGGGCTCGCGCGAAGAGTCCTTCCTCCGGCGTCTCCGGCGTGTTAGTATAGTTCCTCGATGCCCGGCGAAACGATTCTCGTCGTGGAGGATGAGCCTTCCGTTGCCCGGGGCCTGGAATACGGCCTGAAGGCGGAAGGGTTCACGGTGGTCCTTGCGACCACCGGAAAGCGTGCCCTCGAGCTGGCGCGCGGGAAGAACCCGCGGGACCTCCCCCAGCTCATCCTCCTCGATATCCGGCTTCCCGACATGAGCGGGTTCGACGTGTGCAGGACGCTGCGGGAAGAAGGACGCACGCTGCCCATCCTCATGGTGACGGCCCGCGACGAGGAAGTGGACAAGATCGTCGGCCTGGAGCTGGGCGCCGATGACTACATCGTCAAGCCGTTCAGCTTCCGGGAGCTCCTGTCGCGCGTGCGTGCCGCGATGCGCCGGGCCTACGGGGAGCTGGCATCGCCGGCAGGCTCGGAGAAAGTGACATTCGGGGACGTGCGCGTGGATCTGCGGGGGATGCGCGTTGAGCGCGGAGACCGCGGCGTGCCGCTCACGCCCACGGAGTATCGTCTCCTCCGTCATCTGGTCACGAACCCGGAGCAGGTCTTCAGCCGTGATTCGCTCCTGGAGCTTGTCTGGGGTTACGAGAGCTCGGTGGACTCCCAACGGACAGTGGACGTGCACATGCGCCATCTGCGGGAGAAGCTCGAGGAAGACCCGGCCAGCCCGCGCTGGCTGGTCACGGTGCGAGGCACGGGCTACATGTTCACGCAGAAGCGGAATGTTAACGAAGTTTAACCTGGCTTTAAAGCCATGGTAACCGTCCGGGTGTAGCTTAGGAGCCGGAGGTACACCTCATGGCACATCGATTCAGACGAATCATTCCAAACATTCCAAAAACGAAAGCGCGCCGCGCGCTTCTCATTGCCGCGGTCCTTCTGGCATCCACGGCGGTGCTTGGTTTTTCCCAGGCCAGCTCCGCCCCGAGCGGCAGCCCCGGCCACCCGTCAGAGCCAGGTGTCGTCGTCGTTTCCGTGGAGCCCGGCAGCCCTGCCGACAAGGCAGGCATCGCGCGGGGAGACATCATCCTCGACGTGGCCGGCACAGCCGTGAACACGCAGATCGATGTCAGGAAAGCCATCATCTCCCACAAGGAGGGCGACACGGTCGCCCTGAAGGTTCGCCACGGCGACTCGGAAAAGACCGTTTCCGTCGCGCTGGGCGGGCAGGGCGGACGCGCCTACCTGGGCGTCCTCCTGTTCCCGGAAGGCCGCGAGCGCATGGCGATGAGAGGTCCGGGGGACCGCGAATGGCCCTGGACGTTTTCCGAAGGCGCGCTCGTCGCCCGGGTTGCTGCCCGGCGGCCCGGCCGAAAAGGCGGGCCTGAGGAAGGGCGACATCATCCTGTCCGTTGACGGGATCGCCGTGGACCAGGACCACGCCCTGGGCTCCCTGATCCAGGAAAAGAAGACCGGAGATACGGTCACGCTGTCCGTGCGGGAACGCAGGCCGGCCGCCGGCAAGGCTCCGCGGGAGCTGAAGGTGACCCTGGGAGCCAGCCCTGAGACGAAGAAGCCGTGGCTCGGAGTCGAGTACATGATGGGCTTCCCGACGGCACAGGTCCCCATGCCCCGGGCCGAGCTGCCCCCTGCTTCCCTCTGATGACCACAACCCTCCGCTGGAAGCTGGTCGGGAGCTATGCGCTCCTGATCCTGCTTTCCGTCACTCTCATGGGAGCGCTTGCCCTGTATTTCGTTCAGCGCTACGTGGAGAGTCAGGAGGGTGAATACCTGCGGGCGAACGCGCAAGCGGTCGCCCTGCAGGCCCAGCGTTTCATCGAGCCTCACCTGCGCCGCGTGGCGCTCCAGAATCTCGCCTCCACCTCCGCATTCCTGGGAGATTCGCGGGTCCGGATCCTCGCCGCGGACCGCAGCGTCTACGCTGACTCGGGGGACCCCGGCCGCGCCGACGAGTTCCTCTGGCTCGTACCGTCGGGCCTGGCGGAGATAGAGACCCGCGGCCACCAGCCGGGTCCGTTCATCTTCCCGATGCCCCGGGCCGGCTCGCGCTCCGCCAGCCCGCGGGAGCTCCTTCCGATGTACCGCGACCTGCCCCTGGGGACGTCCCGCATGTTTGCTCGCCGGGTGCTGACCCCGTGGGGACGCAGGTTCATCTTCGAGGAGGAAGCGGGTGAGTCGGCGGTGAGCGCCGCTCCCTCTCCTCCCCGTCACCTGCTCACCGTCACCTTGCCCGTCGGCGACCAGCAGTCCCCCCTTGGCTTCGTGGAGTTGTCCAGCCCGCTCAGCCTGAGCTCCGAGGCCATGAGGACCATGAGGGACGCGGTCCTCCTTTCCGGCCTCGGCTCCCTGCTCATCGCCGTTGCATTCGGTCTCCTCATGGGAAAGACCCTCTCCGACCCGCTTCGCGCGCTGGCATCAACCGCTCGCCGCATGGCGGACGGAGACCTTGGCGCGCGTGCGGAGGTGGGTCGCAGGGACGAGATCGGCGCCCTGGCCGGCCAGCTCAACACGATGGCGGGGAACCTCGAGGCGAGCTTCCAGGACCTTCGCCAGGAGCGGGACGCGCTCAAGAGGTTCATTGCGGACGCCTCCCACGAGCTTCGAACCCCTGTCACCGCCCTCGCAACGTTCAACGAGCTGCTCCTGGGAAGCGCCTCTCAGGACCCCGCGGCCCGCGAGGAGTTTCTCAACGAGAGCCAGGCCCAGCTTGCCAGGCTCCGCTGGATCACGGAGAACCTTCTCGACCTTTCGCGCCTGGACGCCGGGATCGCCTCCCTTTCCATAGACTCGTACCGGGCAGCCGATATCGTGGAGGCGGCGATTGCCGGCTTTCGCGCGCGGGCCCGGGAAAAGGGCGTCACGATCTCCGTTGACGCAGCGGAGCGCGGGATCATCCTTTCCTGCGACCGTAACCGCGTGGAGATGGCCCTGTCGAACCTCGTCGCGAACGCGGTGAAGTTCAGCGGGCAGGGCGGGACCGTGCACGTGAAAGTCACGCAGCAGGTTGCAGCCGTTGTGTTCGAGGTGAGCGACGACGGACCGGGCATCGCGCCGCAGGACCTCCCCCTTGTCTTCGAACGGTTCTACCGCGGCCGGAATGCGGAGTCTGAAGGTTCCGGGCTGGGCCTGGCCATCGTAAAGAGCATTGCGCGGGCCCACGGCGGATCCATCACGGTGGAGAGCGAGCTGGGAAAGGGCAGCAGGTTCATCCTGAGCATTCCCCACAGTCCTCGCGCCTGACGGGCGCCCACCGCTCGATGCACGGAAACGGAAAGACGGAGACGGAAAAACTTGACAGCCGCACCACCCCCTTTCTATCCTTGAGAGGGAGAGGGAAGCCGGGAAACCTCAGGAGCTTTCGCCCATGGGTCGAGCCGGGTCTGCTCTTTCGGTTCCTTTTTTTCTCATACTGGCGCTCACGGGAATGCCCATGACGGCCCGGGCGGACGGCGAGTTCCTCGGGCTTGCCGTTGCCAGGGCCATCAGCCAGGACGATGCGGGCAGGATCATCCTGGAAGGCATCCATCATGCATCTCGCGCGGTGGAGTTCCCGCACACGGAGGCCGTCTGCGTGTACACCCGCTGGGACGGCGCCGGGAGCCACGAGATCGGCGTCTCCATCTGGAACATGGACACGGAGGAGACGGTGACGGAGACGACCAGGGAGATCGAGTTCTCGCCGGACACCGTGACGACCTTCGTGCAGACCTTCCCGCACGCGACCTTCCCCCAGGGAGGAACGTACGCCGTGGAAGTGACCCTGGACGGGGACCTGGCCGCGGAATACTCGCTGTTCGTCAATGTGGATGATTCCTATCCTGACACTCCGGAGCTCGTCCTGTCGGTCCCCGCGGAAAAAGGGTCCCTGGACCAGGCAGGAAACGCATCCGTGGATGGGATTCCCGCTCTCTTCGCGTTCCCGCGCTTTCCCGCGCATGACAGCTTTGACCTCGTGACGCTCTGGTTTTCCGGAGAAGGCAGCCATGAGCAGCGCATCGAGATCCTTGACCCCACCGGCGTGCCCATTGCTTCCTCCGCCCCGCAGGCCATCCGCTCAAAGTACGGGAAGCTCCAGCTGCTCACCGATTCCTTCCGGGACGTTCCCCTGGCCGTGCGGGGCACCTATACCGCCGTCCTCTACCTCGACGGCGAGGACGTCTTCGAGTATCCCCTCCCCGTGAGAAGAGAGTAGCGCCCTCCGACACCCCTTTGCCCCTCCCTTTCGCGCGCTGTATCATGCGACGCAAAGGAGGGGTCTCATGAAAAACCTGCTTGTCACCGTCTTCCTTGCCTGCGCCGCGGGGAGCGCCGCGTTCGGGCAGACGTCGCCTGCCCCGGCAGCAACGCTTCCGTCCACGGACGTGACCTCGTACGTGGAGCAGGAGCTTGCCGCGGCAGCCGCCGAGCTTTCATCCCCCCAGGTCGGATCCATGACCGTGAGCGACCTGCAGAAGATCACAACGCACCTTGCCATTGCGGCACAAAAGGACCGCTACGTCGCGCGGGCCAGGGCCGCGTCATTTGTCCTTCCGGGAGTCGGACAGTTCATGACCGGGGACACTCTTGGCGGGTGGCTCTTCGTGGCGTGGGACGTGACGGTGCTGGCCGGGACGCTCGTGAGCGCCTACTTCGTTCTGCCGGCGAACGTGCAGTTCGGCTCCCTGGATTACCTGAACGCTCCGCTTTCCAGCATTCAAACCGCGTGGGGATCGAACAGCCTGCTCTCCTATCTCCCACTTGCAGGCGTGCTGGCCGGCGGCATGATCCTTGACATCGTGCTGCGCCACGTCTCAGCGGACAACGCCGCGCGGACGGCGCGGAAGAACATCGCGGAAGGCAAGGTCACCTTCCAGCCTGGCTTCGAGCTGGACGAGGGGAAGCTGGGCTTCGGTATGAGGATGTCCTTCTAGGCCCTTCGCGACGCCGCGGGGGTCAGGCTCGTGCGCGCAGGGTCAGGCGCCGGTAGTCGTCCACGAAACCCGCATCGAGCAGTCTTTGCCGATACGGGCTCTTCCCCACCGGCTCCCCGTTGACGGTCAGAACGTGAACCGCTGCGAGCGGCCTCTGGTCGCGCGAGGTGAGAGTCTTCAGGAACCCGAGGTAGTCGGGTATTCGAGGCGCCTCGGGAGGAACGCGAAGCTCCAGGTCCCGGCCCGTGCGCCGGGAGACCAGGACAACCCTGGCACCGTGAAACACGACATGCGTGGTTGGAAGCCGGGAAGGAAGCATGGCCTTGAGGCCCTCGATGTCCACGCCGCACAGGGACGCAGGGTCAGCCGCATTCATCCAGAAGATGGCCTCCTCCCGTGGAGGCTCCCCGAGGGACTCCACGACGGCGGGTGAGGCGAACTGGAGGCCCTGCACTCCGTCGAAAAATCTCCCGGCCACGACCTCTCCTGAAAACTCCATGAGGCGCAGGCTCCGAAACAGGCGCGACCATCTCAGGGGAGGAAGCTCCGCTTCCAGGATCTCGCGAAACACCACGCCGTAGCGCTGCAGCACCTGCCTGATGCGGTCGCGCGCGTTCTCTTCTTCGTCAAGAGCGTCGCGCTCCCCTTCCGAGTGAATGCGAAACCAGAACCCGGCCGACGGACGCGAGGCCTGCCACCGGGCAAAGCCGTGACGCGCTCCCTTTCCCTCGCGTCCGGGCTGCTCCGGCTGAAAGCCGCTGGCCAGTGCCCTTCGAAGCGGCTGAAAGGAATCCGTGGAGACTTCCCCCTTCCATGCCAGGTCCCAGAGACGGGCGGTGAGCGTCCCCGTGTCCAGCTTCGAGTGATCGGCAAGGTCCCAGAAGCTGAACTTTCCCGAGGCACCTGGAAAAATCACCTCAGCCGAGGATCCCCCGCCCGGATCCGCCCGATACAGCTCCGCGTCGGGACCGAAGCAGAAGCCGACGCGCTGCTTTCCGCACCCGAGCCATACGAGGCCTGCCTCGGAAAACAAGGTATCCAGCCAGCGGCCCGTGTAGGCGTCGAGCCGGGCGGGAAAAACTTCCTCTTCCCACAGCCGCGCGGGGAGGCAGATGCCGAACAGCTTTTCCCACCGCTCCTTCATGTCATCCAGGCCTGTCCCCCGGTGCGCCAGGCCCTGGTGCGCCGCGACAAAATAGGGAAGCCTCTCCGCTGGAAGCGGCTCCACGACGGGACGAGCGCGGGCACGCGAAATCCTCAGCAGCGCTTCCAGGTTTTCCCGGTCGCAGATGAGAAGCTCCTCGGAGCCGGCGAGGAGCCTGTCCACCACGACCACCTCTTCCTGCACGAGGTCGTCGAGGATCGCATTCACCCTGTCCGTGTCGAGCCCGAACGTCTTCGAGATGAGGGATGGCGGAACGGGGCCGAAGCATCGAAGCCACTGGGAGACGATCTCTCCGAGCGTCTCATCCCCGCCGGGATCAAGTGACTTTCGGATGCGCGGCTCCAGCTCTCGTGCCATCACGACGGGAATGTCGCCAAACTTCGATTCGACGAGCCGGGAGAGAAGCACCTCGCGAAGCTGGGCGGCGGTCGCATCGTCCGAAGCGCTCGCCTCGAGGAGCTCCAGCCATTCATCCTGCGCCAGGACCACTCTTTCCTTCAGCCAGTCCAGCAGCTCGCGGACGTCCCGGGGCGCATACCCGGACGCTGTTCTCTGGAGCTTTGCCTGGAAGATCCGCGCCGTCTCCGCCCCTACGCGCGGTCGCAGCTCCGAGGAAAGGGCAAGCTCGCGGACCAGGTCAGCCCGCGTGCGCGACTGCCCGCCCCCTCCCGCCGGAGTATCGTCGGCGTACATGAACGTGTTCGTCTGCTTCCATGCAATGCTCCCGCAGAACGGCGAGGGAGCCGACGTGACAGCCTCGTCCACCCTGACCGTCCCGGCAGCAAGCTCGCCGAGGAGCATTGCAAGTGACGCGAGGTCGAACTCGTCCTGCAGGGATGTCCTCCACGCCTCCAGGACAAGGGGGAAGTCCTCGTATCGGCTCACGGCCGCAAGAAGGCTCTTTGCGCGCAGGCGCGTGAGCCACAGGGGCGTCCTCCCGCGAGCGGACGCCCGGGGAAGGAGGAGCGCGCAGCCGGCGGCCTCGCGGAAGCGGGCCCCGAAGAAGCCGCTTCCTTCCAGCCTCTTGCGCAAAAGCCGCTCCATGTTCCCGGCGTTCACGAGGGAGAGGATCTCCCGAGCGGGCACTTCCTCGGGGACCAGGAGGAGGATCTCGTCATCATCCTGGAACATCTCGGGCCGGTGCGCGAACTTTTCCTCCCACGCGGCCGAGAGAGCGAGGCTGAAGGGCTTGTTCACCCTGCCTCCCCAGAGGGTATGGAGGATGATCCGCGCCTCTTCCCCCCTGCCCTGCGGGTCCCGTGTATGCTCCACCAGCAGGTGATGCCTGTGCGGGAGATCGGCGCGGGTCACCTCCCGCTGTCGCGCCAGGAAATCGATCATGGCGCGGGCAGCCCCTTCCTCCAGGCCGTACATGTCCGCAAGCTCACCGGGCAGGCCCTTGTCGGAGAGGCGGGGATTCCACTCCTCGAGAGATCGAGAAATCCTGTCGGACAGGTGGAATGTCCTGTTGCGCTCCTCTGCTTTCCAGAACGGGGACATCGCGGTGCGAGCCTCCACCGGCACGACCTCCACGCTCTGGTGATCGATCTTCTGGATGCGCCATCCCTGCGTGCCCATGATGAAGCTGTCGCCGATGGCGCGCTCCCAGACGAACTCCTCGTCCAGCTCACCGAGGAGCGCCTTGGAGTCCGCCGTGCGAAGGGCGAAATAGCCCCTGTCGGGAATGGTGCCTCCGCCCATGAAGAGGCGCATGCGCGCCGATTCCCGGGCGCGTACCTCGCCGGAGACCCTGTCGAAGGACAGCATGGGGGAGAGCTCGCGAACCCGGGTCTCCTCGTACCTCCCGGAGAGCATCTCGAGCACCAGGTCGAAATGACGCCGGGGGAGGCCGCGGTACGGATGGCTCGTCCTGATCCAGTCGAAGAGCTCCTCCACCTTCCATGTTTCCGCCGTCGTCATGGACACGATGAGCTGGGCAAGGACATCGAGGGGACAGAGCACGGGCTTGATCTCCTCGATGTCCCGGTCCCGCACGCAGCCTGCCATGACGGCGGCATCCACGATGTCCTTGCCGTGGAGGGGGAAGATGACGCCCTTGCTGGGCTGGCCCACCCTGTGGCCGGCCCGGCCCAGGCGCTGCACCGCGGAGGCCACCGTGAAGGGGCTCTGCACGAGGATCACCCGGTCAAGGGCGCCGATGTCAATGCCGAGCTCCAGGGAGCTTGTCGCGACAATGGCCTTCAGCTCCCCCTTTTTCAGGCGGCTTTCCACGACGAGGCGAAGCTCCCGGGAAAGGGAGCCGTGATGGGACCAGGCCAGCGGCTCGGGAAGCCCTTCGTTGATGAACCTGCTGAGCTTCTCAGCGTGCCTGCGGGAGTTCACGAAAAAGAGGGTCGACCGGCTGGATCCGATGATGCTCCTGCATTCGCGCGCCAGGGCGTCCCAGACCGGCTTGTCTTCTTCTTCACGCGGCTGCGGGCCTGCTCCGCCGGGCCGGGCGGCTGCAGGAACGACAGCCGGAAAGGAAACGGCAAGCTCGTACTTCTTTGCCATGGGGCAGTTCACGACCCGGATCCGACGCTTCTCATAGGCTGCCTCTCCCGCTTCCCGGGTGAGGCGATATCCGCCAACCAGGTCGGCAACGGCGGACAGCGGGCGCACGGTTGCGGAGAGGGCGATCCGCTGCAGCTCGCCGGAAAGGCGCACGAGGCGCTCCACCGCCGTCATGAGGTGGGTGCCCCTCTTGGTGGCAGCCACGGCATGGATCTCGTCAAGGATGACGGTGGCAAGGCCGTCGAGCATCAAGCGGCCCGTCGGGGAAGAGAGGATGATGTTCAGGCTTTCAGGGGTCGTGATGAGGATCTCGGGAGGATGAGAAAGCATCCGCCGTCTCTCCGAGGAGGGCGTGTCTCCGCTGCGGGTCAGCGCCCTGATGGCAGGGAAGGAGCTTCCCGCCCGGGAGAAATGCTCCCTGAGGTCGGCAAGCGGCGTCAGGAGGTTTCTCTGGATGTCGTTGTTGAGCGCTTTCAGCGGAGAGACATAGAGGATGCGCACCTTCCCGCAAGCCCATGCTCCGGTGACAAGGCGATCGATTCCCCAGAGGAAGGCGGCAAGGGTCTTGCCCGTCCCCGTGGGCGCGCATACCAGCACGTGCGCGCCTCCCGCGATCTCGGGCCATGCTTTCTCCTGGACTTCGGTCGGCTCTCCCACGGCCCGGGTAAACCGACCGGCAATAAGAGGATGGAAAAGGGAAAGAGCTCCCGTACCCTGGTTTTTCATTCCCGCGGCTTCGGCAGCCCCTTGATGAGCCGGTGCCAGCCCACCTCTATCCTGCGGGGCTTCACCGAGAGCTTCTCCCCTTCCTCGGTTGCTCGCGCGATCCTCTGGTCTATCGGGGAATGGGTGTCGATCCACAGGAGAAGCTTCGGGTCCTTCGGCTCGGCCTTCCTGATGCGCTCCAGCGCGTCACGGAACGACAGCGGCGCGATATTGCATCGAGCCAGAAGCTGAACGGAAAACTCGTCCGCCCGATCCTCGGCCTCGCGGCCGTAATGCACGTTCACCAGCGTCTGGGCGATGGTCCTGGGGAGGTCTCCTCCGCGGCCCCCCGTGAGCAGCCCCGCCAGGGCGGCCACTCCCACCTGGCGGGCAAGAAGGGTCAGGGGATCCCGGTTCGCAACGTGGGAAAGCTCATGGCCCAGGATGCCCGCCATCTGCTCCGCGGAGTCGAGGTTTCTCATCAGGCCGGTGTAGACGCAGATGATCCCCCCAGGCAGGGCAAACGCGTTGACAGTCGGAGAGTCCAGGACGACGATCCGGACCCGCGGAGTCCCCGGCTGCAGGGCATCGAGACCCGGCCTGAGCCTGCCCATGATCGTGGTGAATGCCTTGTCCACCGCTGGGTCGTGGAGCACCCTCTGCGTCATCTCCACCTGGCGGAGAACGACGGGACCCAGGGCCTCGTCCATGGACCGCGCGATATCGGGGGTCAAAAGCGTGCGGGAAAAAAGAAACCTCTGCGCGGCGAAGGCAGCCGCTGCAAGGACCACGATGACGGCTGCAAGGAGGATCAGCTCCCGCAGGAGCCGCGAGGATCGGATCAAAAGCCCTCCGGCGGCTTGTTCTCCCACGCGCGGGGAGCGCGGGGCTGACGGGCCTTCGGTCCGTAGTACCGGGCGAAGCTCAGCCTGCCGAAAACCGGCATGTAGAAGAACCTGCCCTTGCTTGCGTGGACCAGGGCGACGATGGACCAGATGATGTAGGCAAGGTTGATGAGGACGGAGAAGAACAGGTACCAGAAGAATCCCGGCCAGGACGGGGCGTGCGTCACGAGATTCGTGATGAGCCATGCCACCACGCCTGCGTTCAGAAGAACCACGGGGATGTGGGTGAGGAGCGCCTGGAAGGCGTGAAAGGCGACGAACGGGGAGGTCTTCCTGTTCACGAAAAAATAGATGATCGACGCTACCAGATTCAGGACGGGGATGGGAAGACCGATGGCGAGGGAAGCGAACATCATGAGGTATGCCCCCATGGCGTCGTCCTTCTCCCGCTCCGTGATATCGGAAGGCTGCGGGAGGTTCAGCGTCTGCGTGTCGTCTGTGCCGGGGTGGTTCGTGCTCATTGAAAGTGAGGGCGCACGGACACCACGGTGCCCATGCGCCCGGAAGCCTCTACTCTTTCCCGCTGAACCGGGGATACTCGTCCGTGAAGTAGCCGAGATACAGGGTGATGCGGGTGAGCCACCGGTAGGTGCCCACGTTGAAGGAATGCCAGCTCGCAGGGTAGCGCCCGGCGAAGAGGATGGCAAACCAGGCCAGGAAACCCAGGACACCGGAGGCGATTTCCCTGAAGATCAGGCAGACATAGTGGGGGATCCCGACGTAGAGCCACCCGAAAAGGAGCCGGAGGATGACAAGACCGCGGCTGACGCGGTCCGGCCGGGGCGCATCCAGCTTCACAGTGTCTCCCGTACCGCCGGGGAAGAAGGCGGGATACCCGTCCACGAGGTTGCCGAGGGAGGCAGCCACGCGAAGGCTCCAGTTCTGGTAGCCGATCTGGAACTTGAAGAAGCTCTCGGGGAATTTCCCCGTGAACAGGACGACCCAGAATGTCAGGAACGAAAGGATTGCAGACCAGATCCCGACAATCAGGAGAAGCACGAGATGCGGAATGGCGATGTAGATGGCTCCGAACAGGGTGCGAAGGATCAGTTGACCGCGTGAATACTTTTCCTGATGTGTGATCGTCAGCGTCATGGCGCCCTCCTTGATATGGTGATTGTATACGCAGGTCCACCGGAAAGCAAAGGAATTTCGCTCCTCTGTCCGTCATTGTTCGGCGGTGGTCTTCTCCACCGATTGCCAGAAGCGCACAAGGCCAGTACTTTGTCCTTGAAAGGTCGTGAAGTGAACGCACAGGGAATCCTTCTTCTCTACCTCCTTTTCTTCTTTCTTGATTACGCGGTGGAGCTGGCCTTGAGCCTGCTCAACCTGGGGCACGTGCGCAAGAACGCGGGAGCGGTTCCTCCGGCGTTTGCCGGCGTGATCGACGGGGAGACCTACTCCCGCTCGGTGTCCTACACGCTCACCCGGGGCAGGTTCGGTCTCCTTGCGGGGGGATTTTCCTCCGCCGTCCTCCTGGTCATCGTCCTGACGGGATGCCTGGGCCTCCTGGACGAGGCCATCCGGAGCCTGCCCATCCACCCGTATTTCCAGGGTATCCTCGTCATTGGGGCCGTCTCCCTTGCCTTCTGGCTTTTTGCCCTTCCTTTTTCCCTGTACTCCACTTTTTCCATAGAAACGAGGTTCGGCTTCAACCGAACCACCCCCGGCCTCTACGCCATCGACACGCTCAAGGGGTTTGCCATCTCGGCGGTCATCGGCATCCCCGTCCTCCTGGGCCTCTTCTGGTTCATGGACAGGACGGGCAGGTTCTGGTGGATCTGGGCATTCGCCGCAATGAGCGTCTTCCAGATCGTGATGAGCATCCTCGCGCCCCTCGTCATCGCGCCGATGTTCAACAAGTTCACGCCCCTCCAGGACGGCGAGCTGAAGAGCGCCATCATGGAGCTTGCCGGCCGGCTCGGCTTCCGCACCCGGGGGATATTCGTCGTGGACTCGAGCAAGCGCTCGCGCCATTCGAACGCCTATTTCACGGGGCTCGGCAGGGCAAAGCGGATCGTCCTCTTCGACACCCTTATCGCCTCATCCACGCAGGAGGAAGTCCTGTCCGTCCTGGCGCACGAGATCGGTCATGAGAAGAAAAACCACGTCAAGAAAGGGATCCTCGTCTCCCTTGCTTTTTCCCTGGCCGGGTTCTGGATCATCAGCCTCCTGCTTCCCTACCTGCCGTTGTACGAGGCATTCGGCTTTCACCGGGTCGGCTACCACGCAATCCTGATCCTCCTGGCCTTCTGCTCGGGCCCCTTTACCTTCTTCCTCCAGCCCCTGTCTTCCATCTGGTCGCGGCGGCACGAGTACGAGGCGGATCGGTTCGCCGTCCAGGGGGTCGGGTCTGCAAAGGGGATGATATCCGCCCTTCTCAGGCTCACCCGCGAGAACCTGAGCAATCTCACCCCCCACCCGCTGTACAGTTTCTTCCATTATTCGCACCCGACGCTGGCGGAACGGATCGCTGCCCTGGAGGAAGCCGAGAAACGGCTTGTCTCGGCATGAGCGGCGCGCGGGAAGAGAGCTTCTCAACCGGGGCTCAGGACGTGCGCTGGAACCTGGACGACCTGTATCCTGCCCCGGCGTTCAGGCGCATCGACGCGGAGATGGCCGGCCTGGAGCCGGAGGTGGATTCATTTGCCGCGCGCTTTCGGGGAAGAATCGGGAGTCTTGGCGCACAGGAGATGAGCGAGCTTCTCCGGGGCTACGAAGCGCTTGCCGAGCGCATGGGAAGGGCGGGCAGCTACGCCCAGCTCTCCTGGGCGACGCAGAGCGACGACCCTGCGCGCGGCGCCCTGCTGCAGAAGCAGATGGAGGTGGAGTCCCGCCTTTCCCAGCGCCTGGTCTTCATCGACATAGAGTGGGCCAACGCGCCGGAGGACTCGGCGCGGCGCGTTCTCGAAGATCCGCTCCTTGCACGCTGGCGCCACTGGCTCATCCTCTCCCGCCGCTACCGCCCCCACCTCCTCAGCGAGCCCGAGGAGAAGATACTGCGGGAAAAATCGGTGACCGGAAGACAGGCATGGTCACGCTTCTTCGATGAGACGCACTCCACCGCGCTCTACGACTGGGAAAGCTCGCGGGTTCCGCAGCAGATGCTCCTTACGCAGCTGTACTCGGCGGACCGCGGCGCGCGGCAGAAAGCCGCCGCATCCCTCACCCGCGGGCTTCGGGAAATCCAGCGTCCGACGACGTTCGTCGCTAACACGATCCTTGCGGACCTCCTGTCGGAGAACAGGCTTCGGCGGTACCCCATGTGGATATCGTCGCGCAACATGGACAACCAGGTGGACGACGCCACTGTGGAGGCCCTTGTTCAGGCGGTTTGCTCGCGCTACCACCTCGTGGCCCGTTATTATCGCCTGAAGAAGAAGCTTCTCGGGCTGCCCGAGCTCTTCGATTATGACCGTTATGCGCCGCTGGCGGGCGAAGAGAGGCGCTACAGCTGGGAAGAGGCCCGCGAGATAGTCCTCCGGGCATACGGGAAGTTCGATCCCGAGATGGCCCGTATTGCCTCGCTCTTCTTCGAGAAGGGCTGGATCGACGCAGCCGTTCACCCCGGCAAGCGCGGCGGCGCTTTCTGCGCCTCCACCATCCCATCGCTCCATCCCTACGTCATGCTCAACTACCAGGGCAGGTCGGAGGACGTCCTGACCCTTGCCCACGAGCTTGGCCACGGGGTCCACCAGTACGTATCCCGTCCCCGGGGGATCCTCTCGTGGAGCACTCCGCTCACGACGGCGGAGACCGCATCGATATTCGGGGAAACCCTTGTCTTCCATGACCTTCTGGCGCGGGAAAAGGATCCTCGGGCAGTTCTCTCCATGCTCGTGCGCCGGATCGAAAGCTCCTTTGCCACCGTGTTCCGCCAGGTGGCCATGAACAGGTTCGAGGACGCCATTCACCGCTCGCGCGCTGACCGGGAGCTCACGACGGAGGAGCTTTGCAGGACGTGGCTTTCCACGCAACGCGCCATGTTCGGGGACAGCGTCACGATGACGGACGACTACGGGATCTGGTGGAGCTACATCCCGCATTTCATCCATACCCCCGGCTACGTGTACGCGTACGCGTTCGGCGACCTTCTGGTCCGGGCGCTCTACGCGCGCTATCGCGAAGAAAGCCGCGGGTTTTCGGCGCTCTACCTGGAAATGCTGTCCGCGGGCGGCTCGGACTGGCCGCACGCCCTGGTCAAGCCGCTGGGAGTGGACCTGGGCGCCTCCGACTTCTGGCTCAAAGGGCTCGATCTTCTTGCGGAGATGGTGAGCCAGGCCGAGGATCTGGCCTCACGGAAGGCTTAACGGATGAGTAGGGGGTGCCTGCCATGTCTTGATTTTCGCGAAAAATGGAGTACGATAGTAGTTGGAATATCGAGCGAGGAAAACGAATAAAAGGAGCGCGGCATGGCAAGAAACTACCTGATCTTCTTCTTCGGGCTCTTCCTTCTTCTGGTGTTCACATTCCTTTTCTGTTACATAGCGATTTACAATGAGAACCTGGTGGCGGGTATCCTGGCGATCATCGGGTTCCTAACCGCGCTCTTCATCGCCCTTGCCATCGGAGTTGCCAGCCGGGAAGAGGGCGGCGCTTTGTACGTCTGGTTCTTCAGTGTGGCAGGCGTCACCGCGGTCGTCTTCATATGGTATCTTTCCCGCGCGGGTACGCTGCTGAAGATCTGGTAGGCAAGCACCGGCAGACGGTCACTGGAAGAAGGAAGCCCCGGCGAGCGCCGGGGCTTTTTTGTCGACACGCAAGGTTTCAAGTCAGACGAGGTCCGCGAAGCCCGCCTCCGCGGCGCGGCACAGGTCCCCCGGGGAGACGATCACCTGGAGCCCCCGGGCTCCTGCGTTGATGTAGATCCTGTCGTACGCGCCCGCCATTTCGTCGATCCACGTCGGCAGCTTTTTCTTCATTCCGATGGGCGAGCAGCCGCCTCGCATATAGCCGGTGAGCGGCAGAAGATCCTTGAGCGGGACGAGGTCCACCTTCTTTGCCCCGGTCGCCCGGGCGGCCTTCCTGAGGTCCAGCTCGGAAGGTCCGGGGACGCAGAACACGAGGGGCTCGCCCCGCTCATTACGGGCCACCAGGGTCTTGAAGACGACCTCGGGAGGTACGCCCAGCTCGCGAGCCACGCTCACCGCGTCCACGTGTTCTTCCCCCACGGAGTACTCCGCAACGTCGAAGGCCACGCCGAGAGAGCGAAGGATCCGCATGGCGTTGGTCCGGCCCATTTTTGCCTCGCCTAACCGTATGATTTCTGCTGGTCAGGATGCAAGACGCACTCCAGGGGTACAAGTGTCGGGAAACTGAAAGGAGTAGATAGTTCTTAAGATTGCTCAATTCAATGAAAAGGGGTAGGCTCGTGCGGATGAGTCAGGCCGATACATGGCTTTTCGAAGTTCCCATTCAAAATGCAGATGCAAACAAAGTCTTCCCGGAAGACCTCCCGGTCCATGACTGGTACCGATTTGTTCTTTCCTTTCCGCCCCACCTTGTGAGAAAATATCTCGCTCGTTTTCAACTGAACGATGAAGCAACGGTCCTTGATCCGTTCTGCGGAACAGGGACTGCAATTGTCGAATGCCAGAAAGTCGGCGTCAGCTCCGTCGGGGTAGAAGCGCTTCCAATGCCGGCATTTGCCTCCCGGGTAAAGACCGATTGGGATCTCGATCCCGAGGCTTTGACAAGAAGCGCTTCAAAAATCGCGGCAAATGCGCTTGAAGCCCTCCGCAGAGACGGCATTGAGGATGATCCGGAGCTCAGTGGACCATATGACCCGCGTGCCCTGAGAACCTTGCCGAAGGATGCCTTTCGTCTCCTGCTGAGGAACTCAATCAGCGCTTTGCCTCTGCACAAAGTCCTTGTTCTGATGGACTTCATCAAGGTAGAAAGCAATGAGCAGGTCCGGGAAAAGGAGTCGCTCGCTGTCGCAAAAACCCTCGTGGCGGACGTTGGAAACCTCAAGTTCGGACCAGAGGTCGGTATCGGAAAAATCAAAGAGGACGCTGCCGTCATCCAGCCCTGGCTTATGAACGTGGAGAAGATCGCTTCAGATTTGAAAGTGGTAGCGAAGAGACCCTGGAAGCATTCCGCCGTTCATCGGGCGGACTCCCGGGAAGTTGCCTCCGTTCTTCGACCGGCATCAGTTGATGCGGTCTTTACGTCCCCTCCCTATCCGAACGAGAAGGACTACACCCGAACGACAAGGCTTGAAACCGTAATTCTCGGTCTGGCCAGCTGCATGGGTGACCTTCGGAGCGCAAAACAGTCGCTTGTGCGTTCCAACACACGCAGTGTCTATGTGAACGATCGAGACGATGACCTCGTAAAGCATAACTCCACGATTCAGGGGATTGCCAGCGACATTGAGTCCCGCAGAATATCGATGGGGAAAACCTCGGGATTTGAGCGCCTCTACCACAGGGTGACAAAGCTGTACTTTGGAGGCATGAGCCAGCATCTGTCATCCCTCCGCCAGGTTCTTCGCCCCGGCGCATTTCTTGCATATGTTGTCGGCGACCAAGCCTCGTACCTCAGGGTGATGATCCGAACAGGACGCATACTTGCCGAGATCGCGGAATCCCTCGGCTACGTCGTAGAGTCAATCGACCTCTTCAGGACCCGATACGCAACGGCAACGGGGGAGCAGTTGCGAGAGGAGGTGCTCCTCCTTCGCTGGCCCGGTTGAAGAGACCGAGATCGAGCAGGATCTGGCAATGTGCGCGGAGAAGTTCCCCAGTCTCGTCTGCAGGCCTGTCGCCGCCCAATTCACAAAGGACAATCTGATCGCCCTCTTTGAGATACAGCAGCAAGACGATGAGCTACGAGTCGTTTCGGAAAAACACTACCGCCTGGTTGATCCCTCGCAGCTTTCCCCATCAGAACTTGATCGATACAGGCGTCAATCTGAGGCGTGAGGTCCTCCCGCCGGGCCCGCGCCTGACGCGCTGACACGTGGGCGCCTTTTCTGTATCTTATGCCCCATGGATGCCACGGTCGAAAGGGATGGGCAGTGCTTCTGCTGCGGCGTGGAGAACGACAAGGGGCTGCACCTTTCCATCACGTACCCCGAAAAGGGATCCGCCGAAACGAGCCTGGAAATCCCCGGCTATTTCTCCGGCTGGAAAAAAATGACGCACGGCGGCTTCCTGGCGACTATCCTGGACGAGATCATGGCGCATGCCTGCATCGGCATCGCGCAGAGAGCCGTGACCGCGGAGATCACGGTCCGGTTCCAGAAGACCGTGGAGATCGGGTCCCGCATCCGCGCGGTCGGCAAGGTGCAGGAAGCGCGGGGTCGGATCCTCAACACCCGCGGGTGGATTTACGACGAGGAAGGGACGGTGGCCGCCGAGGCCACGGCCCGTTTCATTGCGACAGCCCATATTTCTCGATCTTCCGAGCTAAAGTCTTCCGAGTGATACAGAGCTCCCGCGCCGTCCTCGACTTGTTCCCGACGTTCCTCGCAAGGCACTCGGCAATAAGCCTCCGCTCATAGAGGTCGCTCACTTCCCCCAGGCTTTTCTTCAGCGGTCGCTGCCCCGCCGGATGATTCTGGCGAGATGGCTGCCCCGGGGCCGGCTCGTCCGCGGGACCTCTCTGTCCTGGGGAAAGGCCGTCCGCGGAGACCCGCGGCGCACCCGGCCTGCCCGGCGCAAGGAAGCTCTTCTCACCCAGAAGCACGATCTGGTTCACCGTGTTCTCCAGCTCCCTCACGTTTCCCGGCCAGTCCCACGCCTCCAGGGCCCGCCGGGTCTCCGCGCTGAGCCGCGCGGGCGTCCGGGCGTACCGCTCGCTGTACTTTTCTATGAAGTGGTCGGTGAGGAGGAGGATGTCCCCCCGCCGCTCCCGCAGGGGCGGCAGGTGGAGGGAGACCACGTTGATGCGGTAGAAGAGATCCTCGCGGAACGTGCCGTCGCTGATGCGGGCGGCGAGGTCCTTGTTCGTCGCCGCAATGATCCGCGTGTCCACGGTGATCCGCTTGGTACCGCCCAGCCGCTCGAAGCTGGACTCCTCGATGACCCGCAGGAGCTTGGCCTGGATGTCCAGGGACATGTCGCCGATCTCGTCCAGGAAGAGCGTCCCGCCGTCGGCCAGCTCGAACCTGCCCCGTTTCCTCTCCACCGCCCCGGTGAACGCGCCGCGCTCGTGGCCGAAGAGCTCGCTCAGGAGGAGGCTCTCGCTCAGCGCGGCGCAGTTGATGGACACGAAGGTACCTTCCCGGCGCGCGCCCGTGTAGTGGATATGGCGCGCGAGGACCTCCTTGCCCGTTCCGCTTTCTCCCGTGATCAGCACGGTGACCGAGGTGTCCTTCACCTTGTCGGCCGTGGAGATCAGTTCCTTCACGGCAGGATGATTCGTGAGGAACTGGTGGGGCAGGGAGCGCATGCGAAGCTCGTCGCGGAGGAACCTGTTCTCCGTGGCCAGGGCGCGCATCGTGAGGCCCTTGCGCACGGCGTCCAGGAGCTTCGTATTGTCGATGGGCTTGAGGAAATAGTCGGCCGCCCCTCCTTTCAGGGAAGAGACGGCCGTATCGATGCTCCCGAAGCCGGTGATGACGATGACGACGAGGTCGGGCTCGACGCGCTTGAGCTCCTTGAGGAGCTCCAGGCCGTTCCTGTCCCCCTTGAGGCGGATATCCACCAGGGCCACGTCCAGGGGATGGCGGGCAGCAGCCGCTGTTGCGGCCTCGAAGCCGGCTGCGCAGTGCACCGCAAACCCTTCCCGGCGGAAGAGGTTCTCCAGCCCGTGGCGGATCCCCTCCTCGTCGTCGACAATGAGGATGGAGGGTCCTCTCATGCCGCGCCCCCATCAACGCACGGCAGACGAAGGCAAATGCGTGTTCCCCGCTCTGGCCTGCTTTTCACGTCGATTGACCCATTGTACTTCGTGATGATCCCGTAGACAACGGAGAGGCCGAGCCCCGTCCCTTCCCCGTTCGCCTTTGTCGTGAAGAACGGATCGAAGATCCGCGGGATGACCTCGCTTGCAATTCCGTGGCCGGTGTCGGACACGACAAGGGAGACCTCGCCGTCGGATGCCCGGGTGGAGACGAGCACCCTGCCGGGTCCCTCGATTGCCTGCACGGAGTTCGTGAGAAGGTTGATCACGACCTGCTTCAGCTCGTCCGTGCCGACCACGGAGGGGGAGAGGCCGCCGGCAAGGCGCGTGGAAATCCGTATGCGACCCTCACGCGCCAGGGAGCGTCCCACCATGCGGACTACGTCCTCAACCACCAGGTTCACGTCGCTGCCAGGCGGGCGGCTGGAATCGGCTGCCGCGAAGTTCAGCAGCTCCTGCACGATCCGGGCGATTCTCCGCGTCTCCTGCTCGATCCATTTCAGCGACACGGCGCGCTCGGGGCTCTTTTCCTCATCGATCAGGTTCTGCACGTTCGTCAGGATCGAGGAAAGGGGGTTGTTGATCTCATGGGCCATGCCGGCTGACAGCATGCTGATGGAGGAAAGCTTTTCCGCCTGGAAGATCTTCTCCTCCAGCTCCGTCTTAGCGGAGATGTCATCCGTCATGAAGACGCATCCCGAGACTCCGCCCGCCTCCCGTTCGGGGCTGAAGAACGGGTACAGCCGTATCTCGTAGACCCGGCCCCCCCGGGATCTCTTCACCTCGGAGACGAAGTCGCTCTCCCGGCGGAAAATGGAGAAAATGTTCTCCACCACCGCCTCGTCCACGATGTCGATGTCCAGCCACGTGAGCGGAGCGCCGATCACCCGGCGGACCTCCAGGCCGAAGGAGTCGAGAAACGAGCTGTTGGCCTTTTCCACCACGAGATCGCAGTTGACGATGGCAATCCCGGCCCTGATGGAGTTCACGATCGTCTCGTTGTACTCCTTGAGGAGCAGGGTCTCTCGCATGGAGTCGTGCATGGCGGCCCTGTTCTGCTCCAGCTCGCGCGCCATCTCGTTGAACCCGAGGGAGAGCCGGCTGATCTCGTAGCCGCCCCGGATGGGCACGCGCGCGTCCCACGACCCTGCCGTGATCCTCTCCATGCCCCGGAGAAGGTCGGCGATCGGATGCGTGATGTTGCGTGAGAGAAAGAGGCTCACGAGGATCGTCAGGAGGGCCACCACGACGGTAACGAGAAGAAAGGCCCGGCTCACGAGGAGGATCCTCTGGTCGTAGGGGTCGCTGGAGAGGAGCGTGGCAAAAAACAGCTCATCTCCTTCCTCCTTCTGGTCCAGCCTGCCCATCCTCTGGACGGCGACATTCCAGCGTCCCTGGCCGATGCGGCGGCCGTAGGTCTCCTGGTAGGAGGCGGCAAGGCCGCGGGGGTCGAACGGCACCGTCATCCCCGCGGCAAGGGACCCGGCAAGGACCCTGCCGCCCAGGAGGAACGCAATGCGCGAGCGCCTGTTGAGGGTGAGCTGCGCGCTGAAATCCGAATCGATGCGCTTGAGGAGAAACAGGTCCTCGTGTCCTCCCGAGCCGTCCCGCAGGGAAGTCGTCCCGACCAGGCAGTAGATGCCCCGGATGATGGAGAGCTCCAGGTAGGGGTGGCTCTTGCTGTTGGCGAGCCCCTCGAGGTCCGTCATCAGGAACGAGCCGGGTGCTCCCTGCGCCATGGCGGAAATCCTGCCCCGGGAATCCTTCAGCGCTATGACGTCCACCTTGGTCGACAGGAGGAGCTCGCGCAGCGAGCGCGACGTCCTGTCCGCGCGCTCCTCCCTGATGCCGATCAGGCTGATCCAGACCTGGCGCTTCCACGCGTTGAAGCTGTCATAGAGGATTGTCGACTCCTCCTCCAGCTCCCGCTCGGCCTCGGAGCGGTTGATCCTGTGGATGAGGTTCGTGATGAGCGGAAGGGTGAGGGCCGACTGGAAGACGATGACGCCGATGAAGAACAGGAGCGTCTTTCGAAAGAGCCTCATCGTCCCCTGCTCATGACCCCACGGTCTCCGCCCCGACAATGAGGCTGACCACCTCGTCCGCGTTGGTCTCCCGCGTGATGCGCTCCGCGACCTTCTCCCCCCGCCGCATGATGACCAGGCGGTCCGCCACCTGGAAGACGTCGTGCATCTGGTGGCTGATGACCACGATCCCGATGCCATGGGATTTCAGGCGGTTGATCGTGTCGATGACCTTCTTTTGCTCCGCCACGCCGAGTGCCGCGGTGGGCTCGTCCATGATGAGGAACTTCGCGTCCCAGTAGATGGAGCGGGAGATCGCAACCGCCTGGCGCTGGCCGCCCGAGAGGGCGCGGATGCGGTTGCGCAGGGACGGGATGAGTATGTCGAGCTTTTCCAGGACCTTCCTGCTCTCCGCCTGCATGTACTCGTGGTCAAGCACGGTGAGAAGGCCGAGGACCTTTTTCATCTTCTCCCGCCCGAGGAAAATGTTGGCCGGCGTGTTGAGGTTCTCAGCCAGAGCGAGGTCCTGGTAGATCGTCTCGATCCCCATGGCCAGGGCGTCCATGGGGGAGGCGATGTGGACCTCCTTCCCCTGGAAGAGAATCGTGCCCGCGTCCGCCGGGTACACGCCGCTCACGACCTTGATGAGGGTGGACTTGCCCGCCCCGTTGTCTCCCAGGAGCCCCACCACCTCGCCGGCGTTCACGCCCATGCTCACGTTGTTCACGGCCACGAGGCCTCCGAACGTCTTGGTGATGTCGCGGACTTCAAGCAGGTACCCCATCTGGCTAGTCCTCCTTGTGGATCAGCTCGGGGAAGAACTGGTCTATCAGAACGGCGAATATCAGGATGACGCCGACGGCAATGTACTTGTCGAACGTCTGGACCCCCATCATCTTCAGGCCCATCTCCAGGACGGAAAGGATCAGCACGCCGAGGATGCTCCGCCAGACCGTGCCGATCCCGCCGAAGAGGCTCGCCCCGCCAATGACCACCGCCACCACGGAGTCGAGCATGAAGGAGGAGCCGGCATCGGACTTGCCTGTCACGTACTCCAGCATGTAGATGATTCCCGAGAGCGTGGCGAGGAAAGAGGAGATGATATAGATGATCACGAGATGGCGGCTGGCGTTGATTCCCGCGCGCACCGCGGCGTCGATGTTCCCCCCGATTGCGTAGGTGTGCCGCCCGAACCGGGTGCGCTTGAGGAGGAATGCCGCAACCGCGACAAAGAGGACGGTCACGACGACCATCGTGGGGATGACATCGATGACGGTGGTCCCGGGGGGCACCCTGGGAGCCGTGAAGAACGAGACCCCCTGCCCGGGAACGAGGTAGAGGAAGTACCCGTTTCCGATCATGTTCGCGAGGTTGGGCACGTTGACGGCGGCAGACCCCTGGGTGAGGAGAAGCGAAACGCCGTACGTGATGCCCTGGACGGAAAAAGTGGCAAGGAACGGAGGAACCTTCAGGCGCGCGACAAGAAGCCCGTTCACGAGCCCGGGGAGGATGCCGATGGCCAGCGTGATGAGGATTGCAAGGAGGAGGGCCACATCCGGCGCGAGCCCGCGGTCAGTGAACCCGCCCACCAGCTTTGCCGAGACTACCGAGGCAAAGCCCATCACGAAGCCCACGGAGAGGTCGATCCCGCCCGTTACGATGACGAAAGTCTCCGCGGTGGCCAGGAGCGCGAGGGTGGTGCTGTAGAACAGGACGATCTGCACGCCGTTGAGCGCGAAAAAGCCCCCGGCGGTGTAGCTGAAGAACACAAGCTCGACCACAAAGAAAAGAACTGCCCAGCGCTGGCCGATGAATGATGTGAATCCTGCCCGCCTCATGCTGTGTCGCTCCTTGGCCTAAAAGAGATCCGGGAAGAGCTGATCGATGACGACCGCCACGATGAGGATGAGACCGACCGCTATGTACCTGTAGAAAGGATCAACCCCGGAGAGGTTCAAGCCGTTTTCCAGCACCTTCAGCAACAGCACGCCGACGGCGGAGGCGAGCACCCGGCCCTTCCCCCCCATGAGGCTCGCTCCTCCGATGATCACCGCGGCAATTGCGAAAAGCTCGAGCTGGGCGCCAAACGTGGTGAAGTTGCCGGTCCCGGTCTGGAACAGGTCCACGACACCGGCAATTCCCGCGAGCAGGGCGGACAGCACGTAGATGAAGGTAAGGTGACGCCGCGTGTTGATACCGGCGCGCACCGAGGCATCCATGCTTCCCCCGATGGCGTAGGTGTGCTGGCCGAACCGGGTGTTTTTCAGCAGGTGCCACAGGAGAATGAGGAAGATGAAGATCAGGATGAACGTGACGGGCAGAACCCGCACCAGCTCCTTGATCTGGTTCGCGGCGATGCCGGCCGGACGCGAGAAGAAGCTCCATGCCCCTGACGCGGGATGAATGTAGAGCACGTACGCGTTGCCGATATCCGTGAGACCCGGAGGGAGGTACCAGACGGGGAATCCGCCGCATATGTGGTAGGTCACCCCGATGGCAATCCCCTGCGTGCCAAGGGTGGCAATGAACGGCGGGACCCGGTAGCGTGAGACGAGGATCCCCGCGGCAAGGCCGCAGGCAACGCTTGCAGCCAATCCCACTCCGATTCCCACCAGGATGCTGGCGGCCGCCGACCAGTGCGCCGCATAGAGGACCTGCATAGTGCTCGATGCGGACACCGCGGACAGCCCCAGCACGAAGCCCACGGAGAGGTCGATTCCGCCGGTGATGATGACAAAGGTCTCCGCGCAGGCCAGGAGGAGCGACGTGGTGGCAAGATGGATGATGTTCTGGAAGTTGTTGAGGGCAAAGAAGTTCTTCCCCGTAAGGGAGAACACGACGAGGGTGAGGATGAGGAAGAAGAACGCCCAGTTGCGGCCGAGCACGGAGAGCGCCGGAGCCGGCCCCTTTCCGTTTTTCAAAGTGAGAGCTCTATCTCCCATTCGCAATCACCCCTTGTGCGGCCTGATGGTATCCCGATAGTACACTGCCTGTCCGACTGCGATCAATGATGCGGAAGAATATTAAAAAAGGCCGGCGCTTTTCAGCACCGGCCCGAAGGGAATGATCCTACTTCGAGTAAACGTACTGCTGCATGTCCGGCGAGTTCACGTTGTCCTTGGTGAAGAACTGGAACCCCGGGATGATCTTCTTGGGAGGCATCGTCTTTGCGGTCAGGTACTTGTAGCCGGAATCCACGCCGAGAGAGCCGATTTCAGCGGGGAGCTGCGCCAGCACGAGGTCGATGTCTCCTGCCTTCAGGGCATCGATGAGGGTCTGGGTGGCGTCCCAGGATGCCACTTTGACCGCGCCCACCAGACCTGCATTCTTCACGGCCTGGGCGGCGCCCTGGGCGCTGAATACGTTTACGCCGAAGATCCCCACGATGTCGGGGTTCTTCTGCAGCGCCGCGGTGGTCTGCGCCATGGCTGTCTGCTGGTTGTCCATGCAGTAGTCCATGCCGACCAGCTGGATGTTGGGGAACTCCGCAATGCCTTCCTTGAAGCCGTTGCCGCGGTCGATGACCGAAGAGACGTCAGGGTTCGTGTTCACCACGTACACCTTGCCCTTCTCACCGATCAGCTTTGCGAGGTGCTCGGCAACCTGCTTGCCGCCCAGCTTGTTGTCCGTTCCGATGTAAGCCAGGGGGAAGCTGTAGTCGCTGGCCTTCGAGTAGTCGCCGTCACCGAGGTAGGTATCAACGGTGATGATGGGAATGCCCTTGTCGTTGATGGCCTTCAGCGGGGCAACGAGGGCCGTGGTGGAGGTGGGGGCGATAAGCAGAAGATCGATGCCGCCCTTCGCCATCAGTGCCTGAAGGTTCGGGGTCTGCACCTCGGGGCCCCACGTGGCAGGGTAGTCACCGACCACGACGTTGACGCCGAGCTCTTTTGCCTTTGCCTTGATGCCTCGCTCCATCGTGTAATAGAACGGATCAGCGACACCCGGCATGAAGCCGATGGTGAAAGCCTTCTTTGTCGCCTCTTTCTGCGGCCCGGCAAAGACAGGCACTGCCATCAGGACAGCGATGACAAGCGCAATGGCGATGACGAGAGATCTCTTCATAAGAACCTCCTGTTTTTTTGAGAAGTGGTTGACAACCGGCTGAAATGACTGCAAGGAACGTGCCAGAAAACTCCTGCCGCGTCTTATATCTATTTATTTACAGGACAAAGAAATACGCTATGGATAAAAATCAAAGCACGTGCAGTCGCTGAAATTGGATACCGAGGTATCCACAGTTGAATACTCAGGACACACTCATGAGCAGATTCCGACCACCCTCGGATCAGGCAGAATAGCTGTACGTAGTCCCGTTGATTGTAAAACTCCCGGTGTAGCTGGCGGTGGAGCTGGTGACTGATATGTTGATGGTCCAGCTGAATGTGTACGGCGTCCCCTGGTACGTGATGTCGAAGCTGCCTGAATAGGTGGCGGTAAGATCGGTCGCATCCGTGACAGTCATGTTCAAAGCGGCGCTTCCCGAGTTGAAGGTGACACCGTCAGCGCTGTACCCGTTGAATGTGATCGTCAGGTCGAAGGTTTCCGGATACACGCCGAGAGTGCTTTCCATGCCGGTGATCGTATAGCCGGGTCCAGACCAGGTTTGCATGCCTTTCACGGCGACGACAGTAAGGGGATCCACGGTCGTTCCGACTCGGACAAGAGACAGCGGAGCTCCGCTTCCTGACCCCGCAAAGGCCGAGCCCACTGCCGTAATGACCGATGCATTCATCGCCTGGGCCTGGCTGCTTGACGGTGCGCTCGCCGGCTGGCTGCAGCCGGAAAGAAGCGCAAGCGCTGCCATAACGACAGACAGGACACTGATTCCTGTTCGCGCCCGAAACATCATTCGCCCTCCTCCTGGAGGGCCGGATCCATTCTACGCTGCTGGGTTGCTTTCTGGTTCTTGACCCGCTTGCTCATGGCCTGGGGGGAAATCCCGATCAACCCTCCCGCGGCATTCTGTTTCCCGCCTGATCTTCGAATCGCTTCACGCACCAGCGCGTCCACGGCCTCGCGGAGTGTGGGAAGCTTCTCCGGGAACACTATGCTGCCATTTTGATGCTGCGTTGAGCCGTTTCCCCGGTACCCCAGGCTTTCCAGGACAAGCTTGCTGATGATCCCATCCATGGATACGGCTCTCGCTCGGAGGAGGACCTGCCTCAGCTCACGCACGTTCCCCGGGTACGAAAGGGACCACAGGATATCCATGGCTTCGGGGCTCACTCGGGGAACCGGCTCTCCAGCCCGAGTCATGGTCTTCAGGAGGTGGTCGCACAGAAGGGGAATGTCCTCCTTCCTTTCCCGCAAGGGAGGGAGCACGAGGTGGAACGTGGAGAGCCGATAGAGGAGATCCCTGCGGAATGCTCCCTTTTCCACCTGGAGGTTGAGGTCGCAGTTGGTGGCGGCTATCAGGCGGGCCGTGCTGTGCCGGGGTGTATCGCTTCCCAGGGGGAAGTATTCGCGGGACTCCAGGAAACGCAGAAGCTTGACCTGGCTTTGCGGCTTCAAGTCCCCGACCTCGTCCAGGAAGAGAGTTCCTCCCTCCGCCGCGGCAGCCAGCCCCCGGCGTGACTGGTCGGCGCCTGTGAACGCAAAGACCGGGTCCTCGACAGCAACCGCGTTGAAAGCCACGAAGTTACCCGGCCGCCCGGAGGACTTGTGGATTGCCCGGGCCAGGAGCTCCTTGCCGACTCCCGTCTCCCCGGTGATCAGAAGCGCTTCGTGGCTGGGACTGACCGTCTCAGCCATCCGCAGCACGTTGCGGGTTCGTTCGTTGCCCGTTATGAAGTCCGCGAACACCTGCGGATTCTTCAGGCCTGCGGCGAGAAGACTCTCCTGCAGGGAGCTGAGGTCAGTGGACTTCCTGTAATAGTCGAACGCCCTGTGCACAGCGGAAGTGAGCCGAAGAGGCTCGTCGCCCTTCACCAGGTAGTCGAACGCGCCTTCCCTCATGAACCGCACTGCTGTCTCCAGGTTGTTCCCCGCCGTCACGACAAGGATCGGGGTCTCAGGCCGCCTTTCCCTGATTCCCTTGAAGACGGACTCCCCCGCGAGATCCGGCAAGCCCAGGTCGAGAAGAATCACCCCGAACGACCGCCGCCCCACCCGATCCAGGGCCTCTTTGCCGGAAGCAGCCGTATCAATGTCCGTCCACCCGTCATGAAGGAGAAGGTTTTTCGTCACTTCCAGGACATTCCTGTCATCGTCGACAACGAGAAGGCAAACATTACTTGTGTTCGTCGTGTTCCATCGCCCTTTCCGCGCTCTAAGTTACTATTATTACTTAAAAGTGGCAAATTTGTGCTTTAAAAGCCATTAACTGTTACTTTCTCGTTCATAAAAAGGATGACTGGTTGATCTATATCGCTACCATTGCTATTGTCTGCCTGTGCCCTTCTCCATAAGCCTGCGTCCTCTTGCGCGGCACATCAACCGCATCTGCGGGCCGTTCGGTGCCCGCCGTCTTGCAGGGCTGAAGTGGTTCTGGATGGACGGCGTGTGCAGCCAGGCGCAGGACAGCAGCTCAGCCGACTATATTCCCCTTTTCGCGCTTGCCGCCGGAGCCTCCGCCGGGAGTATCGGGATTCTTGCCGCTGCAGGAAACCTGGTGAGCATCGCTGGTTTTCTTGGAGGGGCAGGCATCGCCTACCGGTTGCGGCAGCGAAAACCGTTCATCCTGGCCACCGGCGGAGGCGCAAGCCGTCTCCTCTTCCTTCTCCTTGCCGCCTCGCCGCTGATGGCCGGCCACGGCCTCATGCTCGTGACCCTGATCATCGCGATCAACGCGCTGCGCCTCATGCTGGGAAACCTCGCGAATCCTCCGTGGACGGCGATGGCCGCGGACCTGGTACCCCCGGAGGCCCGCGGCAGGTACTTCGCCAGCCGCAATGTGGCCATGGGGATCGCGGCTCTCGTGATGTCGCCCCTGGCAGGGTGGATCGTGAGAACCGTCAACACGAGGACCTCCCATGACCTCATGGGCTACCAGGCCACACTGGTGCTCGCCTTCCTCTGCGGGGTGCTTTCCACCGTGTCCTTTTCCCGGGTCCCTGAGCCACCCGCGGGAATCCCGATCCGTCTGCGAAAGCGCACGAGGAACGTCCTGGACCTCCTGCGGCGCAACCCGGCATTTACGTGGCTTGCCGCGAGCAGCTTCGTATGGGGTTTTTCCCTCAACGTTGCTTCTCCGTTTTTCAACGTGTTCCTGGTCACCGGCCTGCACGGGACGTCAGCCAACGTCGGCATTGCCACCGGGGTCAGCGCGCTGACTGGTCTGGCCGGGCAGGCGCTTTTCGGAAACCTCAGTGACCGACGAGGAAACCGGGCCGTCCTGGTTCTCACCGGGATCCTGATACCGATCCTTCCGCTCCTGTGGGTGTTTGCGCGGGTCCCCTATCACGTCTACCTGATCAACACCGCATCAGGGGTCCTCTGGGCAGGATACAACCTTGCGAGCTTCAACATGCTCCTGGAATTGAGCCCCCCTGAAGAGCGGGAAGCCGGGGTGGCCCTCTACCAGAGCGCCGTGGCGGCAAGCGCCGTGCTGGGACCCCTGGTAGGCGGTCTCCTCATAGCCACAGCCGGCTACCATGCGGCGTTCATCCTCAGCGGGGTGGGAAGGTTCGCGGGCTCGCTCCTGTTCATCATCATGGTCAGGCCCCGGCAACGAGCGCAGGGCGCACCGTAGGAAACAGGGAAGCGTCAGGCGACGACCGTGCCGCGCTGGAGGAACGCATCCAGGCGCGCCACCGCCTCCGGCATGTTGCGTCGGCCAAAGCCGATGCGGAAGTGGTTGCCACTGTCGTCGTAGACCGAGCCGGGGAGAAGGAGAACGCCGCTTTTCTTTGCCAGCGTGGTGCAGAAATTGCCTGAATCCCCGCCAATGAGCCGGGGGAAGGCGATGGGCCCGGCCTTGGGACTCTGCCAGGCAAAACGGTCGGCATGTTTTGCGAAGAACGTCGCGAGGACCGCAAGGTTGTCCCCGATGATGGTCCTGCTGCGGCTGGCAAGCTCGTCCGCGTGGCGCAGGGCAAGCTCCGCAAGGAGCTCGCTCGGCGCCGCGCTGCAGATGGTGGTGTAGTCCTTCATGGCCTGCAGGCGCGAGAGCACCTCCGCGTTGCGCGTCGCTATCCAGCCGATGCGTAGCCCGGGAAGCCCATAGGTCTTGGATACGACTCCCAGCGACACCGCGCGCTCGCTTGCGTCGCAGGCAGCGGGCAGGCGCTCATCGGGCCGGTACTCCAGGCCGCGGTAGACTTCATCGGAGAACAGGATGACCCCGTGCTTGTCCGCGATCTTGACCACTTCCTGGAACGCGTCGCGGGGCATGTGGTAGCCGGTCGGGTTGTGGGGCACGTTGATCACGATTGCCCGCGTGTCGTGCCTGATGTGTCGCTCAAGCTCCCGCGGGTCCAGCGCCCACCCCTCTTCCTCGCGCGCGTTCCACTGCGTGAGCCGACAGCCGATCCCGCGCGCAATCTCGTGAAGGGACTGGTAGCAGGGCCAGTGAACGACCAGGTGATCCCCCCTGTCCAGCATGGCCGACATGAAAAGGAGGATCCCTTCCTCCGCGCCGCTGTGGACAAGGATCCCCTCTGGACCGGTGGAGGAATACAGGCCGCTGATCTGGCCGCGCAGGGAAGGGCTTCCCTGCGTCTCCGTGTAGCCGAGCCTCAGGCCAAGGAGCCGCTCCTCCGCGCCTGGCTCCAGGGCAAGGAGCTCACGGATGGTCAGGGACTCGCAGTCGGAGGCGGAGAGGTTGAGCTCGACGCTGAACTCGTGCTGGGAGAAATATCGCTCAAGGGTGAAAGGCGGCAGCCGCATGGAGCCACGGTACGAGTTTTGCGGAATCGAGGCAAGACTCGTCTCTCACTTCACGACCTCGAGGGCAAGGTGGGCCAGGACGGCCTCCTGCTCCTCGTCCAGCCCGCTGACCCCGATTGCGCCCACGACCTTTCCCTGGTGCATGACGGGGAATCCTCCCGCCCAGCCCGTAAAACGCGGATCACCGTAGTTGGTCATGGGGAACGGGACGCTGCGGGAGGCCGCCCCCACCTCGCCGGAAGGCTTTCGCTCCCGGGCCGCGGTAAAGGCCTTGTTGATGGCAATGGACAGCGGCGGCAAGTGGCACCCGTCCATGCGGAGAAACGCAATCAACTCGCCGTGCGCGTCCACCACCGCGATGGCCGCCGCCTTTTTCTCCGATTCGAGCTTCTTCTGGATGGCGGCGATCATCGCCTGGGCCTCGGTGTGGGAAAGGTTCATTGTCTGGTACATGCATCACCTCACTCCGCGAAGAATCGGAATCTCGTCTTTTCCGAGTACGTCTCTCCCGGCCTCAGGATCACGCTGGGGAACCCCTTCTGGTTGACGGCATCCGGAAAGGCCTCCGTCTCCAGGGCAAACCCCCCGTACGCGGGGAAATGCTTTCCGCCCCGGCCCGTCATCGGCTTCATCATCTGCCCCGTGTAGAAATGCACGCCCGGCTGCGTGGCGAACATCTCCAGGCATCTGCCCGAGGACGGGGCAACAACGGTACCCACCCTCCGCCAGCCCTCCACGGGCTTTCCCAGCACGAAGCACGAATCGTAGCCGCCGCCGGGAGCCCTGCCGATGTCCTGTCCCACGAGCTTCTGCTTTCGAAAATCGTACGGCGTTCCCGCGACGCTTCGGATCTCCCCCGTAGGAATCAGCTCGTCATCGGCAGGCAGGTAGCTATCCGCATCCAGGGTCACGAGATGGTCCCTGATGTCCCCGCTGCCCGCCCCCTTCAGGTTCCAGTAGACATGATTGGACAGGTTCACGATGGTCGGCTTGTCCGTCCTGGCCTCCCACGCCACCTCGAGCATGCCCGCGTCGTTCAGCGTGTAGGTCACGCGGGTATCGAGGTTCCCCGGGTATCCCTCTTCCCCGTCGGGGCTCGCGTAGCTGAAAGTCGCCCCGGCCACTCCGGAGTGCTCGAAACCGCCGGATGCCCAGGCCGCCCTGTCGAAGCCCTTCTTTCCCCCGTGCAGGTGGTTCCTGCCGTTGTTGCAGAACAACGTGTAGGCGGTCCCGTCAATGGTGAACCTGCCGCGGGCAATGCGGTTTGCCACCCTTCCCAGGGTGGCGCCGAAGTACGGATGGGGGTTCAGGTACCCGTCCAGGGTATCGAGCCCCAGCGTGATCTCCTCCACCGAGCCGTGCCTGTCAGGAGCCCTCACGGAGGCAAGGGTGGCCCCATAGCTGATCAGCTCCACTGTCAGCGTTTCCGCCGTGAGGGTGTATTGCACGATCTCATCCCCGTCACGCGTCCGGCCGAACACACGCTGCGTGAGTCCCGGCATCTCTGTCCCCCCTTCCAGCGCCCTACAGGGCAAGCCCAAACACGGCGCGGACGTCCGCGGAGCCCAGGGAAACGAAGTTGCCCACGGTCCCCCGCTCCGTGCACTTTCGGGCCATCTCGTCCAGCTTCCGGTCGTCCGGCACTCCCAGCTCTCCAAGAGTCGTCGGAAGCCCGACGCCGTGGAAGAAGGAGGAAAGCCGGCGGATGCCTTCCAGCGCCGTGCGCTCGGGGTCGTTGAAATCGTATTCGACATCCCAGACCCGAACGGCAAACTGGGCGAAGCGCTGCACATCGTTTTTGTAGACGTGGCGCATCCAGGCGGGGAAGACCACAGCCAGCCCTGCCCCGTGGGCCACGTCGTAGATCCCGGAAAGCTCGTGCTCGATCATGTGGGATGCCCAGTCGCCGATCCTGCCCGTGCCCAGGAGATCGTTATGGGCAATGGTCCCCGCCCACATGATCTCGGCGCGCGCGTCGTAGTCCGTGGGCCGGGCCATGACGATCGGGAGGTTGTGGATGATCGTCTTGAGAGTGGCCTCGGAAAGCCTGTCGGTGAAATCCACGGCGGGAACCCGCGTGAAATACCTTTCCAGGATGTGCGCCATGATGTCGGCTGCCCCGCATGCCGTCTGCCAGGGGGGCAGGGTGAAGGTCAGCTCGGGATTCATGATGGCGAACTTCGGCCGCATGCATTCGGCCCCGGTGTCCCGCTTGTACAGCCCCTCCTCCTTCGTGACCACCGCCCCGTTGCTGGACTCGCTCCCAGCCGCGGGAATGGTCAGAACGACCCCGACCGGCAGGCTCTCGGTCACCTTTGCCTTGCGCTCGAAGAACTCCCACACGTCGCCGGAGTGCGGCACGCCAATGGCGATTGCCTTCGAGGAGTCGATGACGCTCCCGCCGCCGACGGCAAGGATGGCCTTGATTCCCTTCTCCCGGCAGATCCGTATCCCTTCATGGACAAGGCCCAGGCGGGGGTTGGGCTGCACGCCGCCGAGCTCCGTGAACCTCACGCCGGCCTCCCGGAGTGACCTGCACACGCGGTCGTACAGACCTGATTTCCTGATGCTTCCTCCCCCGAAGTGGAGAAGCACATTGCTGCCCATGCGGGCCGTTTCTTTTCCCGCGTCGGCCTCCACGCCCTTCCCGAAGATGATCTTTGTCGGGTTCTGGAATACGAAGTTCTCCATGATGCTCCTCCTTCAGCTCACGACAGACAGGGGCTCCGCGAGATCACAGTAGTTCAGGTCGTCCTTGCCCGTGGCAGCCCTGAACACCACGAGGAACCTGACGGGCCGAGCCCCCTCGGGATACGGGATCCAGTGCCAGGCCCCTTTTTGCACGATGATGGACTCCCCGGCGCGCATCTTCACGGCCGTCAGGCCTTGAGGGTTCCGTTGGCAGGCTCCTGGGGCGGCGCGACGCAGACCACGGCATCTCCGTCCAGGGCTACGAGCAGCTCGGGCGTCTTCAGGTGGCACTCCAGCCGGCTGAGCTTTTTCTGGCGCGGTGCGCATTCCATCGAGCCGGACGACAACGGCCCTTCCAGTCCGAGACCGCCATTGGTCTCGGAATAGAGAAACTCGGTTCCCGCGGGGACAGAAAGCCTCTGGCGGGGGATGATGACGGTCCCGATACCCCGAAGGGCCGACTCGGACAGGTTCACGGCTTGCAATTCCATGGTGGGCACCCTTTCAGCCGCGCAAGGCGGCAAGCTTGTCGGCAATCACATTCGTTGCGGCCAGGTCCTCCCGGGAGAGCTGGATGCACCCTCCGCCCGCGTTTTCCTTTGCCTGCGCCGCGTCGCGCGCTCCCACGAGGACGTGCGTGATTCCCCTCTGGGAGGCTGTCAGGGCAATGACCACCTGGGAGACGGTTGCCTTGTACTTCTCCGCGAACGGGCGAAGCTCCGCCACTATTCCGTTGATGCGGCTGATGCTTTCGGGAGCAAAGAGCGGGTTGGTCTTTCGGGTGTCCCCGTCGTTGAACTTCCTCCCCGGCGACATGGTCCCGGTGAGCAGGCCCTGCTCCATGCTGAAATAGCTGAGGATGGCAATGGAGTTGGACACGCACCAGTCCGCAAGGCCCTTCTTCACGAGGCTCCTGTCGATGAGAGTGAACCTCTCCTGCGCGGAGGCCACTTTCCCGTAGCGCTTCAACTGCTCCAGGGAAACGTTGGAAACGCCGATGGCGCGTATCTTTCCTTCCGCCTTGAGCTTCTCGAGGGTCTCCATGGTCACCTCGATGGGAGTGGTGGGCTCCTGCCAGTGGGTCTGGTAGAGGTCGATGTAGTCCGTGCCCAGGCGCTTCAGGCTCTGCTCCACCTCGAAACGGATCCCGTCAGGTCCGAGGTACTTGTGGATCTTGTATTTCGCCGGCTCTTTGGAAGGGGACTTGTCGTCCGCGTACCCGTCGAAGATCCCCTTGTCGGTGTCCCAGCGAAGGCCGACCTTGGTCGCAATGACCGCCTTGTCGCGCCTGCCCTTGAGTGCCTTGCCGACAATCCGCTCCGCCAGCCCGAAACCGTAGATCGGGGCTGTGTCGATGAGGTTCACCCCGCTGTCCAGGCTCGCCTGGATTGCCTGGATGGATTTCTTCTCGTCCGTGCCGCCCCAGAACCACCCGCCAATGGCGAATGTCCCCAGGCCCACCGCGGATGCCCTGATCCCGGAGCTTCCCAGCTCCCTCATTGTCATGACGCCTGCCATGGACTTCTCCTCTCTGGTTTGCCCCCCCGCGCGCAGGGGCCCGTTATCTCATCCGGTTATTTCACCATGAAATTTTGCTTCGGTCGAAGAACACCGCCGGGCCGGGGGCTCGCTTCAGTATGACGGAACCGAGCCACTTGTTTCCAGACCCGGTGACCGCTGACTTTCCTTGCCTTGATTTCTCCTATACGGCTTTGTACGTATCCGAGAGGAGCCGCATGCTGCTCTCAATGACGGCCAGGCTCGTATCCTCGATGATCGGCGATTTTCACCAGCGAATATCCTTTGCTGAGACGAAGTGGGAACCGCTCTCCTGCTTCACCTTGTCTGTGTCCAGATGCGCGCGCTTGTAGATCCGCTTTTCTTCCTTCGACTCGGGGCTGATCTCGATGACGGTGTTTCCCCTCCACCTGGCCTGGTAGCGCTTCACCTCCGCCGGCTTCGAGGCGTCCTTGTTCACGAACACGTGCTGTTTCTCCTCCGTGACCCGGGGACGAAGGTCGAACTCCACGGTGTATTCCTCCCCGGCGCTCACCTGGCCGAAGCTCGCATACCTTCCCTTCAGCTCGACGGGAACAGGCTTTCCTCCGCGGGTGGCCTTCACATTCGACCCCACGGCATACTCGGGAACCCTCACTCGCAGGGTCGAGCTCTTGCGGGGGATGACGGTCGTCCTGCCCGCGTACGGCTCATAGCTGATCACCTCTCCGAGGGAGTTTTCCACGTTGTAATGGAGGTTGACCGTCAGGCCGCCCCAGTCCTCTGTGAGCGTGTTCTGCCAGAGCAGGTGGAACGTCCGCAAGGCGTGGGCGGAGCAGCACAGCATGAGTGAGGCAGGCACGAAGAGGTGCTCGTCAGCGCTCGTCCACATGAAGCCGCCGACGCTTCTTTGCACGACGTTCGTGTAGTCGTCGTAGGGAAGAACGGCAAGGTCCGGCGTGTAATGCTCGTAGACCCACGTCTCCTTGTCGAGGATCCGCCCTTTCTTCGCCTTGGCCTTCACCCATTCCGATGGATCGAGGAACTGCGCCTCCGCCACCTGGTTCCTGGCCACCCGGTCGATCTCGTCCCAGTACTCATCGTAGCCGAGCTTGACGAGGGACCGGGCGCTCTGCGTCAGCTCCATGTTGCTGCAGGCGGGCTCCGTGCAGGGGGTGCTGCCGTAGGTGGTGGACAGGGACCGGGCGTGGTCATGGATCGTCTTCACCCGCTCCGTGACGCGCGGATCATCCACGAGGGCGGCCAGGCGGGCCATGCCGTTGATGGAGGAAACGACGGTTCGATAGAACGCGGAAAACCCCCCGCGCTCATCGAAGAATCCGTTGCGCCTGTCCAGCATGAAATGGGTGAGACCTTCCGCCAGCTGGAGGGCCCGGGTGTCGCCCGTTACCTCGTAGAGTTTCACGAGCGGGTCGGCCATCGCGGCAAGCGAGTAGTATCCCTGACCGATATGCCGGATCACCTCGTTGGGAAAGACCCGCTGCTTCCCCTCCTGGCTGGAAATGGCAAATACGCCGTCCACGATCCCCTTGATGTATCCGAGGATCCTTTCGTCGTGGTCATCCAGGTACCAGTAGAGAAGCGCATAGAGTGCCCGGGTCTGCTCCCAGAGGCACATCGGATACCTGTTGCTCCACGGGGACGCCGGAGAATGGATGAAGCCATCAAGCTCGTTGAAAAAGCTGAGGTACAGGGCTCGTTGCCGGGCCTCTCTTTCCTCCGCGTCCCGCCGTCCGGTCAGGTCACGAGCCACGACCCAGCCATAGATGTCGTAGGGGAGAACCTCCGTCCAATCGAGCCTGTGGTGCACGAAGTGCGGGGGATCTTCCCCCAGGGTGACGCCGACCCACGGCACGAGGTTGAACTTCGAATCGCAGTTCTCCTTCATATGGTTCATGGTGAGCGAGGCCCTCTCCTGGATGTCGAATGATGCGGGGCGAAGCTTTTTTTCGGAATGCGAGCCCTTTGTCTCGATGCCTTTCATGAAGACGACCTCCCTGTTTGCTTATTCTGTCGATTCCTGTCGAATAGTATCCTATGTATCGCCAATGTTTTCGCAAGTCAAGTTTTTTCTCCATCATCACCACCAAACGATAGGGAATAACAAAGTTGAACTGCTTTCTTGGTCCGTGCTAAGGTATGGCCGCATGAGCACGCCGGTGCGCCTTATTTTCATTGTCCTTGCCGCGGTCGGCGTGTCTTCCTGCGCCGCAAAAGCGACGTTCGAGTTCACGGCTCGGGATGCGGTGAGCAAGGCATGGGTGTGGGATCTCACCGCGCGCCTGGAGAACCGCGCGTCCTTGAGCTTCTTCCAGTCGGATGCCGGGCCTGTTCCCCAGCGATTCACCCGCCTCGCTCCGGGAGACCAGACGCTGCTGCTGTCTGCGCCGGGCTACCAGCCGCAGTCCATTCCCATTCACCTTGCGCCGGGCGCCAACACGCTTTCACGGCCCGTGGAAATGGTGGGACTCGAGATACCGAACCTGGACCACTGGATCATCTTCGAGAGCCCCGGCAGCCATGGCATCGTGTGCGAGCTGCGCCCCGTCGGCACGGACGGAAAGGCTGTCGTGAACCACCCCTGCATGGACCTGTGGATCGGCTGCAGGGTGTCGGTGGAAGTGAAAAACCGCTTTCCCGTCCGGCAGGAAACGGGCTCGGAGGCCGCGCGGGGAAAAGAGCTCTTCAGGGGACAGATCCCATGGAAATGGGACGCGACCCCGGAAACCTTGTACCGATACAGCGCCTTCATCCAGGGAGCGAAGATCCAGGACGACCCTTCGCCCTACAGAGTCATCGACTACCTCATAGTCGAGCCTGACCCGCTGCGGATCTCGAAGCCGGACCTGGATGCCCTCATGGCCGGGGTCTGGAACCTTCCCGACATGAGATCCATCACCTCCGCGCTCGATCGGGAGAAGGGAAGGCTGCGCTTCTTCCTGACAACCTCGTGGAACGTGAAGGGGGCCGGGCAATGATCGAAACCCGGGGACTCACCAAGCGCTACGGATCTTTCCTCGCGGTGGACGGGATAGACCTCACCATCCCGCGCGGCCAGATCTACGGGTTCCTGGGTCCCAACGGGGCCGGAAAAACCTCCACCATCATGATGCTCCTGGGAATCGTGAGGCCGACCGCCGGAGAGATACGCCTGTTCGGGGAGGCTTACACTCCGGGACGCCTCGACCTGCGCCGGCGCATCGGCGTGGTGCCCGAGAAGCATCCCCGCGGCGTGTGGCAATGGATGAGCGCGGAGGACTACCTGGGCCTGTTCGCAGACCTCTTCGAGGTCCCTGACAGCGCAGCGCGCATCGACATGCTCCTGTCCCGGGTGGACCTTGCCGCTGTCCGGCGCAGGCGGATCAGGGACTTCTCCCGCGGCATGCTGCAGAAGCTCAGCATCATCCGCGCCCTCCTCGCAGACCCCGATATCCTTTTCCTCGATGAGCCGATCTCGGGCCTTGACCCGCTGGGCATCAAGCAGGTCCGTGACCTGGTTATCTCCGAGAACAGGGAGGGACGGACCATCTTCATCTCCTCCCACCAGCTTTCCGAGATGGAAAAGATCTGCCATCGCGTGGCCATCATCTTCCGGGGGAGACTCATGGCGGAGGACTCCATGACAAGCCTGATCTCCCGCATATCCCCGGATCGCCAGATCCACATCGAGCTGGAAGCAGTCCCCGCCGGCCTCGTGGAAAAGCTCCGCGGCCTTCCCTTTGTCCGCGAGGCATCGACGGACGCGAACACCGTGGTGGTGAAAATATCGAAGGAAGGAGACTATCGGAAGATGCTGGCGGAGCTCCTGATCCGGGACGGCATCGTTGCGCTCTCCCTGGCGGAGAAGGTCCCTTCCCTCGAGGACGCGTTCATGACGATCACGCAGGAGAATGTCGCAACCCTTGCGGGCGGCCGCACGGCATGAGAAACAGGATCCGATCCGGCCTGGTCATTGCCGAAAGGCAGCTCCTCGAGTCGCTCCTGTCGCCCGGCTACTACATCATCCTCGCCGTCTCCGTGGCCCTCGGCTGTCTCCTGGCCGCCGCCTTCGCCGGGTCCGTGGACTCGAGCGGCTTCAATCCGCAGATGAGCCCGGTGTACGACCTGATCTTCCGCTCTCTTGCAGGGGCGTTCGGCGGCGCCTTTGTTGACAAGCTGTTCGCCGAGGGACCGTTCCTCTTTGCCCTCCTTGCCGCCTGGCTTCCGCTGTCCCTGTACCTCGCGCTCGCTTCCGTCTTTCGGTTCGGCCAGGAGAAAGATGCGGGCGCCGTGGAGCTGCTCGTGTACGGGCCCGCGGACGGGACCTCCTACCTGCTTGCCACCTTCTTCAGGGATCTCGTCCTGAGCGCCATCTCGCTGGTCGTCATTGCCTTGACCCTGCTTGTTGCGGCGCTGATCGGCAACCTTGCCCCCGGCCCGCTTTTCTTCTGGTCCCTGGCGCTCCTCTTCCTGCTCTCCCTGCCCTTCTTCGCGTACGGGATCCTCTGCTCCATCCTCACCGCCGGTTCCTCCTCCGCCGTGGCGCTGTTCATCGGGATCACCCTCGTGTTCTGCATCATCCTGGCAGGCTCATTCGCCATCACGGGCAGCTCGGTGCGTACACTGTCCTCGGCCGCGGGCGCCGTCCTTTCGTGGATCTCCCCCTTCTTCTACGCGGGGGTTTTCTACCGGGGAGTTCAGGCCGGAAACGCCCTTGCTGCCGCCGCCGGCATGGTCCTCCTTGCGCTCCTGACCGCCGGCCTCCTTGCGCTGGGGCGGCTGGCTTTCCAGCGGAAGGGGGTGCGGGCATGAAACGAGCGGCGGCGCTTTTTCTCCTCCTCGGCTTCCCCCTGTGCGGGCTGCGAGCCGACGTGCCGGTGCGGACAGAGCAGCTCGTCTACTCGATCATCGCCTGCAACGGCAGGGACTATTCCCCCACCTTCGCTCCGGAAAGCTCCACCACCATCTACCTCCTGGCGCAGGCCGACAGCTTCCTGTCTGTGCGAAAGACGCTTGTCTATTTCTGGCCGCTCACCGGCAAGCTCCAGACGGACACCAACACGCTGAACAAACAGCTCCCCGGGAGCCTCCAGGTCCGCGACCCCCGCGGCGCCGTGCTCGCCGTGATCCCGCTGGAGCGCTACACGTTCTTCAACGTGCGCGGCGAGTACGAGCAGAACTGGAAGGTCGCCGTGGGCGACGCCGCGGACCGGGAATACGAGCGCTCCCAGCAGCTGTCGCGCGATTTCCTGCGCTCCGTGGATGAATACAACAGGCTCGACGCCGAATACCTCGCGTGGCTCCGCAGGCTGTCGGACAGGGTCCAGGCGCTGAAAGCAGCGGGAAAAGACGCCTCCGAATTGACCGCGGAAATGAGCTCCATCGAGGCGCCGCGGCAGCCGGTGGAGCCCCGCGAATACATCGTCCCCCCGGCGCCCATCCAGCAGGCATTCGTCGTGAACCTTCCCCCGGGGGAGTTCCAGGTGCGGCTGCTCAACGCAGACGGCTCGGTGATGGAAGGCTCCGACAAGCGGATCGTCAGCTACTCCCGGCGCCGCGCGGGCGGGGTCGGGTACGAGGTGATCCCCTCGGACAAGTGGACACGGCCCGAGCTGTCCAAGACTCCGTCATCCGTGCTGTACGTGAACGGGAACGCTGACCTCTATCTCAACCTGTTCTTCCAGGACGAGTTCAACGACCTCTTCTACCAGAAGACCGTGGACAACGCGGCGCGCGGCAACCCCAACGTGTACACCTGGGTCCGCGTCCAGCACGTGCCGCACGCGTCCCTCGAGGTGAGGACTGCTGACGGCCGTGCCCTTCGGCTCGAGGAGCAGCCCTGGACGGTGCAGCAGACGCAGGGGGCAAGCCTTGGCTACACGATCGAGCCCTACGATCCGGGAAGCGAGCAGAAAGACCCTGACCTTGTTGCCTTCCGGTTGCCTGTCACCTCTTCCCCGGGCTGGATCCGATTTCGAGCGCTGGATTCCCGCGGCGTCGCGCTTCCCGGAAGCGAGAGGCAGGTCCGGTTGGTGCGGCCCGCCTCCAGCGGTCTTGCCCCGGGACTGATGTCGCTCCTGCCAATTGCGGTCATGGTGATCATCCTGTCTCTACGGGCCAGGTACCACCGCGGGCAGCCCTGAGCGCCGCGGCGCCGAGAGTCGGGCGCCCGGTCCTGCGCCCCGGCGGGCGCCTACGGTATTGCCACCGACCAGCGCGCGTAGAAATCGCTGAAGTCGTAGGTGGGCGTATTGTCGATGTAGTCGTGAATGACCTGGTCGACATTCGCCTTGTCGACGTTCACCGCGGGAATCTCGAACTGGCGGTGTTTCTGGGGCTCGGCGGAAACGTCCAGCTTGCCCTGCATGGCGGCCAGGGACATGGCAAGCCCGAGCCCGGCCTGGTACTTCGCGTCGTTCATCACCGTTGCCGCGGCGGTGCCGGCCTTGATGGCATTGAGCATTTCCGGAATTCCGTCGGCTCCGGTGACCATGACTTTTCCCGCGAGGTTCGCTTCCTTCAGCGCCTGGATGGCGCCCATGGCCATGTCGTCGTTCGCGCACCACACCCCGTCGATGTCCGGATGGGCCGCCAGCATCTCGCGGGTCTGGTTGTACGCTTTGGTCCGGTCCCAGTCGCCCGCAACCCACTGCACCAGCTGCACGCCGGGATTCTCCGCCAGTGCCTTCTGGAGCCCCTGGAAGCGCTCCGCCGCGCGGGTGTCGGTAACAAGGCCCTGAATTGCGAACACCTTCCCCTCGTTGGGAGTCTTGAACATCTTGAACTGCTCCGTTGAGGTAAAATACCCCGCGGCCACACCGTCAAAGGAGATGTGCGCCACCCAGTGCTTGTAGCTCCAGGCCTTCACATCCGCCGGTTTGTTCCACCAGGTCACGAAGTACACCCCTGCCTGGTCGAGCATCTGGGCAATTGCCACGTCATCGGTCTCCTGGTTGGGATCGATGAAGAACACGACATTGCCGCCTGTCCTGGCCACCTCGGCCCTGATGTCGGCCAGCCCCTTCTGGCTGTCGGCTTCGGTGGTCAGCACTTCGACGGGGAGCCCCACCGTCTTGCCGAATGCCTCCGCCCCCACCTTGTAGTTGTTCTGGTAAGGGTTGGAGAGGGTACGGATCGAAATGGCGAGGGTGGTCGGCCCTGCCTGCCCCTCTTTCTGCCCGCCGGCAAAGAGGCTTGCGGCGCCCACGATCCCCAGCACGACGGAGAAGACAGCGAACATCCTTCTATTCTTCATACCGAAAAAGCTAATTGGGATTGAGAACATGTCAAGTTGTTTTCAAACCTGTGGTTTTGAAAACTGCTGCTCAGACCGCGCGGAACACCAGGCGTTTTGCGAAAAAATCCGAGATGACAAACGCAGCCCCTCCTAGGGCGCCCCGCTCCTCGCCCAGGCGGGAGTACACGATCCTCACTTTTTTCTCAACATCGGGAAGGCCTATCCTCCTGAGCCCTGTCTGCAGCCTTTCCATGAAGCAGTCGCCCGCTTTGACGTATTGGCCCTGGATGACGATGAGCTCGGGGTCGTTGACCATGATGATGTTGCCGAGACCCACGATGAACCAGCGCGCAACGTCGTCGATGAGGGACAAGCAGAAGGGATCCCCCGCCTGTGCAAGCTTGCACACCTCGTCCAGGGTGGACGTGTCCGGCATCCCGTTTCGAAAGAGCGCGGATTCCACGCCGCGGCCGTTGGCGTCGCGGATCAGCTCGCGGATCCGTTTCGCAGACACCATGGCTTCGAAGCAGCCGCGGTTCCCGCAGATGCACGGCGGGCCGTCGATCGGGTTCACCGTCATGTGCCCGATCTCTCCCGAGAGGCTCTGCGACCCGCACATCAGCTCGCCGTGGGTCACGATTCCCGAGCCGAGTCCCTCGTTCAGGGCGTCAATGATGATGAAGTTCGTGACGCCCACCGCCTCCCCTTTTTCCTGCTCAGCGATGGCCTGGTAGCGGTTGACGTTCTCAACGAAGATCGGGACGTCATATCCTTCCCCCAGCCTTTCCCGCAGAAGGTCTCGAAAGGGGACGTTCCTGCCCCAGGAGGGATAGTGCGGGGAGAAAACGGAACACCCCGTGGAAGAATCCGCAAGGCCGGGGAGCGCAATGACGATCCCGACAAGCCTCTCCCCCGTGGGCGCCTTCACCGCGGTAAATCCGCGGATCAGGTCCACCAGCTGGCCGAGGATGAAAGACAGCTCCCTCTCCGTGGTCACGTCGAGCTTCCGGGAGCTCGTGATATCCGCCGCGAGGTCCGTGGTAACGGCGATGATGGAATCCGGGGTGACATGGAGGCTGACGACATACCCGTAGGCCTTGTTGAAGCGGTACAGCTCCGGCTTCTTTCCTCCCTCCTCCGTGGACTCTCCCTTACCCGCTGACACGACGAGCCGCATGGAGGACAGCAGGTCGATGGTCTTTTTCACCGTCGTCTTGCTGAGCCGGATCGCATTCGAGATCTCGGCAACTGAGAATGTCTCGCGTCGGCGGATCAGGTTCAGGGTGGACCGGATGTTGTTCTGCTTGTGGGCCTTGATAAGAGCCTCCGTCAGAAAGCCATCGAAGTTTTGCCAACGAGTATGACTTTCTTCACTGATATGTCAAGGCCTTTTACAACGCCATTTTCTAACATCCTATTATAATTGACAACTGCCTCCAGCGAAGGGTAAGATATCACACAAAAACTCAGGACCGAGAGGAGCCGATATGGACCTCGAGCTGAAGGGAAAGCGTGCCATTATCACGGGCGGCAGTATCGGGATAGGCCTGGCCGTGGCCCATGCGCTTGCCGGCGAAGGAGTCGACGTCGCCATCATCGCGCGCAACAAGGAGCGCGTGGAAAAGGAGGCGGCGGAGATCGCGCGGGCGCATCGCGTCCGGTCTCTGGGGCTGTCCGCGGACGTCTCGCGGCCAAAGGACATCGACGCCGCAATGGCGCGGATCAGCTCCACGTTCGATGGCGTCGACATCCTCATCAATAATGCGGGCACCGGCACGAATGAGACCATCATGGAAGCACCTGACGACAAGTGGCAGTACTTCTGGGACCTCCATGTGATGGCTGCCGTCCGGTGGTCGCGGGCCGCGGTCCCCCTCATGAAAAAAAGAGGCGGGGGCGTGATCCTGAACACCGCATCCATCTGCGCAAAGCAGCCCCTGGGCTACGAGCCCATCTACAACACCACCAAGGCCGCTCTCGTGATGCTCTCCAAGTGCCTGGCAAACGAGCTGATCAAGGACAACATACGGGTGAACGCCGTGAACCCCGGCCTGATCCTGACCCCTGACTGGAAGAAGACGGCGGGCATCCACGTGCAGGGAACAGGCACCACGGTGGACCAGTACCTGGACAAGATTGCAAAGGACAACGCACCCATTGGAAGGTTCGCCACTCCCGAGGAGCTTGCCTCCTTCTACGTCTTCATGTGCTCCCCGAGGTCCAGCTACTGCGTCGGGTCGAGCTACTACGTGGATGGCGGCTGGCTGAAGACCGTGGAATAAGGGGCAAGGAGGCTCACCATGCTCTCTGTCGCAGTCATGCAGCCCGGACGGATCGAGATCGTGGACATCCCCAAGCCGGCGCCGGGGCCCTACGAGGCAATCGTCAGGAACCAGCTTGCGTTCATCTGCAACGCGACGGACCGCAAAGTGGTGGATGGCCACTTCCCCGGGCTTGGGCCCGAGAAGTTTCCGCTGCTTCTCGGCCACGAAAGCGTCGGGGTGGTGGAGTCCGTGGGCGCGCGGGTACGGTCGTTCAAGCCGGGGGACCGGGTGATCGGCGGGCTTCTCCTTTCCCCCACGGCCCCCCGCTTCACCTCGGGCTGGGGTGGAAACAGCGAGTTCGTGGTGGCCACGGACCACGCCGCGATGGTTGCCGACGGCGTGGCGGACAAGGCCCACGGCTGGGACGAAATCTTCCAGATCATGAAGAAGGTCCCCAACGACATTCCTTTCGAGGCTGCCGCTCTCTTGAATACCTGGCGGGAAGTCTATGCCGGCTTCGGCGATTTCCAGCTGAAGGCGGGAGACGACGTGCTGATCTTCGGGGGAGGTCCTGTCGGGTTGAGCTTCTGCCGGTTCGCCCGCATTCTCGGCATGGGATGGATCGGTCTCGTGGACCCGCTTCCTTTCAAGAGGGAAAGGGCCAAGGCCATGGGCGCGGATGAAACCTTCGCTCCGGACGCCGCGGAGGTGAAGAACCTCGTGGAGCGACGGGGAAAACCCCTCGATGCGGTCATCGATGCCGTGGGAAGCGAGCGCATCATCAACGCGGGGCTCCCGCTCCTGCGGCTTGCAGGCTCGCTGTGCGTCTACGGCGTGCTCGGCACGCCGACCATCACGATTGCAAAAGAGACAGGGCCGCTGAACTTCAACCTCTTCATGCACCAGTGGCCCACGCGAACGGCGGAAGCCGCGGCGCAGGAGCCGCTCATCGAATGGATCAGGGCGGGGAAGCTCTCCTCCCGGGACTTCCTCTCCGCCGAGTACCCGGTTCGTGAGGCCTCGCGCGCGCTCGCCGCAACGGAGCAGCCGACGGCCATCAAGACGCTCCTGCGCTTCTAGCGCCGGAGGAAAGGGACATCATGAAACGTTACCTGCTCGCGCACGACCTCGGGACCTCGGGGAACAAGGCGACCCTCTTCACCACGGACGGCAAGCTCGTGCGGAGCGTCACCGTTCCGTATGGGACGCGCTACTTCAATACGAATTGGGCAGAGCAGGATCCCGCCGACTGGTGGAACGCGGTGTGCGCATCCACGCAGGCGCTTGCCTCCCAGGTGGATGCGCGGGAAGTGGCTGCCATTTGCTTCAGCGGGCAGATGATGGGCTGTCTCTGCGTGGACAGGGAGGGGCGGCCGCTTCGCCCCGCCATCCTGTACAGCGACCAGCGGGCGGTTGCGGAATGCAAGGCGATCCTGGGAAAGATCGATGCGGTGGATTTCTACCGCATCACGGGCCACCGGGCCAGCGCGTCCTACTCCGTGGAAAAGCTCATGTGGGTCAAAGCGCACGAGCCGGAGATCTACAGGAAGACCCACAAGATGCTGCACGCCAAGGACTACATGAACTTCCGCCTCACCGGCGTCATGGCATCCGAGTACTCCGATGCCTCGGGAACGAACATCATGGACCTGGGAACCAGGTGCTGGTCGGAGAAGCTCATCGGGATCACGGGGATAGACGGCGACAAGCTTCCCGACCTCAAGGCGTCAACCGACGTGGTCGGAGAGCTGACCGCAGAGGCGGCAAAAGCAATCGGGCTTTCGCGGGGCATCCCCGTGGTTGCGGGCGGCGGGGACGGCGTGTGCGCCGGCGTGGGGGTGGGCTCCGTGAAGCCCGGCATGACATACAACTACCTCGGCTCCTCGTCGTGGATCGCCACGACAACAGAAAAGCCCATCTTCGATGATGCCATGCGCACGTTCGTCTGGGCCCACGCGGTGCCCGGCTACGTGCACCCCTGCGGCACCATGCAGACGGCGGGCAGCTCCTACGCGTGGCTGAAGAACGAGATCTGCACGCTGGAGAAGGCATACGGGTCCGAGACGGGCGAGAGCCCGTATGACCTCATCAACAGGGAAATCGAGAAATCTCCCCCGGGGGCCAACGGCATCGTTTTCCTTCCGTACCTCCTGGGGGAGCGAACCCCACGGTGGAACCCCGATGCCAAGGGAGCCTTCATTGGCCTGACGCTGGAGCACACGCGCGCGGATGTCCTGCGCTCCGTCATGGAGGGAGTCACCCTGAACCTGAGCATCATCCTCGACATCTTCAGGACGCAGATTCCCATCCGCGAGATCACGGTGATCGGCGGCGGAGCAAAGGGAAGCGTCTGGAGGCGGATCATGGCGGACGTCTACCAGGCGGACGTCCTCCAGCCCAACTACCTCGAGGAGGCCACCTCCATGGGAGCCGCCATCATCGGCGGGGTGGGCTGCGGAGCGTTCAAGGGATTCGATGTCGCTGATCGGTTCATCGAGGTGGTTGACCGGACCAGGCCGGACGCAACACAAGCAGGCGTGTACACGGAGGCAAAGAAGCTCCTCAACGAGAGCTACGATGCCCTGGCACCGCTTTTCCCCAGGTTCAGCCGCGCAAAGGAGGCGGGACGATGAGCAGCCCGAAGGTTCATGTTGGACTGGCAGGCGCAGTCCACACCAATATGCCGGGAGACGATACGGGGCTCTACGCGTCCGTGATCGACGGCTTGACCGCCCTTTCTCGGAGCATGGAGTTCGATCTCTCCGTCCTGCGCGAACCGCTGCGCAGCGAGGAGGACGGGCGAAAAGCAGCGGCCTTCATGGATGATCACAAGGTCGACCTCACCCTCTTTTTCAACGCCAGCCTTCCCTTCGGCCGGGTGATCCTTCCCCTCGCCCGGGTGGGAAGCGCCCTCGGCCTCTGGGCGGTTCCCGAGCCGACAACCAGCGGCGTGCTGCAGCTCAACTCCTTCTGCGGGCTGAACATGATGGGCTCGATCATCGGCAGCTATCTCGGCCAGCACGACATTCCCTTCAAATGGTTCTACGGCGTCCCCGAATCCGAGCTCTTCCGGGTGCGCCTGCGGGTAACGCTCCGTGCCATCGCGGCCATCAAGGCCCTCCGGGAGGCCCGCATCGCCCAGATCGGCGGGCTGGCCAATGGGTTTGAGAACATGTACATCGACGAGCGCGTGCTGGAAAAAAGGCTCGGCACGTACATGCAGACCCGCTACACGGTGGAAGAGATCGTCGAAAAGGCAAAGAGGTATTCGGAGAAAGACGCCCGAAGCGAGGCTGCCGTATTTGCCTCAGAGGCAAAGCGGGGAAAGGGCTCGGTGTCCGCCGAGTCCATGGAAAAGTCCGCCCGGGTCTTCCTTGCCCTGCGGGACTTTGCCCGGGAAAACGGCTACACGGCGCTTGCCGTAAGCTGCTGGAGCAGGTTCCAGGAGGTCTACGGCATCGCGGTCTGCGCGGCTCTTTCCCGCCTGAACCAGAGCGGCATCGTGGCGCCCTGCGAAGCGGACATCACCTCCGCGGTCATGATGATCGCCCTCAACGCGATGAACGGGGAAAGGGCGGCCCTGAACGACATGGTGGCCTTCGACGAGAAGGACGACACCCTGAACCTCTGGCACTGCGGCGTGGCGCCCGCGTGCTGGGCTGACTCCTCGGGGGTCGCATGGGACAACCACTTCAACATCGGCCACTACCGGGAGGACTCGTGGGAAGGGAGCGGGGTGATTGCCGACATGCGTTTCAGGCCGGGTCCGGTGACCGTTGCCGCCGTGGCAAGCGGCTTCGACAAGCTGCTTATCCTGGCCGGTGACGTGATGGAAAAGGAAGGCTACGCGGGGAGCAGCGGCTGGGTGGGCCACCTGAAGGTGAACGGCCAGCCGGTGGGGATCAGGGAGGTCCTGAACACGATCATCGTGAAGCGCGTGAACCACCATTACCCCACGGCGTTCGGAGACCTGACGAACGAGCTGAACGAGCTTGCAAGCTGGAAAGGCATCACCGTCCTGGACCCGGTTCCCTACAAGCCGTACATGCAGGGGCCGCGCTGAACGAAAGCCCGCGTCATTGTAGTCCGGCGGGCCTGAGCAATCGCTTTAGCCTATGAGAGCGCCCGCCGTGATGCCTTTTGTGAACTGCCGCGACAGGATCAGGTAGAAGAGGATGACGGGGAGCGATGCCAGGGTCAGGGTCGCGAATACGAGGCCGAAGTTCGTCTGGTATTGACCGAACAATAAGGCCGTGGCCAGAGGTACCGTTTTCATGGCGTCAGACCGTATCAGGATGAGCGGGAACCAGAAGTCGTTCCATATGGGAATGAAGTAGACAATCGCGACCGCCACCACCGCTGGCTTGGCGAGAGGCAGGACGATCCGGGAAAAGATCTGAGGCTCCGAGCACCCATCGATACGAGATGAGTCCACGATTTCATCCGGCACCTCTCGGAAGAACCCGGTGAGGACCAACACGGCAAAAGGGATGCCGGAGGCAATGTTCACCAGGATCAGGGACATGAGGTTGTCGAAGATGCCCAGCTTCAGAGACAACACGAGGATGTTAATCGTTCCCAGACGAATAGGGATCATCAGTCCAGCGATGAGATACAGGTAGACGAACTTGTGCAGGAAGAAAGAGAACTTGGCAAGAACAAAGGATGCAAGCGACCCGACAAGGACGATGATAAGAAGCGACAGGGCTGTGACCACAATGCTGTTTCGGAAATACGTGACGTAGTGAGAATGCGAAGCGAGCGCCGCGTAGTTGCCCAGGGACAGGACTTTCGGCAAGCCGTAGGGATTTTTGAATATCTCCTTGTTCTGCTTCAACGACGTGAGGACCATGATGGCTATTGGGTACAGGATGGAAAACGCATAGAGAATGAGCACGAGATAGAGAAAAAAGCGTGGTAGAAACCTTGTTGTCTTGCCTGCCACGAAGCCCTCCCGTCTCTATGCTTGCCTGATCTTCCGGAAGATGCGCATCCACAGGAGCACCCCGAGCAGCACGACAACAAACATGATCGTTGCCACTGAAGCTCCCATGCCCATTCCCCATCCGCCCCTGTCGTACGCCCCGAAAGCGGCGCGGTAGAAAAGCGTCCCGAAAATGTCCGTGCTGTAGGCCGGATCTCCATTGCTTGATGCCAGGGCGTAGATGATGTCGAACTGGGTGAAATTGCCTATAAAAGTCAGGATCGTGATCGTGCCGATTGTCGGTACGCTGAGCGGGAGAACGATATGTCTGACAGTCCTCATGACTGACGCACCGTCAATCCTTGCCGCGTCAAAAATCCCGACGTCGATGTTGTCGATCGTAGCGGCAAAAAAGAGGATCGGTATACCCATGTATTGCCACGCGACGATCAGGGCGATGACGATCAAGGCGATCTTGGGATCTCCCAACCATGATTTGACGAGAAACCCAAGGCCTGCCGATTTCAGGATGCTGTCAACAAAACCCCAGATCGGGTTCAGAAAAAGGCTGAAAAGGAACCCGGCAACGATGACGGAGAGCGTGGTGGGCAGAAAAGAGATTCTGCGAAAGAAAACTGAAATCCGACGAGTCACGAGAACCGCAACAATGAATCCGAAAACATTCTGAAACAGGCAGACAAAGAAGAAAAACTTCAGGTTGTTCAGCAGCGCATTGAAAAATCTCTCTTTATAGGGAACAGCGGTGAAGAGGTCAATAAAGTTTTGCAGACCGACGAATTGATTCGGGATGAGCCCTTTGCCGGTGAAAAGGCTCGAAATGACGGAGCTGAACAGGGGAACGGCCATGAATGCCGTATAGAAAAGGAGCGCGGGCAAAAGGAACAACCAGATGATACTCTTCCGCGCAGTTGCAATCATGTTCCCGCCGTGTCGGGGGTTGCCCCGGCCAAAGGCCGGGGCAACCCGCACTGGTCAGGCAGCTATTTCTGGAACGGTTTGTACCAGGTAGCCACCTGGTTCTGGACGTAGGCAGCAGCCTGCATCGGCGTGAAATCCCCGTTGCACAGCTTGAACAAGGCATCCCACATCGACAAGTTGCCCGTCGGATTCTTTGCAGACAGCTTCTCCCATACAGTCCGCACGGTCAGATCCGAAGTCTTTGCAGTATCCAGGATCTTCTTTGCGACCGGATTGCTGAAAGTGTACTCGCCGGGCGTGAAGGAATACAAACCAGGAAGCTCGTTCATGAGCAGCTGCGCAAACTCCGGAGTTGCCGTCCATCTGAGATACGCGACCGTCGCCTTCTTGACCTTTGACTTGGCGTTCAGCCCGAGCCCCGAGTCTACGTGGAAGCAGTACTGCAGCTTATCACCAGCTTTCACGACGGGCGGCGGGAACCAGCCCAGATTGAACTCCAGGCCCATGTCCTTGAACGGACCAAGCTCCCAGGACCCGCCGATGTACATTGCCGCTTTTCCCGACACGAAAAGCTGCTGCATGTCTACGTAGTTCAGTCCCTGATAGCCCTCCGCAAAGAATGGCACCAGCTGTTTGACCGCCGCAAAGGCATCCACGAAAGGCTTGTCTGTCAGCTTCATTTCCCCGCGGATCAGCTTCTGCCTGCTTTTCTCCCCGCCATAAAAGTTCGGACCAAGGCCGCTGAACACAACCTCATAGAGCGACCATGGCTCCTTGATGCCCTGCGCAATCACGGTCTCCCCTTTGTCCTTGAGAAGCTGGCAGGCCGCGATGAACTCACTCCACGTCCTGGGTTCTTTCAACCCGTACTTGTCGAACGTGTCCTTGTTGTAGAAAATGCCATGCGTCACTCCGATGATCGGAACACCGTAGCGCTTCCCGTCCTCCGTGCTCCAGGCGCTGACCGCGGTCTTGGGGATATTTCCGATCTCCGGCACGAGGGTGTTGAGAACCTCGAGGTAGCCGGCGTCGTAGATTACCCTGCCTCCGTCGTACGACCTCAGCATCATGACATCCGGACCGATGCCGGCTGCCATGGAGGATTGGAGTTGCGCGTCATACTCGGTATTCTTCGTCGGGCTGAACTGGATGACAATGTTCGGATTCTTTTTCTGGAACACTTCATTGATCCGGTTCATCCGTTCCGTGTCTTCGGTCCTCCAGCTCCCGAAGACAACGGTCGCCTGACTTTGTCCCATTGCGACGAACGCCGGCGCAGAGACAAGAAGAACCAGGAGCGCGACCAAAGCCACCTTTGTCTGTCTCATTTCACCCTCCTCTTTGCGGCGAAAAACGCAAGAAGTCTACACCGTGCCTCACTGCAAGTCAAACTGAAAGTTCTCATTCTCACGCTCCGCGGAGGGCCGGCGCCAGGCCGTCCCGGACCCCGTCATGCCTGTCAGGGCAGGAGCCGCTGCGTCGAACCGCGCGGCCAGCTCTGAGCGGCCATGAAAGCCTCTGCATACTTCGTGTTGCACTGATAGCCACGGAAGCGCGCCGTGATCTCTATCTTCTCCACCGGGTCTTCGCCATGGTGATCCTTGATAAAACGCATCTGGCTGGCATGCGCCATCATCATCTTCTTTTTCAGTGCGATGACATCCGAGATGTCGACGTACTCTTCCGGCAGGAAGCCTATCCCGCTCGCGGTATCGAAGAAATACAGGAATGGCACCGTCTCCAGAGCAGGATGCTGAGTGCGGAAGTGAGGTATTGCAACCATGTAGATTGCGTCGCTCACGAGCTTGCTGAGGTTGGTATGATCCGGATGATAGTCATTCGGATGATGAGTGAACACAACATCCGGTTTGCACTGGCGGATGACGTCGACGATCACCTTCCGCGAATCGAGATTGACTTCCAACTCGCCGTCGCGGAAGGGCCCTGCCAAAGCGATGGCCCCTATGACGCGCGCTGAATCGCTGGCCTCCTGCCGCCGCACCCGTGCGATCTCAGCCATGTCGCCGCCGATCCCCCCCTTTTCCCCGTTGGTGGCGTTGAACATGGAGACCGTGACACCCAGCTTCGAATATCGAGCAAGCGTGCCTGCACAAATTATTTCCAGATCATCTGGATGTGCCCCGAGGGCGAGAACCGATCTCACTGCTCCCATTTTCAGGCTTCCTTTCTTAGAGACTCGGGCGTCAGGAATTGAGCGGCCGGAGTATATAGCACCGTGGCGCACACCTCCAGAGGTTATCGCCCATTCAAGCTGAAATGGGTACAATCTCGCACAGGAGAGCTCTGTGAAGTACGAATACATGCACCCGCGGGAGCAGCTGGTCACCATCATGCGCCGCGTCTACGGATACGGCATGACCACCACCTCGGGGGGGAACATCTCGATCCGTGACGAGTCGGGCGACATCTGGATCACCCCCGGGGGCACGGACAAGGGCGCGCTGACGGAAGCGGACATCGTGCGCGTCCACGGAGAAAAGGTTGTCGAGGGGGTGCATCCGCCTTCCTCCGAGCTGCCGTTCCACCGGGCCATCTATGAAAGCCGGCCCGACATCCGGGCGGTTCTCCATGCCCACCCGGCCCCGCTGGTGGCATTCAGCCTCGTGCGAAAGATCCCGGACACGAGCATCATCCCCCAGGCCCGGGCTGTCTGCGGCGAGGTGGGCTATGCTCCCTACGCCATCCCCGGCTCGGAAGAGCTGGGACGGAACATCGCCGCGACCTTCGCGAAGGGCTTCGACACCGTGCTCCTGGAAAATCACGGAGTCGCGGCAGGCGGGAACAATCTCCTGGAGGCGTTCCAGCGCTTCGAGACCCTGGACTTCTGCGCCCGAACGCTGATCAACGCCGGGGTCCTGGGCACCGCGCGGAGCCTCGGGCCCGAGCAGATCGCGCTTTTCAACCACGGAAAGAACAAGGCGATGCCGGAAATGGACGTCACGGCGCGCGCGTCCACGGAGCTTTCCATCCGCCGGGAAATGCGGGAGTTCATCCACCGCGCGTATCGCCAGAGGCTCATGACCAGCACCGAGGGGACGGTCTCCGTGCGGATCCGGGGAGATTCTTTTCTCATCAGCCCCTATGGAACCGACCGCAGCTACCTGGATGAGTCGGATTTCGTCCTCATCAGCGGCGGGAGGCGCGAGCGCGGGCTGGTTCCCAGCCGAGCCGTGGTGCTCCACCATGAGATCTACGCGGCAAACCCCGGAATACACTCCATCATCAGCGCGCAGTCTCCAGCCGTGACCGCCTTCACGGTGACGGGCACTCTCCTGGAAAGCGCCATCATCCCGGAGAGCTACGTCGTGCTGCGCGACGTTCCCCTGGTGGCCTATGGGCGGCAGTTCACCGATGAGAAGGCGCTTGCCGCGGAGATCTCTCCCCGTACTCCCGTGGTCCTCCTGCAGAACGACGCCATTCTCACAACGGGCGGAACCCTCACGGAGGCGTACGACAGGCTGGAAGTAGCGGAGTTCAGCGCGAAGGCAATCCTCAATTCCGCGCGAATAGGAAGCGTGAAGCGAATCGCCCCGCAGGAGCTGGACGCGATCAGGAAAAAGTTCTTTCCAGGATGAATGCGAGATCCGCCAGGGAAGGCCGCCATGGGGCGGCCTTTTTCAATCGATGACGGAGCCAGCTAGAACTTGTAGCCAACCAGGATATCCGCTTTGATTGCGAAATACGACATTGAAACGGAAGTGGCTCCCAAGCCCTGGAGTGCAGTTACCGCGCTGTTATCGGTTGAGCTCAGGGGCTTGTAGCCGAGGAGCACCTCGGGCCGGAGGTAGAACCGTCCGAATGCAAAGTCCGCTCCCACGCCTGCTTCGAGCCAAAGCTCGTTCATGTCCGATTGGTACTGGCTTGACTTCGTGGATTTCAGGTCTGCGCCGCTGGAGTCGGTCCAGGTGAGGTTCAGCCTGTACTCGGCACCAAGGAGCGGAAACACGGTAATCGCCTGACCGAGGGCAAATGGGTACTTCCCATAGAGCGCAAAGTTCATATACGTGAAGGTTTCGTTGTAATTCGTCGTCGATCCTGGCGTCACCGTGTTGGAATAGCCGCTGATGAACTCATACCCTACTGATGCCTGGAGATAGGTTGCATCGAAAAAAGCCTTGATATTGATGGGCATGACACTCGATTTGGAGTCGTACGCGGTGCCGAGCATCGTGTACTTCAAATCAGGCGATTCAAAGTTCAGGTTGGCTCCCAGGCCTGCGCTGAAGTCCAGGGCGAACCCGCTGATGGCAAGGCTCAGGAGAACAAGGACCACGAGAGTTTTCTTCATTTGGCGTTCCTTTTCTATTCAGTTCTTTTTTGGAATGGAGACCTGCGCTTGCATCTGGCGCTCTTCAATTGCTAGGCAAATCCAATCATCGCGGCGCCCTCCTTTTTCATGGACACATTTCAGGAGGTAATGTAACTCATGTCCGGCAAAAAAACACAGGAGCGCGGCCACTTTGCCTGCGGCCTCGAGTCCTCTATACTCGCCGCGGAACATCAGGATGAGAACGCACCCCCTGCGCTCCCTGGCCCTTGCGGGCGGGGCAAGCACGCGGATGGGCTTCGACAAGGCTCTCATGAGCTTCCATGGCAAACCGCAGGTGAGGCGGCTTGTCGACATGCTGGAGACAATTGCGCCGCCGGTCTACGTGTCCGTTCGCCGGGCCCAGGAAACAAACCCGGCCTTCGCGGGGCTGCGCCTTCTTGCCGATCAGATAGACGGCATAGGCCCGATCGAGGGCCTGGTGCGCGCGTTCGCGGAAGCTCCCGACTGCGCCTGGCTCGCGGTCGCGGTGGACATGCCGTTTCTCACCGAGGCCGCCATCCGCCGCCTGCTTTCATTCCGGGACCCTGAGCGGTATGCCACCGCATACAGGAATCCCGCCACGGATCGCCCCGAGCCGGTGTGCGCAATCTATGAGCCGCGCATTTTTCCTGTATTGCGGAAGGCGAAGATTGAGCAACGCTACAGCCTGATGATCCTGCGGGACGTCCCTATCAGGCTCGTGGAGCCCGAGCGGGAAGAAGAGCTTCGAAACATAAACCGTCCGGATGAATACTGGCGGGCAGGCGGGCTCAGCTTCCCACCTACTCCCTGAGCGCAGCGGAAACCATTCGGAGAAGAGGCATGAACTCCGCGGCCGCCGGCTGTTCCCCGCCGCTCCCTCCCGAGACCATTGCCTCCAGGCCCGGCACGAGCACCTCGCGGGCAAGCTCCGCCACTTCCGCCGGGTCATCACACTCGGAGAGGAACCTGAGGAGCACGGAGAGATGGTCGGCCGGCTCGTCGCCCGTTTCGAAGCCGTGCCGGCGGTATCGCTTCTGCAGATCCAGGAGGAGCATGCTCCGGCCGTACCCGTCGCCGTACAACTGCTGTCCGATGAACGGGTTGCCGATGCGGTAAAGGTCGGGAAGCTTTTCCCGCGGAGTGCCCTCCACGGAACGCCGAAACTCGTTCAGCCCCGCCGATGGGACTCCGAAGGCTTCCGCGCAGCGCGCGCATTCCTCCACTCTTTGCGCCAGATCGATGCCGGGGTTTTCCAGGATGCCGGCAAAAAGGTCCAGAAGCCTGTTCATCTAGCTCAGGCAAGCACGTCCGTGGCGCCCGCGCCTTCACCCTGGCGCTGCCGGGCGATATCGCTTTGAGCGGCGGAAGCCACGCGATACGCTTCCGCCGCGGCGCGCATTTCGGACTCGGAGGGCGCTCCGTTTGCGTTGGACGTCTCGATCAGGGTCTGCGCCCTCTGGATCGAGCCCTCGGGATCAGTGACCACCGCGCCCGCATCCACGCGGCCGCCGCCCTGGGGCGCGGGGCCCGCGCCCTGCGGCGCGCTTGCGTACTGGGGGCTCGCGCCGCGGTCCGCCTCCGCGATCCTCCTCGCGTCGTTCTGCTGCTCGACAGCATCCCTGGCATCAGGCTCGGCCTGGGGTGGGCGACTTGGGACTACACCTGTTGAGGAGGAAATGGGGTCTACTGCCATGCTTTCTTCGCCTCAGAATGAATTTACCACCGATACGCGGCCCGAGCAATGCCCCCGGGCCTCACCGGGCCTCACCCCGTGGTTCGCATTCCGGTGGCCACGCCTTCTATCGTGAGCCGGAGCATGTCCCGGCAGGCGGCTTGCCCCTCCTCATCCCCCCGGCGCTCGCATTCCCGCAGCCTTTTCAGCCACTCCACCTGGATGAGGTTGAGGGGATCCGTGTTGGGGTTCCTGACTGTGATGGAGCGCTTCAGCCACGGGATCTCATCCAGCAGCTCGGGCTGGCCCTGGGTCCGCAGCACGGCCTCGCGGCTCCGCGCGTATTCCGTGGCTATCAGCTGCCAGATCCGGTCCCTGATCTCCCGTTCGTCCACCAACGCGGCATACAAGCAGGCGATCCCCTGGTCCGCCTTGGCCAGGGCAAGGGCCGCATTGTCGATGGTGGCTCGAAAGAACGACCATCCCCCGTACATCTCGCGAAGCGTCTCCCAGCCGTCCTCGTGCTGCTCGGCAAAGGAGGCAAAAGCGGCGCCGATCCCGTACCAGGCGGGGATCAGGCAGCGGCTCTGCGTCCAGGCGAACACCCAGGGGATGGAGCGCAGGTCGGAGAGAGACCGGCCCCCGTGCCGGTGGGCCGGCCGGGAGGCGATGGGAAGGGACTCGATCTCCCCGATGGGCGTCGATTGCTCGAAGTAGGTGAGAAACCCCGGCGCCTCGATCAGGGCGCGGTAGTGCAGGAGAGAGGAGCGGGACAGCTCTTTCATCGCTTCCTGCCACTTGGAGCGGGGCGGGGAGAGAGGCTGCGTGGAGGTCATGAGCGTGGCCCAGACCACCTGTTCGAGGTGACGGCCGGCGATGCGCGGGTCATCGTAGCGGTCCGCGAGGACTTCGCCCTGCTCCGTCATGCGCAGCCCGGCGGTGAGAGATTCGCGGGGCAGGGAAAGGATGCTGCGGGCCGCCGGCCCGCCCCCCGGCCCAGGGACCCGCCCCGGCCGTGGAAGAAGATGACGCGCACGCCGCGCCGGCTGGCGACCGCGTGGAGGGTGCTCTGCGCCTCGTAGAGCGCCCAGCAGGCGGCAAGGTAGCCTCCGTCCTTCGTGCTGTCCGAGTATCCGATCATGACCGTCTGGACGTCGTTTCGCCGGGAGAGGTGCTCGCGGTACAGGGGATCATCGAGCATCTCCGTCAGGATCCGCGGAGCGTTTTCCAGGTCCCTGATCGTTTCGAAAAGCGGAATGATATCCATATCCAGGCCGGCGCTGCCGGCAGCGCCGCACAGCGCGCCGCTTCGCAGGAGCCAGAGGACGGCAAGGACATCGCTCAGGGAGTGGGTCATGCTGATGATGTACCCTCCCAGTGCTTCCCCGCCCAGGCGCGCGGAAGCCTGCGCGAGGACGGAGAACAGGCGGACGGTTTCCAGGGCCTCGGGTCCCAGGCGCTCTGTCGGAATGGCCCCCGGGTGCGACAGGGAAGAGCGCAGGACCGCCCTCTTTTGCTCTTCCGGGAGAGCGGAATAATCAGGGGAGAGGCCGGCGTCGCGCAGAAGCTCGGCCAGCACGCGCTGGTTCCATGCGGACTCCTGGCGGACGTCCAGCCTTGCGGTATGCAGGCCGAACACATCCACCTGCCACAACCAGTCCTGGAGCTCTCCCTCGATGATCCTGCCTCCGCCATGGGCGAGCAGGCTCTCCTTGATCAGGTTGAGATCGGCGGCAAGCTCGCCCATGCCCCCGTAGGCCCCATCGGGCAGCCGCCCAAGGTCCGTCGTTTCCATGGTTCGCTCCAGACGCCATTCCATTGTCTTGAGGAAACGGCGGTATATCTCGTGCTCCGAAATCGGCTCCAGGAGGGCGGCGAGCTGCGGGTGAGCGCCCGCGCGTCGAGCCAGGGCGTCCCGCACGGCGTCACTCACCGGCGCTTCCAGCGAGGAGCTTGTGAGCACGTCGAAGAGCCTTCGGCACTGCCCCAGGTGCGCCTCCGCGGCGGCCCTCCTCATGCGCAGGAGAGTGTCGGCAGTCACATCAGCCGTCACGTTCGGGTTGCCGTCGCGATCCCCTCCGATCCAGGAGCCGAAGCGAAGGAACGCCGGGATGGCGAAGGCAAACCCGGGATAGCTCCTCTGCAGGGCCACGGAGAGATCCCTGTAGATCAGGGGAATGACCTCCCAGAGGGTGGAAGCAAAGGAAAGCCCGACTTCCACCTCCTCCGGGACGCTCGGGCGCCGCGGCCGCACGAGCTCGGTCTGCCAGAGGCTCGTGAGAGACGCGCGCAGCCGGGTCACCAGCCGATCCTTGTCCCGCGGGAGGAGCTGTTCGTCATCCATCTCCGCCAGCGTCTGGCGCATGCGACGCACGAGGCCGCGAACTGAGCGCCTCTTGGCTTCCGTGGGGTGCGCGGTGAAGACGAGCTCGATGGAAAGAAGGTCGATCAACGCCTGGGCCTTTTCGGGCGGGAAATCCGCCCTGCGCATGATGAGGACCGCCTCCTCCATGGATTCGCTGCGCGGCTCCGGATGCCTGCGGCGTTCCCTGTCGCGGAGCACGCGAACCCTTTCCCTGTCTTCCGCGAGGTTGGCAAGGTCGAAGAAGACAGTGAAGGCCCGCACGACCAGGCGCGCCTGGTTGTTGCCAAGGGAGCGGACCCGGGCCAGGAGGGCGCTCTCCGCTCCGGGCCGGCCTTCCCTGCGCGCCCGGGCCCCGAGGCGGATCTCCTCTTCCAGCTCGTAGAGCGGAAGCCCAGCCTGCTCGCGGATCACCTCACCGAGGAGCCTGCCGAGGAAATGGATCTCGGGTCCCAGTTTTTCGCTTTTCTCCATGGGTGTCATGAATTTCAGCGTGATTGAACGCCCTGTCAACGTCAAAAATCCGTTTCCAGCGACACACGCTGTTCGACGAGGTCGCGATCGGCGCCCTGTGCGCGGCGCGGGCGCATGACTATATTCGCATCATGTCGAACGAGGTGCCGGGAGACGAAGAGCTCATGCGCCGCATGGTGCGCGGAGAGACCCAGGCTCTCCGCGAGCTGTATGCGCGGCATGGCCGGCTCGTCTACGGTCTTGCCCTGCGGATCGTGGGGGACCAGGAGGCTGCCCAGGAGATCACGCAGGATGTCTTTCTGCGCGCCTGGGAGAAGGCGGACACTTATCGGCGCGAAAAAGCGCTCGTGCGCACCTGGCTCGCGCGGATTGCCCGCAACCGCGCCATCGACCTTCTGCGCCGTCGCGCCTCGCGGGAAACGCGCGCGCGGGACGCCTGGGAAGAGATGAAAAACGCGGTCGCGGAAGGGCAGCCCGATCCGGCGACCCCCGTGGAGCGCGAGGACCTGCGCGCGCGGATCGGCCGCGCCATCCTCTCTTTGCCGGAGGAGCAGAGTTCCGTGCTTGCCATGGCATTCTTCGAGGGGCGCACCCATCGCCAGATCGCAACTGCCACGGGAGATCCCCTGGGCACGGTGAAATCGCGGATCCGAAGCGCCATGATCAGGCTCCGCGAGCTCTTGCAGGACGAGCGGCTGCCGTGATAATCCTCGGCGGGGATTTCCGCGTATGTCTAGAGGGGAGGAGGCTGGGCGCGGAATGAGTGATCATGAAGAGATCCGTGGGCTGATCTCTGCCTACGCGCTGGATGCATTGGATCCGGAAGAGTCAGTCGTGCTGCAGAATCACCTCCCGCGGTGCGCTTCCTGCCGACGGGAGCTCGCGGATTTCCTGCGTCTCACGGACCAGCTGGCCCTGGGAGTGGCGGAATCATCTCCGCCCGCCGAGCTCGAGGAAAGAATTATCAGGGAGGCTTCCCTGTCGAGACCGCGGAGGGAGCGGGCAGCGGTGCGCGCCTGGAATCCCGGCCTCGCGGCCGCGGCCGCAGTCGTGATCCTTGTCCTTGCGGCAGGGAACGTCATGCAGTGGGTCCATTCGCCTCAGTTTCGCGCTCAGACCACGGGTCTCCTGACGGTGGCCCTGATCGGGAGCGGGGCAAACCGTGACGCCTACGGAACAATCGTCGTGGACAAGGACGACAGTGAGGGCGTGCTGGCCGTCCGGGGTCTCCCACGACTCGGACCGGCCCTGCGATACCAGCTGTGGCTGAAGAAGGACGACCAGGTTCGAAGCGGCGGCCTGTTCACCGTCAACGATGACGGCTACGGATCGCTCCTGATCAAGCTCCCCGGGGGCTTCAGGGGCTTTCGGACATTCACGATCTCCGTGGAGCCGGCGGAAGGCAGCCAGTCGCCTCGCGGAAGCTCCGTGCTGAGCGGCGGGCTGTAAGCAGACCCATCCAAACCTCTTTCCCTGCTCGTATACACTGATGCGGCCCATGGGGTCGTGAGGAAGGAGGCTTGTCATGAGCATACTGTCACGCGCGTCAGATCGGTCAGGGCTCTTCGGGAGCCCGTTCATTGGTTTCCTTGCCAGCGTCTTCGGGTTTGTGCTTCTGGCCGCGACCGCGGGGGCCACGCCGTCGGTGAGCGTGTCCAACCAGGCCGACAAGGACGACACCGTAACGATTTCCCAGGTGGTGAGCGACGGCCCGGGCTGGATCGTCATCCACAAGGAAGAGCGCGGTGGTCCGGGGGGCGTGGTCGGGTACGCCGAGGTCAAGGCAGGGAGCAACACAAACGTGGTCGTGAAGATCGACTCGTACACTGCCACGCCGAAGCTCTTCGCAATGCTCCACAAGGACGCGGGGAAGGTTGGCACGTACGAGTTCCCCGGTCCGGACGTTCCCGTGATGCTGAACGGGGAGATGGTTTCACCTTCATTCATGGTGAGCAACCTCGATGCACGGGTGATCGTCAAGAACCAGAAGATCAAAGGGTCCACTGTCATGATCAACGAGGTGCTCAGCAACGGGCCGGGCTGGCTCGTGATCCACGCGGACTCGAAGGGGGCGCCCGGCCCCGTGATCGGCTACGCCGCCGTGCCGGACGGGCTGACCAGGGAGCTGTCGGTGAAAATCAACCTTTCAAAGGCCACGCCGATCCTGTACGCGATGCTGCACACCGATGCCGGGGTGATCGGCAAGTACGAGTTCCCGGGGCCAGATGTTCCGGTGATGGTGGATGAAAAGATGGTGTCGCCCCCATTCAAGGCGTCACGCTAGGCCGGGGAATGGGGGCCGCGGCGAACCGCCCCAGGAGGAGCGAGCCCCCGAGGACAAGGAGAAAACCGAGCGCCCGCCGCAGCCCTCCCGCTCCCGGGCCGCCAAGCGGCTCGAGGAGCGCGAGGGATCCGAGGAACAGCGCGCCGGCCCTGCCGAAGAAATCCGAGACCACCACTCCTCCCACGACAGTCCCCACCTGGTAGGCCCGTGAGAGCATGTAGAACCCCGAAAGATAGAACGTGATGAGAGCCGCGGCTGTGACGACAAGGGTCCCGACGGCAAGGGGCGTTGCCGGGAGGAGGAGCAGGAGGACCTTTGTCAGGAGGTCCCCGACGCTTCCCAGCAGGCCGGAAAGCGCTGCGAATGCGAAGAGGGCCACGACCGCGGAATGGGAAGAGCCCTTGAGCACTCGCGGCGCCAGGAAAACTATAATGGAAAGAACAGTCATGCAGCCGACGCCAAGGAAGACCCGCCCGGCCGAGGGGTGGACCGGGGGCGAAGCCGCGCTTTCCTGAAGACCCAGGAGAATGATGCCGAGGGTCACGCAAGCCAGCGCCGCCCACTCGGCAAGGGAAAGAGGCGTTCGGAGGAAGAGAGTGGAGAAAAGCGCCAGCGCCACGTAACTTCCCGCGGTGATGGTGCGCGCCGCGGAGATCGGCACCCTGTCCAGCCCGAAGACGAACATCCCCCAGCCGAGGGCCGTGACCAGAAGGCCGAGCATCCAGCCGCCGGAGCCCAGGAGCGAGGTCACGGGGAGCTTCCCCGCAGGGAGCCTGCTGACGGCCTTTTTCTGCAGGATGGCCCCCACATCCCATAGCACGGTCCCCAGGATGATGGCCGCATAGCGGACAACCGCGGATTCCAGCATGGCCGCACATCCTGTCCGGATTCCGCCCCATGGGCAAGGGTCGTGGACGGGCCCGGGAGGACGTGACAGAATCCCGTCCATGGAAGCTCACACAGATCCAGAGGTTCGTTACCATATGTGTCGTCCGGCGCAGGCGCGAGCCCGCCGGGAGGAATGTCCCGTGGTCTACATTCCCATCGGGACCATCGAGTGGCATGGGCCGCAGAACCCCCTGGGCGCCGATTCTCTCCAGGCGGAGGGGCTTGCCCTCCTGTGCGCGCGCAAGGGAGGAGGGCTGGTGTTCCCACCCCTGTACTATGGAGAAAGCCGCAGCGAATCCCTCATGGAGGCCAACGCGACTGACCGGGCGGATATCGCGAAGGAGATGGGACTCCCGCCGGACAACTTCCTTTCCGAGCGCCAGCCTTTTTCTCCGACGGAGCAGGTCCTGGGCTACCAGCGGCTTCTTCTGCACATCCTCGTAGAGGCCGAGACGCTGGGGTTCCGGCTCGGCGTCCTGGTGGCCGGTCATTACCCGCTCATCGACCATGCCCGCGCCGCGGTCCTCCTGTTCAACCAGCGACGCTACAGCAAGTACCACGGCATGCAGGCCTGGGCGTGCGTGGATTACCTGCTCCTGCGTGACCGGTATCCTGAGTCCGGAGATCACGCGGCGGGGTGGGAGACGTCCCACCTCATGGCGCTTCACCCCGAGACGGTGGATCTGAAGAGCCTTCCGCCGAAGGGCCGGCCCCTCACGGGCATCATGGGAACCATGGCCCCGCAGGATGCCACCGCGGAGTTCGGAAAACGGACGCTGGAAGAAGCCTCGGAGGTGGTTCTTCGGGAGGTAGGCCACCGGCTCGCGCACAGGGAGATCTACCGGCAGCACGGCGGGAGCCTCCAGGAGGGTCTCTGGAAAGTATGAGGGCCGGCAACTACAATCTTTTCTGGAGGTGAAACGCGCCTGCTGTCTTTCCCGCGGGCGCTTGCTGTTCGTATGATGCTCCCGTCCCCCAGGTTTCCTTCGCCACAGAAGCGCCTCCCGGCCTACCGCTGGCCGCGCCGGGTCCCGGAAAAGGTGTGTCCCGAGTGCGGGTTCGACCTGAGCCCACGGCAGGTCTGCGGGGCCTGCGGCTATGATCCGATGAAGGACCTCTCGCGGACGCGCCGCTATTCGCCTGTTTTGTGGATCCCTCTCACGTATGCGGTCGGCATCGTCCTCCTCATGGGGATCCTCTTCGTGGCAGTGGATCTTCCCCGCGCGCGGCATGACCGATCTGCAGCCGCCCCGCAGACCCCGGCACGGGCGCAGCCTGCGGCCAGCGTTCCTCCCCAGCAGGAGGCGGACCCGGAGACGGGCCAGAAGCCCCGGTTCGTCCGGGCAACGGTGCTCACTCCCCCGCCGGCGGGCGTGGACATTGTCGCTCGAAATTATCACCCTCCCCTTTCAGACCAGGCTGCGTACGTGGACTGGATGCGAAGCCACACGGCGCAGCCTGACTCCTTCCTCCCGGCCCGGTGGGCCTGCGCTCAGGAGATCCTCTCCCTCGGGCAGATCAGCAACACGCGCGTTCTGGAAGGATTTCTCCTGACTCCCCGCGAGGAGTTCTGCCGGGCCCCGCAGCGGGCATACGAGAACGCTGCCATGCCCATTGGATACGGGCAGACCATTTCGGGGCCATACCTGGTGGCGCGGATGACGGACGCCCTCAACCCGCAGCCCGAGCAGCGAGTGCTGGAGGTCGGGACAGGCTCCGGCTACCAGTCGGCGCTGCTCTCCGAGCTGTCGCGCCACGTGTTCTCCATCGAGATCGTGGAAGACCTTGCCCGGGAGACCGACCAGATCTACCGGCGCCTCTGGGACAGGTTCCCGGAGTACCACAACGTGATGCGCAAGGTTGATGACGGATATTTCGGATGGCCGGAGTACGCTCCGTTCGACAGGATCATTGTGACCTGCGGCATCGACCACATCCCTCCCGAGCTCCTTCACGAGCTCGCCCCGGAAGGGATCATGGTGATCCCCGTGGGTCCGCCCTCGGGGCAGACGATCCTGCGGATCGTCAAGCACACGGCGGCCGACGGCGCGGTGAGCCTCGAGCGCGAGGACATCTACCACGGGCGGAACACGATTGTCTTCGTGCCCTTCACGAGCAAGAGAGGCCTGCACACGGTGGAGAAATGAAGCTCTCCCACATCCGACTGGCGGCGCTCTTCTTCGTTTCGGTCTGCGTGCTCGCCTTCGAGATCGAGGTGATGCGCGCGTTTTCCGTGGCAAGCTGGTCGAGCTTCGGCGCCATGGTGATCAGCATCGCGCTCCTGGGGTTCGGGCTCGCGGGTGCTTTCCTCACCCTCCTGTCGCAGCAGGTCCGCCGGCGGCCCGACCTGTGGCTCGTTTCCTCCAGCTTCGCCCTCGGCCCGGCGATGGCCGTTTCCCACGTGCTTGCGCAGCGGATTCCCTTCAACCCGGTGCTCATCACCTCCGACCCGACCCAGCTCGCGTGGATCGGCGCGTACTACGTCATCTACGCCGTGCCTTTTTTCGCCGGCGGCGTCTTCATTGGAACCGCATTCGCCGCGCTCTCCAGCCAGACGCATCGCCTGTATTTCTGGAACATGCTCGGCTCAGGGCTCGGGGGGCTCCTGATCCTGGGGTTCATGTATCTCCTCCCGCCGGACGCCCTCATCTATCCCCTCGTGGGGCTGGCCGCGGTTCCCGCCCTTCTGTGCTGCGCCTGGTGGTCACCCGTTGAGAGCAGGTTCCGCATGAGAGGGCAGGAAGCGGTCCTCTATCTGGTTCTCAGCGGTCTCTGCTTCCTCCTGGTGGCGCGCTACGGGGCCCTGGGCGTGTCCGATTTCAAGCCCATCAGCTATGCGCGCAAGTACCCCGACGCGGCGGAGGTCTACAGCTCGTTCAGCCCGCGCGGTGAGATGAAGGCATTCTCCAGCTCCTATTTCCATTTCGCCCCGGGGCTCAGCGACAACGCCAGCTTTGCAATCGGGCCGATGCCGCGGAACGCCTTCCTGGGCCTCTTCACCGACGGAAACGGACCGGTCGGGATCATGCGGAAGCTCGGCGCGGATGAGGAGAGGTACCTCGATTACCTGCCCATGTCCGCCCCCTATCTCCTCCTGGACCGGCCGAAGGTGCTGATCCTCCGGCTGGGAGGCGGGGCCGGAGTGCACACGGCGCTCCACAACGACGCCCGCGAGGTCACCGTCGTGGAGCCGGATCCCGATCTCATCAGGATGCTCCGCGACGTGCCGTTCTTTCGTACCTACACAGGGGGCGCCATCGAGGACAGCCGCGTGAAGATGCGCAATGCCGAGGTGCGCGCGTTTGCGGGAACGACGCGGGAGAAGTTCGACCTCGTGGAGATCGGGCTCGTGGACTCGATCGGACTCTCGCAGGCCGGGGGATACCCCGTAGAGGAAAACTATCTCTACACGGTGGAGGCCATCCGCGACTACCTGAGATGCCTGGCGCCGTCAGGGATTCTTTCCATCACCGTCTGGGATCGGTTGAACCCGCCGCGCAACGTCCCGCGGCTCCTTGCCTCCGTTGCCGAGGCTCTCCGCGGGAACTACGAGGAGAGCCCACAGAAGCGGGTGTTCGTGTTCAACCTCCTCCTCTCCACGGCAACCATCCTCGTCAAGAAATCGGACTTTCTCCCCCAGGAAACCGCTCTGCTCACCGATTATTGCAGGCGGATGTCCTTCAACGTCGACTATTACCCTGACATGCCTGACACCACGAAGACACTCGACGCGATGCTGGACCGGTACGCGGGACTGTACTCGGCGGGGAGCCGGCCGACAGCGGCCGCTGGAAGCAAGGCCTCGGGAGCCGGGGCGGTGGCCCCGAGCGACGGCGCGCAGGATGCAGACCTGCGGCCGGGAGACTTCTACAGCCTCTGCCTGCAAGAGTTCGCCGCCTTCCGCCAGGAGGAGCTGTATGCCCGGTACTTCTTCGACATCCGCCCCGCCACGGATGACAGGCCGTACTACACCGGCTACATCAAGCCTCGCACCATTCCCCGACTCCTGGGCAGGCTGGGGGGCATCTCGGAGGAATGGGGTTACCTCCTGCTTCTCGGCACCCTGGTCCAGTCCGTTGTCTTCGGCCTCCTCATAATCCTCCTGCCCCTCCTTTTTCGAAGCCGTGAGCTCTTCGGGGGACGGAAGGGAACGCTTTCCGTTGTGGCGTACTACGGGTGCCTTGGCCTCGGATACATGATGGCTGAGATCTTCCTGATCCAGCGCTTCGTCTATTTCCTTGCGGATCCCATGTACGCGAACGCGATCATCATCACGGCCCTCCTCGTTTCCTCAGGCACGGGCGGGCTCCTGGCCGCAAAGGCCTCAGTCCCGCGGACTACCCTCGTGCGCTACGCGGCGGGAGCGGTGGCGGCCATCACGGTCATCTACCTCGTCGGTCTTCCGCCCCTCCTGCACGCGCTCCTGGGGTTGCCGCTCGGCATCAAGGCGGCGGTGTCGGTTGTCGTGGTAGCGCCCCTGGGGCTTTGCATGGGGATCCCCTTTCCAACCGGCCTTTCCGCGCTTTCTGAAAGAAGAAGCGCGCTCCTCCCCTGGGCATGGGGCGTGAATGGCGCTCTCTCGGTGACAGGCTCCGTGCTGACACGGGTGATCTCCGTATCCGTGGGGTTCCCTGTCGTGCTGGGGTGCGTTGCGGGTCTGTACATCGCCGCGGGCCTTCTGTGCAGATCCAATGAGAGGGAGAGCGAGCCTGCACGGGGAACGCAGGCTCTGTCGGCAAAATCTTGACTGCGCGCCCCGCGACTATTAGGCTTTCATCAATACGTATGGGCGCTCTTACGCACGATCAGCGGACCACCCAGGTCCCCTGGGAGAAGCACGGCGGCACCGTCGGGCACCTGGTGAAGCTTGCCTACATCGCAATGCGCCGGGAGATGGACGCCTCCGTTCGAAAGGCAGGCATCACCACCACGCAATGGCAGGCCCTCGGTGTCCTGTACCACATGCCCGGCCTGACGCATTCCGAGCTGGTGGACCACATGGGCATCGAGCCTCCCAGCCTCACCAGCCTGGTGAACGGCATGGAGCGCAAGGGATGGCTCAAGCGGGAGAGGTCGGAAACCGACGCGCGCGTGAAGCGCCTGTTCCTGACCCCGCGGGGCCGGCGGCTCATCGAAAGCCTGCGCAGGGCCACCGAGCCCATCGAGCGGCGGATGGCAGCCGCCCTCACCGACAGCGAGCGTGAGTCCCTGAAAAGCCTCCTCCGCGCCCTCGTCGAAAGCCTGAAATAGCTTCCCGCTCCGGTGCACTATTTTCCTTGACTCTTAGTTTGACCTCTAAGTAAATTGACGCATCGTACCTGATTTTTACTTAGAACTCTAAGTAAAGCATGAGAGAGGAGGCATCCCGGATGCCAGGCCCTTCCGATATTCTTGTTTCTTCCAGCCGCTTCCGATGGTGGGGGCTCGCCGGCGCGTCCCTGGCCGTTTTCATGGCGGCCCTCGACGGAAACGTCGTCAACGTCGCTCTTCCCATCATGGCCGGCACATTCCACGTGAGCGGAGACATCCGATGGGTGGTGCTGAGCTATATCCTTCCCACGACCGCGCTCCTTGGAGCCTTCGGCGCCCTTTCTGACGTGATAGGACGAAAAAGGATCACTCTTGCCGGAGTCGTCCTGTTCGTGACCGGCAGCATCCTCTGCGGGACGGCGCAGTCCCTTGTGCAGATGGTCTTCTATCGCATCATCCAGGGGCTCGGCGGAGCCTGCCTGGGATCCGCCATCCTGGCCATCGCCACTGCCAACTTTGCCCCCGAGGAAAGGGGCCGGGCCATGGCGGTCATTGCCTTGATCGTCCCGCTGGGCGGCGTCGTGGGTCCCAGCATCGGCGGACTGCTCATCGGAGCCTTCAGCTGGCCGGCCATTTTCTATATCAACGTCCCCTTCGGCATCATTTCCTTTATCCTCATTGCCCGGCTCCTGCCCACGGACACCACGAAGCGTATTCAGGCATTCGACGGATGGGGCGCGGCTCTCTTCACCGCCTCCCTTGTTTTCCTGATTCTTGGTCTTTCCCCGTCGAACGGAGGGTTGACGACAACGGACCTGCTGCTTCTCGCAGGCTGCCTTGCCGCCGTGGCCGTGTTCACCGTGATCGAGCGCCGGGCCAGAAGCCCGCTTCTGCCCCTGTCCCTGGTGAGGCGCAGGAACTTTTCCATTCCGCTGGCGGGGCTCACGATGAGCACGCTGAGCGCGTCGGGGCTCGGCTTTGTCCTTCCGTTTTTCCTTGAAAACACCCTGCGCATGGGCCCCGAGAAAGCCGGGCTGACCCTCCTCTTCCTTCCTCTTGGGATCGCAACGGCTTCCCAGATCGGGGGCAGGCTCTCGGACCGGTTCCGTCCGCAGCTTCCCGCTGCACTCGGAGCGGCCATGGCCCTCCTGGGCGTGGCCCTCTGCCTCCCGCTCAACGGCGGCTGGAGCATGGCGGATGTCGCCATTCGCCTTGCCGTGATCGGCCTGGGCTTCGGCTTCTACATCCCGCCCAGCAACGTCGCCATCATGGCGGCAACCCCGCGGGATCATCTGGGAGTCGGCGGGGGGATCCTCAACACCGGTCGGTTCCTCGGCTTTGCCCTGGGTCCGACCATCGCCGCCATCATCTGGAGCCCCAGCCTGCAGGGCGCCATGGGCATCTCCGCCATGAGATTGGTGCTCGTTGTCCTGGTTGCCGCGCAGGCCGCAACGCTGGCCTCTGTGCTTGCCTTCAGGGTCCGGCATGAGGATCGCGAGGCGCGGCCCCGGCTTGAATCCTCAGGCAGCGCCGCGGCGTAGACAAGGATGGCGAACTCGGTGCGCGCCCCTGCCGGGGCGGCGCACCGCCCGCCCCTCGCCACGATCATTCCTTCCAGAGCCAGACCTCGTAGCCCAGGGGGTCCTCCCTGATCTCGTGGCGGCCGAAGGCGGTCCGCCGGATCATCTGTTCGAGCTCAGCTTTCGGGTGCGCGGTCTTGCGCAGGAAGTGGAGGAAGGTCCACTTCATGAACAGACTGGAGACTCCGCGGCGACCGGCCCTGCTGTTGTAGGCGTCGATGGCCCGCGGGCTCACATCCGGCCGCAAGTCGATGATGAGTGCCGTCCCTCCCGGCTTCAGAACGCGGTGCATTTCGAGGAGAGCACACTGAGGCCGCGTGAAGTTCTTGAAGGCCGCGCGGCAGACGACAAAATCGAACCGGGCGTCCGGGAAGGGAATGGATGCGGCGTCCCCGAGATGGAACTCGGCGATGACGCCCTCCACCCGCGCATTTCTGCGCGCAATCTCCACGAACGTGGCGCTGATGTCCATCCCTGTGACCTTGAATGAGCCCAGCTTCGCAAGCTCGATGGCGGTATATCCGGGGCCCGGCGCCACCTCCAGGATGGCTGCGCCGGGACGCACCTTCGCCGCTATTGTCCGGGCAAGGCTTCGATACTCCTCCATGTCCGGGCGGGTCATCTTTGCGTACCGGGCCGCAATCAACCCTTCCATGGCAACTCCTCTGTACCCCTTCATGGCCCGCCTCCTACGCGGTTCCCTTGCGGAACGACCGGGCGGCCCAGATGAACGCCAGAACCGCCAGCGCGCCGAGGAACACGACGCCGACCGTGATTGCCGAATCCGCGAAGTTGCCCAGGAACAGGGACCGGGAGGCGGTCACCTCGTAGGCGAACGGGTTCACCGACGCGACAGAGCGGATGATCTTCGGCGCCAGCGTCAGCGGCAGCGTTATCCCGGAGAGCAGAAGGAGCGGCGTGGCCACCGTGTTGAGAACGGATGCCAGGGTATCCTCACGCTTCAGGATCAGCGCCAGAGCGTACGAGCAGGAAGCCATCAACGTGCCTGTCAGCACCATCATGGCGAACGTCACGAGAAGCCCCGGGAGGCTCACGCGCAGCCCCATCGGCAGCGCGATCCCAATGATGACGAAAGACTGCACCAGGAGCACCACGACGTCCCGCGCCAGGTAGCCCAGGAGGATTGCCAGGCGGCTCGCTGGTGTCACAAGGAGTCTTTCCACGATCCCTGAACGGATGTGATCCACGAGGCCGAACCCGGCATATGCGGTCCCGTACAGGGCAATCATGACGAGCAGGCCCGGGGTGAACACTGCATACGCTCCGCCGGGAGGAAAGCCGGGAACGCTTCCCAGGCCCTGCAGGAGAGGAGCGAACAGCAGCAGATAAATGGCCGGCTGGAAGAGCCCGACAAAAAGCCAGATCGGATTGCGCAGCGACCCTTTGATGCTGCGGGTGAAAAGATGGCGGAAATCGCTGAAAAATTTCATTGCGTTACTCCTTTGCAAGGGAATGGCCGGTCATGCGAAGAAACACGTCATCAAGGGACGGGCGGGACAGGGAGATGTCGGCCACACCGACTCCCCTGCCTTCCAGGAGCCGAATGACAACCGGGATGGCCTCTCCGCCGTGAGCCACCACGAGCTTGAGGGTGGCCCCGTCCGCGGTCATCTCGCGAACGAAATCCAGCCCGCGAAGGGCTTCCTGGGAGACCACCGCGGCGTTTTCCACGTGGTTCACGGTGAGGGAGAGGATGTCTCCCGAGATCTGCCGCTTCAGCCCGCTGGGGGAATCCTCGGCAACGATCTTCCCCTTGTCTATGATCGCCACCCGGTCGCAAAGCACGTCCGCCTCGTCCATGTAGTGAGTGGTCAGGAACACGGTGGTCCCCTGGTCCCGCAGCTGCCTGATCTCGCCCCACAGCTGCGCGCGGCTCACCGGGTCAAGGCCTGTCGTCGGCTCATCGAGGAAGAGCACGGCCGGCTGGTGCACCATCCCCAGGGCGATATCGAGCTTCCGACGCTGTCCGCCGGAGTAGGTTCGCGAGAACCTGTCCACGAAAGGTCCCAGCTCAAGAGCGCGAATCAGCTCTTCCGTACGGCCGCGGGCCTTCTGCGGGGACAGACCGAAAAGCTGCCCCTGGAGCATCAGGTCCTCCCGGCCCGTCGCGGATCCGTCCGCTCCGCCCGCCTGGCTCACGTAGCCTATCTGCCGCCTGACTCGCGCGGGGTGCGCCAGCAGGTCAAACCCTGCGATGGTCGCCTTTCCCCCGTCCGGCGCCAGGAGTGTTGAGAGCATCTTCAGCGTCGTGCTCTTGCCGGCGCCGTTGGGCCCCAGGAAACCGAATATCTCGCCCTTTTGCACGGTGAGGTCAATCCCTTTGACCGCTTCCACGGGACCGCCGCGCTTTTTTCCCCTGGACGCGTAGGTTTTTCGAAGTCCTTGAACATCGATAATCGCCATGCGATATCTCCTTCTCCCCGTAGGGGGTTCTTTTAAGCAGACTGCAATAAAAAGGTCTGCTTGATATAAGAAACATTAATAATTTTAATTTGAAATTAACGACTCTCATTACGCGGAACGACGCCGAAGGCCTTGCCGAACAGAGTCGTCTCAGCGCTTCGCAAGCCCCTCCAGCGTCTCAGCAGTATCGATTGTCATTCCTGAAAGGTTTTTCCCTTCGAGGCGGAGGTTGGAGACCTTGACGTCCCTGATGATCGTTCCCCGCAGCGTGCAATTGCTGAAGACCATGTTCTCGAGCGTCGAACCCCTGATCTGAAGGTCCTGCGCCTGCCTGCCGAAATGCCCGAAATCCCCGCGGATTTCAACGTTCTTCAGCGTGCTGTTCTCGATGGCAAGTCCGTCGAACACGACTGCCTTGATGCGCGAGCCCTCGATCTTCGACGACTGCAGGCGGCACTTGTGCATCCTGACCCCCGCGAAGGAGCTGCCGGAGAGCTCGGTGCCCTGGAAGTCCACCTTGTCCAGGACGCTTCCGGAGATCTCCATGTCCCTGAGCTGGGTCGAAACGAAGGTTACATCCGAGAGCTTCGATCCGCTGACCCTAGCCTTTTCTATTTTCGTCCCGCTTTCCAGGGAAACATCGTGAATCACGGTGCCGGAGAGCCGCGTGTCCTCTATGGCGCTTCCGCCGCCCAGGGTCAGGTCCGAGATATTGGACCCCGCCAGGTCGGACCCTTTCATCACGGAGTTTCCCGTGAGGGACAGGTCGTTGAGCTTTGTCCCCGCGAGGGAGTTCCCCTTCATCTGGGAGCTTTCCATCCGCAGGTCGTTCAGTGATGCCCCCGAGATCGAATTGCCCGCCATCTCGCTGTCGATCAGCTCGAGGTCATGGACCGAGGAGGCCGAAAACGAATTGTCGTTGGCCTTCGCGCGCACGAGGCGTATGTCCCTGATCTTGCTGAAGGTGACGCGGTTGTCCTTGAACTCGAAGCTCTCCCCCTGCGGCTGTTCCACCCGGGAGAAGTTCTGCGCGTTTTCCCCGCTCCACCATGGCGGATCCCAGTGGTAATGATAGTGATAGTCGTAGCCGCCGCTCCCCTCATCCTCCTCCCCGTGCGCATGACCGCCCCAGTCCCAATTCCAGTCCCGTCCACGGCGGTGACGGCGGTACGCGCGGCGGCTCTCCCGGTCTGTCCCGGGGGCCTCCTCGCGGGTCCCTTCAGGGGACTCCTCGGGCCGTGCCTCTCGAAGAGCGGCAAGAAGCTCTTCTGCCTGCTCCTTCGTGATGGTGCCCTTCTCCTGCATCGCGCGGATTTTCTCCTCGCCTTGTTTGCTCATCTGGATCACTCCTTCTTCCTGGCCGAGCGGAGTAGACGCACGGCCTCCTTGTAACTGATCTGCCCGGTCTCCAGCTGATCGAGGATGTCCTCCTGGGAAGCGGAGGCCGGGGCGCCTGAGGTCGAGGCTCCGGCTGCGCTCCCGTCGGCGTTTTCCGCCCGCGGAGCGGACGCGGCAAATCGGGGGCTCCTCTGGCTGAGCTTGTCCTTGATCGAGGCCAGCAGCCCCTTGACCGTCGGGTAGCTCACCCCCAGCGAGGCCTCCATGTCCCTGATCCTGCCTTCACACTGGATGAAGACCCTCAGGAAATGCAGCTCGTCGGGACTGAGGGAATCGAACTCGTTCAGAACGAACTCCCCTTCCACTTTCAGCCCGCATGAGTCACAGACCAGCACCCTGGGATAAAGCTGCCCGTTGCACGAGGGGCAACGGATGTTCGCATCGATCTTGTTTCCTGGCATATTCCACCTGGATAGGAGGAACTTCATTCGGTCTTTTGTTCCGCCATCCGGGTTGAATAATATAATTGAATTTCTTAATTGTCAATAGATTATTTTAACTTTTTCCACGTACGCCGCAGGGGCGCCCGGGGTGCCAATCCTATGAGTTGAATTTGCCGCGCCCGACTGTCGCGTCAAATCAGGTGATCGGTTTTTTCTCCACGAGGATCTGCTTTCCAGTGCCCTGGCGGCTTTGGAGAAACTCATGCGCTTTCCCCGCATCTTCCAGGGTCCAGACTTTTCCCACCGCAACCTTGTACCGTCGTTTCTCAAAGCCCTCCAGGGCGCCGTCCAGGGCATCAGTCAGCTTTTTGAATCCTTCGGGCGTATCAAAATACTTCAATACGTTCAGGCCGAAGATCCCGTGGTTGGACATCTGGAGTCCGATGGGGGTCAAGAGAGGGGTCCGAAGCATGCCCGCAATCACCCGCGGGATGGACCTGCGAAGACTCGTCACCAGCGATGACACCCCATAGCAGACGACCCTTCCACCGGGGCCCAGCCGGGCCAGGGAACGCCGCACGTCGGATCCGCCCCGCGGCTCAAGGACGATATCGAACATCGAGGAGTCCTGCCTTCTCTGCCACTCGAGGTAGGTCAACGCTTCCCGTGCCCCCAGGGAAAGAACGAGACCCTTCTTGGTCTCCGACCCGACCAGGCCCACTACCTCCGCTCCGGCACCCGCGGCAACCTGGACGGCCGCCGTGCCAACGCCGCCCGCCGCTCCCGGGATGAGCACACGCTCTCCCGGACGGACCCGCGCCAGGTCGACCAGGGAAAGCCATGCCGTGATGAAAGCCACGGGAATTGTCGCCGCTTCCGCGTCAGAGAGATACGTCGGCGTCCTGCGGACATGCGCCGCGGGAAGGACGATCTCCGTCGCGTACCCGCCAAACCTGCAGGCCGCCAGGACCCTGTCGCCGCTGCGGATGGAGGTGACCGCCGTCCCCACCTCGGTGACAGCCCCGGCGACCTCGAAGCCCGGCACGAACGGGGGCTTGGGGGCCTCGGGGTACAGCCCGATGCGCATCTGCACGTCCGCGAAGTTGATGCCGGAGGCAGTCACACGTATTCGAACGGCATCCGCGGGGAGCGGGGCCCGCGGCTGCTCAACGACGCGCAGCACCTCCGGCCCGCCGAAACGCGGGATCATGACGGCGCGAACGCCGCCCAAGGGGTGCTCCGCGCGCTTCATCCCTTGAGGTAGCGGTCTATTCCCGCAGCGGCTTGCCTGCCGTGAAAGATTGCGCGGACGACAAGCGAAGCGCCCGTGTTCGCATCACCCGCGGCAAAGACTCCCGGCACCGATGTGGCATAGTCGGGATTGACGCGGATGTTGCCTCGCGGATCGTATTCAACGCCCAGCTCGTCCAGGAGCTTGTCATGGCGGACGTGGACAAAGCCCATGGCCAGCAGCACGAGATCGAGCGTCAGGGAGAACTCGCTGCCCGGGATCTCTTTCATTGCGAAGGTCCCGTTCGACCCCTTCTTCCATTCGACCCTGGCAAAGTGGCCTTCCGTCACCCTTCCATCCGTACCCGTGAAGCATTTCGTCGTGATGGACCAGTCACGGTCGCAGCCTTCCTCCTGGGAGCTGGAGGTGCGAAGGATATTGGGCCACGCGGGCCAGCTGGGGTTCCAGGCCTCGTTCCACACCGGCGGCTTGGGCATGATCTCATACTGAAGCACCCTCCTGGCCCGCATGCGGGTCGAGGTGCCGACGCAGTCGCTTCCCGTGTCCCCTCCGCCGATGACCAGCGTGACCTTGTCCTTTGCCGATATGAGCTTGTCCTCCGCGATCTCCCCGCCCTGGACCATGTTGGAGCGGGTCAGGTAGTCCATGGCGAAGTGAACGCCGGCGAGCTCGCGCCCCGGGACCTCGAGGTCCCGCGGATGGCCGGCGCCCAGGGTCAGGAGAACGACATCGAAGTTCCCCCGCAGGTAGCGCGAAGAGATGTCCTCCCCCATGGTGACCCCTGTCTCGAATCGCACGCCTTCGGCTTCCATCTGGCGGATGCGGCGGTCGAGAATCTCCTTCTCCAGCTTGAAGTCAGGGATGCCGTAGCGCAGGAGGCCGCCGATCTTCGGCGAGCGCTCGAACAGCGTCACCTCGTGCCCGCTGCGTCGCAGCTGCTGAGACGCAGCCAACCCGGCAGGACCGCTTCCCACCACCGCCACGCGCTTGCCGGTGAGGGTACGGGGGGGACGGGGCTCCACCCATCCCTCGGAGAACCCGCGCTCGACAATGGCGAGCTCAAGCTGTTTGATCGTGACGGGGCTCGTATTGATGGCCAGGGTGCAGGAGGTCTCACAGGGGGCCGGGCAGACGCGCCCGGTGATCTCGGGGAGGTTGTTCGTCATCTCCAGGCGAACGAGCGCTTCCCGCCAGTCGCCGCGGTAGACCAGGTCGTTCCATTCGGGAATCAGGTTGTACACGGGACAGCCGGTGGAGTGGCAGAAGGGGATGCCGCAGTCCATGCAGCGCGCCCCCTGTTTCGCAAGCTCCTCGTCCGGCAGGGTCTCGGTGAACTCCTTCCACGTTTTTACCCGCTCCTCGGGGGGAAGGTAGTGCCCGGTTTTTCGATCGAAGTTGAGAAAGCCCGAGGGATGCCCCATCAGCGGTACACCTCCTCGGTCAGCCGCACGACCTCGGTCTCCTTCGACTCCTCCTCCGCCATGCGTTCCAGCGCCTTCCTGTAGTCGATGGGCATCACTTTCACGAACCAGGGCAGCATCTCGCTCCAGTCGCGGAGTATCCGCGTTGCATGCTCGCTGCGGGTGTACATCACGTGGCGCTCCACGAGCTGGCGAAGCGTCGTGCGGTCCTTCATGCTCGTGACCGGCTCCACGTCCACCATCTCCAGGTTGCACTTGGTGTCGAAGAGCTGGTCCTCGTCCAGAACGTATGCCACTCCCCCGCTCATGCCCGCGGCGAAGTTCACGCCCGTTCGGCCCAGCACCACGACGGTGCCGCCGGTCATGTATTCGCACCCGTGGTCCCCGACTCCTTCCACCACGGCGGTGGCCCCGCTGTTTCGCACCGCAAACCGCTCTCCCGCCATCCCGTTGATGTAGACCTCTCCGCCGGTTGCGCCGAAGAGGTTCACATTACCAGTGATGATGTTGTCCTGCGGCCGGAAGGTGGCCCCGCGGGGCGGAAACACCACGATCTTTCCTCCCGAGAGACCCTTGGCAAAGTAGTCGTTGGCATCCCCTTCCAGCTCGAAGGTGATTCCGGGCGCCAGGAACGCTCCAAAGCTCTGCCCTGCCGAGCCGGTGAAGGAAATCGAGATGGTGTCCGACGGCAGTCCCTTTGCCCCGTGGCGCCGGGAGACCGCGGCGGAGAGCGTTGCCCCCACGGTCCTGTTGCAGTTGCGGATGGCCATGTAGAGGCGCACCTTCTGGGCGCCCTCGATTGCCTTTCGGGATCGCTCGATCAGCTCCCGGTCCAGGGACAGGGAGAAATCGTGCTGCGGCCCGCGCGTGCAGTGCAGCGACGTGCCCTTTGGCACCTCGGGTCTTGCCAGGAGCCGCGAGAAATCCAGGCCCTTTGCCTTCCAGTGGTCTACGACGCCCCGCGTCTCCAGCAGCTCGACGTGCCCGACCATCTCCTCCACCGTGCGGAAACCGAGGGAGGCCATGATCTCGCGCAGGTCCTGCGCGACGAACCGCATGAAGTTGATCACGTGCTCGGGCTTGCCGGTGAACCGGGCCCTGAGGCGCGGGTCCTGCGTCGCCACCCCCACGGGGCACGTGTTGAGGTGGCACTTGCGCATCATGATGCAGCCAATGGTGACAAGGGAGATGGTCCCGAAACCGTACTCCTCCGCCCCCAGGAGCGCCGCGATGGCGATGTCGCGCCCCGTGCGCATCTGGCCGTCCGCCTGGACGCGGATCCTGTCCCGCAGCCTGTTGAGGACAAGAGTCTGCTGGGTCTCAGCCAGGCCGATCTCCCACGGGATGCCGGCGTGCTTGATGGAGGAGATGGGGGAGTTCCCCGTGCCCCCGTCGTGCCCGGCAATCAGGACCATGTCGGCCCGGCCCTTGGCCACCCCTGCCGCGATGGTGCCCACCCCGACCTCCGCCACGAGCTTCACGGACACGCGCGCCTCGGGGTTCGCGTTCTTCAGGTCGTAGATGAGCTGCGCCAGGTCCTCGATGGAGTAGATGTCATGGTGCGGCGGGGGAGAAATGAGGGTGACTCCGGGGGTGGCGTGGCGGACCTTCGCGATGGTCCCGTCCACCTTGAGCCCGGCCAGCTGGCCGCCTTCCCCGGGCTTTGCCCCCTGCGCCATCTTGATCTGCAGCTCGCGCGAGTTCACGAGGTACCAGGAGGTCACGCCAAAGCGGGCCGACGCGACCTGCTTGATGGCGCTCCGCATCGAGTCCCCGTTGGGAAGCGGCTCATAGCGGGCCTCGTCCTCACCGCCTTCCCCCGAGTTGCTGGCAGCCCCGAGCCGGTTCATGGCGATGGCCAGGGTCTCGTGCGCTTCCTTGCTGATGGACCCGAATGACATGGCCGAGGTGACGAACCTCTTGACGATGGACTCCCACGGCTCGACCTCATCCAGGGGGACCGGGTTCCCCTTCCGGAAGGCAAAGAGGCCGCGCAGGGTGCACAGCTGCTTCGATTCGTCGTTCATGAGCGCGGCATACTGGCGGTACAGCTCGTTGTCGTTTTCCCGTACCGCCCTCTGCAGAAGGGCAATGGCCTGCGGCGTCAGGCGGTGGCCTTCCGAGAAAGCGCGGTAGTGGATGCTGCCGCCGGAGTCCAGCCGCTCGCGCTCCGCCGGGGTGTGCGAGTAGGTGGCGCGGTGCCTCTCCAGCGTTTCGCGGGCAATAGCCTCGACCCCGATCCCGCCGATCCTCGACGGCGTGCCGGGGAAATACTTTGCCACGAAATCATCCGCCAGCCCGACAGCCTCGAAGATCTGCGCGCTCTTGTAGCTTCTGATCGTGGACACGCCCATCTTGGACATGACCTTCAGGAGCCCTTTCTTGATTGCCGTGATGTACTGCTCGATGGCCGTCTCCAGGAGCATCCCGTGGTCGATCTTCTCCCGCTCCAGGAGGTCCGCGATGGTCTCCAGGACCAGGTACGGGTTCACCGCGCTTGCCCCGAAACCGATGAGCGTCGCGAAGTGCATCACCTCGCGCGCCTCCGCCGTCTCGATGACGATGGCGGTGAGATGGCGCTTCTTCACCCGGGTGAGGTGATGGTGGAGCGCCGAGGTGGCAAGGAGCGCCGGGACGGGCGCCCGCTTCATGCTGACATCCCGGTCGGAGAGGATGAGCATGGTGTATCCCGCGTCCACCCGCGCTTCCGCCTCCGCCGAGAGGGCGGTCAGAGCCTTCTCCAGCCCCGCCGGCCCGTCGGAGGCGCTGAAGGTCATGGAAATGACGCACGCCTTGTACCCGTTCCTGTCCAGCGTGCGAAGCTTGTCCATGTCGTCATTGGTCAGGATGGGGTGCGGAAGCTTGAGCTGCCGGCAGTGCTCGGGGGTCTCATCCAGGAGGTTTCGCTCCCGACCCGTGAAGCTCATGAGAGACATCACGAGGTTCTCGCGGTAGGGATCGATGGGAGGGTTCGTCACCTGGGCAAAGAGCTGCTTGAAATAGCTGTACAGGACCTGCGGCCGCTCGGAGAGGACGGCAAGGCTCTGGTCGTCTCCCATGGAGCTGATGGGCTCCTGTGCGTTCATCACCATGGGGGTAATGATCATCTCGATGTCTTCCACCGTGTAGCCGAACAGCCACTGCTTCTCCAGGAGAGTCTGGCGGTCCGTGCGCACCGGGCCCGAGACCTGGAACAGCCCCTTCATCTCGATGCGGTTGGCGTCCAACCAGCGGCGATAGGGCCGGCGTCGCGATACCGCCGCCTTGATCTCGTTGTCGTAGATGATCCGCTTCTGCGCCGTGTCGACAATGAGCATCTTCCCGGGAGCCAGGCGCCCCTTCTGCAGGATGTCCTCGGGCGGGATGTCGAGCACACCCACCTCGGAAGCCAGGACCACGAGGCCGCTCCTGGTGACGACATAGCGGGCGGGACGAAGCCCGTTCCTGTCCAGGATGGAGCCGACCTTGATCCCGTCGGAGAAGGAGATGGCGGCAGGTCCGTCCCACGGCTCCATGACGGCCGCGTGGTACTCGTAGAAGGCCCGCTTGTCCTCGCTCATGTGGTAGCGCGCGCCGAAGGCCTCGGGCACCATCATCATGAGGGCATGCTCCACGGACCTTCCGCCCGCCACGAGGAGCTCCAGGACGTTGTCGAAGATCCCCGAGTCGCTGAGAGTCGGGGTGATCACGGGAGAAAGCTTCCCGATGTCGTCCCCGAAGAGGGGGGATGACATCGTCTTCTCCCGGGCGTTGATCTTGTTGATGTTGCCACGCAGGGTGTTGATCTCGCCGTTGTGCGCGATGTAGCGGAAAGGCTGGGAATTGTGCCAGGAAGGGAAGGTGTTCGTGCTGTAGCGCTGGTGGATCACCGCCAGGGCGCTTTCGAACTCGGGGTCAGCGAGGTCGGGATAGAAACGCTCGAACTGGGGCGCGACGAAAAGCCCCTTGTAGACGATGGTGCGGCTGGAGAACGACGACACGTACAGGTCCTCCAGGGAAAAGCCATCCGCCTTTGCCGCGGACTCGATGACCTTGCGCGTGACATACAGTTTGCGCTCCAGATCGTCTCCCGCCAGCTCACCGAAGCCGGCGAACATCTGGGAGATGTGGGGCATTGAGTCCAGGGCAAGATCGCCAAGCAGCTCGGGATCCACGGGGACGTCGCGCCAGCCAAGGACGGACCCGCCCTCCGCCTCGATAATCCCCTCGATGAGAGCCACCGCCCGCCTCCGCCTCTCTCCGTCACGGGGGAGGAAGAGCATGGCCGCGCCGTAGCCTCCCTCCTCGGGAAGGCTGAAGCCTCGGGCCGAAGCCTCCCGCGCCAGGAAACGGTGGGGCATCTGGGTCATCATGCCCGCCCCGTCGCCGGTCCTCGAATCACCGCCAATTGCCCCGCGGTGGACGAGGTTCTTCAGGATCGTTATTCCGTTGGTGACGATCTGGTGGGTGCGGCGGCCGTCGACGTTGACGACAAACCCCACCCCGCAACTCGAGTGCTCCCAGGAAGGATCATACAATCCTTCCCGCTGCATCCTGATCCGCGGGTCATATGTCGTGGGGCCCATGACGTGTCCCTTCCTTCTTTGGTGCGCCAGTTATGCACGTTGTGTATAAATAGTCAATCCTTGACGTGGTCGCCGGAGGGGTGCCTTCCAACGTGCGTGCCTTCAATGTATTGACACCCGTCGCGGGCGGCACCACATTTCTCGGCGGAGAAACACGATGACAGCACCGCATGATGATCTGAAAAGCTGGGCCCGGGCGCACCTGAGATGGTTCGGCCAATCAGCGTTCCGCATCTCGACAGACGGCGGAGGGCAGATCTTCATCGATCCGTACCACGTCCCGTCATCGGCGGGCCCCGCTCTCCTGATCCTGGTGACGCATCCGCACATGGACCACTACGACCGCCGCGCCATCGCCGGCCTCCGCCGCCCCGACACGGTGATCGTCCTTCCCATGTCCTGCGCCGAGCCGGGACAGAGGGGAATTGCGCCGGGACAGACGGAGACAATCGGCCGGGTGAAAGTCACGGGGGTTCCTTCCTACAATGTCACCAAGCGCCTTCATCCGAAATCCGCAAGCTGGCTCGGGTACATCGTTGAGGTGGACGGCGTTCGCATCTACCATGCAGGAGACACCGATGCGCTTCCCGAAATGTCGGGCCTGAAGCCGGACATCGCCCTGCTTCCCGTCGGTGGCATGCTCACCATGGGATGGAAGGCGGCCGCGGAGGCAAGCCGCCTTGCCGGCGCATCGCTTTCCATCCCCATGCATTTCAACATGCTGATCGGCGGAAAGAAGGCCGGAGAGCGCTTCTCGGCCGCGGTGGGTGCGGGGAGCCTCGTGCTCCAGAAGGGATAGCCCCACCGGGCAGAGCGGAACGCGCCGGCAGGCTCAAGCTCTCCCGGGCCGGGTCAGCGCGGAGCTCGCCAGCTCCTGAAATACAGGAAGCCTCCCAGGGCAATCACCACCGCGAAAATCAGCAGCAGGTTGCTGTACGTGAAGACCCTGCTGTCGGTGATCAGCGGGTTGACCGGGAACGAAAGCCACCTGCCGACAAGGACCCTCGCAACGAGCGCCGTCCCCACGGCCCCTGAAATGAAGCTGACCAGGTTGAAAAGTCCCATGCCCGTGCCTGTCTCGTTCATCTGGAGAGTCTGCGAAACGCTGTTCACGAGGGCTGTCTGGATCAGGGAGAAGCCGATGTAGGTCAGGAGGAGCGCCCCTGAAAGGAACCAGGGGGAAGCCCCGAGCAGGGACGAGATGGCAAGGAGACTGGCAACCAGGGAGACCACACCGAGGGCGATGACGAAACCGTTTCCTCTCCTGTCAGCCATGCTTCCCCCGACCGTACCGAACACGACGCCGCTCAACGCGCCCGGGAACATGATGAGCCCGATCTGTTTTGTGCTCATCCCGTGAAGGCTCGACAGCATGAGGGGGATCAGGAAGATGATGCCGATGCCCGTGGCGAAAATGACGAACCCGACAATCGAGCCGGCGCGGAATTTCCTGTTTGCAAGGAGCGCCGGCTGGATGAAGGGACTTCGGGCCCGGCGGATATGAAAGCCGAAAACCCCGAGGCCCAGGAGGCTGGCGGCCAGGAAATACCACGAGAGAAAGGACAGGAAGAGGATGAAGAGCGCCACGCCGGCTGCAACCAGCGCGGCTCCCAGCAGATCCACGCCGCCTTCGCGTCTTTTCTCCCTGGGGAGGACCTTCAGGAAGAACGGAATCGAGACCACCGTGACCAGGGGAATGAGGAAGAGGTAGGTCCAGTGGAGCGCTCCCGAGACGAACCCGCCCACCACGGGCCCGACGCCGGCGGCAAATGCCACCGTGGAGGTGATGGTTCCGAATACCTTTCCCCTGTCCGTCGGGGCGAAGTGGCGAGCAACCACAACCATGATCAGCGCGGGTATCGCGGAGGCGCCGGCGCCCTGGATGGCGCGGGCAACGATGATGGCCGCATAGGAGGACTGGAGCGCAAAGCCCAGAGCGGATCCTCCCGCGTAGATCGAGACGCCGATGCAGATCAGCTTCTTGAGGCTGAAGAGATCGGAAAGGCGGCCGTAGACAACGGAGCCTATCCCGAAGAACACGATGAATGTCGTCATCACCCAGCTCACCCCCGTGGGAGTGAGTCCGAACTGGTGCGCGATAGCCGGCGTGGAGACGTTGAAGACCGTCTCGTTCAGGACCCCGAAGAAGACAAGGAAGATGATCCACGGGACGGTCCCGCGCACATCCAGGGTCTGGACGGCCACGGCCTCCGGCGCTGCCTGGTTTGCGCTCATCTACTCGACTTTCAGCACTTCCTTGACGAGCTTCAGGATGCCGGCCTTGGGAAGGGCCCCGACGGCCAGCCGCGGCTTATCTTCCATCGGGATGAACAGGAGGCTCGGGATGCTCTGGATGCCGAACGCTGAAGCCACGTCCACCTCTTCATCGACATTGACCTTGTAGACGTGAAGCTTCCCTTCGTACTCTTTGGCAATCTCGTCGAGGACGGGGGAGATCATCTTGCAGGGGCCGCACCATTCCGCCCAGAAATCGATGATGGTGGGAACGTCTCCAGCGAACTTCCACTCGGCGTTCTTCTCGTAATCGAATACCTTTTCGACAAAAGCGTCCTTGGTCAGATGCTCGGTCATCTCTGATCTCCCTCTGTATATTGGAATTCTTATACATGAATATGCCTATACATGGGCGAAGAGTCAAAGCGATGGTTCAAGCGTAGGCGTGGCGGCGCTGCCCCGTTTTGCCGACGCGGGCCGGGCGCGCAGCTTTAGCGGGCCTTGCGCGGCTTGACCCCCGAGGTCGGCTCGGCCTCCAGAGGGTTCTCGGGCCAGTAGTGCCGCGGATAGCGGCCCCGCATCTCCCTGCGCACCTCGGCGTACGTGCTGCGCCAGAATCCACCAAGGTCTTTCGTTACCTGGAGCGGGCGATGCGCAGGGGATAGGAGCCGGAAGGTGAGGGGGACCCCGCACACGCGTGGACTCTCCGTGAGCCCGAAGACCTCCTGGATCCTCGCTTCCACCGCGGGCTCCTCGCCGCTGTAATCGATTCTCCGCTTCCCGCCCGTTGGCAGCGTAATGGACTCAGGCACCTCCGCGCGGAACTGCCCTGCCCGTGTCCCCAGGATCCCGCGAAGCGCCGCGGACAATCTTTCCCTGGTCAGCAGCTGTCCTCCCGCCAGGTTCAGGAAAGGCTCGAGCCATGCCTCGGGGCGCGCCGCAAGGGCGGCATCGCTGAGGTCTCCCAATCCGGCTTCGGGCCGGACCCGCGCAAAAAAGCGCATCCGCCCAAGGAGGCCCCGCGACTCCTCGTTCCAGGGAAGAACGGAAAGACCCTGCCGCGAGACGTGCGCCCGAAACGAGACGGTGATCTCCTCCGCCGAGGGCTTTGCAGGGCGCTCGGCAAGCGTAAGTCTGCCGGCCCGCCGCACCCGGTATCCTTTCGGAACCAGCCCTTCCCATCGTATCTCCAGCTTCTCTTCGGCCACCGCCGCCAGGACGCGCTCCGCCTCCTCGGCGTCAACAGGAGCCGCCAGGCGGATCAGGCCGGCTGTCTCACCTGCGTCCGCATCGGGCGCGCTGATCCAGAGCGTGGCCGCACGGCTGGCCACGGCTCCCCGGGCGCCCGCGCCGCGCGAGCCGTGTCCAGCGCCCGGACCCGCCGGGCCCGGCATCCGGGCCACCCTTCCCGTCACCAGGCGGTACGTCATGTCAGGTTCCCGGCGCGCTATCCTGTCGGGAAACGCGTGCGCAAGGAGATTCCCGACCCGCGCCTCCTCTTCCGAAGTCCACGCGTTTCCCGTGCCGGCAACGCCGACCCTGCGAAGGATCCGGGCTGTCTCGGTCAGCACTGAACGCTGCCAGGCCATGTTTCCGGCGCCGCCGGCCCGCAGGAGCTCCAGTCGGAGCCGCAGGTCAGGGTCGCCGCTCAGCCCCGAGCCATCCCTTTCCTCCAGGAGCGCCGCGCATGCCGCGGCCAGCGCGGGCAATCCACGCTCCACGCCGCGGACCACGAGGACTCCCAGGCGCGGAGGAAGGCCGAGACCGGCAACCGTGCGCCCGAGGTCCGTCGGGCCGGCCTCAGTCACCAGCCCGAGCATCCCGAGGATCTCCCATGCCTGGCTCCACGCGGAGGCAGGCGGGGCGTCCATCCACGGCAGCGCCTCCGGCTGGAACGCGCCCCAGAGGGCGCACTCCAGGACAAGCCCGGAAAGGTCCGACCTGAGTATCTCGGGGTCCGCGCGTTCGAGGATCTTCTCCCCTTCTCCCCAGAAGCGCACGCACGTTCCCGGACCCAGCCGCCCCGCGCGCCCCCGGCGCTGGTCAGCGGAAGATCGGCTCACCCGCTCCGTCACCAGCCGATCCAGCCCGGTTGCAGGATGAAACCGCGAGAGACGGGCCCAGCCTGAATCTGCCACCGTGCGGATCCCCGGAACGGTGAGGCTCGTTTCAGCAATCGAGGTGGCAAGGATAACGCGGCGCCCCTGGGAAGCCGCTGTCTCCGACTCCGCGGCGCCGCGCCCGGCAATCCGCCGCTGATCTGCAAGGGGCATGAGACCGTGGAGCCCGAGGACCTCGGCGCGGCCGGAGAGCAGTCCTCCCAGTCGGTTCCCCACGCGCCTGATCTCTCCTGCTCCCGGGACAAAGGCCAGGATGTCGCCTTCCGTCCTGTCGAAAAGCCGGGCCAGCCCGTCGGCGAAGCCCTCCTCCCAGCCTTTTCCGCCGGAAAGCGGTTGGTACGCCGTATCGACGGGAAACATTTTCCCCGGGCAACGGAGGACGGCCGCCGGCGCCTCCGCCCCCGGCTCCAGGAGCCGGCTCACTCCCTCGGCTTCCAGGGTGGCGGACATCACGAGAAGCGCAAGGTCGGGCCGGGCGCGCCTGACCTCCAGGGCAAGGGCAAGGGCCAGATCCGCATGGATGGAGCGCTCGTGAAACTCGTCGATGATCACGAGCCCGACCTCCGGCAAAAGCGGCTCCTGCTGGATCATGCGTGTAAGAAGCGCCTCGGTGAGGACCTCGACCCGCGTTTCCCTGCTCACCCGAACGGCCGTTCTCACCCGGAAGCCGGCTCTCTTCCCGGCCTCCTCCCCGAGGATCTCGGCGATGCGCGACGCAATGGCAACGGCGGCCAGGCGGCGGGGCTCCAGCATGAGGATCTTCCGCCCCCGCATCCACGCGGCATCCATGAGGGCGGGCGGGACGAGAGTGGATTTCCCTGCTCCCGGCTCCGCTACGAGCGCAAGGACGCGGCGCTCATCGAGGAGCGCGGATATGCGGGGGAGAAAAGGCGCCAGGGGAAGGTCTACGCCTGACAGGTCCACGCGAAGGCCCACCCCGGGAGTGTACGGGCAGGCAGGCGCAGGATCAACCGCGGCCCGCGGGCGCGCAGGCGGGCCGGGGAGGCGCGGGGATCATCCTGCGGCCCCTGTAGCTCACCAGGTGGCATGCCAGTCCGTCTCCGTAGCGCGCGGCCAGCGCGTTGAAGCCGAGGCCCACCTGGGAAGGGGCGTGGGCGTCGGAGCCGGTCACGACGGGGATCTCGCGATCGATCATGAGCTGCACGATCTGGTCGCAGGGATAGGGCTCCGCGATTTCCTTGCGCATGCCCGAGGTGTTGATCTCCACGCTCATGCCCTGTGCCGCGCACTGTGCAAGCGCTTCTTCCACGTCGTCGCGGTTGGTCGCAAGCACCGGACGTCCCGGTTGCTTGATGAGATCGAAGTGGGCGACGCAGTCGAACATGCCGGTGGCGATCCCATCCTCCATCTCGCTGAAGTAGTCGGCGTAGACGGCGGCAAGATTCCTTGCCGGGTCGAACCCGAAAACCCATTCATCCTCCGTCCACCTGGAAACGTAGTGGATGGACATGAGGACGAAGTCGAAGGAATGGCTGGAAAGAAACCGCGACATCCAGCCTTCCATGGACGGCAGGTAGTCCGCCTCCACCCCGCTGAGGATGGTCATGTCAGGGAAGGCGGTCCGGGTCTTCAAGAGCTCATCGAGGTAGAGATCGAACTCCCCCTCATCCATGCGCAGGCGGTCGTTCATCAGGCCGGGCCGGAAGCCCGGCAGAGGGATGTGCGGCGTGAAGCAGATTTCGCGGATTCCCCTGGTGTGCGCCGAGCGGGCGTATTCCGCGAGCCCGCCCACCGCGTGACGGCAGAAGTGAGAATGCATGTGATAATCGCGCATGTGTCCCTAGGTCTTCTCCCCGGCTACCGCTTCCAGGGGCATGCGAACCTGCTCGCCGGCAACGGCCTCCAGGGGTGCGCGACCCTGCTCCTCCTGGCGCGCTACACGCTTCCGCTCGAACAGGTAGAACGCGGAGGGCACCACGAAGAAGGTGAGGACGGCTGAGAAGAGGATTCCGCCCAGCATGACCACTCCCATGTTCTTGCCGAACTCGGCCCCCTCTCCGCGGCCGAGGATCAGCGGGAAGCTGATCACGAGCACCGTCATGGTGGTCATGATGATGGGCCGGAAGCGAAGCCGCGCCGCCTCTATCAGGGCGTCCTTGAAGGGCATCTTGCCGATGCGTTCCACGACGAAGTCGAGGTACAGGATTGCGTTCTTGGCCGAAAGACCGATGAGCATGAGCATTCCCATCATCCCGAATATGTCCAGCCCGCCGCCCTGCGCAAAGACCATGAGAAGGGCGCCGATCAGGGCAAGGGGCACCGGCAGGAGCAGGTAAACGGGGTAGCGCCAGGAGTTGAACTGGGCGGCCATCACGAGGTACGCAAGGAAGAGCGCCAGGAGGAACGTGAGCGGACCCGTGGTGACGAGCTGGGCGGCAAGCGCAACGGGGTTGAAGCGGTTGTTCGTCGTGAGGTTCAGGCCGCCCGCGAGCAGCCCCGCGTTCTCCAGGTCCTTGGTGATCTTGTTCTTCACGGTCAGGATGGGGGGCGCCGTGGGCTTGAGGGTGATGGTGAGGTTTCCCGTGTAGGCGCGATTGTACCTGCTGAGGTTCACGGGGGCCTGGTTCAGCTTGAAGGTTCCCAGCTGCCCGACCTGGACCGTCGTCTGCAGGAGCGGGGAATAGATGGGCAGGTTGAGGAGGGACTGCGCGCCGGAAAGAGTGGTCGGATCAGCCAGCACCTGGATGGGATAGCTGAGACCTCCGGTGACCACCGTGGATGCCTGGACGCCCGAGGCGTAGGTCTGGAGGGCCCCGGCGATCATGGCCGGGGTGATCCCTGTGCCCTTCAGGCGGGAAGGATCCGGAACGAAAGTCGTTTTCCAGGCTCGTATCGGAAAGAGTGGAATACACATCGACCACCCAGGGGTTCTTCTGTATCTCCTGGAGGATGGGCCCGTTGCGGTCCAGGAGGGTGTTGAAGTCAGGAGAAACGACAGCCAGCTGCAGCGAGTTGCCTGCGGGCCCGAACCCGCCTCCCGAGTTCATGAATATCTGCGTCGAGGGCTGGTCACGGAAAAGCGCCAGGATGCCGGCGCGGTACTTGGGCATCAGCAGGAACACGTTGGTCCTCTTCTGAACGGGGGTGAGCTGCACCACCATGTTGGCGGTGTTCGTGCCGGAGAATATTCCGCTCACGCCGTTCGGGCTGCTTCCCGTCACCGACTGCACCAGCTCCACCTCGGGCTGCTGGCGAAGGTAGGCTTCGATCCGGCCCACTCCGTCGTTGGTGACCTCAAGCGGCGTATTGGGGGGATCTCTGAGGTAGATGATCATGACGCCGGAGTCGGTGTTCGGAACGAAGTTGAAGGGAATGTGAGGAACAATGAGCACCGCGACTCCAACGAGGAACGCGCCGCACCCCAGGAGGACCCAGAGGCCGCTCCTGAGAACTCCTCCGAGGGATCGCGCGTACGCATCCCGGATCCATTCCAGGCCGGCCTCCGTCCATCCGTGGAACAGTGTCGTCAGGGACTGGAGAAGCGAGAGCCCGATCCGCAGGGCGTAGTACACGAGCCCCAGGGCGAGCGGGTACGCGATCATGGCAAGGAGAAAGAGCGGCTTGTGGGTGACAACCATGATGACAACAACCGCTATCAGCCCCACGATGATGCCAAGCGGCTTCTTCCATGACCGGAAGCCCCACCGGACGGCGCCGGGGAGCTGGACAAAGCTCCGCGCGAAGTCGCCCCAGTCGAGATCTTTCGACTCGGGCGTATACGCCAGACGCACCGTGAGGAAAAGGACCGCCTCCAGGAGCGAAAAGGCCACGGCAGCGGCCAGGCCCAGGGAGAACTGCTGCAGGTAGCTCCCGATGAACCCTCCGATGAAGCTCACGGGCAGGAGCACGGAGAGGAGGGACAGCGATGCTGCCACCACGGCGCTGAAGACCTCGCTTGCTCCCCGCAAGACCGAGTCCTTGAGACCATAGCCCATGGCTCGGTATCGCTCCACGTTCTCCGAGACGACGATCGAGTCATCCACCACGATTCCGATTGCGATGATGAGGGCAAGGAGGGAGACGAGGTTGAAGGAGAACCCTGCGAGCTTGTAGAGAACGGGCGCCGCGGAAAGGGCAATGGGTATTGCAAGAATGACGGAAAGGGCGGTGTTCAGCTTTCCCAGGAAAAGGAGAACGATGATTGCGACGACAATGGCCGTGATGAAAAGCTCATGGTAGGTGGAATTGACGGACGCCTTGATGGGTCCCGTGGAGTCGTTGCTGATTTCGATCCCGTATCCCGACGGCAGCATCGTCGCGGCGAGCTGCGTGCGAATGGCGGCGGCAACGGCCACCGCATTCGCGTCCGTGGTCTTCTGGACGGATACCAGGACTTCAGGCCTCCCGTTCACCCGCGCGTAATCCGTTGCCGCCGGAGTCCCCCAGACGCTTCCAATCTGGTCCACGCGGATCCCCCTGTTGGAATCCACCAGGGTCTGCGAGATCTGCGAGATGTCCGCGGGCTGGTTCTGCGTGGAGAAGGTCAGCGCGTTGTTGTTCTTCACGATGGTCCCGATGGGCATCTGGAGCGCGGAGTTGGAAATGGCCGCCACCACGTCCTGCGGGGTGATATTGTAGTAGCGAAGCCGGTCGGGGTTCAGGAGGACTTCGAACTGCTTGGAGGGCCCGCCGTCGGTGAGGACCGTGGCCACTCCGTCGATCCTCTCGAGAGACGGTCCAAGGACGTTCTGCACGTAATCGTTCACGTCAGCCAGATCCGTGCCCTGGCCGGCAATCCCGAACTGGATGACGGGTGCCGAGTTGGGATCAAAGGTCTGGATGGTGGGCACAGTGACGTTGGTGGGCAGGCTCCGCACCGCGGCGGACACGGCGGTGGCCACCTGGTTCGCGTCAGCGTACTTGTCCGTGGTCGGATCGAAGGTGAGGATGACGCGGCTGATGCCCTGCGAGCTGAAGGAGTTGATGTCCGTGATGCCGCTGACGGTGGAAACCACGTTCTCGATGACCTGGGTCACCTGGAGGTCCATGACGCTCGGGGTTGCCCCGGGGTAAGAGGTCCGAACGACCACGGCCGGGATGACGATGTTGGGAAGAAGGTCCACGCCGAGGCCGCGAATGGAAACGATGCCGAATATCGCAACCGCCACGAAGATGCCGACGGCAAGGACGTAGCGGGTGACGGAGAAGTTGACGAGCGGATTGATCTTGTTGAAGACCTTCGCTTCGTAGTTGCGAAGGGTGTTCATCGAGTTCCTCCCTTGGCGCCCCCCGGAGGATCAGCCGCGGTCTTTCCGGGTGCTGCCGGCTGCACGGCGGGCTGGCTGCCGCCCGACGTGTCCTGGACGGCAACGCTGCTGGTCACCTGCACGGGAGAACCTGCCAGCAGGCCCGGCGGGGGGCTCATGATTATCTGGGCGCCGTCCGGGATGCCCGTCACCGCGGTGACCGTCCCCGCCTGGCCGACGATCTTCACGTAGCGCATGACGGCCTTCCCGTCCTCGATGGTGAACACGTAGTTCTGGTCCTCGTTGGTCTCCAGGGCCGCGATGGGAACGATGGCGCCCCGGGCAAGCGTGAGAGAGTACGTGACCGTTCCCACTGCGCCGAAGGGAGGGGAGGTTCGCGGGATGGTGGCAACCATGGGCACGACCCCGTTGATGGGGGCCGAGGGGGCCTGGCTGATCTTCACAGGCCATTCACGGCCTTGGTAGGTGAACTTGACGACGGTGCCCACCGGGAGGTTGGGGGCATCAGCGGGCGGAACGTTGAAGTTGATCTCCTTTTCCGCGCTCACGATGACATACACGGCCGTGTTCGTGCTCACGTACATGCCGGGGTTCACGTTCACCGCCGCAATCTGGCCCGTGAACGGGGCCGTGATGGAAGCGTAGTGAAGGTTCAGCTGGGCCGTCTGGAGCTGGAGCTGGGCCTGGTCGATGGCAAGGCGCGACTGCTGGAGGGTCCACACGTCGGACTTCTTGTTCTGACCCAGCGCCGTCTGGGCCGCCTGGAGGTTGGCCTGCGCCTGCTGGAGCTGGCTCAGGGCGTTGTCCACCGCGGAGGCCGGAGCGCCGCCGATGTTGAAGAGAGCCTTCTGCCCGTCGTAGTTTTTCTGGGCGCTGTCCACCGCGGACTGCGCCGACTGAAGCTGGAGGATGAGCTTCGGGTTGTCCTTGCTCGCGTTGTCCTGGGCGATCTGGTAGTTTATGTTCGCGTTCTCCAGGGCTGCCTGAGCGTTGGCCACTGCCAGCTTCAGCTGCGAGGTGTCCAGGACCACCACGGGTTCCCCTTCCTTGACCCAGTCCCCCGCAAGGTGCACGAGGCGCTGGGCAACACCGGCCACCTGGGAGGCCACGGTGCTCTGCGTAACCGGGGCCACGGTGGCCGCTGTGTCGTTGCCGGCCGTCAGGGGTCCGATCTTCACCGTGACCGCAAGGACCGGGATGGCGCCGAAGCGCCGCGGTCCGCCCGCCTTGGAGGCCTGCGCGCCTGCGGGGGAGACGGCCGGCGCGCCGGTCCCGGACGCCGGCTGCGGACGGGGAGCGCACCCGGCCAGCGCAAGCGCCGCGGCCAGTGCCAGACTTATTCCTGCTTTCGTGATCATCGTTTTCATCCTTGTCAATATCCCATGACGCTCAGAAGCTGCAGAACCGCAAGCTGGGCGGCCGACTGGGCCTGGACCGCCGCGGTATGGGCGTTCGCGGCATTCACGGAAGCGGTCAGGAGGTCCTGCGTCGAGGCTATGCCGGTGCGGCTCTGGATCTTGTAGACATCCACGAGAAGGTCGTCGTTCTCCGCTGTCTGCTCCGCGAGGTCCACCTTGTCCTTCGCGAGCTCCATGCTTTCCCACGCGTCCTGCACGTCCGCCGTGATGGATTTCTGCAGCTGCGACATCTGCACCTGGTAGACTCCGTCAAGGCGCGTGCTCTGGTCAACCAGGTTCTGCGACGCGCCGGCGTCGAGGATGGGCATGGCAATCTTCACGCCGGCATTGGCCAGCCCCGCGTACGCGCTCATCGTATTGTCGATAAGCATGGTCACCCCGCCCACGACGCTCACCGTTGGCGTTGCCAGGCCACGCGCAACGGCAAGGTCGACGGCGTTGGACCTGCGGTTCAGCTCGATGAGCTTGAGGTCGACCCTCCGGCTGAGGGCTACTGAAATTGCTTCCGGGAGGGTCTGGGCCGGCACCTGCTCCACATCCGGCTGGGCCACCGTAAACTCCCCGTCAGGGGGCATGCCGACGAGAATGGCCAGGCGGATGCGGGCAAGCCGCAGGGTGTGCTCCGACGTGCGCACATCAATTTCCGCGCTGTGGGCGTTGATCTGCGCGGTCTTCAGGTCTACCGCGCTCGCCTGCTTGAGGTTGTACACCGCGGTGATCTGGTCCAGGAGGGCGTTTTGCCGCGCGAGGATCTGCTTCTTCGAATCGAGGTCCTGCATGTCGGTGAACATTCCGAAATACGCCTGCTTCACCTGGTAGATGAGGTTCAGCCTCCCGGACTCGGTGGACAATTCCTGCGCCTGGAGATTGAGGAGGCTCTTGTCAACAACCGCCTTGGTCGGGCCTCCCGGGTACCCGTTCCACAGGACCTGGCTCACGGCCAGATCGAGACCGGTCGTGGTATCGTTGGCGCCCTGGATGTTCGGCAAGTTGCCATAGGGAGGGCTCAACGGGTTTGCGCTCACGCTGATGCTCGTGAGCGGGCTGGCAAGACCGATCCCCACAGCCGCCCCCTGCGTCGTGCTCGTGGCGCTCAAGCTGGTGGACTTGGAGGACAGGAGGTTCCCGTTATCGTAGAGGGCTTCGTTGTAGCCGGCAGCCGCTGATGCGGAAAGACCCAATGAGTTCCTCGAGACGTTCTCAGCGTGCACGGCCCTGCTCACGGCCAGGTTCCCCTGGAGAATCCTGTAGTTGTCTCCATTTGCAAGAGCAGAGTCAATAGCCTGCTGGAGGGTGATTGCAGGGGGAGCCTCCTGGCCAAAGACCGAGAGCGCGGGGAGAAGGGCAGTCAGCAGCAGCGCACGTATGCGTTTCATTGAGGGAATAATACCGATTGGCCGGCAAGCGACGCAATAGACCGGCAGTGAACGAGAAATAACATTTTGTTATTCCTCGGCCTCCTTGTCAACCCGTTGCGCCTTGACTGCCGTGACTGTCGCGGCTTGACCCGGCACGCCCCGGGTTCTACCATTATGAGTGACTCCTGTGAGGAGGTGTCCCATGGCTGAAAAGACAATGCATGCCGAAGAGCGCAGCGCGAAGCTCAACGAGGCGCGCGAGCATATGAGAGCGGCCCGCAGCACTCTCCGTGAGACGTTCGAGGAATTCTTTCCGCCCGGGTTCGTGGAGCACCGCCGCGCCGCGCGCAGGGAGATGCTCCTTGCCATGCGGAGTCTCCTGGACGCGGCAATCGAGCGGACTTCAGGGAAGTAGGGCTATCCGCCCGCCGGGGCCGCGCCCTCGAGACTCTCAGCGGCCCAGGAGAATCCACCCCAGGAGGATCACTTCCACGGCGCCCACGGCAATGGCAGGCTCCAGCTGTCCGCCCAGGCAGAGCTAGCGTCCCCGCTACCAGCCCGGCCGCGAAGATGATGGAGCCGGCCAGCTTCCGCACGCCGCGCTCCAGGCGGGCCACGTGCTGCTTGAGCTCGGGCATGCGGACTTCCAGCCTGCCCTGCTCCGCCCGCGAGATGAACGAATCAGCCCTCCGGGGCAGCCCCGCCAGCACGCGCACCACGCCCGCAAGCTCCTGGAGGATGCTGCTGATCCCGCCGCGGCCATCGGCCTCCACGAGCTTGCGGGCGTACGGGGCCAGGCCGACCCACACGTTGAAGTCAGGGTCGAGCCCTGAAGCAATGCCCGAGAGGATGCTCACGCAGCGTCCCAGCATGATGAGATTCTCGGGGACCTGGAAGGGCATCTGGTAGAGAAGGTCCCCGAACTCATCGGCAAAAGCGGCGGCATCCGCCCTGCTCATCTGCATCATGTCCCGCGTGGACTTCCCCCAGATGGTGTTGAACACCCTTTCGCATGCCCGCTCCACCAGCTCGAGGTCCGCGCCGGGCAGGAGGATCTGCAGCCTTCGAAACGATCCGACCAGGCGCGCGGGGTCGCGCGTCCCGACGGAAACAAGGGCTTCCCGCAGACCGGCAAACGTATCCGGCGGCAGCGAGCCGGTCATGCCGAAATCCACGAACACAAGCCGCCAACCGCCCGGAGCGCGCGCATCCGGAAGAACGAAGAGGTTGCCCGGATGGGGATCGGCATGGAAGAAGCCGTCCTCGAAGACCTGCTTGAGGTAAATGTCGAGGAGCCGGTTTGCGACCCTCCCCCGGTCTATCCCTGCCGCCTCGATTGCCGGGTAGTCGGTTATCTTGATGGCCCCGACATCCTGGAGCGTGAGGACCCTCCGCGTGGTGTGGCTCCAGACGACGTCGGGCACGCGCACATCCTGCCTGCCCTTGAAGTTGGCGGCGAACCTCTCCGCGTTCCGCCCCTCCTGGATGTAATCGATCTCCTCGAAGAGCGTCCGTGCAAACTCATCGATGAGCGCGGGAAGCCGAACGTGACGCCGGACGGCCTCCATGCGCTGGAGCCAGCCCCCGGCCACCCGGATGGCAGCAAGGTCTGCCTCCACGATCTGCTGTATGTGCGGCCTCTGCACCTTGACGACCACCGGTGGACACGGCGTGCCGTCGGGAGCGGTGCTGCAGATCCGGGCCCTGTGCACCTGGCCGATGGACGCCGACGCCACGGGCCGCGGGTCCAGCTCCACGAACCTTCGCTCGATGGGCTCGCCGAACTCCATCTCGATGACCCGGCGGATGTCTTCAAAGCTCTCCGCGCCCACCTCGTCCTGCAGGTCGGCCAGCTCACCGGTGACCTCGCGGGGAAGGACGTCCAGGCGGGCGGAAAGGAACTGCCCCACCTTGATGAGGACGCCGCCCTGACGCACGGCAAGGGCGCGGAAGGAGGCGGCGATGGCGCGCAGGCGCCGGGGACGGGTCCGATGGGAAAGACCGCGGAACCCGACGCGGGGAAGGATTACGTCCCACCACACGACGCGGAGCATGACCCCCGTGAAGAACCTCAGGATCCGGCGGTAGCGGGACTTGAGCATCGCACCGAATATACCGCCGGGGGAGCCCGATAACCATCAGGAGGTCAGGGAGTCCAGGACGCCTCTCATGATTTTGTTGATTGCTTCGAAACGATCCTTGCGACCGAGGATTACGCTCCCCGACTGTACGAAAGGTCCGGGGACGAGGTCACCGGGGCAGCTTTCCAACAAGGCGCGGGCCGAAACGGGCGTCGTCTCCAGGTGGAACTGGATAGCGACCACCCGATCTCCGATCGTAAAGGCCTGGTTCTCGCAAGCTATGCTTCGGGCCAGATGAAGTGCCCCGGCAGGCAGGTCGAAGGTCTCTCCATGCCAGTGAAATGCCTCGCAGGCACCTGGCAGGATCCTTCCGATGCCGCCGGAGCTCCCGCTGTCCGGGCTCCCGCCCGTTTTTTCCACGGGAAACCAGCCGATCTCAGGCACGGGATTGCGCCGCACCCGCGCTCCGAGCGCGCTTGCAATCAGCTGGGCGCCGAGGCACACGCCCAGCACCGCTTTTCCGCGCTGGATTGCCTCGGCTATGAAGTTCTTTTCGTCCCTGAGCCAGGGGTAGAGCGACTCTTCATTCACGCTCATCGGCCCGCCCATGACGATGAGGAGATCCAGGTCACCGAGGTCGGGAAGAGACGGAGACTCGTGGAACCGGGTCGAGCTCACCCGTGCCCGCTTTTCGGCAAGCCAGTCTTCGATGCAGCCCAGGCCCTCGAAAGGGACGTGCTGAAGCCAGTGAGCTTTCAGCCCCACGAGCTTATCTTCCTGTCCTCGGGGTAGGGAGTCCCTCGCCCGTCCTCCACCCATCCCTTGAGGCTGAGGAGAAAATATCCCCATTTGCAGTTGCAGTGCGCCATGAACTCTCCCGCTTCCCGCCATCCGGTGTGCGCGAAGCGCACGATGGTCTCGCGGTCACCAGGAGCCAGCTCGAAGGACACTTCCGTGCCGATCCACTCCTCGGGCCCCGCAAGGCAGCGCCACCTGACACGCCGCTCGGGGGCGAGCTCGAGCATCTTCATGTCGGGGCCGCCGGCGCCGAAACGGAACTGGACAGTCGCCCCGGGTGCCGGCTCGCCCGCGACGTGCCAGGTCCACCAGTTGATGAGGCCTGATCTGGTGGCAAGGGCCCTGTACACCCGGGCCGGCGGCGCCTCTATCCCGATGCGATGGACGATCTCAGGCATGACGGCCTCCGGAGATGCAGGGTATAACGGCGCAGATGGAAGCGGCAAGCAGCCACACGGCGACGACCAATTTGACAACGGAATGCTTTCATGCTAGAAGAGATACGCCGTGCGTTCCCTCCTGCAGGCATACTTCGACAGGGTCTACAATCCCGTGTACGACTACACCACCGCGACCCTCACGCGGTACCGCAGGCTCCAGGACAGGTGCCTGGAGCTGCTGGACCTCCCGCGGGGGCGGCGTCTCCTGTGCATCGGACTCGGGACCGGCAACGAGGCTGCCTTTGCCCTGCGGATCGCTCCCCGAATCAGCATTACGGGCGTCGACACGTCGCGCTTCGCGCTTGCCGCCGCGCGGAGGAAAGTCCGCGCCGTCGGGAGGGACGCCGAGCTCCTGGTCATGGATGCCTCGAAGCTCTCGTTCGCAGACGGCGCCTTCGACCGCGTCTTGTGCATGCACGTGCTGGATTTCGTGCAGGACGTGGAGCGGACAGTACGGGAGGCGGTGCGGGTTCTCGGTCCCGGGGGACGCCTCGTGCTCACCCTGCCCTCCCGCGCCGAAGGCCCGTCCATGGGGGCGGCGCTGGTCGGTGACCAGGTCCATGCCTCGCTGCGAAACGGGAGGAACCCGCTGGCCGTGGCCGCGGACATCATTCTCAAGATCCCCCTCGGCCTCATCTACCTTCCGCTTTTCCTGCGGCCCGCGCGCAGGTCGTTTTCACGGACACAGGTCGAGGCGCTCTTCCGGGGATGCGGAATCCCCGCGCCCCGAATCGAGGAGGAGCCGGCGTACCAGGATTACATCGTGACCGCGGTGAGGTCATAGGCGAGCGAAAGCTTTCCAGGAAGGAGCTCCCGTGCTGTCAGAGGATGTGTTTTTCAAGACGTTGAGCACAGAAGAGCTGTGGAAGAGATACTGCGGCTTTCTGGACCTTTCGACCGGGGAGTTCATGAAAATCCAGGAATCTCTCCTGATGGAAGAGCTGTCGATCTGTCGCGGGAACCTCCCTGGGCCGCAAAGCACTCGGTCCGCGGCCCCCGCGGACCGTGGAGGAGTTCCGCCGAACTGTTCCCTTCACCGTCTACGAGGACTACGAGCCCGCGCTGAGCGAGAGACGGGAAAAATCCCTCGCGGCGGCGCCTGCCGTCTGGTGTCACTCCTCGGGTCGCGGGGGCGTTTTCAAGTGGATCCCCCACAGCGAAGCCCTCATGGACAAGACCGCGCGCAACTGCATCGGCCTGTTCAACCTCGCCTCCGCCTCCCGGCGGGGCCAGATCTCGGTCAGGCCGGGGATGCGGATGCTGGCCACCGTTCCCCTGGCCCCCTACACATCGGGCACGATCTTCTCCCAGCTGCAGAAGCGATTCACGTTCCGCGCCATCCCTCCCCTGGAGTCGGTTGCCGACCTGCCGTTTTCCGAGCAGGTGGCGCGCGCCTTCGAGCTGGCCCTGAGAGAAGGATTCGACGTGGCCGGGGCCCTGGCAAGCATCCTCGTGCGCCTTGGACAGCAGATGTCGGGGCAGTCCGCGCGCGGCAGGCTCTCCCGCGGCATCCTTAACCCGAAGGCCATGGCGCGCCTCCTTCGAGGCGTCCTGAGGAGCCGCATCCAGCATCGCCCGATCTACCCGAAAGACCTCTGGAGCCCGCGCGGAATCATGGCCGGGGGTGTGGACACGAGCATCTACAGGGCGGAGATCGAGAAGTACTGGGGCGTCACGCCTTTCGACGTCTACGCCAGCACGGAGACGATGTTCCTTGGCATGCAGAGCTGGACCCGGTCCTTCATGACCTTCCTCCCCGACTCGGTCTTCCTCGAGTTCCGTCCCCACGCGGATTCCACGCCGAACGGGGAGCCTCAGACAGCCACCCTTCTCATCGACCAGCTGGAGCCCGGGCGTCTCTACGAGGTGATCATCACCCAGTTCCACGGAATGCCTCTCCTCCGTTACCAGCTGGGGGACGTGATCCGGGTGGTGGAAGCGGGTGACAGCGCCGCCGGGATCAGTCTCCCGCAGATAGAAGTCCGGCGCAAGATCGGGGAAGCCATCAACATCGGAGGTCTCTGCGCTCTGGACGAGCGCACGCTCTGGGGCGCCATAGCGGCGGCGTCCATCCCGTGCACGGACTGGACGGCGCTGAAGGAATATGATGGAAGCGAAACCTACCTGCGCATCATCGTGGAGCTGAGCCGTCCGATGGCCGCTCGCGAGATCAGCAGGCAGCTCGACGCCCGGCTGAGGATGATCGACACGGACTACGCGGATGTCGGCCGTTATCTCGGGGTCAACCCGGTGCGCACCACGGTGGTCTCGGGCGGCAGCTTCGCCCGCTATACGGAACAGAAAGTCCGCGAAGGAGCTGCCCTGTCCTTCCTCAAGCCCCGGCACGTCAACCCGTCCTCCGAGATGGTGGAGCTCCTGATCAGCATGGGATCGACTGAAGACAGGGAATGAACGACACCGCCGGCCTCACGGGATATATCCTCTCCCCGCTCATTGCCGCCACCATGGCCGTCATCCTGATTATCCTCGTCCTCCAGGCCGGCCTCCGCGACCGGCCGCGCCGCCTGTTTCTCCTGGTCCTCAGCTCCCTCGCCCTCTGGGCCGCCTTCACCTTCGGGATGCGCTCCAGCCGCTCCCTCGAGGCCGCGGTTGTCTGGGACCGCATCGTGTCCGCGTGGCTCATCTGCCTCTTCGTCACGTTCTACCATTTCTGCCATGTCTACACCGGACATGGGACGCGGTGGCCGGTGCGCCTCCTGTATTCCCTGGCCGTGCCCAGCACTGCCGTCGTGCTTTTCACAGGGCTGGCGGTGGCGGGGATGCGCCGGGCCGGCTACGGCTATGATCCCGTGGTCGGGCCGGGCGGCTTCGTCATTTTCGGCGCCGTGTACCTCCTCATCGTTCTGAACACCATCGTGCTCGTACGGGCGTGGATGCAGGAACCTTCCGAGGACAGGAGAAAAAGATACCTCTGGCTTGCAGCCGCCGGGCTCCTTCCCCTCCTGGGAATCGTGGCGGACGGATTCACCGACCTTCCGCCCGTCCTCATCTGGGCCAACCTCGCGTTCGCCACCGTCTGTACCTTCGCCATCCTGCGCTACCGCCTCATCGACCTGCGCGTGGTGGCGCGCAGGGGACTGGTGCGGGTGCTCGTGAGCGCGCTGATTGCAGCCCCGTTCGTCGGCGCCATCATCCTTGCCCGCGACGCCCTGCGGGACCGAAGCAGCTCGCTCGCCATCTACGCGCTCGCCATGGTGGCCTTCGCTCTCATCCTGTGGCCGACCTATGAATGGGCGCGCCTCCGCGTTGACCGGCTCTTCCAGCGCGAACGGCACGACTACCTGGACTCGCTCCGCGAGCTGGTGCGCGGCGCGGACGCGGCCGAAGGATTCCAGGCAATCGCGCTGCGGCTGACGGAGCTCGTGCGGGGCGCGCTCGGCGCCTCCACTGTTTCCCTCCTTCAACCCCTGGGGGATTCCGGGGACTTCCATCTCGCTGCAACGACGGGGGATGGTCAAGACCGCCGGGAGGCCGACGCGCAGGAAAACCCCGAACGGGCGCCTGCATCCACTGACTCTTTCCCGAGTCGGGTGCTCGGCTCGGCAAGCCCCATTGTGGACTGGCTGTATCGAAGCCGCTCCGCGCTGCGGATCTCCACCCTCGCCGTGGAACCGCTCCTGCAGAACATCCCCATGGCGGAGAAGACCGCCCTGCGCGGGCTCACGGCGACCCTGCTCGTCCCGCTCATCTCGCCCCGTGGCAGCCTCGCGGGGGTCCTTGTCCTCGGGCCGAAGGCCAGCCGCCGCGGGTACTCCTCGGAAGACGTGCTGGTGCTCGACACCATTGGCGCGGAGGCGGCCCTTGCCCTGGAGAATACGCGCCTGTACAGGGACGCCGTTCGCACGCGCCAGACCCTCGAGGCCTGGCTGAACAACCTTCCCGACTCGGTCATCATCACCGACAGGGAGGGAGAGATCCGCTTTGCAAACCGGGAAGCATCCGCGCTCTTCGCCATTCGCGTCGGCCAACGATCCTTCCTTCGCGCTCCCGCGCAGGAACAGTCCCCCCGGCGCTACACGGAGACGATCCTCGGACGTGAGTACGAGATAGCCTGCGCCCCCCTCCTGGACCCCGACGGCAGGCTGCACAGCATGTATGTCATGCGGGACATCACGGAGCGCAGGGAGGAGCAGGCGCACCGCAAGCAGATCGAGACCCGGGCGCGCCTTGCCAGCCACCTGGCGTCCATCGGGGAGATGGCCGCCGGGATCGCCCACGAGATCAACAACCCGCTCACGGCGGTCATCGGGTACAGCCAGCTCCTCGGGATGCGGACGCTTCCCGAGGAGGTGAACGAGATCGTCCGCCAGATCCTCCAGGGCTCCCACCGGGTGGCCGGCATCGTCAAGAGGCTTCTCACCTTCGCCCGCCAGCAGAAGCCGCTGCGGACCGCGGTCAGCCTCAACGAGATCATCCAGTCGACGCTGGCGCTGCGCGACTATGCCCTGCGGACGGGCAACATCCGCGTCACCACGGAGCTGGATCCCGGCCTTCCCGTGACCATTGCCGACGGTCAGCAGATGCAGCAGGTCCTCCTCAATCTCATCATCAACGCGGAAACCGCAATGGGCTCCGCGCACGGCAAGGGAGCGCTCTTCCTGAAAAGCGAATATCGCCAGGGGGCAATCCACATCGTGGTGCGCGACAACGGCCCGGGGGTCCCATCGGAGATCCGCGACCGGATCTTCGATCCTTTCTTCACCACGCGCGAGGTCGGGCAGGGGACGGGTCTCGGGCTCAGCGTCTGTCACGGAATCATGGGCGAGCACGACGGGAGGATCTGGGTGGAAGGGGACCCCGGCAGGGGCGCGGAGTTCCACATCGAGTTTCCCGTGGTGGCCCCGGGGGAGGAAAATCGCGAGCCGGCCGTCGCAGAGGAGAAGCCGCCCGCCCCGCCGACCCGCATCCTCGTTGTGGATGACGAGCACCCCGTGCGGATGCTCCTGAAAAGCGTGCTGGAAAAACGCGGGCACGAGGTTGACGTCGTGCCCGACGGCCGCAGCGCGCTGGAGCGTATCGCATCGCAGCGCTACGGGCTGGTGTTCCTCGACATCCGCATGCCGGGGTTGAGCGGAATCGAGGTGTACAGGCGCATCCGGGACATCGCCGGGTCCCTTGCCCGGCGCGTCATCTTCCTCACCGGGGATGTCATGGCCCAGGAGACAACGGAGTTCCTCCAGCAGGCGGGCGCCCCCATGGTGACAAAGCCATTCCAGGTCCCTGATCTTCTTGCGGCGGTTGAACGAATCCTGCAGTGAGGGGAGCCCCGGCCTGTCAGTCTTCCCCGTAGCCCGAATGAGTCGTCTTGCCCCGGAATATCCAGTACTGGAGGATGTTGTACGCAAGGAGAATGGGGAGAGCGGCTCCCACGGCCACCAGCATTGATCGGAGCGTAAGCGGCTGCGCCGCCGTATCATAGACGGTGAGCGCGGGCGGAACGATGATGGGAAAATAGTTGGCGGAGAGCGCCACGTATCCGAAAAAAGCGAAGAGGAGCGCGCAGGTGAAGGGAAGAAAATCCCGGCCTCGTGAGATTGCAAGGAGCATCATTCCGAAGGCGGCCAGGCCGAGCGCGAACGGCACGACGGTCAGAAACGAGCCGGGAACGGTTTCCCATTTCTGCGAAAGAAACGGGTATTTCCCGACCGCGAGGACGGTGTCCGCCAGGGCCCCGAGGGCCGCGATGCCCGCCCCCCATCCCGCGGTCCGCCGCGCGAAGCGCGCCACGTCTCCCCGGGTCTTCATGATGATATAGGTGGACCCGAACATGACGTAGCCGCCCACCACCGCCACGGCCGTCAGCACGGAAAAAGGTGAGAGCCAGTCGAAGACCCCTCCCCGGTATTTTCCATCCACGATATCGAGTCCCCAGAGGAGTCCGCCGAAGGCCAGCCCCTGGCTTACGGCCGTCACGAGGCTCCCCCACCCGAACGCCAGTCCCCACGGCTTCTTCGCAGTCGAGTGCGCGCGAAACTCGAAGGACACGGCGCGGAAGATCAGCCCCACGAGCATCACGATCAGTGGTATGTAGAGGGCCGTCATCACGAGGCCGTACACGGCGGGGAATGCTCCGAAGATGATGCCGCCGAAGAGAACGAGCCAGGTCTCGTTGGCATCCCAGATGCTTCCCAGGCTTGCCATGAGGATCCCCCGCGTCTCATCGTCCTTCACGAATAGTGAAACAATCCCGACTCCCAGGTCGAAGCCGTCGAGCATCGTGTAGAGAAGGAGGATGAACCCCAGGATGGCAAACCAGACCGCTGGCAGCGTCTGTTCCACTTCAGCCTCCTCCCGGCGGCACCAGGGAGAGGTCCGGACCCTTCCTCAGCATCCGTCGGGCGTAGATGAGGAAGAACACGGTGAGGAGGATGTAGACCGCAAGGAGAACGAGGAGGGAGGCGGTCACGGCCCACGGCGGGAGCGCGCTTGCCGCATCAGCGGTCCTGAGCACGCGGTAGATGAGCCAGGGCTGCCTGCCTTCCTCGCGGGTGAGCCATCCCGTTTCCACCGCAACGTACCCCAGGGGGAGCGCCCAGAGCCATGCTCGAAGAAGGGACTTGTTTCCCGGAAGCCGGCCCGGCGAAAGACCGCCGCGGAACCACGTCACGAGCGTCCAGACCATGAGCGCAAAGAGGAGAAAGCCGATCAGGACCATGATCCGAAACGAGTAGAACGGGACGACCACGGGCGGCCGATCCGCGGGAGGGTACTCGGAAAGCCCCTTGACCTGGCCCGTGAAGGACCGGGTCTCCAGCAGGCTGAGAAGGTATGGGACCTGGACCTCGAACACGTTGCGCCCTGCCTTGCTGTCGGGCCATGCAAGGACGTTGAACGCAGCCCCGGTTCCGGGGGCATTGGTCTTCCAATGCCCCTCCATGGCCGCCAGCTTCTCAGGCTGGGTCCGATAGATATGGAGCCCCTGGGCATCGCCCAGGAAGATCTGAAGCGGCGTCATTACGAGGGCAAACACCAGCGCAACCTTCAGGGTCTTCAGGAAGAGCTCCGCGTGGCGCCTCTTCAGGATATACCAGGCGCTGATCCCCCCCACGACGAATGCCGTTGTCTCCACGCAGGCCGCCCACATGTGCGTGGTGGAGGTGACCATGTCCGAGTTGAAGAGCGCCCCGGTGAAGTTGTCAACGACGAATCGTCCCCTCTCGAAGTGCCCCCCCGCCGGAGTCTGCATCCAGGAGTTTGCGACGAGGATCCAGAATGCAGACAGCGACGCGCCGAGGGCCACCAGCGCCGTGGAGGCCATGTGAAGTCCCCGGGAGACTTTGCGCCAGCCGAACATCATGATTCCCAGGAATCCCGCCTCCAGCATGAAAGCCAGGGTTCCCTCGAGACCGAGGATATTGCCGAAGAACCCGCCCGTTGCCTCGGTGAAGGGCTCCCAGTTGGTGCCGAACTGGAACTCCATCACGAGGCCGGTGGCCACGCCGACGGAAAAGTTGAGGAGGAGCAGCCTGCTCCAGAAGCGCAGGTGCAGATACCAGGCCGGGTCTCGCGTGCGCAGCCACAGCGCTTCCAGGACAACGAGCGTGAGGCTGAGTCCGACCGTGAGGGTGGGCCAGATCATGTGGTACAGCGTAGTCATTGCGAACTGCAAACGGGAAAGAAGGACGGTGTCCGCGAAAAGGCTCATCATGTGCGAGGGCCCGGCGTGGTCGCCCTGCGAAGGGGGAAGGTGAGAGTTGCGCCGAACCAGGCAACGACGACGACCATGGGGAGAAGGAGAAAAACGAGCACGAGGTACGGGATGCTCGGGCCGGTCCGTGCAACGACTCCCGGGTCACTCAGGCGCCAGAGAAAGGCGGCAAGCCCATCCGCGAACATGCATGCGGAAAGGACGATCTTGACCGTCACCGGCCGCATGGGCCGTGCCTCGTAGTTGACCCACCATGTGAAAAGCCCTGTCGGGATGACGACAAGGCAGAAGAGGAGCCCCGCGGCCAGGCAGTTGACCGCCGTCGTCTCGAACCCGGCCCGGCCCGTCGCCAGGTACAGCAGCGTGAACACGGGCGCGAAGATCATGAGGACGATGGGAAAATGCACGGTCATGGGATGCGGGTGCCGGCGGAAGAACGGATGGCGCTCGAGGATCTCCTCCAGGAAGCGAGGGAGGGAGGAGCCGCCCTCAGCCGCTGAAGCCAAGCGGGCGGCAGCGGATGGAAGGACCGCAGAACGACCATTCGACGCAACCTCCTGCCCTTGCGGGACCAGAACGCCCACCTGGGGGAACCTCTCGAGGACGGAGAGGTCATGAGGCGCCGCGGACATTTCCACCGTCAGGTCCCTGCCCGCCGGATGGCGCTTCATGTGCATGCCCCCGCGCCAGAGCCTGCTTGCCGTCACGTCGAACACGCGTCCTTCGTAGGCGATGTAAATGGGGGTGCCGTTCTCCCCGTTGAAGCCGGCAAGATCCTCGACCGTGAACTTTCGAAGCTCCTCCACCATCCAGATTATGATACTGAGAGAGAGGGGAGACGAATAGACGCGGTGTCGACAAGCACTTCGTGCTTATCGACCTACGGGGGTTTGCCGCGGCGGCAGCCCCGCCGCTATTGTTGAAGGCATGGAATACAGGCAGCTCGGGCGCTCGGGGCTGAAGGTGCCGGCCCTCAGCTTCGGCACGGGAACCTTCGGAGGCAGGGGGGATTTCTTCCGCCCCTGGGGCGCCACGGATGTCGCGGGGGCAAAGCGCATGGTGGACATCTGCCTCGAAGCGGGTGTCACGATGTTCGATTCCGCGGACGGCTACTCGGACGGGCTTGCGGAGGAGATCCTCGGCAAGGCGGTGGCCGGCCGCCGCGAGCGCGTGCTGCTCTCCACCAAGGCGACCTTCCGCACAGGCGACGGGCCCAACGATGTGGGCTCCTCGCGCTTTCACCTCATGGAATCCGTGGACAGGTCCCTGCGGAGCCTCGGGACTGACCGCATCGACCTGTTCCAGCTCCACGGCTTCGACGCCATGAGCCCCGTGGAGGAGACCCTGCGCGCCCTGGACGACATGGTGAGCGCGGGAAAGATCCGCTACATCGGCTGCTCCAACTTTTCGGGCTGGCATCTCATGAAGTCCCTTGCCGTCTCTGAAAAATACGGGCTTGCGCGCTACGTCGCGCACCAGGCCTACTATTCCCTCGTCGGACGGGACTACGAATGGGAGCTCATGCCCCTGGCGGCGGACCAGGGCGTTGGAACAGTCGTGTGGAGCCCGCTTGGATGGGCGCGGCTGACGGGAAAGATCAGAAGAAACCAGCCCCAGCCCCGCGTGAGCCGGCTGCCTGAAACGCGCGACGCAGGGCCGCCCGTTCCCGACGAGATGCTCTACCGGGTGGTGGATTGCATCGATGAGATCTCGCGGGAGACGGGGAAAAGCGTGCCGCAGATCGCCATCAACTGGCTCCTGCGAAGACCCACGGTCTCCTCCGTCATCATCGGGGCCCGCGACGAGGAGCAGCTTCGCCAGAATCTCGGGGCCGTGGGCTGGAGCCTGACTCCCGGGCAGGTGGCGAGGCTGGATGCGGTGAGCGAGCCCGTCCTTCCCTACCCCTACTGGCACCAGCGCTTCTTTGACGAGCGGAATCCCTTTCCGACCCTCCGCCGCTCGGAGTGACCGACTGCGGATGGATGGTCTTTCCCTCCTCGAGCATCTGGAGGAACAGGCGCAGGCGCCTTTCGCGCGTCTCGGGCTTCCTTGCCCCATGGAGCCTGAAGATGATCGCGTACCTGTTGTTGCTGCGGAGGGTCGCGAAGAAGTCGCGCGCTCGCGGGTTCCTGTCCAACTCCCTCTGCAGGTCAGCAGGCACGGCCGCGGCGCTCTGCGGCTCGTATGCGCGTGCCCACCTGCCGTCCTTCTTTGCCTGCTCGACGGCGGCAAGCCCCGGGAGTTTCATCCGGCTCACTGAGATGAGAGAAACTGCCCTGTCGCGATTGATGCGCGACCACACGCTCTTCGGCCCGCGCGGGGTGAACTTCTGGAGCCACCACGACTCGTCGAGCTTCTTCTTCTGACCGTCGATCCACCCCCAGCACAGGGCGCATTCGACCGCCCGGTCGTACGTCATCGGGGGCACGCCGCCGGCGCTCTTCGCGAGCTTCACCCAGACGCCGGGCGAAGCGCCATGGTTTTTCTCCAGCCAGTCTTCCCACGCGCTGACAGTGTCGAAGGCGATAATGGGAAGCTCCCCCCTGGCCGCCACGCCCTCAGTCCTCCTGGACGATGGCTGCCTGGTCCGTCGTCATCCCGTCGATGACGGGGCGATCGATCTGCTCCAGGAGGTGCTCCTTCCCGTTCACATCGAGAAGGTGTCCCGACTTGCGTGCTTTCGTCTCGAGGTAGAAGCGGTTGTAATCGTTGGGCGGCACGACAAGAGGGATGCGTCCTGACACGCGGATCCCCAGGGATACCAGGCCGTCGATCTTGCGAGGGTTGTTGGTCATCAGCTGCACGGAGGCCACGTGGAAGGACCAGAGCATGTGAGCGGCCACGCTGTAGTCGCGCTCGTCGTCGCGGAACCCCAGGGCAATGTTGGCCTCAACGGTGTCATATCCGTAGTCCTGGAGGCCATACGCGCGGATCTTGTTTGTGAAGCCAATGCCGCGTCCTTCCTGGCGGAGGTACAGGAGCAGCCCCCTGTCCATGGAGGAGAGGGCGCGCAGCGCCGCCTCCAGCTGGTCCCGGCAGTCACAGCGCAGCGAGCCGATGGCATCTCCGGTGAGACACTCGGAGTGCATCCGGACGGGAACGTCTTTCTGCCCCGCGATGTCCCCGTGAACGAATGCCGCGTGCTCCTTGCCGTCGCGGTTGTTCCAGAATGCAACCACCTGAAACTGGCCGAAGCGCGACGGGAGATCTGCAATCGAGGCGATCCTCACGCAGACGTGGTCCTTTCCGACTCCGTCGCACTCGTGAGCCCTGTTCTCGTCGAGCAGGTCCCTGATCTGAAGAGGGGTCATTGGCATGCGACAATAATACTCAACTTCGTGAAAGACCGGAATACGCGTTTCCTGTTGCTTGCGCGCCGCTTCGTTTCTACCTTTGAGCCACCCCGGTACATCCGGATACGTCGGGCCGGTGTATGAGGGACAGGGGAGAATGCATGAGCGCGACGACAGCCCGGGAGCGTCCCGAGGACGACGCGAGGACCGATGAGGAGCTGGTCCGCCGCCTGGCGGACGGCGAGCCGGAGGCGCTGACGCCGCTGTACGTCCGCTACGCGCCGCTCGTGTTCCACATCGCCGCACAGAGCCTCGATGCCGCGGCGGCGGAGGACATCGTCCAGGAGGTTTTTCTCGCGCTCTGGCGCAAGGCAGGCACCTATGATCCCGGGCGCGGCCCTTTTCGGCCGTGGTTCCTCCAGGTTGCGCACTTTCGTGTGTTGAACGAGCTTCGCAGCAGAAGCCGCAGGCCCCAGGTGGACCCCGACAGCGAGGGCCGGCTCGTGGACGATCTGGCAGACCGGAGCGACGGGCCGGCCGAGACCGCCTGGGCGGCATTCCAGAGGGAGGCCGTCCAGAAAGCTGTGGAAAAGCTCCCCTCCTCCCAGCGCCAGGCGCTGAGCCTCGCTTTCTTCGAGGACCTGACGCACGACCAGGTTGCTGAGACCCTGAGGCTCCCCCTGGGAACCGTGAAGACCAGGATCAGGACAGGCATGAAGAGGCTTCGCTTCCTTCTGGCGCCGCTGGGGGCGGCCATCGTGCTTCTGGCGCTCCTGTTCGGCACGGCTATCCGCGCGCGCTACGAGCAGGTCCTTGCCAGGAGGATGGACCGCGCGCTGGCTTTCGTCACTGCAAGCAACATCACGACACTGCACCTTTCCCCGGGGCCGGGCGTCCCGGCCGGCACGCACGGGTCCTATCGCGGGCGCGCCGGGACCGCGCTTGCGGTCATGGCGCTGCACGACTTTGCCCCCGCGCCCGCGGGAAAGACCTACCAGGCATGGGTGATGAGCAACGGGAAATGGATTTCAGTCGGGAGCGTCGTCCCCGGAAGCGATGGAAACGCGCTCATCATCTCCGAAGACCCGGCGCTGGTGATGCTCCCCGAGGCCGTGCAGGTGACGGTGGAGCCGGCAGGCGGCTCGGCAGTCCCGAGCGGTCCCGTGATCATCCAGTACCAGGAGAAGCGGGAGTAGGGCGGCTTCAGAACTTCCAGTCCAGGCTGAGGAGGTTCTCTATCCCGTAGTTTGTGGTCGGCACCACCGCCGTCTGGTATTCCACCACGTTGGAAAGGAAGCTGAACTTGTACTTCAGAACGATGTTCTCGGTGATGGAGATGTTGACCCCCGCGAGGAGCGAGTACCCGAGGTCCCGTGAGAAGCTCACGGTGAAGCCTGCCAGGATGTCCACGATCGGGCCCAGCTGGTAATCCCCCTCACCCCAGAATGCTCCTGTGATCTGGTGGTTGTTGTCCCAGCTCATGAAGAACTCGCCGAACAAGCCGAGGGGGGGAAGGAGATGCAGCTTGCCTCCGATGGACGGGAGGACATACCACGAGCCGGCGGAGGTGAAGTAATCACCCTTGAATGAGACGAAGGCGGCCGAGGTGTCTGTTTCCCAATTGAAGTCCGCGTCGACCTCGTGGATCAGCTTGCTCTGCGCGTCCAGGCCGAGGCCATAGACGGCCACTGCGTAGATAGTCTCCGCAAAGCTCACCACGGGTCCCAGGAAGAAAATGTGCTGCGGACCGCCGGGGAAGTCGTTGCGCGTGACCTTTGCCTCCACGGTCAGGGCAGGAATGATCCGCGCCAGGAGAACTTCGTCAGTCTCCAGATAGTAGCTCTGGGAAGCGGTGGAGGTCGGAAAGTAGTAGTCCCCGGTGACCGTCGTGATGCTTCGAAATCCATCCGCCGCGGCGGGCCGGGCTGCCGAGAGGAGGAATGCCATGAAGAGGCCCGCCGTCCCGATCAGAAACCACGCGCGACCGAGCGCACTTTTTCCTCTCATCTTTCCTCCTGTGCGTGCACGCTCATGGTTGTCGACCAGCGTAAAGCTTCCCGTCCCTCGAGACAATCGTGTAGACAAGCGGCTTCCCCGTGCTGTCCATGACGACGACGCTTTTCACCGCTCCGCTCACCTCGAACCCGACGGCGGGGTCCACCTCCGCAGCCTTCGCGTCCAGCCGTATGACAAGGGCACCCTGCCGGTCCGATTGCGCGGAGAAATGAAGGGCTGCCCGGCTGCGCCAGAACCTGCCGACGTCGGACAGGGTGCCCATCCATCCACCCTGCGCGGACACGACCCTCATGAGGCTTTCCTGCGCCTGCAGCTTGTATGTCTTTGTCCGGGTGTCGGACGGATGCATGAGAAGCACTGTCAACCCGCCGTAGCGCGCGCTCTCTCCCATGACCTCCAGCCAACCCTTCACGACGGCGGCGCCGTTGTCGGGCGTCAGGTAACCCTGCGAGTCGTCCAGGGTGACCGGGATCTCCACAAGCGGGGACTCCCGGGAGCCCATGTCCTGCTCTTCGAACGCGAAGTAAGGGAAAGCGCTCAGCACGGCGTTGGCCGAGTAGGTCGAATCGTATGCATACCCGCAGCCCTGGAGCACGCGGATGAGTGAGCGCGGGAACGCCAGGTCTCCCGAGCGGTACGCAAGGGTCGTCTGCCCCGGAAGCTCACGGTCCAGGAGCTCCTTGCTGACGCGCGTCTCGCCCCACACTGTCAGGTGCGAAGCCGGCTCATAGGTTTGCCGGGTCACTCCAGGGTCCCCTTCCGGAGCGCTTGCCAGCTTGACGGAATGAGAGACCGTGTGGGACCCGATGTCCCATCCCCGCCGCTTGAGCTCGCGGACGGCGTTGAGATTCTCCGGGACGTTGAAATAGTCGATGTCGCTGGCGTCCGTGAAGTACTTCGTGGTCACGAAGAAGGTGCTCGTGACCCCATACCTCTTCTCCAGCTCCGCGAACTTCAACGAGTCGAGGAAGGAGGACTGCGCGTCAACGTCATGGGTCAGGACAAGACCCACCGGCCTCGCGTACGGAATGGTGGACAGGCAGACCGCGGGAGACGACGCTGCCATGCAGATCGACTTGAGGATGAGCATGATCACATCTGCGGAGGGCTCGACGCCGTTGGCGTACTGGCGCTCCGCGTTGTAGGAGCCCCCGACCTGGGGAAGGAGAACCGACTCCGCATACGAGAGACCCAGGAGATACGCCTTGCCCCTCCCGTAGGGGTGCAGGGAGAACCCGACCGTGCCGTCATCGAACAGCCCCAGCGCCGCGGCATCCGGGGAAAGGGCCGCGCCATGGGACCAGATGACGTCATCGAAGAAATGCCGTTCCCCGTTGCCCAGGGAAATAGTCCGCTCGTTGGGATAGTCGATGAACGACGTCGAGGCATCCGAGGAAACGAAGCCCAGGCGATATCGCTTTCGGCTGGGCGCCTGTCCCGTGAGCCCGAACAGCGGGTACATGCCGCTCCCGATCTCCCCCGCGGACACGAGGATGCCGCCGGCCTCCACGTAGTCGAAGAGGCCGTTGGAGATCTCGCGGGCAAGGGTCGTGTTGAGCAGCGCCCCTGCCGTGCAGACCACCCTGTAGTCAGAGAGCCGCTCCGTGCCGGATACAACGTCCACCGGAATGCCAAGCGTGACGAAGATCCGCTTCAGCGCCACGAGCTCGAGATGTTGTACGCCGCTTTTCCCGGATGTATCCACGTCCAGGAGCGCAACCTGCGCGGTGGACGCGGTCTGGTCCACGCCGAAGCCGAGCGCAGGGACCAGGAGAAGGAAGAAGAACAGGAGATGCCGACGCGCTGCGCTCATGGACCCCAGAACGAGCCCGCGGAAGGCGCGCCCCGCAGCGTTTCTGCCGCAATGATGAACCAGGATGTGGAGGCGACGCTGGGGGAGTCGCTAAAGAGATACTGCACGGTCGACGAGGCGTAGCGAATCCCGCCTCCAGCGGAAAAGTGGCGCAGGGAATCCATGATCGAAAGCGCCTCCTCGGGGTTCCCGAGACGAGCCAGCGCTACGGCGGCGCCGAGAGAGCCTTCCCCCCAGATGAAAGGGAGATCCTGCCAGAGCTTGCGCGAAGCCTCAGGGAAGAAAAACCTGTTCACACGCTGATCCTCGTACACCGGCTCCGGCCCATAGGGCCTGTACCCACGAAGCCCTTTCAGCTCAGAGCCGAAGCGCGTGCGCATTCCCTCAGCGCACCGGCGAGCGAGGTCCGCCCGGCCTTCGGCCAGGAGAAAAATCGCTCCCCACGATGCCCCGTCCAGGGGAAGGGCCGTGTCCGGCGTCCTGTCCTCATGGATACCCTGCCGGAACTGCCCGTCTGTATCGCTCCAGAGTCCTGAAAGACGCTCCGCTATGAGACCTGCTGCCGCAGTGAGCCTGGAATCAGGGATGAGCCTGCTGAGGTCCCGCAGAAAGAACCATGCGTCGACGTTGTGCTCCATGCTCACCCACAGGACCTTCTGTGGCGTGTAAACTTCCGCCGGCCGCCCGGAAGTGTTGCTGATGGTCACGGTGGAGGCGCCGAGGCCCCCTGTCACCAGACCGTAGCGCGGGTCTGCCGGGTCGGTCACCTGGTTTGCAAGCAGGAACGAGGCGATGGAGCGCGCTGCGCTGGCATACTCCCGGCCCAGGGGGTCGCTCACGACGAAGCCTGGGTTTTCTTTTTCCCGCGTGCTCAGGTAGTAGGTGAACGCGTATCCGACCCAGGCCACCGACCCCATGCGGACAACGGCTCCGGATGAGTCCTTGTCGTCCGGCCAGCTGTTTTGCGTATTGTAGGCGAACCAAAGGCTCCCATCGGGCCTGAGGAGATGCCTCAGGGCATTCAGCAGAAACTCCGCTTCGCGGTACCTGCCCACCATCGTGAGCGCGATAGCGCCCAGCGCATCGTCGTAGACAAACGACCTGCCGTAGGTGTAACGGTAGGACGGATCCTGCGGGGGAACCCGGTAGCTGAGAAGAAGCCGCCGCCTGTCCGGGTCAGGCGCGGGCACCACGTCGTCGGGGACCATCTGGCCGAGGAGCCATTGAGTCGCTTCCTTCTCTGCGTGATCGATTTCCGGCGGCACCGACCCGGCAGGGACGCGACCAGAGGCCGAAAGGGCCAGGACCGCCCCGACCAGGAAAAGAGGGCAAAAAACGTACGCAAGGACTCGCACGCTGAGCTCCTGCAGCGCCGCGGCATTCGCTTTCGGCAACACGTGAGCACCGATAGTCGGCCCGGGGCTTCAAATTGTCAAGGCAACACGGGCAAGACGGGCAAGAAGCCGCCTCGGGTCGCCCGGGTTGCTTCTTTGATGACAGCGCGGCCGCTTTGTAGTACGATGGAACACTCAAGCTCCAGTCAACGAACTATGCCGCAGGGCGGCGGCGAGGAAGATGCAGTGATACGGGTTCTCATCTGTGATGACCACCCCATCGTCCGTGAAGGCGTAAGGATGATCATCGCCCGCCAGAAGGACATCTCCGTCCAGGACGAGGCGGCGAGCGGGCAGGAGCTCCTCTCGAAGCTCGCCAGTCAGGCTGTGGACGTCATCATCCTCGACATCTCCCTGCCGGGCGGGCCGGATGGAATCGAGCTCCTGAAGACCATCACGCAGGAGCACCCGAAGACACCGGTGCTCGTCATGAGCATGCACCCGGAGAACCTCCTGGGCATGCGCGCAATCAGGGCCGGGGCATCGGGATACCTCGTCAAGGGGAGCGCGCCGGCGGAGCTTCTGAAGGCAATCCAGCGCCTTGCAAGCGGCGGGAAATACATCACTCCTTCGCTGGCCGAGATGCTTGTTGGGGAAGTCTCCGGGAAGAGTCCCCGCTCAGCGCACGAGAAGCTCTCCAATCGCGAGTTCAAAGTCCTCTGCCTTCTCGCCTCCGGCAAGGGGATCAGCGAGATAGCCTCGGAGCTCTTCCTGAGCCCGGCAACTGTCGGCACCTACCGCTCCCGAGTCCTTTCCAAGCTCAGCCTTAACAACACCGCGGAGCTGGTCCGCTACGCGGTGGAGCACGGGCTCCTGGACTGAACCTGCGGCGGCCTGCCGCATCGGACCGTGTCAGAAGGCTTCGACACCGATTTGTCCTGGAACCATCCCTCGAAAATCATCGCCTGCACGACTTTTCCCCGGCCGCCTTCAGGGTAGAATCGGTGGCATCGGGGAGGAGATCAAATGCCGGAAAGCATCGGGTCATCTGCAATGAGGGTGAGACAGGCGCTCGATACCGAAGGTAGACTGAATCTCTGGCAGATACAGGCCATCCTCGGTGAAAGCCGCGACTACTCTCTCAGCGTGCTCTCGCGGCTCACCCGCCACCCGGACGTCGCCCTGACTCGGGAGAATGAAAGAATTCAGCTGACTCTCAATCAAAAACGCTGAGCACGCGGAAGTGGCGGAACACCCCCGCCGGGAGGAACGCCAGCTCGTCGCGGTGCTGCGGAGATCGCAGCGCGACGCGGATGCCGGCGGCGGAGGCCGCTGGCAGGGGCGCGGGTACGACGAGGGTCCTGGGGTTTTCCAGCGCCGGCCGCTGGCCGGCGTCGTTTATCACGACAAGGTTGACGGAATGCATGCGCTCGTTGTGCGCCGCTCCCCCGCCGAGGAGGGATGCGGTGAGCTCCTCGATGGATGACGACGGGCTGCACTCGCCTGCACTAATATAGAAAGCTTCCACCATCTGCTGCGCGTTCAGCCCCAGGAGCCGAAAGAGGGACGACGGTCCGCTGAGGGACTTTCCCGCTGACGTTGGCACAAGGGTGAACAGGGGCTGAAACAGCGCAATTGCGTCCGCGGCCCCTTCGCGGCGTATTTCCTCGGGAAAAAGATCCTCCGCGGGGCATGAATCCGAAGCAATGACGTAGATGACCTTGTCCAGACCGGCGCGCGCCATCACGGTGAGGCCGCAGAGCAGGTGGCCCCAATGAAGCGGGTTCGCCGATACTGGGAAAACCCCTACCCTCGCGGGGTTCGTGGACGGGGACAGAAGCGCGTCTGCGGGGGAAAGCCGCAGCCGTATCCACGGATCGATCCGGCTGGAGGTCATGAGCCTCGCGATGGCGCGAAGCCTCGCCGCCACGAGGGCCTGAATCTCAGCGATGCGCCTGCGCGCAGAGGCGGAGCCGCGGCCCAGGAGGGAGGTCATGCGCGACAGCTCCGTTGTCACCTGCGTCAGCACGTCCCCTGTCACAGGGTCCAGGGAGCCGTCACCAGGCTCGAGGACCGGATTCACGGCCGCCTGGACGACATCGACCTCATGCATCGCCTGCATCTCGCATCCTCCCTTCCTCCGCGCCGTTCAGAGAGACATAGCTCTGGCGGTGCTTCTGCATATACCGGATCCTGCCCTCATGGGCCAGCCACCCCAGCGCCTGGTAGACCAGGACGCTCCTTTCGCCGAGGAGCTCTGGGATCAGGAGCACGTTCACGAGGTGCTTTTCCCCGAGCAGGGAAACCACCCGCGCAGCACATACCTCGATTCTTTCGTCCACGTGTGCTCATAACATAGGAGGAGGAGGAAAGGGAAAACAGTCGGGAGATGAATGATTTTCTATGTCGGCTTTTTACGACAGACAGAGCGTATGACTTCGAGGAGCTTCGCGGACGGTCCTGTCTTGGACAGGTAGCCGACGGCCCCGGCGTTCCTCATCGCATCGCCTTCTTCTTCGAACATGGAAAGCCCGATGATCGATATCTCGGGATGTTCCACGTGAATGACCCGGGTAGCCTCGATCCCGCTCATCCCCGGCAGGTTGATGTCCATGGTCACCACGTCGGGAAGCAGCCCGGCGGCCAGGCTGACGGCGGTCTCTCCGTCGGAGGCCTCCCCGACGATCTCGATGTCGGGCTCCCCGCCAAGCACCATGGCAAGCCCCTGGCGCACAACGAGATGATCATCCACCAGGAGGACCCGGATCCTGCGGTCTTCCGGGCAGGAACCACCCCGCCGGCCTGACGCTGCGCCGACGGCTGTTCCGCGGCGGGCGGCGGGCCGCCCGGATACCTGCCCCGAAGTTCCCGGGGCCTCGGCCGGGACGCGGATAGTGAAGGAGCTTCCGCTGCCGGGCCTGCTTTCAATCGCTATCGATCCGCCGAGAGCCTGGAGGCGCTCCTGGATGGTGAAAAGACCGAACCCGCCCGACGACCCGCCCCGGGCCCGCAGCGCCGAGGGATCGAAGCCTGCGCCGCAGTCGCTGACCGCCACCAGCAGATGCCTGCCTTCATCCGGACGGATCGACACGTGCGCTTCCTTCACTCCGGCGTGCTTTGCGACATTGAACAGCAGCTCCTGCACGGTGCGAAAGAGCGTCATGCGGATCTCATCGGACCCGATGTACCCGTCCTCCTGCGCTGCCACGGTCACCGTCAGCCCGAATCTCTCCTGTGCCCAGGCGGCAAGCCACCTCACAAGGCTTTCTACATCCGAGCCATACTGGATGGGAGGGCTCAGCTCCGTGGTCAGGGAGCGGGAGACCTCCAGACCCTCCTTCAGCATTCCATCGATCTTATCGACGGTCTCCCGGAGGTTCTCGGCTTTGCTAGCCGCCCGGAGGCTCTCCAGGCCGAAACGCGCCCCGGCAAGCAGCTGCTGAAGCTGGTCGTGGAGGATCCTGCCGATCCTCTGGCGCTCCCGCTCCTCCGCGTGCACAAGCTCCGCCGCAAGGGAACGCAGCTGCGCAAGGGCGAGGTCCCTCTGCTCCCGCGCGCGCACGGACATGATCCCGAACGAGAGATCTCCGGCCAGCTCCATGAGGAGGGTCTTCTGCTCCTGGTCAAAGGCCGACGGCAGGTCCGAGTAGATGGTGAGCGCCCCGAAGGCGCGCCCTTCACTCACGAGGGGGAGAGCGATGGAGGAGTGAAAGCCCCTGCGGACGGCGTCGTCACGCCAGGGGGCAAGCTCGGGCTGGGCCAGGAAATCATTGCTCGTACAGACCCTGCGCTCCCGGATGGCCGTGCCGGTGGGGCCGCGGCCTCTCTCCGTGTCAGCCCAGGTGATCCCTGCCCTGTCCAGGTAGCCGTCCTCGAACCCTGCGTTCGCCGCTGGACGAACACGCTTCCCGCTGTCCTGATCTGCATATCCCACCCAGGCCATCCGAAAGCCGCCCTCATCCAGGATGAGCTGACAGATGGCCTGCACGAGCTCTTTCTCGTTTTCGATCCCCACAAGGGCCTGGTTGCACGCTGAAATCATGCGAAGGAGGCGATTTGACTTTCGCAGCTGCGCTGTGCGCTCGCGGACTTTCTGTTCAAGCGCGTCCCTGGCCGCACGGAGGCCGTCCTCCGCTTTCCGCCTCTCTGTCACATCCGTGCCGTAGATGTTGAGGTAGGACGTGCCCTCGGGAGGAACCACGGCGAGCGCAAGGACCCGCCCTTCGGTCTCCACGTCGAGATCGCGCGGCGACTTGTCCCTGAACGATTGCGCAACAACCAGGCGCAGGTTCTCCGGAAGCGCGGCTCCCGCGGGGCAGCCGAGCGCCCGCAGGAGCGCGTTTCCCGCGGAGTTCGCGTACATGATTGCGCCTTCCCCGCTCACCCGGAAGACAGGATTGGGATTCTCTGAAGGGAACTTCGCAAGGCTCTGGACCTCTTCCTCCAGAAACTTCCTCCGGCTGATGTCCCGGTTGGTGGCCCTGCGGCCGAGGAGCCGGCCTTCACTGTCAAGGACGGGGGAGCAGGCGTGGTTGATCCATCGGGTTGCGCCGTCCTTGGTGATGATGCGGAAGTCGAAGGGAGAGACATCGCGTCCCGACCCCGCCTCATCCAGGTGCGATCGGACAAGGGCCATGTCATCCGGATGGACAATCCTCGTAAGGAGACCCGGGTCGTCCTTGAACTCCTCTGGCCGATGGCCGGTTATCCTGACGCACGAGGGTGAGACGAACAGAAACTTCCCCTCCCGATCACGCAGGTAGATCCAGTCGAACGCGCTGTCAGCAATTGACCGGAAGAGATCCGGCTCCATGAGATGATTAAGGACCAAACGGGCGACGACCGCAAGTCCGTGAATACCTTACTCGGGTATGTTCCCCGTGGCAGAGCCCACGCTGTACGGTGTCTGGATCCCCTCATACGAAACCATCATGTCCATGCCGGTGGCTGCGTGGAGGAGAACATGGCAGTGCAGCATCCAGACGCCGGGATTGTCCGCGCGGAAAGCAACGTCCCATGTCTCGTGAGGCGCAACCAGGAGGGTGTCCAGCCGCACGGGGCTTCCGGCCAGGGGAATGCCGTTTCGCGCCAACACCTGGAAGGAATGGCCGTGGAGATGCATGGTGTGGAACTCCTCAGTCCTCCCTGAGTTTGTAAAGCGTAGCTTCACCACCTCTTCCGGGCGTACCATGATCATCGGGGTATCGGGGAAATCCCTCCCATCAATCGTATGGACCAGCCCGAACTTTCCGTCATGGAATCCCGGGTGGCTGCCCAGGTCCAGGGTGTACGAGGCGTCGAAGCGATCCCCCGGCAGCGCGCCGGGGAGACCGTATCTGGTGAGGTCGAAGACCGGCAGCCCGGCAAGCCCCAGCGCTGCCACCGCCCCCTTTCCAAGGGTCACTGTTTCTTCCAGCTCCCTGTCCACCAGGCGCACTGCGCCGGATGCCGGGATGCGGAGCGCGAGGTCATACCGCTGGCCTGCACCGATGGGCAGGATTTCCGGGCCGATCTCCTGCGGGCCATTCAGGTCGTGCCCATCGAGTGCCACAACCCGGTACAGCGCGCCCAGGACAACCAGATGGAGAGGGACAGCGTTTGCGCGGGTCTCACCGGCGCTGGCGTTGATCAGGCGGAGGCGAACGAGATCCCCCGGCTCGGCATCGAGTGCCAGGTTGCCGATGGTCCCGTTGACCGCCATTGAGCGTCTGTCGACGGCGCCAAGGATTTTTGCCAGGATCGGAAAGAAGCCGCGGCGAGGAGGAGAATAATCGTGATAGACCAGCGCGTAGTCCTTGTCATAGCGCGGGCCTTTCTCAGGTTCGACGATAAGGGCTCCGAGCAGCCCCCGGGGGATCTGGTTTGAGGTATCCTGGTGGCTGTGGTACCAGTAGGTTCCCGGGTCCGCGGCGATGAAATCGTACGTGTACGTCTGACCGGCCTTGACGGCGTCCTGCGTGACTCCCGCAACACCGTCTGCTGCGTTCGGGACGTCGATGCCGTGCCAATGGATCGTCGTTGAGAAAGGAAGGTCGTCTGTCAAAACGACACGGACGTGGTCTCCCTCCCGAACGCGAAGCTCGGGTCCGGGGACGGTGCCGTTGAAAGTCCACTCATCGGGGAGCCCCGGGCGCTTCACCACCTTCGCCGTCAGGAAGAAGCTCCTGATCGGGGCAGTTGAGTCATGGAGCGTCAGCGTATCGACCGAGGTGAGGACGCGACTGCCTGCCGGCGCGGCATCCCTCGTGCCTGCGCACGCCAACGCGTAGCGAACGGGCGGGCTCATATTCATGCTCTGCGGGAGATTACCGGCGCATCCCTGCGCCGTTGCAAAAGAAGCGGCAAGGAGGACAAAGAGAAAGGCTCGCATCGGTTCCTCCTTTCTCATCGGACAAGAAGGAGCGCCCAGAGAAGCACGAGGAACGTGAGCACCTGGAAACCGGCCCTGAGCGCGTGCCATCGGGCGAACCTGTCCAGTTTCTGTCCGAGCACCGACTCGTCATCCGGGGCGTTTTTGATGCTCAGCATGACGGGAGCCGCCTGGCTTGTGGCTGCGAAGTGGAGGATGCTCGTGGCCGAAGCGGCAAGAAGGATGGCGGGAACCGGAGGAGATGATCGGCTCGTCAAGGCGATGATCGCTGCGGTGAACACAAGCAGGGTGGAAATGATTGCCCAGGGCGGGTAAACCCACAACCCGTTTCCAAGATCGTTGCCCCGAGCAAAGACGGCGTAGGCGCGGGCGCCTATGCGCTTTCGAGCGGGCAGCTTGACCAGGCAAGCCTCCAGGCTTGCGCCGCCAAGCGTGCCGTTGAAGATGACTGCAAGTATCGTGATCACAGACAGGGCGCTCATGTGTGAACCTCCTCACCTCCGAGTCGACGAAAGCGGCAAGCTCTCGTCCGTGATTCCCCACTCGTTGTAATTGACTGATTAATTAATAGTGGACGATAAAATGCCTGAGCTTCCTCATCTCGGCAGCAACCCCTTGAGAGTCGTTTCGACAACGCTTCGGACGATCTGCTCCCTGGAGAACTTCAGCACCATCGGGTCTCGAATGACCATGCGACGAAGAACGAGATCCATCAGGCCTCCCAGAAGCAGGTGACTCGTGAGCGCAGCGTCGGCGCTTATCAGCTGGCCGGCCTTCATTCTGGCCTTGAAATAGCCCTCCAGGAAGGAGGTGGCCTCCTTCATCGCTCCGAAAACCACCGGGGCAAGCACGCCGTTGTGCATGGCCTCCGGCAGGAACACTTTGATCATGGCAATGAACTTCCCGTTCTCCAGCACGGCCAGGACTTCCTGCACCACGATGCGGAGGAACTCTTCCGGCTTCATTTCCAGCATCTCTGGAGTAACTGAACGAATCACCTTCAGGGGCGAGTACTTCTCCATTGCTTCCAGGAGAACTTCTTTCTTGCTCTTGAAGTAGTGATAGATGAGACCCGCGGTGATCCCCGCTTCGCGAGCGATATCCTTATTTGTCGCCCGGTCGAACCCCTTGTCCGCAAAGACAGTGAGGGCAGCTTCCAGAATCTGATCTCTTCGATCCTCGACAACCTTTGGTGTCCTGCCCATCCCTTTATCCGCCTATTCACCTGCCCGCCAGACGAATTAATTGATCGACCAATTAAATGTAGACATGATGTTAGGGCTCGGTCAAGCCGCGGCTCTGCCGCAGCTTGACTTTGGGTCGGTTCTGTCCGTGCTTGCGTGATTGACCCGGGGTTGGTCAGGTCAGCGTCAGCTCCTGTTGCCCCTATGCAGCTTCAGTCGTTCCTGACCGGACCTGCCCGTGAGCTCCCAGGCGTTCCTGGCCGTCACCACGAGGAGAGCCAGGAGAGTTGCGGCAAAAACGTACAGACCCTCCGCTCCGGAGTTTCGGGTCCCGGCCAGGAGCATCAGGGAGGAGACGACGGTCGCTGCCACCACTGCCAGCGGGAGAACGACTTTCCATGCCAGGAACCCCGTGGTCATGTGCTTGAGATGACCGCGCGCCTCCTGCCACAGGTATCGCCCCACGTACGCCAATTCAAGGATGCCGGCGATGAGGAGAATGATTCCAAGGGATTTCTGGTTCTGCTCGGGGATCAGGATGAGAAGCGATAGTACCAGGATGCCGAACAGCGAGCCGAGAGTTTGACCCTCGAGGGTGTGAGGCTCCCCGCGGCCGCCCATGTTGTCGCCGCGCTGGGTCAGCCCCAGGAAAACGAACCCCAGCAGGGCTGCCGACGCAACCCCCATTCCCACGTAAAAGTCATGCCAGCCGCGAAGCGCAATGAGAAAGCTCATGTTGCTACTCCTCGTTTCATCCGTATATACGCGAGGAGAGGGTCCGGGGTTTTACCTCACCAAGGCAAAAAGCAGTCAAGGCGCATTCTCACGCTGGGGGTCCCGTTGAACTGCCGCCAGTCGTCCTGTCGGGCCCCCCTGCTGGCTCAGGAAACCGATTTCGACGTGGAACGGAAGACCCGCTCCGCAGAGGTCACGGCGCGGCGGGCGTCACTCTCGGTAGGCTCACCGTGGGGCAGGAGCCCCTCTTCAGAAGGGTAGCGGCCTTTGTAGATGCTGTTCAGGAAGACCGCCTCCTCCCCGTCGAGATCAACTGTCCAACCCAGCCGTCGAACATGAGAGTTGAGCTCGAGAATATCCTGAGTCTTTTCCGGTTTCTCGCTCTTCTCGATGATGAGAGCTTTCAGGCACTTTTCAACACACTGCTGACTGTGAAAGCACGCGGCCCGATGTTTCCCGTTTTCCTGCAAAACCCTGGCCGAGGATAGCTCGTCCTCCGAATCACGAATCCATTGTTCTGTTGCTTTCCTCACGTACAGCACCCTCCCGGTTTCAAGCACTTCGTCGATGAACGGGCTCCCGATGCTATGGAGATAGAGCATCTCCTGAGGCGTATACACGAAGATATCCAGAGGCACGGCGCGGTCCAAAAGCGCTCGCTCGGCTATCGCGCGCCGCTCGACGGGTCTCGCTCCAGCTGAGGTGACGATCAAGAGGTCGAAATCACTTGTTTCCCGAGCAGTCCCTGCTGCCCGGGATCCGAAGAGGATGATGCTTTCCGGATCCATGGCCGCAACCAGGCGATCACGGATCTGCTCGACAGTTCGCACCACAGGGGGAATTTTACCCGAAAATCATCCTCCTGGCAGTCGATTCAGAAATTGACCTGCGCGCTGAGAATGATCAGAAACATGTTGTTTGTCAGGGAGCCCGTAGTCGGATTGTAGGCAGCGGTGTATTCGCCGTTGCTCGGTCCCAGGTAGGAGCCGACCTGGAGCTGCAGCGTGAAATTGCTGACCGGAGAATCGGAAAGCCCGATAAGGGCAATGGCCGTCATGTCGGAGAAGTTGCACAGGCCGTTCAGGGAGAGGGTCATGTTCGTCAGCCCGAAGTCGTTGATGGAAACGAAAAAGGCCCCGTAGTACTGGCCGTAGTAGCTTGCGTGATAGTAGCCGGACTCAAACAGCCCCAAATCGAAACTGCTGAGCGCCTGGAACATGTTGGTGTCGTATCCGTCTGAGTTCCAGAAAAACTCCGCCATCACGGTGAGCCTGTCCTGGACATTCAGGACATCGAAGGTCCGCGAGATGCCGACATCCACCTTGGGAACGAGCTGGTTGCTTACCGAGTAAGGGAGACCGTTCGTCCCAAACTTCTGCTGGTTGTCGCCGTATGACAGGCTGGCCTCCCCTGTCATGTTCAGCTCCCAGAAAAGCGGCGTGGTGATGTCCGCACCGAACACCGGAATCTTGTTGTACTCATACCATCCGGAGAAACCGAACTCCACCTTGCCGGCCAGGAACTCCGCCCGTGCCGCGTACGCGGTGTATGTCAGGTCGCTCACGTCGTTCAGATTGATGAACGTGTACAGGTGAAAGGCCTGGGAGAAGGTCACATCGGTCCGCAGTCCGAACACGCCGTCCAGAAGCGCGTTGAGGTTCGTGAAGCTCTTGTGGGAGACGTTGATGAGGTCCGTGGGGTTCCAAAAGTAGCCGGTGCCCCACTGGAGCACCTGTTTGCCCGCGCGGAAGTGCACGGCATTGTTGGCGAAGTTGAAGTCCATGAACACTTCTTTAATGTCCAGGATAGTGGTCTGGTTCTGGAGAGCCACCATGGGCGGTGAAACGAAGGTGACCGGCACAGGCACTCCCGTGGGCACGTAGTTGATGTTCATGTCCATGAACATCCGAAAGCCCCGCTGGAGCCGGGCATCAACGAGAAAGTCCCCCATCATCGTGTTACCGAAGGAGTTGTCGTTGAATCCCGTCTGGCCTTGGACGAAGTTGCGGGTCATCGTGTAGGCGCTCAGCGCCTGCATCTGGCCGGAAAGCCCGAGCCTCTGCGCTTCCACCGCCTCCGCGGCATTCTTTTTTTCCGCCGCACCCTGCTTCGCCTCCACTTCGCCAGAACCGAAGAACTCATCCTCACCGGATCCGCTTGCGGCCGTGCCGGATCCCGCCGTGCCGGACCCTGCGGTGCCGCCGCCCGTTTCCGCGCCGGTGCCCGTGTCCGAGCCGGCTGATGTTTGATCCGTCCCTGTCGAGGGCGTTGCGGTCTGGGCCCACAGCCCGGGACCGACAAAAAGCACAACGCAGATGAGCAGCGCGATCCGTTTCATGTCAGACTCCTCACCTACTTGCTGAGGCTTTCCAGGTACGACTTGTCGAACTTGTAGTCATCCACCTTGGAGAAGTTGATCCCCGTGATTTCCAGGACGGACACCCGCCCCTTCTCCACCTCGTCGGTGAACTTCATCAGCAGGGGCACGTAGCGGCCGTCCACGTTCTTGTAGCTGGCGTACAGGTCCGTTTCCATGAGAGTCCCGGACAGGCTGTAGCACTCCCGCTTCAGCTCCAGGTACTTGTCCCGGGTCACCCACATCACGAGCTTCGGGTACTTCACGTCGTTGACCTTCGCCGTCACTTCGATCTTGTACACCGGGATCTTTCCCCCGGCCAGGCTTTCCTCGGAAATGACTTCCTTCCCGGATGCATCCTGGGCAGGCTTGTACAGGTCCCTGAACTTGCGGGTTTCCATGTCCCCGGCGCTCGCGTTGGAACCGCCGATCTTCTCATCCCGCCCGATGTGGGTGAACGTTCGCGTGGCCCTCTTGTACATCCACAGGTTGTCCCCGACGCGCATGTAGCCGTTGCCGCGGTCGCTCTCGGGGTCCGCTATCACGATCAGGAACGCGTCATCACTGTCCCTTCGATAGTACACGCTGTCGATCACCTTCGTGCCTTGCTCGGGGTCCCGCGTGGTGATGCGCGCTTGCGCCGTCATGTCGCTTTTCAGCTGCATGTGCGTGTCCACCTGGTCGATGATCTCCGCCACCGACGGGTTGGCCCAGAGGGCGGGGGCGGCCGCCAGCAGCGCCAGCCACAGCACAAGGATGTGCGGAGCTCGGCGCGTACAGGGAGGTACAAGCGCCGAGCCCAGCGCCACTGTCAGTCCTTTGACTCTCATCGCTCTCTCCTATTCGTAGTGGCGAAGCGCGTCGGCCACTCTCATCTTTGCCGCGCGGCGCGCCGTGAAATACGCAATCACGAAGGCAACCAGCACGATGGTGACGAAGTTGGCCACGATCGTGGATACCTTCGGAACGAAGTACAGGTGCTTCTGCACGAAGAACATGCTGAACGGGTTGTCCTTCAAATCGAAGGTCGCAAGGTGCAGGAGCGACATCGCGCCCCACGCAAGAAGCAGGCCGATGACGCAGGACAGCACGGCCAGGAAAACGATCTCCAGCACGAACACGCTTCTCACGTCACCCCGCTGCATCCCGATGGCGCGGTTGGTGCCGATCTCCCGCGTCCGCTCCCGGATGCTCATCCTCATGGTGTTCACCACCCCGATGAGGATCACGAAGAACAGAACGAGCACTGCCACCAGGGACACCGTGTTCAGCCCGCGCTGGAAGTCGACAATCGCGCTGGCGTTCTCGAACATCGTCTGGACATCCACCTTGGAGCCCTTCCACGCCTCGCGGCCGAGGAGCTGGCGCTTCTTCACCGCCGCGTCCGTGTTCGAGCTTCTGGCCATCAGGTCCCACTCCGGCAGGAGCGCCTTGAACAGCGGCGCCTCATGGGCAACCGTTGCGGGCTGCCGGGGGAGGTTCCAGTAGAAAGTCTGGTAGAAGACCTCAGGGTTGGTGAACGCCGTGGCATCCGCGAACGGAGCTGCCGACTTCACGATCCCCGTCACCACCACGTTCGCCTCCACCGCATCCGTCCCGCTTTTGGGTGCGTAGCTGTAGCTGAGGTGTGTGCCGACATCCGCGCCCAGCCGGGCGGCAAGGGTCTCCGTGAGGACGATGCCGTCCTTTGCCTGCGCAAGGGACTGCAGGTCTCCTTTGACAAACTGCAGGGTGTCCTGCGCGATTTTTGTTGCCGCCGGGTCATTCTCCAGCCGCAGGGCGAACGCGTCACCGACCGCGCGCTTCTTCCCCGCGACAAAGAGGGCCTTCACCCCGGCGGCCTCGGGAGTGAGTGCCGCATGGAGCTTGTTCGCCTCCGCGATCACCTTCCTCTGGTCTTCCGGGTAGTCCACGACGATGTTCAGGCCCAGGGCCTCGTCCGGCTTCAGGTTCAGCATGGTGCGCAGCGTGTCCTGGTCCACGAAGGCGGCCACGTCCATGAACATGTTCTCCGACGGAATGAGCCCCACGACCTTGAACTTCGGGGCCTGGGACTGGCCATACACGGTGTCGAAGCGCACGGTCACGATGTCGTTCAACCTGACGTTGATGTCCTTTGCCGCGTTCTTGTACATGATGATCCCGGGGAAGACATCCTGCTTGAAGATGTCCTGGGTGTGACCAGCCTCCAGCTGCGTGTCCCTGTAGAAATCCGCATCCCGAGGGATGCCGACGAGCGCCACCATGCCGGTCTTCCCGTTGCCGATGCTGCGGCCGAAGGCGCTGACCGTGACATCGATGCGCTTGATCCCCGGCACGTTCTCCTTGATGGCCTGGATGAAGCGCGGCACGTCACGGATCACATCGCTGCGCCGAGTCACGTAGGAGTCCTGGATCACCCGGATATGCCCGGTCATGTAGACCATCACCTTGTTGAACAGGATGTCGGTGAGGCCGTTGGTGAATGACGCCGTCATGACCAGGATGCACATGCTCACCGCTATCCCGATGCCCAGGAGCATGTTGCGGCGGAACTGCCGCATGAGGTTGCGGAAGGCGATCTTGGACACCATCCGCACGCTGCGGGCCTTTGCAACCAGTAGGAAGTTTCTCATACTGTCGGTTCCTTCATGCGTGAGTACACGCTCAGTAGTGCGTGGGTACACGCTCATTAGTGCCGGTTGATGGCGTCCAGGGGAGTGATCTTGCGCGCCACGCGCACCGGATACAGCACTGCCAGCAGCGTCACCGCCGCAAGCCCGATGACCCCCACCACGAGCCCGGTGAATCCCAGTGTCGGGCGGAAAACTTCCCCGCCGAACAGGAGCTCGAAGATCTCATTTCCTCCCGAGCCGATATGCAGCGCCCGAACGATCCACGTGCCGATCACCCCGAGGAGGATCCCAGCGCCCCCGAAGACGAAGGACAGGGAGAAAGTCTCCGCGAGGAACATCTTCGTGACGAAGTTCTTCTGAGCTCCCACCGCTCTCATCATCCCGAACTCCTCCGTGCGCTCCAGCGCGTTCATGCTCAGCGTGTTCATGATGATGATGATGGCGACGAAGAACAGCAGGAGCACGAACACGTAGATGATTATCTGCAGGATGTCGGAGGTGGAGGCAACCTGCCCCGCGGCCTTCTTCCAGCTCAGCACCTTCACCGGGAGGTTGTTGTCCTTCATGACCTGCTTCAGCTTGGCCACCGCCCCGTCCGTGCTCTGCCCCGGCTTCAGCATGACTGAGACATAGTTGTACGCCGCGTCATCGTAGTTGATCTTGCGCGTCACCGTCTGCGTCGTGCGGATCTTCTTCTCCAGTTCCGTGACGCTGGCCGAGGTATTTCCGCTGGAAAAGATGTCCCCGCCCTCGAAAAGCGAATCCTCACCGGCCGCCAGGAGCTTGTCCTCCCGGGGCGGCAGCTGCGTCACCACGTCTTCCGCCGTGTAGTACCCGAAGAGCTGCCGGTAGGTCTCGATGTCCATGATCGTGACCTCCTGCATCAGCGTGTTCAGGCTCTTGAACTTCACGATGCCCGCCACGGGCACGTCCATGTTGGTGGAGTTGGGCTCCCCGAAACCTTCCAGCGCCAGCGAGCTCCTGGTCTCCAGGTTGGATTCCTTCTTCGCTTCATCGCTCAGGTTGGCCTTGTCCAGCTGCGTGCCCTCCGGCACCAGCCAGTAGCCCTGGGACTTGTACTGATTCTTTCTCCCCTGCACATTCAGCAGGATCCCGTGCTCGCCGTTGTGCAGCAGGTGTCCCTCCACGGACTTGATCGGGTTGCCGAACACCCGCTGGAAGTCATCGAAGTTGCATCCGAAGGTCCCCATGAAGCTCATTTCCTGTCCGCCGAGAATGGACAGCCCCCCGCGCGTCATGGGAATGAAGTCCTTCACGTAGCTCAGCCGCAAAAGGACGAAGTGCAGCTTGTCGTAGTCCTTGAGAATCTTCAGGGGCTTCATCATCGGGGTGAACAGCACGTTATCCTTGGTCTCCTCATTGGAGACCAGGATCACGTTGCCCGTGAAGCTCTTCACGATGTTCTCTTCCACTCCCCGCCGCATCCCGATGGCCGTGGCATCCCCCAGGGTCATGATGAAGGCTCCCAGGAACAGGATCACCCCGATCACGAAGCTCTTGGTCTTGTGCCGCAGGAGGCTCCTCCAGGCGATTTTCAGTGTCAGCATTGCGGTGCCTCAGTTCGCGCGCCCGTCATGCACCATCAGCCCGTCCTTGATCTTCACCACCCCGTTGGCGTACTTCAGGATGTCCGCGTCATGGGTGGAGAAGATGAAGGTGGTCTTTTCGATCCTGTTCAGCTCCTTCATCAGCTTCAGGATCATCTCCCCTGTCTCTGAGTCCAGGTTGGCTGTGGGCTCGTCCGCCAGCACGATGGTGGGCCGCGTCACCAGCGCCCGGGCAATTGCCACCCGCTGCCTCTGTCCCCCCGACAGCTCGTAGGGCTTGTGGCTGATCTGCTCCGTCAGCCCCACCTCCTCGATGAGCTTCTCCGCCCGCGCGCGGATCTCTTTCCGCGAAAGGCCTTCCTTCATCAGGAGCAGCGGGAACTCCACGTTCTCTCGGGTTGTCAGCACGGGGATCAGGTTGAAGGTCTGGAAGATGAACCCGATGGTGTGGAGGCGAAGGTCGGTGAGCCGGCGGTCCGTGTAGGTGGTCACGTCCTCTTCGTGGATTTTCACCAGCCCCTCTGAGGCATGATCGATGCACCCGATGATGTTCAGGAGCGTCGTTTTTCCGCTTCCCGACGGCCCGACGATGGAAATGAAATCCCCTTCCAGGATGGTCAGGTCAACTCCCCGCAGCGCATGCACGGTCGTTGCTCCCAGGGGATAGTTCTTCTTCACGTTCTTCAGCTCGATCACGTTCATGGTGAAATCTCCTTGCTTGGCGAAATGTCGAACCTTTGTGTCAACGGATTGTTAACAAGGCAAGCGGCGCGCTCATTCGTTTCCAGCAGCCGATGTTTTCAATCGGGAACGCAGTGGCTTACCATGGACACAGGTTTCCTGTCAATCGCCGTCTGTGGACACCCTCTCTTAACACCTTGGGGCGGGCATTTTGCACCGTTCCTGGCGCGCCTTCGAAAGAAGAGGACGGGAGGAGGACGAGTTTATTGCACCCCGCTTGTCGTCATGGCCTTCGGATCCCTGCCGTTGCCAGCTCCTCGAGGATCTTCTCCCCCTCGGGCCAGGGCCCGAACCCTGCCTCGGCGTTGATGTGTCCCGCATCCCCGATGCTCACGCACCGGGCGCCCCAGGCGCCGGCCATGCCAGCCGAGCGCGAGGGTGTTGCGAAGGAGTCATTCGTGCTGGCGACAAGGACTGCAGGGAATGGAAGCGTCACACGCGGTATGGGCAGCCAGCCGGCGCCGGCAAGCTCGCGGGACGGAAGGCCCGGGATCTCCGCCTCGAAGTCGGGTGGCGCGACAAGGAGCGCCCCGAGGACCGGACGCGAATTGCCGGCCGCCCAGTGGACGATGGTCATGGCCCCCGCACTGTGGCCCACGAGGATCACCCGGCCGGCCACTCCTGCGAGGGTCTGCTCCAGGGCCGCCACCCAGACAGGCCTCACCGGGTTGTCCCAGTCTTTCTGGACGACACGCCGGGTGCGGGGATACGCCCTTTCCCACCTGCTCTGCCAGTGCTCAGGGCCAGAGTTACCCAGCCCCGGAACCATGACAAGCGTTACAGTGGACCAGTCGAGGGTGGCCATGCTCCGTCCTACGCCGTCACCTTGTCGGGATGCCAGCCGATGCGCTCCCCGGATTCCAGCGAAAAGAGCTTCTCCATGTCTTCCTTCGAGAGCTCGAAGTCGAAGACGCGGCTGTTCTCCTGGATGCGCTCACGGTGCACCGACTTGGGAATCGTCACGACGCCGAGCTGGAGATCCCAGCGGATGATGACCTGGGCAGGCGTTCGCCCGTGCTTTTCTGCAATCGAGCGGAGGACCGGGTGGTTGAAGATGCGTCCCCGGGTCAGCGGGGCCCAGGCTTCATGGCGGATTCCCCGGGCGGCGTTGTAGTCCAGGAGGTCCTTCTGGACGAGCAGGGGATGGAACTCAACCTGGTTCACGGCGGGGGTTACGCTGCATCCTTTGAGCAGCGCGTCCATGTGGTGGATCAGGAAGTTGCTGACGCCAATTGCGCGCACCTTTCCGTCCGCGTAGAGCTTCTCGAGCGCCTTCCAGGTGTCGGGAAACATGCCCTTGATGGGCCAATGGATGAGGTAGAGATCCACGACGTCGACACCCAGCTTCCGCCTGCTTGCGTCGAAGGCCTTGAGCGCGCGCGTATACCCCTGGTCGGAGTTCCACACCTTGGTAGTGATGAACACGGACTCCCGGGCAACGCCGCTGGCCCGCACGGCTTTGCCCACGTCCGCCTCGTTCTCGTAGAGCGCCGCCGTATCCACGTGCCGGTAGCCGATCTCCAGCGCCCAGCGCACGGCCTGCTCGGTTTCTCTGCCCGGCGCAGACTGCCAGACGCCCAGGCCCAGCCACGGCATCTTCACACCGTTATTGAGCGCGACCGCAGATGACAGGTCCATTGCGCCTCCTGCACATCAAGTAACTCACTTCGCCGCTGGTCGTCTACTGGAGGCCGGCAGGGAAGAGGTCAGCGCCGGCCGGTCGCGAGGGGCTCTGCCCAGGGGGCCCTCAGCCCAGGAGAAGCTGCAGGCCGAGCAAGGCCACCATTCCTGCTGCAATCGTTATCACGACGCTCCGGGTGCGCCATGCGACGGCAACGGCCAGCAAGCCCGCCCAGATCTGCGGGTTGCGGACAGAGAAGTCCATGGCGCCGCCGCGGTCAAAGAGGCCGGGGACGATGAGTGCGGATAAAACAGCAGCCGGGACAAAGCGAAGCGCCCGCTGGAACCACTCCGGCATGCCGACGCGCTCCAGGAGCAGAATGAACGACAGGCGGATGGCATACGTGAGCAGCCCCGCAAGGACCATTGTCAGCCAGAGCTTCATCGCTTCTTGCCTTCCACCAGCATTCCAACAGTGATCCCGACCGTCGCGGCCACGATGAGCCCTGTTTTATAAGGCAGGCCCCCCGCGGCCAGGCCGAGCGCGCCCGCGATCACGGCCGCCGCGACGCTTGCCCGGTCGCGCAGAGCGGGAACGACAAGCGCGATGAACGTGATGGGAAGAACGAACCCCAGGGGCCAGGAGCGCGGAATCTGCGCGCCAATGAAGATGCCCACGGCCGTGCTGAGCTGCCACGACGTCCACAAGGTCAGCCCCGTGCCGAAAAAGTACCAGTGCCGGGCGCGTGAGTCGCCCCGGCTGTTGTAGTGGGTGATGGTGACCGCATAGGCCTCGTCGGTGAGCAGGTACGCGAGCATGAGCTTCCACCCGGGCCGAAGGCTTTTCACGTGCGAGGCGACAGAGGCGCTGTACAGCAGGTGGCGGAGGTTGATCACGAACACGACTATCAGGATGACGACCCCCGAGGCATCTGCGCCCAGGAGCTGCGCGGCAATGAACTGGGCCGAGCCGGCAAAGATTATGGAAGACATTGCCTGCGCCGCGGCCGTGGACAGTCCCGACGTGATGGCCAGCGCGCCGAAGATCATGCCGAACGGGACCACCCCCAGCAGGATGGGGGATTCATCCCGCACGCCCCCCAGGAACTCCTGACCTCGTGAAAACGCGTCCATGCTCCTCCCTTTGGAGCCGACAGAGTAGCGGTTGACGGGCAGGAGCGGCAAGGGTTGCCGATTGCGCGGTTGCCGATGGCGAAGGATGACCGGTACATTCTGGAAGAAAGGCGGGTGAAAAAGTGCTGAAAGACAAAGTCGTTGCAATCTCGGGGGCGGCAGGCGGGCTTGGCCCGACCGTCGCGCGCGCGTTTGCCGATGCCGGCGCCACCCTCGCTGTGGCCGGCAGAAGCGAAGAGAAGCTGGCCGCCCTGCTTGATTCCCTGAAAGCGCCACTGGAAAAGCGGCTTGCCACGGGCGTCGATCTTACCGACGAGGCAGCTGCCCGGGGGTGGGCTGACCTTGTCGGCAGGACTTTTGGCCGCGTGGACATCGTCGTTCACCTGGTGGGCGGCTACAAGGGCGGCACGGGCATCAGCGAGATCCAGGCCGCTGACTGGGATTCGCTTCATGCCATGCTTGTAAAGACAACCCTCAATGTGGTGCGCGCTTTCGCCCGTCCCCTCGCCTCCGGTGGTTTCGGGCGTTTCCTCGCCGTAACCTCGCCGCGCGCCCAGTCGCCGACGGCGAAGAACGCGTTGTACGCGATGGCAAAATCCGCTTCGGATGCGCTGGTGCTCGCGCTGGCAGACGAATTGAAAGGCACGGGCGCAACGGCGAACCTGGTCATGGTGGACTCCATCGATATCCCCGAGGCTCGCGGCAGCGCGCCCCCGAAGCCCTACGGGAAGACCACCCCGGCTGAGGAGATCGCTGCCGCAATGCTCTTTCTGTGCTCGGATGAGGCTGCAACCATCAACGGGGTGCGCCTCCCCCTTATCGGCCGAGGCTGAGCAACAGAGAATCGTACATCGCCGAGACTCCCTCGCGGAAAGACTTCTCCGCGCGGTAGCCCAGCTCGCGCTCCGCTTTCCCTGAGGAATAGAAGAATGGGTGCGCCGAGGCACGAGCCGCGGGGACGCTCAGGGCCGCCGGCTTTTGCCGCAGTGCAGCCCATGCCTGGACGACGGCTGCCGCGGCAAGAGCTGCTGCCGGAGGAATGATGGGGAAAGCGGTCGCGATTGCCCTGTGCGGCTCTTTCTGCCGCAGAGCTTCGGCGATAATGCGGAACATGTCACGGTAGGGCCGGTTGTCCTCGGGCTTGCCGCTGACTATATACACTGAGCCTGGCCTGCCTTTTTCCACTGCCATGACGTGTCCGCGCGCAATATCATGAACATGGGCAAGGGGCAGGCCGCCCCGCGGCGCCGCGCGGATTCTATTATGGAGAATCGCCAGGAGGAACGCTGACGGGCCAATGAACTCGTCGAACGGACCGAAGAACGTGCCCGGGAGAACGGACACGACATCCAGCCCTTCCAGCGCCGCTCGGTTGACCAGCTCCTGCGCGGCAAGCTTCGAGCTGAAGTACCCTATCCTGACTCGCTTCCACCAGCCGCGCGGCGCGCCGCCGGCGTGGACGGCATCCGCCAGGGCAAGGGCCTCGGCCGCTGATGCAAAGGAATGGAGCCTCGGCCGGCTCGTGTAGGGATTACACGTCTCCTCGGTTCCATGGCTGCCCGCGGGCGAAGGGCAGCCAAGCACGTTCACGGTGCTCGTATGGCAGAGCCGCCGGACCGCGCGGGAAGCGCTCACAGCCTCCAGCACGTTCCTCGTCCCCTCGACATTCACCAGCCATTGCTGCTTCCTCAGTCGCGGGTCGAAGGTGGTCGAGCCGGCGGCATGGAATACGAGCGTGCGGTCCGCGCATGCCTCCGTGACGGCCCTCAGATCCAGGATGTCGGCCAATCGTTGCTCGACGTCCGGCAGGTCATCCAGGGCATGGCTTTGCCGATGCGCGAAAGAGCGGACGGACCTTTGAGGGACGTGTTTTTCCGCAACCAGGAAATGGATGAGGTTGGCCCCGAGGAAACCCGAGCCGCCCGTGATCAGGACTTTTTCGTCTTTCCAGTCCACCGAAAGACCAGCTACGCGCCCGGCTTTCCGGGCACATGGATGATTTCCCGCGGCTTGCTGCCCTGGGCAGGCCCGACAATCCCCCGCTCTTCCATCTCCTCCACCAGGCGCGCGGCCCGGTTGTAGCCCACCTTGAGCCTGCGCTGGAGGTACGAGGCAGAGGCCTTGCCCTGCGCGATCACGATGTCGAGGGCCTGCTCGAACAGCGGGTCGTTGCCGGGCTCCCCCTGGAAGTCTCCTGTCTCCTCGTCATCGAAGAAGACCTCCTCATCGATGTACTGGGGCGGGCCCAGCTTCTTCACGTACTCGGTGACGGCGTCGATCTCCTCATCGTCGATGTACGCCCCCTGGATGCGCGTCGGGAAGGGGTTCCAGGCGGCGGAGAAGAGCATGTCGCCCTTGCCAAGGAGCTTCTCCGCGCCCACCGCGTCGATGATGATGCGCGAGTCGAACTTGTTCGCCACCATGAAGGCGATGCGCGAGGGGATGTTGGCCTTGATGAGACCGGTGATGACGTCGATGGACGGCCGCTGCGTGGCAAGAACCATGTGGATGCCCACCGCGCGCGCCATGGCCGCAAGCCGGGCCAGCGTGGACTCCAGCTCCTTGCCCGTCGTCGCCATGAGGTCGGCAAACTCGTCGATGACGATGACGATATAGGGCAGCCGCTGGACCCGCTCCTTCTTCGCCTTCTTGTTGAAGGCGCGGATGTCACGCACCCCCAGGGCATCCAGAAGCGTGTAGCGCCTCTCCATCTCGGAGATGCAGTACAGGAGGGCCTGGAACGCCTTCTTCGGCTCCGTGATCACCGGTGTCAGGAGGTGCGGGCAGCCGTTGTACAGCTTCAGCTCAACGATCTTCGGATCGATCAGGAAAAGTCGCACCTCGTCGGGGGACTTGCGAAAGAGGATGGAGCAGATGATCGAGTTCACGAGGACGCTCTTGCCGGAGTTCGTTGCTCCGCCGATCAGCAGGTGCGGGGTCTGCACGAGGTCGATGACCTGCGCCTCCCCGAGGATGTCCTTTCCGAGGGCAAGCGGGATCTCGTACGGGGACTTCTGCATCACCTCCAGGGAGATCATCTCCTTGAAAGCCACGATGGCGCGCACCTTGTTCGGCACCTCGATCCCGACGGCGTGACGGCCCGGGATGGGGGCCACGATGCGGACGCTGGGCGCTGCCAGGCGGAGGGCAATATTGTCCGCGAGGTTCGCGATTTTCGAGACGCGCACTCCCGGCGCGGGCAGAACTTCGAACAGCGTGATGACGGGACCCTTCCGGATGCCCGTCACCTCGGCCTCGATGTTGAACTCCCGAAGGGATTCCGTGAGGATCCGAGCGGCGAGCTTTGTCTCCGCATCGATCACCCAGTATTCGTTGTCGCCCCTGTTTTTCAGGACGTGATGCACGGGAATGCCGTATGCGGCCTTGCCGCCCGTCTCCGCGGGAAACGGCAGCTCGGCCTGACCGGGCAGGGGAGCGGCAACAGCGGCAGGCTCGGCGGGTCGCTTTCGCTCGGAAGAGGGCAATTGGGCAGGCGGCTGCAGCACCGGGGCCGGGGAGGGCGCCGGCTCAGCAGGCTTCGCATTTTGCAACGGATCGGACCTCCTGGAATCGATGAGGGGCAGCGCCAGGGGTTTTCTCACCGGTTTTGTCGGGGCATTGGATGTACCGGGATGCCTTCCCGAGGGCATGGTGAGCAGGAAAATCATCTCGATGGCGAGAAGCAGGAACAGGAGGAGCGCGGCGGGAAGCATGCCGAAAGCATCCACGAGAAGCTGCGGGACGAGTGTGGAGGGACTCTGGAGGACCCGCAGGAGGAGGCTGAGGGTGATGAACGGAATGATGGAGAACATCAGAAGAAGGGCCGATCTTCGTCGAAACACGGGGGCCGTGAGGAGAAGCGCCCCGCACAGGAGATACAGGGGCACGAAAAAAGCCGCCCACGAGAAGCCTGCAAGGAGGAAACGTCCGGGAGCGCCCGGCGCCGCGGCGGCCCCGGCTGCGGCCAGCACGAGGGAGGCGAGCGATGCGCAGCACAGGACGATCAATACGCAGGAAAAAACGAGGATTGCAGGAGAGAGCCTCCTGCCGAAAACTGTCACGCTGTCCCCCCTGGTGTGATTATCGGTATGCCATGGGGCGAGTTGATAGAAAGGCCGCCGGGGCTAATTTCCTGCTTTGCAGTTGGCGGACCGCGAATGTACTATATGAGCAGGAAGTTGTTTCACACGGTGGCCGCATGCACGATTGTGCGGGCGGCCAGCCCGGTGCATCCTTTCGGGAGGAACCTGTTCATGGTCCGTCGATTCGCTTCCGTGCCGCTGGCAATCTGCGCAATTCTCGTGCTCGGAGCAGGACCCGCCGCTGCGCAGCAGGCACAGGCGCGAAAGGTTGAAGACGCCATCGAGGTGTTCCGGGCCATCACCGCCGTCCCCGAACGCGAGGTTCCTCAACAGCTGATGAAAATAACATACGCGCTGGCGACCTTCCCGGATGTGCAGAAAGCCGGTTTCGTGATCGGCGGCCAGCGCGGGAAGGGCGTCCTCCTGGTGCGCGGAGCCGACGGTACATGGAGCAGGCCTCTCTTTCTCACCCTTTCGGGAGCGAGCGTCGGCTGGCAGGTCGGCGTGCAATCTTCCGACATCCTCCTGTTCTTCCGCACGCGCCAGAGCGTGGACGCGGTGCTGCGCGGGCGCTACACCCTCGGTGTGGGGGCCTCGCTGGCTGCCGGCTCCCTGGGTCGTTCTGCCGCCGCTTCCACGGACGCCGACATGAAAGCGGAGATCTACAGCTACTCCCGTGCCCGGGGGATCTTTGTCGGGGTGAGCCTGGAAGGCTCCTCGCTGGACGTGGACCTGGACGCCAACTCGGCATATTACGGGAGGGAAATCGACAAGCCATCGGATGTCCTGCGGGGCGACACGCTCCCTGATCCGCCCTCCGCGGCCGCCCTGCGCCAGACAGTCCTCTCCTACCAGAAGAGCCTCAGGTGAGAAGGGACAGCGAATGAAGATTGCTTTCATCGGACTGGGGATCATGGGCAGCCGCATGGCCGCCAACCTGATAAAAGCCGGTCACGAGCTTTCCGTGTGGAACCGTTCGCCGGAAAAGGTCAAAGGGCTTGCGAGGCTGGGGGCCAGGCTGGCCGCGACCCCTGCCGAGGCAGCGCGCCAGAGCGAAGTCACCTTCACCATGCTGACCAACCCCGAGGCCGTCGCGGCCGTCGCCCTGGGCCGGGACGGGTTCCTGGATGCCATGGCGAGGGGCGCTCTCTGGACTGATTGCAGCACTGTGACTCCCAGCTCCTCCAGGCGGATGGCAGGGGAAGCGGCCTCCCGGGGAATACGGTTCCTGGATGCTCCCGTGGTCGGCTCCCTTCCCGCGGCGGAGAAAGCGGAGCTGACGTTCCTCGTTGGCGGAGATGAAAAGGACCTGGAAAGGTGCAGGCCTCTTCTTCTGGCGATGGGGAAGACCATCAGGCACCTGGGCGCGGCAGGCATGGGGTGCTCCCTGAAGCTCCTCAACAACATGCTCCTGGGAAATGGCATGGCGGCCTTCTCCGAAGCGCTTGCCCTCGGCGAGGCGCTGGGCTTCGAGCGCAGGATGCTTCTCGACTCGCTTGTCGGAAGCGGCGTGGCGGCCCCGTTCCTTGCGGCCAAGAAGGAAAAGCTCGCCACGGGCGTCTATGACGCGGAGTTCCCCCTTCGACTGATGCACAAAGACTTGCAGCTCGTCTCGGCCGCCGCCTACGAGCTGGGCGTCCCCCTCCCCGCGACTCACGCAACAAAGGAGATCTTCGGTCACGCCGCCGCAAACGGCAGGGCCGAGATGGATTTTTCAGCAGTTGGAGGCACGAAATGATCGACGGAATCTACAATCTCCTGGCAAAGGTCGGCTTCACGGATCCGCTCCATGCTCCCATCACGCACATCCCCATCGGCCTGGTCATCGGGGCTGCCATCGCCTTCTACGTGGCAGTCATCTTCAGGAAGAAAAGCCTCCAGCTGACGGCGCGTCACGTGTCCATCCTGGCCTTCATCTTCGTCTTTCCGACCATCCTCTTCGGGGTGATGGACTGGCTTCACTTCTTCAAGGGCGCACTGATCCCGCCCATCAAGATGAAGATGATCCTGGCAAGCTGCCTCATGGTGCTCCTGGGAACGGGCATCATCCTGGGAGCCGAAGCGCGTGTCAGGATAGCGCCGATGATGGTGATCTACGCGCTGGCTGTGGTCTGCGTGGTGGGGCTGGGCTGGTACGGGGCGCGCCTGGTCTACGGCAACTGGGCGGGGTCGCAGCCAGCCGCTGAGGCGCAGACCCCTGCTGCACCGGCAACTGGCGCTCCCGCAGCAGCAGCCGCCGCCCCGGCGGCGCCTTCCCCGGCGCGGGCAGGAGCCAGCCTGTTCGCCGCCAACTGTGCCGCCTGCCATCCCGGCGGCGCAAATGTCGTGGCACCGGAGCTGCCCCTGAAAGGCGCGAAGCAGCTTGCAAGCCAGGATACCTTCGTTTCCTTCATCAGGAATCCCCTGATGCCCAACGGGTCCGCCGGGCCGATGCCCGCGTTTTCCGCGGATCGGGTCAGCGACAAGGACGCCGGCGACATCTATCAATACATCCTGGGGCAGCATTGGAAATAGACAGGAGGACGTAACAGAATGGACGGCAACGGCGGGGGCAACGGACACCCGCACAGTCATTTCCCGTGGTACACCACCAGCGAGGGCAAGCCCGCGGGTCTCCGCGGCTTCCTCACGTCGACCAACCACAAGAGGATCGGCACCCTGTACCTGGTCCCGATCCTCAGCTTCTTCAGCGTTGCGGTGATCCTCGGTGTGCTGATGCGCATCCAGATGCTCTCACCGAACAGCAAGTTCCTCACGGGGACCCTCTATAACCAGATCTTCACCCTGCACGGGGTGATCATGGTGTTCCTCGTGGTCATCCCGGCCATCCCGACGATCTTCGGAAACTTCTTTCTCCCGATCCTGATCGGGGGAAAGGACATGGCTTTTCCGCGCCTCAACCTCTTCACGTGGTACCTGTACATCCTGGGGGCGGTCATCCTCCTGGTGTCGCTGCTGACTGGCAAGGGCCCCGCGGACACCGGCTGGACGTTCTACGTTCCCTACAGCCTGCGAACTACCGTGAATGTTCCTTTTGCCGTCTTCGGGGTATTCATCCTGGGAATGTCTTCCATCCTCACGGGGCTGAACATCGTCACCACCGTCCACATGGAGCGCGCCCCGGGAATGAAGTTCTCCCGGCTGCCCCTTTCCATCTGGGGCATCTACGCCACCGCGTGGGTCCAGGTCCTGGCCACCCCGGTCATCGGCATCACGATGGTCCTGATCCTCGTCGAGAGGATCTTCGGCATCGGGGTCTTCGACCCGTCCAAGGGCGGTGATCCCCTCCTCTACCAGCACCTGTTCTGGATCTACTCCCATCCGGCCGTGTACATCATGATCCTCCCGGCCATGGGGGTCATCTCCGACATCATTCCCGTGTTCTCCCGCAAGAACATCTTCGGGTACAAGACCATCGCGTTCTCCAGCCTCGCAATTGCCAGCGTGGGCTCCCTCGTGTGGGGCCACCACATGTACGTGAGCGGCCAGAGCGACACGGCAGGCATCGTGTTCTCCCTCCTGACGTTCCTCGTCGCAGTGCCCAGCGCCATCAAGGTCTTCAACTGGGTTGCCACTCTCTACAAGGGTTCCATCAAGATGGACCCGCCGTTCCTGTACGCACTCGGGTTCATCGCCCTGTTCGCCATCGGCGGCCTCACGGGTCTCATCCTGGGCGCGCTCTCCACCGACGTGCACACCCACGACACGTACTTCGTCGTCGGGCACTTCCACTACGTGATCTTCGGCGGCATGGGCTTCGGCCTCTTCGCGGCCCTCCATTACTGGTTCCCGAAGATGTACGGGAAGATGTACAACGAGAAGACCGCGGTTGTCGCGTTCATCATCCTCTTTGTCGGCTTCAACGTCTTCTACATGACAATGCTCATCCTCGGATGGGCGGGGATGCCGCGGCGCTACTACTCCTACCTCCCGCAGTTCACCGACTTGCAGCGCATCGCGACGTACGGCTCCTGGATCATGGTGGCGGGCCTGGGGTTGATGTTCGGGAACCTGCTCCACGGCCTCTTCCGGGGAAAGAAGGCAACGGACAACCCGTGGGGCGGAGCAACGCTGGAATGGCAGATCCCCTCACCCCCGGCGGAGCACAGCTTCGCCGAGACCCCGGTGATCACCCACGGACCGTATATCTTCCCGGACGGCAACGGCAACGGCGACGGTCAGACCAGGAAGGAACCTCATGAGCAGCCACAGTCAAAGCACTGAAGCGCAAGGGGAAGGCGTCAAGGCCAGGGTAGGGATCTGGCTCTTTCTCCTCTCGGAGATCCTCCTCTTCGGCGGCATGTTCCTCCTGTACTCGATGTACCGCTACAAGAACCCGGCCGACTTCCACGCCGGTTCCAGGGAGCTCAGCAGGTTCGACGGGACCCTGAACACGGTGGTCCTTCTCACGTCCAGCCTCACCGTGGTGGTGGCCCTGTTCTCCCTCCATGTGAAGCGGAACATGAGGCGGGCAGCGTTCTTTCTTGCGGCCACCATCGGCCTGGGGCTCACCTTCCTCGTGGTGAAGAGCTTCGAGTGGGGAGCGAAGTTCGAGCACGGCCTGTACCCCGGGGCGAAGTTCCTGGAAAGCCAGCCGCATGGCTTCATCCTTTTCTTCGGGTTGTATTTCACGATGACCGGGCTGCACGCGCTTCACGTGATCGTGGGGATGGTCGTGCTTTCCTTTGTCCTCAACTTCGTGCTGCGGAAAAAGATCACCCCGGAGCGGATCAACATCATGGAGAACGGCGCCCTGTACTGGCACCTCGTGGACATCATCTGGATCTTCCTGTTCCCGCTCTTCTACCTGATCACCTGAGGAGACTGCAGTGACATATCCGCGCTACATCCTGGTCTGGGCGGGCCTCGTCGTTCTGACGGCCATTACCGTGACGTCAGCCAGCCTCAACTTCGGCAGGGTGGGCATCCTGATCGTTCTTGCCATTGCCGCCATCAAGTCCACCCTCGTGATCCTGTACTTCATGAACCTTCTTTTTGAAAAGCGGCTCCTGCTGAAGATCCTGGTCCCCATCGCGATCTGCACGCTGGCCATCTTCATCGGGCTGACATACACAGATGTGTTCTTCCGGTAGGCGGGGGAAGGAATGATCCAAGATACAAAAGCCGCAGTCAATGATCCTTTCATCTTCATCCTTGCCATCTGCGTCCTGCTCTTCGTCCTCATCATTTTCTTCATGGTCTATTTCCTCGTGCGGTATCGCAGATCGCGCAATCCACACCCGGCCTCGATCTCGGGGAACGTCCTCCTGGAAGCGGGATGGATAATCGGCGCCACCCTCATCGTCCTGCCCATGTTCTGGTACGCATATGCGGGGTTCAAGTACCTCAGGAACCCGCCGACTGACGGGATGCAGGTCACCGTGATAGCGCGCCAGTGGGGATGGCTCTTCCAGTACCCGAACGGGCTGAAAAGCGGCGACCTGGTTGTTCCTCAGGGCGTCAATGTCGTGCTCACCCTGGAATCCCAGGACGTGATCCACGGTTTCTTCGTCCCCCATTACCGGATCAAGCAGGATGCCGTCCCCGGCATGCACAACAAGGTGTGGTTCAAGGCAACGGACCTCGGGACGACGGATCTCCTGTGCTCCCAGTACTGCGGGCAGCAGCACTCGAAGATGCTCGCCAAGATCGCGGTCGTGCCGAAAGGCCTCTACGACAAATGGTACAACGGGGAGGACGTCCAGATTCCCGGCCTGGATGAGTAGCGACGGTCCGGCAGGCGCAGCCCGCTCCTGCAGAGGGATGTACGCGGGCGGCGGGCGCCGCTAGTTCTTCGGAGCCAGGGCGCTTTTGATTCCAAAAAACGACAACGCTGCCTGTCGAGGGTCTTCCTGCCCGTAGAGGGTCGCGTACATCACGGATGAAACCAGTATCTTTCGCACGTACCGGCGAGTCTCGTCGAACGGGACCGCCTCCACGAACATGTCCCCGGGCAGGTCGCCGGCGGCTCTTTCCCAGGCCCTCACCCGCGTGAGGCCCGCATTGTAGGAGAGCAGGGCCTTGGGGATGCTGTTCACGCTCTTCACGAGGTCCTGGAAGTGGCGCACCCCGATGGCGAGGTTGACCGCCGGGTCGCGCAGGTCGGGGTCGGCAATGTGAAGCTGGCGAGCCACCGCGGCGGCCGTCGCAGGCATGAGCTGCGAGAGCCCCACCGCGCCCGCGGTGGACACGATGTCAGGGTCGAAGTAGCTCTCTTCCCTGATCATCCCATAGAGGACGGAGCCGTCGATGCCGCTCCCGTCTGACAGCCCGTCGATCACTGAGCTGAACGCCCTCGGATATTCCATCTGCAGCTCGTCCGCGGAAAGCGCGCGGCGGTGGGCCAGTATGCCCATGAGATGCATCGAGCTGGCGTAGTCGCCGACCTGGGCCATGAGGCGGGCGGCTGCCAGGACCTGGCTGTTCGTGAGGCTTTTCCGCGCCTCGACCCACTTCTGGTAGGCCTGCGAGAAAAGCCCGAAGGGAAGAAAGCCCGTGATGAACGGATCAAGAGTCGGCTTGCTCTCCTGCTCCGCGTCCGCCGGCTGTGGCCTGGCCTGCTGGGGCGGATCACCAAGGATGCTGGCCGCCATGAACCCGTAATAGCCGTCGGCATCCCGGGCGGCTGCCTCCCGCAGAAGCTCTCGCGGGTCAGCCGGCAGCGGAGCCGCGACGACAATTATTCTTTCCTGGCCGGCCCGCCCGAGGACGTAGGCAAGCCTCGCCTCGACGTCCTGGGGTCCCCGCGCCTGGACCACCTTCCAGAGGCCGACAAGAACTTTCCACTTCCTTGCGGCAACAAGGTCTGATATCCAGCTCTCCAGCACGTCCGAGAAGAACCACGGATTGCTGCTTGCTGCCAGAACGGCGTCCACCTGGGCCAGGACATCCGGGGGATTCTGCGCGATGATCATGTCCATGATGGACCATCTCTCCCTGTCGCGCTGATCGCCATCCTGGGAAGCGGCAATTGCGGCGCGAAACGTGGCAAACGCTTCCGGATAGGCCCTGAGCCGCCGGTACAGCTTCCCTGCCTGCTCCAGGGCATCAGCGCGCGCGCGGCCGGTGAGCCGCGAGGAGATGCCGGAGAGGAATCGCGCGCCGGCCGCCTGCGCTCCCGCCGACTGGTATGCGGCGGCAAGGTCCGCCACGAGCGCGCCGCCCGCGGATCGGGCAGGCTCGATGCGGGAGAGAACGCTCTCCATGAGAGGAATGCCTGCAGCCCAGTCACCCAGGAAGAGGTCGTTCTTGGCCGATATCAGGTCTCTCTCCACGTCGGAGAATCCTTCGCTGTACTGCGGTGCAGCGGTGATGAAGGTGAAGAACCTCGCATGGAGCGCGGAGACGCGCTGCTGGAGGAAGAGCTGGAGGATCAGGTCATGGGCGGCGGGAAGCCCGAGACGCAGAGAGCTCACTCCCCGAAAGAGAAGAACTTCGGGATCCGGGTTTGCAAGCAGCTCGGCCTGATGAAGCGTCTCTTCATCGTTTTCCGTCCAGTAGAGCGCTTCCACCAGGACGCGCCGGGCGCGCTGCTCGACGTCCGGGGGCTGCTGGGCGGAGAGGATGCGCTTCGCGACTTCAATTGCCTGCGGCCAGCTCTTTCGAGCGTTGTACTTCTGCCCCAGGAGGATCCCTGCTTCCCGCCTCCAGGGATCCGGGCACCTCGCCCACGCCAGCTCCAGCATCCGAAGGCTCTGGTCGGGCATGTCGAGAGTGTCGAAAACCAGCGCCAGGTAGTAGGGAGCGCCCGGGGAAAGGGAGAGCGCCTGGGACGGATCCTGCGTGGAAAAGTCTACGCTTGCGAGGACGGCATACCGGGAGGTGGACAATCTCAGCTGCAGCTCGTCCGCCGGATATCCCCACACCTCCCGGGGGCCGCATCCGGCGGCAACGATGGGCGTTGCCAGAAGGAGGATCAGCGCCTCACTTTTCAGGAATATAGATACGCGTTCCCGCAAAAATCAGGTCCGGATTTCTGATGGAGTTTGCCCGCGCGAGCCTGGGATAGAGCCAGGGAGTCCGATAATAGGTGGCGGAAATGTCCCACAGCGTGTCTCCGCGCTTGATCCTGTAGGTCACCCCGCCCTTTGCCACCGTTGGCGCTTCACTCGTTGATGTCTTCACCGAAGCCTGACCGCCGCTTCCCACCTGGTCCTGCACCCCCGCCTGGGGCCCGGTCTGCGCCGGAGCCTGCTGCGCCGGAGTCTGCTGCGCCGGAGTCTGCTGTGCCGGAGCCTGCTGTGCCGGGGCGGCCGGCTGAGCGGGTGCTGCCCGGCTGCTGCGGAGCCACCGCGGCTGACGGCGTGGTCCCTCCCGCGGACAAGGGAGGCGTCTCGGGGCCGCGCACGCTTCTATAGATGAAATACGCAATGGCACCCACGAGGAGAACGCCAAGCAGGACGAAAAGGATCAGGAGGAAAAGGTTGGGGCCTCCCCGCTCCCGCTCCACGGTTTCGCGCCTGCGGTCCGCTTCACTGACACGGTAGGTCTCACCCGTGAGGGGGGGTTCTTCGAAGCCGGCCTTCGCAGCCGTCCCTTCATCCTCCACTTCGAACTCAGGCACCTCGGAGAGATCCTGATCAGAAAGGGTTGTGATTGTGGTGGAGAACTTCTGCGTCTCCCCAGTGCGGTTGTCGCTTGCCTCGGCGGAAAGCTCGCCCTGGCGGTTGATACCGAGAAACAGGTCTATCTCGGGCTCACCCTGGGGAGCAGGAGGAATATTCTCAACGATGAGGCTCCCGATGTAGCTGGGCTCTTCCTGCCCTCCCCCGTTGGCCCGATAGAGATCTATCTGGACCTTTTCCTGGTTGTCCTTGATAGTGGTGACAGTAAGCTTTTTCCTGCCGGTGAAGCCCTTCTCCAGGACGGGGTAGTAGGAACCGTCAGCGATCCTGATGCCGATGGTCGAGTCGCTCACTGCGCGGGCTCTCCTCCATCCGAGAGTCTATGTTGCGCACACCGGTTTGTCAATAACGATCACGACCGGAGGATCACAACGCAGCGTTCTTCCTCGAGAAAAGGCACTGTCAGGGGAACCACGTCGACGCTGAACTGATCCCGCGTCGAACGTTGAACGTCCACCACCTCCTGTCGGGCGCGCTCGATCCTGCCCTTGTACGCCACCACGGAGTGGAAGGTGATTCCCCCGGGGCCGGCGTCCTTGAGAAACCGCGCCAGCGGCGCCACGGCCCGGAAGGTTACCACGTCGAACGGCGCGTGAAGCGACGAGAGGTCGCCCTGCACCACCTCGACGCGCGCGAGGCCCAGGAGCGCCTTGCAGGTCCGCAGGAACGCCGTTTTTTTTGCCGAGCGCTCCAGCAGCGTGAAAGAGATGCCTGCAAGGGCAATTGCCAGTGGAATACCGGGGAAGCCGGCCCCCGAGCCGACGTCCAGGACCCTCCCCTCGAGGGCTTCGTCCCTGACCTGTTTCCAGGCGGACAGGGAGTCAAGCACGTGTTTGACGATGAGCTCTTCACGGGAGGCTGCTTTGACAAAACCGAACCGCGGGTTCCAGCGCTCCAGCTCGTCCAGGAATTGCGAAAGCCTCACCCCCGTGCTCTCCGCGTCAGGGACCGCAAGCTGCCTGAGGCCTTCACGCAGCATCTCCGTCGGGCGAGCGGGCGCGTTCATTCCCCGGCTGCACCGCGCGCGTCGCGCTTCAGGGACACCATGAGGATGGCGACGTCCGGAGGCCGGACTCCCGAGATCCGCGACGCCTGTCCCACCGAGACGGGGCGGATGCGCTTGAGCTTCTCACGCGCCTCCGCAGAGACTCCGGCCAGGCCATCCCAGTCGAAGTCCGCCGGGATGCGCTTCTCCTCCATGCGCCGAAACCGGCCCACCTGCTCCTCCTGCCGCGTGACGTAGCCTTCGTACTTTACTGCCGTCTCCGCAAGGAAGAGCCAGCCTGCGTCAGCGACTCCAAGCGCTGCCTCCAGGGCCGCAAGCTCGCCGATGGTCACCCGGGGGTCCCGCAGCGCCTGCTCGAAGCTCCTGCCCCGGTGCGTTTCCAGGAACGGCATCCGCGCCGCATCCTCCGCAGCCACTTTCCGCCTGCGCAGGATGTCGCTGATCTCCTGGATTCCGCGCTGCTTCCGTGAGAGACGCTCCAGCGCCGTATCATCCTGCAGCCCCACTGCATGGCCTTTCGGGAGGAGGCGGATGTCAGCGGTGTCATGCATGAGCGACAGGCGATGCTCCGCCCGCGAAGTGAAGAGGCGGTAAGGCTCCTCCGTGCCGAGCGTCACAAGGTCATCCACGAGCACCCCGATGTAGGCGTCCGCCCGGGAGAGGATGAGAGGCTCACGGCCCTGGAGATACAGCGCCGCATTAATTCCCGCCATGATCCCCTGGGCGGCAGCTTCCTCGTACCCCGAGGTGCCGTTGGTCTGTCCCGCGACAAAGAGGCCCTCGATGCTCTTTGTCATCAGGCTGGGGAAGAGTTGCGTCGGGGAGAGGAAATCGTACTCCACGGCATAGCCGGGCCGGGAGATCACCAGCTTTTCCAGTCCCGGCACGCTGTGCAGGAAGCGCTCCTGCACGTCCTCCGGCAGCGAAGAGGAAACGCCGTTGAGGTAGACCTCTTCCGTTCCCAGGCCCTCGGGCTCCACGAAGACCTGGTGGCGCTCGCGCTGGGGAAACCGCATGACCTTGTCCTCGATGGACGGGCAGTATCGGGGGCCCCTGCCCACGATCTTCCCGCCGTAGAGGGGCGAACGGTGGATGTTCTCCCGGATGATGCGATGGGTCTCCTCCGTCGTGTATGTGATGAAGCACGCTACTGACGGTCTTTCCACCCGGTCCGATGCGAAGCTGAAAGGCATGGCCTTCGGATCAGGCTGCTGCACCTCCATCCTTTCCGGAACGAGCGAGCTGCGAAGCCCACGCGCGGGGGTCCCCGTCTTCAGCCTGCCCACGGTGAAGCCCAACCGGCGAAGACTTGTGCCCAGCCCGACGGCGGCAGGCTCCCCCAGGCGCCCCCCCGGCGCGCTCCACTCCCCGATGAAGAGCTTCCCTTCCATGAACGTGCCCGTGGTGAGCACGACCGCGGGGGCGATGATCCTCCGTCCCCGCTCAGTCAATACGCCCCGGATGACCCTGCCGCTTGCGTCCAGGACGAGGTCGACCACCGTGTCCTGGAAAAGGCTGAGGTTGTTTTCTTTCTCGAGGGTGAGCTTTGCCAGCGCGGCGTATGCTTGCTTGTCCGCCTGCGCGCGTGGAGCCTGCACCGCCGGGCCGCGGCTCGCGTTGAGCATGCGAAACTGGATCATCGTGGCGTCGATGAGCTTCGCCATCTGGCCGCCCAGGGCATCGATCTCCCGGACGAGGTTGCCCTTGGCGATCCCGCCGATGGCCGGGTTGCACGACATCCTGCCGATGCAGTCGAGGCTCTGCGTCACGAGGATCGTGGAGAAACCGAGGCGGGCAATGGCAAGGGATGCCTCGATCCCCGCGTGCCCTCCGCCAATGACGATGGCGTCGAAGTCAGCGTCCGCGCGCGCGCGATTGCCCATGCCTATTTCCCCACGCAGAAAGCCGCGAACATCCGCTCCAGGACCTCTGCCGTCGTGATCTCGCCGGTGATCTCCCCCAGCGCGTCCATGGCATCTGCCAGGTCCACCGCAAGGAGGTCGGCCGGCACGCCGCGCGCGCGCGCCTCCCGCAGCCGGCCCAGCGCGGCAAGCGCGCGGCCAATGAGGTCACGCTGGCGGACCGAATCGATGAGCGGCTCCCCCGATTCGGCAGCGGATCCGCCGAGGGCGGTTGCGGCCACCTGGGTCTCCAGCTTTTCCAGGCCAAGGCCGGTTGTGGCGCTGAGGGGCATGAACCCCTCGGGAGCGCCGCGGCTTTCCGGAAGGTCGACCTTGTTCCACGCCCTGATGAGCGGGACTCCAGAATGTCGGGAGAGGAACGCCTCATCTTCATCGTCCATGCCCCGCGTGGAGTCGACGATGTAGATGACGCAGTCCGCGCTCTGGAGGACCTGCCCGGTTCTCCGCATGCCCTCGGCTTCCAGCGGATCACTGGTGCGCCGGAGTCCCGCGGTATCGAAGAGGCGTACAGGGATCCCCTCGAGGCTGACCGTGCCCTCCAGCCAGTCGCGCGTCGTGCCATGCACCTCGGAGACGATTGCCCGCTCCTGGCGGAGGATGGCGTTGAAGAGGCTGGACTTCCCGGAGTTGGTTGCCCCGGCAATCGCTACGCTCGCACCCTCCTGGTAGATCCTGCCCTGCCGGTAGGTGCGGGTGAGCCCCTCCAGGAGGGAGATCGTGCGGTCCAGCGCGCCCCGATGATCCAGGCCGGCGTCATGCTCGTCCTCGGGATAATCGATCGCGACCTCAAGACCGGCGCGAAGGTCGACCAGGCCTTCCCGCGCGGCCCGGACCCGCGACTCGATGGCACCGCTAAGCCTCTGCAGGGCGAGCGCCCGGGCCCGGTCGGTTCTTGCGCGGACGATCTCGTTCACGGCTTCCGCCCGTGTGAGGTCCATGCGCCCGTTCAGGAAAGCCCGCTGGGTGAACTCCCCGGGACCGGCGGGCCGAAACCCGCTTCGGGTGAGGAGGGAGAGGAGCCGCTGGATCACGGGAATGCTTCCGTGGGAAATGATCTCGGCGCTGTCCTCTCCCGTGTAGCTTCGCGGCGCGCGGTAGGCCGCCAGCATGACCTCATCCACGTCCTCTTCCCCGTCGCGGATGACGCGGCGTCGGATCGAGTTGCCGCGCCACGAGGCTGCGGTGCCTCCTCCCTTCACGAGCCTCGCAAGGAGGTCCAGGGATCCCATGCCTGATACGCGGATCACGGCGAGCGCGCTTGAAGCAAGGGGAGTCGCAAGAGCGGCGATAGGGTCATCGGGGGAATGGATCACTCCGCCGATGATATTCCGTTCGAGAAAATCGGTGCAAGACCTGCTCCTGCATCCGCAAAGTGAAGATATGTATATGCATGTATACACTTGATATGGTGACCAGGGTCGGTTACATTGGACCAGGGAGACAAAACCATGAAGACCGTGAATGCGCTGAGCCTTCGGAACAATCTTGGTGCGGTCCTCGAGGAGATCGAGCAGACAAAGGAGCCCATCCTCGTGAGCAAGGGCAGAAAGCTTCGCGCCGCCCTCATCAGCATAGAAGACTTTCAGAAGCGATTCATCGACAAACAGGCGGAAGAAGAGAGGGAGATCTGGCTGCGAAAACTCCAGGGGCTGCTCGCACCCCGGGTCGGCGGCGTTTCCAGCCTCGACAGCCTGCGTGAGCTCAGGGGCTATCGTTCATGAGGTTTGTGATCGACGCATCCGTCGCGCTCCGATGGTACCTTGAAGAGGAGAAAAGTGAGAACGCGGATGCCGTTCATCGCAGGCTCATCGATGAGCCGGAAGTTTTTGCGGTTCCCGAGTTGTTTGCATACGAGACGTATTCTGTCCTCCTGCGAGTCCACCCGAAGCCGCTCCAGGCTTTCGAGGAGGGGATTCTTCCGATGCTTCGCTCCGGCATTCTCCGTTATCCGATGACGGACGGAATTGCCCGTCGCGGAGCGCGGTTCGTGGAAGCTGGAATGACAGGCTACGATAACATCTACGTCGCTCTCGCCGAGGAGCTGGGCGCCCTCTGGTTGACCTTCGATACGCGGGCTCATTCCTCCATTCAAAGTTATCATCTCTCGACGGACCTGAGCGCCGGGCTTCCTTCCGAATGGTGAAGGTGGAGCTGAGGCTTGACCCAGGCTGACGCGCTGTCTTCCTCCGAACTTCTCCGCGTCACCCCCGCAGGCCACCTGCTTGCGGTCGAGCGAACGGCTCAGACCGGCGGCGCCTCGGCGGCAATCACGCGGATTCTCGAAGCGTTTCGCAGGGGCGGCGCACAGGGGCTTTTCGAGCTCGGCGCGCACTCCGCAAGCGGAGGCCTGCCGCCGCAGCTCGCCTGGTGGCGGGACTTCGCAGGGCGCTACCTTGCGGAAGCGTGCCACACGCCGTCGGGGACGGTTGACATGGACGCTGTACCTCCGCCGCCGGCCGACGATCTCTCGGTTCTTCTTCTGTCTGCGCCGCCGATGCCTGGCGCCGAGTACCTCACCCTCGAGAGCCTTGCTGCCCTGTGGATTTCCCTGGATGTATGGGTCCGGACCCAAGCTGCCAACGACGGCGGTCTTGAACAGTTTCTGGCTGCCCGCGCCCCGCTGTGGAGGCAGGTCGGCCGCATCTGTTTCCACCTGGCTGAGAACAAAAAGGACACTGCGTACCCGTTCGGGTTTCTTGCAACCTACGCTCCAGGCCTCACCGACTCGGCCCGCCTCCGCTACCGGCCTCTCGGCCGCGCTCTCGAGGAGTATGCGGGAGAGCGAAACCGAAAGGCCCTTGTGCGCCTGCTCACGCCCATCAACCGGGCCGCGGAAAAGAGCCTTCTCATTCGTGAGCTCGTCGATTCCGGAGATATCTACCATGCCCTTGCATGGACGCCGGAGGAGGCTTACCGGTTCCTGAAGGATGCGCCCCAGTTCCAGGAAAGCGGCGTGCTCGTGCGCGTGCCCGACTGGTGGACGCGGCGGAGCCGGCCCAGGGTTGCCGTGAGGGTCGGCTCCGAGGCGCGCTCGCTTCTGGGGGCTGATTCGCTCCTCGATTTCCGCATCGAAACCATGGTGGGCGACATTGCTCTCTCGCAGAAGGAGGTGAAAGAGCTCCTCGCCAGGGGCGACGGTCTTGTCCTTCTCAAGGGTCGATGGGTGGAAGTTGATCGGGGGAAGCTTTCCGAGGCGCTCGAGCACTGGAAGCGATTGGAAGAGAGTGCCCCGAACGGCATCTCTTTCGTCCAAGGCATGAGGCTGCTTGCCGGCGCCTCTTCCGACCTCAGCGGTGCGGAAGTTGAAAAAGGGCCCGCGTGGTCCTTCGTGGAACCCGGCGCATGGTTAAGCGACGTCCTGCGCCGCCTCCGCTCCCCGGAGTCCATGAACATGTCGTTGTCCGAAAGCGGCCTGCATGCGACTTTGCGCCCATACCAGGCAACGGGAGTGAGCTGGCTTCGATTGCTCACCGGCCTGGGGCTCGGCGCGTGCCTGGCCGATGACATGGGCCTCGGGAAGACGATGCAGGTCCTTGCCCTGCTCCTGGCTCTTCGCCGGGAAAAGGCAGGTCCGTCCCTTCTGGTCCTGCCGGCTTCCCTTCTTGCCAACTGGAAAGCGGAGATCGAGCGCTTTGCCCCATCCCTGGATGCCGTCTACCTCCACCCTTCGTTCCAGTCCGGGTCCGCGGAAACCCGGGACCTCCTCTCGAATCTGAGGGGATCGGAGATCGTTCTCACCTCCTACGGCATGCTTCACCGCATTCCCGAGCTGCAGGACACGGGCTGGACCCTTGTGATTCTCGATGAGGCGCAGGCCATCAAAAACCCCGGGTCGCGGCAGGCGAAGGCCGTGAAACGCCTTCGAGCCCGGTCGAGGATCGCCTTGACGGGAACTCCGGTTGAGAACCGGCTGTCCGACCTGTGGTCGTTGTTCGATTTTCTCTGTCCGGGCCTGTTGGGTTCGTTGTCGCGGTTCAAGACTTTCGCGAAGGCCCTGGAGAAGCCGGATGGAGAACGCTTCGCTCCCCTGCGCAACCTCGTACGGCCATACATCCTGAGGCGGCTGAAGACAGACAGGAACGTCATTGCAGATCTGCCCGACAAGATCGTGGTACCAGCGTACTGCGGCCTGACAAGAGCACAGGCAGTCCTGTACAAGCAGGTTGTCGATGGGCTTGCGGACGATCTTGAGGCACAGGAGGGCATAGGACGCCGCGGGTTGATTCTTGCCGCCCTCATGAAGTTGAAGCAGGTCTGCAATCACCCTGCGCAGCTTCGGGGCGACGGGATCTGGGAGCCGCAGGAGAGCGGCAAGTTCGCCCGGCTGGCTGAGCTCGTGGAGGAGATTGCCTCCCGACAGGATCGTCTCCTCGTTTTCACGCAGTTTCGCGAGATGACCGAGCCCCTCGCGTCTTTCCTGGCCTCCCAATTCGGCAGAGCGGGGCTCGTCCTCCACGGTCAGACTCCCGTCCGTGAGCGCCAGAAGCTCGTGGATGCCTTTCAGGCTGAGGACGGCCCCCCGTTCTTCGTTCTGTCCTTGAAGGCCGGCGGGACCGGTCTGAACCTTACCGCCGCCTCCCAAGTCATTCATTTCGACCGCTGGTGGAACCCTGCGGTCGAAAACCAGGCAACCGACCGGGCCTTCCGCATCGGCCAGAAGAAGAACGTGCTCGTACACACGTTCGTCTGCAGGGGCACGGTTGAGGAGAAGATCGACAAACTCATCCAGGAGAAGACCTCGCTTGCACGCGACCTCCTGGAAGGCGGCGGGGAGACCCTCCTGACCGAAATGGGCAACGAAGAGCTCCTGGCAACCGTGGCGCTTGACATCGATCGCGCAAAGGTAGAATAGGAGAGCCATGGCGCGCGGCTTTCGACGCTACGTTCCCATTGCTGAAAGACGGGGCTCCGCGGAGCGGGAAACTGCCGGCATGCGAAAGCGGGGCGTGACGGTCCAACCCGTCCACATCGAAGGCCGGCTCATCGCCCGAACATTCTGGGGCAGAGCATGGTGCGATCACCTGGAATCTTTCAGCGATTTCGAAAACAGGCTCCCCCGCGGAAGGACGTACGTCAGGAACGGGTCTGTCTGCCATCTCGAGGTCCTGCCCGGCGTGATCCACGCCCGCGTCCAGGGAAACGAGATGTACACCGTCTCAATCAGCGTGGATCCCCTGCGGCCCCGTGAGTGGGACGCCATCAGGAGGCAATGCACGGGAAAGATCAGCTCTCTCCTGGACCTCCTCAAGGGCCACCTGTCTGCCGGAGTCATGGAGGTCGTGACGGACCGGCGCAGGGGTCTCTTTCCCCAACCGGGGCAGATCCGCATGAAGTGTTCCTGTCCCGACTGGGCGACCATGTGCAAGCACGTTGCCGCGGCGCTGTACGGAGTCGGGGCACGGCTGGATGAGAAGCCCGAGCTGCTCTTCCTCCTCCGTGGCGTGGACCACGAGGAGCTGATCGAAACGACTGCGGAGACTGCCGTGCGGGATGCCGTACGAAAAGCAACGGGGCGGAGAATTGCCGAGTCAGATCTTTCCGAGGTCTTCGGCGTCGAGATCGACGAGCCCCCCGCGGCAGGCGTCTCGTTCCCGCGGGCTCCCACGGGAAAGGACATACGGGGTCTTCGCGAGCGGATGGACCTCACGCAGGTGGAGCTCGCGAAGGTCATGGGCGTCAGCCACGCAGTCGTTTCCTTGTGGGAAAGGACTCTGGAGCCTTTGCGCATGCAGCCTCGCACGCGTGCAGCGCTGGAGAAGGCGTGGCGCTTCATGCTACCCTCGGGGCGGTACAAGCCATGATCGACACAGACATCGAAGGCCTGGGACCGAAGGAAGCTTCCGAGTACGTGCTGGCGTTCATCACAACGCTGAAGCAGACGGAGAAAGCCGTCGCAACGGCCCGTGATGAGGTCACCCTGTGGACCCGCAGGGTTGAGCTTGCGCGCTCGAAAGGGGATGAATCGCTTGCGGCCCAGGCGCAGGCCCGGCTGGCGGAAGTGAGCGCGAAAGCCGCGGCGCTTGAAACGGAGCTCGCGGACCTCAAGGCAAAAGTGGCTGTTCTGAAAGAGAAGCTGGTGCGTGTCCGCATGACGGGAGGCAGGTCCGTGGACACGGACCTTCTTCTTGCCCAGCTGGAAATGGTCGTTGGAAAGAAGGACGAACTTTCCAGGACCATGAAAGAGGAAGAGACAAAGGCAGCCCTGGACGAATTGAAGAAAAAGATGGGGACCTGAGGTGAAGCCCGCACTCTCAGCCGGGCTCACGGTCAACGGCGACATGCTCGAGGAGTACGGGCAGGCCGGGAGGCCGGTGTCCCGGATCTACGAGCCGAAGGAAACCATGGCAGTGCTGGGAGCCGGGGGAAGCCCTGAAGCCGACCTGTTCCTGGATGGCCTGGCCGCGGACGGAGTCCCGTGGCTCAGGAGAAGAGGAGGAGGCGGGACGGTGGTCCTCACGCCGGGCCAGGTGGTCCTTGCCTGCGTCACGAGCGTGGATTCCCCTTTTCGGAACAAGGAATACGCGGGCCAGATCAACTCCTGGTTCATCGAGGCACTTTCGCGCCTCGGGGTGGAGGGGGTCGAGCCGCGCGGCATCTCGGACCTCGCGATCGGAGAAAAGAAAATCCTCGGCACTTCCATCTATCGCACGCGCCTGGTGCTGTTCTACCAGGCGAGCCTCCTGGTGAGCAACGATCTTTCGATCTTCTCGCGATACCTGGCCATGCCCGCCCGGGTCCCCGAGTACCGCGCCGGCCGCGGGCACGAGGACTTCTGCACAACCCTTGTGCGCGAGGGCTATTCCCTGTCAGTCTCTGATGTCATGAAAGTCCTGAAGGAGGTGGTCGATGTCCGCTTGCCGGCTCTTCGATGAGAGGGCTTTCCGCGCCGCAACCGGCGCGGCTTCGCTCGTCCTCCTGTGCGCTCTTCTTGCATCCTGCGGATTTCGAAGGTCCGGGATCGAAGCGGAAAAAGCCGTGCGACAGTTCCATTCGCGCCTGGATGCCGGCCAGTTCGACCTGATCTACGACCAGGCAGATGACTCTTTCAAGTCGTCAACGAAGAAAGCGGACTTCGTTTCCAATCTCCGCGATATCCACTCGCGGCTGGGCAAAGTCAGGAGGACGACAACTCGCGGCATCCAGGTAAATGAGTCCGCCGCGCAGGGATCGGAAGTAGCCCTGGCCGTTGAAACCGAGTTCGAGCGGGGCCTTGCTGAAGAGCGGTTCCTCTGGCATCTGCAGGGGGACCGTGCGGTTCTCATGGACTACCGGGTCGATGTCAAACGGTCAACGGGACCGACAACCGTATAGAGGGAATGCCGGGAAAGTCCACGCTCATCGCGCAAGCAGAGTGCCAACTGCCTTGACCTGCGCGGCGTACTTTTCGGTCAATCTCTTCTTCTTCAGGTTTTCCCTGACAATCCACGCCAGATCCGGGTCACCTTTGGAAGCCATCTCGCGCAGAAGCGCAAAGCCCTCCTCAGGGCTCTTCTCCGCGAACACGCTGAGAGCATAGCCGAGCCCCTGCCGCAGGATCCGAAAATCCTCGCCGCGCCGCGCTTCTGCTCCCTGGCGCGACAACTCCCTGACAATCGTCCGTGAGACATCCAGTGAGAACAGCGCGAACCGCGCGTCCCCGAGGATCGGGGGATGCGCAAGCCCCGCGATGATTGCGCGCCGCTCCAGGAGTGAAGCTTCGGGCAGCCACTGCTCGACGATCTCCTGGAGAGCATCGAGATCCTTTTCACCGATGAGCTGAAGCGCCATGGCGGCTGACTCCCTCGTCCTCCACCGGGGATCCGAAGCGGCCCTGCGTATGGCTGCAAGGGCCGCGCGCCTCCTGGGCCGGGGCAGGCCCTCCGCATACAGCGCTCCCAGCGCAACGAGCCCGCAGACAGGGAGGAACTCCTTCGGCGTGTTTGCCGGCGCCTTTGTCGGCGACGTGCCTGCCATGCCGAGCACGAGGTCCCACTGCCACTCCTGGAGGTTCAAGGAAGCCGCGGCCCGGGCAAAGGAGTATGCCAGCTCGAGGTTGGCCCGCGGCCCCGGCAGGCCCGAGTTCTCCTGGAGCAGGGAGAAGAGCGCCTGGCGTTGGGCGCGCGAGGCAAGCAGTATCCCGAATGCGGGGAAAGACTTCATCATCCGCGCCTCCCTCGAAGCGGCATCTCGTCAACGACCTCGGTGGACACATCGCGCCACCAACCGGTCCCCGGGCTCCCCGCATCGATTCGAACAACGGCAAGAGTCGATGATGTGAACCCGATGGCGGGAAATGGGGGTCGGATCTCCTCGCGCCGGGCCGCGCCGGCCTCCTCGCATCCCAGGAAGAAGCCCTCGAAAACAGCAAAGGGGCCGGCGGCTTCCCCCGGCGCCGCGGCGCGGAGGGACCTCCAGAGGCCTCCTGAATCGACGGCAAGATACAGCCAGCCGTCGTGCCACGAAAGACCCGCCACGCTGATGCGGTACGGCGCTGCCACCCCGCGGTCCAGCTTCGAAAGGAGGCCGCGCCGCGTCGCCGCTTCCGAAAGGAACGAGACGGGCACCAGGGGAGGCAGCGCGATCGAGGAGACAAGACCGTGGTCTGTGAAGAGCCGCTGCTGCACCCGACCGATCTCTGCCTCCACCGAGCCGGGGGCAAGGATGGCCAGGAGGAGGCTCATCCAGCCCGCGGGAGAGAGACTCGGACGGTAGTGCCTTCCCCCTCGGCGCTGTCCACCGCAAGAGTCCCGCCCGCCCCTTCCACGATGGACTTGACGATTGCCAGGCCGAGTCCCGTCCCCGACTCGGTAAACAAACGCGCGTTCGACGCCCGGAAGAACTCGCTGAAAAGCCTTTCCTTCTCCGACGCGGGAATGCCAATCCCGTGGTCGCTCACGGAGAGCTCCACACCCGCCGCGCCCGCCGTCAGGCTCACCGTGACCTTTGTTCCGGCGGGGGAATACTTGATGGCGTTCGAGAGGAGATTCGTCAGCACCGAGTGGACCTCCTCGGGAGACAGGGGAACCTCGATGCACTGGGAAGAAAGCCCCTCATTCAGAGCGATCCCTTTCTGGTCCGCGGCGGGCCGGAAGAACTCCAGGGTCTCCCGAAGCGACCCGGCGAGGTCTGCCTTTCCCTGTGCCGCACCGGGCGTGCGCGCCTTGCCCCGGGCCAGGGCAAGGAGGTCGGCAACGATCTCCGACAGTCCCGCTGCCCGGGCCCTGATGCGCTCCAGGCTGGCAAGCTGCGCCGCATCGAGCTCCCCCATGTAGCCGGCCAGGAAGTTCTGCGCCACCGACTGGATGACCGAGAGGGGGGAGGCAAGCTCGTGGGCCGCTTTCCGAAGGAACCACGACTTGGCCTCATCCACCTTCTTGAGAGTCTCGTAGACCGCCGCGTTCTGGATGGAAAGCACCGCAAGGTCCCCGAGCCGGGAGAGAAACGTGAGCATCTCGGGGGAAAGACGCGTTCCCTTCTCCCCGTAGACGCACAGCGCCCCCACCACCCGGGCGTCGTGGCGGAGGGGCACGCAGATCAGGGATTCGCTCTCCCCGTCCAGCTCGGGAAAATCGCTCTGCGCGGCGCCTTCCACGAGCACAGGCCGCCCATCCAGGAGGCTTCTCGTGGCGATGCTTTCCGCGGCCTCTGCGCTGAGCTCCGCCACCTGGCGGTGAAGGCCGGCGATGGAGCGCACGCTCATCCGTCCGCGGGATGAATCCAGCAGCTTGATGGAGCAGCCGCGAACGCCGGCGGTCTGCACGGTGAGCCTCGTGATGGAGTCGAGGACCTCCTGGAGGTCCAGGGAGGCCCCGGCCTTGCGGATCAGGTCGCAGACGGCTTCCACCTGCATGGCGCGCGTTTCCAGCGCGCGCTGGCGGGGGAGATCACGGGAGGCGATTGCTCCCGTAACGAACGCGAGTATCACCGCGGCGAGCGTCACGGGAACGAGCGGAACCCCCGGCGCGCCCAGGGCAGCCGCCGCGGCAGCCACCGTGCAGGCGGCCGACACGGGGAGGAGCGCGATCCAGAGGCGTCGCCGACGGGCGGCGAGCGGAGCCTCCTCTTTCATGATGGGAACATCGTACCACGGGACCTTCCCGGGCTCAAGCTTTGAGCGTACAATGCGCGCATGAAGCGGAAGGTTCAGCGGATTACCGATGCGCTGGCCGCGAGCCTTTCAGGGACAGGCGGTGTCCATGCCGTCGTCCTGGGAGAAGCAGCCGACGTCGATGTTTCCGATCCCTATTTCACGATAGATCTCGACGTGTACCTCCTTGGCGGCATGCCTGACCTGGGCCAACGCAGCGCGCTCGTTCCCCGGGTGACCGTCTTCGAAACGTCGCCCGTCTCCACGATCGACCGGTTTCTCGTCGAGGAGCTGCCGGTGAGCGTCCACTACATCCGCACGGAAGAAGTGGACCGCATGCTGCTTCGCATCGCGGAGAAGACATGGGTCTTCCACGAGCCGGGCAGCCACGTGCTGTACCGCATCGAGCGGGGGGAAGTGCTTTTCGGCCGCGACGGCTGGATGGAGGAGACGAGGGCGGCCCTCGCGCACGTTCCCGACGAGTTCTGGTGGCAGGCGCGCCTTCGCGCCTATTCCCTTGCTGAGCACGCCCTCGTTGACCTGGGCGCTGCCGCGCATCGCTCGGACGATCTGTTCTTCATCATCTCCGCGGCGCGCCTCTTGCGCGGGGTGGTGAGCTTCCTCTTTGCCGCAAACCGGCAGTTCGAGCCCGCGGACCGGCTCCTCACGGACCGCGTTGCGGCCCTCCCCATCCTTCCCGACGGCTTCCTGGGGAGGCTGGACAACTTCATCCGACCCGTCGGGTCCATTTCCAAGGAAGCCCGGCGCGAGATTGCCCAGCACATGGTCCGAAGCCTCATGCCGCTCGCCGTCGAGGAGAGTGATTGAAGCGCTGGCTCGCGCCCGCTGTCCTGCCGGCTCTCTTCGCCCTCCTTCTTGCCGGGTGCACCGCAAGGTTCCAGGCGTTCCCGTTCGTCACGGCGGAGGGAGAGCGGATCGAGATACGGGAGTCTCCCGGGCTCGGCCGCGACCGCGAGACTGTCTTTGCCCCGACGGCGGCCCGGCTGACAAGCCCCTTGTACAGCCTGAGACGGCGGGTGGATATCACTGAAACTGAACAGGCGTTTGCCCTTTCCTACAGGAGCTCTCTTCGCGACTGCAGGCTTTCGGTCCTCTCGGACAGGAAAACCGTTCTTCGAGCCGTGAGGCTTCCCCCTTCGGACGGGAACGCGCTTCGCTTCCTCGTCCCCCTTGCCACGGGGGAAAAAGTCTGGGGATTCATGCTGAGCGCGGATCATCCCGCGCCTCCAGGCGAATCACTGGACCTTCTCGGTGCAGGGACGGGCGGCTATGTCCGGGGATTCGCGGTCACGCAGCAAGGCCTCTCCGTGGACGGGAGCGTCGAGGTGGATCAGGCCGGGACCGCCGGTGTGGCCGCGCGCATCACGGAGGCCGTCCGCAACGAAATGGCGCGCGGCATCTGGGACGTCCGCATCGATATCGCCCCGGAGGCGGGACTCCCGGACGGGACGAACGTCATCCGCTTCACGGGAAGCGACGGCAACGGGGCGTTGTTCGCCGTCGACCCGGCGGCAGGGTTGAGCAGCCTGACCTTTGCCCGCGGCAGCATGGGCTTTCTCCCCCGTGGCGTGAGCACGCGGCTTTCCGCAACGAAGCTCGACATCACCTTTCTTTCTCCTCAAAGGCCCATTCCCGCCGATCCCGGGATGATTCTCACCTGGGACCGCGGCACCTGGCGCCGTCCCGACTTCGAGCTGTACGCGTGGGACCGCTTTCCCCGGGTGCTGATCTTCGATACGGCCACCTACGACGTTCAGGACGGGCTTTTCAACCGTCTCGCCTTCTTCGTGGAGAAGGCGGGCTACCGCGACACGATCGAGGACCCTTCCGCCCTCGAGGGCAAACACGGGTACAACGCGCACGACTACCGCGCGGAGGACCTCGCACGGTTCTACTCCGCGGCCGCGCAGAAAGGGATTTCCCTCACGCCCGGAGAAACCGAGCTGGAACAGATCCTCGAAGAAAACGACCTGATACGAAGGACCGCCACTGGCTTTGCCCCGGGGGACGGGGCCGTGATCTCGATCTCCCGCAGCTCATCCACCATCCTCCGCAGGCTCCTCCTCTCTCACGAGAGCGCTCATGGTGAGTTCTTCACACTGCCGGCATACCGCGAGGGGGTGGAGGCCGTCTGGGAGGCCCTTTCGCCCGTGGAAAAGGATGTCTGGCTGGATTTCCTCTCATCAAAGGCCTATGACGCCAATGATCACTACCTCGTGGTGAACGAGTTCCAGGCCTATCTCTTCCAGCAGGACCGGGAAAGTGTGGAAGGCTTCCAGGCGCTGACCATTTCCCGCATGAAGGCTCGGGGCGGTGCCGCCGCGTCCCTGGCGGAGCGGCTTCTTTCTGCTCACCCGCACTCTTTTCTCGACGCTTTTGACGCTCTTGACGGGAAGCTTCGAGCTGCCGGCGGCCCGCCGGGGGGTCACGCGCTCGCCGTTTTCATGGAAAAATGATTTTCCTCTTGCCTGCGCAGTGACCATCCGTTACACTAGTATTTTGTCTCGCCGAATTTCCAGTGGAGGGGAACTATGGAGATTGAACGGCGCTTCACGCACGCGGGGGAATCCCCGTATACCGGCATATCGTTCGATGCAAGAACCTCAGAGATCCGAAACCCTGACGGCAAGCTGATCTTCCGCCAGGAGGGCGTCACCGTCCCGTCTTTCTGGTCTCAGATAGCCACCGACATCCTTGCCCAGAAGTACTTCCGGAAGCGGGGGGTACCTCAGAAGGATGGAGCGACCGGAGGAGAAAGCGATGCCCGACAGGTCTTCCATCGGCTTGCTTTCACCTGGATGGACTGGGGGAAGAAGTACGGCTACTTCTCCTCGAAGGAAGACGCCCAGGCCTACTACGACGAGATGTGCCACATGCTCGCGCGCCAGATGGGCTCTCCCAACTCGCCGCAGTGGTTCAACACGGGACTCTTCGCCGTCTACGGGATCAACGGTCCGGCCCAGGGCCATTACTACGTGGACCCGAAGACCGCGGAGGTGAAAAAGGCCACAAGCGCCTACGAGCGCCCGCAGCCTCACGCGTGCCAGCCCTGGCATGCCCCCGTGGCGACGCCTTTCGGCCCCGTTGCCATCGGTTCGATCGTGGACGGGGGCTTGATCGGCCTTGAGGTCTACGACGGGACCGATGACGGAAGGGGCACCACGCGGGTCATCGCGGTCAAGGAAAACGGGGTCAAGCCCGTGTTTCGGGTTGTGCTCAAGAACGGAACCGCTGTCGAGGCTACCGGAGACCACCTCGTGCTTGCCTCACACGAGCGACGAAGCGAAACAGAATGGGTGCGGGTAGATGAGCTCACACCCGGAATGCGGCTCCAGCTCTCAACTGCGAGCGAGGTCCGGGACTCGCAGTCCGTCAGGGCGACAGCACAGGGCGTTGGGTTCGTTTCCAGGGAAAAGCAATCCAAGCTTGCTGTTGCTTGCTCCGAGCGCTTCCCGGGGAAGCGGCTGCCAGGCATTCGCGAAGAGGCCGTGGTCCGCCTCGAGTTCGCCGGGCTCATGCGTGTCTATGACATTCAGACCTTGAGCGGGCAGTACCTCTCCAACAATGTCATCGTCCACAACTGTTTCATCCTCTCCATAGAAGACGACCTGGTGAACGAGGGCGGCATCATGGACCTCATCACCCGGGAGGCGCGCCTCTTCAAGTACGGATCGGGAACGGGCACCAACTACTCCAAGCTGCGCGCCTCCAGCGAGCCGCTTTCCGGCGGAGGCGTCTCCTCGGGGCTCCTGTCCTTCCTCAAGGTGAGCGACAGGTCCGCCTCCTCCATCAAGAGCGGCGGCACCACGCGCCGCGCCGCGCGCATGGTGACCCTGGATGCGGATCACCCTGACGTTCTGAAGTACATCGACTGGAAAGCTGAAGAGGAGCGCAAGGTCGCTGCAATGGTCACGGGCAGCAAGCTTCTCCGCAAGCACACGAAGCGCATCCTCGAGGCGTGCAAGGGGCAGCCCGACGGCGGGGACAACGGGGACGGGGCTGCGCGCTTCGATCCCAAGAAAAACCGCGAGCTTGAGCTCGCCGTCCGGGAAGCCCTCCAGGACGAGGTCCCGCCTTCCTGGGTTTTCCAGGTGATCCAGCTTGCGGAGCAGGGCATTTGGGAGTTCGAGCCCGAAGAATACACGACCGACTGGGACAGCGAGGCGTACAACACTGTCAGCGGCCAGTCGTCCAACAACTCGCTTCGCCTTTCGGACACGTTCATGAAGGCCGTGATGGACGACGGCTGGTGGGAGCTCGTCAACCGCACGGACGGCAAGTCGCGCCAGAAGATCCGCGCCCGGGAGATCTGGGACCGGGTGGCCACCGCCGCGTGGCTCTGCGCGGACCCCGGCCTGCAGTTTCACACCACCATCAACGACTGGCATACCTGTCCGAAGGACGGGGAGATCCGCGCTTCCAACCCATGCTCGGAGTACATGTTCCTCGACGACACCGCGTGCAACCTGGCGTCCCTCAACCTCATGAACTTCTACGACGTGGAGAAGGGGGAGATCCGCATCGACGACCTTCGCCACGCGATACGCCTGTGGACCATCACGCTGGAGATCAGCGTCCTCATGGCGCAGTTTCCGTCCCGCGAGATCGCCCGCAAGAGCTTCGACTTCCGCACCCTGGGGCTGGGCTACGCAAACCTCGGAACGCTCCTCATGGTCATGGGAATTCCCTACGACAGCGCGGAGGGACGATCCATCGCCGCCGCCATTTCCGCCATCCTCTCGGCGGAAGCATACGCCACGTCTGCCGAGATGGCCGCAGAGCTCGGGGCGTTCCCCCGCTATGCCGCAAACCGGGAGAGCATGCTCCGTGTCATCAGGAACCATCGCCGGGCCGCCTACGGCGCGGCCCCTGAAGAGTACGAAAGCCTCTCGGTCATTCCGCAGCCCATTGACGCCTTGTTCTGCCCGCCTGACCTGATGGCGGCGGCGCGCCGCTCCTGGGACAGGGCCCTTGCCCTGGGAGAGAAGTCCGGCTACCGAAATGCGCAGGTCACCGCCATTGCGCCCACCGGGACCATCGGTCTTGTCATGGACTGCGACACCACCGGCGTGGAGCCTGATTTCAGCCTTGTGAAGTTCAAGAAGCTCGCCGGAGGCGGCTACTTCAAGATCATCAACACCTCCATCCCGCCGGCGCTTCGCAAGCTGGGCTACAGCGACGAGCAGATCCAGGACATCGAGCGATACTGTCTTGGCCGGGGAACCCTTGACGGCGCTCCGGGGGTCTCCTCCGAGAAGCTTCGGGAAAAGGGATTCAGCGATACGGAGATCCAGAAGATAAACGCCTCTCTTGCCAACGCGTTTTCAATCGAATATGCCTTCCAGCCCGGCGTGCTGGGCAAGGAGTTCCTGGGCGACACGCTGCAGATCCCTGAAGCCACCTTCTCCAAGCCGGGATTCAACCTGCTGGCACACCTTGGTTTCACCGCGAAGGATGTCGATACGACCAACCTGTGGACCTGCGGCACAATGACCATCGAGGGCGCTCCGCATCTGGCGCAGGAGCACTACGCGGTGTTCGACACCGCCACTCCCAACGGCAGGATCGGCAAGCGCTCTATCGCCTGGAAGGCTCACATCGAGATGATGGCCGTCGTGCAGCCCTTCATCTCCGGCGCTATTTCCAAGACCATCAACATGCCTGCTTCCTCCAGCGTGGACGACATCAAGGGCGCCTACCTTCTTTCCTGGCGGAAGATGCTCAAGGCCATTGCGCTGTATCGCGACGGCTCCAAGCTGAGCCAGCCGCTGTCCTCTCTCATGCCGGGCTCGGATGCGCTGGCGGAGGCAGTGCTTTCCATCATGAAGGACGCCGGCAAGGAGCACGTGGGCGCGTCAGCTTCCCGTCCGGCCCAGGGAAAGAAACGCAATCCCCTCCCCGCCAAGCGTTTCGGCTACACGCAGAAAGCGAAGATCGGCGGTCACAGCATATTCCTGCGCACGGGCCAGTACGATGACGGGACCCTCGGTGAGATCTTCCTCGACATGCACAAGGAGGGCGCGGCCTTCCGATCCCTTCTCAACAGCTTTGCAATCGCGGTGTCACTGGGCCTGCAGTATGGCGTGCCCCTGGAAGAGTTCGTGGACGCCTTCACCTTCACGCGATTCGAGCCAAACGGCGTGGTGAGCGCGCACGACCACATCAAGATGACCACCTCCGTGCTGGACTTCATCTTCCGGGACCTCGCCCTGTCGTATCTCGGCAGGACAGACCTCGTCCAGGTGAAGCCTGACGATCTCATTGCCACGGCAATGAACAGGAACGGCGGCACGAAGCACGAGACGAACGGCAACGGAGAGCTCGTGGCGCTGGACAACGAGGTGCACGTGGCCAAGATGAAGGGCTACGAGGGCGACGGCTGCCCCGTGTGCGGCCACTTCACCCTCGTGCGGAGCGGAACCTGCATGCGCTGCGACACCTGCGGCTCCACGACGGGGTGCAGCTAGAAGCGGCTTCCTGTTACTTGCGCGCCCCGGCGTGAATCATTATCTTTGCACCCGATGATCGAGCCCAACGGAGCATCGCCTCGGTATAAGCAGGTCAGGCTGGTCAACCGCATTCTTTACCGCTTCGTAACCACGCTCCTGCGCGGGTTCATCATCAGGTACTTCCGGCTGGATGCCGTCAATCCGGAAGTAGTCCAGGAGAGCGGCGCCGCCATCGTCCTGGCGAATCACACGACGCTGTTCGATCCGATCTGGCTCTACCTCCTTCTCCGGCGTCCCGTGTACTTTGCGGCAACCGAGGACCTGTTCCGCCAGCGCGCCCTGGGCCGGCTGATACGGTGGTTCGGCGCGTTCCCCAAGCGAAAGGCGGCTTCTGACATCAGCGCGCTGCGCTCGATGTTTTCCATCGCGGAAAAAGGCGGATTGATCGGAGTCTTCCCCGAGGGGGTCCGGTCCTGGGACGGATCCGTCCAGCCGATCTTCCACGGCATCGCGAAGCTCATCAGGAAGCTGCACGTTCCGGTCTACGTCTGCCGATTCGAGGGGGCGTACTTCGTGTTCCCCCGCTGGGCCCGGCGTTGGCGGCGCTTTCCCGTGAAGGCGGTGTTCTCCCGGCTGTACAGGCCTGAGGAGATCCCGGAAAACGATGACCAGATCGTGGGCGACATAGCCACGGCCATCCAGAGCGGGGACTACAGCCGCTCCGTCGACACCTCGCGGTTCTCGTACAAGGGCCTGGCCGTGGATGTGACGCATGTCCTCTACCGCTGCCCCAGCTGCGGAACCCTGGAAGGCCTGAAAGTGGTTCGGCCTTTCAGCACGAACAGGGTGGAGTGCTCCAGCTGCTTCTCCTCCTGGGTGATCGACGTCACCTCCCGGCTCTCCCCGGCTGACGAGGACGGCAAGGCGGAAGGGATCTGGACCAGCCTTCCCCAGCATTACTCCCGCATCAAGGCCATGCCGTTCACGCCCATCCGAAGCGAGGCGCGGCTGGGCCTTGGCCCGGGGGAGCGTGTCTTTCTCATCTCCAGGCCGCACTTCCTCTTCAAGCAGGAGAAGTTTCCCAACCTGCGCGTCCTGGCATTCGGTCGGGCCTTTCTGACCAACCGGCGCCTGCTCTTTCGCACGAGGCTGGGCATCCCCCTGGCTGCTCCCATCGAGGCGCTCGGGGCCCTTTCCGTGGACCCGGGAGACAAGCTTCACTTCACCTTCCAGGGAAGGCTGTACAGGATCCCCTTCCGCTTCGAGAGCGCGCTGAAATGGTTCGACTCCATCCACCGTCTCAAGGAAGCGGCACGCGGAATGGCGGAGGCGGAAAGCGCGAGCCGGGACGCAGCAGTATGAGCTGCTCTCCCCTGGAGTCCCTGATCCTCGCCCGATCCAGCGTCCGTCACTACCATGTCCGCACTGTGCCCGACGCCCACATCCTCTCCGTGATAGAGGCAGCGCGCCTTGCCCCTTCGGCAAGCAATAGCCAGCCGTGGCGGTTCGTCGTGGTGAAAGACCCCGAGGCACGTGAGAGGCTTTCCCGCGCCTGCTTTTCGGGCATCTTCTCCCGCACGCGTTTCGCATCAGCCGCGCCGGTGATCATTGCCCTGTGCGCGGAAAGGGCCACCCTCACTGAATGGGCAAAGTCCCTGAAGGACAGCGCCATGTACCAGCTTGATTGCGGGATTGCCGGCGAGCACCTCGTCCTCCGCGCGGCGGAGCTGGGGCTGGGAACATGCTGGATCGGATGGTTCAACAGGAGGGGGGCCCGCCGCGCAATCGGCGCACCGCTTCACGTCCGTGTGGTCTCGCTGATCGCCATGGGCTATGCGGCGCCCGGCCAGGCGCAGCGGAGGAAAGTCCGCAAATCGCTTGATTCAATCCTCTGGTTGGACTCGTGGGGACGGGGCTATCAGGGGTCTGAGGCAGGCGGGAGCAGCTCGAAATAGCTCACCGGTTCGCCGTCAGGATCCGTGGCGGTGTCCGAGTTGTACCTGTCCAGCAGCCGATGGCCCCCCGTGAAAAACCTGTACCAGTGGCCCCCGGAGAGAAGGTGAAGGGTAATCCGATACACCCCTGGCTCCGTTTCCGTCAGCTGGTTGAGAAACGGGTCCCAGTTGTTGAAATCCCCCTGGATGGTCACGCGCCGCCCCGCGGGGCCGCGAAAGACGAACGTGACGCCTCCGTCCGCTTCGTACCGCGGGTTCAGAACGGGCCGATAGGGTTCCTGCTCTATGGTAAAAAGGGAAATCAGGTTGCCTTGCTGATCGGTTTCCGTGGATTGGTTGGAAGGATCGCTCACCCACAGCCCATCGACAACAAGGCGGTAACGCACCACCCGGGCATTCTCGGGGACCTCGTAGTCCAGGACATAGATTCCGTACTGGTTTTTCTGGAACGTATGAAGGACCGCGTAGTCCTCGGTCTCGAAGCGCGCTCCGACGAACCTGACGCTCGTACCCGCGGACGGCTGGTAACTGAGGATCAGGACGTCGTCGACCAGATGGGGAGGCTGCGCCGCCTTGAGCCCGTTGAGGGCGAGGTCCAGGGTCATGGGCTGCGCCGCGAAAGCCATCGCGGCGGCGCCTGCCATCATCCAGGACAGGAGCAGGCAGCGGAGGAGGGAGATCTTTTTCCTCCGCGGAAGCTCGGGTTTCGTCTTTGTCAACGGGCTTTCGCCCTGCTCAGTCTTCTTCTTCACTGTGGACGTCCTGGGGCTTTTGTTTATAATAAGTCTCGGCCGCAAGCGGGGGCAACTTGAATCATGGCGCGTCGCCGTTCGGCCGAAACTTGATTCAGGAGACGCATGCCGCGCAAAGAGGACATCGAGAAGTTCAAGGAGGTCCTGAACTCCCTTGGCGGTGAGCCAGAGATCATGGCCCGCAGATCCCAGACCATCGAGGAAGTGCTACCGCCCGATGAGGCCCCTTCCGCCGGCCTCGGTGACCTGCCCGGCGCTCCTGGCGCGCGCGGCGAGCCTCAACCGGCACAACCTCAACCGGCACAACCAGAAGAGCCGCCGCTGGAGGACTTCGGTCTCGACCTGACCAGCCTGGAGGAGCCGGGCCAAATCGATGTTGGCGGCATCGAGGCCGGCGGTGAAGCGGTGGAGGAGCCGGTGCCTTCGGGGGAAAGCCCCGGTGAAGAAGGTGGTCTGGATTTCGGCTCCCTTTTCGGAGAAGAAACCACTCCCTCTTCCATTGAAGACCTGGAACAACCCCCAGGGCCGCAACCACAGGAAGCTGATGAGTTCACTCTCCCGGAAAGCGAATCAGCTTCAATGCAGGCGGACCTCTCGCAGATGGAAGTGCTGCCGGAGGACATCGGCGAGCCGCCGGTTCCGGGCGAAGAGACCGCGCCTGCGCAAGGGCTTCCTGAAGAGGCGCTGCCTGAAGCGCCCTCGGAGGAGGCGCTGGCGGGCATCGAGCTTCCCAACCTCGAGGACCTCAGCTTGAGCGAGCCCCTGCCGGGGACAGAAGGAGAGACTGCCCCGGAGGCAGCCGCTCCCCCTTCGGAGGAAAGCGCGGAGCAGGCCGGCGCGGAAAGTCTTGAGATTCCATCCCTCGAGGACTTCGATCTCGGTGCAGGACCAGTGGCAGCGGAGGAAGCGGCCGCACCTCAGGGACTGCCTGCCCCGCCCGCCGAGCCGCCCGCCGAGCCAGCCCCTGAGGCGGAAGAGCCGCCTGCGCCAGCCCGGGAACCGGGGGAAGAAGGGCTTGGCGATCTGGGGCTCGAGGATTTCAGCTTTGCCGAGACGCCCGGGCAATTTGCCGCGGAGGCAGAGCCGGCGGCGGAGGCCGCGCCGGCAAAACCCGCGGCGCCCGCGCGGGGCGAGCGGCGGGCGGCTCCCGAGGCTGCGCCGCTGCCCGAGCTGGCCGGCGCCGAGGCGGAAGTCGAGCTCACCCAGGAGCAGTTCAATCGCCTGAAGAGGACCCTCGAATCTCTCCCCCGCAACCTCAAGATGGCCGTGCAGGACGTGATCGGCGACGGTCGGGCAACGGGGCCCGCGCTGTCAAAGCTCGTGTCCCTCCTCGTGGCGGGAGCAGCGGCGCAGGAAATTGCCGCCGCCGTCGGACGGATCACCGGCAAGCGGATTGTCGTCCCGGCGGGATACGAAAAGAAGTCCGGGGTCGCATTCGAGGCCGAGCAGCGGTCCTTTGCCTATGCCCTGCGGCAGAACATCCTCCCGCTGGTGCGGCTGTTCGCCCTCACGGTCCTTGCCGCCGCCCTCATCGGCTTTCTCGGGTACCGCTTCGTGTATCGCCCGCTCTACGCGCTTGCCAACTACCGCGTCGGATACACCCACATCCTGGGCGACCGTTTCACCCTGGCCAACGAGCGCTTCGAACGCGCCCGGCAAGCGGCGCACATCAAGCGATGGTACTACCGCTACGCGGAAGGCTTCTCGGAAAAGCGCCAGTACGTCCTGGCCGAGCAGAAATACGATCAGCTGCTGCAGGACTTCCCCGGTGATCACAAAGGAGTGCTGGACTACGCCCGGATGGAGTCGCTCCGCCTCGCGGACTACAAGAAGGCGGACGATCTTTTGAAGATCATCCTGGGCAACAGCCCGTACGACTTCGATGCCCTCGTGGCTGCCGGTGACAACAACCTCGAATGGGCGGGGAACGCGAGGGCTCCCGACGACAAGGTACGCTACGAGGCAGCGCGGCTGGATTACGCCACCCTCATTGACAAGTACGGGACCCGGGACGAGCTTCTTTTTCGCATGATGCGCTACTTCATCCGCACCGACAGCGCGCAGGAGATCGAGAGGCTTCGGTTGTACTTTGCCTCGCGGCCGGGGCAGCGCGTGGACCCTGCCGTGTACGCCGAGCTCGGTGGATACCTGGTGGACCATCGGCAGCTCGACCACGCGCAGGATGTCCTTTTCAAGGCGGAAGAGGCGAAGCCCGATCTTGCGGAGATCCACTACAACCTGGCCCGCTACTACCGGCTCACGCAGCGCCCCGACGACGAGATGCTTGCCCTCAATGCCACCGTGAAGCTCCTCCGGCCGTCAGACCCTCTCACCCCGAAGAGGCTCGCAATGGAGATCGACACTCACACGCGACTGGGGGAGCTCTACGATCAACAAGGACGGTACATCAACGGTGAGAAGGAGCTTGCGGATGCCGTCTCCAAGGTGGAGGAGAGCCAGAGGAGCAGGCTCATCGGCACGGGAAGCGTGTTCGGCAGGCCGTATGCGGATCTTGGCGACCTTCACTACTACATCATCGGGGACCTCGACACGGCACGGACGTTCTACCAGAAGGCCATCGACAACTCGTACTTCGACCCCGCGCTGGACTACAAGATGGGATTCACCCAGTATGGGGCCGGTGACTACGCGGCCGCCCTGGCGAGCTTTGCCAGGACCGAGGCGGAGTGGGGATTGCCTCCCGACAGGGATGCGCCTCCTCCCATCGTGCCCACGCCGAGCGGGCCGGTGGACTACTCGGGCAAAGCTCCCACGAACCTTCTTTTCGCCATGGGCAACTGCTTCTACCTGAGGGGAGATTTCTTTGCAGCGCAGGGCTATTACCTGCGCCTTCGCGATCGCCTGGAGGCGCAAAGAGTGGCTCTGGGCACGCTTTTCCCGCAGGAGAAGCCCGAGCACCGTGCGCTGCTGGAGACGCTCGTGAAGGTGAACAACAACCTCGGTGTGGTCATGGACCGGCTTGCCGCCCGAACGGGAGACAGGAACAAGCGGTCAGAGGCGCTCGTCTACCTTGCCGGGGCCTCGCAGATTGCCGACACTCTCACGCGGACCCCCGACAGCCGCTCCACGGGCGGGGCGAAGAATCTCCCCTTCCTCAACCAGAGAGGCATACTCTACCCGGTCTCGGGATTCGTGCCCCAGATCTCCAGCGACATTCCGAGGGACCTGGGAACGCTCTTCTGGTAAGGCACGATCTTTCCGGGGAACCGACTCTCAGTGCAGCGCGGGGAACATCCAGCCGTGCGTGTCGGGAAGGGCTCCATACTGGATTCCCTTCAGCGTCTTCAGGAGAGACCTGGTCAGCTCCCCCATCTCCCGTTTCGCGAACACGACCTCTTTCCCCTCGTGGGTAATCGATTCGATGAAGGAGATCCCGGCGGCGGTGCCGGCCACGAAGCATTCCTTCGCGCTTGAAAACACTTCCCTCACAGAGACCCGGCGCTCCTCCGTCTTCACGCCCTTTTCATGAGCGAGCAGAAGGACGCTCTTGCGGGTGATCCCCGGCAGGATGGTGTCCTCCAGGCTCGGAGTGACCAGCGTTCCGTTCTTCATCAGGAAAAAGATGTTGCAGGAGGAGCCTTCTTCGAAATACCTCTGCTCCCGGGCATCGAGGAAGACAGCCTCCATGTAGCCGGCCGCCTCGGCCTCCCGTTTTGCAAGCGCGCTCGTGACATAATTGGAGTCCGCCTTGATCCAGCCGGTCCCGCCGGGGTTGGCCCGCACGCGCCTGGTGGTGATTGCCTTCGAGTTACCCGGCTTGAAGTAGGAGCCGACGGGCGTCGTGATGACGATGACCCAGGGGTGCTTGCTGGTGCCAACCCCGATGCCGGGCTCCGCGTAGGTGAAGGGGCGAATGTAGACGGCGCTTCCCGAGACGAAATCGTCCCGGGCCCACACCGGATCATAGGCGGGAGTAAATCCGATGGTCTGGTTCTTGCCGACCACCGTCCTGACGGCGCTCATGAACATCTGCGCCGGAAACGGGGGCATGGCGAGGCCCTTCATGGAGGCTTCCATGCGCTTTCCATTCTCATCCGCGCGGAAAAGCTTCAGGGTTCCGTCGGGCTGCGGGAAAGCCTTCAGTCCTTCGAAGCACCCCATCCCGTACTGCGTTGTGTAGTTGACGAGGGGCAGGTCGGCAAAGTTGTTCCTGCGAAGGAGGAGCTTCGACTTTTCCGCCTCAGGGAGGGCCTCCTCTTCGCGAGGGGACAGGTGAGGCTGCTCGACGTATTCCTCCCTCCAGATGCCGTCATCGGAGAACTTGGCCCGATACACCCACGGATCAGACTCGAGACTGAACCCCTTCGCCATCATGAGCCTCCGTGCGGAGTATAAAGATTATCATGCTGGCATGTCGATAGTCAGAGTGACCGATGGAGTACACGCGGGATCACATCATCTTCTTCATGGCTCAGAAGATGTACTTCCTGGAAAAAACGGGAAGCAGGGAGATCTTCAACCGCCTCGTCGAGCATTTCGAGCAGATCAACCTGGACCAGCTCCTGGAGTACCTCACGCGCTACTACGCGGTGGACGTCGAACGTGAGCTGGACGACTTCTACCTTCACGAGGGAGAGCTGGTGTTCGTGTCCCGAAAGAACGACCTGCGTTTCAAGCACGTCTACCGCGACGGCCACCTGCGGCTGGTAGCCATCGGGTCAGGGTAAGCCTGGGGCGCCCTCCCGACCATCCCTGGTGGCGGCGCCCCTCGGCGTCCCTGCCTACGCCGGCTCTTCCCGCCTGCTCTGCTTCTCCAGTATCGCGGCGATCTGGTCGCGAAACCCCACGGTGATCTCCTGGGCGCAGGCATCCAGGTCGTACTGGAGCGTTTCCCGGCAGATCTTGCGGTACATCTTCACCTCGTCCTCGATGAATCCCAGCACCTGGTGACGGCTGTCATAGAGGCGGACCAGGACCTCGCGAGTCTTGTACTTTTCCTCCCGCGCGTGAGCCAGCGTGGAACGCATCCGCGCGATCTCGCGGGCCTGGGTTGAAAGCAGCGGTGCAAGATCCTTCAGGGGCAGAAGGGCGAGGGAGAACTCCGGCTTCCTGCTTTTCGAAGCAGTCGCTTCCTCCTGGAGGAGCACCGCGTAGTGGCGGCGGATGCTTCCGACAATATCGCCAAAGGTCCGGCTGAAGTTCGCAAGGAACGAGCTGCGCATCTCGGGCTTGATCATGGGCAGAAGCTCTCGCATCTTCCGGTTCTCTTTGTTGTAGATCTGGACCTGGGCAAGGATGTTCTTGATTGCCGGATGGGCGCGGAGATCAGGGTTCGTATCGATCTTTGCCTTGACCGCAGCGACAATGGTGCCGACCTCCAGCTCATCGGTGCTGACCCCCGCCCCCTCCTCCCGGGGACGAGAACGGGGAAGAAGGTCCGCCGCAAGGAGGCGTTGAACAAGGACGGAGAAGAGGAGGGAGGACAGGGTCCTCTCCTGCTCGGTCATCTCATCACCATCGAGGGACTTGTAGCGGGCCGTCTCCAGCGCCACCAGGACAGGACTCAGCATGGTGCGCTTGAACTCGATGATTCCCTGTTCCACGGAGAGACGGAGCCTCGTCGCGGCATTCCTCAGCTCCGCGGGGGTGAGGGCCAGCACATCGAGAAGGGCATGGAAATCTCCGGCTTTTTCTCTCAGCTCGAACCAGTCGCCACTGATTCTTTTTTCCAGCTCCACCATCCGGCGACGAATGTATGCCATTTCCCCATCGTCATCAACACGCTGAACTGGCGGACACCGACCTGGCCGTCGTTTTCGGCGACGAACGCCGGTGCGTCCCCGCCTCGAAGCCGACCTCGGGGTCGGCCGCAATCACCGAGCCCCTTTGGAGGTACTAGGTGCATGAAGACGCCCGGCGCGCGCCGGGCGCAAGGAGGAACCGTGAACAATCTCAATTCTCTTCTGATCGAGGGCAACCTCGTGCGTGACCCCGAGCTTTCCTACACGCCCAAAGGGACTGCCGTGTGCAAGTTCACCGTGGCGTCCAACCGCTTCTTCAAACAGGAGCAGGAAACCCAGAAGGAGGTATCCTTCTTCGAGGTCACCACCTGGGCGCGGCTTGCCGAGGTGTGTGGAGAGTACCTGAAGAAAGGAAGAGGCGTCCGGGTGGTCGGGAGGCTGAAGCAGGACAGGTGGACCGACCCCGAGGGCAAGCCCAGGTCGCGCATCTACGTCATCGCGGAGCACGTGGAGTTCAAGCCCCAGCTCAAGAACAAGGAGGGGGCGGAAGGAAAGGAGGAAGGCGCGGAGGGAGAAGAAAAGGCAGCCGAGCAGCCGGCGGAGGAAACCGGGGACAGCGAGCTCGCCGAAGCTTCCAACTTCTGAGGGGCGCTGGGCTGAGGGCACCAAAGGGCCTCGCCACGGGAGGAGGCCCTTTTTCGGTTTCTTGACGGTTGCCCTTCTTTCCGTTATGAAAAACTGTGGCCTCCAGAAAGCTGACGCCCGGGGAGATCACGGGCGCGGTAGAAAAGATCAGGAAAAAATACGACACGTATGTCAGCAAGTTCTTCAAGCCAAGGACCCTGAAGGAAGCGTTCGAAGAGCGCTATATCCGCGCGCTGCGCTCTGGAGTCGATATCTCCTCGTTCCTGCTGGCGGAGATCAGCGCCATCGAGGAGCTCATCGACAGGGAGGAGAAGCGCATCGCCCAGGAGCCCGTCAAGCCTGACCCCCAGAAGCAGCAGAGCTTTGCAGACCGCGTCCTGGAGGAAAACCGCCAGCGGATCATCAAGTACCCCGACATCCCCTTCCACAACGATGCAAGTGAGGAGACCCGCAGGCTTCTCGGCGCCCTCTCGGACCTCCTGCGGGAGCGCTGGCAGGGGATCGGGGAGGCTCTCCGGAACACCATGTATTCCATGAGCTCCTCGGAGATGCTCGCCCTCGACTCGCAGCTCCGCTCCCTCGCCTCGGCGGACAAGAACGAGCCGCCGCAGTTTCTCATCCGCCTGGTTGCCCAGCTTCGAAAGTTCCCCCGAAACCACGCGGCAATCGAGCGTGATGAGAAGGAGTACGTGCTGGAGGCGGCGTTTTTCCTGAATGATCTTTTCGTCGTCCTGGAAAGGGTGAAACGCGTCTACACGGACCTCGCGGCGGAAGCAAGGCAAGCCATCGACGACAACCTCCTCCATGTCTGGGAGATCATCAGCGATTTCCGCGTCAAGGATTTCAAGCGGAAACGCTCCTAGAAAGGCTGCGACGGCTCGGGGGAGAGCCCAGCTTCACTCTGGTCAAGGCAGGCCGGGAGGGATATAGTGAGGCCCTGAGAAACAGGAGGAGGGGGTTGGCCCATGGCTGACGAGGTGGTCGTTACAAAGACAAATTTCAACGCTGAGGTGATTTCCTCACCGGTGCCGGTGGTAGCCGACTTCTGGGCAGAGTGGTGCGGCCCATGCAAGATGATTGCCCCAGTCCTCAAGGATCTTGCATCGGTGTACAAGGACAAGCTGAAGGTTGCCAAGATCGACGTGGATCAGGAGCCCGAGCTTGCTTCCCAGTTCAACATCGTCAGCATCCCGACGCTTCTTTTCTTCAACAAGGGGCAGGTCGTGAAGCAGCAGATCGGCGCAGTTCCGCGGCAGGCCCTGGAAAAGATCATCAAGGACATTGTGGCCTAAGGAGCTGCGTACACCGCATCGGTGTTCTCTCCTCCGAAGGTGGATCCTCGCGTCGGCACGATATGCCAATCCCCCGCGGCATCGGTATCCGCGCTCGTGGAGGACCGGCACAGGGAACGGGTGCTCGTCGAGCCGTCAGGATTGACCGCGTCTTCCGGGCTGACGCGCCGCCCGCAGATCTCCCACCCGCCGTCGCGGACAAGCTCTTCCGCCCGGGCCAGAGTCCCCGCTGATCCGAAGCCGAGGTACTTCTCATCCGAGGTGGAGGTGCGGTTGCTGTACAGGACGCCGTCCATCAGCTTCCCTCCGGGCCGCTCATAGACGGACAGGACCCCGTTGTTCCCCGAGATTCCTCGTCCTCCTGCGACCCAGAAGTCATATGCATTCGGGCAGGCGTCGATCCCCCCTGATGCCGCCTTGTCCACGATCTCGTTTGTTTCTGTGCCGTCTCCGCTGGGCTTGAAATGCACGACAATGAACTCGCCGGTAGTCACCCGCCAGGAAGGGAACACCAGCCGATCATCGAAGCTGCCCGGCGTCCCCTGGTAAAGGACGACCCCGCCCATGTCACCTCCGGCCGTCACTTTGAGCTCCACCATGTCAGGGTGATCCGTCGTTCCCTGCGTGATGAACTCGTTCAGAACGAGGCGCGGAATGTTCGGGTTGAATCCATAGAAGGTGGCGATGAAAGAAGCGGCGTTGCCGCTTGTATCCCGGGCTTCCCCCTCAAAGGTATACTCCAGGCCCGGCGTCTGCTCGCTTACGCGGACGATGACCTGGGTTGCCGGCCCGGTAGCTTCGCAAACCGTGAGGACCGGACTGATGCGGGTCTTCTCGGAAGACAGGCTGGCCTCTTCATCGAACGTGATGGCGACCTCCGACGGTCCCATGGAACAGACCGACAGGATCATGGGAGGATGAAGGTCAACCTGCCCTCCCGCCCTGGGATCAGGAACAGGTCCGCAGGAGACGGCAAGGAGAACGGCGGGCAGAAAAAACAGGAGATGATGGTGTTTCATTGCCCGGTGATACGGCCCCCGATTTCCCGCTGCTTGCGCTTTACGATCTGTTCGGTTTTCTCTATAGTAAAATGACTGCGATGCAAGACGAGCTGCTCAAACGCTTCACAAAGTCCTACGAGCCGGGCGCGGCGATCTGCCGTGAAGGCGAAGAGGGCGAAGAGATGTACATCATCCAGAAGGGAAAAGTCCGGGTCAGCAAGCTCTTTGCCGACAAGGTCCACGTCGTCTCGATCCTGGAAAAAGGCGACTTCTTCGGTGAGACGGCCATCGTCAATCGTACCCGCCGCACGGCCACGGTCACGGCCGTGGATGCCGTGGAGCTGCTCGTGTTCGACCGTGAAGGGCTGCAGAACATGATCACGCGGAACGCGCGCATCGCCCTGTCCATCATCGACAAGCTCTGTCGTCGTCTTCAAAACGCCCACCTGCAGATCCAGCACCTGGTGAAGCGCGACGCGCGGGGGCAGATCGCCCTGCACTTGCGCTACCTTTTCCAGGAGCTTCCCGCGGGCCAGTCTGCCGTACCTTTCCAGGGGACGCTGGACGACATCTCCCTTGCGTTCGAAATGCCCCGGGAAGACGTGCGATCCCTGCTTGGCGTCCTCAAGGAAGAAGGCATCCTGGAGATCACGGAAAAGACCATTACCCTCCTGGACCGGGAGAAGCTCTTCCGCCTCACCGAGTCGTTGGGAAGGGACGCCAGTGAGGCGCCGGTCGGTTAGCTTGCCAGCGACGCGCGAAAGCGAGTCAGGGCCCTGCGGTTGCAATCGAAGGCCAGCTCGGCAGGAAGCATCTCCAGCGGGAACCAGGCCGCCTCAACAACGTCATCGGCAGGCACAAAGACGGCGTCAGGAGCCACATCGCACACGAAGAACAGGCTGAGGACGAAACGCGCCTGCTCGGCGATATCGTCGCGGTTATATTCATCGATTTCCGCCGTGAAGAAGCGGGGATTCGAAACCGCCACGGCAAGCTCCTCACGCAGCTCCCTGGCAAGGCCGTCTTCCGGCCGCTCCCCGTTTCCCAGGAAGCCGCCCGGGAGGTCCCATTCCCCTTTGTACGGCTCGATTCCTCGCCTGGTCAGGAGAACCTGGCGCTTGCCTCCCGTGGTGCGGAGGAGAATGGCACCGACTGCAGGTTTGGACCCCTGCCAGAAATGGAAGCCGCATGCATCACAGACCATGACGTCCACGCGATCCGGGCCCCCGGGCGGGCCGGGGAACTTCGCGCCGCACGCGGGACAGAAAGAGAACCTTTTCACTTCGGGCCGGCAACCATCTCTGTGAGGCGATCCTTGAGCTTCTGCGCAAGGATCCGAGGGGCAGCGGGAAGCGTGTCGTCTCCCGCCTGGTATTGCTGCAGGAGCTGATCCAGGTAGGTCAAGGCCGTCGCGTTTCTGCCCATCTTGTGATAGCTGAAGGCGATCTCGTACTGGGCCCACGCGTCGCGGTCCTTGTTCTCGGGATGGTTCTGCAGGAATGTCGAATAGTACCTGATAGCCAGGGTGTAGTTGCCGTTGTCAGCCGCATCCTGCGCGCGCTGGAAGCTTTCCGCGGCGCTGAGATCCGCGGGAATGACGACGGGCCCCGTATTGCATCCCGCGGCGAGCATGATGGCAAAGAGAAGGATGGATTGTCGGAGTTTCATCGCGTCCCGCCCTGTTACGAGTAGATTTCGTCCTTGATGGGCAGGTTTTTCTTCAGCTCTTTGAGGAAAATCTCCACCTCGCCCATGGGTTCGTACGTCTCGCAGTGATCGAGCGTCCGCCTGACGACGGTGAAGTACTTGTACACCTTCTCCTCGCCGAGCTTCTTGCGCCACTTTCCCGCATCGCAACGGACCTTGAGCTCGTACTGGCCGCCGTCACCCTGGGGGACGCGAATGAGCTTGCAGTGAACGCAATTGGCGCAATAGATCTTGTCCGGAGAAAAATCGTCGCCCACTGAATGAACCTGGCCGCCTGACATATTTTCCTATCCTCGTGAGAGAGTGTACACTACCATGTTCGACTTTCAAGGGTCAATAGTTGAGGAGTGCAGAGCACGCCGCGTATTGACATTCGAGCGGGCCGAAAACTATTGTAAAACCGCAATGGCAATCCCCGTCATACTCCCCAGGCAGGGCCAGTCGGTCGAGACGTGCGCCATCGTGGGCTGGAAAAAGCGCGTTGGTGACGCAGTCAAGGCCGGCGAGGTCCTCTGCGAGGTGGAAACAGACAAGGCGTCGTTCGAGATAGAAGCCCCCGCTGACGGAACCCTCCTGGCCATTTATCACGAGGCGGGAAGCCAGGTGCCTGTCCTGGCCACGATTGCCGCCATCGGCAAACCGGGAGAAAAGGTAGAGGCGCCGGCCGCCGCGTCCGCGCAGCCTGCCGCCGGTGCTTCCCCGGCGGCACGGTCCCCGGTGGCGCAGCCCGTGCCTGCCACCTCCACCGACGGAAGGAAGATCGCGGCGTCCCCGCGGGCCAGGGCCCTTGCCGCGGCGAGTGCCCTTGCGCTCTCCGGCATCCAGGGGACCGGGCCCGGCGGCCGGATCATCGAGCGCGATGTGAAGCTTGCCATCGCCGGCGGACAGAAGCCGGCCGCCATGCCCGCAGCCGCCCCGGCAGCTGCCCTCCCCTCGGGTGGGGTGCGCGAGATCAAGGTGACTGGTGTCCGCAAGCTTATCGCGGAGCGGATGCTCGCATCCCTTGCAACGACCGCGCAGCTGACTCTCAACTCGTCTGCCGACGCGCGCGCGCTGCAGGAGTTTCGCGCGAAGTTCAAGGAGAGCCCGGAAGGGATGGGTCTGCGCGTGGTCACGATCAACGACATGGTGCTTTTCGCCGTCTCTCGCGCGCTCCTGGAGCATCCCGAGATGAACGCGCATTTCAGCGGGGATATGATCAGGCAGTTTGCAGACGTGCACCTCGGGCTTGCCGTCGACACCCCTCGGGGCCTCATGGTTCCCGTCATCCGAAACGCCCACGCTCTTGGCCTGCGCGCAATGGCTTCCGAGGCAGCGAGGCTGGCCGCTGCGTGTCGAGAAGGCAGGATCACTCCCGATGAGCTGGGGGGAGGCACTTTCACCGTGACCAACCTCGGCGGGCTGGGAGTGGAAAACTTTACGCCTGTCCTCAACCCGCCCCAGGTCGGAATCCTCGGGGTCGGCTCGATCGTGCCGCGGGCAATGAAGGGAGAGGGAGGAAGCGTCAACTTCGTGACGCAGATCGGTCTTTCCCTCACGATCAACCACCAGGTGGTGGATGGCGCGCCCGGCGCGCGTTTTCTCCAGACACTCGCGCGGGGCATCGAGCGGTTCGATCTGCTGCTTGCCCGGTAATGAGATCTCGCGCTCAGGTGAAAAATATCGCGGCGAGGCGCCTGGCGCGCCGCCGCGTCAATTGTTGAACAGGAGACTGCTTGTATGCCGAAATCGATTGTCGTTGACCCGCGCGAGACGCGCAAGCAGGGGAAGCTTTCGCTCTGCGACATTCCCCTCAACCTCTACGTCCAGGATCTGAAGAAGGAAGCGGAGAATCGCGGAAAGGAAACCCTCCTTCGGGTCTACCGGGACATGGTCGTGATCCGCGAGTTCGAGACCATGCTCAACAGCATCAAGACCAAGGGCGCCTACCAGGGGATCTCCTACGATCACGCGGGACCGGCGCACCTTTCCATCGGGCAGGAATCCGCGGTGGTGGGTCAGTGCCTCACCCTTGGCGTGGAGGACTTCATCTTCGGCTCGCACAGGAGCCATGGGGAGATAATCGCCAAGTGCCTTTCCGCGACGGCGAAGCTCCCCGAGAAGAAGCTTACCGAGATCATGGAGACCTACATGGGCGGGGCTCCCCTGCGCGTGGTGCAGAAAGGGCACTCGGGTTCCCTCCGGGACCTGGCCATCGACTATTCCCTGTACGGCACGCTTGCCGAAATCTTTGGCAGGGAGAACGGGTTCAACAAGGGAATGGGCGGCTCCATGCACGCCTTCTTCGCGCCCTTCGGGAGCATGCCCAACAACGCGATCGTGGGCGGGTCCGCGGACATCTCCGTGGGCGCGGCGCTGTTCAAGAGGATCAACCGCAAACCGGGGATCGTGATTGCCAACATCGGGGACGGCTCCTCGGCCTGCGGCCCCGTCTGGGAAGCAATGATGGTGGCGGCCATGGACCAGTACAGGACCCTGTGGCCCAAAGAGATAGGCGGCGCGCCGCCCATCCTTTTCAACTTCTTCAACAACTTCTACGGCATGGGTGGCCAGACCATGGGAGAGACCATGGGCTTCAAGGTCCTTGCCCGGATTGGCGCGGGAGTCAACCCCGAGCAGATGCATGCCGAGCGCGTGGATGGGTACAACCCGCTTGCCGTGGCGGACGCCATCGAAAGGAAGAGAAAGATCCTCCAGGAGGGCAAGGGTCCGGTCCTCCTCGACGTGGTGACCTACCGTTATTCGGGACATTCGCCGTCGGACGCCTCCTCGTATCGAACCAAGGAGGAGGTCGCGCTCTGGCAGGAAGTTGACTGCATCAAGAGCTACGGAGATTCGCTGGTGGCCGGCAAGATCGCCAGCGCCGCCGATCTGGAGGCCATTCAGAAGGAGACGACGGAACGGTTGCGGCGGATCACGGAGATGGCCGTGTCCCTGGAGACGTCACCTCGCATCGCAACGGAACCTGACGCAATAGGCGACATGATGTTCTCCAACGGAAACGAGGAGAAGACCCAGGAAGGCGAGCCCGAGATGCTTCTGCCCGTGGAGAAAAATCCCCGGGTGATCGCGAACGGGAAAAAGTCGCGCTCGGGGATCGGTCCTGACGGCAAGCCCCTTCCCAAGCCCCAGGTCATTGCCCTGAAGGATGCGATCTTCGAGGCCGTGCTCCATCGATTTTCACGGGACCCGTCGATGGTGGCTTTCGGTGAGGAAAACAGGGACTGGGGCGGTGCTTTCGCAGTGTACCGCGGGCTCACGGAGGCCCTGCCCTACCAGCGGCTTTTCAACACCCCGATCTCCGAGGGAGCCATCGTCGGCGCCGCGGTGGGCTATGCGATGTGCGGCGGCCGGGCTGTCCCAGAGCTGATGTACTGCGACTTCCTTGGCAGGTCGGGCGACGAAGTGTTCAACCAGCTCTGCAAGTGGCAGGCGATGTCCGCGGGCGTTCTCAAGATGCCCGTGGTGCTTCGCGTGTCCGTCGGCAGCAAGTACGGGGCGCAGCACTCGCAGGACTGGACCTCTCTGGCGTCCCATATCCCGGGACTCAAGGTCATGTTCCCTGCCACTCCCTACGATGCCAAGGGCATGATGAACCTTGCCCTGCGGGGAACCGATCCGGTGGTTTTTTTCGAGAGCCAGCGCATCTACGACATCGGAGAGCTTTTCGTTCCCGGCGGAGTCCCCACGGGTTATTACGAGGTGCCGGAGGGAGAGCCGGCGCTCAGGCGGCAGGGCTCGGACGTTACGATCGTCACGATCGGAGCCACCCTGTACCGGGCCGTTGAGGCCGCCGACCTGCTGCAGTCGAAGTACGGCATCTCGGCAGAAGTGATCGATGCGCGGTTCATCAACCCCCTGGATTACGGACCGATCATCGAGAGCGTGAAAAAGACGGGCAGATGCGTTTTGGCCTCCGACGCCTGCGAGCGCGGATCGTTCCTCCACACGATGGCTTCGAACGTGGCGCAGATGGCGTTCGATTCGCTGGATGCGCCCGTTGCGGTGGTGGGAGCGCGAAACTGGATCACTCCCGCGGCGGAGATGGAGGACAGCTTCTTCCCTCAGAAGGAGTGGATCGTGGACACCATCCACGAACGGGTCCTGCCCCTTCCCGGTCACACGGTGAGCACGAACCAGAGCGTCGCCGAGATGCTGAGGCGGAACAGGCGAGGGGTGTAGACCCGTCAGCGGAGCCTCTCCGGGCCATCAGGAGCAGAACCTGTATCCTACGCCGTGCACCGTGAGGATATGACGGGGATGGGCCGGGTCCTCCTCGATCTTCTTGCGCAGGCCTGCAATGTGCTGGTCCAGGGTCCGTGTTGTTCCCTCGTACTTCACTCCCCACACTTCGTCCAGGATGGTGAAGCGGTCCAACGCCTCCCCCTCGCGGGAGGTGAACAGGCGAAGCAGGCCGATTTCCCGCTGGCTGACGTCGAACTCCCGTTCTCCCCTGTGTCCCTTCATGGTCCGAGGATCCACCCGAACCCTGGCGAACTCGATCAGGCGGTCATCACGTTCAGAGCCTGAAGCGCCCTTTCCCCTGCCCCTGCGCAGGACGGCCCTGATACGGGCCAGGAGCTCGTTGGCCCCGAACGGCTTCACGACGTAGTCGTCCGCCCCCAGCTCCAGGCCGACCACCTTGTCGATCTCTTCTCCTTTCGCCGTGAGCATGATCACCGGCGTGAGGGAATCCCGGCGCCGCACCTCGCGGCATACGTCGAACCCGTTCTTCTCCGGCATCATCACGTCAAGGAGGATGAGGTCAGGCCGCGCCTCGCTCCAGCGGGCGATGGCCGCCGCGCCGTCGCCGGCCGTTTCCACCGCGAACCCCTCACCCTCCAGGAGGTCGACGAGCCCCGTCAGGATGGCCGCGTCATCCTCTGCCACGAGGATCCTCTGCTTCATCGTTCCTCCCCCGGGACCGCGGGAAGCGTGAGAGCGAAGTCGCTCCCGCCCTCCTCCCGGCCTGAACAGCTCAGGTCCCCGCCATGATCCCGCGCTATCCTGCGGGCTATCGTCAGGCCGAGTCCGGTGCCCGGCACGCGCGCCGACAGGGAGTCGTCCACGCGGACAAACTCATGGAATATCCTTTCCCTGTCCTTCTCCGCCACACCGATGCCGCGATCTCTCACGTGCGCCGCAGCTTCGGATCCCGAGCGACTCACCTCCACTTCGATTTCCTTTTTCCGCGGCGAGTATTTCTCCGCGTTCGAGAGAAGGTTGATGAGCACCTGCTTCAAGGCCTCGGGGTCGGCATGGACAAAGGCCTGTTTCGGGGATTCGCGCCGGTTCGCTGAAAGGAAACTCACGGAGAACCCCAGCCCCTCCAGGCGGACCCGCTGCCCCTCGAGGACCTCCTCGGCAACCTGCGCAAGACTAACCGCGCGCATCGCGTACTTCTTCCTGCCCTTTTCGAGGGAGGAAAAGTCAAGGACGTTGTTGATCAGCCGGCCCAGGCGTTCGGTTTCCGCCGCCATCAGGGCAAGGTAACGGTCCCGCTTCTGCGGATCCGTGCGGCGGCTTCGCCGCAGCAGATCGACAAAAAGGCTGATGGACGTGAGGGGAGTCTTCAGCTCGTGTGAAACGTTGGCCACAAAGGTCGCCTTTTTCTGCGCCATCCGCATCTCGCCGTACACGGATGTCAGGACCATTGTTCCTCCGCCGGCCACCGAGACAAAGAGTATAAGCACGAGGATCCAGATGACAGCCGAAGCGGAACGGGCCTGCGCGGAAATGGAGCCTGGATCGGTAAGGTAGCTTGCCACTTCCCAGCGCGGGAGCGGCTCCCCGATCTCCTGGGAGACAAAGGGGCGCCGCCAGTCCCGGGTCGGCCCCGCGGGCGCGGCCAGGGGCTGTCCTTTCTCGTCGAGAACCGTGAGGATCCGCACCGGCGACCAGGTGGAAGGCAGCGCGGCCGCAACTCGTTCGCGAAAAGCGGGGGCGGAAATTTCGCACCCGACAATCCGGCCGTCGCGTTCTCGATTCCAGAAGAGAAACGTGAGCTTCTCGCCGATGAACCGCGGGATGATGCCATACTCCCCCTGCGACGCGATCTGGCTGAGAAGACGCGACGTGGTAATGTAGGCGGACGTGGGGGTCGGCACCGGCGCGCGGCCAGGCCTCTCTCGTTCGTTTGCCGGCGTTTGCTGAAGAGCCTTTGACGTTGGCTGCACAACTCGGGCATTCAGGCGCTCCCCCTGCTTGCGGGCTTTCTCGTACACGCGGGCCTGGACCGCGGGGCTCTGGGCAAAAGCGTCCAGGGCCTGCTGGCTTTCAAGGGCACTCGGCTCTTCAGAAGCCGTGGGGACGCTTTCAGGTTGCGCAGGAGAGGCGGCAGGCGGCGCCACGGCTGCGGCTGAGGCCCTGGCAGATCCGCCGGCCGAAAGGTCCTTCCTCTTGTCGTCTCCCGCCAGGACCTCCTCCTTGTGGACCACGGCTATATTGGCATAGATGGCCGTTGCTGACCTGTCGCTGAGAAAGTCACCGTTCTCCTTCAGAAACGTCCGTTCTTCATCATCGGCCGGCGCATTCGGGTCCGGCCACAGGATCCCGTATCGCGGAGAAAGGAGAAAAGGGACGCCGACAAGGGCGTTTTTCTTTCGCCAGGATGAAAGGACTTCAGAAAAGGCCGCACCGGCGGGGAGAGAAACGCTTGCGTGAAGGTCACTCGCCACCGCAACCGCGGCCGTGGTCACCTGGCTCACCGCATGCGTGACTTCCGCGAGAAGAGTGGCGGTGAGCTGCTTCTCCACATACGCTTCTTCCCGTCCGGCTGAGCGTATTGACAGGACAGAGAGAAGGATGCTGGGAACAAGGACTGCCGCTATGAAGATGATCCCGAGATATCGAGCCTTCACATCCGCGCTCCGCAGACCGCTCCTTTCGAGGATCCCCTTCAATCTTAGCAGGAATCCTGTTTGGTGTCGTTACACCGCGTCGGCACATTCCATGGTAACAGCATGTCAAGCGCAGATGTCATCAACACGAAAAAAAGCTGTAAGAATAGTGTAAACCGTTTCGGATCGAGAGCCCGCGGAAAGCAGGTATCAGCCGAGGCGCGGCATCAGGTCGGCCATCTCCAGTCCGGCAAGCATGGCGTCCCATCCCTTGTTGCCGCTCTTGACCCCGGCGCGCTCGAGGGCCTGCTCGAGAGTGTCACAGGTCAGCACCCCGAAGATGATGGGCCGTCCGGTGCGCAGGGATTCCGAAGCAATGCCCTTCGACGCCTCGGCGGCAACGTAGTCGGCGTGAGGCGTGTCTCCCCGGATCACGGCCCCCAGGCACACAACGGCGTCGTACGTGCCGGCAGCGGCCAACCGTCCGGCAACCAGCGGTATTTCCAGGCTGCCCGGAACGCGGACAAGAATCAGGTTCTTCTCGTCGCCATCGTGGCGGAGGAAGCAATCAACTGCGCCCTCGATGAGGCGGCTGACAATCAGGTCGTTGAATCGTCCAGCCACCAGCGCGACGCGCCGTCCCGTGGCCCGCAGCATGCCCTGGATCTGTTCCATTGTTCCTTCTCCCCCTGAAAGTTTTCACCGAAAATTTCACATCGCGTGACCGAGGCGATCACGCTTGGTCTGGATATACCGCATGTTGTGGGGATTTCCGGCAACATGCAGCGGGATACGCTCGGTGACGGCAATTCCGTACGCGGAGAGCCCGTCCACCTTGTCCGGATTGTTCGTGAGGAGCCGCACCCGGCTGCGCCCCATCAAGCGCAGGATCTGGGCCGCCTCCCAATACTCCCGCAGATCTGCGGGGAAGCCGAGGCGCAGGTTCGCCTCAACGGTGTCCAGTCCCCCGTCCTGCAGCTCGTACGCCTGCAGCTTCGCTGCCAGACCGATGCCCCGTCCTTCCTGCCGCAGGTAGATAACCGCCCCTTCGCTTTCGGCGCCGATGCGGCGCATGCTCTCCGCAAGCTGCTCGCCGCAGTCGCATCGAAGGGACCCGAAGACGTCCCCCGTCTTGCATTCGGAGTGCACCCTGACCAGAAGCGGAATATCCGATCCGCGCTCATCAACAGGCAGCTTCGTGAGGGCCGGACCCCGTGTCAGAAGCAGCGGTCCCTCCATCGAGGAGCCGTACGGTGAGTCGAAGGAGTGGACCGCGAAAGTGCCCCACTGGGTGGGCAGTTGAGCATGAGCGGTGGGGTTGACAAGGCGCTCGTTCAGTCGCCGAAACCGCAGGATATCCGCGACGCGTATGATGGGAAGACCCAGACGCCGCGCAATCTCCTCCAGGTTCCTGCCGCGAGCCATGCGGCCGTCGTCGCTCATGATTTCACAGATCGCGCATGCCAGCGGAAGGCCGGCAAGACGGCAGAGATCGACCCCGGCTTCAGTGTGTCCGCCCCGCTCCAGGACGCCGCCTGCGCGGGCGACAATGGGAAAAATGTGCCCGGGACGCGCCAGATCCTCGGGCCGGCTCCGGCCGTCCGCAAGGCCCCGAAGCGTTGCCGCGCGATCCGCCGCAGAAATCCCCGTGGTGGTTCCATGGATCCAGTCCACGCTCTGTGTGAAGGCCGTGCCGTGAAGGGAGGCTTTCCGGCCGTCCGCCTGAACGCTGAGCTCGAGACGTCGAGCAATCTCTGCATCGATTGCGCAGCAGATCAGGCCCCGGGCTTCGCGGGCCATGAGATTGACATCACCCTCGGTTATGCGGGCCGCTGCAACCATGAGGTCTCCCTCGGCTTCGCGATCTGCGTCATCTGTCACGATGATCATCCCTCCGCGACGAAGCCCCTCGATTGCCCGTTGAACCGCGCGTTCGACTTCCTGCACGCCCGTCGCGAGCAAGCCGCTTTCCCGGACAGTGCTCATCAATACCCCCAGCTCCGGAGCGCCTCCGGAGTAATGACGCGGCCCTTGCCGAAAACCGCATTCATAGCAACCCTCACGTATGAAGCAAGGATGTCCAACTCTATGTTCACGAAGTCTCCTTCTCTTTT
>CAVWBF010000021.1:0-25996 GCA_963753085.1 uncultured Spirochaetota bacterium | reverse complement strand
TGCCGCCTGGTATTGCCGTTGCCCCGACTTGTCTGTACAACTCAAGGTGTTGACCAGATACACGCTCATTCAGACGGACGCCGAGGTAACGGCGCTGGCAGCCCACCTGCGGGACTCAGGGTGCGTGCGCGCCGCAATCGACATCGAGGGAGAGAACAACCTCCACGCGTACGGGATCAGGGTCGCCCTGATCCAGCTCTTTGACGGCAAACAGGCGTTCGCCATCGATGTGCTTGCCCTCTCCAACCGCGCGGCCCTGGCGGCCCTCCTCGTGGAGTCCAGCTGGGTGAAGATCATGTATGACGCGGCAAACGACATGCTTGCCTTCCGCCATGACCTCGGGCTCAGCCCCGCACCTATCCTGGACGTCGCTATTGCGGCGCAGCTGCTGAAAAAGCCCGGCGGCCTGTCGGCACTCTCCTCCTCGGGCCGTTCCCGTTCCTCCAAGGACAGGTTCCAGAGGGCCAACTGGATGCGCCGGCCTCTTCCGCGGGAGCTCCTGGAATACGCCGTGTCAGATGTGCTTCCGCTCCCCGATATTGCCGAGGCGTTGATGGCGGAGCTTGCGGAGAAGAAGCTCATGATGGAGTTCTTCAGGAAGAACTGGGAACGACAGACTGCTGAAAGAAGCTGGAACCCGCTTGGCAACTACACGAGGATCCCCGGTTACCACCACATGAGCCCCGAGCGCCGGCGCGCCGCGCGTGTTCTCTGGTATGCCCGCGAGTACTACGCAAAGCAGCACGACATGTCCCCGGAGATGGTGGCATCCAAGCAGACCATGAAGCGAATCGTGGATGAAGGCAGGCGGGACGCGGCTGGAATGGTGGGGCTTCTCAACGAGAACCGAAAGCGCGAGCCGGTGAGCCTGGCGGATTTCGCCGCACGCCTGAAAGAGGCGGAGAGGGACGCTCCCGCAGAGGGATGACTCACAGGCAGATGAGATTGCCCCCCATCATTTCTGCCTGGTCGGGGTGACAGGTAAACACGATGAGCTGCTTGTCTCGGGCAAAAGAGCGCAGAATTGCTGCCGCTGCCTCCTGGCGCTGAGGATCCATTTCCGCCAGCGGGTCGTCCAGCATCAGGAACCCGTCGGCCCCCTGCAGGAAGAAAGAAGCCATTGCCAGGCGCAGCGCAAGGGCAAGCATGTCGCGCGTGCCGCCTGAGAGGAGCTCCCATCCCAGGACGCTGCCGCGAACATCCGTCAGGCCCCGGGGCAGGGAGCCCTCAAGCGCCACCCCTGCATGGCGGCCCCGGCTCATTTCCCCGATGAGCGGCTCCAGCGCCGCGCGCATCCCGTCGAATATCGCCGCGTCGCTCCTGCCAAGAAGCTCGTCTGTGACAGCGGTGATTCGCTTGAGGGCGCGCCCCCGGCGCAGCGCTGCCTGGAATGCCACCTCGGCAGCGGCCAGCTGGTCCGCAAGCTCCTCTGAGGACTGGTCGGGCCCGTGCTTCTCCAGGTCGCGCTTCTCGTCCGCGCATCCTGCTCTTTCATCCCAGCGCTTCTTCGACTCATCGCGCGCCTTTTCACAGGCAAGGAGAAAAGCCTCCGGGTCCGTGAATCCCGGTGGAAGCGGCGCGCTCTCCGCAAGCTGCCGCGCGATGTCCTGGCCCCGCCGCCGGGCGTCTGCCAGCCGGTCCACCACGGCATCGATCTTTGCGTAGCGTCCCTCCCACGAGGCAAGCTGCGCCGCAATTGTCTTCTGCTCGCGACGAAGCGCACTGCTGTCCGCCTCGAGTCGGCCCAGGTCTGCGGTCACGTCTGCCAGGGGCCGCACGGTCCGTGCAGGGCCGAGAGCCGCGACGCGCGCGGAAAGCTCCTCTTCCGACAGGCCGCCCAGCTCCTCGCGCAGGTTGATCTCGGCTGCATGAATCGCCGCCGCATGCGCTTCGGCGACGCGGGCGAGCTCTTCCGCATCCTCGAGGCTGCCGACGCCGTGACGCGCCAGGAGCTCCGCCAGGGCTTTTCGGGCGGCAGCCTCTCTGCGGGACGCCGCAAGAGCGCCCGCGTCGCCAGAGCGGACCTCGATCTCCATCTCGGGGGAGACCAGCCGAATCCGGCCGCCTGCCCGCAGGGAGACCTTTTCCCCCCGCGCAATTCGCCGCCGCTCTTCGGTGCCTTCATCCTCCTGCACCACAAGGTCCGCGTCGGACAGGGCGGCGACGGTCATCGACAGCTTCCCTGCCTCCACGCCGGCGGTGAGCGCGTCGGCCGTCCGCGCGGCCCTGCGTATCTCCTCGAGGTCCTTTCTGGCCATCGGCCTCGCGAGGCTGGCCTGCCTGCGCGCCTCTTCCAGCTGGGCCCTGCGGCGGGCGACTCGCTGGTGCCTGTCCCGCAGCGCCCGGCCCTCTTCCTCCGCTCGCGCTGTGCGGGCCTCCTCCTCCAGGGGCGCCTGGAGACCCTCGAGCTCCCCGAGCCTCTGCTGGATCTCCCGCGCCCTGTTCTCGGCAACGGGCCACTCCCGGCTGGCAGCATGCAGCTCTTTCTGCTCGAGCTCCGCGGCTGTGAGCAGCGCCTCCAGCGTTCGCCTGTTCCTGGCGTCCTGTTCCGATTTGCGGTTCACGGAAAGAAAGGAATCAGCTGCCGCCGAGGCCTGCTCCGCTGCACGAAGCCTTCCGTTCACTTCATCCAGGGCCGCTTCATAGACGAGCGCCCGTTCGTGTTGCAAGCGGATCTCTTCCCGCGCGTACCACGCGGCAAGGATGGCGCCCACTTCCTTCTTCCACGGGTTTGCGATCCCGCGGCCGGCCTCCGGCCCCTGGTGGCGATCATCCCAGTGCTGGAAGCTCTGGGAAACATGCATGGCCAGGAGCGCGCGAAACTCGTCCACCGGGATACCGGCGGTCTCCAGGACCGTGCGGCGGAGAAGGTCGGCTAGATCCGAGACCGCCCCGTCTCCGCGAAGGGACTCCATGGTCCGGGAAAGCTCCTGCTGCCCCGTCATGAGAACCTTCCAGAATGTTCCCTGCTTCACCGGAAGTGCCGCCTGGAGCTTCTGCCTGATCGCCTCGTCATCCACGAGCGTCCCCCCCGACGGCAGAAGGAGCTCCGAGCGCGCTCCGGCGCCCCACTGGCGCTTGAGCACCCACCGGCCCTCTCCCGTGACGAACTCCAGCTCCAGCCTGGCGACATCCCCGCCGCCCGCCGGCAGGTGGCGGCCGATGAGCTTGTCGAACTCCGGCTTTCTGAGCTTCGTTCGAAGAAGCGAGCTTCTGATGGCTGAAAAAAGCGTTGACTTGCCCGCCTCGTTCGGACCGGCCACCACGTTGAGCCCCGGCGTGAACACGACTTCCTTGTCAGAAAAAAAGCCGAAGGGGTGGACCCTCAGGCGTGAGACGATCATCGCCTCGCCTCCTCGAGGAGCTCCTGCGCCAGGGTGAGGGCTTCACCGTCCCCGGACTGAGAAAGCCGGGTGAGCAGCTGGTGGGGAAAGGAGCCCTGGGGATATTCGCGGTCGATGGTCTCAGCGGTAATTTCTTCCGCCAGGCCGCCTGTCCTGACCTCCGCGTAGAGGGCGCTCTCCGCGAGCCGCTGCGTAACGGCGCCCACTTCCTGCAGGACCTCCCGGGACACCCGCCCTGCAAGCTCTGCTCGAAGAAGGATGGAGCGCGCCTTCTCCCCGGCATACCGCCCCAGAAGCTGCTGCAGGTCAGCGGGGCCGCGCACGGGGACGCTTTCCACTACGAAGCGCAGGCTGCCGGTAGGGATCGCTGTTGCCGTCACACCGCTTTCCGGCGACAGCTCAAGGTGCCAGGCCGAGCCCGCGTGGGCGCAGTCAAAACCGTCGGGCTCCGGAGTTCCGGGGAAAAAAATCCTGTCCCTCCGGCCGGGCTTCGAAGGGAAAGGAAGGTGGGTATGCCCGAGAAGCCAGGCCTCCATCCCGGTGGACAGGAGCTCTTCGGTTTTCATCGGGTAGTAGTCTTCGTTGAAGTCGGGTGAAAAGCCTTCCAGGCTTCCGTGCGCCACGCCGATATGGTGGGTTACCGAGGGATCCCGCCGCGCGGCCTTCACCCACTGGACGGCGTTGGACTTCGAATGCTTCGACGTGCAGGGCCCGGCGTAGAGAACGGCATCCAGGTCGTAGCGGGCCAGCGGCCAGGCGCGCGGCTCGTCCAGCAGGAGGATGGCGTCCCCGCACGCTGCACGGAACGCCGGCCACGATGAATCCCCCGGACCGAGATAATCGTGATTGCCCGGGAGGACCGCGACGAGCTTTCCCGGGAAGGACCGCAGCGTCTCCGCGGCCCTCTGGATGTCGCGGCGGGTGACGGAGATCCTGTCGAAGAGGTCTCCCGCAACCACCAGGAGGTCGCACCTGCGGCGGCCGGCCTCCTCCACCATTCGCGACAGGCAGGCAAAGCGCGCCTCCACCAGGGCAGCCTGGGGCGCCTCGGGGTAGCCGGCGAACTTCATGCCGAGGTGCAGGTCGGAGGTCAGGAAGACCGAGAGCGCCACCTCGATGCCCCCGGGTTGCTGCCTACTGCTGTTTTGGCGCCGCGGCTGCGGGAGCGGCCTGCGGGGCCAGCTCGTCCTTGGTAGCTTTGCGGATCTTCACGATCTCCACGTCGAAGGTAAGATCCTTGCCGGCCAGGGGATGGTTGAAGTCAACGACGACGGTCTTGTCCTTCACCTCGGCAATCTTCACCGGAAAGGGCCCGTTCGGTGTCTGCACGAGAAAGCGCTCCCCGACGGTGAACGTTGCGTCCTTCGGGAACCGTTCCTTGGGGACTTCCTGGAGCGCGCTCTTGTCATACTCCCCGTAGGCGTCGGCCGCCTTGACGGTGATCTTCTTCTTGTCCCCGACCTTCAATCCAATGATGCCCTTCTCCAGGGCCGGGATGATCTTGCCGGAGCCCACCATGAACTCCAGGGGCTTGTCCTTGTCCGACTGGCTGAAGACAGACCCGTCAGCAAGGGTCCCCTTGTAGCTCATCTGCACGACCGCTTTGTCTTTTACCGTTGCGGGAGCGCACCCAACCACCGCGAGCGCAATCAGGACCAGCGCAACCCGTCCAGCTGTCAGTTTCATGCGCGTGAGCATAGTCCCCTTCCCCCACGGGGCGCAAGTGGCGTAGAATCGCAGGGCTCCATGTCCGCCATCGACGCTTCCCCCCGGAGCGCGCTTCATCGGCTGCGCGATTTCCGCCTGTACCTGCACAACCCCTCATTCCTGAATCCTGCCTGGGAGACGGCACCCTTTCGCGCGCTGATCATGCGGCTCTCTCCTTTCAGCGACGTGGAGCGCTCGACTCCCCATCTCTTCCTGGCGGGAGAAATCAGAAGAGGATGTCCCGACGCGTATGTCGACATGGCTTTCCTGCCGGAGCGCGACGATATCCAGGCGCTGGAAGAGGCGCGGCTTCCCCTCATCCTTGGGACGCAATCTCACCGTCCTCTCCAGGAGTTCGACCTCGTGCTCGTTTCCAACGCGTACCTCCTGGAGCTGGTCAACCTGCCTTTCCTTTTTTCCCGTTCCGGCGTCCCCCTGTGGTCACGACAAAGAGATGAGAAGTGGCCCCCCGTGATCCTGGGCGGCTCCAACGCAACGGCGGCGCACGCCATCCTCCGGCATGACGGGGACTGCATGGTGGACGCGATCTTCTTCGGGGAGGGGGAGGAAAGCGTTTCCCGGATAGCGAGAGAGCTTTGCCGTCCGCTGGACATCCCGGGAAAGTTGCGGCTTGCCGCAATGGCGCGGGAGATCGAAGGTCTCTGGGCCCCGTCAGAGCCTGGGCGTGAGGTTCGAAGGTCCGTCTGTGATCCGGGCAGGGTCTCACTTCCGGGACCTGCACAGCCGGTTCTGCCCGGAGCCGAGGCCGTCACGGCCCGCCTTTCGATCACCCTTGGCTGCCCGTGTCTCTGCTCCTTCTGCTACGAGGGACATGACCGCAGGCCTTTTCGGGAGATCCCCGCGGAGGCGCTGATTCTCAAGGCGCGCCGGCTCAAGGAGGAGACAGGGGCAAGCACTTTGGAAGTTTCGAGCTTCAACTTCAACACGCACTCGGAGCTTCCGAAGCTCCTCCTTTCCTTCCAATCGATCTTCCTGCGGGTGAACCTCATGAGCCAGAGGGCGGACATCCTTGCGCGCACCCCGGGGCTCCTGGACCTGGAGATTGCCTCCGACAAGCACAGCTTCACTCTTGGCATCGAGGGCATCAGCGCCCGCCTGCGGAGGTTCCTCCACAAGAGCCTCGCAGACAGCGACATCACCGGGGCCCTTGAGGCGCTGCACGGCAAAAAAACCCGGGAAGTGAAGCTCTTCTACATGATTACAGGCCGGGAAAACGATGCTGACTTCGCGGAGCTTGCCCGCTTCATGAAGTGGCTGAAGGAGATGAGGCGCGCGGCCAGGTCCACGCCGCGCGTCGTGTTCAGCTTCGGGATCCTTGTGCGAATGCCTTTCACCCCCTTGCGCTATGATCCGCCCCTTTTCTTTGAGGCTGCCGGGCGGCCCCTGGCGGGAAAAGCCAAGTCAATCTGCGAAACAAATGGTTTCGAGTTCCGGCTCTCGCACTCCTGGCCCGAGTACGCCGCCACGCAGGCCCTCGCCCTCGGCGACTCAACTCTTGCGGACCTCGTCCTGCGCATGGCGGACAGGGGGCCGGTGACCCGCGACGGCCTGCCCTGGGGCGCCGAAGAAGACGTGCAGGAGTGGGTCCAGGGCCGCTCCCCATCTCTGCTCGCTGAAAAGCCCCGGGATCATGCCTTTGCTTTCCCTCAACTTGAGACAGAGAGCAGCCGCAAATCACTGTATCGCCAGTATCTCGCGGCAAAGGCCGGGAGGGATGGCGGTTATTCCGACGGCCCGCCTGGCGCGAGACGCAGCGGGATTCCTTCCCAGAGCGTGCGCGCTCTCGAAGAGATCACCGCGAAGAAACGAAAGCTCGCACCCTTGTTCATGAAGACGATGTTCCCCGAGGAGACAGCCGGTCTTGGGACGGCCTGGAAGGAGAGCTGGCTGATGCGGCGGCTCATCGCCCTCAATCCCGGGCAGATCGACAATGTGCTTGCCGTGCGGGAGAGCCTCTTTTCGCCGTCGAATGCGCTCGGTGAGGACACATCCTGGTTCGGGCTCTCTGTGGCTGCAATAACCGCGTGGGATGCCCCGTCATTTGCGGCGGCTGTGCAAAATGTCCCCGGGCTCTTTCTCGGGGAGGCGCCCGGGTTCATCCCCGGAAGCTGCCCGAGCCTGCGCATCCGCGTGGCCCTGCCGGCTCGACCTTTTCCCAGACCCGGTGGATCGACTGGCCGCATACCTCAGGGACATCCACGCGCCGGTGACTCTCAGGAAAACCTCGGACGCATTTCAGCTCGATGTGCCGGAAAAAGCGCTGAGAAAGAAGGCCATTCTGGGAGGCACGGGGGAGAAGACCCCCAGCGGCGTCCGCATGGAGCTTCTCGTGGGAGCAAAGCTGCGCCTGGGTGATTTTCTGGATTCTTTCTCCACCCCCGGGGCAGCGCGCGCCGCCCTTGTGGAGGTGCTGGAGGTCAGGTGACGGGACCCCGGGTGCCGTGGTGCGCGCTGGCAGCCGTGCCGGGGCCGTTTGTGTCTCCGGAAACAGTCCGGGGCCAGTTCTCTTCCAGGTTCTTCTTGATGGCCTCGTACGGGTAAGCCCCCGTCAGGCGCATCCTGGGCTCGCCTTTCCAGAAAAGCATGATGGTGGGAATGCCCTGGACCTCGTAGGCCTGGGCTATGATGGGCTTCCTGTCCACGTTGACTTTCACGGTCAGGAGACGGCCCGAGTATTCACGGGCAAGGCGCTCGATGGTGGGAGAAACGATTCGGCACGGGCCGCACCACTCCGCCCAGAAATCCACGAGCACGGGCTTTTCCGAGGTCCGGACGAGCTCGAAGAACGAGGCGGGAAGCTGTCCGTTGTTTCCCCCGTGCACCCCAACACTCCCTGTCGCAGATAAGATACTTCCGCCGGGGCAGGCCGGACAACGGCTCGACACGATGGTCCGCGGCCATTACATTTTCGCCATGCAGGCAGAGACCCACACCCCCACCCGGTCGGAAACCATGGCGCTCGTTCGAGAGCACATCAAGAGCGAGAACCTTTTCGCGCACGTGCTGGCGGTCGAAGGAGTCATGCGCTACATGGCGCGCAAGCTCGGAGAAGACGAGGAGAAGTGGGGAAACATAGGCCTGGCCCATGACATCGATTACGAAGAGTATCCTGAGCAGCATTGCAAAAAGAGCCCCGAAATCCTTCGGCAGGCCGGCTGGCCCGAAGAGTATATCCGCGCCGTGGTGAGCCACGGCTGGGGGCTCTGCTCGGAGGTGGAGCCGGTGCATCGCATGGAGAAGGTCCTCTATGCCATCGATGAGCTCACAGGTCTCGTTGTTGCCACGGCCCTGATGCGGCCTTCACGCAGCGTCATGGACATGGAAGCGCGGTCCGTGATGAAAAAGTGGAAAAACGAGCGCTTCGCGGCCGGGGTGAAGAGGCCCGTCATAGAAAAAGGGGCGGCAATGCTCAGCGTAGGCCTCGAAGAGCTGATCACGGACACCATCATGGGCATGCGGGGCGTTTCGAAGGAAATCGGGCTGGAGGGAACCCCCTCAGCTTCCTGAGCGGACAGCCTCCCCTGCGTGCTCCCTGAGGAACGCATCCGCGGCGGCCCGTGTCGGGATTCCCTGCTGCCCTCCAGGCCTGGTAGCCTTGAGCGCTGCAACAGCGGCCGCCATCCGCACCCTGTCAGACACGGGCTGGCCCTCGCTGAGGGCCGCGGCGTAGGCGCCGTGAAACACATCCCCGCACCCGTTGGTGTCCACGGCGGTCACACGAAATGCCGGCTGGTGCCACAGGCGGCCCGGCTCCTCCGTCGACACGTACCATGAGCCGTCGACGCCGCAAGTGACAACCACCGTTGCTCGATCATCCCTCCACAGCGCGCGCACGGCTTCCGCCGCGTCCGCCCTGGCGGTCTTTTCGCGCGCGTAGTCCAGGGGAAGAATAAGGTGATCGGAGAGGGCAAGGAGCTGGTCCAGGAGCGGGTGCCCTCCCCTTTCGATGTCGGCCACGACGGGAATGCCCGCGGCCCGCGCGGTCCGGGCCGCGCGGACCATACCCTCCACGCCCGCCTGGTCCACCAGGAGAACCCCGCATGATCGAAGGAAAGCTTCGGAAGGCCGGGAAGCGTCGGCCCCGATGACGCCGTCCTGTTCGTAGAGGATCGTCCGCGTCGTGGTCCTCGTGTCCACGAGGATGGTGGAATGAAACGGCCGGCTGTCGGGGCTGCGGATCACCGCATCAACGGAGATCCCTTCGGCCTGGAAGCGCTCCAGGATGAAGGCGGAAAGCCCGTCCTCCCCGAGGCTGCCGGCATAGGCGCAGTTTCGGCCCATGCGGCGCGCCGCAACCAGCGCAGTGCCCGTCAGCCCCCCGGCGTGGCGCTCCCGGCGGAGCACGGGCATCTTCGAGTCGGGCCGGGGGAACTCGCTGAGGAAAAGGATGTCATCCACCGCCACGGCGCCCAGGCCCAGGACATCGATCGCGGGCGTTCCCGCCGTCATGACGGTCTCTTGTGGCGGGACGGGACGCGCGCGCCGCGTGAGCCGCGGACCGTCGTGACCGCCGGTTGCATGCCGAGGAGATCCCGCGGAGTTTCGAAGAGCATCGCCCGTGCGGTTGCCAGCGCCTGCGCCCTGTCGTACTGCCCGCTTGCCACCTTCTGGGCCAGCACGCGGCTCATGGCCGCGCGAACGATGCGGGACTTCGCGTAACTCCATTCCAGCGTGTAGGCGTCGGAGAAAAAGCCTACCTGCTTCGCCGTGGAGAGCATGTCCAGCCTTTCGCTCATCACGCGCTCGATGAACGAAGGAAAGAAGTTGTGCCACCAGTAGCCGCAGAGGGAGAAATTGGGAAGCTCCCGGGCAAGGGTGCAGAGGCCCTGGTTCGCGTGGGCGCTGGAAAGGAAGCACTGGAAGCGTATCCGCGGATGCCGGGAGATCATGCGACCCAGGTGCGAGATGGTGGCCTGGGAGAGCCTGCTTGCCGTCTCCGCGGGAAGCGGCTCGGCACCGAGGGAGAACTGGAAAACGACCCCCGCTTTTTTCTCCTCCAGGCGCTGGAAGAACTCCTCCATGATAAAGGACGCGTAGATATCCCGTTCCCTCGGACCGCCCTGCGCCTCCGGTGAAGCGCATCGGCCATCTGGCGCTCACCGGCATCGATGAAGTCGATGTCGGTGGAGATGTGCTGCGCCGTGCTGATGACGTTGGAAGGGATGGCATCAACGTACGCGTCCAGGGCGTCCTGCACGTCTCTGACCGAGCGGGCCTGGCGGTCAGTTGCGGGCCTCTCCCCGTCCATCGTCACCGGCAAGGGCGCGCCCGGCGCGCCTTCCGACCACGCCTTCTCCAGCTCGTACAGCGCCGTGTCGTGTTCCCCCCATTGGGATCGAGCAAAGAAGCCCCACTCCAGGGAGTACTGGAAAAGGTCGTCCGCCCGCCCGTCGTGACGGCGCCACAGCTCCGTGCAGCTTCGAACGATGCCGGCCTTCCTGAGGATCTCCTTCGGCCACGCCGCATCCCGCGCGCGCTCGCGTATCAGGCCGTCGAGCTTGCGCCAGTTGCTTGCGCCAAGCGGCTGGCGCCAGCCGTAGAGGTCCCGCAGGATGAGTCGCAGGCCCCAGGCACAGCTTGTATTGGCGATGGAGTCCAGGTACGGGAGCGCGCGCTCGATCCGCATCCGCGCCTCCTCCTCCGAGGGGGCCTCCGACAGGCGCGCGCGGTCGGGACAGCCGGCGCTCACCAGGTCGCTCACCACCATGTGGTAGAGAAGGACGTCGTGCAGCCCCCGGGCTGCCAGGTGCGTGGCATCCAGGTGAGTGTGCACGTCGAGAAGCCGGATTTCGCCCAGGGAGCTTTCGATCTCGCGGCTCAGGGAGGTGATGTCCATGCGGCCCATTCTTTCAGGAAAACTTCCCCGCGGTCAACGGCCGGCACGCCGCTTCCGTTGGCGTCGCGCTTCACGTCCGGGATTGACGCGCCCGCGGCGGCAGCATAGATTTCCTCGGGGAGGGGATTATCGCCAAGAAAGAGCTTGTGAGGTCGCCCGGCAGCCCTTTGCCGCTTGGCGCCACACCCGGGGCCCATGGGACCCAATTTGCCGTCTTCAGCAGGCACGCCACCGCGGTCTCCCTCCTCCTGTTCGACAGCCCACAGGACGCCGAGCCTGCCTGCGAGATTCCTCTTGACCCACGGCTGAACAAAACCGGCGACATATGGCACGTGCTCGTGGAGGACGTCGGCCCGGGGAGGCTTTTTCTCTACCGGGTGGACGGGCCCTACGAGCCGGAGAAAGGCCACCGGTTCAACCGCAACAAGCTCCTCCTCGACCCCTACGTGAAAGCTGTGACCGGCAGCTTTACCTGGCGCCTTGCCGATGCTCGCGGTTTCGACCAGTCGTCTCCCCGGGGCGACCTCTCCTTCTCGTCGACCTCGGACGTGGCGGGGATGCCGAAAGGCATCGTCGTGTCCGATGATTTCGACTGGCGCGGAGACCGCCCCCTGAACCGGCCCCTGCGCTTCAGCGTGATCTACGAGACCCATGTGCGCAGCCTCACCATGCATCCCAGCTCGGGCGTGGCGCACCCCGGGACTTTCCGCGGAGTTGGGGAGATGATCCCGCATCTCAGGGACCTCGGCATCACAGCGGTGGAGCTGCTTCCCGTGCAGGAGTTCGACGAGCTGGATAACCCGCACGTGAACCCACGCACCGGGCAGCCTCTCCAGAACTACTGGGGCTACAACACCATCTCCTTCTTCGCGCCCAAGGGGCGGTATGCGAGCTCCGGCGCCCTGGGCCAGCAGGTCAGGGAGTTCAAGGAAATGGTGCGGGATCTTCACGCGGCGGGCATCGAGGTGATCCTCGACATCGTTTTCAACCACACGGCAGAGGGCGACGAGACGGGACCCACCCTGTGCTTTCGGGGGTTGGACAACTCGATCTACTACCTCCTGGACGAGACCAACCCGCGCTTCTACCGCAACTACAGCGGCTGCGGCAATACGCTGAACTGCAACCATCCCATCATGCGCAGCTTCATCATGGACTGCCTGCGCTACTGGGTCGTGGAGATGCACGTTGACGGATTCCGCTTCGACCTGGGCTCGGTCCTCGGACGGGACTCGGAGGGCAGGATCATGGAGAACCCGCCCATCCTGGAAAGGATTGCGGAAGAGCCCGTCCTGAGGGACACGAAAATCATCGCCGAGGCATGGGACGCCGCGGGGGCATACCAGGTCGGGTCTTTCCCCGGGGGCAGGTGGGCGGAGTGGAACGACCGGTTTCGCGACGACGTGCGAAGGTACTGGCGGGGAGACGCGAAGTCGGTCTCCTCCCTTGCCACCCGTCTGGCCGGTAGCTCGGACCTGTACCTTCGCGACGGCAGGAAGCCTTTTCACAGCATCAACTTCGTGACTTCGCACGACGGATTCACCCTGAACGACCTGGTGAGCTACTCGCGGAAGCACAATGAGGAAAACGGTGAGGGAAGCCGCGACGGCTGGGATGCCAATTTCTCGGACAACTGCGGGGTGGAAGGACCCACGGAAGACCCTGCTGTGGAGGCCGTGCGGAACAGGCAGGTGAAGAACTTCCTTTCCACGCTCCTCCTCTCCCTGGGAACGCCCATGCTCCTGGGTGGGGACGAGATGCGCCGGACGCAAGGCGGAAACAACAACCCCTGGAGCCAGAACAACGAGATCTCCTGGTACGACTGGGCCTTGCTGAAAACACACGCCGACATCCACGCATTCCTGCGCGGCATGATCGCCTTCCGCATGCGCCATCCCGCCTTCCTGCGGCCCGAGTTCTTCAACGGGAGGAACTCGCGTCACAATCACATCCCCGACATCACGTGGCTGACGGAGGCGGGGGAACCGGCGGACTGGGCGCCTGAGCGCCGCGCGCTGGCACTTCTCATTGACGGCAACAAGGCGGAGACCGCCGCGGACCGGGACGACAACGACATCTTCATCATGTGCAACGCTTCCGCCGCGGAGACGCTGTTCACCCTCGCGCCCGTTCCCCCCGGGAAGGAGGGCTGGTACCGCGCGGTGGACACCGCCCTGCCCTCCGGCAAGGACGTTCTCCGTCCGGGGGAGGAGAAACGGATGAACCGGGAAACCTACGTACTGGCTCCGCGCTCCATGGTGGTGCTTCTGTCGCGGTAGCCTTCCCTTCACGGGAGTGCTTGCCGACGCCGACCCTTGATGACCGCGACGCTTGATTGACCGCCACCATTGCGGGGTATAGGCTTTCACGTATCTCATGCTTCGTCGGATCATTCTCTTCACAGGCATAACGCTCGTCGCGATGATTCTCTTGATCACATTCGCGACACGCACGGTCCTCACGAACGGGTTCTCACGGCTCGAGGCTGACCTCCTGGTGAAGAACTTGCAACAAGTCGAAAACGCGCTCTCCGACGAGCTTGACGCCCTGGGGATGACAGCCAGTGACTGGGCGGAGTGGGACCAGACCCGTCAGTTTGTCCACGACAGGAACAGGAGCTACATCCGGAGCAACATCGACAGCAGGTTGTTCGAGCACCTGCGCCTGGGCTTCGTTCTCTTCCTGGATGCCGGTGGACAGGAGCTCTACGCGGCCACCTTCCGTTCGGGCAGCGGCACGCAGGAGGGGATCCCGGCAGGTCTGCGCGACTGGCTTTCCCGTCACCCCCTCATGACGCGGCTCCCTGACAGGCTCTCGCGCGCGAAGGGAATCATTGCGCTGCCGGACCAGGCCATCCTGGCCGCGGCCCGGCCCGTTATGGATCCAAAGCGGGCGGGGCCCGTGCTCGGCACCCTCCTGATGGGGAGATTCATCGACAACGCGGAGGTCGACCGTCTGTCGCGGAACCTGATGGTTTCTCTCTCTCTCACTCCACTGGTCAGTCAGCCCGCCCCGCCGGTCCAGTCCCTGGCGCCCGCCGGGCCGCTGGGGGGAACCCTGGCGTCCGTGGACGCAAGCCGCGAAGACATCCTCGAGGGCACGAGCATCCTGAAGGGCGCGGACGGAGCTCCCGCGCTCCTCATGAAGATCGACTTCCCGCGAGACATCCACCGCCAGGGGATTACAACCCTGCGATACTTCATCTTTTGGCTGCTCGTGATCGGCATCGTTTTCAGCGCCGTCGTCCTGCTTGTCCTCCAGTTGACGGTCCTCTCCCGGCTGGGGCAGCTCAGCAAGACTGTCCTTGCCATCAGCACGGGCACCGAGCCGGGCCGGAGGGTACCCACTCGCGGGCGGGACCAGATTGCGTACCTGGGAGCCGCCATCAACGGGATGCTGGAGGCGTTGGAAGGCTCCAACAGCCGCCTGCGCCAGAGCGAGCTTCGAAACGAAGCCTTCCTCGACGCCATCCCTGACCTGATCCTCCGCATGGACAGGGACGGAAGGATCGTGGATGTGCGGTTCCCCCAAAGGTCGCCGCTCGGCGAAACTCCCTCACAGGTGATCGGGGTCCCCGTTACGGAGATGGCCCGAATGCTTCCCTTTGTCCCCGAGAAGCTCCTCAGGGACGGACACGCCGCTATTGTCCAGGCTCTGGAAAGCCGGCTCCCGATCGTCATGGAGTTCAGCGTCGATCCGGGAAAGGGGATGCAGCATTTCGTCGGGCGCTTCGTGGCAAGCGGAGATTCGGAGGTAACCGTCCTCGTGCGCGAGGTCACCGCGGAGAAGCGACTGGCGGAAACCGAGAAGCGCGAGGTCCTGGTGAAAGAGATTCATCACAGGGTGAAAAACAACCTGCAGGTGATCTCCAGCCTTCTCGGCCTCCAGGCATCCGTGGTCCGGGATCCCGGCACTCGCGCGCTCCTGGATGAAAGCCGTAACCGGGTGCGCTCCATGGCGCTCATCCATGAGAAGCTCTACCAGGGTTCCAGCGGAGGCTACCGGCAGTATATCCGCGACCTTGCGGACCATCTCCTCACTTCCTACACCGGAGAATCCGGCCGAGTGACCATCGGCATAGAGACGGATGACATCCCCATGGACATCGACCTGTCGGTTGCAATCGGGCTCATCATCAACGAGCTTCTCACGAACGCTCTCGGGCATGCGTTCCCCGAGGGGAGGCGGGGAGCAATCGTGGTCAGCATGAAACGGGCAGAGGCGGGTCTGGTCGAGCTGTCGGTGAGCGACAACGGGATCGGATTTCCTGCTGAAATCGATTATCGCAACCCGGGGTCCCTGGGTCTTCGGATCGTCAACATTCTCACACAGCAGGTCAGGGGGAGCCTCTCTCTGAAGAGGGGAGAAGGGACTACCTTCAGCGTCACTTTCCCTTCGGGGTGACCTCTACTCCCTCTCCAGGCCGAGGACCGAGACATCATCCGCAAACGGCTCTGCGCCCCGCCATTGCGTGATCTCCTCCCGGATGCTCTCCATCACGTCCTTGAGAGATTTCCTGCGGCCCGCGCTGATGAGCTGGACGAGCCGCTCGGAAGAGAACCCTTCACCTGACCTGTTGGTGCACTCCACGAGCCCATCCGAATAGAGGAAAAGCCTGTCGTTATGCGCGAGCTTCAGCTCTTCCGTGGGCAAATCTGCTCCGGGGAAAAGCCCCACGGCCTGGCCTTCCGGTTTCAGCAGGCGGACAACGCCATCAGCGGCCTGGTAAATGGGATTGGGATGGCCCGCGCGGACCAGCGTGGTCCTGCCCGTGGCGGTCTCCACGATCCCGTAGGAGAGAGTGAAGTAGGGACTGGTGTCCTCCCGCAGAAAGAACCGCCTGCTGAGCGCCTTCACGACCTCCGCCGGATCCAGGATCCGCCGGCCCGGCTCTTCGCATATCTTCTCCACGAGGATGCCGCCCCGGTCGAAATGCGGCGTGAGAAACGTCCGCAGGAGAAGGGAGAACAGCGCGGAGAGCAGGCCCTCTCCAAGCACGTCGAGGGAGTAAAAAGCGGCGTGATCGTCGTCCAGCCGCATGTAGCCCACGGCGTCCCCGCCTCCGAAGGAGGCCGGAAGAAAGAGCCACTCGAAGCTCAGGCCGCGGATGACTGTGCCTCCGGATGGAAGGGAGCGCTTCTGCAGACGCGCAAGCTCGTCCAGCTCCCGCAGGACGCGCCCCTGGACCTGCTCCTTTTCCAGCGTCCTTCGAAAGACGTAGAGAATTCCAAACAGGGTCCCTTCGGGGCTCCGCAGCGGTGACGCTGTGAACTCCACGGGGTACTCCCGCTCGTCCGCTATGACGAGGCGGCAATTGCCCCGCATCGTGCTCCTGCCCTCCAGGAGCGGCTCGGTCACGGGAAAGAGCAGGGGGGAGCGCGTCTCCGCGTCCACGAGGGACACGATGTCGCGCATGCGCATCTCCTGGACGTCGCGCAGTCTCCTGCCGAGGATCTGCTCGGCAGCCGGGTTGATGAACTTCACGTACCCCTTGCCGTCGCAGATGAGGACGGCCTCCGTCATGCTCTCCGCGATAGCCGACATCCAGCGGCCGCTCTCCCGCGCCTCGCGGGCGTGCCGGTGGCGGGAAAGCGACATCTCGATGATCGCGTTGAGGCTCTTCTCGTCGAACGGCTTCAGGATATACCCGTAGGGGTCCGTTCCCTTGGCCAGTTCGAGGGTTTCCCGGTCGGAAAAGGCCGTCAGGTAGACGACGGGCACGTCGAGGAGACCTCGGATCTTCCGGGCCGCCTCGATGCCGCTCAGGCCGCCAGTCAGCTTGATGTCCATGAGAATGAGATCCGGCTCGGTCTCCAGGAGCTTCTCCACGGCTTCCTCGCCGCTGAGAGCGACAAGGGGCACGGTGTAGCCCAGACCCTCGAGGGACTCCCGGATCTGCAGGGCGACGACCCCCTCGTCTTCCACCACCATGACCCGCCCCTTGTTCATCCAATCCTCCCCCGCCGCACTCCGTGGGGTTGTGCGGCGTTGCCGCGCTCTGCGGGGTTGCGCGGCGTTGCTGCACTCCGTGGGGTTGTGCAGCGCTGCCGCACTCCCTTCTACGTCCTGATGTCGCCGTTGCCGCGGAGCACCCACTTGTAGGTCGTCAGCTCCTTCAGGCCCATCGGTCCGCGCGCGTGGAGCTTGTCCGTGCTGATGCCGATCTCGGCGCCAAGACCGAATACGCCGCCGTCGCTCAACCGGGTTGATGCGTTCACCGTGACCACCGCGGAGTCCACCATCCCGACGAACCTCTCGATGGCGGCGGCATCGCTCGACAGGATCCCGTCCGTGTGGCTGGACCCGTACGTCTCGATGTGCGCCGCGGCCTCATCCACACCATCGACAACTTTGACGGTGAGGATCATGTCGAGGTACTCGGCATACCAGTCCTCCTCCGTCGCGGCTGCAATGCCCGGAAGGATGGCGCGCGCCTTCTCATCCCCCCGCAGCTCCACGCCCGGCATCGCATCCCTGACCATGGGAAGAAACCCGCGGGCAACGGCACTGTGGACCAGGAGCTTCTCCAGCGCATTGCAGGTCCCCGGCCTCTGGACCTTGGAATTGGCGACTACCTTCGCGGCCATGGCAAGGTCCGCCGTCTCATCGACGTACAGATGGCAGACCCCCTTGTAATGCTTGAGCACCGGGACTGTGGCCTTTTCCGTCACGCGGCGAATGAGCGACTCCCCGCCCCGCGGGATCACGAGATCCACGAGACCCGCCTGCGCCACGAGGTAGTCGATGCCTTCGTGCTCGGTCCTCTCCATGTACTGAACCGCTTCCGCGTCCACGCCCGCTGAGGCAAGCCCCTGGCGGATGGCGCGCACGAGCACGACGCTGGACTCCATGGCCTCGCTTCCGCCCCGCAGGATGACCGCGTTGCCGGATTTCAGGCACAGCGCAGAGGCGTCCACAGTTACGTTGGGGCGTGATTCGTAGATCATGGCAATGACGCCGATGGGCGTCCGCACCTTTTCCAGCAGAAAACCTGACGGACGGCGGACTCCGATCACCTCCCCCACGGGGTCCTCGAAAGAGGCGATCTCCCGGAGGGATCCGATCATGTCGTCGATCCTCTTGTCGGTCAGGGTCAGCCTGTCCAGGAAGGCCGCCGACAATCCTTTTTCCCGGCCCTTTGCAAGGTCCCGAGCGTTGCCGGCCCGCACAGCCTCACGACATTCGTCGACGGATCGCGCCATGGCCAGGATGGCCCGGTTCTTCACATCAGCGCTCAATGCCCGCAAGGACACGGAGGCCTTCTTCGCCCCCCGGGCAATAGCGCTCACGTATTCTTTCAGAGTCATGGTCTCTTTGCTCACTCCTCGCCTGCAACCACGACAAGGTTGTCCCTGTGGACTACTTCGTCGAAAATCGCCTCCGCGCCCAGAATCTCGGGAATCCTCCGAGTGTTCAGGCCGCGGATCTTTTCCAGCTCCTCGCTGGAGAAATTGCACAAGCCCCTGGCAACCTCGCGCCCCTCTTCGTCCTGGATGGAGATGACGCTGCCCATCGCGAAGGTCCCCTTGATCCCCTTCACTCCGGCCGGAAGGAGGGATCTGCCCTGCCGAAGGATGGCCTTGCGCGCGCCGCCATCCACCACCACGGCACCCTCGATCTGCGGATTGAACGCCATCCACTTCTTGCGTCCCTTGATCCTGCGGCGGGCCGGCACGAAGAAGGTCCCGATCTCCTCGCCGGCCAGCAGCCTGCCGAGGTCCATTCCGGCACCGCGCGCAATCACCACGGCCGCGCCGCTGCGCGTTGCGATGTCTGCTGCCCGTATCTTTGACTCCATCCCGCCGGAAGAAAAGTCCGATCCCTTGCCCTTCGCCCCGGCAAGGACAGTGTCCGTCACGTGGGCCACCGTGCGCAGCACCACCGCCTCGGGATGCTCGCGGGGGTTCCTCTCGTAGACGCCCTCCGTGTCGGTGAGGATGACCAGAAGGTCGGCATCCAGCATGGTGGCAAGGTGCGCCGAGATGATGTCGTTGTCTCCGAAGCGAATCTCCGCGAAAGACACGGTGTCGTTCTCATTCACGATGGGCACCACGCCGAAGGACCAGAGGGTGAAGATCGTGTTGCGGATATTGAGGTAGCGCGCCCGGTTCCTGATGTCTTCATACGTGAGAAGGATCTGGGCCGTTTCTCGGTGGACCTCCGCAAACTCGTGCTCGTAGGCGTGCATCAGCCTGCTCTGCCCCATGGCCGCGGCCGCCTGGAGGAAGGTGATTGCGCGGGGCCGGGAGCCCAGGCCCATCTGGCGCAGCCCCAGTGCAATGGCGCCCGAGCTCACGAGGATGAAGGAGCGCGCATCCTGTTCTCCGGGCTTCCCCGAAAGCGAGGCAATCTGCCGCACGAGGGCGCCCATCACCGCGGTGGAGAACTCATTGTCCCCCTCCGTGGCCACGCTGGTGCCCACCTTGATGACGATTCTGCGTGCCTGCGTCACTGATTCACGTGTTACAGCCATGGCGCGAGGAACGCGAGTATAGCACAATCGCCGCCGGTGGGTATACTCACCGCCATGCGGTCGCTCCTCGGCAACGGCGCAGGCCTGGCTGCATCCGTGCTCTTCGTGTTCGGCGTGATTGGCGCCGCAAACGCGTGCATGAAGGGCGGCATCTTCGCCGCGGCCACGGCGCGCAAGGCCATCCATATCGCGCTGGCCCACTGGTGGCTCATCGCCATGGCGCTGTTCGATGATCCCTGGGCGGCATCGGCAGGTCCGGCGGCATCGCTTCTTGCCGCGGCCGCGATTCCTGGAATGAGGATCCTTCTCCCCGGGAGCTCCAGTCTCAACCTCGGCCACGGGCGCGACACAGGGACCATGCTCTATTCCGCATCCCTCCTTGTCCTGGTCAACATCTGCTGGCGCGGGGTTCTTCCCGTCTGGGTGGGGGCCATCGGCGTCCTGGTCATGGGCTGGGGAGACGGCCTTGCCGGGTTGATCGGCGCGAGGCCCGGTGCGGCCGGGGTCCGAATCTGGGGTCAAAGAAAGACCGTGCGGGGCACGGTTGTCATGTTCCTGGCCTCATTTGCAGTCACTTTGATTCTGACGCTTCTGTTCAATCACCGAGTCTCAGCTGCTGTCCCGGCGGCCGTGATATCGGTTTCCACGGCGGCTGCGGCAACCATCCTGGAGGTTTTTACGCCGCTGGGGCTGGACAACCTCACCGTCTCCGTGGGAACCGCGTTTCTGTACGCGGGGGCTTTCGCGTGAGCCTCGCCCTGCTCACCTCCATGAGCCCGCTCCTCCTGCTCCTGATCGGTGCCCCGCTGAACTTCGTTGCCGGAGTCCTCTCTTTCCTGAGAAAATCTGTAGACGTCACCGGGGCCGCCGCAGGTGCAGTCGTTGGCACTGTTATTTTCGTTTCCGCCGGCCCGCTTCTGTGGCTCCTTCTGGCGGCTTTCGTCGTCTCCTCATCCGCGTTCACGAGGTTCAGGGAGTCGGAAAAGCGGTGGCTCGATGCGGTCCAGGAGAAAGGCGGCCGACGGGATATGGCCCAGGTCCTTGCCAACGGCGGGGTCGGCATGCTTATGGCGCTGCTGCTGCGGCTCACCCTCTGGCCCGGCTTTGCCCTGGGTCTTGCCGCCGCATTTGCCTCCGCCAATGCCGACACCTGGGCAAGCGAGATAGGCGTGCTCTCTCGTCGGAAGCCGGTCTCTCTGGTTCCCCCCAGGCGGGTACCCCGGGGCGTTTCGGGAGGCGTCACGCTTCTGGGGCTCTTTGCGTCCCTGTGCGGCTCACTGCTGGTTGCCCTGATCTTCGGGCTGGAAAACCTGCACGGCACGAAGAGCCTCGCGCGGCTGGCCGTCCTGATCGGATTCACCGCGGGGGCCGGGATGCTCGGCTCCCTCATCGACAGTGTCCTGGGATCCACGGTGCAGGCCCAGTACGAAGCGGCGAAGCAGTCGCACGACGGGCCGGCATCTCTCGTCGTAACCGAACGGAGGATCTCCCACGGCACGGTAAACGCCCTCATCCACGGGGTCCCTTTTATCACCAATGACGTGGTGAACTTCCTTAGTACAGCCTGCGCTGCTGCGATCGGGATCTCTCTGGCTTTTCTCCTATAGCACCGTTCGGCCGGGATGGGATGAGCAGTCAGGGATTCGCGGACGACTTCGCCCGAATGAACCTTCGGGCCGCGCGGGCCGGTTGAAATTGGGCCCACAGGGACTTGAACCCCGGACCAACGGATTATGAGTCCGCCGCTCTAACCAACTGAGCTATGGGCCCCGGGGCTATACCCTAGCGAAATGAAGCATACTGTCAAGCCGACAGAGCGAGCGCCGACACGCGCGGCGCAGGAAGGTTTGACAGCCCTTCCGGCAACGGCTATCCTCCAGCCACAGCCGGCGTGATGAAATGGCAGACATGCCAGACTCAAAATCTGGTGGGTGGCAACGCCCGTGTCGGTTCAAGTCCGACCGCCGGCAGATGGTCTCTCCCCTTTGGGCAAGTCGCCCCGACTCCTATTCGGAGCACGTACGCTGTTCGCTTGATATTCAGACGCTCAATCGAAGATGCTTGAGATAGTTCGGCGCCGTGCTGAGCGTGCTCGTCTCGGGATCTCGCAATCAACCAGAAGGGGAGATTTGGATGAAAGCGATTGTTTGCACAAGATACGGCCTACCAGATCTTAGATTGGAAGAAGTAGAAAAGCCTGTTCCCAGGGACAATGAAGTCCTCGTGGCAGTTCATGCGTCATCCATAACGGTTCATAACCTCGGCCTCGTGAGTGGTAAACCGTTCTTTATCCGCCTGATGGGCAATGGGCTTCTAAGACCAAAAATCAAGATACCCGGAAGCGACATCGCGGGACAGGTAGCAGCGGTCGGCAGAAACGTAAAGCAGTTCAAGCCGGGTGATGAAGTATTTGGAGACTCAACCACGTATCGCTTTGGTGCTTTCGCAGAGTATGTATCTGTTCCAGAGAACGCATTGGTCGCGAAACCGTCCAACATATCGTTCGAGGAAGCGGCTGCCGTGCCTCAAGCGGGGCTCGTCGCCCTGCAGGGTCTTCGCGACAAGGGACGGATTAAGACAGGGCAGAAAGTCTTGATTAATGGAGCTTCCGGCGGCGTTGGTACGTTTGCGGTGCAGATTGCCAAATACTTCGGGGCGGAAGTTACCGGCGTTTGTAGCACGAGGAATCTGGACATGGTGCGCTCGCTCGGTGCAGACCATATTATTGACTATACAAAAGATGATTTCACCAAACGCGGGCAGCGTTATGACTTGATTTTTGCCACCGCGTATCGTTCGATTTTTAATTACAAGCGCGTGCTGAGCCCCCAAGGAGTTTATGTCAGCACCGGGGGTCCAGGGATGGCGCGGATTTTCCAGGATATGCTTCTGGGGCCATTGATTTCAAGAAAAGCGGGGAAGAAAATGGTCGGTGGCTGGGTATTGATACCAAACAAAGACCTGGCTTTCATGAGAGATCTTATTGAAGCCGGCAAAGTCAAACCCGTTATAGACAGGCGTTACCTTCTCAGTGAGGCCGCTGAAGCTTTCCGGTATTTTGGAGAAGGACACGCCCGCGGAAAAGTGGTGATAACTGTCAGACATTAACACGAGACCTAGGGGGCACCAGCCACAGGCCGAAGAAGATCTGTGCGATGAGGAAGCCGTCGTGGTGGATTTCGAGCAAGAGCAGCACCAGGGCGCTCGAACTTGCGCCGGATCAATGGAACGAAAAAATCCCGGCGCCGCAGCGATCGCACCACAAAGTATCGATTGCTCCTTCGAGCTCTTCGGCGAAAAAGCTTTCCTTGCGTGCGCCCGCGGCCCGGTCTTCATATGCGGCGCAGACGGGGCAGATGACCTCGTTGTCGACACAAAACGCGACGACTTCGCCATCCCGGATGATCGTCACAGGAATCCTCCCGTCTTTGAGCCACCCTCGATGTACTGAACCTCGATTCCCGTTGCTTTTGTGAACTCGTTGAAAACAGTGCCGTACCAGCTCGTATCGCCGTCACGGAGCCCGTCTGCGCTGTAGACCGTGACTTGCGCAGCCAAAGCCCCCGTCCATATCAGACTGAGACCGATAAACATGAAAAGACGGACAGACAGCTGGTCACCTCTTCCCTCCCTTGCGGCAGATTCTTGCCGCTGTTCGCATCTTCTGAGTGGACTTCCTGGGCCCCACATTGCAACGGGAGTGTGAAGGTTTGATTACGTTTCTGTGTAAACTCTGTGAATAAGAATCTGCCGGCTTGGCTGCAGGAGCGCCGCATGCTCTGTACCGGTCAGCCAGCCCGTTTTGGAGCTTTCGGAGCGCCAAGCCTTCACCTGAGACTACCCTCAGCCGGAAGCCGTTTCCTTCCTGATGCTCAGGTAGAAGACTGCGGTCAGTGCAACGCCGACCACGGACAGCATGAAGAATGGAATCCCCTCGAGTAGGTTTGTCTTCCCATCCTGAATCAGGGGAACCACAATCCACGCCGGAATCGATATGAACATCATAAGGCCGAACGTCATCGCGATGGAGCAAAGGTAATAACCCCAGGGGGACTTCCTGACCAGCAGGAACGCAGTGGAAAGAGCCAGCGGTACCACGAGCCCAAGGTCGAGGGCCTGGCTTCCAAGGGTGGTCAGCCCCGCATATTCCTTCGGAAATTGTCCTGTTCGCATCACGGACGCGATCCGTCCGACCCAGAGTACCAGCAAAGCACCGGCAAGAACGATCGCGTACACGATGAAGAGCCGTCCGGGGAACCGAGACCCGACATGGGCGGGGAGGTTCTTCACGTCTATTTTTCCGGCGTTCAACGAGAAGGCTACGGTGCAAAGCGCGAATATTGCTATGTAGACCAGAAAGAAATCATTGAAAGCGTACATCATCGCGCAGCTGAGGTAGACGTAAAAGAAATACGCAAGAAGCCCCCCCAGGAAGAGCCTGCCGCGGAGGCTGTTCCTGACGGCGGCAACCGAGCTGATAACGAACAACGGCAATGCACTGAACAAGTTCACCGCGTCCCAGATCACGCCCTCCCTGGCGAAGTATGCCGGGTTGAACTTGTAGAGCCCGCTGTCCTGGAAGGTCACTGGCTGACCTCGAATGCTGATGGACTGGATCGGCGAGCCTTCCGAATGATAAAAGATCCCCGTGGCCGTAGCCGCAAATATGAGAAGGAAGATAACCGCAAGCGGGATTGCCTCTCTGGTCATACTGCGCGACTCTCTCACGTTTGCGGCATCGTGACTACGGAAGCGCCTCCACGGGCGTCGCCGCCGTTCCAGGCGCTGGAAGCAATAATGGCGGCCGCAGCGCACTAGGCGCGCGTTCGTTGCCGCGCTGCGAGGCGGTCTATATCTTAGACCGTGGCCCGATCAACGCGGCGGGTGCCGCAGGAAGCGACCGTCAATCCGCGCAGCGTCAACCTGCTCATCAGGGCAGGGGCCATCCATACCATGAGCCCAGACACCAGGCCCCTTCGTTCAATTGCAATCCGGGGAGATTCCATCGTCGCGCTCTCCGAGCGGCCTGATGGTCTGGATGATTTTCTGGGCATGGACACACACGTCATCGACGACCCCGGGCTCATCCTTCTGCCTGCCTTCAACGATACCCACAATCATCTCATGGAAGCTACGCGCAACAGATCCCTTGTCCCCGTGGACCAGGCACGGACTATGGGCGATTTCGTGGCCATGATCCGCAGGCAGGCAGCCGTCACCGAAAAGGGGAGGTGGATCCAAAGCTCCAGCGCATGGAACGAGCGCGGGCTGGCGGAGAACCGGCTGCCGACGGTCCGGGATCTGGATGAGGCAACCGTGGATCACCCTGTGCTGGTGCGACGCGGCGGACACATGGCGGTCCTGAACTCGGCTGCGCTTCGCATCTCCGGGATACCCCGGCACCGCGGAGCCTCCCCTGGGAAGATCGGGCGATTCCCGGACGGGACTTTGAACGGGATCCTGGAAGGCGGAGCGCAGTATGCCCTTGTCGATGTGCCTCCTGCTCCGCTTGAGGAGCAAATTGCAGGAGTCGAGCAGAGCAGCGGTACATTTGCCAGCAGGAATCGGTTCCTTGCGAGACCCCGTCACCGCTCCCGAGGGCATGCGACTCTACCAGGCCGCTCTCGAACGCGGACGCCTCCTCCTGCGGGTGCGAACTCTTCTGCTGATTTCTCCCGGCGCCTCCGCCAGGGACAGGATACGCGAAATCGAGGGTTTTGCTCTTCGAAGCGGCTTCGGAAATGACTGGCTCAAGGTGTGGGGATTGAAGTTCGTCCTTGACGGCGGGCCCGAGGGCGGGGCGCTGGAAGCTCCCTACATCAATGACCCGGGCTATTTGGGGCACCTGAACTGGGAGCCCGAGGAAATGTTTGCCATCATGAGCGCGGCCGCCAGAATGGGCTGGCGGATCGGCACGCACGCCATCGGGGACCGAGCCGTGCGAACCCTGATCGACGTCTACGAGCGGGTCATCCAGGCAGTTCCAGGGCTTCCCCCGGGGACACTGGTCATCGAGCACGCCTTCCTGTCTGACAAGGCGCAACGAACCCGCGCAATCAGGCTTGGCATCTGGGTGACTGTGCAGCACGCTTTGCTATATGGCCTGGGCGGGAGCCTGGTGAAGCTATGGGGACCAGATCGTGCCCGCCATGTCATGCCGGTGAAAGCGTGGGTGGATGAAGGCGCAGAGCTGTCCGGCGGCACTGACTTTCCCATCAGTTTCTACGAGCCCATGCAGTCAGTCTGGGGCATGGTGACCCGTCAAACCCGGACGCCGGCATCCAGGGCCCTGAATATGGCATCGACGTGCAGACAGCGCTGAGACTCTGCACGACGGCAGGGGCCCGCTAAGCGGTGAAAGCGACAGACTGGGCACGCTGGAGCCGGGGAAGCTTGCTGACATCGTTGCTTTTCGAAATGATCCCACGCGATGTCCCATCGATGAGCCGCCATCACTGAAGCCCGTTTTGACGCTGGTTGGCGGCCGCGCGACGCATGACCCGGAAAAAGCATTGGTCGCCACGCAGGCCTGAGCGAAGCGGGGCGGTGTACCAGTGACCGGCTGAAAGGCGCGCGCCGTCGGCCTTGGTCCGGAGAAACGCGCGGCCTCGCGGG
>CAVWBF010000020.1:0-138685 GCA_963753085.1 uncultured Spirochaetota bacterium | reverse complement strand
ACTGATCGCCATGCGCGAGAAGGTGACATCTGATGAGGGCAAGCGCATCTATGGCAGGCGAGCTGCCAGCGTTGAGCCGGTATTCGGTATCATCAAGAGTGCGATGGGGCTGCGGCAGTTTCTGCTTCGCGGCATAGCCAAGGTGCGTATCGAGTGGGACTTGGTCTGCCTGGCGTACAACATGAGACGGCTTTGGAGCCTCAGCACTGCCTGAAGGGGAGGCGAAGTGGGCTCGGCAAGATCAGCCAATAGGTCTTCGCGGGAGGCCGGCTACCTCCTGACTGGCAACGAGCCCGACCGGACGGAAAATGCCCCGCCGTGGGCGCTCGGTGGGCGCCTCGGCCGCCGACACAGTCCGACAGGCTCCTAGGTGATTCTGGCGGTTCTGCGCCTGTGCCTTGCCGAAGGACCTGCCCTTTGCATGTTGCCGTTCGATCCATGGTGACGATCCCCACCGAAAGAAACCAGCCGCGAAGTCCTCCAGGATAGTACAAGAAGCTCTCTTAGTCCCTTGTACCCGCTGCGCGTTCAACTGCTCGACGAAATGATCTCTCGACGCTTGCGTGGTGCATCCGGTGAATGAAACGTCAATTCTTCGGCCCGTCGGTAATACCAGACTCTGCCGCGTTTCTTGAAGATAACCGGTTTCTTCATGGCACAATTGTGGCACAGTTATTTGGAAAGTCAACCCATCGTAACTGGAAGAGAGCGTAAAGGCCCTAATGAAGGGCCTTTACAAGAGCGAGCGAGGAGAATCGAACTCCCGACTCCAGCTTGGGAAGCTGGGGTAATGCCATTTTACGACGCTCGCGTGAAAAAGCGCTGCGCCATCGGCGCAACGGCGCTAATGAATCTACACAATCCCCGAAGGAATTGTCAAGGTTTGGCCCCCTGACGCCCTAGGCGTGCGCGTCGTGCGCCATCCCTTGCCATCCGATGCACTAGAACCCGAGCTGAGTAGCCTTCTGCCGCGCAACCTCCTGGTTCAGGACCGTCAGGACCAGCTCGCTGCCGTCAGGGACGATATACGGCACCGCGAGCGGTCCGCCGGGGTGTTTCATCGCGAGCACATTCTTTCGGTCGGACCCCGAGACGATGTCGAGGCTGATGTCGACGGCAATGGCCTCCTCCGGCAGGGAAAACTGGAAGAGCCCGAACACGTTCCCCTTCCCGACGTCACCGGGGGCGGTCATGGTCAGCTGCACGACCTGGTCGTAGCTGATCTTTTCCCCTGGACCCGGGTTCTGAGCTATGACGCTTCCCGGAGTTATTCCACGCGCGGTCTTCTGGACCGTAAAGGCAAAGGGGATGTCCGATTTCGTAAGATCGGAAATGGCTTCCTGGAAGTTCTTGCCCACGTAGTCGCCCACGCTCACCATTGTCTGGCCTTGCTGGTCCTCGCTCACGACCAGCTCGAGGTACGTCAGGCTGGTGATGGGTGTGCCGGGCTGGGGACTCTGCGCCAGTATCCTGCCCGGCGGCAGTCCGCTTTCGAACTTGTAGAGGACAGGTTCCTTGATGATGAGGTTGGGGCTGTGGGTGGCAAACAGCGTCTGCAGGTGGATCTTCACTTCGTCCAGGGACATCCCGACGTAATTCTCCACCTTGTCGATCACGGGACCCTTGCTGACCCGCAGTGTGACCCTTTTCCCCGCCTTGACGATCGTTCCAGGAGCCGGTCTCTGCGAGATCACGATGTTCCTGTCGTAGCTGGTGGAGTACTGCACCTGGATGTCCGGGTACAGCTCCTTGCTCTGCAGGTCGCTGAGAGCGTCCAGCACGTCCTTTCCCTGGAGGTTGGGAACAAGGGTTTCATCCTGGCCCCTGACCGCGATAGCAAATGTCACTGCCCCGATGACGAGCATCATCCCGATGATGCCGACAAACAGGAAGACGGTGAGCTTCAGGCTGCGCGTCTCCGCGGAGTCCTCCGCATTCGGCAGGACCTTCCGGACGAACGTCACGGTCCAGTCCGCCGCCTCTTCCAGCCATGCCTGCACCTTCCAGATGAAATCCCTCATATCACCTCTCGACGCCCAGACGTATGCCTTTCAGGTTGGGCCGGCCGTTGAGAAACGACCGCCAGTCCAGCGGTTTTTTGAACTGCAGCTGCAGCCGCTCGATCCTGAGGATGCCCTGCCCGGTCTGTACGAGGATCCCGTTCTCCTCATCCGCGGTCAGCACCTCGCCGGGAACCGGCGCGCCACCCGCACCAGGGAGGGTATCCGGATGAACGCTGGTTTTCAAGAGCAGAAGAGAATCCGTGCCGAGCGTGGTTCGCATACGCGGCCACGGGTCGTACGCGCGCACCTTGCGCTCGATCACCGGGGCCGGCTCGTTCCAATCCACAAGGCCATCTTCCTTACGGACTAGGCGGCAATAGGTAGCCCTGGCTTCCTCCTGCATCACTGGCGTGATTGCACGGCCTTCGGCGATATCCCCTACCACGGCTTCCAGGAGCTCCGCGCCCTTCAGGGCCAACGCACCTGTCAGGGAGCCGGTTGTTTCATTGCCATCCAGGGGGACACGAACCTGCGCAAGGATGTCGCCCGTGTCGAACCGCATGGCAAGCTTCTGAACCGTGACTCCTGTTTCCGTGTCCCCGGCAAGGATTGCCGCGGTGACGGGTGAAGGACCTCGGTAGAGAGGCAGAAGCGAAGGGTGAAGGTTGATCCCTCCAAGGGGAAAAATGTCCAGGAAGCTCTTCCTGAAGATCTTGCCGAAGGCCACGACAACCAGCAGGTCAGGGGCCAGGTCTTTGACCTGCCGGCGGGCCTCCTCATCCAGAGCGGCCGGGGCAAGGACCGGGACGCGAAGAGTGAGGCCAGCCTGCTTCACAGCCGAAGGACACGGTGCCCTGCCTCTGCCTGCCGGCTGGTCCGGCGCGGTAAGGATGCAAACAACCTCCCGCTCCCGGGCAAGCTTCTCCAGGCAGGGTACCGCCATGGGCGGAGTGCCGGCAAAGAGGATGCGCATCAGACACCGACTTTGCTGTCGTATTCCGCGAGAAGTCTCTGTCGCTTCTTCGGGCCAACCCGGTCGATGAACAGGATGCCGTTGAGGTGGTCCAGCTCGTGCTGGATCACGCGGGCAAGATAGTCCTCAGCGCTGAGGGTGAAGGGCCTGCCTTTTTCATTCCATGCCTGCAGCCGCACGGACTTTGGCCGCTCGACATCAGTGTACAGCCCCGGGATGCTGAGACAGCCTTCTTCCATGTTGACCTGATCTATAGAGGTCTCCAGGATGTCAGGGTTGATGAACACGCGCCCCATATCCCCGGGCACCTTTGTGACGAACAGTCGGAAAAGCTCGCCCACCTGGACGGCGGCAAGGCCGACGCCCTTGCCCTTTTCCATGGCCTCGAACATGCCGGCTATGAGGGTATGGATTTCGTCGTTGATGTCGGGGACGACCACCGAGTGTTTCTTCAGTATGGGGTCACCAAGCTTGATGATACTGAGCATCGTCCTGTCCAATTTCTTTCCACGACAATATTAGTAAAATCCCGGCATCGAGCCAAGGGGCGCCGAGTCTTCCACGCCGCGTGGCGCGGCGTTGGACGCGCGGAAGGCGCCCCATCCTAGAGAAGGGCTTGCGGATCCACATCGATCTCCATATAGACGCCCCGCGGCGCGCGGTAGCCATCCAGGACCTGGCTGATCCGTGAGTGCGCTTCAGAGAACCGCAGGGCCCGAACGATGACGTGGTAGCGGTAGTTTTTTGAGATTCGCGCCAGGGGGCATTCCGCCGGGCCGAGGAGTTCCCCGGCCCCTCCAAGACATGTGGTGAGCGATGCGGCTAGCCCGCCAATGGCTGCAAGGGTGGCCTGCCTGTTCCTGCCCCGCAGAAGAACGCGGATGAGACGGCTGAAAGGCGGGAAGCCCAGCTCCCTTCGCGTCTCAAGCTCCTCTGTGTAGAACTCCTCCAGCTTCCCTTCCTGCGCCAGCCGGACAGAAGGGGCGCCAGGACGAAAGGTCTGGATGAGCACCTTGCCGTCGGGAAGGGCCCTGCCGGCCCGGCCTGCCACCTGGACGAGCAGGCTGAAGGTTCGCTCAGCGGCCCGAAAGTCGGGCAGCTGCAGCCCGGTATCCGCGTTGATGATCCCGACGAGCTTCACGCCGGGAAAGTCGAGGCCCTTTGCAACCATCTGCGTTCCCACCAGCACGTTGACGCTTCCCTTGCGGAAATCAGTCAGCAGCTGCTGGAGAACTCGCTTCTTTCGGACGGCATCGGTATCCACGCGCCGTACGACAAGCTGCGGGAAGCTGCGCCCGATCTCCTCCTCGATCCCCTCCGTTCCAAAGCCCGAATAGCCCACGTCGAGGGATCCGCACGTCGGGCAGACCGTGATGGGGGCGGCAGACGACCCGCAGTAGTGACAGATCATCTTGTCCCGCTCCTTGTGGTAGGTAAGCGCCACTGAGCAGTGCGGGCACGCCATCTCGTATCCGCAGGAGCGGCAGTGAAAGAGGTAGGAAAAGCCGCGCCTGTTGAGAAACAGGATGGTCTGCCTCCCCTCCCCCGCGGTGCGGCCGATCGCCTCGATCAGGACCTGGGAGAGCGGACCCTGCTGCTTTCTCATGTCGACCACTTCCATGGTCGGCATGGCGCCGCCGCTCAGCCGGACGGGCATGCGGAGCGGGGTGAGCCTGCCTTCTCTCATGAAATGCCAGGCCTCGAGGGACGGAGTTGCGCTGCCCATGACAATGCGTGCCTTCTCCCGAGCCGCGCGGTACATGGCCACCTGGCGGGCGTGGTAGCGGGGCGTCGTTCCGGACTTGTAGGCTCCCTCCTGCTCTTCATCGATTACGATGAGCCCCAGGGAGCGTACGGGCGCGAAGACTGCGCTACGCGCGCCTATGACGACATCCACCTCCCCATCCATGACACGAAGCCATTCCGAGAGTCTTTGCGACGGGGTGAGCGATGAGTGAAGGACCGCAAGCCGCGTCCGATAGGCGCCGCGGAAAACGCGAACCACCTGGTGAGTGAGGGATATCTCCGGGACGAGATAGATCACTCCCTTCCCTCGGGATGTCGCACTCAGGGCGGCGTTCAGGTAGACTTCGGTCTTGCCGGACCCCGTGACGCCGAAAAGGTAGAACGAGCCTTCCTCTGTCGCGGTGATGGCAGCCACGGCGTCCTTCTGCTGCTGGGCAAGCTCGTGCTGGATGGCGTCCTCCTCAGGAGGCAGGTCAATGGATTCCCCTTCCCGGCGGCCGCCGGGAAGAATCGCAAAAAGGGCTTCTCCGAGGGAGCACATGTACATGCGCGACATCCACCGCGCCAGGTCGAGCGTTCCTTCCTCCACGAGAGCCCTGCGGTCGATGACGCGCTTCACGTCGCGAAGCTCTCCCACTCCGGGCGGCGGCTCCGCGGGCATGCCGACCACCAGCCCCGTGAGCTGACGCGAGCCGAACGGCGCGCTGACGCGGGACCCCATCGGGATCTCCATGCCCTCGGGGACCGAATAGGTGAATTGGCGTTTCAGGGGAAGGTTGAAGGCAAGCTCCACAAGACGGCTTGTCACTGGGCGGGCGCCCCCGTCGAGCCGAGCGTGCCTCCCACGCCGGGCGCCCCCGTCTGGCCGGACCCGTCCGCAAGCAGCGTCTTCAGGAGCCTCAGGTCATCCCAGACCGGCTTTCGCAGCGACGACTCTCGCAACACCGCGCTCGGGTGATAGGTAACGACAAGCGGGATTCCGTTCCACTGGTGGACTTTGCCCCGCATGGCCCCGAGGCTTGCTGTTGTCTGCAGGAGGGTGTGCGCCGCAATGCGACCGAGGCAGCAGATGGTCCGCGGTCCGACCAGGCGGATCTGGCGCTCGAGGTAGGGAAGACAGGCGGTGATCTCTTCGGGGTGCGGCTCGCGATTGCGCGGGGGCCGGCACTTGACGATATTCGCGATGAAGCATTCCTCGCGCCGCAGCCCCATGGCTGGGATCCACTTATCCAGGTATTTCCCGGCAGCGCCGACGAAAGGCCTGCCTGTCCTGTCTTCCTCTTCTCCCGGGCCTTCCCCCACGAACATCACGGGCGGGTGCATGCTTCCTTCACCGGGAACGGTGGTCCTGCGGCCCGCGCTCAGCCCGCACCGGGTGCAGGACGCCACCTCGGCGGCAACGACCTCCAGGCTGTCCGCGGCGCCTTCGACGCGCTCGGGCGCAGCAGGAAACGATGCAGGGACGACGACAAGCCCGGGCCGCTTACGGGAGAACCCCGAGCTCACGTAGTCTTGTAGAAGATTCAGCGCCCTCCAGAGCTTCGGCAGGGATTCCGTCGTCCTCTTCATAGAACACCCTTTCCAGAAACAGTCCGCGCGCCGGGGCGGTTGCGCCGGCGTTAGCCCGCGAGCGGGCATCGATGATCCGCAGCATCTCGGGAGCGCCCAGGCCCTGTTCTTCCAGCATGAGGAATGTGCCGATCAGGGTTCTCACCATTTTCCAGAGGAACGAAGATGCGGCAATCGTGTAGATCAGGGTCTCCCCTTCCGCTCGAAACGAGGAGACGGTCACCTGGCGAATTCGGGAGACGTTCGCGTCTCCCTCCGCGGCAAAACAGGAGAAGTCGTGCTCCCCTGTGAGTACGGCGGCCATCTCGTTCAGGCGCGCCAGGTCCAGCGGCCGCTTGACCCAATGACGGAAGTTTCGAAGGTGGGGAAGGAGCACGGGGCCGTTCACGATATAGTAGCGGTAGACGCGCAGCCGTGCCGACCGGCGGGCGTGAAACCGCATCCCCACCTCCTGGCTGGCCAGCACTCGAACGTCCCGCGGCAGATAGGAGTTGACAGCGTCCCGGAACCTTTCCGCCGGTATGGAATCGATATCCGTGTGGAAGTTCGCTACCTGCCCGGTGGCATGGACTCCGGAATCCGTCCGGCCGGCGGCAAGGACATGCACGGGATGGCCGTGCATGCGCCCCAGCCCCTCCTGCATCACTCCCTGGACGGTACGGCCTTTTTTCTGCAGCTGCCATCCCAGGAAGTCAGTCCCGTCGTAGGCAAGGGTTACCTTGATATTGCGATCCGGCATCCACTCCCCCGTCTGCCGGCAGACCTAGTCAGCCACGTCCACGTCCGCGGCCGCGCCTTGCACTTCCGGCCGGAGCCTCGCAAGCTCCGTCCCCATCTGCTCGTAGATGTCCTTTGCCTTGTCGAGGAGGACCGATGGCTTGTTCTTCGAGGACTTCCCCACGCCGAAGATCTTTGCCATCATGCGCCGGGCGTTCTCCAGGTCGAAGATCCTCTTCGCATCGTCGTGCGCGGCGCCGTAGCGGAAGTCCAGGTACGCTGCCAGGTAGATGACGCCGAAATATCCGTAGTTCTTGTCGAGGTCCGGCCCGAACGCGAGGTTCGCGTCGAATGCCTCCGCCCCGGCGCTTTCCCTCTCGATTGCCATGCGATAGTAGAACCTCGCCTTGCGATAGAAAACCAGAGAGGCATAGTTCCAGTTGTCCCCCGGGAACTTCACGTGAATGTCGCTGAGAAGCCACGCTGCCCGCAGGGCACACAAGCCGGACTTGTAGGTAGGGTTCGCCTTCTTGTCGTAGAAGTCGTAGCACATCATGGCGAAGAAATAGCTTGCCACCCCCTCGAAGAGCGTCCGCGGGGAAGTGAAATCCAGCTCAGGGAAAAGGAGGGCCGCCCCGCGGCGCCTCTCCCCCCGTTCTGCTCGGCCTTCTTCAGGCCCTTGTCTGGAATGGCCGTGAAGTCCGCGGCAAATGAGGAGAAATAGCAGGTGGGACAAACGGTCACCGGATAGACCAGCGGCGAGACTTCGCCGAACTTCCGGGAGGGCTCGTAGAGGCGCCGCAGCTCGGGGGTGAGATCGCTCGCGATAAGCCTCCCCCCGCCGGAGAGGAGATCCTCCCGGTAGAACTTTCCGTCGCAGACCGGGCACACGGTCTGCTTCTTCTCGAAGAACGTGAGCTTCTGGGCTTCCATTATCTCGGGTCTCCCTCGATGAGAACCACGGCAAGCGCGTTTTCCTTCTCATGGGAGAGGGAACAGACAAGCCTGCTGCCGCCGAAATCCTTGAAGGCCGCTTCCGCGGCGCCCGTGAGCATCATGAAGGGCTTTCCGTGGGAATCGTTGAGGACGGCGATGTCCCGCAGGGCGAAGTGGCGGAGCCCTGAGCCGATGGCCTTTCCGAAGGCCTCCTTTGCCGCAAACCGGGCGGCAAGGGACAGGATCCCCGTTTCCCCGCGCGGGAGGGCGCTTGCCAGCTCCTCCGGGTGGAAGAACCGCTCGTACAGGCCCTCGATCCTTCTCCACCGGCGGATGCGTTCCACGTGCACGACGTCGATGCCCAGCCCGAGGATCACCTGCGAACCTCCTATCGTCCCGAAGAGACGAGCTCCACCGTGACCTCCCGCGGCGTCCAGTCGAGGATGGAAAAGCCGGAGGGCGCTTCGGGCCGCGGATGAAGAACATACTGCCCTGCTTTGTGCAGGGATGAAAAGTCCACGATCAACCTCACCTGGCCGCCCTGCACGGCATCCAGGGAGAGCTGGTTTCCCTGGAGCGACACCGTCCCCAGGGGCAGCGGAGAGCGCAGGGCCAGGTGCGGGGACATGTCCGCCCCGACAAGAGGCACTTCCGCGAATGTGCGGGCTACGACGGCTTCCTGGATGGTCGCGTGGAAGTCCACGGACGAATCCCCCACGATCCGGATCTGTGAGCCGGGAACCACGACCTTCACCCGGTTGGTGAAGCTTCCCGTGCGTCCCGAGAGATCGATCTCCTCAGTGGCCAGGGAGGAGAGCGCCTGGACCCGGCTCCTGGCCCCGCGGACCAGCACCCCCTGCGGGCTCACGCCGGACTGCACCATTTCGTAGCCGTAGGCCGGAGACCCGCGCAGGTCCGGCACGACGTTCACCTTGCGCTCGGAAAGCGGCTCCAGCGTGAACGCGATCTCCTGCGGCTCCACCTTGATCTCCAGGGGCTCCACGTTGGCGGCCGTGCCGCGGCGGGTGATCTTCACGGGCGCGCGGAACACCCCCTGGCTCTTGTGGCTCTCCAGGCTCGCGTTCGCCTCGATGTCCTCTTCCAGGATGGGATAGATGGCATCCTCCGACCCGCGAAGGGTGATGCGGACCGTCTTGGGATATGCGGATGCGATTGCCAGCCCGGGAGGCGTCGACACCTCCAGCGGCACGCTGAAGAACCTCTCCGTCATGGTGTTGACCCGGTGGAAGAGGAAAAGGATCACGGCGGCGGTGAGACAGATCACCTTCACCGGCAAGTCCGACAGGAGACCGCGCAGGAGACGCCGGCTGTTCACGGGGATTTCCCCGCGGGCGCCTGCATGGGGAGGAGGCTCCTGATGCCCGATTCCACCTCGGCAAGAGCGATGTTGTAGCGGATATTGCCGTCGTGGGCCAGGGAGATGGCGCCGTTCTCCTCGGAGACAACCACGACAACGGCGTCGCTTTCCTCCGCAAGTCCCAGGGCGGCGCGATGCCGGGCGCCGAACGTGCTTTCCACGTCGTCCCGCTGCGAGAGGGGAAGAAAGCATCCGGCGGCCACGATCCTGTCCCCTTCTATGATCATGGCCCCGTCATGAAGGGCCGTCCCGTCGTAGAAGATCGTCATGATCAGGTTGGTGGAGATCTCCGCGTTCATGACGGTCCCCGTCTGCACGATGTTCTTCACCCCCACGCGCCGCGGGAGGACGATGAGCGCGCCGCGGCGGCGCGAGGAGAGAAGCTGCACGGCGTTGAGGAGGCTTTCCACCCGCAAAGTTCCCGCCCGGGCCCCCGGGCGGAACCACTCCCGGCTTCCGATCTGCGTGAAGATCTTCCGCAGCTCGGGCTGGAAGACAATGGCGATGGCGATGACGAGGCCCGGCACGAGCACGTTGAGGATCCACAGGAGCGTGGTGAGCCGCAGGAAAAAGCTCACCGCGTAGATGAGGACCATCACGACGGTGCCCTTGAGCAGCTGCACCGCCCGGGTCTGAACGAGGATCTGCCAGCTCTTGTACAGGAGGTAGGCGAGCATGAGGACATCGAGGACCGGCCGCACGACCTCGCGCGCGACCCACGTGTTCAGGAGCTGGTCCACCGACTCTCCCTATGTCCCGATCCGCCGCACGGACTCGATGATCTTCACCATCTCCACGGCGTCGCTCACGTCGTGGACGCGGATGATATTGGCGCCGTTGATGATGGCAAGCGTGTTGGCCGTGATGGTCCCGATGAGCCTCTTCTCCACCGGCTTGTCGAGGATCTCGCCGATGAAGCTCTTGCGGGACAGGCCGATGAGAATGGGAAAGTTGAGGGACTTGAGGGACGACAGCTCTTTGATGATGCGAAGGTTGTCCTGGATCCGCTTGCCGAAGCCAATGCCAGGGTCCACGATGAGCATCCCGGGATCGATCCCCGCTCCTATGGCCGCGGCAATGGACGGCTGGAGCTCGCGGAGCACCTCGCTGATGGTGTTCTTGTAGAACGCTTCACGCTGCATGGTCTTCGGCGTGCCGCGAATGTGCATCAGGACCACCGGCACCTTCCTGCGGGCCACCAGGCGTGCAAGATCCTCGTTGTGCCGCAGGCCCGAGATGTCGTTGATGATATCCGCGCCCGCGTCCAGGGCCCTCTCCGCCACGTCCTTCCTGCGGGTGTCCACGGAGATCATCACGGCGGACTCCGCGCGAAGCGCCTGGACAACGGGCAGGACCCGGCGCACCTCCTCCTCCAATGGAACGGGATCCGAGCCGGGACGGGTGGACTCCCCGCCCACGTCAATGATGTCCACGCCGGCCTCGATCATCTCCCTGCTGGCCCTGAGGGCATCCTTGATCGTGTTCGCTCGGCTCGCCGGGTAGAAGGAATCCGGGGTGCAGTTGAGGATCCCCATCACGTACGTCTTGCGCGTGAAATCCAGTGTCCTGCTTCCCCAGGACATGATGCGCGCGCCGGTGGAAATGCAGGCGGAAATCTCCGCGGCAATTCCGTCCAGGCCGAAGGGCTCCCCCTTCAGGCGCGTTGCAAGGACGCCGAGAGTGTGCCGGCTGCCTGAAATGATGACGTCCGTCTCACGGACGGTGAACTCGCGGGCCTCCTTGCGCATGGCGATGGCCCCACCGAGGCTTTCAATGCTCGTCTTCATGAGGTTGGCCGCGCGGGTGTCCACCCCTTCCAGCTTCACCGTGCAATAGAGGAACATGTCGGAGATCTTCTCGATCTCATCGTCGCTGACGGCGATTTCACTCAGGTGACGCTTGAGGTCGTTCGCCGTGCCCACGGTGACAGGGTGCGCGTTTGTCTCAGAGGGGCGGGGGTAGGTCGACGCCACGAGGGGATTTTAGCAGCCTGCTTCGAGCAGGGTCAAGATCGAGCAGTGGCTGGCCGCGTCCCCTGCGGCGGGAATCCGCCGCGGAAGCCCGTTATTGCGGAAAGATCACATCGATGAGGCGGTTCAGGTAAAGAAGGAGGAGCTGTCTCTTCCTGGCGTCCGTGATGGCAAGCCCTGGGACGGCTGACGGAGCCGCGGCAGGAGCGGCCGCCTGCCCGGCGGCGGGGGTGGGCGCACCCGGCGCGCCTGCAGGCGCTGCTCCGGGGGCTGCCGCGGGCGCGCCTGCGGCCGGCGCCAGGAGCTGGCGCAGGTCCGCGGGGGAAAGCACGTCACGGGCGGAGGTCAGGAATGTCCTGTAGACCAGGCGTGAATTGGCGAGCCGGGAAAATGAGACGGAGCCCTTCTGGTCGATCAGGCCAGGTGACACCGCGCCGGTCACGGTGACCGATTCATCCTTTCCCTCCACGGAGACGGTCCGGCTGCCCTGCACCTGCGCCGTCCCGTCCGGGTTCAGCGCTGTCACGACAACCGGGATCTGCGTCTTCAGGCTGAGGACGTCCCGGCCCGTGGTGCTGCGCGTGCCCGAGGTCCGCACCTGCGGGAGAAACGAGAACAGGTTCCCCGACTCTCCGCCGGAGAACTCCAGGGTGAGGTTCTTCGAGTCGTTGCTGGACGAGGTGAAGGAAAGAGAGGAAGAAGCATCGATCTGGACCACGAGGACGTCGCCGACAGCCGGGCCACGACTTCCCGAAAGGTAGCCCTTGAAACCGGGCGACCACAGGCTCTCAGCTCCCGCCCCCGCTGTCACGGCCAGCAGGAGAAGCAGGCAAACGAACCGTACGCCTTTCACCGACGCTCCTTCCCGGAAAAAGCTTACCGTCGCGGGGCTCAGCGCCCCGAGACTAGCGCAGCTTCTTCTTGTGCCGGTTGGCCCTCAGCTTTTTCTTCCTCTTGTGCGTGGCAATTTTGTGTCGCTTTCTTTTCCTACCGCAGGGCACAGGGCCTACTCCTTTCGACTCCGCAGCCGCCCGGGTGGGAGCCGCTTGCTTTCATTGTCGGAACACTATGCGGATTTGGCGAGCCGTGGTCAAGGGCCGGGGCTTTGCGCGAGGAAACTCTCGATGGTCGCCCGCATCAGCGGCGCATCAGCGGGATGAAACCAGCGCACTCCGTGAACGGATCGGAAGAACGTGAGCTGTCGCTTTGCGTACCTGCGGGAGTTGCGCTTGATGAGCTCTCGTACGCTGGCCAGCGTCTCGCATCCGCTTCTCATGGAAAGGATTTCCCGGTACCCGATGCCCCGCATCCCGGGGTCGGAAGCTCCGTACCCCATTGTCAGGAGCTTTTTGACCTCCCCCAGGAGCCCTTCGGAGAACATCCGCTCCACCCTCTCCTCGATCCGCCGGTACAGCTCCTCCCGGTCGCGCTGCAGCCCCAGGATGAGGAATTGGAAATCATCCCGCAGCGTCCGGGGCCATCGAAAGGAATACACGGATTCCCCGGTGGACTCGAGCACCTCAAGGGCTCGGGTGATCCGGTAGGTATCACCGGCAGGAATGCGCTCCGCCGCCACGGGGTCTTTTTCACGGAGCAGCCGCGCCAGCGCATCGGAGCCTTCCACGCGGGCCAGCTCCCGGAGCCTCGCCCGCGCGGCCGGGTCTCCTGGCGGCGACTCCGGAAGGCCGTAGAGGAAGCTCGTGATGTAGAAGGCCGTGCCCCCGCAGACAAGCGGCACCCTTCCCCGTTGCCTGATCTGGGCGGCAAGGACCTCCGAGGCTTTGACGAACTCCCCGACATTGAACTGGTGCGAGGGTTCCGCGACGTCGATGAGATGATGGGGAAGCCGTCGCAGCAGCTCTGGAGCGGGCTTTGCCGTGCCGATGTCCATGGAGCGGTAGACCTGCATGGAATCCGCATTGATCACCTCGAAACGATCATCGACGAGGGATGCAAGGATGGCCGACTTGCCCACGGCCGTGGGTCCGAAAAGGACCACCAGGGGAGGCGCGCGCCCGGGGCTCCGGGGGGCCTCGGGGAGGCTCACGTCTCCATCTCCGCCTGTTCCGCGATCACGACTTTCACGCCGCGCATCTCCAGCGCCATCTTCATCTCGAGGCCTATCCCCTGGTCCGTGACCAGGACGTCGATGTCCTCGATTCCTCCCACGAATGAGGCTTTCGTTTTTCCCACCTTCGAGCTGTCCGCCACGATGATCAGCTTCGGGGCGTAGCGAAGGAGGAACCTGTCGACGATGGCCTCCGGCATGTACTCGTTGGTAAGACCATGCTCGGGATGGATGCCATGGATTCCCATGATGACCTTGTCCGCCCTCAGCTCCATGAGAGTCTTCTCCACGATGTGGCCGATGAAGGACAGCTCGGAGCGCCGCAGCGCCCCGCCGGCCACGATGAGGCTCACCCGGGGGTTGTCCGTCAGCATCGTGATGATGGGGAGGGAATTGGTGATCACCGTCAGGTCGCGGTGGCGGTCGAGGTTCCTCGCAACCTCGATGGCCGTGGAGCCGCTTCCCAGGAAGATCACCTCTCCGTCGGAGATGAGCTGGGCGGCCTTCCTCCCGATGGAGCGCTTCTGCCAGCCCTGGACATGCGCTCTCTGCTGGACCGAAAGCTCGGCCCGGCTCTCGTCCAGCGCAATCCCTCCGCGTGTGCGGAGGTACCCGTCCTCGCGCGCCAGCTCCCGCAGGTCGCGGCGGATGGTGGCTTCACTGGCGTTGAGCTGCCGTCCCAGGTCCTTCACCCCGGCGCTTCGATGGCTGAGGAGGAACTCGCGGATCTTGTCCCTTCGCATTCTGTTTGCATACGACATCAGTGTCTCCAGACTTTTCTTTCCGTCACGGCGCGGCCAGCCTTCTGCCGACCTCGATGACGGCTTCAATGGATCCGTTGGGCGGCAGGATGTCGCCCACGTTCACGATGACGTTCCCGTCGAACGCCCGTTCTATGCGCTCCGCAAAATCGGCAAGCTCTCCCGGCGCCCTGCCCGTGGTGAACAGGCTGGCCGGAACGCCGCAGTAGCAGCTCATGCGCCGCTTTCCATTCCTTCCTGAAACAGCGGCCGCCAGCTCCTCCGGCTCGTAGTTGAACATGGGCGCCGGGGTGCAGCCGTCCAGCAGGTCGAATCCTGTTTCCGAGATGAACGGGAGATACCCGTGGAAGTTTCCATCGAGGTGCGTGGACACAAGCTTGCCGGCAGCGTGCAGGATCCCGCACGCTTTCCGATAGAAGGGGATGCAGTATGTCCTGTACCAGGCAGGGGAAATGAGGTTCTCATCCGCGTGGTCGGAGATGATCACGATGGAGCCGGGAGCCCGCGCCGCCAGGCGGATGAGCTCCAGGTCCTTTTCCTCCTGGAATTGCAGGAACTCGACGATGGGCTGCTCATCATCGTGGAGGGAATAGGCCACCTGCTCGAAGCCCATATACTCGTGGATCAGCTTTCCGAACGGTGAGCGGTAGATGACGAGATCCGCCACGCCGAAGCCCGCCGTCTCCCGGAGGAACCTCTCCACGCGCTCGGGATGGGGAACGAACCGGGTCGACTCCACGATGCATCGGACCTTCGCCAGGTCCGCAATGGACTGCGCCATGTGCCCGTACTCGCTCCAGGTGCCCTCGGCGTCCAGCTTGTACGTGCGCGCGAGGTCTCCCCGCGGCGTGTGGAACGTCACGGTACGATGGCGTCCCTCGGTGCGCGTCACTTTCTCCACGCCGTTAGCCAGGGTCTCATCGCACCAGTCGTACGCGTGCACGGGCAGTCCCCAGCCGTACGTGCGATAGAAGTCGACAAAGGTGAGCCTGGCGATGGGCCCGGAAAGCCTGCTGGGCAGCTCATGGATCGGGCTGTCGTCGGGGATGTACTGGCCCGGGAAGTACGGCTGCTCGTCCCCCAGGGGGATGCGCGTCAACACGTACCAGGAAGTGATGTCGGGGAAGAACGGCGCGCGCCCGTCCCTCCTCCCCTTTGCCGCCGCGAGAAAAGCCTCCCTGCGTGTCACGACGTGTAATCCAGCCTTCGGTCCATCCCTCAATCCAGGTGGATGACCTTCTCCCTGGTGTAGGACTCCACCGCGGCAAAGCAGATCTTCAAGCTGTTCACGGCGTCCGCCACGTGGTCGGTGAGGTCGATGTTTTCCGTTATTGCCCGATACAGGTATTCCTGCTCCCGCTTGCACAGCTCGTTGTGGTCCGGCTCATCGGTGATCCGCACCACCTCGTCCTTTCGCGCAGGCATCCCTCGGGGGTCGGTGGAGCTGGAATGAACGATGATGGAATCCACCGCCGTGTGCTTCGAGACATCGGAGGGGTCCACGGAGCTTGTGTCCTTGTCGATGCTCACGCTTCCCCGGGGGCCGATGACGTCCTTCACGAAAAAGGCGGACTTGCTCATCATGGGGCCCCACCCGACCTCGTACCAGCCCACGGACGAGTCCTCGAACACGACCTGCAGCGCGCCGTAGTTGTGCTTGTCCGCGTCCACCTCGTTGGATACCCGGGCCGCGATCCCCTGGACCAGCTTCGGCACGGAGCGTGTCATCTGGCACATCACGTCCACGTAGTGAACGCCGCAGTCCACCAGAGGAGGCATGTTGGCGATGAAGGACTTGTGCACCTCCCACTCGTGCCCGAAGCTCTGCTGGTTGAGGTTCATGCGCATGATAAGGGGTTTGCCGAGAGTCTGGGCAAGCTCGATGAACTTCTTCCAGGCCGGGTGAACGCGCAGGATGTAGCCGATCACCAGCTTGCGCTTCGTCTCCCGCGCCACCCGGGCCACGTGCTCCGCCTCCGCAACCGTCTTTGCGATGGGTTTTTCCATGAACACGTGGCAACCCTGGCGCATCGCGTGGATGGAATAGTCCGCGTGGGTGTCCACGAGCGTATTGATGGAGACCACGTCGGGCTTCACCTCTTCCATGGCCTTGTAGTAATCCGTGTAGACGGGAATGGAGAGCTTCAGGTCGGAGGCAAGCTTCTTTGCCCGGTCCACGTTCTTCGAGACGACAAAGCCGGCCACTGTAAACCCGGGGAGCCGCGAATACCCCAGGGCGTGAGACGCTCCCATTCCTCCGACACCAGCCACCAGCACCTTGAACACCGGATTCATGCTTACCTCCTCAGCTGCGCCCGCACATCGATGGGGAGCTGGTCGATCAGGGCGCCGTTCGGGTTGAACAGCACCTGCTCTTCCAGTGTCAGCCCCGCTGTCGCCCCTTCCCGTACCGCGGCGTGGAGATTGCGCGGGCTCACCGAATCTCCCACGTTCACGACCGGAACGCCGGCTGCCTCCAGCTCATGGAGCAGGCCGACATTGGGACGCGTCCAGCAGCTGACGATTGAATCATACGAGAGAACAGTCCTGCGGAAATCCCGGTCCACCAGGACCACTTCCTTCTCCCGGATCTCGTCGATCATGGAGCCCTGGTGCACTGTGACAGGATACTTGTACGGCTTGGAGGAAAGCGCTTCCGCTTCCTCCTGTCGGAAGCGCTTCCAGGTCACGTACATGTGGATCACCTCCACCTGGGAAGCGAACTCCTTCTGATCGGTGACGATGATGACTTCCTTGCCGATAGAAGCCAGGTACGTGGCGGTGTCCACCGCGGCGTAGTGATCTCCCCAGACGATGACCTTCGTGCCCTCCAGCTTCCGCGGCTTTCTCTCCTGCCGGTGTGTCTTTGCGGAATGATTGGGATGGAACTCGCAGGTGACCCGCGGACAGGCAATTGCCTCCTCGAAGGGAACCACCTTTTCCCTCAGGCCGTGCGCATCCGGCACGTATGAGCCGGCACCCGTTGCGTTGACAACCACGTCGTACCCTTTGAGGTCCTGGATGGTCGGAGAGGCGCACAGGCGTGTGTCCACTTTCAGATCTTCGATCTGCCAGCGCACCCAGTCCGCGTACCACTTCATTTTCTCGTCCTTGCCGGGGGCCATGCAACACCCGAGGATTGCCCCGCCGAGCTCCGCCGTCTTCTCGAAGAGCGTGACCGTGTGGCCGCGCTCCGAGGCAACGCGCGCGGCCTCCATGCCCGCAGGGCCGCCGCCGACCACCGCCACCTTCAGAGGCTTCTCCGTTTTCTGCATCCGCGCGAACGCGTCGTTGCCGCAGGCAGGATTGATGGCGCAGGCAATCTCCTTCTTGGCCATCATCGATTCCTGCCAGCACCCGGTGAGGCAGGAGATGCAGCGCCGGATGGCCCTCACCTTCCCGTTCTTTGCCTTGAGGGGCCAGTACGGGTCCGCAAGGAGCTGGCGGGAGAGACCCACCATGTCGGTCTTCCCTTCGGCCAGGATCTTCTCGCAGTACTCGGGGTTCCTCAGGGAATGGCTGATGATGACGGGTATCTTCACTGCCTTCTTGATTGCCTCGGACGCGAATACCGTCCACCCCTCGGGATACTGCATGGGATCGAACCCTGCGCCCGGGCTCTCCTGCACGCACTGGCTGATGTCAACGGCGGCAACCCCGGCCGTCTCGAAGGCCTTTGCAACCTCCACCGACTCGGGAAGCTCGCGCCCACCGGGCACCCATTCGTCCGAGGAGTAGCGGACGATGACGGGGAAATCCATTCCGCATTTCTTCTGGATGGATGCAACGATTGCCAGCGGGAAGCGCAGGCGGTTCTCGAAGCTCCCGCCAAAGCGATCGATCCTGTGATTGAGGTAGGGGCTCATGAATTGCGAGATCAGGTACCCGTGCGCCGCGTGCAGCTCCACGGCGTCGAAACCCGCCTGCATCACGCGCCATGCGGCCTCGGAGAACTCCTCCACGATCCCGATCACCTCGTCGGTTGTCAGGACGTGGACGGTCTTCACCTTCTCATCCGCGTTGGCGTAGACGATGGCATGGCTCTGCGACCACGGAAGGCTCACGGCAACGTCGTTGGAGGCCTGCTTGCCGTCGCGCGGAAGGGACGCCTGGCGGCCGGCGTGCTGGAGCTGGGCTGCGCACTTTGCGCCGTAGCGGTGCATGGCCGCGGCAAGCCGCGCAAGGCCGGGGATGTACGTGTCATCGTCCGCCACAAGGTTGGTCACCGTGGAGCGGTTTGTCAGGTGATTGGGAGAGGTGGCTCCCACGACAATGAACCCGGTTCCGCCCCTGGCAATCGACTCATGGTGGGCAATGTCCCTGCTGCTGACGGAGCCGTCGACATGAGACGAGCTTATGTCGGTGGGGACATGGCAGATGCGGTTTGGAATCTCGACTCGGCCGATCCTGATCGGCTCGAACATGTGTGTAAACGCAGCCATATCGTGATGTCCTCCTCGGCGTGGGCTTGATCGAATCCGAATTATAAACGGTCCTGGCCGAATGATCAAGAAAAATGATCATTCCATCACATTCATGGTTTTAATTGACAGAATATCATTGCGTACTGTAAAATGCCTTGTCCGCGTGGCGGAATACAGCTCGTCCTTTCGGACAGGCTCACAACGCAAAGGGAGGTTTTACTCATGAAGAAGAAAATTCTCCTCGGCCTGGCGATCCTTATGCTTCTGCCCATGATCGCCGCGCCGGTGTTCGCAAAAGGTCACACCATCGGTGTGGTCATCCCGTACGAGATCGGCTGGTTCGCGGCGTATCACCGGGGCTACCAGATCGTGGCTGACGCCCAGGGCGACAAGCTCGTGTTCGCCTATCATAACTACAAGGCTGACCAGGAGACCACTGCGGTGCAGAACCTGATCGCTCAGGGTGTGGACGCCATCAACCTGACGGCGGTGACTCCCGAAAGCGCCCAGTACTCCTGCCAGCTCGCCAACGAGGCCGGGATCCCGATTCAGATCACGGAGAGCGGCGTGGCTTCGGGCAAGGGCAAGCCGATTGCCAACATCGACTTCAACTGGGCGGACGTCTACAAGATCGTCGCCGACGGCATCCGCAAGGACGTCAAGGGCAACCTGAACGTCATCTGGATCCAGGGATTCGCCGGCACCCCGCCTGTCATGGAGGGGGACCAGGGCTTCAAGGATGAGATCGCGAAGCTGAACGGCATCAAGCTGGCTACCGCCCCGCAGGACGGCCAGTACGCCACGGCGCCTTCCCTGGCCATCACCAAGACCCTCGTGGAGAGCGGCCTCAAGTTCAACGTGGCCATTGGCGGATGCCAGGAGATCACGGACGGCATCATCCAGGCCCTCAAGGAAGAGAACGTGCCCCGCAGCGCCGTCACGGTGGTCACCGTCAACGGCGGGCCCATGGACATCAATAACTTCCTCAACGGCAACCTCGATTTCGCTCTGAGCCAGTCGCCTGGTCTGCACGGCATGATCAACGCCGCCAACCTGATGGCGTACCTCGACAAGAAGCCGTACCAGACCCACACGTACACCCCCGTTGTGTGGGTGAGCAAGAAAGACTGGCGCTCGAAGTACATCTCCTGGAGCGTTGACGAAAGCTGGCTCCCGCTGGTGTACGATTTCGTGAAGACCGGCAAGTACAACCCCGATCTTCTGAAGTAGAAACCCCGTCAGCTCTCTCGCGGTGCCCAACGGCACCGCGGTTTGGGGGTCCCGGCAAGGATTCTCCGGGACCCCTCCTTTTCAGAAGGCATTCTCGCATGCGTCCGTTGGAGGGGATCGGGTGACAGATACGAACATCCTCGAGGCCCATGAGGTCACCAAGACGTATCCAGGGGTGGTTGCGCTGGATACGGTGGATTTCGATCTGCGCAAAGGCGAGGTCCAGGCACTCGTCGGCCAGAACGGGGCGGGCAAGTCCACATTTGTGGAGATCGTGGCAGGCTCCCTGCGACCCGATTCCGGCAGCATAGAGCTGGATGGCCGCTCCTTCTCCTTCCTGGATCCCTGGACATCCATCCAGCTCGGTATCCAGACCGTGCACCAGGAGAATCTCCTGGTCGACGAGATGTCGGTGGCTGAAAACATCTATCTCTACAACCTTCCCCGAAGCGCCGCGGGCCTGCTGGATTACGCCGACTGCTTTCGCAGGTCGGATCAGTTGCTGGAAGGCCTTGGGATAAACGTTTCACCCCGGAGGAAGCTCGCAAGCCTGACCTTCATCGAGCGCAAGCTCGTGAGCATCGCCAAGGCTTTTTCCCGCCAGGCCCGGATCCTCATTCTCGACGAGCCCACCGCGTCCCTGGATGAGGCGGGCAAGAACATCCTTTTCGACATCATCCGAAAGAACACGGCAAAAGGCCTCAGCGTGATCTATATCTCCCACAACCTCGGAGAGATCTTCGAGGTCTGCGACCGCGTGACCGTCTTCAAGGACGGGAAGAAAGTCTCAACGAGGCCCGTGAAGGAAAGCGAGATGAACGACGTCATCCGCCAGATGATCGGGCGCGCGGGAACCTCCCTGTACACGAGGACCCGCGCCGCGGGTCCCGCGGCACGTGCCTCTGCGGGCCGAGAGCTCCGGGTCATCGACTACTCCCGCGCGGGAGTGGTGGATCACGTGTCCTTCAACGTGCGAAGCGGTGAGATCTTCGGAATCGGAGGGCTGGTGGGCGCCGGGCGCACGGAGCTGGCGCGCATGATCTTCGGCCTGGATCCCCGCGACTCCGGCAAGCTCATGTACGACGGGAGGGATGTCACTCCCCGCAGCCCTGATGATGCAATCCGCAAGGGCATCGGCTACCTCACGGAGGACCGCAAGGGAGACGGCCTCATCCTGGGGCGGCCCATCTTCGAGAACGTGAGCCTCGTGCGTTTCGCCAAGGGAAAGTCCTTCCTCATGAACCTTGCCCGGGAAAGAGGGGACACGGGTGACCTCTCCCGGCAGCTGGACATCAAGACGCCGTCCATCACCCAGCTCGTGGTCAACCTGAGCGGCGGCAACCAGCAGAAAGTGGTCCTTGCCAAGTGGCTGTACGCCGGCGCCGAGGTGCTGATCTTCGACGAGCCGACCGTCGGCGTGGATGTCGGGGCAAAGGCGGAGATCTACCACATGATGGAGATGCTCGCGGCCCAGAACAAGACCATCATCATGATCTCCTCCGACAACCCTGAGCTCATCTCCGTGTGCGACCGGGTGGCCGTGATGCGAAACGGCAGGCTCGTGAGCCTGCTCGAGGGCGCCGAGATCACGGAGGAGAACATTCTCCGCTATTCGATGGGCGTCGACGAAAAGGAATAAGCAGGAAATGGAAACAAAGACCGTGGCAGTGGAAAGCCGCCGGGCGAGGCCCCTGAACCAGTCCATCGTCCTCGTCGCTCTGATTCTCGCCATCTGCGTGGTGACGGCCATCGTCAACCCGCGGTTCCTCCGCGTGCAGAACCTCATCAACATCTTCCAGCAGATCTCCATCCTGGGAATCGTGGCGTGCGGCATCGGCATGCTCCTGGTTGCCGGCCAGATAGACATTTCCGTCGGGACCCAGATCTCCTTCCTGGGCGTGATGCTCGCCATGATCATCCAGAAGATGATGGGGCTGCCGGACGGCGGCGTACCGGGGTGGCAGTCCGCGCTGGCGTTCCCCATGGCCATTGTCGTCACCTTTGCAGTCGGGCTGGCCATGGGGCTGATCAACGGCCTCACCGTCATCTATTCGCGCGCTGCCTCCTTCATCATCACCCTCGGCTTCAGCACGGCTTACCACGGGGCGGCTCTCCTCCTGAGCGGCGGGGCCTCCTACATGCTGTTCGGAAGGTTCGAGCTCCTGGGCCGCGGACGCGTGCTCGACATCGTACCCATATCCATCCTTTTCTTCCTGGGCATGGTGGGCATCACTTTCGTTGTGCTTCGCTACTTCCGCTACGGCAGGTTCCTCTACGCCATCGGCGGCAACAAGAAGGCCGCTTTTGTCTCGGGAATCAACACCACCCGCGTCACTCTCATAGCGTACCTGGTGGTGGGCGCGTGCAACGCACTGGCGGCGCTGATCCTGATCTCCCGGGTCGGTTCGGCCCTGTCCACAACCGGGGACTCTTTTGCCCTGGACTCCCTGGCGGCCGTTATCGTGGGCGGCGTGGCACTTTCGGGAGGCAGGGGAAGCGCGCTCAGCGTCTTCCTGGGCGTGCTTCTCATCGGGCTCATCAGCAACGCGCTCATCATCATGAACGTCAATCCATACGTACGGGACGTCGTGATCGGCCTCATCATTGTCGCGGCCGTCACGGTGAGCGAGCTTTCCGGACAGCAGAGAACATAGAAGGAGCTTTTCCATGGAACGCATCGATCTTCTGAACACAGTCAAAGGCTCCCGCTTCGAAGGCTTCTTCCCGTCTGCATGGGACCTCGCGCGCATCGACTGGTGCTGCAGCAGGAAGCCCGAGGAGGTTTACACGCGGGAGAAGTGGTGGCACAAGGACTTCACGCCGGTCTCGGGCGACACCCTGGAGGATTTCAACACTCTCATGGGGCACGAGATCGCGCAGCAGATCAGGCTTGCAAAAGAGGAAGGCCGCGAGCTGGTGCTCATCTTCTCCGTCGGGCCCATGGGCATGTATCGCTGGGCCGTGGAGTTTCTCAAGCAGTGGAACGTGGATTGCAGGCATCTTCACGGGTTCAACATGGACGAGTGGTGCGACGAGGACGGAAACACGCTTCCCGCATCGAACCCCGGGGCGTTTCGAAACGCAATGGAGAGCACCTTCTACGGTCCCCTGGGGAATCTCACCGCGCCGCAGAAGCAGCGGCATTTCGCCACGAAGGACGAGCTTCCCACATACGCCCAGAGGATCGGAGAGCTGAGGGCCAAAGGAGCCAGGTTCGTGCTGATCTACGGAATAGGCTGGTGCTTCCACGTGGCCTTCTGGGAGCCGCATTTCGCGGAAGACTACCAGAGCATGGAGGAATGGTCCGCCGCTACTCACCGCGTGGCCGCGAAGCTCCATCCCCTCACGATCGTCCAGAACTCCATCACCAGCTTCAAGAGCAGGATCACACTCGTTCCCGCCCGCGCCAACACCATCGGCCCGGGCATCTTCCTGAAGGCTGACTACACCATCGGAGGCGTGGACGGGTTCCTGCCCGTTCGAAACATGATCTACCAGGGAATGACCCTCTGGGTCACCATCAAGTACGGCCCCACAATGTGGATCCCCTCATCCGTCATGCCCCAGTTGCCGGGCAAGCTTTTCTTCGTCAAGCCCCTGGCGGGACCGCTGGAGCCGGAAGTCAACTGAGAGGCGCCTGAATGCCTGAGAGCAAAGGAGCGCGCGGAACGCTTCTCATCTTCAACGGAAGGATCCTTTCGGAAACCGCCATGCTTCCCACCGGCTACGTTCTGGTGCGTGATGGAAGGATCGCATCCATCGGCGCCGACTGGAGCGCCGTTACGGCCGAGGAAAGAGTCGATGCGCAGGGTCTCCTCGTGTGCCCCGGCCTCATCGACATGCACACCCACGGGATCATGGACGTATCGTTCATGGACAGCGACGTTCCCACCATGGTGCGTGGGCTGGCGCAGTACGCCGCCTACGGGGTCACCCGTGTCGTCGCTTCGACTCTCGCAAACCCCTACGACGTGATCATTTCCCAGATTGCCCGGATGCGCGCGGTCATGGAAAACCGCTGGTACGGAGCCATGCTCCACGGCGCGCACATGGAAGGCCCGTGGCTGGCGCCGCGCTGCCGCGGGGGCCACGACCTGCGCTACCTCCGCGCGCCCGAGAAAGCGGACGTCCAGCGCATCCTCGGCGAAGTCGGAGACGTCATCAGGACTGTCACCTATGCCCCTGAGCTGCCCGGCTCCGTCTGGCTCACGGAGCAGCTGGCGTGGCGGGGGATCGTGCCCGTGCTGGGCCACACGGAGGCCAGCTACGAGGAGGCGCGCGCGGCCATCCTTGCCGGCGCCCGGCACGTGACGCACATGTACGACGCCACCATGAGCTACAAGGAGAATCCCGAGGAAGCGCTTGTCATGATGCCGGGCATGGAGACCGCCGTGCTCCACGACGACGATGTGAGCATCGAGCTTATCGGCTGTCCGGTGCACGTGCCGAAGCCATTCTTCAGGTTCATCGACAAGGTAAAGCCCCGGGGGAAGAAGGTGATCGTCACCGATTCCCTGGTGGGCACGGGCATGCCCGAAGGCTCCGTCCTGACGTACAAGGACGGGCACAGGGTCTACGTTGAAAAGGGCGTGCTTCGCATGATCGATGACGACCCGAAGATCAACGGGAACCTCACCGGGAGCGCCGTCACGCTGAACGTTGGCCTTCGCAGGCTGAAGGAGTACACTGGCCTGCCGATGGAAGAAGCAGTCCGCTGGGTGAGCCTGAACCCGGCAGCAACGCTGGGTATCGAGCATGAAACGGGCAGCATCAAGGTCGGGAAGCTTGCCGACATCGCCATCATGGACGATGAGTGCAGCGTGAAGCTCACGTTCGTCAGGGGACGACGTGTCCATCCGGCGGCCTGAAGCAGGACGCCCATGCGATCCAACGCCATCGGTCAGGAGGTTTGCCCGTGAGCTCCCGCATGACCCCTCGTGAGAACTTCCTGGCGCTCGTCAGAGGGGAGACGCCGCAATGGGTCCCCTTCACTCTCGACGTCGGCGCCTCGGAAGGGTTCACGTCGTCCATCCAGAGGCAGTTCGAAGCGGCAACCGGCTCCCGGGACCCGGCAGAATACTTTGACTACGACCTGCGAATCGTGTCGCTGGCCCGGAGATTCGGCGGCACGGATCCGCGACGCGGGAATCCGCAGGCGCCGGCGGATACCGTCTTCGACGAATGGGGCATCGGTCACTGGGCGGGAGGAGCCGAGGACACGTACGAGCAGATGTTTGCTCCCCTGGCCGGATCGAAAAGCGTGGAAGACATCCGCGCATGGCCCGAGCCGGTTATCGAGGCTGGCGATTCGGCGGAAAAGGTCCGCCTCTTTCACTCCCGCGGGTACCCGGTCGTCGGCTACACGGGGAGCGTCTACGAATGGTCATGGTGGCTTCGCGGGATGGAGCAGTTCATGATGGACCTCCTGGCGGAGGAGGAGGTTGCCCGTGCCATCGTCCGCAAGGTCTCTGATTTTACCCTGAAGCTTGCCATGGCAACGGCGGCTGCCGGTGTGGACGTCCTTGCCTTCTACGACGACGCGGGTAGCCAGTCCGGCCTGCAGATATCACCGCAGGTCTGGAGAGCCTTCATCAAGCCCGCCTGGAAGCGAATCCTCGACTCGGTGCGACTCCGCCGTCCCTCCGCCGTCTTTTTCCTCCACAGCTGCGGGAACATTGCGGAAATAGTGCCGGATGTCGTCGAGCTCGGCTTCCACATACTTCATCCCGTGCAGCCGGAGTGCATGGACGCAGCGGGCCTCAAGCGCGCGTGGGGGGACAGGATCACCCTGTGCGCCACCCTCGGCGCCCAGGGCACGCTTTCCCGCTCCACTCCGCAGGAGGTCCGGCGGGAAACCGCGCGAGTCATGGATGCGCTGGCTTCCGACCGGCGTGCCATCGTCTGCCCGTCAAACCGCATCCAGCCGGAGACGCCGTGGCAGAACGTCCTTGCGTTCGCGGAGGCCGCGCGGGATCACGCAAACGGAAGAAAGGGCTGACAGCGCCTCCAGGGCCAGGGACTCATGAGAACGGGAATTGGAATTGACACCGGTGGAACATACACCGATGCGGTCATGTATGATTTTGACGCACACCGGATACTCTCCTCCGCAAAGGCGCTGACCACGAAAGACGACCTGTCAGTGGGGATTGGAAATGCCCTTGACGGGCTCCCTTCGGACCTTCTCAAGAAGACCGAGCTGATAGCCCTTTCGACCACGCTCGCGACAAATGCATGCGTGGAGAACAAGGGCGGACGAGCCAGGCTTCTCTTCATCGGCGTCGACAGGCGGGTGGTCGAATGGGTCGGCCGCGACTACGGGCTGCCGAGCGTGGAAGAGATCTTCTTCCTGGAGGGCAAGAGCGATTCCCAGGGTGAAGTTGTCCGGGAACCCGAGTGGAGCTCTTTCCTTGCAAAAAGTGAAGGCTGGATACGAGACGCCTGCGCCGTTGGAGTGGTTGACCTCGACGCAATGGATAACAGCGCGGTGATGGAAAACAGGGCCCGGGATTTGATAGCAGAGAAATACGGCATACCCGTCATCTGCGGCCACGAGCTTTTTTCCGATCTCAACTCGATAAAGAGGGGCGCAAGCATTCTGCTCAACGCGCGGCTCGTTCCCCTGATCACCGACTTCCTGCACGCCACGAAGAAGGCCCTCACGGAGAGAGCTATTGCCGCTCCCGTTGTCATTGTCAGGAGCGACGGGAGCATGATGTCGGAAAAGTTCGCCACTCACCGACCGGTTGAAACGTTGTTGTGCGGTCCTGCCGCCAGCGCCATGGGCGGCCTGGCGCTGGCGAAAGAAAGGGATTGCCTTGTCGTCGATATGGGCGGCACAACGACGGACGTCGCAATCATACAGGACGGGGTGCCGCGGAAGGCAAGAGACGGCATCAGGGTCGGCAAATGGAGCACGTTTGTCAGAGGGCTTGCCGTGGATACTTTCGGGCTGGGCGGCGACAGCGCGGTCAGGTTCGATGGAAACGGGAGGATGTCGCTCCAGCCCACCCGCTTGATTCCGTTGTCAGTGGCCGCCGAGAAATGGCCGTCTCTTGTCGGGCAACTGCAGCGACTTGTCGCCACGGGAAAGAAGCATCCCCTGCTCCTGCACGAGTTCTTCTGCCTGGTCAGGGACATCTCGGACAATCCCGGCTACAGCAAGAAGGAAATTGCATTCAGCAAAGCACTGAAAAGCGCGCCCCTCGGTCTCATCGAGGCAGCGAAAGCAGCCGGAACGGATGCCTACAATCTGAATGTGCATCGCCTGGAAGAGGAAGGGGTGGTGATGCGCTGCGGGCTTACCCCGACGGACATCATGCACATCAAGGGGGACTTCGTCCGGTTCAACGTCGAGGCGGCAAGACTGGGTGCCGATTTCGTTGCCCATTGCATCGATGTGTCTCCGGATGCCCTGGGGGACATGGTCTACGATTCCGTGAAGAAAACACTGTATACAAACATCGTCCGTGTCCTTCTGGGAGATAAATATCTTCACTCCGCGGAGATTGACCCGGATCAGCCGGCTGGAAACACTCATCTCGGACAGTTGGGAAATTGCGAAGAACGGTAACGGGGCAACGAAGGATTTCCTGCGCTTCGGTTTCCACACGCCTGCCGTTCTTGTCGGCATTGGCGCGCCAATCCACATCTTCCTTCCTGATGTCGCGCGGGCCCTTGGCACGAAATATGTAATCCCGGAAAACGCCGGTGTTGCCAATGCGCTGGGCGCCATCCTCGGGAACATAACGGCAACCTGTGAAGTTGTCATCAAGCCCCAATACTCCCTTCAGGGAATCAACGGGTACATCGTCTTTGGAAACACCCGCAACAGTCACGTCATACGGAAAGAGGAATCCATCGAGATCGCGATTCGCGAAGCAGAAGCAGCGGCGCGAGAGGAAGCCGCGAGGCGCGGGGCTTCGGGGGACATTGCCGTTTCGTCACGCGTGATCATGAATGCCGCGCAGGCGAGCGACAGGACGGAAGTCCTTCTTGGAATCAAGGTTGTCGCGACGGCTGTTGGACGGATTTCTTTCTAGGGATCTGGAAGCGAATGCAGGCGATGAAAGGGGCTGGTTCGGGCTGGGCGGTTCTAACTATCCGGGTGGCGGTAGCGGACTTTTTCCATGAGGATCTGCTTCAGGGCGGTTGAAACGATCTTGCCCTTGTTCGCGTCCAGCTCATCATCGCCGGCGAGGTTGATCTGGACACTGCGTTTCATTGCCGCGCAGGTCATTTCGTAGATATTGCCCTGGAAGCTCTCCAGGAGATCCAACGGTAACACCATATGGGCGCAGCATATAGTTTCCCGGCATCTTGATCAAGGGAAGCGCCACGTTGTGGCGTCAAGGGAAGCGCCACGTTGTGGCGTCAAGGGAAGCGCCACGTTGTGGCGTCAAGGGAAGCGCCACGTTGTGGCGTCAAGGGAAGCGCCACGTTGTGGCGTCAAGGGAATCCCCTCTCGCGCCGCGCAAAATCAACGATGCGCTGGGCCACCTCGTCCTCGTTGAGCTTCTCTGTATCCACGACGAGAGCCGCGAAGTCATAGCGGTCCACGTCATACCCGTAGAGGCGCTTGTAGCGGTCATGGTCCCGCTTGTCCCGAACGGCCGTGCGCGCAAGCACCGCGGCGTAATCCCCGCCCTCTCGGTGGGCTATGCGCGCGGAGCGGGTCTCGGGGCTTGCAGTCAGGTAGACGGTAAACGCCGTGTCGCGAAGCAGCCAGATGGCCAGCCTCGATCCGAGGACGCACCCACCCGGGCGCGCAAGATCCACCTGCATGCGGTCGATCGTGTGGTCGTACTGGGGATCGGTCTCCGCCCGGAGGGCAAGCTCCTCGAAGCTCATGCCGCTGTCACGGGCGAGGTTCTTGAAGGTATAGTTGATGACGCGCAGGCCAAGCTTGTCCGCGACAAGCCGGGAAACCGTCGTGTTCCCGCAGCCGCTCTTGCCCGAGATGGCGATCCTGCGGTCAGGGTCGGGTCCCGCCGGTGCCTCACTCGACATTTCGCAGCTGCTCCCGAACTTTTTCCAGGCTGTCCTTCACGGCAATGACGGCCTGGTCGATCTCCAGGGTGACGCTCTTGGATCCGATCGTGTTGATCTCCCTCCCCAGCTCCTGGCAGACGAAATCCAGCCTCTTGCCCTGGGGCCCCTTCTGGCCGAGCGCGTCCGCAAGGCTCTCCAGGTGAGCCTTCATCCGCTGGACTTCTTCATTGATGTCGAACCGGACCAGGAGCACCGCCGTTTCCGCGAGGATCCGCGACTCGTCGATCCCCTCGTCCAGGAGCTCGCGGAAACGCTCCCGCAGGCTTTCCCGGATCTTTTTCTCGATTTCGGGAACCTTCCCTTCGATAATGGAAAGCTGCGTCCTGATATCCGAGGCCAGCCTTCGAATGTCTGCTTCAGTTTTCGCGCCCTCTGCGGCGCGAGACGCGTCGAAACCCGCAAAGACCTTTTCCAGCAGCGGCAGAAGCGCGGCCCACGAAGATTCGGGGTCCCTGCGGCTGACTGTCTTCAAGACCCCGTCAAGGCCGATCAGGTGAGCGAGGCCAGGCTTCTCGCGGGTGCCCATGGTCCGGCGCAGCTGCTCGAGCGCCGCCATGTAGCTGCGCACGCGCCCGTTGTCCACCAGGACTTCGGTCCCCTCCTCGAGCTCGATGGAAGAGAGGTAGAGCTCCACCTTCCCGCGCTGGATTCGGGCGGAGAGGAACTCCCTGATCCGGGGCTCCAGCTGCTTGAGGCTGTACGGGAGATTTAAGGAAAGCTCCAGGAACCTGTTGTTGTAGGATCGTATCTCCAGCACCATCTGGAGCTTCGGGTCACGCGATTCGCCATGACCGAATCCGGTCATGCTGATCATCGGGGGCTCCTGCGTGTCACGGTCTTGCCCCGAAGAAGCGCAGGATCTCCCGTCCCAGCTTCCAGTTGTCCCCGGCGCCCATGGTCACGAAAAGGTCGCCCGGCCTCAGCTCCGACATCAGGAAGGGGGCGGCCTCGTGCGGATCCTCGAAGTAACGGACATTGCCGTGATGGCGCGCCACCTCTGAAAACAAATCGCGTCCCGATATCCCCCCCTCGTTGGGCTCCCGCGCGGAGGCATAGATCCTGTGCAGGATCACAATGTCGGCGGAAGAGAAACAGGTCCCGAACTCGTGGAGCAGGCTCCGCGTGCGCGAGTAGGTGTGGGACATGAAGTCGACAATGAGCCGGCGCCCGGGGTGAAAGCGCTTGATCCCTTCCAGCGTGGACCGGACGGCAGTCGGGTGATGCCCGTAGTCGTCCATGAAGAGGATGCCCCCGGCCTCCCCGACGATCTCACTCCGTCTCGTGCTGCCGCTGAAGGCCGCCAGCGCGACCGCCGCCGCTGCCATGTCCACATCCGCGTTCGGACGTTCCTTTTTCCAGAGCAGGCTGCACAAGGCCAGGGCACCGGCCGCATTGAGGACAGTGTGCGCCCCCGGGATCCTCAGGCTGAAGCTCTGCCGCCAGCCGGCAAGGGCAAACCCGCTGCAGCCCTCCGTCAGGCTCTCATCTACGACGCGAAAATCCCCGCGCGCGCTGCGGCCATAGGGGACGCCCTGCAGGTCGTCCCGTCGCGCGAGGATGCGCTCCGTCACGGAGGCGGCCCCCGGCTCATCCGCGCAGGAGACAAGCTGCCCGCCGTGCGGCAAAAGCGCGCCGTATTCCTCGAACGCGCTTTGAAGGTCGTCCAGGCCGGTGAAGTAGTCCAGGTGGTCCGGCTCCACGCTCGTAATGAGGATGCGCGCGGGATGAAAGTTGAGGAAGTGCCGGCGGTATTCGCAGGTCTCAGCGACGAAGTATCGATCCCCCTGCAGGAGGGTGGACCTGTTCCCGAACGCAGGCACCTCCGCTCCCACCAGGACCGTGGCCGGCAACCCCCAGGCCTTGAGGATGACGCCGCACATCGCCGTGGTGGTGGATTTCCCGTGAACGCCGCTGACACCGCTGGAGTCGGACAGGCAGGAAAGCTGTCCGAGCGCCTCTGGGTAGGCAATCATGGGGATTGCTCGCTCAGCGGCGACGGCCATTTCGGGGTTGTCTTCCCTCCGGTAGGCGGCAGAGTGGATGAGAAGCTGCGTGTCCTCGGGAAGGTTGTCCGGGGAAAAGCCCTCGGTGAAGGGAATGGAAAGGCTGCGGAGGACGGCGTCCGTGTAGAAGGTCTCCGGAGTATCGGAGCCCGTCACGCGGGCGCCGCGGGCCTGGAGGATTTCAGCCAAAGCGGCCATCCCCGTTCCCTTGATGCCGACCAGGTGAACGCGGAAGCCGGCAAGGGAACGAGGGAGAAGCAGCTGCTCGGCCAATCGTGCCTCCTCAGGCGGCCTTTGCACGCGGATGCAGGGGCCGGTTAAAAACAGGGCTGGAAACACAAGAGTGTGTGCCGTGTTCCCAGCCCGTTATCTCCTAGGGGATTCGAACCCCTGTTGCCGGGATGAAAACCCAGTGTCCTAACCCCTAGACGAAGGAGACCTGATTGCCGGCGCGCCGTTCGACCCTGCGCTCCGGCCGGGTCACCTATAGCCTTGATGCCCGGGCTTTGTCAAGAGTTGCACAGCACGCCGAGCGCAGTATAGTATGGGAGGAACTGAAAAGAGGAGGACTGCACGCATGGCGAAAGTCAGTTGGAACAGGACGTGGAGCGAGAAGATGCGCAAGAAGAGCCGCGGAAAGAAGGGAAAGAACAGGCTGCGCAAGAAGAAGTAGCCCACCCCCGTGAGCGAATCGACGAAGAAGAGCTACAAGAAGGGCGCGCGCATCTACCTCGAGTCCGAGGAGGAGAGCGGGGACGTCTTCGTCATCGAAAAGGGAGAGGTCGAGCTCGAGGGTTTCCCCGAGCTGAAGAGATTCCGCACGACCCTCGGCCCCGGGGACATCTTCGGCTTCACCTCGTGTCTCTGCCGGCGCCCTCGCATGGAGACCGTCGTGGCCCGCACGGATTGCATCTGCGCCGTGCTGGGACGCGACCGGTTCCTGGAGTCCGTGCAGTCGAATCCCGAGCTCGCCACCCGGGTCATCTCCTACTTCGCCGACGAGCTTCGCGCGTATGACGACATGGTGGCCGTGCCGTCGGACAAGGCGGAGCAGACGGACGAGCAGCGGCTCTTCGAGCTGGGGATGTATTTCATGAAGGTGGGTCGTGAGGCCCACGCGTTGTATGCGCTGAAAATGCACCTTGAGCTCTACCCTTCGGTGCCCAATTCGCGGGCCGCGCAGAAGATCGTGACCGACCTGCGGGCAAAAGGGATGAAGACCCAGACACCGACGCAGCGCGGTCTGGCCCGCCTGTACAGCGACGCTCAGATGGTGTTCTGCGAGAACGAGCCGGGAAAAGAGCTGTACATCGTGAAGTCCGGCAAGGTGGAGATCCTCAAGATCACTCCGCCGGAAGAGATGCTCCTGTCAATCCTCAGGGAAGGCGACATATTCGGCGAGCTTTCCATCGTCTCCAGCAAGCCGCGCAACGCCACCGCCGTGGCAATCGGTGAGACGGCGCTGCTCCCCGTTGCCCGCGAATCCCTTCCTGCCCTGTTTGAAAAATCCCCGGTGACGATTGCCAGGATCCTGACTGCCATCAGCCAGCGGCTGTGGTTCACCTTCATACGGCTGCAGTCAAGCTTCTACACGAACCCCATGACGCGCTCGTACGTCCTGCTGGAGAACAAGCTTCTGGAGGAGAGGATATCCCTTTCCAGCACGAAGCCCGTGACGCTCCCGCTGGGCATTGGAGAGATCCTGGGCATGGCGAGGGTTCCCGCGGACCAGCAGCAGAAGCTCGCCGAGCTCCTCACGGATGACGCAAACCTCAGTTTCCAGTTCCGCCAGTTGACGATCGAGAACCCCAGCCAGCTGGAGTCGAGGGCCAGGTATTTCCGCACTCGTGACCACCTGGGAAGCCAGGAGCTGAAAGAAAACGCCACCGGCCGCAGGAAGGCGCCGGCTCCCGAACCGGCCGCGCCCAGAAAAAACCAGATCGGGCTCGATCCCCACGAGCTGCGAGTGCCGTCCGACACGATTCCCGAAAAGTAAGTGAGAAAGCGCAGGACCTACTGGTTGAGGTCCCGCCGCACCTCGACTCCCAGAGACATCCTTCGCGCGCCGCTTGACTTCGCGATGTCCAGCACGCGGATGACAACGTCGTAGCGGATCCCCCGGTCTCCCATCACGACGACGGGGGAACCAGGCGCCCGCGCGAGCATGCCGGTGAGCTTCTGACGAAGCTCATCCAGCATGACGCGCTCCTTGCCCAGGTAGAGCGCGCCCGAAGAGTCGATGGTGATCACGATGCTCTTTTCCGGTTGAGCCTCCGCCGTGCTGGTGGCAGGAAGGTTCACCCGCATCCCTGACTGGATGATCAGGGGCGTGGCGATCATGAAAATGACCAGCAGGACGAGCACCACGTCCGTGAACGGAGTGATGTTGATCCCCGCCATCAGCCCGTTGTGCCGCGAGTTTCGTGTGCGCATCTTACCTGGTCAGGAGGTCCGTCATCTCGGAAGCGCACAGCTCCATGTCATTCACGAACTCGTCGATGCGCCTCACGAAGTAGTTGTACGCGATGACCGACGGGACCGCCACGGCCAGTCCCGTGGCGGTCGTGATGAGCGCCTCGGCCACTCCTCCAATGACTACTGCCATCCCGCCGGTTCCCATGGCGGAAATGTCGCGAAAGGCCCGGATGATCCCGAGGACGGTCCCGAAGAGACCGATGTACACCGCCGTGTTTCCAATAGTGCCGACGATGCTCGTGAGCCTCTCCAGGCGCGAGGCCTGGAAAGTGACGGCGCGCTCCAGCGTGCTCGCCAGGAGCTTTTCGTCCCGTGACCTGAGCTCCAGGCCCGCCAGCGCCACGCGCGCAAACGGGGCCCGCGTCTCACGGCAAACCTCCACCGCCCCTTCCCTGTCCTTGCGTTCCAGCATCCCCTGGATCCGGCGCATGAACGCCGCCCGGTTCACCCGCATCATGCTCCAGTACGTCCAGAGCCGGTCTATGATGACGGCAAGCGAAAGCAGGGAGCAGAACAGGAGCACGTACATCGTTGCGCCGCCGGATGCAAAGATCTGCCACAGTGTTTTTCCAGCAAACATTGTCTACCCCTCCCTCGGGACCTTACTCAGCTGCCTTCGTTGCGGACAAGGATAAACTCCACACGGCGGTTCTTCCAGCGGTTGTCGAGGTCGGAGAACGGCACCACCGGCTCCGCGCCTCCGATTCCAACGGTGGAAATGCGCGCTGTATCGATTCCCTGGGCTACGAGCGCCTGCTTGATGGCCTCAGCCCGCGCTTTCGACAGGGGGATCAACTCCTGCTCCTGCTCCTTCTTCGCCGCGACCGGGTTGTCGAAGTTCACGAGGTTCGCATGGCCCTGGATCGTGATCTTGTACTGGTTGTACTTCTTGAAGATCTCCGATAGCCGGGCGATGGTGGCGATGTTCTTCGCAGCCTTATCCGGATCCACGTGCGTGAAATCCGCGGTGTTGGCCTGGAACGTGATGCTCGGGATCCTGATCTTGAGATTATTGCCGTCCTTTACAACGAGGATGTCGACGGGGATGGTCTTGTTGTACGTGGCTGTATTTCCCAGCGTGTCCTTGATCGTGAACGTCAGCGGGTAGTCCTCCGCGGACTGCACCAGCTCGCCGGTATCTGACAGGCCGTTCCAGATGATCTTGTCCGATGGAGTGCCCTTCCCTGAGAACGATGCAAACGGGTGGTTCTCCGGGTCCATGATCTGGATGTTCCAGCTGTCGATGGGGCTGGGATCCGTCACCTTCAGGCCGATGGTGAGCTCATCGTTGTAGCCGTCGTTGTCCGGGGAGAACGGGACGCCGCCGAGCGCGATATCGACCTTTGGCCCGGTTGCGTTCACAGCGAACTCCGGCGTCTTTGTCTCAGCGAGATTCCCCTTGAAGTAGTCCACCTGGAGATCGGCCGTGTACAGGCCGTCCGGCGCGGTTGCCCCTGCTTCGTCCTTGCCGTCCCACGTGAGGGACGACGGCACGGGAGCCTGCCCGCTGAAGTCCTTCACGGACGTACCGCCTGCGCTCACCATGGACAGCTTCCACGACCTGATCCCGTCCTTCAGGCCCACGATCGGGCTGAAACCGATCGTGTTCGGCACGCCGGTCGGAGTGGGAGAGAATCCCGTTGCCGACGCAGTCAGGAAGACGGGCGTGGCCCTCGTGTCCACGACAATTCCCCGCAGCTCCTTGACCGTCTGGTTGCCGGCTTTCGTCTGTGACTTCACGACGTACGTATAGCTGCCGTCCGGAACGACGTTGCCGTTGTCATCCTTGCCGTCCCAGGAGAAGTCCACCGCCTTGCCCTTCCAGAACCATGCGCGGACGCGCTCGTTCTTGGCGTTGTGCAGCTCCCCTTCCCAGAGGTCCTCATCGCTTGATGACTGCTTGATGAGGACGGACTGCTGGCGGCTCGTGCCGTCCGGAGAGAACAGCGTCACATCCGCGCTTACGTCGACCTGCGGGAAATGATTGTCGATGAAGAACGGATTGCTCTGCGCCGTGGGGTGCGTGCCGTTGGAGTAGGTAACCTGAAGCTCCGCCGAGTACTGCCCGTCCGGCGCCCTGTTGCCCGCGTCATCGATTCCCGCCCAAGACAGCTCCTCGGGAGGCCGGTTGCTTCCCTTGAAGGTCCGGATGACGTCCCCCTTGGCGTTCTTCACGCGCACGACGAACGACTCCACGCCCGTGGTCACGGCGAGCGCCGGGATGATCTTGAGCTTCGTCTTGGATCCGCCGCCGAAGGGTGAGAAATAGGCAAGATCCGTGGAGAGGCGGACAGGCTTCTTCTGGGTGTCGATCCGCAGCGTGATGAGCTTCGAGGAGCCGGTGTTGCCTGCCCGGTCCGTGGAGGAAAGCTCGTAGGTGTAAGCGCCGTCAGGGAGGAGCGCGCCGTCGTCCGTGCGGCCGTCCCACTGGAACGCGCGGTCCGCGGTCCCGCGCCACACCACGGTCCTGACGTCCTTGCCCGTGTCGTCCTTGAAGGTCCCTGTCCAGAACAGCTCCTCAGAGGTGTCCTGGTGGATCGTGACCGTGTTCCTTTCACTGTCTCCGGTCGGGGAGAAAACCTCGTATTCAGCGGAGACCGCGGCGGTGGGCGGGGTCGTCTTGATGGTGATAAGAGGTGAATCAGCGGTCGGGTTGTGTCCGTTCACGTACATGATGGCGAGCTTCGCCTTGTAGCCGCCGTCCGGCAGCACCTTCCCCTTGTCATCCTTTCCGTCCCATTCGACGCTCGCGGGGATGCTCATCTTCCCGGAGAAAGTCCTCTGTACGGCCCCGCTTGCGTCCGAGACGTCGAGGCTCCAATTCTCGATACCCGTCTTGACGGGCACTCCGAGCGCGAAAGTGACTGCCTTCTTCGGACTTTCTGTCCCCGGGGAGAAATACGCGTAATCGATGGAGAGCTGGACGGGGGTGGCCTGGGTGTTGATGATGATGTTGTCCAGTTCCGCAGCGTTGGAGTTCTGAGCCCTGTCCGTGGCGGCCACGTGGTAGCTGTACACGCCGTCAGGGGCCAGGACGCCCTTGTCGTTCTTCCCGTCCCATTCGAAGTCAGGCGGCGCAGAATCCTTCCAGGTGAACGTCCGCACTGTCCCTCCGGCAGCGTCCTTGATCACACCGCTCCACAGGTCTTCCTTGGAGCCGGTCTGGTGCACGGGAAGCGCCGCCTTGGTCCCTTCCCCCGTGGGAGAGAAGATCAGGTACTGGGCGGACACGGATATCTGCGGAGGCACCGTCTTGACTATGGTGGTCCCCAGCGGGGTCCTGCCGACGTTGCCGTTGTCGTCCCAGGCTTCCACGAAGTACCGGTAGGTGCCGTCAGGAACGACGGTCCCCTTGTCAGAGGTCCCGTCCCACCTGATGCTGGAAGGAATAGGGATCCCCGACTTCACGTAGAACAGACGCTTCACGAGGTTGCCGAGGTCCCTGTTCTCGGGCCGGTCCTCCTTGTTCTGGATGGTCCGCACGGGTGTTCCCGAGGAATCCTGGATCACGAGCTTGTATCCCTTGATATACCTCTTGGAGGTGATTGAGAGAGGAAGGACGAGGTCCACCTTTCCGCCTACAAGAGTCGGGGAGACGTACTTCTCACCGTTCGTATCAAGGCCGATGGCGGGAGGATTCTTCTCTATTGCGCCAAGGGGCACGTTTGCCCCGAGGCCGAACGCCCAGACGCCGTTCTCAAGCGGCGCTGCGACAGCCGTGCTGGTCACCTCGCTCCTGTTCCAACCCTGCTCGGTGGCGTTCAGGGAGCCGATGTTCTGCTGTATGTTCGTCGTGATCTTGAAAGAAACCCCGAACGTGAACGGAAGGGAGCGCGACGGCTCGATCCCCGCCGCCTGGCGCAGGTCGTATATGTAGGAGCCGCTGAGGATCAGGAAATTGGCAATCACCATGTCCGCGCCGATTGTGGCCTGCAGGTCCTGGAACGACGGGAAGCTGATGTCGGGGTCCAGGGAGAGCACGAAGGGAGCCGTCCTGATAAGGGAGAAGTGCGCCCCGACTGCCGGGGTGAACACGGGCGGGTTCGCGAGAGAGCCGGGCGCGTTGGAGGAAGTGTAGCCTTTGAACGTTATGTTGCGGATTGCCGCGCCCCAGCGGAAGTCTTTCAGGAGACCGAGGTCGCCGGGGATGTGGAGGAACCCGAGGTCGAGGCCCAGGCCCCAGTCGCTGCCGAACTCCCCTCCCAGGCCGGCGCCCACGTACAAGTCAGGGAACACATCCTTGGAGAATGCGAAGGTCAGCCCGCCCATTGCCCCCCAGTTGGGCGCCGGCGGAACCCCGGAGAAGGTCGCATTGGTGAAACGCCCGGTGGTGGAAAACACGCCGACGTTTGTCGGAATGGTCACGCCGAGGTTGAAGAAGTTCCCGTCCAGGGCAACCGGGTTCTGGCTCACCCCGGTCAGGGCCAGGTAACTGAGGTCCAGGGTCACCCTCTGCTTGCCTCCGGCAACGGCGGGGTTGAGGACCGTCCCCTGCGGCGAGTTCAGGTTGGCCGTCCCGCCCATCCCTCCGAGGAACTGCGGGGAGTAGAAATCCAGAAAGCCGCTCTCTCCATGGACGGCCCCGGCGGCAAGTGCAAACAATGCGACGACGATGAAACGGCGAACCTGGTTTTTCATGGGGCCCTCCCGTCGAGAATACTGTATAACGATGGCGCGGCATTTTCAACAACGCCGGCGTTTCGACCTGCTACTCCCACAATACTGCTCCAGTGCTACTCTACGAATCAGCGACAATCCGGGTCAGTAATCCGAAAGATGATTCTCGTGTCGAATCTCAACGACACGCCCGGGTGCCGCACGACCCGCGCGGGCGCGGAAAAGGAATGTGTCATGGAAATTCGACCCCATTTTCCTCGCGCATATGACTCCACCGCACGGGCATTCGTAGTACTCTTGCACCGTATGGCAAAAAACGTGACAGCTTCGTCGCCTTCCCCGGGACGCTCGGCTCTTGAGGAACTCCATGGTATGCGATACGTTTCCATGAGGATGCGCTCACTTGCCGTTCTGGTCCTGCTGGCAGGCTCGGTGTCCCTCTGGGCTGCACCGGCCTCCGGCGAGCTTTTCACGGAGGCGGAGAGCAGGTTCCTCGACAAGAACTACACTGCCGCCCTGGTGGGGTACGACGAGTTCCTTCAATTATACCCTTCCTCGGACCTTGCCGCCGATGTCCAGTACCGTCGCGCCGTGTGCCTGTACCAGCTGGGCAATTACCAGCAGGCGTCCTCCATTCTCTCCGACGTCGCCTTGCGCTACCGCTGGACACGCTACATCGAGGCGGTGCCCTTGTGGCAGGGGCTCTCTCTCTACAAGCTGTCGAGGTTCACCCCCAGCCTCGTCTCCCTCAACGAGTACCTGTCCACCGGAAAGGATCCCGAGCTGGTTCCCCGGGCGCTTCTGTGCAAGTCTCTCGACCTCGAAGCCCTCCAGAAACTGCCTGAAGCCGTGGACGCGGCGCGCCAGATCGTGCGGGCATGGCCCGGCTCGGACCTGCGCGCTCCTTCCCTCGTCCTTCTCTCCTCCCTGCTCTTGAAGGAAAAATCCTGGGATGCCCTGGAGCAGCTGTCTTCAGAGACGGACCCTGCCTCCCTGCCTGGTGACCTTCGACAGGAGTTCCTTTTCAACAGGGCGGAAGGCCTCTGGGAAAGCGGGCGCCAGGGGGACGCAATCACCGCGTACACGAACCTCCGCGACGCGCGGCCGGACATCTCCCTTGCCTCGTATCGCAGGCTGTTTAGCGCCGCGGAGACCCAGGCCGACCTCCCCCGCATGGAAGCCATCGCCAGAGAGATGGAGAGCCATTTCTCGGCGACTCCCCAGGTCATGATGGATGTCTGGGCCGGGCTGGGAGTGGAAAACTACAAGAAAGGAAACCTGGACGCGGCATCGCTGTACCTCCAGAGGGCGTGGGCCCTCAGGAAGTCCTTCCCCGTGGACAGCACGGTCCCCATTTACCTGGCAAAGATCCTCCAGGATCAGAAGGACGCTGCCGGTGCCCGGGCGTTGCTGCAGGACTACACCAGCCAGCCGGGCGCGTCCTCCGAGTCGGGAATGCTCGCCCTTGCGGGGCTTGCCCGTGACTCGGGGGAGCTGGCCCTTGCGGAAAGCATCTTCTCGCGGTTCCTGGAAACATACCCCGCCTCCACCCGTGCGCCTCAGGCCGCTGCGCTCCTGGCAGACGTGCAGCTTCGCCAGGGCAAGACAGACCAGGCGGCTGCCACAGTGGCGCGCTTTCAGAAGAGCACAGACACGCCGGGGGCCCGCGCGGATTTCCTTCGCCTTCAGGGGCAGATCCTGAAGAAGCGCGGGGACTTCGCAGGAGCGGCTGCGGCGCTCAAGGAATACATCGGAATCCTTCCCCTCGACGTAGAAGCGAACCTCGACCTGCTGGAGATGGAGTTTCTGACAAAGGACTACAAATCGGTCGAGGAGGGAACTGCTTCCCTCATGGCTTCGAGCCCTGACCTCGTCTCGAAGAATCCCCAGGTCGGGACAGCGGCAATCTACCTCCGCGGGCTCAGCCTGATCGCCATGAAGGACTACGCCGCGGGCGCGGCAACACTGGAAAAAATAGATGCCTCGACGGCCAAGGCGAGGGATCTCGGAGTCATCCTGCCCTATTCCGGCTACTACCTGGGGTGGGCGTATTCGAAGACGGACGACTTCAAGCGCAGCGCACAGATCCTCGACGGTCTCATCACTGCCTATCCCGGCCACGTTCTTGCCCCCAAGATCCTGTTCCTCGCGGGATGGAGCCACTTCAATCTTGGGGACTTCGACAAGGCATCGGCGGACTTCTACCAGGCCGCGGAGGCCGAAGGAGACCGCAGCTCCTCGGAGAAGGACTTCTACCTCTACGCCAAGAGCCTGATCGGCGCGAAGAAGCTGGCGGATGCCTCAACGGCGCTCCAGCACATCATCAGCTCGTCACCCCAGTCTCCCTTTGCCGACGACGCCCTGTTCGACTACGCCGGCGTACAGGCTCTTTCCGGGTCGCCTTCCGGGGCAATCGATGCCTACCGGAACCTCATGACCCAGTTCCCGAACAGCGCGCTGGCCGAATCTGCAAGCTACCAGGTGGCTGAGACCTTCTACAACCAGGGAAACTACGTGGCCGCAGCGTCAGCGTTCACCGATTACAGGAGGAAATATCCCGCCGGGAGGCTGTACGACGCGGCCCTCTACTGGGGAGGAGAGTCTTCCTACGCAACCGGCGCGCGCTTCGATGCGGCGCTTCTCTGGGAGCAGCTGGCAACCACCTACAAGTCCAGCTCGTTCCGCGCCGCGTCCCTGCGAAAGGCCGCGGAGGTCTACCAGGCCGCCAACGACCTCAGGCGCGCGCTCGACCTGTACTCGCGGTTCATATCCGACTATCCCGACGAGGCGCGGCTTGCAAAAGCGGACATTACTGCTGAAAAACTCCGCTACCAGATCCAGGGACTGGATTCCACTGAAGCTGACCTCACGACGCGCATCTCGCATTCAAGCGGCACCGCAAAGCTGGAAGCGACCACCGACCTTGCGAAGCTGTATATCTACAGCGGGGAGAAAAAGGTCGACCAGGGTTACCAGATGCTCCAGCAGGTTGCGAGCCAGGGAAGCGGCATGACGAGCGCCCGGGCCGTGTACCTGGAAGGGGAATATTTCTATAGAAAGAGCGACCTCCTGGAAGCGGCGAAGCGGTTTGTTGCGGCGGCGGAGGCTGGGGCCTCGGATGCGGACTTTTCCGCGTCCGCCCTCTTCCGGGCCGCGGAGATGATGAAGCTCGGCCAGCGCCCGGACCAGGTCCAGGTCATTGTGAAAAAGATGTCGGACAACTTCCCATCGTCGCCCTGGACAGCCAGGGCGCGCAAGCTGCAGGAGGCAGGGAAATGAGCAAGCTGCGCTTTCTCTCCCTTTTCCTGATCCTCCTGGCGCCTGCCGCCCTGGAGGCTGCAGACCAGCCGGCCCAGCCCGCCCAGCCCGAGCTCGTGCTGCCGCAGGTGACCCTGGACATCCAGGACCTCAGCGTGGAAAACATCCAGGCCATGCTCCCCCCCACACCCCCGGTGAACCTCGCGGGGGCCGCGGTCCTCCTCCCTGCCTCACCCGAGCTTGCTGTCCAGGCGCCCGCGCGGACGCTAGGGGTGGAAGGGTCTGATCCCCTTGGCGGGACCGCAACGCCCCAGCGCCCGCTTGCCACGCAGGCCACGCTGGGCGCCGGGTCGCAGAACAGGGTCGTGGGGAACCTGAACGTGACCACTATCGGCGGCAATTCCACCTCCGGCCTTTCCTTCTCCCATGACACCGCTGACGGCATCTCGGGGCAGACGCAGGGCTCCGGGTACGACACCCGTGATGATACGATTGCCGGCAACATCTCGGGCAAGCTCGGGCCCTTCGATGGCGGTTTCCAGGGAAGCTACTCGGAAAAGGAGAACGGCCTGCAGCAGCAGGCGCCGTACATTTATCGACTCGGACGAGACCTCGACGGAACTGGCACGCTGCGGGTCCAGCCGCTCGACTGGCTCACGGTGGACGGCTCCGTTCGCGGCGTCACGGATTCGTTGACACTGGCCTCAAGCACCCCCGGCCAGGCGGCCGAGTACAAGGGCACGACGCACCTCGGCGCGGAGGCGCGCACGGGGATACTGACCGTCGGAGTCTCCGGGGACTACGATTACCGCCTGGCGCATATGCTCGTCATAGGGGACGACCAGGTGCAGCGCCTGCGCACGGGAGTCTCGTTGAGCCTGAGCTTTCCGGGATCGCTCCTGCTGGAAGGCTCGGCGGCATGGTTCTGGAGCTCCCAGCTGGGAAGCCTGCTCCCCTTTTCCATCCACGCCACCGGTTCTCCTTTTTCAGCCCTCACCCTCGATGCATCCTTTGGCTACCGGGTTGTCCCTTACGACCAGGGTGACATCCTGGCGCTCAATCCGTACCTTGTACCTGTGGGCCTGGTAGATGACCGGGGGTGGTTTGCGGATGGAGCTTTTCAGCTTGCCCTTACGGGAGACTTGAGCGTCCGCGTGAAGGCTTCTTTCATGAGCAGCGCGGCAATGCCGACATCGACTTTTTTCACCGGGGGCTCGCCTTCGCCGGATTACCAGGGGCTCTACACCGTCTCCCAGGCATCGGCTACCCGGCTGACAGGAGACGCCGGCCTGCGATGGACCATTACGCCGGGAGTGACGCTGGATGCAGGCTGGAAGAGGGAGTTCATCGACAGGTCGACCTTTGCCCCTGCTGATGAGATAACCGTGGAGGCACTGGCCATGGAGCCTACCGGAGCCTACGGCGGCCAGGTCAGCGCAACCCAGCTCACGGGCCTGCCTCCGACGGTACAGCTTCCTGAGCTGGATATCGGCGGGTTCGTTCGGCTTTCCGAGCCGGCCCAGCTTCACCTCGATCTCTACGACCTCCTGTGGCCGTTGTCGAGCGGGCTTCATCGATACGGTCCCAGCCTGTATCCGTACGTGGAGCCGGGCTTCCGCGTCGTGGCGAGCGTCCGGTTGAGCTTTTAGGGGGACTCCCATGAGTGCAGCAGTGCAGACGATGAATGGCGGGCAGAGCGACAGCGATTCGCGGCGATTGCTGATTGCGCTCCTGGCGGCCGTGCTCCTCCACGTCTGCTTCTTCGCCGCTCTTGCGATCATCCGCCTTGCGCAGCCCCCACTCCAGCTGACCACCCTGAGCGTGGATCTCGCGCCTGGGACCCTTGGCGGCATGGCCCTGACGGCCGAGCCGGCCCAGGCGGGCCCGGCCCTGCGGGGGCAGCCCCAGTCCCAGCTTCCGGCGCAGACACGCGCGGCGGCACCGAACGCATCCACCGGAGAGAGCTTCACCATCCCGACGCCCCGCCAGGGACAGACGGAAAGCGAATCGCGGCCGACAGGGCCGAGCTTCAGGACGTCGGGATCACCCACGGGTGGACAACCCAACTTCACGCAGTCGGCAACCACGCCCGTGCAGGAGCCGGTCTTCAAGCCCTCACGCACCCAGTCGCAGGCGAGCACCGGTTCCGCCAGCCAGGGAGGAGGAGGCGGAACGGCCCCGTCGCGCGCGGCCGGCGTCTACGTGCAAGGCGGTGGACAGGCTCCCGCAAAGGGCTCCCTGGACCTGGGGTCGCTCGACAAGTCACTGGCCCAGGGCAGGCTGGCCGGAGGGCAAGGAGGAACCGCCCTGCAAGGCGGTGGTGGACAGGAAGGAAGGGGCGGAGCCGTTGGCGGAGGACAGGGTGATTTTCGTTTTCGTTGGGACCAGCCGGAGGCTGGAAGGGCACGGAAGCTCCTTTCCTCCCCGCAGCCTCGCATTCCGGCGTGGGTGAGCAAGGAAGGACTTACCCTCACCGTCCTGGTCACCTTTACCCTGACTCCCGATGGCTTCCTTTCGGATGTCAACGTGGAGGGCTCTTCGGGATACAACGAGGTGGACGCGGCGGTGAGTGCAGCCGTGCGGCTCTGGAGGTTCAACGCGGACCCATCCGCACGGCCCATCCACGGCATGATTCCCTACATGATCCGCGCCCAGTAAGAAGCTAGAAGAGAAGCTCGTTCGCTCTTTCCATCTCGGGCGACTGGCGGAAAGACCGCCGCGAATCAGCGTAATAGCTCATCAGGTTCGTCAGCGTGGAAATATTCTTCTCCACCCAGGAGGTGAGCGGGGCAATCAGCTCCGGGGAGATGGAAAAGCTCTGCGGTGATCCCTTGAGCAGTCCCTTGTCCAGCAGGTGGAGGATGCCTCCCTGGTAGCCTGCCGGGACGTGATAGCGGTCCGCCATCCTGTTCAGGTCGTCAATCGAGTGAGCCTCTGACAGGAGAATTGCGGTGAGGAGCACGTAGTGGGCCGGATGGGTCATGAATGATTTCAACGCGTTGCGCTGCTCCTCCGGCAGCACCGACGCGGAGCCCCCGTCGTTCGACGGCTCCACGAGCTTTCGCATCGCTTCCTTCACCGCCTGGACCTCGAGGGAGACATCGACGGGCGGCGCCGCATGCGTGCCGGCAATCTTCTTCACCGCCTGCTCCACCGTGTCCGCCAGGGACTGCGCCTGCTCCTCCAGACGCCTGCTCGATTTGGCGGTGTGAGACTCGGGATAGGTGAAAGGGCGGCCATACGCGTTCATCTCGATCAGGGAGTCCAGCATCTTGGTGGAAAAATCCTTCTGGTGCGCCAGGCTGATGTCCGTCATGGAGCGGATCTCGGTGGCGAGATGGGAGATGGATTCCAGGGCCCTTGCCGAGCGGTCGTTGAACTGCAGGCTCAGCCAGATGGCGAACCCGCTGATGAAAATGGAAACGATCCCGAGCGCAATGCTGCTGATGGTGACTGCGTCCACCGGTTGCTCCCTCTCCCTGCGTATGTCTTCATTCTGAAGCGGACGGGTCGGCTCCCGGGAGCGCGCCGGGAACAGTCTCCCCCGCCCTTCCCGGGCCATCGACGCGGCCACCGTGCACGTGAGTATACCTGCCCGGCGCGAACGCGTTGCCCTGGAAGCAATCGAGCTTTCGGAACGGGTAACACCGCGGTTACCTTGCTTTTTCGCGATTTCGGGTGGAAAATGGGGCGTTGGGAATATAGAATTACGGTTGTCGAACCGACAGGAGGAATGTCATGTCGTTCAAGCTCAAGGAAGCTGTCTACAAGATCAGATGCCGGGAGCCCGGCTGTCCCTTCTTATCGGAGTTCGTCGTCAAGGAAAACCTCATGGGGGTGACCGAGGCGGACATCGACTCGGAGTCGATAAAAATCGCGAAAAATCTCGCCCAGATTAAGCATGACGCGATTTACGGAAGGAAGCACCAGCTCGCGAATCCCGAGATCTTCAAGATCGGAAGCTCGTACGAGCGCATCGGCGGATTAACGGCAAGCTCCGTTTTTGCTCCTGCAGCGCAAGCGGCTGGTCCCGCGGAGACATTCCAACGAGGTGATGTTGTCCTGCGCAAGCGCGAAGCGGAGGGGCTTGCCTGTGAGGTCATCCGCGGCTCTGCGCACAACGACGGGCACCCCGGCATGAAGTATCGGCCCGGGAGCGTATTCGCCTCCGCCGCCGTGTTTCACCAGAAGAGCAGGCCCGTGGATGTCGTTGCCGGTGAAGACGGCACGGTGATCGCCGTTCATGACGTCCAGGAGCTGAACCGAACCAACCCAGCCAAAGCCCGTGAGCTTTATGAGAAGGCGCAGGAGGACGTATTCAACCTCCTCTTGCACCTCGAGGACTACTCGGCGTCCCTGGAGAAGAAACTGAAGAAGGTCCAGCCAGTGCGAACGGCGCTGAAGCCCCGGCGAGCGGGAGCCAAGCGCGTCAACGGCACTGCCCGCAGGAGGACTGCCAGGCCGGCGGCCAAAAAGAAGGCGGCGGCAAAGGCTCGAAAGCGCTGACCAGGTTGCGGGAAAGGGCCTCTCCACCGGAGAGGCCCTTCTCATATCGACTGCCCGTCGGGATGTAGCATAATTTTACAAAAAGGGCTGCAATCGTACAATACGGCGGAGTTGTTTCAGCGCATGCTTCCTGTCCAGGAGGAATGCAATGGCAACTTTCGAGGAGCTTTCCGAGTCCATCCAGAAGGGCAACGCGAACAGGGCGAAGGAGCTGACCTCCTCGCTCCTGGCTGAGAAGAAGCGCGCCGGCGATATTCTCAACAAGGGCCTCCTGGACGGCATGGAGAAGATCGGCAAGCGGTTCAAGGCGAACGAGGTCTACATTCCGGAGGTCCTGATTGCCGCGCGCGCCATGAACCAGAGCATGGAAATCCTGCGTCCCGAGCTGGTGAAGGCAGGGGTCAAGCCCATCGGCAAGATGCTCCTGGGCACGGTCAAGGGAGACCTTCACGACATCGGCAAGAACCTCGTGAAGATGATGGCGCAGGGAGCAGGTCTGGAGGTCGTCGACCTGGGCATCGACGTCTCCGCGGACAAGTTCCTCCAGGGCCTCAAGGACAATCCTGACGCCAAGGCGGTCGGGATGTCCGCCCTCCTGACGACCACGATGACAGGGATGAAGGACGTCATCGATCGTTTCCAGAAAGAGGGGCTGCGGAACAAGGTCCAGTTCATGGTGGGAGGAGCGCCGCTCACCGACCAGTACGCGCGTGAGATCGGGGCGGACGGGTACGCGCCGGATGCCGCAACGGCGGCTGAAAAGCTCAAGGCAATCGCAGGAAGGTGAGCCGCTGATGGGAGTGTTCGGATTCTCGAGGGGCGGCTTCCGGGTCCTTGCCGGAATGGTCATTGTCATTCTCATGATCGCCGGGCACGCGTGGTCGCAGGAGACTGACGCAACGAGCTCAGCCTCCCGCACCTCCGGGGCCGCCACCCCGTCAGTTTCGAAGCCCTCGGCTGACGCCGCCACCTCCGCATCCCGCTCCACCGCGGCTGCCACAAGCTCCGCTTCCCGAACGCCGGGGGCCCGAGCGAACCTGTCGACAACCGTCTACGACATAGCGCAGGGACCTGCGCTTCGCATTTCCCTTCTCCTGGCCCTGCTGGGTCTCCTCTACCGCTTCCGTCAGTTCAGGAGGTTTACCCGAATGGCCCCCGGACGCGGAAAGTATCGCCCGGAAGCTGTCCTGGGTCTCCAGCCTGAGAACAGGCCCGTCCTGGCGTCCCTGTTCCCCGGGCCGGCCCGACCGAAAAGCGGGACTCACCCCGTCATGAGGACGGTGAGCCTTGTTTTCCACATTCTCCTTTTCCTTGTTCCGCTCCTTTTGCCGGCCCACAACATCCTCCTGGCCAGGAGATTCCACGCGAGTCTGCCCGCCATCCCGGGCCCGCTCGCTGACTGGCTCACCATCGTCCTGATCGCAGCCGGAGGATTCTTTCTCCTGCGCCGCATGTTTTTTCCGCGCGTCAGGGTGCTTTCCACCGTGTACGACTACGGTGTCCTTCTGCTCGTTCTGGCCCCGTTTGTGACGGGCCTCATGGCGTACCACCATGTGACGACCTCCCACTGGCTGATGGTGGTCCACGTGATTTCCGCGGACGCCTTGTTCGTCGCCATCCCGTTCACGAAGCTCGGCCACATGCCCTTCCTTCTCTTCGCCCGATTCTTCGTGTCGGGCGAATACGCGCTGCGGCCTGCCGCGCGGGCCTGGGGGAGGGCGAAATGAAGGATGACACCGCGGGGGCCATGGTGATGCACCGCATCACCCGGGTTCTGGACCGCAACAGGGATATGATCAAGCTGTCCCTGCAGGCGTGCGCCCACTGCGCGCTCTGCGCGGAGAGCTGCTTCAAGTTCCAGGGGAGCGGAGGGGATCCGCGCTATTCCCCGTCGTACAAGGCAATCAACTCCATCGGCAGGATCTTTCGGAAAAAGGGAAAGCTGTCCGAGTCTGAATACCGGACCATCAGCGACCTCGTGTGGAACAGGTGCGTGCTGTGCATGCGATGCTACTGCCCCGTGGGGGTCAGCATCCCCTCCCTGATAGCAAGCGCGCGGAACGTCTGCAGGGAGCGCGGCATTTTCCGCACATACGACGGAGAACGCAACGCATGACAGCGCCAGGAAGGAGCCGGGAATGGTAAAGGCGACGCGAAAGCCTCTGGAAGAAATATTCGGGCTGATCCGGACGTTCAAGGAGGCGGTCCACCCCCGGGATTTCCTCAACGTGCTCACCGTCGGCTGCGGAGGGTGCACCTCCGTCTGCCTGGCGGGCGGTCAGCGTGAAGCCCTCGTGCTGAACGACGAGCTTGAGGAGATGGCCCGCCGGGAGCATGTGCCCCTGCGGTTCTCCTGCGTCACCGTGGAGCGGCAGTGCAATTCGCAGTTCCTGGACGAGGTGGCCGACATGGCGGAAAACTGCCACTGCCTCTTGTCAACCGCCTGCGGTGCCGGGGTGCAGCACCTGGGAGACAGGTACCCTGACAAGCCGGTCTTCCCCGCGCTGGACACGATGTTCCTCGGCGTGGATATCGACACGGGACTGTACGAGGAGCGCTGCCGCACGTGCAAGAAATGCATGCTGGGGCTGACGGGCGGCATCTGTCCGCTCACGCGTTGCTCAAAAGGCGTTCTGAACGGCCCCTGCGGTGGAACCCGCGCGGACGGGACCTGCGAGCTGGGCGGCGGACTGACCTGCGCCTGGAATGCCATCTACGAGCGGCTGAAAGAACAGGGACGGGCGGAAAGCATGCTCGAGATCCGGCCTCCCATGGAATGGCTCGAACGCGGCCAGGGGGTGCTCGTCCAGAGGGGATTCGAAGCGCGCTACGGGGTGAAGAAGGAAAAGGCGGACAAGGCATGAGCTCGGGAAGCAACCTCCAGAAAATACTTTGCGCCGGCCACTTTGCGGTCACGGCGGAGCTGGGTCCGCCGAGGGGGACGGATACCGAGATCGTGGAAAAGAAAGCGGGCCAGTTGCGGGGGGCAGTGGACGCGGTGAACGTCACGGACAACCAGAGCGCGATGGTCCACATGTCGAGCATCGCCTGCTCCGCCCTCCTGGTGCGGCAGGGCGTGGAGCCGGTCATGCAGATGACGTGCCGCGACAGGAACCGCATTGCGATCCAGAGCGACATCCTGGGGGCGTCTGCTCTCGGCGTGAAGAACATCCTCTGCATCTCGGGGGATCACCACAGCCTGGGCGACCAGCCCGGCGCAAAGAGAGTCTACGATATCGACTCCACGCAGCTCGTTGCCACGGTCAAAAGGCTTCGCGACGAGCGTCGGATCCTCGGCAACGAGGAGGAGATCCGCGGGGACATCCCCCTGTTCATCGGGACCGCGGCAAACCCCTTTGCGATTCCGCATGAGCTGCGCGCGCTCCTCCTGGCAAAGAAGGTGGCCGCGGGAGCGGACTTCGCGCAGACCCAGTGCGTGTTCGACGTGGCCATGTTTGCCGATTGGATGGAAAAGGTCAGGGAGCAGGGGACGCACACGAAGTGCCGCATCCTGGCCGGCGTGATTCCCCTGAAGTCATTCCGCATGGCCCGCTTCATGGCGGAGTCGGTGCCGGGGGTCGTCGTCCCCGATGCCATCCTCAAGCGTATGGAAGGGGCGCCGAAGGAAAAGGCCGGCGCGGAAGGCATCCGCATCTGCTGCGAGATCATCCGTCAGGTCAGGGACATCGAAGGTGTGGCCGGCGTGCATATCATGCCCATCGAATGGGAGCACCGCGTGCCGGAAATCGTGGAAGCGGCGGGCCTCCTGCCCAGGCCCTCTGTAAACTAGCGAAACTGTACGCGAATCCCCGGTTCATTCGGGAAGATCAGAGATCAGGATTTCGAGTCTCAGGTGCTCGGCAAGACCCCTGTAATGAAGGATGGCGAGCTCGCATGCCGCTTTTGCCGTCTGTGCCGCCAGCTGGACCGGCGGCCGGGGAATATGCAGCTCGCTTTCGTCCAGGACGTGCACGGGCACGTTGAAGTACGGCCCGATCTGCCGGGGGTCTCCCAGGCGGTAGACAGCGAGTTTCCTCGGGAGGCCGAGGTCGGTGAGGTCCCTGCTCTTCAGCACTATCTTTGTGTTCGTCATACTGTCTTCCCGTGCCGGTCTGAAAGGATGGCGGTTCGCTCGACGCGTACGCCCCTTGCCATCAATCATTACGATGTACGCAGGGCATCGCAGAATGTTTCAAAAGTCTGTCAACGATCTCAGCGCACGGAGAAACCTGCAAGGAGCATGAAGCCCGCCGTGCCCAGAGGAGCCGGATACCCTGCCAGGCCCCCGGCAATGGATCGTCGCCAGGCGACCCTGTAGGAGCCTCTCCCCTGGATGAAGGCGGTGCCGTAATGAAGCGTCACTGCGGCGCCTGTCTGCACCGCGACTCCCTCAACCTTGCTGGAATTGTTGACATCCTCCCATCCGATCCCGCCTACCAGGACAGCGAAATCCACGGGACCCAGCCGGGGGAAATGGTAGGAGAAATCGATGTTGGTGATGATCTCGGGGTCGAAGAGGGAGATTCCAGGGTCTCCGTTGGGGTTTGCGAAATTGGAGTAGAAGTATTGGAACGGCTGATAGGCCTGGACAAACGACTGTGCCTCGGAGGCCGCGGCTGAGATTACCAGGTCAATTCCAAAGCCACCCTCTTCGGGACCATGGCGGTAGATCGCTTCAACGAAAACCTCAGGCATAAGCAGAGCGATCGGGGTGTTGCCTGCGTTCGTCGTCACGGACCCCGTGACGCTTCCAGCCTCCAGGCCGACCCCGGCGCCCACGTTGATCTCGGCTCTTGCGGTTATTGCTGCGGCCAGCGCCAGAGCCAGAACCGCAAACGTTGTTCTCATGATGCGACTATTCATGGGGCGGGACATTATACCAGTGGACGAAAAACGCCGCCACCCTCAATGCATAGGCTGCCGATGCCGAAGAAAAGATTGGCTCGATAGACGCCCGAACCCTATATTTGCACCAGGTGAGAAAGCCACGAGGGGAGAGAACCATGTCAACCGAAACAAAGCACTCGGTCAACCACGTTGTTGGCAACGGCATGTCGAACACCGACTGGTGGCCGAACCAGTTGCGCCTCGATATCCTGCACCAGCATTCGTCCAAGTCCAACCCGATGGGCGGGGATTTCAACTACGCGAAAGAGTTCAAGAGTCTCGACCTGGGGGCCGTGAAGAAAGACCTCCGTGAGCTGATGACCAGGTCCCAGGACTGGTGGCCGGCAGATTTTGGTAACTACGGACCGTTGTTCATCCGCATGGCATGGCACAGCGCCGGCACCTACCGCACCCTGGACGGCCGCGGCGGCGCAGGCAGCGGCGGCCAGCGCTTTCCTCCCCTCAACAGCTGGCCCGACAACGTCCTCCTCGACAGAGCGCGCCGCCTGCTCTGGCCGATCAAGCAGAAGTACGGCCGGAAGATCTCGTGGGCCGACCTGATGATCCTCGCCGGGAACGTCGCCCTGGAATCGATGGGCTTCAAGACCTTCGGTTTCGGCGGTGGGCGTGAGGACGTCTGGGAACCGGAGAAGGACATCTACTGGGGCTCCGAGGGCAAGTGGCTGGAGGACAAGCGCTACTCCGGCGATCGAGACCTCGAAAATCCCCTCGCTGCCGTACAGATGGGCCTGATTTACGTCAACCCGGAAGGCCCCAACGGTAACCCGGATCCGGTGGCCGCGGCCAAAGACATCCGCGAGACCTTCGCCCGCATGGCGATGAACGACGAAGAGACCGTTGCACTCATCGCGGGCGGCCACTCCTTCGGCAAGACCCACGGCGCCGGCCCTGCGACCCATGTGGGGCCCGAGCCGGAAGCGGCCGGCATCGAGGAGCAAGGTCTCGGCTGGAAGAGCAGCTTCCGCTCCGGCAAAGGCGATGACGCGATCGGCAGCGGCCTGGAAGTCACCTGGACCGCGACCCCGACAAAGTGGAGCAACGGTTTCTTCCAGAACCTGTTCGGCTACGAATGGGAACTGACGAAGAGCCCAGCCGGTGCGCATCAGTGGCAGCCGAAGGGTGGCGCGGGCGCCGGCACGGTGCCGGACGCTCACGATCCGTCCAAGCGTCGCGCGCCCTCCATGCTGACCACGGACCTCTCTCTGCGGTTCGACCCTGCGTATGAAAAGATCTCACGTCGCTTCATGGAGAATCCGGAACAGTTGGCGGACGCTTTCTCCCGGGCGTGGTTCAAGCTGACGCATCGCGACATGGGCCCTCGCGCACGATACCTCGGCCCGGAGGTTCCTGCCGAAGAGCTCATCTGGCAGGACCCCATCCCCGCGGGTAACCACAAATTGATTGATGCAAAGGACGTCGCCTCCCTCAAGACAAAGCTCCTCGCATCCGGGCTTTCCATCTCCCAACTTGTCCTGACGGCCTGGGCGTCGGCGTCCACGTTCCGCGGCAGCGACAAGCGCGGCGGGGCCAACGGGGCGCGCATTCGCCTCGCTCCGCAGAAGGACTGGGAAGCGAACCAGCCGGCCGAGCTGGCGAAGGCCCTGAAGAAACTGGAAGCCATCCAGAAGGGCTTTAACGGCGCGGGGTCCGGCGGGAAGAAAGTCTCGCTTGCCGACTTGATCGTTCTCGGTGGCTGTGCAGCCGTCGAGGAGGCCGCGAAAAAAGTGGGGCATACCGTGGAGGTTCCCTTTGCACCGGGACGCATGGATGCCTCGCAGGAGCAAACCGATGTGGCCTCGTTCGCTGTGCTCGAACCGGCCGCGGACGGTTTCCGCAACTACCAGCGGAAGGGGCTGCGCATACCTGCGGAGGAATTGCTGGTGGATCGGGCGCAATTGCTGACGCTGACCGCCCCCGAGATGACGGTCCTGATAGGCGGTATGCGCGCCCTGAACGCAAACGTCGGCCAGTCCAGACACGGCGTCTTTACAAAGCGGCCCGAGACCCTCACCAACGACTTCTTCGTCAACCTGCTCGACATGGGCACGGAGTGGAAGGCGGTATCGGACGGAAAGGACGTGTTTGAAGGGCGCGATCGCAAAACTGGCCAAGTCAAGTGGACCGGCACGCGTGTCGATCTCATCTTCGGTTCGAACTCCCAGCTCCGGGCCATCGCGGAAGTCTATGCATGGAACGACTCCAAAGAGAAGTTCGTGAAAGATTTTGTCGCTGCCTGGAGCAAGGTGATGAACCTTGATCGCTACGACCTCGCGGAATGATTGAGACGGGGAGCTCACCTGGCCGGTTATGAGCCGGACGGAGCTCCTGCTTTTCATGCGGGCCTACACGTACGCCGTGCAAACCTCGGTATCGCCTGAGAGGTCTCCGCAGGCCGCGGTGGTCGGGATTGCCGTGACGGACTCTTTCGAAATTATCTTTGACAGCGTCGACACGACACGAAAGGTGAAGAACCTGTCGGTCAACTCCAGGATTGCGTTCGTCATGGGAGGCTGGACACCAGGGGACGAAAGAACGGTGCAATACGAGGGCGAGGTCGACTGGCCCCAGGGTTCGGAGCTCGAGCGCCTGAAGTCGCTTTATTTCGCGACTTTCCCGGACGGGCAGAAGAGACTGGGCTGGTCCGGAATAACCTACATGAGGGCTCGTCCTGCCTGGATCCGATACAGCGACTACAATAAAGATCCGGAGGAAGTCGTCGAGCTTGATTCTGAACAGCTCAAGGCTTTGAGGTAGAAGACGGAATCAGCAGCTGAATGGTTATGAAACAGAGCTGGAGTCGTTGATCGGTTGCTTGTCCGTGTTGGGCCGCCACGGCTGAGGCTGCACGTATAGGAGCCAGGGACTATCCTCAGGATTCTGGCTCCTGCATCGCAGCACGGTGAGGATGGATCCGCGTGCTCCGAAGTGTCCGATGGAAACATTCAAGGCGATTGTATTGAGCCGCGCCAGAGTCGAACTGGCGACCCACAGCTTAAAAGGCTGTTGCTCTACCAGCTGAGCTAGCGGCCCTCGGGGCGGTTGCAATATAAACGGGGATGCCAGGCGTGTCAATTCAGATTCGAATGTCGACGTTGAAAGTCATGCCGGCGGCAGGCCGGTCTCCGATGTGCGCGCCGAGCTCCTGCGAGAAGATGGCCATGTTCAAGTCCAGGAAAAGCAGCTTCATGCCGCCGCCCACGGTGAGGTACCCCTGGTTAAGGCCTGCCCGGACGGTGAAAGTGTTCAGGAGCCCGACCTCAGCGCCTGCGTGGAGAAGAGTCCAGACATCGGCGCTGCCGTCGATTGCCCCGACGATGTTTCTCATGTCGAAGCTGATCCTCGGATCGAAGAACAAGCTGCTCCTCCCCAGGACCGGGTGAATGGCAATCCCGGCGCCCACATCCATGGGGATCACATACGTGTCGGACGTGGGGGTCCCGGACGGGAAGCTCCCCTGGGAGCCGAGGGAGCTGGTGACAGCGCCGAACGTGTTCGATGTGTAGTTGAACTGCGTGCCTCCAAGGTCCCTGATGGACACGCCAAAGGAAAGCCAGCCAAGGTCCGCGATGGCCCCGAGGTCCAGCCCGATGCCCGAGCCATAGAGGGCCTGGGCGGAGTTGAGGGCGCTCACAACGTCTCCCCCGGTTGCCAGGTCCGTGACGATGGTCAGGGCAGTGCTGTTCGGGACGGGAACATGAATGCGGATCATCGGGCGCAGGTCTGCCCCAACGTGGACCTTCACTCCTCCCAGGTCAAAAGGAATGGAGAGCCCTCCAATGAAGCCGAGTGTCGCCGTCAGGTCTCCTGTCACGCCGAGGAGCGTCTGACCGTAGAGCATCGAATCCACGATGAACACGGCCCCCAGGCCGAACCCGCCTCCCACGTACCCGATGCCGAGGGAAGACCCCACCCCCAGTCCTCCGGTGGTGACCTGCGTATTGATGAAGTTGACAAGCGAAGACTGGCTTTGGGACCCGGTTGCCGCCTGGACAATCTGTGTAATGAGCATGTCCGGCCGCGCATAGATCCATGTGCTGCTGGAAGCCAGGGTAAATGCCCCGCTCCCGCGAGAGAACCCGGCGGGATTGTAGAAGAAGGCATTGTACCCCTGGGCGTCGGCAATGTACGAGCCTCCCCGGCCCATGATTGCCGGACTCAGGGGGAGGAAAGGCTCCTCGTTGATCTGCGCCGCAAATGCCGTTGTCGAGCACAGGAGGAGGATCAGCACCCCAGGATAGAACATTCTCCCCATGATGTGATCAGGAGGGCATGGTCGCGCCGGCGGCGGTGAAGATATTCTGGATGTTTGTCAGGTTGGTCCCATTGTAGGGGGCGATGGGCGTCGAGAAAGGATCAATGGGGCTGGACGGGACGGTGTTCGGCTGATTGTTAAGCAGGTTGAACATCTGGGTGGTCGCGTTGGCCGTGCCTCCCCCGATCTCATAGATGACAGACTGCATCATGTACGCAACGGCTGCCTTCTGGGCAACGTCTCCCATGTTGACGCCAGCAGGGGCAGGCGGCACCGTGGCGCCGAGAACCTGGTATGCCGCCGCGGCGTTGACGAGACCCGTCACCATGGCCGCGAATGCAACCGGGTCCGAGGCGACATTTGCGGGCACGATTCCCTGGAGGATCTGCTGGATTGTCTGCCCGCTCCCCGTTCCGCTGACCACGATGTTGACCACGTTGTTGACGAACTGGTCGCCCGAGGTCGTCTTGAGGTTCAGGTCGCTGTACAGAGCAGCTGCCTGCTGCTGATCAGCCAGGGGAACAGACGGGTCGGTATAGGTGGTCTGCAGGTTGCTCTCAATCGTGGCAGTCGCGGTGGGATCCGCTGTCAAGGCTGCGATTATTGCCGCAGAACCAAGATCTGAACCGAGCTTGTTCAGGCCCGCCGGGCCGCTCGTGTAATAGTCATACTGACTGGGGTTCGGTGCGGCAACCTTGTCCAGCCCCTTCAGCGCGTTGAACCCGAAAAAGGCGGAGCAGCCTGCCAGGAGCAGGAAGGGAGCGAGTACGCATGCCTTCACCTTCCTCAACGCCATCAACGACCTCCTCCACCGCTTTCACATACACTATCGGCGCGCTGGCTGATTGTTCGTCTTTGATTATAGCTCAGCCCGGATCGAAATGCCAGAAATTGTCAGGCAAAGCAGAGGAAGGAGGCCCTGCAGACTTCCCCTGGCACGCTCAGGCGCGCCAGCGCGAGCCGTCCCCGCAGGTTTTCTTCCCGCGGCAGCCCCTCAACGATCACTTTCAGATAGTTCCCCGAACGCCCTCGCGCCGCAAACGTCCGCGGATCTGATGACTGTTCTTTTCCGACGGTTTCCAGGAGTACCTCGACTTCCTTCCCGGTCCACGAGCGCCAGTACGTCTCCTGGAGCCGGCGCGAGATGTCCCCCAGCTCGCGTGCTCTTTCGTCCCGCACCCGCTGAGGAATCCGGGGCCGAAGCGAAGCAGCCGTTGTTCCCGGCCGGGCGGAATAGGGAAACACATGCAGGGCCGAAAAGCCGACGGTCTCTATAAGGCGGACAGTCTCCGTGTGTTCCTCCGCCGTTTCCCCCGGGAATCCGACGATAACATCGGCCGCGAGAAACGGATCAGCCTTCGCCCCGCGGAGGAGCCGCGCCCCTTCAGCCACTCCCTCGGCACGATAGCGTCGGCGCATGCGCCCCAGCACTCCGTCGGAGCCTGACTGGACGGGCAGGTGGAAGTGCGCGCAGACACGGTTGTGGGAAAGGCTCGCCGAAAGCTCCTCCGTGAGAGACTCGGGCTCCAGGGAGGACATGCGGAAACGCACCGTCCGCGTGGCAGAGACCAGCTCCCGAACGAGCCGCGGGAGAAGAATGTCGCCTGAGCGGTAGGAGGAAATGTTGACGCCGGTGATCACGACCTCCCGATGGCCCTGCGACTCCAGGGCGACAGCGCGACGGATGACTTCCTCCGCATCCAGGCTGACCGACGGTCCCCGGGCCTGCGGGACGCGGCAATAGGCGCACATCGCGTCGCAGCCGTCCTGGACCTTGAGGAATGCCCGGGTGTGAAAGCTGAGCTGATTCACCCGGAATGCAAAAGGGTCCGCGGCGGCCGGGGACGACTCCCTCCGAAGCTGCGCGAGGCCGGCCCGTATGTCTGCCGAGCGGCTGATCCTCTCCGCGAGGGACAACAGGTCGCCCTTGGCTGATTGCGGGACGACGAGCACGTTGTCTCCCAGGGAGGAAAGCGCCTCAGCTTCCAGCTGGGCCGAGCACCCCGTGACAATGAGCAGAGACTGCGGATGTTTCCTGGAAAGACCGCGAACGATGGCCCGGGACTTGTGGTCCGCCCGGCCGGTCACGGTGCACGTGTTGATGATGTATGCTTCCGCTTCCTCGGAAGCGGCGACTACAGAGTGGCCCTGCGCACGGAAGGACCAGGCGAGGGCCTCCGTCTCATACTGGTTAAGCTTGCACCCGAGGGTGTGGAAGCCGATCCTCATCCGCCCTTGAGCTTGGCGTCGACCCTGTCCTTGCCCCTCTGGGCGTCCGCAAGGCTGGGATCCAGCTTGAGGGCGTGGGCGTAGGCGTCTGATGCCCACTTCCAGTCCGTGGCAAGCTCGCGGGCCCAGCCAAGGCGCGACCACCACTGGCTGTTGTTCTGCTCGTAGTACAGCGCGGTGGAAATGGCGATGTCGGCGTTCTGGTATTCCTTCAGGCTGATATAGACCTCTCCCATCAGCCAGTACACGCGCGATATGCGGTCACCGTCGGGCCGCAAGGCCACGTATTCCTCGAGGTTCTTCAAGGCATCATCCGTCTTGCCCAGGAAAACATCCGCCTCTCCCAGGATCTCGATGACCCGCGGATCGTTCGGGTTGATCTGGACCGCTTTCTGGCCGATGTCCAGAGCATCCTGGTATCTCCTGAGCCGAAGGTACGACCAGCCCATCACAACGTGCGAATCGATGCTCTTGGGTGACTCGGCAAGCTCCTGCTGGCAGACCTTGATTGCCTCTTCATACCTGTTGGCCCTGTAGAGCTCCAGGGCATCGGGCTTGTCCTGGGCGAATGCGGCGGGTGCGCCGAGAAGAAGGCCCGCAAGGAGAAAAGCGGCCGCCGCCCGGGGAGCGTACGCGGGACGCAGGATCATCTCGACCCGCCTCCTCTGGGCGGCTCGGCGCTTCCTCTGGGCGGCTCGGCGCTTCCTCTGGGCGGCTCGCCGCTTCCTCTCGACGGATCGCCTGCGCCTCCCTGCTGAAACGGGAGCTTCGTCTGCGGTGCGTTTGGCTGCTGCCCATGCTGCTGTGGGCCCCGCTGTTGCGGCGCGTTTGGCTGCGGACTGTGCTGTTGCTGACCATGCTGCTGCGCCGGCTGCCCGCCCGGCGCGGCGCCGCTGCCTCCCAACGGAGCGGCTCCCACGGGCGTTGTCCCCGGCGCCGCGCCGGCGCCTGCCGCCGCGGGACCCTGGCCTGAGGCGGCCTCTTTCCCTGAAGCTTCCCCGCCCATGTTGCACACGCCGTTGAACTTGCAACCGCTCTCGGCAACGAAGTCGGGGGTGGTTATATCGCCGTCCACCCGCGCCGTGGAAAAGAGCTCCACGCGCGAATGTCCCAGGATATCGCCCTTGTGCCTGCCCTTGGCGGAGACCACGTCAGCTTCCGTCCTGGCTTCCACGTAGGCCTTCTCCCCGATGTACAGGGCGCTGGTGGACTTGATCTCGCCCTTGAACTTTCCCTTGATCATGAGGGGCTTCTTGAACGTGAGATGTCCCTCGAAATCGATGTCCTCGGCAAGGACGGTGTCAATCTCGTGCTCGTCGATGTCCTTGATCCTGACTTCGGCCATGGGTGTCTCCATTCGTCGATTCCAAGCCTATCTGCCGTCCTGCGCCCTGTCAAGGCAATCACGTTATCAGGGCAGGGCCTCCTCACCTTCCAGGGACTTGTCGATAGCCGCCATGATGGACGCGAGGGACCGGGAGAGCCTCGAGCGCATTTCCCTGGTGTACGGGTTATAACGCTGGAGGTCCAGGAAGAGCTGCCACGGATCGTTGCAGGTCTGCTCCACGATTTCCAGGAGCTTGTTGAAGCCCACTGTCCCGATGGCGGACCGCTGGACTCCGAAATCCGAGAGAACTCGCCCGATGTAGTGCGCGACCCCCTGCGTGAAGGCGGCTTCCCTGTCGTGATCATCCGGGGACATTACCGACACGGCAAGGCCCAGGGAGCTGAAGAACTCCCGCCACCGCTGGGCGTCCCGGTCGGCAACCCGCGCGGGGCAGAGGATCAGCGGCAGGCCGCGCACTCCGTTTCTGGCGGAATCGGGTCCGAACATCGGGTGGGTACCGAGAATGGAAACCGAGTCGGGAAGGAGCTTCCTCATGAGGGCAACCGGGTAGGACTTCACGGAGCAGGTGTCCATGATCAGCGAGCCGGGAGAAAGGCGGCCGCGCATCCTCTGCAGGACCTCATCCAGGGCGGAGATTGCCACGCAGAGGAATATCACGGGAAGCGATGCAAGCTCGTCCTCCCCCACCCGCTTCACACCGGGAGGCACGGGGCGCGCCGGGTCTCGCGAGTATGCGAAGACCGGCTCATGTCGTCCCAGCAGCTCCGCCCAGAAATATCCGAACCTTCCCAATCCATAGACTCCGATCGCCATGGTCGCGATTATTGCAGTTTTCGGGGAAAAAGTTATACTGTCGGCACACGGAAAAAAGGAGGAGCCCACCATGAACTTCATTGAAGAAATGCGCAAAAAGGCGAAATCCGACCCGCGCAAGCTCGTGCTGCCCGAAGGCTATGAGCCGCGCACGCTGAAAGCGGCCCGGGCCATACTCGACGGAGGATTCGCGAAAGAGGTCACGCTCCTCGGGACCGTGAAAGAGATCGAGGCGGAGGCAAAGAAGCAGGGGGTGAGCCTGTCCGGTCTCATCGTGGAAGAGCCGGCAGCATCGTCGCTGCGGCGCGAATACATCGATGAGTACTTCGAGCTTCGTAAGAGCAAGGGGATCAGCCGCGAGGAAGCGGAGAAGGTCTTCATGGGCGACACCCAGCACTGGGGAGCCATGATGATGAGAAAGGGCCGGGCGGATGCCATGGTGTCCGGCGCCGACAGCGAGACCGCGAAGGTCCTGCGGGCGGCCCTCACTATCGTCAAGACGAGCCCCGGCATAAAGACCGCCTCCTCCTGCTTCGTGATGGTTTTGCCCGACAAGAAATGGGGCATCGACGGCCACATGGTCTTCGCTGACTGCGCCGTGATTCCTGATCCGACCTCGGAGCAGCTGGCCGATATTGCACTCTCTTCCGCGCTGTCCTTTCGAACCTTCCTCAAGGCAGAGCCCATGGTGGCAATGCTCTCCTTCTCCACCAAGGGCAGCGCTTCCCATCCCCTCGTGGACAAGGTCACCTCGGCGATATCGATCATCCGGCAGAAGGACCCGAAGCTCATGGTGGACGGCGAGATGCAGGCGGACGCCGCCCTCATTCCCTCCGTGGCCGCAAAAAAGGCGCCCGGATCTCCCGTCGCGGGGAAGGCGAACACGCTGATCTTCCCCGATCTGCAGAGCGCCAACATCGGGTACAAGCTCGTGCAGCGCTTTGCCGGCGCCGAGGCGTACGGGCCGTTCCTCCAGGGATTCGCCAAGCCGGTGAGCGACCTTTCCCGTGGATGCTCCGTGGAAGATGTGGTCAACACGTCCGTGGTGACGCTGGTCCAGTCCCAGAAGGCATAGAGCCCCGCGGCGGCCTCTTCGACCCATCCCGGCGCCCGCCCAACTCTTGTTTTTCCGCGTCCGCCATCCTATGATGCACGGACCATGAAAGTCGCGATCATCGGATACGGGAGCATGGGTCAGGAGGTGGAGCGGGTCCTGCGCGCCCGAGGTCACGAGGTCGCGGGACGCATCGACCCCCAGCAGCCCGGTGCTGACGCCCCTGCACTGACGCAGGAGTTGGCGCGCGGCGTGGATGCGGCAATCGAGTTTTCACACGCCGACGCCGTGCTGGAGAACGCTCGCACCTACGCGCGGCTCGGCCTCAGCGCCGTCGTGGGCACCACGGGATGGTACGGGAAGCTCGAAGAGCTGAAGACCGTGCTGAAGGGCGCGAAAATCGGCTTCCTCTATGGAAGCAATTTCTCCATTGGTGCCCACCTTTTCTTTGCGCTCGTGGCGGCTGCCGCGGAGCTTTCCAGCCCCTTCCCCGAATACGACATCCTGGGATGGGAAGTCCATCACAAGAGAAAGAAAGATTCCCCGTCGGGAACGGCTCTCAGTCTCGCAAAGATCATCACCTCCCAGCACCCGCGAAAGAAGAAGGTGGTCACGGAAAGGCTCGACCGAGCCCCCGCTCCTGACGAGCTTCACTTCGCTTCCGTGCGCGGCGGGGAGGTGCCGGGCATCCACACGGTTCTTCTCGATTCCATCTTCGACACCATCGAGCTCACCCATTCGGCGCGCAGCCGGGGCGGGCTTGCCGTCGGCGCGGTGCGCGCCGCGGAGTGGCTCCAGGGCAAAAAGGGCGTTTTCGAGGTAAGCGATTTCATCCAGGACATCCTCGGGAGGAAACAGGCATGAAGCTGGAAGGAGTCTACACGGCGCTGGTCACGCCCATGACCGAGGACGGGAAAATCGATGAGAAGTCGCTGCGCAGGCTCGTGGACTTCCAGATCGAAGGCGGCGTCCAGGGCCTTGTCCCGGTGGGAACAACGGGAGAAAGCCCGACGCTCGACGGTGAGGAGTGCAAGCGCGTCATACGGATTGTCGTTGAGCAGGCGCGGGGACGGGTCCCCGTGATCGGCGGGGCCGGCTCGAACAACACGAAAGAAGCAATCCACTACGCCACGGAGGCAAGGGAGGCGGGGGCTGACGCCACACTCCAGGTGACCCCGTACTACAACAAGCCGACCAGCGACGGGATCCTGGCTCACTTCAGGGCAGTCGCGGACGCGGTGGATCTTCCGCTCGTGGTGTACAACATCGCAGGCCGCACAGCCAGGAACATCGACACTCCGACCATGCTCGAGCTTGCAAAGCATCGCAACATCGTTGCCGTGAAGGAAGCAAGCGGCGATATCGTCCAGATGATGGACCTCATCTCCCGAAAGCCGGCCGATTTCACCGTCCTCTCCGGGGACGACAACCTTGTCTTTCCCTTGATGGCGCTGGGCGGCAAGGGGGTGATCTCGGTGGCCAGCAACCTGGTCCCCGAGCGGATGGCGAAGTTCGTGGGAGCTGCGCTGAAGGGGGACTGGGACGGGGCGCGCAGGATGCACTACGAGCTTCTGCCCCTCTTCAAGGCCATGTTCATCGAGACCAATCCGATCCCCATCAAGGCCGCCCTGGCAATGAAGGGAATGATGTCCGAGGTCTACCGGCTCCCGATGTGCAGGATGGCCCCGAAGAACCGGGAAGTCCTGGCAGCCACGCTCAAGGAGCTGAAGGCTCTGTAGGGTTAGAGCCCAGGGCGTCCGGGCTCATTCGAAGGGCAAGCGATCTTGCAGCTCGCACGAAGACGGCCGGTGAGAGCTCCTCTGCGCGCATGCCCGGCTCTGCCCCCTCTTTCTCAAGCGCTTCCATTGCAGTCTCCCTGGACAGGCCGGCCGGCAGCCGCGCCGCCGCCAGGTTGTTGCGGATTGTCTTTCTCCGCGAGGCGAACAGGTTGCGCGTGAGTGCGCTGAGAATCTCCAGCCCAAGACCCGAGGGGGCATTTTCGCGGGGAGTCAGCTCGACAATGGATGAGATCACCTCGGGGGCCGGGTAGAAGCTTCCGGGAGAAAGGTCTCCCCGGTTTTTCACCTGAAATACTGCCTGACAGAGAACGGAGAAGGACGAGTAGGACTTCAGCCCGGGCAGCGAGCACATCCGCTCCGCTGCCTCGCGCTGCACGGTGAAGACAGCCCGCCTCGGGCGGAGGCCTCCTTCTACCAGGTTCGCGATCATGAGCGAGGCCGAGCGGTAGGGGAGGTTTCCTAGAAGGGCCCCCGGAGCGCCATGGGAGAGCAAGGCATCACGCCATGTCTTTACGAAATCGCCTGGCACCAGGGTGAAGCCGCTTCCTCGTCCGAATGTCTCCTCGAGATACCTGCACAAGCCCCTGTCGATCTCGAAGGCGACACAGGCCGCTCCCCTGGCAAGGATGAGCGCGGTCATGGCGCCCAGGCCGGGGCCGATCTCCCATGCCAGCTCGCCCTGCCGGGGGTCGAGAAGTGAGACCAGCGTCTCCCTGGCCCCGCGATTAATAAGGAAGTTCTGGCCCCATCGCTTTTTCAGCGCCAGGCCGCGCCGCTCGAGCTCCGCCCGTATCTCCGCGGGTGAATCGTTGTTCAAAGCACGCTCGCTGCCGCGCGGCGGCGGAAAGGCAGCAGGAATGCGAGGCATGTCGCGAAAGCGGCCCAACCGATGATTACCCACGGGAGGTCCGTGGGGGCCATTGGCACCCCCGGCAGCCGTCCAAAGGCAGCGGCCGATTCCGCGATCACGCGATACAGGATGGAAAAGCCCTGGGCGCCGAGGTCGTGCAGAAATGGCGAGGGAACGGCAAACACGACAAGCCAGGCAAGGGCCCCCCAAAGCACGACGGTCGTGAGAGGAACGAGAACCAGCCCTGCAAGGAGCCCCGAAGGGTAGTAGATGCCAAACCGCACGGCCACCAGGGGAAACGTGGCTACCTGCGCGCCCACCGACATTGCAAGCGGCAGAAGAACGAATCGCGGCACGTGACTCTGAAGCGCCCTTTGGACTACCGGGCCGACCACGAGGATCCCGCCAAGAGCAAGGTAGGACAGCTGGAACGACAGTGAGAACGCGTCGAAGGGGCTTGCAAGCAGCTCTGCGATGCCGGCGACAGCGAGCAGGTTGATGGGCTCGGCATCGCGGTCAAGAAGCATTCCTGCGCCCCCGATGACGATCATGACAGTTGCTCGCATCAGCGAAGGCATGAACCCGGCGAGCAACTGGTAGAATGCCAGGACAAGCGTGACAATCACAAGCTTGAGCGCCCTTCCGCGGAGGAACCCCAGGAGCGCCAGGAGAAGCGCGTACAGGACACCGACGTGCAGACCCGAGAGCGCCAGGATGTGAAGGCTGCCCGTCCTGCGAAATCCCTCGTGGAGATCGTCTGGGACATCCTCCCTGGCACCGACGAGGAGCGCCTCCATGAGGGCGGATGCCGGGTAGCCAGCCCCCGATAGCGCCCCGTGCACCCAGTCCCGAACGCCCGCCCTGGCAGCCCAGAGGACAGAGGAGTAACTCCGACGCTCCAGGTCTTTTCTCTCCACAAAGGCAGTGAAGCTTTCCCCGGTTTCCAGCTCCCGTCTCGCAAGCCCCCCTGAAAACGAGACCTCCTGCCCGGTCGAGAATCGATAATCTCCGCTCACGCGGACCAGCACTCGTCCGCGGGCGCTGGAGGTGACGCCGCGGATCCGCGAGGTTGCATCCCTCAGGGAAAGACGCAGGATGGTATCTCCCCGGGAGGACAGAACGCTGTCCTGGGTCAGGAACCCCGAGAAGCCCGAAATCTCTTTTTCCTGGAAGGGAAGGTACGAGGCGCTGTGCTCACCGGCCATCCGCTGCAGTGACCAGAGACCCAGGACGCAGCCGATGCCCGCCGCAAGAATGAGGCAGCCCGAACGTCGGGCGCTGCGTGGAGCTGATGCCACCACGACAATCCCCGCGGCGCTGCACGCTGCGAAGGCTGCGATGAGGATTCCCTCACGGCCAGCAAGGTGACGGGAGAGCAGGCAGCAGGCCAGCAGGGAGAGGAAGGCGACGACGGCGGGGGTGAAGTGCCTGCGCAGCATGAGAAGCCGCGCCGGCCCTTACCACTTCAGCTTGTCGAGCGCCGCGCGCGCGGCCTTTTTCACGGCCGTGGAGTAATTGAGATATTGCGTGTACATCAGGTCGTCAAATGCCACCTTGTCCCCGAGCACCCCGAGGGAGTTGAGGATGGTGGTGACCACTTTCTCATCGTACGCCTTGCCCTTCTCCGTGTACGAGTTGATGAGCACCAGGTACTGGGTCAGCCTCACCGCCGCATCGTGCGTCCCGGTTGCTCCCACCTCATCGATTGCGTCCAGGAGGTGGTTCGTGTCCACGAGCCCCTTGTCGAACTCGCCGATCGTCGTGTCCAGGTGCTCGATAAGAAGGGACGCTGCCGGAGCCCACTTCCTGTCTCCCAGGGCCCGCGCCGCGACGAACCTCATGTCCCGAAAGCCGTTCCTGGTTGCCACGTCAGCGGTGCTCGTGTGGAGGCTGACATCGAGGGCAAACTGGGCCACCTGGGCCTTCTGATCGCTTCCCAGCTTGTCGGTGTCCAGCGCCATCTGCAGCGCCAGCTTCTTTTCTGAAAGCGGACGGTCCTTGATCACGCCGGTCAGGAGGCTCTGGAAATCACCCTTGACGGAAAGCAGCGCATCTTTTGCAATCACGCTGACCCTGTCCGTGTATCCGAGGTTCATCGCCGTGAAAAGGATGGGGAAGGAAGACGGGTCCCCCAGCTTTCCCAGCGCCGCGATGGAGGCGGCCACCACGACCATATCGGTCTGCGAGCCGGCGGCAAAAATGTTGTTCTGGGTGTCCACGTAGTGGTTGAGGTTGGCGATGATATCCGCATCTCCGGCGCCGACCACCCCCAGTGCGCCTGCCGCTTTCTGCAGGGTCTGGCTGTCCGCGTTGATCTGGAAGAGCTTCCAGAGAGAGTCCTTTGCCGGCACGTACTTGACGATGCCCACCTGCTCCGCCGCGATGGCTGCCAGCTGGTTGAAGCGGGGATCACTTGCCACGAGGGAGCCGTTGTCGGTCACGAACTCCAGGGCCTGTTCGTATAAGGGTCCCATGTCGGCCGCATTCTTGCCGCCTGCCGCGTCCTGGAGTATCTGGATCTTCACGTCCAGGCTGGCGATGGCGAAATTGCGCTTGAAGGTATCCAGTATCCTGCTTGCTTCCTGCGCCTGTGCGGACATGAGCGGAAGGACAAGGGCAACCAGGATCCAGAATGCACGTTTCATTTCCATCTTCCTCCGGGATTGCTTGATACTATCGGGACTCGATCCAAATGGCAATCGAGTCGGGCGTTTCAGTTCCTGGAAGCCTGGTTGGGCTTGGGAGGCGTCGCCTTGAGCATGATGCCCTCGGGCTTGCTTTCCCGGCTGGTTGCATCCACTTTCCGCGGAGGGCCGACGGTCTCCCGCTCTCCGAAAAGATTGTACACGTACGTCAGAAGCTTGTTTCTCATTGCCGCGCTGGGCGGCACGGCCTGCACGTGGAGGATGGAACGGCTCTTCTTCTCATCGTAATTGATCCCCTTCACGACCCCGCTCATGACGATGGTCTGCTCTCCGATGGAGAATTGCAGCTTCAGCGGGAGGCCGACTTTCGCCTTGCCGCCGATGAGCACCCCGCAGCCGCCCTCCGAGATGTCCATGAGCTTGCAGCGCAGCCCCCTCCCCTGCTCGGGGTTCTCGCTGGCCATCTCGATGGACTTCATGGGGAAAAGCTCTGCGCTCAGGTCCGTCTCCACCCGGACCGAGTTGCGCTTCTGTGTCCGCACGAGGTTGTCGGAATGCAGGACGTGGAGGATGGGGTGCTGCTGGTCCAGGAAATCCTGGAGCACCTTTGTCTGGAAAAAATAGCCGGCATCTTCCGCACGCCAGAAAGTGACGCTGATCTTCTGGTTTTTCCATGAGAAGCCGTCGGGAAGCTTGGGCCCCTGCGGATACTGGATGGCAAGGTAGCGGCCCAGGTTCTCGAGGATCATGGAGCTGAAAGGGCCGAGCCCCGGCAGCATGATCCTCAGCGACTGATGCGGCAGGAGCTTGCGCGTGCTCTTGATCCCGACCTTGTACTTGGGCTGCTCGAACTCCATCTTCTTTCGAAGCTCGAAGAGCTTCTGCAGGAGCCGATTGTATTCGGGATCCTGCTCCAGGGAACGCGCGCGATATCGGACGATGATACCCTTGATGGAGCGGTCCAGCTGCTTCATGGACCAGAACAGCGAGGTTGGATTCTCCAGCTTCGACTCGACAGCCACCCGCCGCAACAGATTGATCTCGTGGAACTCGAAGCCGGATTCCCGGCCCTTCAGGTAGAACTGCAGCCAGGGGAATCTTCCGCCCCGGCCCGGCGCAGGATGATGAGAGTGAATATGACAAAAAATGCAATGGCGAGGATAACAATCGCAAATACCATAATTTCAGCTATTATTATCGCGAAAAAGAGCATATATTTCCACCAATTTCGTATGCTGCACACCATGAGGCCGGCGCGAATCCTTCTGGAAATGGTTCTTTGCTTTCTCGCTTTCTTCCTCCCCGGATACCTTTCCCAGGGCGGCATTTCCGCCCGCGGAGCAATCGGCTCGTCGGTGATGCTTCAATCGATCATCGTGGGGGTCCCTCAATTTCTTCTCCTGGCTTATATCGCGAGCCTTTCCGGTGACGGGGCGATGGCCCCGTGGGGTTTTGTTCCGTTCAACGCCGCCGACATCCTGCGCGTCGTACTTCTGCTGCTGGCATGTTTCGCCATTTTTGCTCCGTTTGCGTTTCTCATCCTGACTCTCCCTTCAAACGTGACAAAGTACCTCGCGGGAGGATTTCGATGGCGGCTCGCGAGCCCGTCCCAGATCCCCCTGGCGGTTTTCTTCGGGCTCGTTGCGGGCTATCGCGAAGAGTTTTTTTTCCGGTCGTACTTGCTGAAACGGCTGGATCAGCTCGGGTTCCCCGTTGTGCTGTCCGTGGCTGTCTCCACGCTCCTGTTCTGCGCGGGACACGCCTACGAGGGTCCCCTGGGGCTCGCAACCGCCGCGGCACTCGGCGTGCTCTTTGCCGCCGTGTACCTGAGGCGGCGGAGCCTGCACGTCATTGCCATCGCTCATGGCTTGTACAACGCTACCGTGCTTTCCTTGAGTCTTCTGCATTCTTCTCCGTTGTCGAACGCGACCGAAATCGGTAAGTTTCTTCAGAGATGAGGCAAAGAATCAGATCTCGGTCCTTTGCGGGTTTCGCGCTGGGGCTTGCGGCGGTTGTGATGCTTGCGTCCTGTTCTCACAAAGAGAGCTCGGCAGCGCCTGCCGCGGCCCAGTCCGCGCCTCCACCCGCCACACTGCCGGGGTCCCTCGTGGACCAATTGAGGAAATCAGGGTTCGCCGTTCCGGCCAAGCCTTTTGCCGCGGACGACTTTACACTCGCAAACCTTGACGGGTCCAAGGCAAGCCTCAGCTCATTCAAGGGCAAGGTTGTTTTCCTCAGTTTCTGGGCCACATGGTGCGGCCCCTGCAAGCAGGAACTGCCGTCCATCGAGGCTCTCTACCAGAAGCTCTCCAGCCGGGGACTCGTCGTGCTGGCTGTAGACCTGGCAGAAGAAAAAGGAAAAGTGACGCAGTTCGTCAAGGAGAACAAATTGACTTTTCCGATCCTGCTGGACGGGAATGCCTCAGTCGGCTCCGCCTGGGGAGCGAGCAGCATCCCGACCAATTATCTGCTGGACCGTTCGGGAAGAGTGATAGCTCGTATCGTCGGGTTCGACGGCACGGACTGGACCAGCAGCTCGCGGATGGACCTTTTCGACAAAATTCTGAGCATGTAATTCTCAGCGAAACGTATCCTCCTCCACGCCTTTACACGCCGGGCTCCCGCGTTGTATCACTGTAGCCAAAATCCGCCCAGAGGGAGGCCGACTTGGACATATTCGAGAAATGCTATTCTTGGGGTGACGCCCGGGAGGCCCAGGAAAAAGGCATCTATCCATACTTCAAACCGATCCAGGAGAGTCGAGGAACCCGCGTGATCATGGAGGGCAAGGAGCTCATCATGGCGGGTTCCAACAACTACCTTGGCCTCTCATGGGATCCCCGCGTGAAGGAAGCCGCGATTGCCGCCACAAAAAAGTGGGGAACGAGCTGCTCCGGCTCGCGCTTTCTCAACGGGACCCTGGCGCTTCACGAGGAGCTGGAAGACCATCTTGCGCGGTTCGTGGGGAAGCAGAGGGCGCTGTGCTTCACCACCGGCTACCAGACCAACCTCGGGGCAATCTCGGCGCTCCTGGGCAAGGATGAACATGTCTTCTCGGACAAGCTCAACCACGCTTCCATCATGGACGGGATTTTCCTGGCCACCGGCATGCGCGGCAAGGTGAAGGTCCACCGCTACCAGCACAACGACATGGGGAGCCTGGAAAAGTTCCTCTCCAAGGAGCCTCACGACGCTCCCAAGCTGGTGGTCACCGACGGCGTCTTCAGCATGGAAGGGGACATCGTGAAGCTCCCTCAGATGCACGACCTGTGCAAGAAGTACGGCGCCCGGCTGTACCTGGACGAGGCCCACGCCATCGGCGTGCTGGGATCAAACGGACGGGGCACGGAGGAGCACTACGGGGTCAAGGACAAGACCGACGTCGTGATGTGCACGTTCTCGAAATCATTCGGGTCTCTGGGCGGGTTCATTGCCGGGGAAGACGAGGTGATCGATTACATCAAGCATTTTGCCCGGCCGCTGCTCTTTGCGGCAAGCATGCCTCCCGCGACAATCGCGTCGGTGAGCGCCTGCCTGGACATCATCGAAAAAGAGCCCGAGCGCGTTCAGCGCCTCCAGAAGATCGGACGCAAGATGCTTGCCGGCTTCAAGTCCCTGGGCTTCGACGTGGGGACCGCGGAGACCCCCATCGTTCCGCTCCTGGTCCGTGATTTCGAGAAGACGCTGCTCTTCTGGCGCGCGCTCTTCGATGGCGGCGTGTTCACGAATCCTATTCTCAGCCCGGCCGTTCCGCCTGACAGCACGCTCATCCGCACCTCGTACATGGCAATCCACACGGACGAGGAGCTGGACCAGATCCTGGATGTGGCGGGAAAGGCCGCAAAGAAGCTCGGAATAATCCAGTAACCTAAAAGAACTCCCGCAGGCGCTGGAGAAACCCCTTGCGGGCGGGCTCCTGTTCCTGGAAAACGCCCAGGCTCAGGAACCTCTCGTGGCGCTGGGAGAGCATCGACTCCACGCTGCGGCGCTGCACGACTCCAAGGGCCTTGAGGATGTCGGACTTGAGCGTGGCGGCGGCCGAGTCGACGTCCTTGTGCGCGCCGCCCGGCGGCTCCTTCACGATCCGGTCTATCACCCGAAAGTCCAGGAGGTCTTTCGGCGTCAGGCGCAGGAGCTGGGCGGAAAGCGGCGCCTTGCTCGAATCCCGAAGCAGGATGGAGGCGCAGCCCTCGGGGGTGATGACGGAATAGTACGCGTTCTCCATCATGAGGATGATATCAGCAAGCCCGATCCCAATGGCTCCGCCGGATCCTCCCTCTCCCAGGACCGTGGCAATGATGGGAACGGGAAGCTCGGCAAACTCCTTCATGTTGGTCGCGATTGCCTGGCTGATTCCCCTGTCTTCTCCGGACACACCGGGGTAGGCGCCCGGGGTATCGATGAACGTGAGGATGGGGCGGTCGAACTTCACTGCCTGCTTTGCCAGGCGGAGGGCCTTGCGGTACCCCTCGGGGTGAGCCATTCCGAAGTTCCTCTTGATGTTGTCCTTCATGTTGCGGCCCTTCTGGTGGCCGAAGAACGTCACCGGCCGTCCGCTCAGGAGCCCGATGCCGCCCACCATGGCAGGGTCATCTCCGAACGTGCGGTCTCCGTGCAGCTCCAGGAAATCATCGAATATCTTTTCCGCGTACTGGAGGGTTGTCGGCCTTTCAGGATGACGGGCAAGCTCCACGCGCTTCCAGGCGTCGCTGGAAACAGGCGGGGGTGCCGCGGGCCGGAGCCTGGCCTCGAGCGCATTCAGCTCCCGCGAGATGTCCATGTTCGCCTTGTCGGCAAGGACTTTGAGCTCCGCAAGCTTCTCGCGGAACGGGTTGTCGCTCATCCCTTTCCTCCCTGGGGCACAGCGTGCGTCGAAAGAAGGAAGCCGAGGATCTTCCGCAGCTCTCCGCGGGGCACGATGCGGTCAATGAACCCTCTTTCGAAGTGATACTGGGAATGCGGGAAGTTGTCGGGGACTTTCTCCCGGATGGTTCCCGCCACGACCCGCGCGCCTGCAAACCGCATAAGGGCGCCCGGCTCGGCCAGGATCACGTCCCCCAGCATGGCGAATGAAGCGAGCACGCCCGCCGTGGTGGGGTCCGTGAGCACGACGAAATAGGGGCAGCGGCTCTTCTCCAGCGCCTGTGTCGCGACCGCGGTCTTGGCCATCTGCATCAGGGAGAGGATCCCCTCCTGCATGCGCGCGCCCCCCGAAGCGGTGAAGACGATGACCGGAATCTTCTTCTCTGCCCCCACGAGCATGGCCCGCATGATCTTTTCTCCCACGACGGACCCCATGCTGCCGCCGATGAAGCGGAAATCCATGACGGCAAGCACCACCTCGCGGCCGGCCACCTTGCACAGCCCGGTGACCACGGCTTCCTTCACCCCCGTCTTGCGCGCGGCGGCGGCAAGCTTCTCCTCGTAGTCAGGGAACTCCAGGGGGTTGGTGGACTCGAGGTCCGCGGAGAACTCCTGGAAGACCCCTTCATCCGCGGTGTGGCGGATCCTCTCCCAGGCGGTGAGACGGAAATGGTGACCGCAGTGGGGACACACGTAGAGGCTCGCCTCCAGCTCGGCGGCGTTGAGCGGCCTCTGGCAGGAGGGACACGAGTTCTTCGTGTCGATGAACAGACGCTCATCGCGCTTTCCCTGCACGGGGTGCTCCGTGAGCCCACGGATCCACCCTTCGATCCTGTTGAACCTGATCACAGGATGCCCTCCTTCTGGATCTCGCCGAGAAATCCTGTTCCGTAGTCGCCCTTGCGGAAGGTCGGGTGGGAAACGATTTTCTTCTGCGATTCGATGTTCGTCGCGATCCCCTCGATGACAAGCTCCGCCAGAGCGCTCTCCATCCGCCGGATCCCTTCCAGGCGCGAGCGGGCGGACACGATGAGCTTGGCAACCAGGTGGTCGTACCACGGAGGAACCGTGTAGCCGGTGTAGAGAAACGTGTCCATGCGGACCCCGAAGCCGCCGGGGACGTGGAACCGGGTGACCTTGCCGGCGGAGCGCGCGTTGATGCGGCATTCCATGGCGTACCCTGAAAGCCGGACCTCCTCCTGGCGGATCTCCAGCGGCTCGTCGCTGGCGGCGAGGATCTGCTGGCGGATGATGTCCACCCCGGTCACCATCTCCGACACGGGATGCTCCACCTGGACCCTCGCGTTGACCTCCATGAAGTAGTGCCGGCCGTCCTTGACGAGAAACTCAACCGTCCCCGCCCCCGTGTAGCCCAGGTTGCGAAGGAGGCGAACGGCGTCGTGCCCCATGCGCGAGCGCATCTCGGAGTCCACGGCGACGGAAGGGCTTTCCTCCACGAGCTTCTGGTGGTTCTGCTGGACGGTGCAGTCCCTCTCCCCCAGGTGCACGACGTTCCCCTTGCGGTCCGCGACGATCTGGATCTCCACGTGCCGGGGGTTCTCGAGGTACTTCTCCATGTACATGGTCCCGTCGGAGAACGCCTTCTCCGCCTCGTGGGAAGCTATGGCAAGGATGTCGGCAAGCTCTTCGCCTCCGCGCACGATCCGCATCCCCTTGCCTCCCCCGCCGGCAGCCGCTTTCACGATCACCGGGTAGCCGATCTTCTTTGCGGCCGCCACGGCCTCGCGGGCATTCTCGACGGAGCCTTCACTGCCCGGGATCACCGGGATCTCCAGGTCCCTCGCGGAGCGCTTGGCCCGGATCTTGTCCCCGAGCAGCTCGATCACCTCGGGGTCCGGGCCGATGAAAATGAGGCCGGCGTCACGCACCTCGCGGGCGAAATCCGCGTTCTCCGCCAGAAATCCCACCCCGGGGTGCACGGCATCGCAATGGCTGAGAACGGCAGCCGTGACGAGGTTGCGCACGTTGAGGTAGCTGTCGCGCGCCGGCGGCGGCCCCACGCACACGTGGTCGTCCGCCATGCGCACGGGCAGCGACTCCCTGTCCGCCTGGGAATGCGCGATCACGCTGCGGATGCCCATGTGGCGGCAGCAGCGGATGACGCGGACCGCGATCTCCCCCCGGTTGGCCACGAGGAGGCTCTGGATCATACCCTCCGGACCTCGAACAGGGGCGCGCCGTATTCCACCATGCGCCCATTCTCCGCCATGATGGAGACGATCTCCAGGTCGAACTCCGCCTGGAACTCGTTCATCAGCTTCATGGCCTCCAGGATGCAGAGGGTCTTGCCTTTCTTCACTTTGTCCCCGGCCTCCACGAAGGGGGGCGCATCCGGGGCAGGGGCCCGGTAGAACGTGCCGACAAGCGGCGCGGCGATGAGCTCCGTATCGGAGGCCTTCCGGGCCGCACCTTCAGGAGGCCGGGTCTCATGGGGGGCGTGCGTCACCGCAACGGGGGCGGCCGTTGGCGCCTGCGCGACGGCGGCCGCGATCACCTTCTTCAGGCAGACCTCATCCCCGGCCCGCTTGTAGACGAGCTCTGAGAGCCCGCTTTTCTCGAACTTATCCATCAGGGCGTACAGCTCGTTCAGTTCCATTGATTATCCCCCTGTTCGGGTTGCCAGACCCTTGCGGCACATCCGCCGAAACTACATTTAGCCGCTGACGCACCGAGCCGCTGATCCGCCGCAAAATCAGTCGGAAAGCTATCATCAGCCATCCCGCTCTGTCAATTCAGAGACTCACAGCGAAATCCCCGTCGTCTCCATCAGACCCGCTTTGCAGTCGGCAGGTCCCGTGCTACTCTGCACGACATGACGGACATGAAATCCCTCCTCCCGCATCGAGAGCCGTTCCTTTTCGTGGACAGGATAGAAAAATCCGACAAGGACGAGGTTGTCGGATACAAGCGCTTCCGCGAAACCGAGTTCTTCTTCCCGGGCCATTTCCCGCAGTATCCCGTGGTCCCTGGTGTCATCCTCATCGAGGCCATGGCCCAGTGCGGGGGCGCCGGGGTGCGCATGATGGCCCCGGAGGGCGGCGGGTCTTCGCTCTTCGTTCTGGCCACCGTGGAGAAGGCGAAGTTCCGCCGACAGGTCAGGCCGGGGGAGGAGCTCAGGATGGTCATCACCAACCTTCGCCTGAGCAGGGCGATGATCCGCCAGGCGGGCAAGGGCTGGGTGGGAGATGAGCTCGCCGTGGAGGCAGAGTGGCTCTGCCTCTCCGGCCCTTCCCCGAGCGCTTCAATGTGAGGGCCCCGGGTCGGCAAGGGCCGGCCGGCCCCGTTCAGGCCCTCCGGAGCGCCTTCTCCCGGAGGCGGCGCAGGCCGGCCGGGCTCCTCGCGCAGCTTCAACGTCTCTCCGAACCAGGAGAACGCGCTTGCCAGCCGCTCGGTCATCAGGCGCAGGTCGTGGGACACTTCCAGGATTGACCGGATCAGCACGTCCACACCTGCTAGGCCGTCCTTGATTTCCTTGTGCGCCCGCGTGACATCCTCAAGGGCGCTCGAGTTCTGCGCGATCATCGTGCGGATCTCCTCGCTTCGTTTCATGATCTCGGAGAACCCCGTCCCGAGACCCTGGATCCGCACGACCCCTTTCTCCACACCCTTGTTCGTGTCCTTGATCACGGCGCTCACATGATCTGAGACCGTCCTGGTGAGATCAGCGAGCTTGCGGATCTCCTGGGCCACCACGGAGAAGCCTTTCCCGGCGGCCCCGGCCTTTGCCGCCTCGATGGAGGCATTCAGGGAGAGCATGTGAGTCTTCTCCGCGATGCCGATGATCTGGCTCACCGCTTTGCGGATGACGTTCGACCTCTCGTACAGGGCTTCCATCTCCGCCAGCGTGTCGTGGATCTGCGCGTTGAAGCTCGTGATGAGACCGTCCACCTGCTCGGTGTGGCCGAGGATCTCCTTTTCCTTTGCGACAACCTGGGCTTCTCCCGAGCCCGCATCCTCCAGGGACACGATGAGCCCGCCGATCGTGAAAGACTGTTTCTGCGCGCTTTCCAGGAGCTTCACCGCCAGGCGCCTGATATCGATGTTGCGCTTTTCCAGGAGCTCCTTGCCTTCGCGGATCCGCTCGATCATCTCCCAGTCGCTCTCGATCCTGTCGATGAGCTCCGTGCTGGCCTGCCCGTACATATCCTGCGTCCGCGCAAGCTCCGCCACCAGGAGGTTTCCCTCGAACAGCGCGATGACGAGGCCGGGGAGGAACCCGAGGAAGCCCCAGCCGGGGAAGAAAAGATCCGCCAGGGCGCTGCCGGCGCAGGCAGCGACCAGGGAGAGCGCGAGCGCAAGCGGGAAGACCGCCCTGCGGAAGCCGGCCCGCACGAGGCTGCGGAGGCTCAGGACCGCCAGGACCGCGAAGGAAGCGGCAAGCAGGGCGCGCTCCGCGAGGCCCGCATAGAATGCCAGCCCCGTTGTTGCCGCCGCCCCGACCACGAAGACGGCCAGGAGGGGCGGGATGGCGAGGGGGAGAAAGAGGCGCAGTCGGAAGGACTTCAGGAGCTCGAGGAACGCGAGGATGAGGAAGCACGCCGCGGCAAAGAGGGAGAACAGCTCGATCTTTCGCTCAACGGCCTGGTCAACAAAGGAAGCGAAAAACCCGGGGAAAAGCCCGTACGCCGTGTTTGCAAGGAGCGCCGCGGCCAGAAACAGGAGCTCCCGCGACCTCTGGCGGATGCCGAGGACCAGGAACTGCGTGGTGAGGAGAAGCGACAGGAGCCCGACGAAAAAGGGCAGCGGCCCGCGCGGGAGGTTGAGGAACGCCACCCGCGCGGCGAGCCCGCGCGCGGAGACAACGGCTACAAGCGGCGGCAGGGACGGCTCGTCCTGGCGCAGGAGGCTCACGCGGAGGATGTGCGTGCCGGGAGCGGCCGGCGGGAGAGCATACCCATGGAAGCTGGCCGGACCGCGCGGTACGTCTGCCTGCGGCGCGGGCCCGGAAAGAACGGTCTGCCCATCCAGTTGCACGGCTGCCGGCTCCGTGACGGGGCCGACAAGAAGCGCGCTGGCACCAGGAGGGAGCGGGCCGATGCTCTCAAACCACGGATTGTCGCGCGTGTCCACCCCGCTGATCCAGGAGGCCCCCAGGTTCTGCGCTGCAAGAGATGCAAGCGGAGCAAAGACCACCAGGACGAACAGCACAAGTTTCTTCATCCGCTCTCCTGAAGCGCCAGTATAGAGACAAACCGCGTTCGGTGTAAATCGCACGCGAGCCCCTCAACGTTGACACCAGGGGGTGGGGGTGGTACCGTGGAAGGCGTCCCCTGGAAAGGGCTGACCAGTGACAGAAGTTATCCTGCGCATTATCGAAGAGTTCGCCGACGGCTTTCTCATCATCAACGATGAGGGGAAGATCGTTTTTTTCAATGAAGTCTTCCTGAGGACCACCGGGCTGCACGCCAACGACATCCTCGTCCGCGAAAAAGAGTTCATCATGGACCTGAAGCTCGCCGAGCGCGGTCCGGGGACCGAAGGGGAGACCCGCATCACGGACAGGAACGGGGCGGAGCACCGCTTCATCGTTTCCTCCCTTGCCGTGGAGAGCGCCCGCGGGCACTACATCCTGGTGCGCCTGAAGGCTCTCCCGGACCGCCTGGACCCGTCGCGGGAACGGGATTCCCGAGCCCTGCACCAGATGTTCCACAACATCCATGATCCTCTGTTCACGGCGGACCTCGGGGGGACCATCACCTGCGCGAACCGCGCATTCTACGAAATGATGGAATGGGGCGCCGATGAGCCTCTCCCGAACATCGCCTCGCTGTATACCCAGGCGGCGGAGCTGGAGGACAAGATCCTGCGGCTCGCGGAGGCCAGCTCCGTCTCCAACCTGGAGACCCACCTGCTGACTCGCTCGCACAGGCCTCTTCGCGTCCTGGACACCTCGTGGATCGTGAGGGATGAGCGCGGCGTGGCCACCGGGTACACGACCCACTTCAAGGACGTGACGCGCGTGAAGAACCTGGAGGCTCGCCTTCGAATCTCGGAGCGCAACTACATCGTGCTCTTCGACACCATCCTGTCCTCGATCATCATCGTCGATCCCTCGGGCCAGATCCTCAACTGCAACTACTACGCGGAGAAGCTGTACGGCTACACGTGGATGGACCTCGTCGGCAGGAACTTCAGCGATATCTTCCAGGTCCAGAACCGCTCTCCGTCCATCGCCGAGGTCATCGCCGTGGTGGACAGGAACGGGGGACACTCGGTTGAAACGGACGTCCCTCGTCTGTGCAGCGACGGCACCGTCAAGTTCACCTATGCGGCCTATTCCGCGCTCACGAGTACGACCGGGGAGACCATCGCCTATGCCATCATGGAGCGGGACCTCACCGAGCGGGTGCGCCTGGAGAAGAAGCTGCAGGAGTCCTTCGAGCAGATCCGCGAAACCCAGTCGGGAGCAATCCTTGGTTTCGCGCGACTCACCGAGTACCGCGATGTGGACACGGGGAAGCACCTGGAGAGGATACGCGAATACACACGGGTCCTGGCGGCCGGGCTGGCCGGGCTGCCCAGGTACGCGGACTACATCACCCCCGAGTACATCGAAGACCTCTGCCTTTCCTCCGTGCTGCACGACGTGGGCAAGGTGGGCATCGAGGATGCAGTCCTCAGAAAACCGGGCCGGCTGACCGCCCTGGAGTTCGAGAAGATCAAGGAGCACGCCCGCCTGGGAGGGGAAGCGCTCAGGGCCGTGGACAGGGAGCTCAAGAGGGAATCCTTTCTCACCCTCGGGAAAGAGATTGCGTACTCCCACCACGAGCGCTGGGACGGAACCGGGTATCCCGACGGCATTGCCGGGGAGAAGATCCCGCTTTCCGCGCGCATCGTCGCCCTGGCGGACGTCTACGACGCGCTCACCACCCGGCGCAGCTACAAGGACGCTCTCACGCACGAAGAGGCAGCACGGATAATCGTTTCCGAGAGGGGAACCCACTTCGACCCCGACGTCGTGGACGTCTTCCTCAGGAGCCGCGACACGTTCAAGAGAATCCAGGCCCTGGAGACCTTTCTCGATCAGTCGCGGAGCGATCTGCTGAAACCGGCTCACCGCGAACGCGCCCGGGTTGCCGGCAGATAATGGCTCCCCGGATAGACCTCGCGCAGATTCAGAGGGCGGCGCTCAGGTCCATTCCCCTTACCTTCAAGCTCACCAGCCTTCCGCACGATTCCCACGCCCTCCTGGACAGGATCCTCGAGACCTACCTTGTCGAGCTTGGACAGGAGCGAATCATGGAGCCCCTCTCCTACTGCCTCAAGGAGCTCATCATCAACGCCCAGAAAGCAAACGCCAAGCGCGTGTACTTCGAGGAGAAGGGCCTGGATATCTGGCGGGAGGAAGACTACGAGAAAGGCATGCGGGAGTTTCGCCGGGAGATCTCGGAGCGCCTGGAGCACTGGCTGGACCTCCTTCGCGTCCGGCAGTTCCTCATCAACGTCACCTTCCACACGACCGGCGGAAACCTTGCAATCCTCGTGCGGAACTCGGCGCAGCTCACCCCCCGGGAGCAGGCGCGCATCTACGACCGCATTGCGCGCTCCCGGGCGCACCATTCCTTCATGGAAGTCCTCGGCGCCCCGATCGATGCCCAGGAGGGCGCCGGCCTGGGCATCCTCATCCTCCTGCAATTCCTCAAGAGGCTGGGACTCGGTGAAGAGGCTTTCTCCATCGAGGGGCGAAACGGGGAGACGGTGGCCTCACTCCTGATTCCGATGAACAGGGTGCACCTGGAGAAGATCAACGTGCTCACCCAGGCCATCGTCCGCGATGTGGACTCCCTGCCCCACTTCCCCGAGATCATTCTCGAGCTGATCCGGCTCACGGAAGACCCCAGGGCCACCGTGGCAAGGATCTCCGCGCGCATCGCGATGGATCCTGTTCTCACGGCCGACCTGCTGAAGCTCGTGAACTCCGCGTTCTACGTGCTTCCCCGCAGGGTCAACAACATCCTCCAGGGAGTGAAGATCGTCGGAATGAAGGGACTGCGCAACCTCCTGTACTCCTACGGCGCCCGCAAGATCCTCGGCCAGCAGTACACGGAGATGAAGCCCCTGTGGGATCATTCCTACAAGGTGGCGTACTACGCCTTTCTCCTGGCGCGGAGCTTCAAGCCCCGAGGGGAAATCCTGGATGACGTGTACGTCTCCGGCATCCTCCACGACCTGGGCCAGATCATCGTCACATGGCTCCACCCCGAGGCCATGGAGCAGATGACGAGATTCTGCAAGGAGAAGGACATCACCCCGAGGATCCTGGAGCGATTCTCCTTCGGGCTGAACCATGCGGAGATCGGGGCCCTCATGGCAAAGAAATGGAACTTCCCCGATCAGCTCATCTACGGAATCAAGCACCACCATGATCCTCTCAGCGCTCCCGTGGCGTACAAGGAGGTGGTCTTCTGCGTTTACCTGGCAAACGCTTTCTGCGACCTGGAGCGTTCCTACGTGACGTACGAGCAGATGGAAGGGCCAGTCCTCAGCGAGTTCGGCATCACAAGCCGGGAGAAATGCGAGCGGATTCTCGAGCGCCTCCAGAAGTCGTTCGAACAGCGCAGGACCGTCTTCTGATCTTCGCGGTCCCCGCGATGCCCTTGCCAACGGCCACTTGACAGCAGTCGCCGCGCAGAGTTATAAAGGACTACCATGATCGGCGGCAGTCAGCCAGAGCACGGGCGCATCGAATCCCGTGGATCTTCGCTCCTCTCCATCCTTGGACTCATCCTTATTATCGGCCTCCTTGCAAGGAGCGTCCGACACCCGGAGGGGTAAATCGGCTGGCGCCGCTAACGGCGTATTCAGCGGGCCGTTCTCCCTCGGGGGAACGGCTTTTTTATTTCCACGGCGCCTTCACGGGCTGCCGCGAAGAAAGAGGGAACCGGGGTCATGAAAAGAATCGATCTGAGAAGCCGAACCGTGCGGGAGGGAGCCTCGCGCGCTCCACACCGGAGCCTGCTCCATGCGCTGGGATGGGACCGCGCCTCCGAGGGACGGCCGATGATCGGGATCGCGAACTCATTCAGCGAGCTGATCCCGGGACACAAGGACCTGCGCCGGCTCGCGGAGTACGTGAAGGAAGGCATCTGGTCGGAGGGCGGGATTGCCTGCGAGTTCGGCACCATCGGCGTGTGCGACGGCCTTGCGATGGGGCACGGGGGAATGCGGTATTCGCTTCCCAGCAGGGACCTCATCGCGGACTCCGTCGAGATCGTTGCCCAGGCCCATGGGCTGGACGGGCTGGTGCTCCTGGCCAGCTGCGACAAGATCGTCCCCGGGATGCTGATGGCGGCAGCCCGGCTGGACATCCCCGCGGTGCTCGTGGCCGGGGGACCCATGCTTGCGGGAAGCTCGGGCGGACGGCAGGTGGGTCTCGGCGCGGTTTTCGAGGCAGTCGGCCGTCATGGCATGGGGAAAATGAGCGATGAAGATCTCGGCCGGCTCGAATGCGATGCCTGCCCGGGGACCGGCTCGTGCGCCGGGCTTTTCACGGCCAACTCCATGAACTGCCTGGCGGAAGCGCTCGGGATAGCCCTTGCGGGAAACGGCACAATACCCGCGGTCCACGCGGACCGTTGCCGACTGGCGCGCGACAGCGGGCGCGCCGCGGTCCGTGCCGTTCGGGAAGACCTGCGGACGTCCCGTGTGCTTACGAGGGCGGCGTTCCTCAACGCCGTTGCCCTCGACATGGCGCTCGGCGGATCCACCAACACGGCGCTTCACCTCCCCGCAATCGCCGCAAGCGCGGGGGTGGAGCTCTCGCTGGAAGACTTCGACAGGATCAGCTCGGCGGTTCCGCACCTCTGCTCGATCGCTCCCTCCGGCCCCTACTACATGGAGCACCTCCACGCGGCGGGCGGCATTCCCGCTGTCCTGAAGACGCTGGCCCGGCTGGGCCACGTGGACGGCAGAGCCGTTACAATCTCCGGCCATCCCCTTTCGATGACGTTTCAGAACGCAGCGGAGCCCGATGGCACCTGGATCGCGAAGCCTGAAAAACCGTACCACGCCGAAGGCGGGCTGGCCGTTCTGAAGGGAAACCTGGCGCCCGAGGGCTGCGTGGTCAAGAAGGCGGCCGTGGATCCGTCCATGCTCGTGCACGAGGGGCCGGCTCGCGTCTTCGACTGCGAAGAGGATGCGCAGAGCGCGATCCTCGGACGGAAGATAAAGCGGGGGGACATCGTGGTCATCCGCTACGAGGGTCCGCGAGGCGGCCCCGGGATGCGCGAGATGCTCTCCCCCACCTCGGCAATCGCCGGGATCGGCCTGGACCGGGAGGTGGCGCTGATAACGGACGGCAGGTTCTCGGGGGCGAGCCGCGGAGCATCCATTGGCCACGTGGCTCCGGAGGCCGCTGTCGGAGGCCCCATCGGGATCGTGCGGGAAGGAGACAGGATCCGTGTTGACATCCCCGGAAAAACCCTTGACCTCCTGATAAATGCGGAGGAGTGGAAAAAGAGAATGGCGGAGTTCCACCCGGCCGCCAGGCCCACCGGGAGCGCCTTCCTGGATGCCTACGCGGAAAGCGTGGGTCCGGCGTCGCGGGGCGCGATTCGAGGCAGGCCATGAAGCGCACGGGGTCCGCTCTTCTCATTGAGGCCCTGAAAGCGGAAAAGGTCGAGATCCTCTTCGGTTTTCCCGGCGGAGTGGTCATACCGGCGTTCGACGCCCTGTACGGGGAGAGGGCCATACGGCTTGTCCTGGCCCGGCACGAGCAGGGCGCCGTCCACGCGGCCGACGGCTACGCGCGGTCCACCGGGCGCGTCGGCGTGTGCCTCGTGACGAGCGGCCCGGGGGCCACGAACACCGTCACCGGCCTTGCCACGGCGAACTTCGATTCCGTTCCCCTTGTCGTCATCAGCGGCCAGGTGTCGCGCAACATGATCGGAAACGATGCGTTCCAGGAAGCGGATATCGTCGGCATCTCCCGTTCCGTCACGAAGCACAACTACCTCGTGACGGACAGGAAGGACCTCGGGCGCATCCTGAGGGAGGCGTTTCACATTGCCAGGACGGGTCGTCCGGGACCGGTCCTCGTGGACGTGCCTAAGGACGTCCTCACGGAAGCCTCTGATGAGCCTCTCCCGGAGACCGTGTCCATCCGCGGGTACAACCCCGTCTATCGCGGCCATCCCCTGCAGATCCGCAAAGCAGCCGAGGTGCTGGCGGCCTCGAAGAAGCCGCTTTTCTACGCGGGCGGCGGACTCACGATCTCCGGCGGCGCCATGCTCTTCCGTGAGCTCGTGGCCCGAACGGGGGTGCCGGTGGTCGCCTCCCTCATGGGCATCAGTGCCCTGCCCAGCGACAACCCGAGATTCCTCGGCATGCTGGGCATGCACGGGACGTACGCCGCAAACATGGCCGTGCAGAACTGCGACCTCCTGTTCGCCATCGGCTCGCGTTTCGATGACCGCGCCACTGGCAACCTCAAGACTTTTGCTCCCCATGCCGCCGTGGTGCACGTGGATATCGATCCGGCCTCCATCGCTCGGAATGTGCAGGTGGAGGTGCCCATCGTCGCGGACGCGCGGCTGTTCCTGGAGGATTTCCTGCCTATCGCACGAGCGCCGGAAATTGCGGCATGGCAGGCGCAGACAGAGGACTGGATGCGCACGCATCCTCTCGCGGATGTCCCTGGCAACGGCGGACTTTCGCCCAGCCAGGTCATCCGTGCCATTGCGAAGGCATTCCCCAGCGCCATCGTCACCACCGAAGTGGGGCAGAACCAGATGTGGACGGCGCAGTACTACGATTTCCACGAGCCTCGGACGTTCCTCACCTCCGGAGGCCTGGGCACAATGGGGTACGGATTCCCGGCGGCAATTGGCGCGCAGCTCGGCAACCCGGACAGACGCGTCATCGATATCGCGGGGGACGGCTCCATCCAGATGAACATCCAGGAGCTCGGCACCGCGGTGGCGGAGAAAGTGCCGGTCATCGTTGCCATCCTCAACAACGGTTACCTGGGAATGGTCCGCCAGTGGCAGGAGTCTTTTCACGCCCGACGCTATTCGGGAGTCTGCCTCAATCGCGCTGTCGACTGCCCCCCGGATTGCGCCTCGCCCGGGGGAGCCTGTCCGCCCTACTCGCCGGATTTCGTGAAGCTCGCGCAGGCATACGGGGCCGCCGGCATGCGGATCCTGCAGCCGTCCGAGATCGAGCCGGCCCTCGCGGAGGCTGCCAGGATCACTGACCGTCCCGTCTTCCTGGACTTCAGGATTTCCCGGGAGGCAAACGTGTGGCCCATGGTCCCCGCCGGCGCGGGAATTGATGAGATGATGAATGCGTAGCCATGGATGGCGAGGGCGAGCGAGGCCCTCCCACGGTACGCGAGTACGCGTTCCGCGCGAACGCGGTACCCCGTGGGGTTGGATGGCCGAAAGCGAGCCCGTTAGACATGGATTGCGAGGGGCAAGGCAGTGAAACACATCATGACGATGCTGGTTGAAAACAAGCAGGGCGTCCTGGCGCGGATCGCGGGACTCTTCTCGGGCCGCGGCTACAACCTGGAGAGCATCACTGCCGGGACCACCGCGGATCCCACGGTGACAAGGATCACCCTGGCCTGCCAGGGAGACGACCTCGTCGTGGAGCAGATCAAGAAACAGCTCAACAGGCTGATCGACGTCATCCGCGTGACTGATCTCACGGGGCTGCCCGCGCTCCACCGCGAGCTTCTCCTGATCAAGGTGACCGCCCGGCCCTCACAGCGGGGAGAGATCTTCCAGGTGGCAGACGTGTTCAAGGCGCAGGTCATGGATGTCGGTTACGACACGATGTCCCTGGAGCTCACCGGCGCAACGGAGAAAATCGACGATTTCACAGCCCTTCTCATGCCCTACGGCCTGGTGGAAATGGCGCGAAGCGGGCTCGTCTCGCTGGAGCGAAGCAGGAAGGCTCCCGCACCGGGCACCGCGCCCGTCCGCCGGGCGGCACGAGGCGGTCGGAGCCGGGAAGGAAAGGAGAGAGTGTGATGGAGCGGATTCAAATTTTCGATACGACGCTGCGTGACGGAGAACAGTCGCCGGGCGCCTCCATGAGCGTGGAGCAGAAGCTGGAGATGGCCCTGCAGCTCGGGCGCCTCGGAGTCGACGTGATAGAGGCGGGCTTCCCCGTCTCTTCTCCGCACCAGTTCGAAGGGTGCAAGCTGATAGCCCGGCAGGTGAAGGGATGCACCATCGCGGCCCTGGCAAGAGCCCTGGAGAAGGACATCGACACCGCCGCGGAATCCGTGCATGACGCGGAGCACCCGCGCGTGCATACTTTCATCGCGACCTCTCCCATCCACATGCAGTTCAAGCTCCGCAAGGAGCCGGACGACGTGCTGGCAATGGCGGTGAGCGCCGTTCGCTACGCGCGAAACAAGGTGGCGGAAGTGGAGTTTTCTCCCGAGGACGCGACGCGAAGCGAGATCCCCTTTCTCTGCAGGATCATTGAGAAGGTGATCGACGCCGGGGCGCGGGTCATCAATATCCCGGACACCGTGGGGTACGCGGTGCCGGACGAGTTCTCGGATTTCCTGAAAAAGATCTTTGCGGGGACGCCGAATATCGGGAAAGCGGTGGTGTCCGTCCACTGCCACAACGACCTCGGCCTCGCCGTTGCCAACTCCGTTGCCGCCGTCCTGGCCGGGGCCCGGCAGGTGGAGGTGACGATCAACGGCATCGGCGAGCGGGCGGGCAACGCCTCCCTGGAGGAGTTCGTCATGGCCCTCACGGTTCGCAGGGACCGACTGCCCTTCACCACCGGCGTCAACACGAAGCAGATCTACAACTCCTCGCGCCTGCTGGCAAACACCATCGGGTTCCCCATCCCGCGGAACAAGCCCATCACCGGGGAGAACGCGTTCGCGCACGAATCGGGGATCCACCAGGACGGCGTTCTGAAAAAGAGGGAGACCTATGAGATCATGACTCCCGAATCGGTGGGCCGTGACGCCAGCCAGCTCGTGCTGGGCCGTCACTCCGGCCTCCACGGGTTTCGAAACCGCCTGGCTGAGCTTGGCATCGCCTTGAGCGAGGACGAGCTGAAGAAGGCGTACGAGAGGTTCCTTGTCATCGCGGACCGCAAGAAGGAAGTCTACGACGACGACCTGTACGTCATCGTGGCGGATGAGCTGGGCCACGAGACGGAAACCTACAGCCTGGATTACTTCAACATCCAGTCGGGGAACCTCGCCGTTCCAACCGCGACGGTGAGGATCATCGCCGGAAGCGAGCGCTTCGAGGAGGCGGCAACGGGCGATGGGCCGGTGGACGCCATTTTCAACGCCATCGACAGGTCACTCGGGGTGTCGACAAAGCTCCTGGAGTACGTGGTCCAGGCCGTCACTCCCGGCAAGCAGGCAATCGGGGAAGTAAGCACCTCCGTGGAGATCGACGGAAGGAAGTTCGTGGGACGCGGAGCCTCCACGGACATCCTGGAGGCAAGCGCCCGGGCGTACGTGAACGCGCTGAACCGGTGGAAAGCGTACCTGGCGGCCAGGAAGGGGAGCTGTGACGGAAATGAGGTTGTCTGAAATCCAGGACCCGGCGCGTAAAGAAAATGTGGAACACGGAGGGTGGATTCACTATCTTTTGGCGCACCAGGGGAGACATGCGTGATGGCACACGACAGGGTCCAGATCTACGATACGACTCTCCGCGACGGCATGCAGGGCCAGGGGATCAACTACACCCTGCAGGACAAGATCCAGATCGCGCTGACCATGGACGAGTTCGGCATCGATTATATCGAAGGTGGGTTCCCGCTTTCCAACCGCAAGGAAGCCGAGTTCTTCCAGAGAATGAAAAAGGAGAAACTGCGCCACGCCCGGGTCGTGGCGTTCGGCTCCACGCGGAAGGCCGGCGGGAAGGCGGCCTCCGATCCGCAGATAGCGGCGCTTCTGAACGCTGAGACACCGACGGTCATCGTGGTGGGCAAGACATGGCGGGCGCATGTGAAGCACGTGCTCGGCACCACGGACGAGGAAAACATTGCCATGATCTCCGACTCGCTGTGCACCTTGAAGAAGGAAGGGCGGGAGGTCTTCTTCGACCTGGAGCACTTCTTCGACGGGTACAAGGACGACCCTGCGTATGCCCTGCGGGTCCTGAGGGCGGGCCGCGAGTCAGGGGCGGACTGCCTGGTCCTGTGCGACACCAACGGGGGTACGCTGCCCGCCGAGGTTGCGCGGATCATGGACGAGCTGCCTCGCGCGGAGCTCGGGCCCATCGGCGTGCATTTCCACGACGACACGGGAAACGCCGTGGCAAACGCGCTTGCCGCCGTGGACCGCGGGGCCATCCACGTCCAGGGAACGATCAACGGCTGGGGCGAGCGGTGCGGCAACCTGAACCTCTGCATCCTGATCCCCACCCTTTGCCTCAAGGCAGGGCGCGATGCCACGGCATGCGCCAACCTGAAACATCTCACCACGCTCTCCCGGTTCGTCGCGGAGAAGGCGAACATCATTCCCGAGAAGCGATGGCCGTACGTCGGGGAGGCGGCTTTTTCCCACAAGGCAGGCCAGCACGCGGATGTCATCAGCAAGGCGCCGCATCTCATGGAGCACATCGACGGCGCCCTCGTTGGCAACGAGAGGCGGGTGCTCCTTTCGGAGCTGGCCGGCAAGTCGACGATCATCAAGAAGCTTTCCCGCTACGGGGACTTCGACAAGGGCTCTGCCGAGGTGACAAGGCTCCTGGAGGAGCTGAAGCACCTCGAGGAGAAAGGCTACGAGTACGAGGCCGCCGAAGCGTCGTTTGACCTCGTCATGAGGAAGGTCCTGAAGACGTACACGCCGCTCCTGGATCTGAGCAACTACCACCTGGAGAACTACAAGGCGGCCGGGACGCCGCCCAAGAGCGTGGGAAGGATTTTCGTGCGAGTGAACGGCAATCTCCTGATGGGGGCGGGCGTCGGTGACGGTCCTGTGGACACCCTGAGCGCGGCCCTGCGGGACGCCCTTCTTCCGCTGCACCCGTTCCTGAAGAAGCTGAAGCTCACCGACTACCGCGTGCGGGTGCTGAACCCGGAGAAAGCCACCGCGGCACGCGTGCGGGTCTTCATCACGACCTCCGACGGCGAGCAGTCATGGGACACCGTAGGCGTGGATGAGAACATCATCGAGGCATCCTGGCAGGCTCTCATCGACGGCCTGGAGTACTACTACAACAACTTCGCCAACGGAAACGCTTAGGGGGGCGCCCAGCGGCCTTACCCGGGCGGCTTCAAACCAACCAGGCGCGTCGTGGCTGCCAGGAGAAGGACCGTCCACACCACCATGACCACTGCCGTGGACATTCGGCTGCGAAAAAGCTTGTCGACGAAAACGAGCACGAAGGCGCTGCCGAGAAGCCAGACGATGAATGCGATCCCCCAGCCCCAGCCGACCCAGGCTCCCAGCCAGGCGGTCATCGGGAAGCTGGTGGGGCGCTCCCGGCGCCGCGCCTCCCGCTCATGACGAGCAGGATGATCCCGGCAATCAGGAAGACAGCGAAAAGAACAATGAAGCCGATGAAACGGCGCGGATGATGGGCACGATTCAGGAAACCAGCGGCGATCGAGCCCGCTGACAGCACCAGCGCTATCACCCCTGCGACCCTTGCGCCAACTCCGTTCATCCTTTTCCTCCCGTCGATTGCGAGAGCGCGGGCGGTCCCCCGTTGCTCATGACCCAGCGGGCCGTACGCGCAATTTCGCGATTGTACGGCTTCTTCACGAAAAACGCCAGCCGCTTCGAATCAGCCGGAGAATATCGGCAGCCCCGGCGTGAGAGGGATCTTCCTTCAGGACCTCCTCCAAGGAGCCGACCGCTTTTTCCTGGTCCTCCCTGCCGAGCCAGCCCAGCGCCTGGATGTACGTGCAGAATATCCGGTTTCGCCGGGACAGGTCGTCATCGAAGATCTGCATGTCCGGAAGCGAGACGGCAAAATAGTCGATTGTCACCGTTCGGTTGCGGTTACCCTCAGCGTACTCGATCAGGCAATCGAATCTCCCGCGCGCCTCGCGGTCCTGGCCCAGGCGCGCAAACGCAAGCCCCTGGAAAAAGATCATGTCCGCGGGCTGGTCGTTGTAGTACATCGAGATGGCAGGCTCTTTCTCCCCGCTCGAGGCGCGCTCCAGGGAGTCCCGCGAGCCGGCGATGTCCCGGGCAGCTTCCTGGGCGCAGCCAAGATAATAGTAGACATCGTTGGGAATCGCGCCTGGAAGCCTTCCTTCTCCCAGGTTCACTGGGTACTCGAGGGCCCGTCGAGCCAGCCCGACCGAAGCTGTTGCTTCCCCCCTGCCGAGTGCCTCCCGGCTCAAGCCCAGCAGCGCCGAAGTGTACTGGCGCGTCACCTTTCCCTCCCCCCCTTCCCAGGGATGAAAGATCCGCTTCTCCATGAAATCAAGGGCGCCGCGGTAGTCCCCCCGGAGATTAAGAAGCGAAACCCATTCAACGGAAAGGTCGTCGCGCTGGCGGACCAGGTCCTGGTGCCGGCCGAGCCGGGCGTGCCGCTCGTCCGGACTCATGCCTCGCTTTTTCAGGAGCAGGTCGAGCTCCATGAGCAGGCGGGCGTCCGCGGGATCCAGGAGGAATGCCTGTTCAAGCTCTGCCTGGGCGCGCTCAGGGTCTCCCTGCTTGTTGAACGCGGCAAGGGCGAGGTTTCGCCGGACCGTCGGGAAGCTCGGATCAACCGCCTTTGCGCGCTCCCATTCGGCCACCGCCTTCTCCACGCGCCGGCTTGCGTAGAAGAGGTTGCCCAGGTGGTAGGAAGCGCGCGCCCCCGCGGGGAACAGCTCCGCGGCGGTCTCCAGCACAGGGATGGCCTCGATGGCGGCGGCGAACCAGGAGCCCTGCGGAAGAGAGTCTGCCCGGCGGATCCAGTGCATGGCCTCCTCACGATTGCCCATCCGCTCGTGGCAGTATCCCAGCCAGAAGAGCAGGTGCGGGTTGACGCGCGCATCCGCGCTCTCGGGGACGGCCGCCCTCAGCGCGGCGGCGGCTTCCTCGAAAAGCCCGCAGGCGACGTACGCGCCGGCAATTGCGATGCTGGTCAGGACCGCGTCACCCATGTGGCAGGGCGCGGCGGAGATGATTTCCCCCGGCGCGGCTGAGGCGCCCCGCACGCTCCGAATTGCCAGCTCTTTCTCGTGACGGGCAAGGAAGCTCAGCGGATCCTCTGCGAGAACGGCTTCTGTTTCTTCAAGCGCCTCGCTTGACATGCCGAGCTTCCGAAGAGCCATGGATCTGATGCAGCGGACCCCGGGGTTTCGGGGATTTGCGGCAAGGGACGCGTTCGCGCGTTGAAGGGCGGCCGGAAAATCTCCACGCCTCATTGCGCATCGTGCCAGACCGGCGAAAGCCGCTGCGCGGCAGTCCGCGCTCCATGTCGACTTGAAGTACGCCTCTTCCGCCTCCGCCGCCCTGTCCCGCAGCTCGAGCGAGCATCCCAGGTAGAGATGCGGCGCGCCGGTTTGCGGATTGGGATTCTTCATGTAGAGGCGCTCGATGGACGTGCGGAAGTACTGCTCGCTTCCCGCAAAGTCACCGCGGCGCAGGAACAGAAGTCCCATCGCCAGGTTGCACCGCGAGTCGCCCGGGTCCCGCGCAAGCGCCTCCGCATAGTAGTCGTCAGGCCGGAATGTCGCGTGCCTGTACTGTTCGAGGTGGAGCCCGATCAAGTAGAGCTCTTCCTGGCTTTTCACCTCAGATGGCAGGGGCGCCGGCCTGGCGGGTTCGGGGATCTGTTCTGCGGTTTCTTCCCGCGGAGAGTAGGAAAGCACTACCTCGCCATCCACGGACCGGACTGAAAGGGAAAGCGCAGACTGCGGCGTGCTCGGCGGCACAGGCACGCTCGTGATGAACGGGCTTTCGGGCTTGATTTCGACCACCGTGTCGAGGCAGACCGTGACGGGCCCGGCGGCCTTGGGCCCGGCAGCCTCGGGCATCGCCGTCAGGACCACACGCCAGGCACGGCGGGATGTGGAATACACCCCGACGGTGGCCGCGCCGCCGCTCCTGTCAAGAGCGATCGCGGCGTCCCGGGAGGCGTTCTTCACCATCCCGATTCCGGAGTACGGAAGAAAGCTCTGCGTAAAGCTTTTCTCCTCCCCCGGCTCGAGCCAGGAGAAATCGGGCTGGTTGTCCGTGAAGACCCCGGTCATCAGCTCGATGTAGGGCCCGTCATTGTCGGTGAGGTTCCTCTCCCAGGCCTTTGCGAAATCACCGTTGCCCCATGTCCACAGTTTTTTTCCCGGAGACACATGGTGGTCAGCCACGTGGAGGATGCCGGCCTTTCTCCCGTGATCGTATCCGCCGACAAAGTCGTAATCGGAGTGATACGCCATGTACGAGGTCGGCACCGGGATATTCCGGTACCACGAGATGTCGACGCCGGCCGAATAATCCACCCTGTAGTAGGTGCCTGTCGCGACGGGGAACCGCGAGACTTCGCGCTTTCCGTGGTCGAAGACCGCGTGCACATCTGGCGGAAAGATCGACTGGTATTGATCGTTTGCATGCACCGCGGGATTGGCCCACCAGAGAAAAGTCTGGGGAAGGAGAGTCGGGTTCCACAGGCGCACGGAGATCTGCAGGAACGCCTTGCCGGGGTACAACGAGAGCCGGGCCAGGCTTTTCGTGCCGTGCATCCGGTCGATCTCCCCCAGGCACACGGTTGCCCTGCCGTCGTCGGCTTTTTCGATTGCATAATCCACGGGCAGGAACGTGCTGGGCCTGTGGTGCTGGGGCCAGTTGAGCTCGATTCCCCCCGCAATCCAGGGTCCCGCAAGGCCGACGAGGGCGGGCTTGATGACGCGGTTGTAGTAGACAAAGTGGTAATCGAGTGCCTTGGCGTACGCCATCTGGACCCTGCCGCCGAGCTCGGGCAGGATCATGATCTTCAGGTACTCATTCTCGAGAAAGACCGCGCGGTATTTCCTGTCCGTCTTTTCGTCGGACAGCCGGTCGATGACCGGCAGGGGAAAGACCGCCCCCGAGGAGCCCTGGTACACCCGCTTCTCCAGGAACATCGGGTTCGGATCCGGCTCTCCGGCCTGGTAGGTCGGGATGACGACATCCTCTTCCCAGACCGCAGCCGCCTCGTCCTTTGCGCTTCCCGCCTGCGCTCCCTGCTCCGCCACCGTGTCCCCCTCTCGAGGGGAAAGATAGTCACATCGGCAGCAGGTCGGACAGCCGTGCGGACTCCACCCGGGGATTCTTCTCCATGAGGTAGCAGGAAGCGGCATGGTGCTCGGCAAGCCGGAAGAGGGGCGGCGTGACCCTGCACTTGTCCATGACGAACGGGCAGCGTGAAGCGAACTTGCAGCCGGGGCTGTGGTCAGTGCCCTCACCTTCGCGGGCCTTGATCTCCGTCTCCCCCCAGCGCCGGTTCACATCCGGCCACGGGATGGAGTCAATCAGGAGGCGCGTGTATGGATGCTGGGGGGTCTTGATAACGCTGTCCGTGTCTCCGGCTTCCATCACGGAGCCCCGGTAGAGAACGATGATGGACTTCGATATGTGGTACGCCGTTGTCAGGTCGTGCGTGATGTACAGGATGGAAACGCCATGGTCACGCTGCAGGCCGCGGAGGGTCTCCAGGATACTGGCACGCAGGCTGGCGTCCACCATGGAGACAGGCTCATCCGCAACGAGAAGCCGCGGCTTCAGGACCAGCGCGCGCGCCACGTTGATCCGCTGCCGTTGCCCGCCGGAGAGCTGGTGAGGGTACCTGCCCAGGACCTCGTCAGGGTGGAGCCCGACCGCGGTGAGAGCTTCCACCATCCGGTCACGCGCCTGGCTTCGAGTCTTTGCCAGGTGGAAGCGTCGGATGGGCACGGAGAGCAGGTGGTCCACCGTATAGAAGGGGTTGAACACGGCAAAGGGATCCTGGAAGACTGCCTGCACCTCGCGTCGGAACGTCACCTTGTCATCGCCCCGGAGCCCGCTGATATCCTGTCCCTTGTAGAAGATCGAGCCCGACGTGGCGGGAATGAAGCCGAGGAGGAGCATGGCGAGCGTTGTCTTGCCGCTCCCGCTCTCCCCGGCCACCGTCATGATAGTGGGCTCCTCCGCCCGCAGGGTAAGCGATATGTCGCTCAGTGCGGTCGTGCCTTTTCGCGCCACGAGGCCGCGGGAGTAGATCTTCGTGACGTTCCTGAGCTCCATCAGGACGGACATCAGCGGGCCCCCCTCGCGTACAGATGACAGGCCACTCTGCGGCCGTCGGCCTGGGGCTCCAGGTCCGGCCTCACCGTCCTGCAGACGTCCATGACCCGCTCGCAGCGCGGATGGAAAGCGCAGCCGCCGGGAAGCCGCAGGAGGGACGGAGCAAGCCCGGGGATTCCCTGGAACATGCCCTTGTTCTCCAGTCGGGGAAGGCTCGATATGAGGGCCTGGGCATACGGGTGCAGCGGGTTGGTGAACATTTCCCGGACGCTGCTGAGCTCCACGATCCTGCCGGTGTACATGACGGCAACCTTGTCCACGAACTGCGCCATGAGGCCCATGTCATGCCCGATCAGGATGACCGCGGCCCCGATTCGCTTCTGGACGCGGTTGATGGTCTCCATGACCTGCCTCTGGGTCACCACGTCGAGGGCGCTCGTGGGCTCGTCCGCGATGATGAGCTGCGGCTTCAGGAGTATGTCGATGGCAATGCAGACCCGCTGCTTCATGCCGCCGCTCAGCTCGTGGGCGTACATTTCAAAGACCTCCCGCTTGAGGTCCACCGACTCCAGGGTCTGGCGGGAACGCTCCTCCATGTCCGCCCGGGATGACCGGGGCTCATGCGCCTTGATGGCGTCCACCATCTGGGCGCCGATCCGCGTGACGGGATTGAGGGAGTTCATGGCTCCCTGGGGGATGTAGGCGATCCTGCTGAGCCGCGCCTTGAGCATCTGCTGTTCGTCCAGGGCGGTGAGATCCGTCCCGGCTACGACAACCCGCCCGCTCTCGATACGCCCGGGAGGCTTGATCATGCGCATCATCGCCAAGGCCATGGTGCTTTTCCCAGAGCCCGACTCCCCCACAAGCCCCAGCTTTTCACCGGCGTTGAGCGTCAGGTTTGCCCCGTCAAGGGCTATCGCCCTTCCTGAGTCCGTGTAGTAGGAGACCCGAAGGTTGGAGACTTCCAGCACAGGATCAGCCACAGGTCACTCCGTTTTTCGAATGCGGGGGTTTGAAAGCTCGTCCAGTCCCATGTTGATAAGGGCAAGAGAGCCAAGGATCAGGACCATGGCAATGGCGGGCCAGATAGGCCACCACCACCAGCCGTTGAAGAACGCCCCCTGCCCCTGCGCGGACCAGATGATGTTGCCCAGGAGCGGCTCGCGCAGGGGCCCCAGTCCGACCACCGCGAGATAGAACGAGGCGAACACCGCCGAGAAGACCTGTGAGACGAACGACGCCGCGATAAACGGAAGCAGGTTTGGCATGATCTCCGCGAATATGATCCCCAGGTCATTGCGCCCGGAGAGCTTTGCCACGGACACGAATTGCCTTTCTTTCATCGTAAGGACCTGGGATCTGATGACGAGAGTGGGCCACATCCAGCCGAGGAGAAGCACGATAAAAGCCATCGTGTAGATCGTGACGTCCCGCTTGTCCAGCGACCCGGCGATTACCACCTGGATCAGGAACACCGGGATGGGCGTGAGGATCTGGCAGGTGCCCTTTATGATCACGTCCACGAACCCGCCGAAGTAGGCGGAAACAAACCCCAGGAACACACCGATCAGCGTCCCCAGGGCACCGGCAAGGACGCCGATGAGGGCGGTCTGCCACATGCCGACGACCATTTCCGAGAGCAGGTCCCGACCGAAAAAATCCGTGCCCAGGAGATATTTTGCCCCTGGCGGCTGCTTAGGCTTGACGGCCAGGGGATACGCGTGGCTCACATCGATGGTGAGCATGCCGATCACCGTGAACGCGGTGAGAAGCAGAACGACGAGCAGTCCAATGGCAAGGCTCCTGTTGCGCCGCAGGTAGCGGAGAGTGAGCGCGAAGCCACCGGGGGCCTGAATCAGGTCTTCCGTTGTGAGGACAGTCGACATTTCCCCCTCATTTCTGTGTGCGGACCCGGGGATCCAGGAGCGGATAGAGCATTTCCACCACCACCATGAGAACGGCAATGGCGATGACAATGAACAGCACGACGCCGTAGATCACGAGGAAGTCGTTCACCTTGATCGCATCGTACAGCATCGACCCGATGCCGGGCAGCCCGAAGAACTGCTCGATGACAATTCCGGATGTCACCATGGTCCCGACCGCAAGGGCAAGGCCCGTGACCTGGGGAAGGAGGGCATTGCGCAGGTAGTAGTCACGGAAAATCGTGGCACCGCCCAGACCCTTGTGCTCGGCGAACAGCACGTAGTCTTCACCCTGGATCGTCACTCCCATGCCGCGCATGGACAGCACCCAGCTGCCGACCGTCCCGAGGATGAGGGAGAGGGCGGGAAGGATCTGGTGTTTCAGCACATCGAGAATGAAGCCGATGGAATGCCAGTTGGGGATTACGCCGATGGAGTAGGCGTTTCCCATGGGAAGGAGCTTGAGGCTGAACGCTACAAAGAACATGAGAAAGACGGCCATGAGCACAGGCGGCACGCCCATGAGCAGGACGAAGGGGGTTGCAAGACCCCTCACCCATCGAGGAGAACGCGGCCACGCGGCCAGAGCGCCCAGGAGGTTCCCGATGACAAAGGAGAAAACCGTGGCGACGAACAGGAGCCCTACGGTCCAGGGAAGAGACTCCAAGAGCAGCTGCCAGACGGTCTTGGGAAACTTGTTCATGGAAACGCCCAGGTCCAACCGGGCGACGGACGTGATGTAGTCGATGTACTGCTGCCACAGGGGCTTGTTCAGCCCGAACTTTGCGCTGTACGAGGCGACAATCTTGTCCAGATCCGTCGGGGTAAAGCCTCCCATCCTCGCCAACTCCATGAACCGCTCCCGAACGGGATTCCGCGGCGAAATGCGCGGAATGAGAAATGTAATTGTCGAAGCGGCCCAGATCACCAGGATGAGAAATCCGATGCGCCGGACAATTGTCGTGATCCTCACCGTGCTCCTGCCTCCCGCGTCAAAAGAAAGACAGTTGCCGGCGAAGGCGCCGGCAACTGAACGAAAACGTCAGCCAGTTACTGAGCGGCCTTGAGGTTCGTCACGACGAGCATGCCCGTCTGTGCCCAGAAAGCCCCGTTGGTGCCGGCAGCAAGGTTGTCCTTTGTCGGCCAGTTGGTCCAGTAGGTCTGGTTGTAGGGAATCCTGTGCAGCCACTGGATGATGGGGATGTCGATGGTGTCCCTCCAATAGATGCCCATAGCCTGCGCCGCGAGCTCCTGGAACTTTGGATCGTCCGAGGAGAGGGGAGCCATCTGGTCCAGCAGCGCGTCATATTCGGGATTCTTGTAACGGGACCACCTGTTGGACCCTGCCGTGGTCCCGATGGTCGCGCTGTACTTGCCGTGGAAAAGCTCCAGGGCCGCGTACGGGTCCCGGAGGCTTGCGCCGTGGCCCCACATGTACAGGCCGGCCTTGCCGTCCAACATGTTCTGGATCGCGTCGTTGCCGAAGTTCACGGAGGCGTCGAATCCGCCTTTCCTGAGCATCTCCACGAGCACGGGGGCGATATCGCTGTGGATCCCTTCGAAACCGTTGATAACCGCTGATATCGTCTGCCCGTCCTTCTCCCACAGCTTGTCATTGTTCAGCGTATAGCCGGCGTCCTGCATAAGCTTTGCGCTCGCATCGAGGTCGAACGCGCGAGGCTGATACTTGTCTTCCATCGCCTTTACCGCCGGGCTGTTCGCGAACTTCACGAGCCCGGGATACAGCGGGAAGGGATAGATGTTGGCGATCTCCGCGCCCTCATAGATCACGCTGTTGATCGTGTCACGGTCTATCGTCAGCGCCATGGCCTTCCGGATGTTCGGATCGTTGTACGGAGGAAGCTGGTCGTTCATCCACAGCGAGTTGGGCCACCAGTCCAGGTATCCATACGGCGGCTGATCTCCCGTGTACGTGGTCACTTTCGGGTTGCGCTGCACGATGCTCTTGATCAGTGAGCTTCTCATGTCGAGGGCGCAGTCAAACTCATTGTTCACGATCCGCTGGGCGACGAGGTCCATGTTCTGGCCGATCTGGCCTCCAAGGCCGACCATGACGATCCTCTTGACCTCGGGAGTCTTGATCAGGCCGGCCTTCACCGCCCACCAGTCAGTCCGCAGGTCGAAGATCTTCTGGTTCTTGTCCCAGCTCACAAGGTTGTACGGTCCGGAGTGCGGCATGTTGAGACCGCCGGGGAAAGCGTTCCAGTCAGCCTGCTTTGACAGCACGTGTGCCGGAACGATAGGGATCCCGGTATCGAACTTCAGCTCCAGCGCCTCGAACATGAACCGTGGAGACGGCTGCTTGAATGTCACGATGGCTGTGGACTTGTCGGGAGCCCGCACGCTCTTTACGAACTCGTTGAAATATGCATGGTACGGGAGCTTGTCGTTTTTCATCTGGCCTTCGAAGGTGAAGATCACGTCCCGGGATGTCACGGGGACTCCGTCGCTCCACATGGCCCTGGGGTTCATTTTGATCGTCAGCTGTGTGAAGTCCTTGTTGTACTTCATGCTCTGCGCAAGCCAGGGAACTTCCTTGTCTGCGAAGATGGCAAAATAGTACAGCGGCTCCCACATGAAGGCGTTGCCTTCCTGGTGAGTATAGCCGGGGACAGCCCAGGGGTTCGTAACCCCGATGGGAGAAGAAATGCTCCAGCCGAGAATCAGGGTTCTGTTGCGCGGGACGTCCTTCAGAGTCTGCGCGGACACGCCCGCCACGAGGATGAGCGCCGCAAACACAAAGATCGTCACGCCCAGGATCCTGATCAGTTTACCTTTCATCTGGTCCTCCTTGATCGTTCATCGAAGTTTTTGAGAAATCCGAGAACAGGCATCGTAAGGGATCATAAAAGATGTTGAAGAATCATGCCTTGCAGCCACCTCCTTCCAGACCTGCCGCACGTGCATCCACGGCGTTCCGTCAGGTCTTTCCGCGGCGAAATAGTACAGTATTCCCGGCGAAAAGGGAATAAAAAAAGCAATCTCCGCGGGCCCTGGGAGGCGGGGCCAGGTCGGGCTCATACATCTTCAGAAACTTCCGACCATTGAAGAGAAGGCATACCCGGACAGGGACGTCCGGGCTGATACGTTCAAGGAGGATTCGATGATCATCAATCACAACATGAGCGCTCTCTTCACCGACCGCCAGCTGTTCTTCAACGGCATCCAGGCGGACAAGGACATGGAGAAGCTCTCATCGGGCATGCGCATCAACCGCGCGGGGGATGACGCATCCGGGCTGGCGGTCTCCGAGAAGATGCGCAGCCAGATCCGCGGCCTGCGCCAGGCGGAGAACAACGCCCAGAACGGCATCTCCTTCATCCAGACCGCAGAAGGCTACCTCCAGGAGAGCCAGGACATCATGCAGAGGCTGCGCGAGCTCTCCGTGCAGGCGGCCAACGGCATCTACTCCGACGAGGACCGCATGCAGATCCAGGTGGAGGTCTCCGCCCTGGTGGCCGAGGTCAACCGCATCGCCAGCCACGCCCAGTTCAACGGCATGAACATGCTCACCGGCCGTTTTGCCCGCTCCACGGGAGAGAACGCCATCACCGGCAGCATGTGGCTGCAGATCGGGGCCAACATGGACCAGCGCACCCGCGTGTTCATCGGCACCATGACCGCCCAGGGGCTGGGAATCCAGGGGGCCAACGGCCTGCCGGCCAACGCCACCTTCATCTCCCTGTCCTCCCCGGATCACGCCAACGCGGCTATCGGGGTGCTGGACCACGCGCTGAAGATCGTCAACAAGCAGCGCGCCGACCTGGGGGCCTACCAGAACAGGCTGGAGTACGCCATGAAGGGGCTGGCGGTAGGAGCGGAGAACCTCCAGGCCGCGGAGAGCCTCATCAGGGACACCGACATGGCGGCGCAGATGGTGGAGTTCGTGAAGGACCGCATCCTCGTGCAGTCCTCCACCGCCATGCTGGCCCAGGCCAACACGAAGCCGCAGACGGTCCTGCAGCTGTTCAGGTAGGATCGATAGAATAACCAGGGGCGGGGGGAGCGGGAACGCTTACCTTTGATCTACGGCTCTCCCCTCGCCTCTTTTTTCCATCCTCGATGCCCCCTCCCGGGCCGGCGCCTCCGTGAGAGGCAGCCGAATCGTGAACTGACATCCCGCCCGCTCGAGGTTCTTCACGGTCATGCTCCCGTCGTGGCGCCTGACAATCCCGTAACAGATCGACAATCCCAGACCGACATGGTCACCTGTTCCCTTTCTGGTCGAGTAGAAAGGAACAAAAACATTGCCGAGGTTCGCCTCCGGGATCCCCGTGCCGGTATCCGTGAAAACGATGGACGCGCAGGGAATCCCGCGCTGGTCCGTCCCCAGGAGCGTTTCGATGCGGATCTCACCGCCGGCGGGCATCGCCTCGAAGCTGTTCTTTACGAGGTTGAGGATCACCTGCTTGATCTCATTGCGGTTGACCTTCAGCGTGAGCATCTGCTCGGAAGAGCTGAAATCGATCCTGATGCCCTTGTCCCGCGCGCTGTGGCGGAGGAGGCTCATGGTGCTCTTGATCATATCGTTGATGTCGATCTCTTCCCGTTCCACCTGGGCCGTCCCGGAGAGGGAGAGGAGATCGCGGACGATCCCCGCGATGTACGTGATCTCCTCGTGCAGCTCGTCCACCGTCTCATGAAGCCGGGCATCGTCGAAGGAGAACTTGATGTACTTGAGGTAGTTGTAGACGATTTCAAGGGGGTTGTTGATCTCGTGCGCCACCCCGGCCGCAAGGAGCCCAACGGAGGCGAGCTTCTCCGACAGGATGACCTGCTTCTGCAGCTTGTCGAACTCGGTTACGTCTTCGATGATGATGATGTTCCCGATGAGATGCTCCTCATCGTAGATCGGGAGGGTTCGCACGTTGTTCACCGTGTCGTCGCCCGCGATGACCAGCGGGACGTGGTAGAAAGCGTTGCCCTCCTCGGATCGGAAGGCTTCCCGAATAAGAGCCAGGGTTTCCCCGTTCGCCGGGCCCAGGAGCCGCTCCAGGGGCTGATTGGCAATTGCCGCGTCTCCCAGGTGGAAATACTCCTTGCACCGCTCGTTGACGATCTTCACCCGCTCTTCTCCGTCCACCACGATGAGGTTGACGGGAAGATTGAGAAGGACAGCCTCATTGTATTTGAGGAACTGGTTGAACTCACGCTTGCGGTTTCCCGACTCCTCCAGGGAATACACCTGCGTGTACGTCAGCCGCAGGAGGTTCATCTTGTCGATATGCCCGACGTCGTCGGTCACGAGCACCTCGCCGTTTTTCACAATGCTCACGCGGTCGGCGATGTCATAGACGTCGTCGATGCGATGTGTGATGAAGAGGACGGCCATCCCCTCGGATTTCATCCGGTTCACCGCGCGGAGCACTCGAGGGAAATCCGTGGAGGACAGCTTCTCCAGCGCTTCGTCCAGGATGAGAAGCCGGGGGCGCTTTTGAAGGGCCGAGAGAATGGAGATGAGCACCCGGTCGGGGAGGTTGAGGTTCTTCACGGTGGCCAGCGGATCCAGGGTGAATCCGCCCGCCTCGAGAAAAGCGTGCGCCTCCCGGACGATCTGCCTCTGGCTGAGAAGCCCGTGCCGCGCAAGTTGCCTGTTCAGAAAGAAAATGTTTTCCGCGACGGAAAAGAAATCGTTGAGCTGCACCTGCTGGTACACCATCTCGATGCCCAGGCGGTGAGCGGAACGGGTGCTGAGCGCGTCGAACCGCCGGTTGGCGTACCACAGGGAACCCGTTCGCGGCCTCACGTTTCCGCTTATCACCATGCCGAGGGAGGATTTTCCGGCCCCGTGTTCGCCGACAACGGCATGGACAGTGGAGGGATGGAGGGTAAGGCTGACGTCCTTGAGCGCTTCGACCTGGCCGTACTCCAGGGACACGTGCTCCAGCCGCAGCAGCTCGCTTCCCCCCGAAACAGCGTCAGGAATTGAGACCATACTTCACCATCTTGGTGTACAGGGTCTTTCGGCTCATGTTCAGGAGATCGGCGGCCTTCGAGCGGTTGTACTTGGTGCCCTGGAGGATCTTGAGGATAAGCGCCCTCTCCATGTCCTCGCGGATATTTCCGCTGCCCGCGATGCGCGCGCCCCCCAGGAAGTGGACAGGCAGGTCCTCGAGGCCGATCCTGTCTCCCGATGACATCGCCGCGGCATAATTGACGACATTCTTCAGCTCGCGGACATTCCCCGGCCAGTCATACTGGAGGAACCGAGCCATGACCTCGGCCGTCATTTCCTTTCGCGGGGAGGGGCCGCCCGGGGCCGGCTCGCCGGGCGACCGCTCTGCAAGGAAGTGCTCCACGAGAAGCGGGATGTCGTCGCGGCGCTCCCTCAGGGCGGGGATGGAAAGCACCGCGGCGTTCAGCCGGTAGTAAAGGTCCTCCCGAAACTGGCCTTTTCCTATCAGGTCTCCCAGGTCCTTGTTCGTCGCGGCGATGAACCGAACGTTCACTCGGATGGTCTCGTTTCCGCCCAGGCGCCTGATCTCGTTGTTCTGAAGCGTCCTGAGGATCTTGGCCTGGATGCTGAGCGGCATGTCCCCGATCTCGTCGAGGAAAAGGGTGCTTCGATCCGCCTTCTCGAACAATCCCTTGAAGACGGAATCCGCCCCCGTGTATGCGCCTTTCTCATGACCGAAAAGCTCATTGTCGAGGAGAGTCTCTGGAAACGCGACGCAGTTGATCTTCACCATCTGCATGGCGCTTCGGGCCGAGGCGGCGTGGACATAGTCGGCAAGCACTTCTTTCCCCGTCCCGCTTTCCCCGCAGATCAGCACGGGAAGATCCGTGGCGGCCAGCTTTTCCACTTTGCGCACGAGGGCGCCCATTCGCGAATCTCCCGTCACGATGGTCGCGGACAGCTCCTTGAGGCGGTTTCTCAGCCGCACATTCTCGTCGCGGAGCCGGGAGAACTCACATGCCCTCTCAACCGTTTTCAAAAGTTCGTCGAAGTCCAGCGGCTTTTTCACGTAATCGAAAGCGCCAAGCTTGAGAGACTGAACGGCGCTGTCCACAGAGGCGTAGGCCGTGATCATGATGACGGGCACGTTCTTGTCCACGGCAAGGAGCTTCTTGAGAACATCGATGCCGCTTTCCTCTCCCAGCATGATGTCCAGCAGGACGGCGTCCATCCTCGTTGCCGAAAAACGGGACAGGGCTTCCTGACCCGAGGTGGCGATCGATGTGGTGAACCCCACGTGCTCGAAGTTGCGCGCAAGGCTTCTGCACAGCTTCACCTTGTCGTCGATGATGAGGAGATTGGACCTGGCGCGCTGCTCGTCGATATTACCCAAGGCGGCTCCGCAAGGTGAGTAATTTCTACACAAGCACTATACCTTCGGCCTCTCCCGGCTGTCAACGCTTTTTCTTTCCTGTCTCATAAGATGCTGTGATACAGTAAATTACATCACTCTCCTGTAATTCTCTTTCGGCCGGTCCGCCTTGGCACAGTACCTGCAGTCTCCTGAGAGCCACGGCCGGAAGTTTTCCGGCTATTCCAATCGAAAGGGGAGACTTATGAAAAAGCTCGGGTTCCTCGTATTCATCGCCTGCGCGGTTGCGCTGGCATTCTCCGCCACTTCCGCGGCGGCGCAGGGAAAGGGCCAGATCAAGATCGGGATGGTGAACCTCGCGCTCACCAGCCCGTACTTCATCGGCATGTCCCAGGCAGTGAAGCAGGAAGCAGACCATTTCGCCAACATCAAGGTGATCACCACCGACGCCAAGGGAGACGCGCAAAAGCTCACCTCGGACGTTGAAGATGTCCTCGCCCAGAACGTGAGCGGCCTCATCATCAGCGCGGCATGGCTCGAAGCCGCCCCCGAGGCCCTGGACGCCATCCAGCGGGCGGGCGTTCCGGTGGTCCTTGTCGACCGCAAGCTCAAGGGCGGGGACTACACCAGCTGGGTCGGCCCCGACAACCTGACAATCGGAAAGCAGGACGGCCAGTACATCGTGAAGCGCCTCGGCGGCAAAGGCCGGCTGGTAGTGCTGCGCGGAGGACCGGCTGACAACTCCATCGGTCTGGACCGCACGAACGGCATGCTCTCCGAGGTGAAGAAGAGCAAGATCGACGTCGTCATGGCGCCCAACTTCGGCGGATGGAGCTCCGACGGCGGATTCAAGCTCATGGAGGACTTGCTCGCCAAGTACAAGCAGATCGACGCCGTCTTTGCTGAGAATGACTCCATGGCGCTCGGCGCCCAGAAGGCCATTGGCGATGCCGGCCGCACGAAACAGATCTTCATCGCCGGCGTGGACGGCGAGAAAGCCGCCCTTGAGCAGATCATGAACAAGACCAACTATGCCTGCACAGGGCTGAACAGCTCCGACCAGATCGGCCGCGCTGGGTTCACGCGCCTCATGTCGCTCCTGGCCGGTGCGCAGGCGGAGAAGGACACGGTTCTGCCTTCACCCCTGATCACGATCGACAACGTGGCCAGGTTCTACATTCCCGAGAGCGTGTTCTAGGATCTTTCCCCGGCCTCCCTTCGCGGGGGGCCGGGATTCTTTCTCTGGAGATCAACATGGAAATGCTCATCGACGGCCAGTGGGTGGATTCAGGCGACGGCAAGGTCCTGAACGTGCGGAATCCCGGGACAGGAGAGCAGATCGAGACCGTTCCCGTGGCAACCCCGTCAGACGTGGAGCGCGCGTTGCGCGCAGCCGCCCAGGGCAGCCGCCGCATGCGCGCCATGCCGGCGCACGCGCGCTCCGCTGTCCTGACAGCAGCCGCGGAGGCAATCCACGAGCGCAGGGAGGAGCTCGCTACGCTCCTGGCACGCGAAAACGGCAAGCCCATCCGACAGACAAGGGACGAGGTGGAAGTGACGTCCCGGATATTCCGGGGCTTCGCCGAGGAAGGGCGCAGGATCTTCGGCAGGACCTTTCCCATGGATGCCGTGCCCGGCAACGAGAGGCATTTTGCCATGACCGTCCGCCAGCCCCTGGGCGTCGTGGCAGCGATTGTTCCGTTCAACTATCCCGTGGAGCTGTACGCCCACAAGGCAGCTCCCGCGCTGGCGGCGGGCAACGCCGTCGTTGCGAAACCGCCCAGCGCCTGCCCCCTGACCCTCCTGCGTATAGCGGCCATCCTGGAGGAGGCGGGCCTCCCCCGCGCCGCGCACCAGATGGTGACGGGGCCGGGTCAGCTGGTCGGAGAGCTCTTGGCCCGAAGCCCGATCGTACGGCTTGTTTCCATCACGGGGAGCACGGCGGTGGGGATCAGGATAGCGACCATCGGAGCGGAAACACTCAAGAAGATCCACCTGGAGCTCGGCGGCAACGACGCCACGATCGTCTGCGCAGACGCCGACCTGGAAAAGGCCGCGGAGGCAGTAGTCCTGGGCCGCCTGGCCCGGGGAAACGGCCAGATCTGCTGCGCCGTGAAGAGAGTCTTCGTGGATCGCAGGGTATATGGCGATTTTTGCGCGCGCCTTTGCGAAAAAGCGAAGGCGCTCCGCGTGGGAGACCAGCTCTGCGAGGAGACGGACGTCGGCCCCCTGATCAGCGAGCAAGCGGCACGAAAGGTGGAGGATGCAATCGCGGAGGCTGTGAAGGCCGGCGCGCGCCTCGCCTGTGGCGGGGAACGCCGCGGATCATTTATCACTCCGACGGTGCTTGTCGATGTGCCGCCCGAGGTTCCGCTGTTCCGGGAGGAAACATTCGGTCCGGTTGCGCCTGTCGTTTCGTTTTCAGGGGACGACGAGGCGGTGGCAATGGCGAATGACAGCTCCTTCGGGCTGCAGGCAGCCGTGTTCACAAACGACATCTCCCGGGCCCTCAGCATGGCCCGCAGGCTCGAGGTGGGGGGAGTCATTGTGAACTGGTCTTCAGCTCTGCGGTCGGAAAATCTCCCCTTTGGAGGCACGAAGATGAGCGGGTACGGCCGCGAGGGGATTCATGACACGCTGGAGGAGATGACCGAACAGAAAGTCGTTCTCTTTCACAACGCGTTTCCCGGGGCAGACACATGAACGGAGGCTGCTTCCTGTCAATGGAAGGAATCCACAAGAGGTTCGGGGGCACCGTCGCGCTGAGGAACGTGAGCATGTCCGCCGGGCTCGGCGAGATCCACGCTCTGGTTGGAGAGAATGGCGCGGGCAAGTCCACGCTGATGAATGTCCTTTCCGGAGCAATCATGCCGGACTCCGGAAAGATCACGATCAACGGCGCACCCGTGACCATGAACACTCCTCAGCAGGCCAACCGGCTCGGCATCCGCGCGGTGCACCAGGAGTTCAGCCTTGTTCCGCACCTGAGCGTTGCCGAAAACATCCTGATAGGGAAGCTGCCCAACCGCCAGGGCTTCTGGATCGACTGGCCGGAAGCCCACGTCAGGGCTCGAAATATCCTCACAGAGCTGGGGTTCATGGCGCTGGACGCCCGATCGCGGGTTTCACGGCTCAGCGTCTCTCACCAGCAGATCGTGGAAATCGCCAAGGCTCTTGCGGAAAAACCGAAGATCCTGATCCTGGACGAGCCTTCGGCGGTGCTCTCCAAGGACGAGCTGGCCACGCTTTTCTCCCTGATCCGACGGCTCAAAGCCGACAACACGCTGGTGCTCTACATCTCTCACCGCCTGGAAGAGGTCTTCGAGATTGCGGACCGCATCACGGTGCTCCGCGACGGCGAGCTGGTGGACACCGTGCCCAGGAGGTCCGTGGATCAGAACGAACTGATCCGCATGATGGTGGGACGTTCAATGGAGGAAATCTACCCCCGGCGATCGACGCCCCCGGGCGCGGAGATCCTGCGCGTGGAGGACCTCTGCCGGGAGGGTGAGTACCGAAACGTCACGTTCTCCCTGCGCCGCGGCGAGATCGTGGGGATGTTCGGCCTTGTCGGCAGCGGGAGGACCGCTGTGGCACGCGGCATCTTCGGCGCAGAGCCGGCCACCGCGGGAAGCGTCCGCATCGAGGGAAAACAGGTGCGCCTGCGCTCCCCTCGCGACGCGGTGAATGCGGGGATATCCCTGGTCACGGAAGACCGAAAGCGCGACGGCCTGGTGATGAGCGAGACGGTCCGCGACAACGTGAGCCTCGCCGCTCTCCCCCGCATGAGCCGGGGCGGGTTCCTGGATCGCGCAGAGCAGCGGCGGCTGGTCCAGGAGAAGGTAGAGGCCCTCGGGGTGCGGCCGCCGGTCATCGGGAAGCCCGTGCGGACCCTGAGCGGCGGCAATCAGCAGAAAGTTGTCCTTGCCAAGTGGCTCCTGTCCCGGCCGAAAGTGCTGCTCCTTGACGAGCCGACACGCGGGGTGGACATTGGGGCGAAGGTCGAGATCTACCATCTTATCAACAACCTGGCCGACGAGGGAGTGGGGGTTCTCTTCATTTCCTCCGAGATGCCGGAGGTGCTGGGCATGAGCGACCGGATCCTCGTCATGCGGGAAGGAAAGCTCGTGGCAAACCTGATGAGGGCCGAGGCGAGCGAAGAGGCGCTCCTCCAGCGCGCTGCGGGGGTCACCAAAGGCGAGGGACAAACATGAAAGCGGCGGCTCCGTTCATGGTGAGGATGAGAGAAACGGCGAGGATCCGGTGGTCGGACTTCGCTTTCGTCGGGATCTTCGTGGTGCTGATCATGATCAGCTCCGTGGTTTCGGAGACGTTCTTCACGTCGCGGAACCTCATCAACATATCCCGACAGATCGTCACCAACGGCCTCATCAGCATCGGCATGCTCGTCGTTATCCTGACGGGGGGTGTCGACCTGTCGGTGGGATCAACCGTCGCCCTGTGCGGGATCATGGCCACCGGTCTCCAGAAACAGATGCCGATGCCCGCGGCTATTCTCGTTGCGCTTGCCGTCGGGATTGCCGTGGGAGGAGCAAACGGCTTCTTCATTGCCCGGTTCAAGCTGCAGCCCTTCATCGTGACCCTCGCCACCATGGGAGTGGTTCGAGGAGTGACCTACGTATTCTCAGAGACACCCCAGACACCGGTCAACCCGGCTTTCCGCGCCCTGCTCGGCGGGGGTTTCATCGGCCCGGTGCCCACGGCCTCTGTCATCATGGTGGCCTGCTTTGCCGTCATCTGGGTCTTCCTCAACCGGACCATCCCGGGCCGCGCCGTGGTGGCCATAGGCGGCAACGAGGAAGCGGTGCGCCTTGCCGGCATCAACGTCAAGGGACACCTGCTCCTGGCCTACATACTCTGCGGGTTCTTCGCCGCGATGGCGGGAGTGCTCCTCTCCTCCCGGCTGGGAATAGCGCAACCCAGCTTCGGCGCGGGTTTCGAGCTCGACGCAATTGCTGCCGTGGTCATTGGAGGGGGCATCCTCGGCGGCGGCGGCGGCGGAGCCATCGGGACCTTCTGGGGCGTGCTCATCCTGGGAGTCATCGACAACCTGCTCAACCAGTACAATGTCCAGTCCTACTACCAGCAGATCATCAAGGGCCTCATCATCCTGGCGGCGGTTCTTTCACGGCGGAAGAAATGAAAGCCGGTCCCCTATTTCGCGGGCACGTTCGAGTTGAAGCAGTCCCGGTAGATCTTCCAGGAACCATCGCTTTGCTGCCGGAGGATGGTCAGGAACTTGCCGTCGACATGAACCGTTTTCTGCGTGTCCTTCGCAATCAAGTCCTGCGTGAACACTCCCCGGGAGAAAGCCCACGGTCCCGTAACCACGATTTCGAGAGGCGTGATGCTCATCCTCGTGTCAAAAGCGTCCATCCGCGATTTCCATGACTTGAGGACAAAGGCATCGAGCTCAGGTCTCCCGCGGGCGGGACTCTCCGGCCGCATTTGAATGCCCTCCGCATCGTACTGGGACAACCACTCCGCCGAGTCCCCCGTCTCGACGAAGCTGGCGTAATTAGCCCAGACCTGCCTGATGGCCGCGACGGCCGCTTCCGTGGAATCCGCGCCCGCTACCGCAGCCGGCCCGGCAGCCAGCAGGACCACTGCAAGCATGGCCGTTAGAAAGTTCTGACGCATACACACCTCCCGATTTTTGAATCCGAGCCCGGACGTCACGACTTTTCCCTTGAGAGCTTGAGGAGCCCCAGTCCCACAAGGATAAACCAGGCAAGAAGGAGAAGCCCGTACAGGCTGTAGGCAAAGCCTATCATGGGCCGGAATGCTTCGCTGATGATTCCGACCGCGCCTGTTGCGATGCCCACGCAGGCGACCCATCTGCTGAAAATGCCTTTCCTCATGACAAGCGACAGGATCAGGATGCCGGCGGCTGTCAGTATCCCGGCGGCGGAGACGGCGTTGGCCGCGGCAATGAGGGCGTCCGCCGCGGATGCAAGAGCAGCCCGGTCCACCACCGCGGTTGAGGCAGCATACTGGTCGCTGAGATACACCAGGCCGCCGTGGAGGGATGGAGGACTGCTGCCGAGGGCAAGCGCAACAACTTCCGAGGCAATTCCAATCAGTGCGCCTATCGCCGCAAGGTTCTTGTCGAGGGGCCTCAAAGCCGCAAAGAGAGCGAGAAAAACCACTAGGACGGGGAGGCTCAGTCCCACGAAGCAAACCAGCTCGATGACGTAGGCCGCCTTGTGCGAGGCGATGTAATTGAGGACAGCGGCGCCGCCCGAAGTCGGCGGCTGGGGCACCGAGAAGACGAGCACAAGCGGCACCGCTATGAGAAGAACGTAGAGAAGCGATGACAGGCTCCCGGCCCCGTAGAGAAGCTTCCAGGATGGGTCCTGGAGGACGACTGTTTTCTTCTTCACCTGCGATACCCTCTTCATGTTTTGTCTCTGAGTGGCGCGGGCTGGCCTTTGTCAGGGCGCGCCGAGGATCTCCAGGACCAGGTGAGACCAGAGCTCTTTCTCCCAGGGGACCAGGATCCGGTCCGTGGCGGCCTGGTTGGCATAGCCCGCGGTTTTTGCGGCGCCAACAATATTTGCCACATGGAAAGAAGCGGTTATTACCAGGCCTATGCCCGTGTAGAGATAGCTGGATGAGCACTTGGAATCGTAGAGGTAAACCCCATAGGTCGCCGCCCCCAGAAGGCCGACAGTGGCGAAAGCCTGCGCGCCGTCGACATAATGCCCGGTGGTGATCTGACCCAGCCCGGGGATCAGGAGGCTGGCAGCGCCTGCCACCCACGGGCTGAACCTGGGCCGGGTTTCCAGTTGCCCCACAACCACCTTTCCTTGCACGACTGCATCGTCCCATAGAGTGCCCGGTGGAATTGCCGCCAGGATGTCTCGGGCAGTCGCTGTCCTGTCCAGCGACAATAGGAACAACGCCCGAAAAGTCTGTCGGGCGGCTTCCGGGGTCGGCCTGGGCAGGGGTTCCTGCCCCCACACGGTGTCGGCTTGAGACAGGTTCCTCTGCCGGAGGTAGCAAAGCCCCATGAGGAGCCGGGCCGTCCCCTCGGGATCGTTTTGCGCTTCAGCGGACAGTGGTTCCAAAGCCAGGTCCGATTTGCCTGATAAGAGATAGGCCAGGCCCTCCCCTATCCGGGCCCTGGATAAAGTCTGGGGGTCTGAGGCGAAAAAACCAAGCTCCTTGTACACCGTCACGGCCCGGAAATAATCTTCGCTTCTCAACAGGTACGCCGCAAAAGCCGACAGGTCCTGAGTGAATCCCTGCAGGGCCAGGAACAGAAGCAACCCGAGGGCCAGGAGCCTAGTTTTCGAGGAAGTAGTCATCATCGAGCTTGTAAATCCCGTCCTTGTTCTGTTTCAGGGGATACAGGAAAAACGCGGCCATGTTTTCCCGGTAGATATATCGATCGATAAAGAAAAGGGTTCCGAGTATGAGTCCGCGTTTTTCAATTTGTTCTTTGGCGAAATAGGAGCAGGTTGTATAGAAGGGGCAGCGGTGAATCGTATTGTATTCCAGGACATCCTGGTAGAAGCCGAAGAGCCAGTCCATCGCGGATGGCCCTGACCTGACTGAGGACAGAAGGACGGGAGTCCTCTCCCCCGGCTCATAAGGATCCTCAGCCGGAGCTGGGAAAGGACTCCCGAGCGTAAAGGCCAGGAGAAAAATGGAGCCGAGGCTCCATTTTCCCAGAGACACGGGCGTTCAGGCCCTCAGCAGCGGAACAATGACGTAGCGAAGCTGTCCCTCATCGTCGCGGGTGTAGAAGACCACCGCGGGACCGGAAGCGCCGTTTGTCATTGCCACTGTGAGCTTGGCATCGATCTCCGTGGGGTGAAGGTCCCACATGCCGCCGGTGACGAAGTCGATCACCATGCCGATCACGTCGCCAAAGCAGAAGTTCCCCCAGAACCAACCCGTCACGCTCTGGGTAATGGCGACTGTCTGGGTCTTGTAACCGGCCAGAGAGATCTCCACGGTATACGTCTCTTTCTTGGGAAGCCTCACCTCGACGGGAGCCAATCCGTTGTAAAAGACCTGTCCTGACTGGGACTTGATCATAACGGTTGCACGAGCCGGACTTGCGGTGACCTTCATGTTCGCGTCTGTACCGCTGAAAAGGGTGCCGCATCCGCTGAGCAGCACGGCAACGACCAGAAGACCCAGAAGCTTTTTCATTTCCCATTCCTTTAAATTTTGAAAAGTCTTTTTGCGGATAGATGCTCGGACTTTACCTATTCCGCTTTTGTGATTGGACGCAGTTTACCCGTTGCCCGCGGTTTGTCAATCATTTTTCTTTTTCAAGGCGAAAATTCCGCGTTGCGGATGCCGGTCCTGGTCTTGCGGCCTCCGCGGCGCTTGTCGAACGACGAAAAACGGTCGCTGCCCAGTCCCTTTGCAGTCACTGGCGAAGCCGCGAAGGGTATTCAGTCTGTCGGCTTGAACAGAAGGGAAGTGGTTCCACGGACCAAGCGTCGTTCTTATTATAGGGTTGTCGAAGTGGATGCCCCGTCTCACGTATACACGGACCTTACCTCAAGAAGGCCTGTTTGAGGAACTTCAAGGAATTCTTGATCTCCCGGTCCATTTTTACCGCGGTTGCGTTTCCGCTGAGGTCTCGCCATACCTTTATGTCGTTTCCGACCTGGCCGCCCTCCAGAACGAATGGCTCCATTACGACTCCCTTGTCATAATGAATATCCCTCAAGGCCTTGCCGATTTCATTCCACGGGAGGTGGCCTTTTCCAGGGACTTTTCGGTTGCCTTCACCGACGTGCAGATGCCCGAGATGTCGACCGGCAAGACGTATTGCGTCCCCGATATTGTCTTCTTCAATGTTCATGTGAAAGGTGTCCAGGAGAATCTTGGCCCTCTTGCTTCCAATGGCTTTACAGTAGCGCACCGCCTCTTCGCTGGTATTGAGGATATATGTTTCGAATCGATTTACTACCTCGAGGCATAGGTCGATTCCGAGAGATTCAGCGGTCTTTGCCAACTCTCTAACGCTGACGATGCCCAATTCCCAGGCAGCCTTCTTGTCAACTTTATCAAACTCGCAGGGCCAGTATGAATACAAGACTCCCGCCAACACCCGCAATCCAGACGATCCATCGCATGCATGATCGCGGTCAGATGCTTGATCCCTGCTTTTCTGATGGCGGGGTTCTTCGATGACACGTCTTTGTTTTTCCCCGGACCGATATGAAGTGATGGCGATCCCAAGATCTTTCGTCAACTTCCCGAGTTCATCCAGTTCTTTGTTGACATGTGAGGAGTTGCCCCGCGGAAACCTCCAGAATGTCGAACCCTATCTTTGCAACCTTCTTGGCGAACAGGGAATAATCCCCTTTCCATTCCCGCACCCAGTAGGCGAACAGCGTTCCGAACTTCATCTTGAACCTCCCGTCTCGATTATTCGCACCAATCTACCAAAACACTCATTACCATTCAATCATGAAAGGCAAACTCTTCCCTGGTGACAGTGAAATTTCCGCATTGGCAAAACAAACGTGCCCCACTTCCCTCGTGCTCGCGGCTTCTGTCACCGCGCACTAGTATTCTCCATGGAGTTCAGCCGCCTCAAGAGCTGCGCGTATGTTCCCTGGGGGCGTGCCGTTGGCAAGCTCACCGCCAGTTGACAGCACAAAACCCTTTGCCTTTTTCCCCACTTCCAAAATACCTCGTACAGAATTCTTCACGTCTTCCGCCGTGCCATTTCGCATGACGCGAACGGGGTCTATGTTTCCCATAAGACAAACCCTGTCTCCAATCACCTCAACGAACTTCTGTAAGTCGGTGTGTGGGTCAAAACTGTACAGGCAGTTTGCTCCCATTTCCGGAATCGCATCTATAAGGTGACTCAGATTGCCATCAGAATGGTACAGGCACACCGTCCGGTCGTCCCTGAAATAGTCGTACACTGCCTTGTTGTAGGGGGCCACAAACTCCATAAAATCGTTTCTTGAAAGATATGCTGCATTATCTCCATACAGGTCCAGCACTCCAACCGTAGTGACGTCGAATAGCCGGGCCTTCGTTTCTACGAAATTGATCAGGAAGCGGTTAATCTTCGTTAGCAATTCATGTACGGTATCCGGAATGAGCTTGATTCCAAGGCAGAGATTCTCCATTCCGACAAGCAGCGTCGCGACATCAATCGATGCAATGACTCCAAGCGGAGGTGCAATTGCGCCACCCGTCGCTTTTCGCATCACGAAATAGGACTGATACATCAGAGGCAGGTATCCGCTCAACAATGGGTCAGGTTCTCCGAGGTTCGCAACGTAGTCTTTCAGGTTCTCGTAGTCGGCGCACGCCGTTGCCACCCACGGAGGGTTTTCCTTCGTGAAAATGATCCTTGCGCCAAAGGCGGACGTCTCCAGCGCGACACCGTAGTTCGGTCCAAATTCCTGTTCCACCGAAGCTCTGATTGAACCTGACCTGCGCATCAAGGGTAACCCCAGGATCGAGATGGTACCTCTGCCTGTCGAGCCCCAGCCACCCTCCGAGAAAATCAAGCTGGTCGCTGAAATGAACTGGTACGCGATCTACGGGCTCCAAGTGTTGAGCTTTCCAGATGTCAAGGTCGTTCTTTTCGCTTTGATAGAGATTCATCGCCCTTCTCCTGGTGATGCCTGGACCCCTTCGTGCCCGCTCGCTGGATACTCATGCGAGAACTTCAACGTCATTGGACACTGAGGCCACGGTGCCCCCACTGGCTCGGAACTCGGAAAAGAAACCCAGGTTTCTGGGCACAAAACGTGACCCGTCCAACACGAGCGGAGCCCCGTCAGGCATGACAATCCCCTGGAGCTCGACCTTGGTGTTCCTGAGCACCTCGCAGGGGTTGATGGCGAACTGCATCCAGGGGAACATGCTGCGCGTTCCGCCTTCTTCAAGTAGGTAATCCCTGTTACCGAGGGGGCTGATCGGCCCTCCCAGGTGATGATGATACGCGGAGGCTTGGAAACCCTGCAGCCCGTGTTTCTTCTCTACCTCCGCAAACCGCGCGCCGACCTCCCGGTAAATATCCGATTCAACCGCTCCGCGCCTGTACAGGTCGGCGTATTCCACCGCGCCCTGCTGGAGCGCGTTATAGATGCCTTTCTCCTCGGCAGACAAGCGGCTGCCAATCTTCGCCATGACCGTGACGGAAGCGATGAGCTCGGCATATCTGCCACCGGCCACAAGTTTTACCCAACAACCTTGATCGACGCGATAGTCCGAGCTGTAAAGAGGATGCAGGTGTTTTTCCTGGCCCGCGAGCGCGACGAGGATAAGGTTGCATTCCACATCACGGGCGGCCAGGGACTGTAACACCAGGCCCTTGACCGCGGCCCCGGTCGTACCCGGCTGGAGCTGGAGCGCTGTTTCGGCGAGCACGGCGGTGGTCATCGCATGGAGCCACTCCAGCTTCCCCTTCTGGAGTCCGTTCATTCCTTCTAGAAGGGGCCGCACGATGGCGCCGAGCGCCTCGTCGTACCCGGTGCTCCCCAGTAGCAGCGCGCCATCTCGCAGCGGCAGCAGCGATTCACGGAAGTCCAGCTCCGTGCCAGGCACCTGGCTAAAGACCTTCTGATCTGATCCAGTACCCGCGGCATCTCTGTTCTCGCTGTGAGGAAGATCATTTCCGCCGAGGACGTCCGCATTCTGATCAGAACCTGGACGGATCTCTGTGCATCGGGGGCTACATCGATGACCTGGTGACGGATGCCCGTTAGCCATCTCACTGCCCCCTCGCTGCTGAGAAGGATCGTGTCGTGGCCGCCGTGTTCTAGAACTCTCCGCAATCGTCCTATCTTCTCTGTTATCTCTTGCCTGCTGGTCATCGGGGGCGGCGGTAAACGAGACAGTTCTAACGACGTCACTTTTCTCTCCTTTTCTGCATTCGCGACTGATCCCGACCTTTACGAGTCCTTCTGTTAGCTCACAGAAGCGCTCTTTTCCATCAAGCCTCGGACCGCATTCGTGCTGATGTCACCTTCCATCGGCCCGAAGGCAGAGGCGTTGTCGTAGTCCGCAGCCGCGGCGTTCCTGCCGCACTCTTCTATCGGACTATTCTCCTAAAGCCCGCAGAGTAAACCAGCATCGAAGCTGTCCCCGTCGCCGGTCTGGTCCACCTCTTTCACCGCGTAGGCAGGAACATCAATCTTCCTCCGCCGCTCGAGCAGCGTCGCGCCGCCTTTTCCTCGCTTCAACACAATCACCTCGAGAGTTCTGCTCTTGAAAAGTGCGCGGGCCGACGACTCCACACCCGAGACCCCGGCGAGTAGCTCGAGCTCAGCCACCCCTGGGAGGAGCACCGAACACCGCTCCAGCACTGGCCCAACCACCTTGTGGATGTCTTCTCCGGCCAGTAGCTCCGAGCGGATGTTCGGGTCTAAGGATATCTTGGCTCCCTGCTCGTGGAAAAGTTTCGTGGCCTCGAAAATCGATTCGCGGAACCGATTGTTTACCATGAGGGAGCAGCCCATCACATGAAAGAAGCGAGGCACTTCAGGCAGCGAGTCACGGGGAAAGGCCGAGGCAGCCGCAGGGGTTCCGTCGATGTGGTAGATGACTTTCGCGAACCATCCACGAAATACACGACGAAGGCTACCGCCGTGGAGCGGTCTGGAACGACTTGTACGAAGCGGAGATCGACACCGTGGCTTCGCAGGCGGTTCGTGATACACGCCCCGAAATCATCCCTTCCAACTCCCCCGATGATACCCGCGGAGTGACCGAGCCGCGCCACGGTGTCTATAAAGATCGCGGCTCCGCTAGGAAAGGGGCCGAGAAACTCGCCCGCTTCGGAGAGCTGCATGCCCGCGCGGGGCCGCATGATCTCCACCAGCATCTCTCCCATGGTCCATATTTCCGGCATTTCGCCCCTCACTTCTCTCAGCTGAGCAGGCTCAAGCGAATCGTCCGGAGCATTTCCGTGACGTCGCCGCCGAGAATGAGCGAACGTATCTTCTCCATTCCGACTTTTCCCACCCACCGATCACACGCGGCAAGGAAGGCCACGCTTTCTTCCGTTGCACGCTCCGCGTTCTCGCGGTAGGGGAAAATGTCGATTGAACACCAGCCACCGTAGCGGATCTTCCTAAGGGTATAGAGGAGCTCCAGGTACTCCACGAGGTGGACAGACCCCGCGATCATGTCGTCGTCCCATCCCGCGTAGTTGTCGTTCAGATGCATATTGAAAAGTCGCCCCGCCCGCGAGCACAGTTCAACGGCCTGCGACATATTCGCCCCGACCTGCAGCACGTGTCCGTTATCGATTGTGACACCGACATTCGGCCGGTCGATCTCCCGCGCCAGCAGGATCGAAGTTGATGCGGAGTCGATCAGCGCCCGGTTTCTCGGCTCCCGAGGCTTGAACTCCAGCGCGAGGCGGATCTTAGGCTTGTATTCAGCGCAGGTGCGCACACCATTCACCATGTTCTGCCACTGTTCCCCGTAGTCGGCTTGGAACGGATAATCGAAGCCGTCCTGCCCCAGCCAGAGGTTGACGATCTCCGCGCCTGTCGCCTCCGCGAAGTCAATTGTTTGTCTGGTCACCTCTATGGCTTCGCGGCGAACCTCGCGGTCAGCCGCCGAGAACGTGCCGAACATCCAACGCTTATCGCCGACCAGGGGCGCGTTCACAACAGGGGCGTGCAGCCGATGGGCAGCGAGCAGCTTCCGAACCAGCGCGGCGTCTCCCTCTTCGCCGCGCGGATCGTAGCAGAGCTCAACCCCCGTGATGCCTCGATGCTCGCGATCCTCCTCAGCCGCTCCTCTAAGCCCACGCGCTCCTTGTATCCCGATGTCAGGAAACGGTCGCCCACGTTTCCTACGCACACCGTGATGACACCGAACTTCAACTCAAATGCCATTCTTCCTCCCTTTGCTCAGGATCCCCGCTCGCGCGTGATCTTGCCCATGTAGCCACTTCCACGAAAGCTTTCCAGCGGATCGGGGTCCCTGCCCATCTCCGTCCTGACATCCCGCAGCAGCGGTCTGACGTCCGTGAGGTAGGCATCCTTCAGGCACTCCTCCGCCCTGATCACCTCACCGTCGGCCGCGTCCCAGACGTAGTACGCAGGAGCTCCCTTGCGAATGTATCTGAAGCCCCATGAAGGACTGAATGGTGCCCTCTATGGGATTCTTGAAGTTGTGGTTCTCGTCGATCATCAGGGCTACCTGTCGCGCGTACGTACGGGTCTGCGGGTCGGCCTCCGCCGACACCAGTTCGCAGAAGACGAGGAAAAGCTGGTACGGGTTGATGGCCCCGACGGTGAGATCGTCATCGCCGTACTTCTTGTCGTTGAAATGGAAGCCGCCCAACTTGTCCTCGCTCAGGAGCAGGGCCACGATGTGCTCAATGTTTGCTCCCTGCGCGTGATGCCCCAGATCGACGAGAACTTTCGCCTTCTCCCCCAAGGCGCGTGCGAGCATGTAGGCGCCGCCCCAGTCCGCAAGATCCATATGGTAGAAGCCCGGCTCGAAGAACTTGTATTCGATGACCATCTTCATGTCAGCCGACATCGCCTTATACACGCGGAGGAGGCCGTCCAAAAGGCGCTTTTTCCTTCCGCGGAAGCTGTCCTGTCCCGGGTAATCAGTGCCGTCGGCAAACCAGAGGCTGATCACAGAGGCACCGACTGCTTTCGCAATCTGCACCGCATCGAGGAGCTTGCCGACCGATTTCTCCCTCACTCGCTCGCTCGGGTTGCACAGAGAACCCAGGACGTAATCGTCTTCCTCGAAAAGGTGCGGGTTGATGGCCCCAATGCGGAGCCCAAGGTCGGAAGCGTATCGCCTGATGCCGCCCCAATCATCGCTCGTATCCCACGCCGTGTGAAGGTCGACGTACGGGCAAACCCCGGTGAGCTTCTGGACGACGGCCGCGTCATCGAGCTTCTCCTCCAGGGTTCTCGGCCGGCTTGCGCGGTGGAGTACGTGGAACCTCGTTCCCGAATCTCCATAGCCCCACGTCGGGGTGCCGATTTTCTGCTCTCTGAGCCTGGCTTTCACTGCTCCTGTGTCGATTTTCATCTCACCCTATCTCTCTTTCCTGCTCGCCCTTCAACGGAGCTCACCCTTGTAATTGAGGCTGTCCACCATGACCGCGAGAAAAATGATCGCGCCACGCACAATCTTGTATGCGTAAGGGGAGGCGTTCATCATCGTCATTCCATTGACGATCGTGGTTACCAGTATGATGCCTATCAGCGCACCGGGGAGAACGCTTCCCTTGCCACCGAAAAGGCTGGTTCCGCCCAGCACCGCCGCTGAAATGACAAGGAACTCGTTTCCATCCGCAAAAAAGACGGCGACATTGCCTACCTGCCCCGCGGAAAGCGTTCCGGCCAGGCCTGCCAGCGTGCCGCAGATGAGGTAGGCGAAGAAGACAAGAATCGCCACATTGATTCCCACCTTCTGTGCGGCGATTGGATCGTTGCCAATCGCCATGAGATGCCTCCCGAACGGCGTTCGACGGAGGACATATTGGAAGACGACCGCCAGCACGACGAGGATAATGACGACGTAGGGGACGCCGCCGATTCCCCCATTGGAGATAGGGCTCAACTTTTCCACGTAATAGACCTTCGAGTTGGAAGAGATAAGACCGACTCCGCGAGCGATTCCCATTGTCGCAAGCGAGGCAATGAACGGCACAAACTTGAAGCGCGAGATCACCAGCCCGTTCAGGGCGCCCACCGACGCGCCGACGAACAAGGCGATCGTATAAATGACCACATAGCTCCAGAACGAGCCGAGAAAACCCGATGGCTTCATTGCTTCCATAGCGATTCCAACAAGGATCGCCGAGAGGTACATGTTCTGTCCAACCGAGATGTCGATCCCCGCCACGACCAGGACGAAGGTCATCCCGATTGCCGCGATTCCCAGAGGCGCCGCCTGCTGCAGGATGATCATCGCGTTCTCCAGCGTGAGGAAGTTCTTGTTCGTCGTGCTGAAGAAAATGATCATGATTCCAAGAACAACGTAGATGCCGTAGCGATAGAGGATGCTGTAGAGTCTCCGGGAGTTCAATTGAATCAAGGTTGTTTCCGCTGACATTCCCTAGCTCCCATCCCCGCCGAGCGCAAAGCTCATGATCCGTTCCTGGTCGTACTCACCTTTGCTGAAGTCGGCGACGATCTTCCCGCCGTGGATGACCATGATTCGATCACATACGCCCATGAGCTCTTCCATCTCTGACGAGACAAACAACACTGTGGCGCCGTTGCGAGCCATGTCGTTGATGATCACGTAGATTTCGTGCTTCGCTCCCACATCAACTCCGCGGGTCGGTTCGTCGAGAATGAACATGGAAGGCTTTCTCATGATCCACTTTCCGATCACCACCTTCTGTTGATTGCCTCCGGAAAGGCTCTTCACCTCCTGGCGGTTCATGTCGTACACCCGTATATTCAGTTCCCGTATCGCCTTCTCCGACTCCTGAGATTCCCTGCTCCGGCTCACCATCCCGAGCAGCTGCGTCAACCGGTCGAGGATCACCGCCACAAGGTTGTCTTTGACCGGCTTCGGCATGAGCAAGCCTTCCTGCCTGCGGTCCTCCGTGACAAACGCCATCCCGCTTCGAATGCAGGTGTCTGGATTGATCGACTTCATTTTCCGGCCGCGAAAGATGACCTCCCCGGCGTCCATCTTGTCAACGCCGAACAGGCACCGAACGAGCTCTGTTCTGCCGGCTCCCATGAGCCCGAACAAGCCTGCCACCTCCCCCGCGCGAAGTTCAAGCGACACACCCTGCACCGCCTTGCCCTGGGTGATGCCACGGGCCTGGTAAATCACCTCGCCTATCTTTTTTTCTACCTGCGGATAAATCTGCTCGAGATCACGGCCGACCATCATTTTTATCACTTGAGGCTTCGTAAGCTTCGCCGTTTCTTCAACGCCCACAAGAGTCCCGTCGCGAAGCACGGCGATCCTCTCGCAGAGGGAAAAAACGTCCTCCAGGATATGGGATATATAGATGACCGTAATTCCCTGCTCGTGATGGAGGTGGTCGATGATCTTGAAGAGATTTTCCTTCTCTTTTTGAGACAACGAGGTCGTCGGTTCGTCGAAAATGATAACCTGCGCTTTTTTAATGAGCGCTTTCGTTACCTCCACCGTCTGGCGAACCCCCATCGGCACCGACGCGATCTTCGTCCCCGGCGTCGTTTGGACTCCGAAGGTGTCGATGTACTCCTGAGCCTTCGATCGCATCGCTGAGTATTGCACTGACCACAGAGGGCCGGTGGGCAGCTCGTCGATGAAGATGTTCTCCGCGACCGTCAGGTTGGAGAAAAGGCTCAGCTCCTGGTGGATGAAGGCTATCCCCGCTCGCTGCGCATCCTTTGGATTCGCCGGCTCGAACGGGTGGCCATTGAACTCCATACTGCCGCCGTCGCGCGTCCAAACGCCTCCCAGTATATTCATCAGTGTCGACTTCCCCGCGCCGTTCTCCCCCACAAGGCCTAACACTTCGCCACGGAAGACTTCGAGATCGATTCCATGCAGCACTTCGGCGCCGAAAAAGCTTTTCGTGATTTTTCGCAATGCCAGAATCTTTTCTGCGGGCATCGGTTCCAAGCTCCTCTCCGCGCGCGTCGCGTCAGCGCCTGATGAGATCGATACGTTTGGAGAACACGTCAATGAATGCTGCGATCAGCACAGCAAACCTTTGATCAGGCTTATCACGTACCACTCTATCCCCAGCATGTTGACATCATTGTTCAGCAGGGAAATGAACAACACCCCGTAGACTGTCTTGATAACTCCCCCGGAGCCGCCAAAAACACTCGTCCCGCCGATAATGATGGCAGCGACGATGTCAATGAACACACGATCGCCGAGAGAAGGGATGCCCGCCTGGTTTCGTGCCGTGGCGATCACGCTTTGTATCCCAGCGCACACGCCGCTTACGAGGAGCAGCAGGAACACCGTGCGCTTCACCAGCATACCGGAAATGAATGCCGCTTTCGGATTCGTCCCAATGGCAAATACCCTGCGCCGAATACAGTTGTGGAAAGAAGCCAGTGTGCAAGCAGGATGAGCACAAGCGCGATATAAATAGGCAGAAATGTGTGCCCTCGTGTTCCGCCGAGAATGAAGAATTTCTGAGGTAGACCGATGATCGAGGCCTTGTCCGAAACGATGCTTGTAAACCAGACCGCGACTCCACTCCCTACCATCATCGTAGCGAGCGTCGCAATGAAGAGAGCATCTTGAGTATGACCACAGAGAACCCGTTCACTGCGCCGACGAGCAGACCGATCGATATCATCGCCAAGATACCTACTGGAATCGCGTAGGGGTATGAGCGAGCGGAGACTTCGCCATGATGTAAGCTCCGAGAACGCTGCCAAGAGCCAGTACCGCGACGCAGGAGAAATCGATCCCGCCGTTGAGGAGCACGAATGTGACACCCACGGAAATGATCATGATGTCGACAGACTGCAGGAGAAGATTCTTCATGTTGAAGGGCTGAGAAAGTTCGGCACGAAGAGCGCCGATGCCGCAAACATCAGAAGCAGCAGCAGGAGAATGGAATTGCTCAGCACAAAACTCTTGATCCCTGCAAACAGCAGTTTTGGCCATTCTCGTTTCCATCACGCCTCGCCTGATTGAGAAGGAAGGAGCACAGACGCACTCCGCCTGTACTCCCTCCGATTGCAAGCTCTTACGTCACCCGTATCCATTCTAGAGCAGAACTTACTTTACCCCCGCCCATCCCCAGATGGTAGAGCCGACCTTCTTCAAGTTGTCTGTGTTGACGATAACACCAGGATCTTTCATGATAGCCATCGGTGGTTGCTGACCCTGCGCCATTTTGACCGCCCAGTCGATGCAGAGCACACCGTCTTGTCCGCGGCCTGAGCGGCGTCTACCCAGTCGTAGCCATCTTTCATGTACTGCATCCCATTTTCGTCGCCGTCGAAGGACACAATGGCCACATGTCCCTTCTCACCTATTTTCTTCCAACGCCCCAACTGAGTCAGCACGCTCTTGATCGGGGGAAAGAGGAAGTCCGACGGAGTGATGATCAGGTTTATCTCAGGATGAGCCTGGAAAGCATTCTGCATCCCTGCAAGCGCCACTTCATGCTTCCACTCCGAGAGCACCTCCGCAACCACCTTGATCACGTTCTTGTTCGCGTCAATGATCTCGTCGTGCCCCTTTTTGCGTTCAATCGCATTCTCGTCAGCGAGGCTGCCGATCAAGAGGAGCGCGTTGTAGGTCTCTTTCTGAGCCTTGGCCTTGTCTACGAACCACTGGCGCCTGCTTCGCCATCACGTAGTTGTCTGAGAGAATCTGCAGATCGGGCATGACGTCTCCCTGCACAGGGCGATTGTTCATCACAACTGGATGCCAGCGTCTTTACATTTACCGACGGCTGCTTCGATAGCCGCACCGTCTTTCGGCGCTATGACCATGGCTTTTGCTCCCTGCGCGATCAGGTTCTCGACCTGCTGGTTCTGCTTGTTCGCGTCGCCCTCTGCGATCACCAGGACGTAATCCACTCCCATCTTCGCAGCCTCCGCCTTCATTGCCTTCTCTTTGGCTACCCAGAACGCCGCCTCCAGGGAATCCATCGACACACCTATCTTCATCTGCTTGCCCGCAGCCTTGCCGCACTCGGCGCCCAGCAGATCAAAGCTCCCACCAGCGCAAGCATCACTAGAATGAAACTGATTCTTTTCACGATCTCACCTCCGTTTTCGTCGCGTCGTTTCGAAAGAGTCAAAAACAAAAACTGAATCCGGGGACGTAATTCACGCTAAACCAGGAACACAACACCCTCCCCTGGCACCTCCTTCCGTGGTATCTCTTTGCAGAATATTGCGTCGATCAATCATTTCTTACTCCTCATGCAAGTAGTTCGCGGGGATCAGATCCAACCTCGGCTCCGGAGAAGCGCCCTCCATTCGCTCGATCAAGTAATGTACCGCGCGGTTGGCAATCAAGTCGTAGTCCTCGCAACTATCGGCAGGGGCGGCTCCAGAATCTCGTTCCACGGAGAAAAGAAAAAGCTCCCGGTCACCGCGATCTGTCCAGGAACCTTGAAACCGCGTGAACAAGGAACTTGACCGTTTCAATAAAGAACCAGTCCGTGGTGCACAGGATGCCATCAGGTACACCAGACTTCGAGAGATAGTCAGCGAGGTGCGCGCTTACTGTATCTCCTGCCGCATATTTGACGACCAGGACAGGATGCTCGTCGACAGACAAACCATTCTCAGCAAGAGCCTTCCGGAAACCTTTCACCCGATCGCAGGCTGACGAAGCTTCATCACTGAAAGAGACGCAGATGCAGCGCTTGCAGCCTTTTCGAACAAGGTACTCGGTGGCATGACGCGCCGCTTCAACGTTGTCGGTCGCAACCACATCCGCGGCAACCCCGTCGATATACCTATCGACGAACACTACCGGCAACCCTCGGGCAATAAGTTCTATTACCTTGCCACCGTTGCCTGAAGAGGTGGGTACAAGGAGTAGCCCATCGATGGATTGGCTGGCCAGTGTATTCAGCATCTGGGTCTCGTGAGCCGAGTCCTCGTGGCTGCTCGCGACAAGCAGGCCATAGCCGCGACGCGCCAGGCTCTCTTCGACGGCATCCACCAGGTAGCTCATGAAGGCCGAGACCAGGCTGGGGGCCAGGAAGCCAACCGTTTGGGTCTTACCTTTACTCAGGCTTCGAGCAATGGCGTGAGGGTGGTATTTAAGCTCCATGATGGCGGCCTGTACCCGGGCACGGGTTTCCTTCGCCACTGGCCGCGGCCCGTTGTTAATGACGTAGGAGACAGTTGCGGTGGAGACTCCCGCAAGCTTTGCAACATCGCTTCTTTTTGGGCGATCCATTAATCCGACTTCCCCTACGGCGCAGTAAACCTAAGGATTGAAAAAATCTCTATTCTACGCGTGTTGTCTACACGGATAAACCTACCCTATCAGACACGGACGTCTTTGTCAAATTTTCTTAGAATTTTATTTCTGCCTCTGATTTCAGGGGTTCGGGCGAGGTCAGCCGCCCCGGTCGGCTATCGCAGATCCCCCTTGTAATTGACGCTGTCTGCCATTACAGCCAGAAAGATAATCGCCCCCCTCACGATCGTGTATGCATAAGGCGAGGCGTTCATCATCGTCATTCCGTTGAAAACAGTCGTAACCAGGCAAATGCCGATAATCGCTCCTGGGAATACGCTGCCCTTGCCACCAAAAAGACTTGTGCCCCCGAGCACCACGGCTGAAATAACCACGAACTCATGCCCACTGGCAAAGTTCATGGCAATCGACTGGATCTGTCCTGCCTCGAGAACAGAGCCAATTCCAGTCATCGTGCCGCAAATCAGGTAGGCGACGAACACGTTTCGCGTGACATTTATGCCTACGCGCTGGGCGCTTAGCGGATCATTCCCGATCGCCATCAACTCCCGGCCATAGGGGGTACGGCGCAGCACGTGGTCGCCAAGGAGCACGAGAGCCAGGAAGATGACTACAACGTACGGAATCCCGTACAGTTCGCCGTTGGAAACGAGGCCGAGCTCAGAAACATACAGGGGACGGGATTTTTCAACCATCAAGGCAAGCCCGCGCATGATGCCCATTGTGGCCAGCGTGACAAGAAAGGGAGTGACGCTGAAACGGGCAATGAACAGTCCGTTAAGCGAGCCAATCAGTGCACCAATGAAGACCGCAGCGACATAAACGATTAAAAAACTGCCAAATGACCCCAGCGCACCCGCACCCTTCATGATCTCAATGGCGGTGCCGACCAACACTGCGACCAGAAACATGCCCTGACCAATGGAGATGTCGATTCCGGCGACCACCAGCACAAAGGTCATCCCGATTGCCACGATGCCGAGGGGGGCAGCCTGCTGCAAGATGAGCAAAGCATTTGACGATGAAAAAAAGCTCTTGCTGCTCAGGCCGAAAAAAAGGATCAGCGCTCCAAAAATAATGAAACTGCCGTATCGCAAGACGTGGCGAAGGCGGAACTGCCCCCCGCGGTTGGATAACACCATCCTCTTAACCGTATTTCCGTGTTTCCAGCGCGGTCTGGTAAATAGCATCCACCCGCTCAGGGGGGATGTCAGCTTGGATGTTATGGACCGGGACAAAGACGAACCCGCCCCCTGGCGCCATAATATCGAAGATCATTTTGACCTGATCCCTGATCTCCCCAACACTGGCCCGCGGCAGGAAATGCTGAGTATCCGTGCCACCGCCCCAGAAAGTGAGGTCCCTACCGAAATCCCTTTTCAACGAGGCCAGATCCATCTTCGCCGCGGTAAACTGGACCGGGCTCAGGATTTCCACGCCGACTTCAATCAGGTCCGGGATCAAATCATACACCGAGCCGCAGCTATGGAGGAAAATTTTGGCCTTCGTTTTGGATCTGATAAAGCCAAACAACTTCTTGTGGCGAGGTTTGATGAACCGACGGTACATGTCGGGAGAGATAATCGAACTGGTCTGCATGCCGAGATCATCGCCCTGTGCGCACACCTGCACATAATCCCCAACTTCGTTCAGGTAAGCATCCCAGAACCCAATCGCCAACTCCAGATTTCTGTCTAAGTACGGCCTCGGCGTATTTAGTATCCAGGGAAAGATCCATGAGGAACTGGTCATACCCTCGCAGCGCGCAACCCAATTCAAATGGTCCCCACATGATGTGCCCGACAACAATCGCGTAATCGGTGCCTTCGGAGAGCCACCTAGCCTGCTCGCGCAACCCTTCCGACCTGCCAGCAGCATTCGGGTCGGGCATCTTGGCTCTCAGCGACTCCTGGAGGGAAAGCTGGCGCAAGGGATTCTCAACCATATCGTAGTAGTGTCCGGCCTTCTTCCAACGGATATCCATCTCATCGTAGAAGCTGTCATCCGGCATTTCACGGATCCCCGCCCGATAGGTCGAAGAAGGCCTCACGGGCTTGAAATCGACCAGGTAATGACGCAGCATGTCGTCCGCCGGGTAGACGGCATCCATCATGCGGTTGACGACAAAGGGCTTCGGATCTTCTGGCATTCCCAGATGTTTTCGCAGATTGATGTAGGCAATCCGGGTAAGTGTCGTATTCTCTGTCGAACCCATGTCAATAGGGACCATATCCGGTTCCTCATGGTTCAGAGCTTTGATGACACGCTGACGTGAGTTCATGTCGCTCTCCCTTGGTTGGCCAGTATATTCAGCATTTGGATCTCGTGAGCCGAGTCCGCGTGGCTACTGGCGAAAAGCAAGCCATACCCGCGGCGCGCCGGATTCTCTTCGACGGCATCCACCAGGTAGCTCATGAAGGCCGAGACCAAGCTGGGGGCCAGGTAGCCAACCGTTTGGGTCTTGCCGCCTGTACTCGGGCACGCGTTTCCTTCGCCACCGGTTGCGGCCCGTTGTTAATGACGTAGGAAACAATTGCGGCGGAGACTTCCGCAACTTTTGCAACATCGTTTCTTTTTGGGCGATCCATTAATCCGACTTCCCTAAGGTCTAAGTAAACCTAAGGATTGATGAAATCTCTTATTCTACGCGTGTTGTCTACACGGATAAACCTCACCTTATCAGACAGGTATGTCTTTGTCAAATTTTTTGAAAATTCGGGAGAGGAGCAGCGCGACCACCAAATCCCGACGGCGGAAAGGTGATATGGCTGGCCCCTTCGCCGAACATCACTACCTTCAACGAGGTCAAAAAAGCCATCGACAAGCCTGATTGCAACAGATCCCCGGTACAAGTCCCTCCAGGTCATCGACACTCTCTACATGCAGGATGACCCGGACAAGTCCTACTCCGTGGTGGACGTCCCGAACGTCGGAAAGAGAAAGGTCTACAATACGCCCGAGGGACTGGTCACGGATCTCAACATGATGGTCTACTTCCGCAAGGGCCACGAGACATTCGACGACTCCATTCCGATGGGATCTACAACTCCCTGAGGTTGCAAGCGCAGAGCCGGCGCCCGCCCGGCTCTGCGCATCGGGAACAACTCCTACGCCTACGCGCCCCGGACTGAGGGGATGACGGGAGGCGCTATCCTGGGCAATCGATGCGGCGCTGCCTCGGGATACATGCACAGGTATTTCAGCATCAGGTAATCGACAAGCTCTCCGTATGCATACCCGACCTGCTTCAGGCACTGGGTGGCATACTCGTTGAGGAACTTTTCGACGCCGTCAGGGCCTTCGGCCTTGAAGATGCGAAGCGATTCCTCTTCCAGCCCTGCCTGGGCCGCGAGGAACGCGCATTCGGCAGGCTTGGCCACTTGTTCGACGTCCTTGATGGCATCCTGGTACCTGATATTCACAAGGTTGTGAACCAGGCGGAAGTTCCACTGTGCCTGGCTCCTGTCGATCCGTGAGAAATCGGCGGGACGATTCCATGAACCGGGCAGGTCCGTGACTCCCGAGTAGAGAGGGGTAAAGCATCCGGTGTAGGCCGGGCCATAGGTGAACCACGAGCAGCCGACCAGGGGATCGGGAAGCCATCCGCGCATCTGGTTGATGAACACGTAGTCGCTGCTCTCCGTGCCGATGCAGCGCTCCACCTTGATCCCCAGCAGATCGAAAAGCTCCCCCGATCCCCATGGGCGCGCCAGGGGGCTTCTTTTTCCGCCGGGGTTGAAGGCAGGATGCATCGTCACGTCGAACTCCGTGCCCTGGTAGTAGTCGCGCATGATCTCCATGACATCGGGAACGCCCAGCTTCTTCTCCGGTTTCACCGAGAATGGATAGCGGTCCATCTCCCCCTTGCCGGTAGCTTTCAGGTTGAGGGAGGGAGCCAGACGGTTCGCGAAAGCCCACTCCCGCAGGCAGCTCCACCTGTCAAAGGGGACGCCGTAGACATCGTGCCAGACGAATGGCTGCCCCTTTTTCCACAACCCGAGCTCCTGAGCCAGGGAGTAGATATTCGAGGAAGCCATGAAGAAGTCGCTGTTCGACAGGTCCACTCGGCCGATGCGGCTGCGGTTCGTATTGAATCCCACCTCATCGTCGGGGATCCTCTGCGCGCACCACACCGCTCCCGGCTTTCCGCAACCGGGAGCCCAGCCGGCACCCGGGCCGAAGATCTCCATCATCCAGGCCTCGTTCTTGTCCGCGATGGGGATCATGGTCCCGGCGCTCGGAGAGTAGTAGTACCGAAAACCATGCTCTTCCACCACGGCGCCGATGACGCGGATGGCCTCACGCGCGCTCTGGGCACGCATCAGGCCGTTTGCGATCAGGGATGTCGTCCAGTGGTTGTTGCACGAGCTGGTCACTCCCCGGGTGTTGGCCAGCTCAGGTCTCATGGGCATGAACTCGATTCCCATCGACACACCGAACTCGTTCAATCCGCCGGTGACGATGGAGGTCAGGTACCCGGAGTAGATGAAGCTGCGATAGGTTCGCTCCACCGAGAGAGACCCCACGAGATCATAGCCGCCCTTTGCCTGGTCGACGAACTCCTGGTAGGTCTGCGGGCGCGGATAGTTCACGTACATCGGCTGCTTTGTTCCCGCGAGGTATTCGCGCGCGGGCATGACATCGATCACCCCCATGATGTCACCATCACAGGAGCTGGCGGCGATGACAGAGCCGTCCACGGTTGCCTTCTTGCCAACCAGGATCGTTGAGCAGGAAAGGGGATGGGGTGCGTTACTCATCATGGTCCTCCGGGGAAGCAAGGCGCTCCAGGGACGGTGGCATTATCGAGCCTATTCATGGCGGCGTCAACCTGGCTGGCACTCCCGGCATTCGCGACTTCAGGCGATTGCGCGTTTCCTCAACGCCCTGCGCTCAGCGCGCGTGGAGATCAGGCGGTTGACCACGAGCACGATGATCAGCACACCGCCCCAGATCACGTCCCGGTAGAAATTGGATACCTGGTTGAACATGTTGAGGCCCGAGGAGAGGAACTGGAGGATCAGGATGGCGAGGGTGACGCCTGCGATCTTGCCGAAGCCGCCGTTGGGATCGATGCCCCCGAGCACGGCGATGAGCACGCACTGCAGCGTGTAGGGGGCGCCGTACTCCGCCTTGGCCGAGTTGGCGCGCGCCATCATGATGAGGCCAGCGACGGAGGAAAGCAGCCCCGAGAACAGGTAGGTGCGCCGCAGGATCGAGCCGGTGTTGAGCCCCGCGTACCGGGCGGCCTTGGGATTGGTCCCGTAGAGGTACATGGAGGTGCCGAAGCGGGCGCGGGAGAGCATGAGGCCGACGCCGAGGGCGATCACGACGAAGAGGATGAAGGAGAGGGGAAAGAGGTCGAAGAGCTCCGTGTTGCCGATCTTCGAGTACAGGAGGGGCAGCCGGCTCTGGGGCCGGCCGCTCGTGATGCCGACCGCGATGCCGGTGTACAGCTGCTGGGTCCCCAGGGTGGCCAGTATTGCGGGGATGTTGAACCGGGAGATCAGGATCCCCGCGACGTAGCCGCAGGCCAGCCCTGTGGCCAGCGCGATGAGGACGGCGATGATGATGTAGGGCAGGACCACCTGGGGCGGCGCGCCCGGGGGCACGTAGCCGATGAGGAACTTCGCCGCGAGGATGGCCGAGAGATTGGCCGTGCCGACAACCCCGAGATCGATGCCCCCGGTGATCATCGTCAGGCTGATGCCGATGGCCATGATGCCGTACTCGGGGAACTGGCGCATCATCGAGCCGAAATTGGCGAGGGTGGGGAACTCCGCCGGCCGCAGGGCCGTCATCAGCGCGAAGACGACGAGGAGCATGACGAACAGGCGCACGAGGTTCTGGTCGCGGCTCCCGCGGGCCTTGAGGGCGGGGACCGCCGCGTCGGTGCTCTTCATGGCGCCTCCGAGGTTGCGGCGGCGGCGCGCTCGCGCCGTCTCTTCGTGCCGATCTGGCGGGCGGTGACCCCCGTGCCGATGATGATGACCGCGCCGGTGAAGAAGCGCGCCCAGTAGGTCGGTATGCCCATCAGGATGAGGCTGTTCGCAAGTACGATCATCAGCGCGATGCCGAGCGCGGTGCCGGTGAGCGTGCCGACCCCGCCGGTGACCCGGGTCCCGCCGAGCACGACCGCCGCGATGACCGTAAGCTCCATCCCGAGGAAGGTCGAGGGATCGGCGTAGGCCATCATCGAGATCCGCGAGATGCCCGTGATCCCTGCCAGGACGCCGACCAGGCAGTAGAGGAACATCTTGAGTGGCGCGCACGTTGAAGCCCGCCCGCTCCGCTGCCGCCTCGTCGCCGCCGATGGCGTAGATGCCGCGGCCGATCATCGTGTAGCGCAGGAGGAGGAACCCGAGGACGAAGACGCCGACCAGGATGAGGACCTGAGATGGCATGTTGGAGGAGAGGCCGAGCTGCGTGTTCACGGCGGTGAAGAGCGTCTCCTTGCCATGAGCCACGATCGACGGGGGCACGTCGGACGCGCTCGCCGAGAAGGCGCCGAACATGAGCCCCGTGTAGAGACTCGCCGTGCCGAGGGTCACCACGAGCGTCGGCAGGCGAAGGAAGGCGATCAGGAACCCGTTGAGCGCCCCCATGAGCAGACCGAGGCCGGCCGCCATGGCGTAGGGGAGAAGGACGTTTCCCGCGTACTGCGACGAGAGGAGGATGCGGTCGGTCACGTACATGGCGAGGGCGGCGACGGCCGTGAAGGAGACGTCGATGCCTCCCGACACGATGACCATCATGCATCCGACGGAGAGCAGGCCGGGTATGATCATGGCCCGTACCAGGTCCACGAGGTTGTTCCCGGTGAAGAACTGTCCCGACCTGGCCTGGATCAGGAGGGCAAGGACGATGAAGGCCGCCAGGACCCAGGGTTCCGACCTTCCCAGCAGTCGGCGCGGATTGATCACCTTCGAGACCTCCCTTCCTACGCGATGCCGGTGGACAGCTCGCCGAGCCTCGATTCCGTCGTCGAGGCCGGGTCCAGTTCCTGGACGAAGGCGCCGTCGCGCATCACGAGAATCCGGCTCGTGCAGGCGAGCACCTCCGGCAGATCGTCCGAGACGACGATGATGGCCAGCCCCGAGGCGGCGAGCTTGCGCATCAGGGCGTGGATATCGTACTTCGAGCCGATGTCGACGCCCATTGTTGGCCCGTTCAGGATAAGCACCTTGAGGTCGTTGGCCAGCCAGCGGGCCAGGACGACCTTCTGCTGGTTCCCGCCTGAGAGCGTCCGCACCGGCAGGGAGGGATCCCGGGTCGCAATGGCAAGCTCGGAGATCCAGCGCGCCGTGGTCTCCGCGACGGCCTTTCTCCTGAGGAAGCCCAGCCGGGAGGAGAGCCGCGCGAGCACCGCGACCACGATGTTGCGCTCGATGGTCTGGGGCTGAAAGAGACCTTCGGTGAGGCGGTCGGAGGGCACGTAGCCGATGCCCCGGCGGATCGCGGCCTTGACGCTTCTGATGCGCGCCCGCCGGCCCCCGATCTCGATCGTGCCCCTGTCGGGCTTCGAGATGCCGAAAAGGGTCTCGACGAGCTCCGTGCGCCCCGAGCCAAGGAGGCCGGTGATGCCGAGGATCTCGCCCGCCGCGAGGTCGAAGGAAACGTCGGAGTAGCAGCCACGCAGCGTGAGGCCCTTCACGGACAGCACGGGCTTCCCGACCGGGCCCGCGAGACGATACGACTCTTCCGTGAACTCCCGGCCGGTCATGTGGAAGGCGAAGGTCTTCCGATCGAGGTCCCGCGTGCTGCCGGAGGCGGCGTTCTCCCCGCTCCTGAGGATCGTGTAGCGCTCGGATATCTCGAAGACCTCGTCGAGCTTGTGGGAGACGAAGAGGATCGAGATCCCCCGGGACTGGAGGCTCTTGATCACGGCGAAGAGGGCTTTCACCTCCTTCTTGGTCAGGGCGGAGGTGGGCTCGTCCATGATGATGAGCTTCGAGTTCTGCAGAAGGGCGCGGCAGATCGCAATGAGCTGGCGGTCCGCGACCGAGAGGTTCTCCACGCGCTCGTCGAGGTCGATGGCGAAGCCGATGAGGGAGACGGCGTGGGCGGCGATGGACCGTGCCCTGCGGTAGTTCATCAGCTTGCGGCTGTCCATGAGCTCCATGTTCAAGGCGAGGTTCTCCATCACGGTCAGGTTGGGGAAGACGGAGAAGTCCTGGTAGATGACCTGGACGCCGAGGCCGATGGCGTCCATCGGGCTGAGCCGGGAGAAGGAACGTCCGCCGATCTCGATGCTGCCCGCATCGGGCTCGTGGACGCCGGAGATCACCTTGATGAGGGTGGACTTGCCCGAGCCGTTCTCGCCGGCGAGGCAATGGATCTCCGCCGCTCCGATCTCCAGGCTCACCCCCTTGAGCGCCTGCACCCCTCCGAATGACTTGACGATCCCCTGGACCTTCAGGACCGGATCCGACATCTGGAGCCTCCCCGACTGCCGGACATGGCGGCCACGCCTTCCGCGGTACCCCGCGGAGTTTGCGTGGCATTCGCGGCCACGCTCTGCGTGGCATTCCTTAGAAAAAGCGCGGGCGGGAGCATCACGCCCCGCCCGCGCACTGATGTGACGACAGGAGACTTAGAACCCGAATGTGTCAACGTTCTTCTTGTTGATCGTGATCCACCCCTGGCCCTGGAGAATCTTGGTGGAGCCGGGGGCGAACTTCATTTTGGTCCAGCCCGGAGCCTTCAGGTTGAGGCCGTTGGCGACCTTCTCTCCCTTGAGGACGGCGACAGCCATGGCGAGCTGCGCGTAACCGGCGTCCCTCGGATCCCAAAGGAGAACGCCGTCGACGGTCCCGTCCTTGATAAAGGGCGCACACTCGTTGGGCAGGCCTACGGCGGTCACGAAAGCCTTGCCCTTCAGGCCGAGCTCTTCGATGGCACGTGCTGTGCCCGGTACCGAGAGCGACGAGGTACCGAGGATGCCCTTGAGGTTGGGATACTTCTTGAACAGCTCCTTGGCCCGCTGATAGGCGGTGTCGAGGTTGTCCATGATCTCGACCCTGGGCTCGGCGGCGAGGAGGGTCATGTTGGGGTAGTGCGCCTTCTGGTAGGCGACGCCGGCGTCGGCCCACTCGTTGTGGGAGGCGTTGGTGACGTTGCCGACCATCGTCGTGTAGACACCCTTGCTCCCCATCATCTTGGCCAGCTCCTGCATGATCGTCTGGCCCAGGCCCTCATTGGAGAAGGCCTCGATGTCGTAGAGGCAGTTCTGCTGGGTAGCGCCCTCGTGGTCGATGACCACGATGCCCTTCGACAGCGCCTCGCCGAGGACGGGCTCAAGGGCCGAGGGATCGACCGGCACGACGCAGATGGCGTCCACGCCCTGCGCGATGAGGTCCTCGATGACCTGGGCCTGCATGGCAGCGTCGGTCTTGGCGGGGCCCTTCTGGAAGGTGTTGATGCCGGTGTCCTTGGCGAACTGCTTGACGCCGACCTCCATCCGGACGAACCAGGCGTTCGTGGCGTCCTTGGGCACAAGGGCGATCTTCCAGGCCGATTGCGGCTTGGAAGACTTGAACTTCATGGGATCATAGTTCTGAGCAAAGAGCGGCACGGCGAGCATGAAGACGAGCGCGAGCGATACGACGATAAGCAGTGTTCGTTTCATCTTTGTCCTCCTCCTTTGAATCAAAGATGGGAGAAGTCTATCATTGGTATCCATCCTGTCAAGCTGAATTTAGTAATGCATAAGCAGAAAAAGGTCTTGAAGCGCGGAGACATTTACTAAACATTCAGTTTTTCTTGACAAATAGCCTTTTCGACCCTACTCTGTGCGCTATACGCAAAGAAAGGTCGGTAATGGGATGAGCGTTCGTGTGAAGGACATCGCCGTGGCCGTCGGCGTCTCGCCGACCACGGTGTCGCTCGTCCTCAACAACAAGCCGGGCGCCGGGGAAAAGCTGCGCGAGCGGATTCTGCGCACGGCGAAGGATCTCGGGTATGCGGCCCCGAAGGGCGCCAGGGCCGGCTCGCTCTGCCTCCTCCACATCGCTCGACATGGCCACACGGTCAATCGCGATCATGACGTTTTCATCGCGGACTACATAGAGGGGCTCAGCCACGAGGCGAAGCAGGTGGGCTATGCTCTGGAGATCGTCACCTTCACGCCGGCGCCGATGGAACAGGTTCTCGACGTCGCCCTTGGCAAGGCCTCGGACGGCTTCGTCGTCCTCGGGACCGAGCTGAGCCGCGAGGAGGTCGAGTGCTTCCACCGGCTGCGCAAGCCCCTCGTCTTCCTCGACACCTACCACGAGTTCCTGGACTTCGACTTCGTCGACATGAACAACGAGGACTCCGTCTTCCTCATCCTGTCCCACCTCCACGCCATGGGCCACCGCAAGATCGGCTTCGTCCGCGCGGCCGTCGAGACGCGAAACATCCACCTGCGCGAGGAGGGATTCTACGCGGGGCTTGGCAGGCTCGGCCTCGACGTGGATCGGGCCTTCGTCTTCTCCGTGGACCAGACCTATCACGGTGCTTGCCACGACATGAAGGCCATCCTCGCCGGCGGGGGGCTGCGGCTCCCGACGGCCCTCGTCTGCGGCAACGACATCATTGCGAGCGGCTGCCTGAAGGCTTGCTCAGACACCAGGATCAGGGTCCCCGATGACCTGTCCATAGTCGGCTTCGATAACCTCCCCCTCTCGGCGGTCGTCGACCCGCCGCTCACCACAGTGCAGGTCTCGAAGGCCCAGATCGGCCGGATGGCCGTCCAGCTCCTCGTCACGCGCCTTCGGTGCGACGCCAGCATGCCCTCGGTGAAGGTGCTCATCGGCGGCAAGCTCGTAGAACGGCGCAGTGTGAGGAGGATCGGCGATCCAGCGTGAACAGGAGGCAGCGTCAATGAAGTATTCCGTCATCCTCGGCAACCTGGGCAACACCTGCGACAGGTTCCTGTCCTCGGGCTACAAGGAACAGCTCCCCAAGGCGGAGATGATCCGGCAGGCCGCGGCCATCGAAGGCGTGAAGGGCGTCGAGCTGGTCGGCACCTGGGACGTGACGCGCGAGAACGTCGACGAGATCGGCGGGCTCCTCGCCAAGCACGGGCTCCAGTGCGTCTCGATCATCCCCGACCACTTCTCGCAGAAGCGCTGGGGCAGAGGCGCCTTCGTCTCGAAGGACCCCACGATCCGCGCCCAGGCGCTCGAGGAGACCTTGGCCGCCGCCGAGCTTGCCCGGAAGCTGAAATGCCCCCTCGTCAACCTCTGGCCAGGCCAGGATGGCTACGACTATGTTTTCCAGTCCGACTACCGCGCGGAGCGCCGCTGGACCATCGAGGCGGTGAAGACGGCGGCGAAGGCCTATCCCGACATCCGCTTCTCCCTCGAGTACAAGTCGAAGGAGCCCCGCACGCACTCCACGTGGGCGCGTGCCGCAGACACCCTCCTCGTAGCGAGGGAGACGGACCTCCCCAACGTGGGGGTCACCATCGACACGGGCCACTCACTCGCCGGGGGCGAGAACATTGCCGAGGCAGCCGTCATCCTGTCGGACTACGGCCGCAAGCTCTTCCACTTGCACTTCAATGACAATTACCGTTCGTGGGACGACGACATGATCGTGGGCTCGGTGCACTTCGTGGAGTTCCTCGAGTTGCTCTTCTGGCTGCGGGAGGTTGGCTACGACGGCTGGTACTCCATGGACCAATACCCGTACCGCGAGGACGGACAGGCCGCCATCCGCTCGAGCGTCGAGTTCCTGCGCGGGCTCGAGACCATGCTCGACGGCTCCATGGACCAGTTACGCGCCGTCATCGCCTCGGGGGACCCGATCGCGTCCACGGCCTGGGCCAGGTCGAAGCTTTTCCAGCGCTGAGGATTCCGCGAGGACCCTTAGAAAGCTCCAAGGGTCTGCCCGGATCTCTCCATCATGAGGTCCACAAGACCGTCATAGTCCGACAGCGTGACGGGATGAGCCACGTCCTCCGTCGTGAACCCTCTCATTTCCAGATCCTCCCGCAAGCAATAATCGACGACCTTCCTGTTTGAGAGAATCTCGCGAGAGCCGCGCGGATCCACGGCGTGGTACACGCCATCCTGAAGGTAGAAGATGCCCAACTCGTTTCCTGCCTCCAACAAGCTTTGCGCCAACTCCAGTGCCTGCTGGGCTTCCGGCGTGTCAGGAGAGCTCGAGATAATCATGAGAATCGGTTTCACGCTGGATCTCCTTCTGGAAGAGAAGCACTCTCGGGCAACTCGCAACAAAACCGGCCATTTCCTGGCTGGAAACAACCTTGAATTGCTTCATCAGGTCGTCGGGCTCAATCCCGCGATTGTCGAGAGACTCTATTAGTGCGAAGGATCGTTTCGTTTCTTTGAAGACTCTTGTTCCAGATCAACCGCGCGTGCGTTGCGATTGTCTATCCATGCAGCCGAAATCTGTGGGAACAGGAAGCGAAAAGTACCAGGCTGCGCTTCAAGCAGCGCCTCAACCAAGCTGGGGAAGACTTTTGCTCTTCTCAGTAGCTCCTTCTCTTCCCAAGGGTAAAACGCCTTATCCATTAGGAATTGGATTGCCGTGAGAACAAATTCGGTTGTCTCCAAAGGGGCGTCCGTCTTGAACGTGCCTTCCGCGCATCCTTGTTGGACTAATCTCGCAAATAGGCGTGCTTGCTTATACAAAGTTCCGATGATAATCCGGGTATACATTCCTAGACTGCCAGGGCGATACATCTGTTCTATCATCTCTCTGTTGCGCTCAACTTTATTGCCAGCGGCGACAAGCATACGGATCTTCTCAAGAGCATTTCCACTCGATTGGTCGATCATTCTTTCCATTTGTTCCACTCCTTCATCGACGATACTCTCGATCACGGCAACAAGCAGCTCGTCTTTGGATTTGAAGTAGTGGTATATGGTCCCCTTTGCGATCCCAAGGTTGTCCATCACATCCTGCATGGTGGTCTTGTCATAACCACGAGTCTCAAAAAGGACACGAGCCGTTCTGACCAGCTCCGCCTTGCGTATCTCAGGTTTTTTGACAATCCTACCCATCTCTTCTTTCCTTTTTATTGACCGACCGGCGGTCAATAATGTATGGTAATGCTAATGACCGACTGCTGGTCAATATGAGGAGGTTTCGAATGAATCGTCAAGTCAGCGCGCGCCGAGGCGAGAGGTCCGTCATTGGCACACCGCCGGTCGGACGTCTTTATGACGTCGGGGGACGGCGCTTGCTGCTCCACCACTCTGGCTCCGGGAGCCCTGCCGTGGTATTCGCACCCGGAGGTGGCATGATCGGCTTGGATTTCTTAAACATCCACAATCAGGTCTCCCGGTTGACAACGTCCGTGCTTTACGACCGTGCGGGAACGGGCTGGAGCGATCAGGTCGTACTGCCTCGCAGTGCCGCCGAGGTCACCGATGAGCTTCGAAGCCTTCTGCACGTCGCCGAAGTGCCAGCTCCGTATCTGCTCGTTGGCCACTCTCTAGGCGGGGCTTACGCACGTCGGTATGCACAGCGATTTCCGGACGAGGTGGCTGGCCTTTTGCTACTGGAGCCCACTGTCGAGAATTTCAACGCCCACATGCCGAAGCAAACAACGCCTGAAAAGCTTCGGGGAGTCGTCTCTACTCTTCGCCTATCCCTGCATTACAGAAGGGTTTTTCGCGGCCTGTTTCAACGGATGTTCGCCCAGTGGCCTGAATCGATCCGTGAACCACTCATCGAATATCACCTCGGGAACTTGAGGAAGACCTTTCAGGAATGGCCACTGTCAGAAAGAACGGACGAGCAGAGAAGCGGACTCTTAAATGAACTCCGCAATGGCGGGAACATGCCCGACGTGCCCTTGATTGTTCTCACTGCTTTAGGTATCGATCCGTCCATGGAGCTGATGATCTCAGAGTCGTACCTGCGCAAGATGAACGACGGCAAGCGTGTCGTCTACACGGCACTTGCCGAATCGGTTTCACGTGGGGAATACCGTGAGGTCGAAAACGCCGGACACACTACCATCCATACGGACTGTCCAGATACTGTGGTGCAAGCGGTACGAGATCTGCTCGACAGGGTGAACAGGTAATCACCGGTTCTTTGACACGATTCCTTTCAAGGCGGTCTTTTGCGTCAGGGGAGTGAGCGCGGATCGACCCCTCCTGATAATCAGATCCAATCAGGCTTCGTGGCTTGGTGAGACGACGCGCTGAGGATCATGTCTTGAGTCGGGACAGGTCCACTCTGGTTCCGTTTTCATCCATGTAAAACGTATTCTCGCTCGTAAAGGCATACGGATAAACTTGTATGCTGCCGGCACTTCCGGCGCTGATGGTGCTCTTCGTGGGACGAAAATGGATAATGTTTTCAGTGACAGTGTAGGTTCCCGTCGTGTGACCCAGAGTGCAGTCGATCTTATACGTCATGTCGGAGCCAAAAGTTATTGTGAAATGCACCATTCTCAGCAGGGGGTGATTGGATTCCGAGGTGCCAACGAGAGACTGAGCGTGGATCGCCGGCGTCAAGAGAAAGAAAACAGGAATAAGAAGGCCGCTCCTCCGCATGACAGGCACAATCTGCTATCAGAGGGGTCTCTTTTGCAACAATTTCGGGAGCGCCTTCATGAGGCCGGGAGCAGCAAACTGCCGCTCCCGGCTTCTCGATGCGAACGTCGCGCTACTTCACAGGACGATGCGCGCGAATCCTGATTCCTAGCGCGATCAGGAGGACGCCGAACACGATGGCGTAGACTCCCAACAGCCAAACTAGGCCCAGGATCCCCGTGCCCGGGAAAATCATGAGGAGCAAGGCGAACAGGATTGAGACGATGCCGGAAAGAATCCACCATACCTCCCCCTTGATCTCCTTGCGAAGGCGGATAGCACCGACAATCTCCAGGATGCCAGTTGTGAGGCTCCATGCCGCGATGTAAAAGAGAAGAACGATCGCTGTCACCCCAGGCGCGAAGAAGGTGATGACCCCTATACCAATCCCCAGGAGCCCCTCGAACAACAGCAGCCATCGATCATCACGAGCTTTCCAGCCTGCGATGGCTTTGACCAGGAGGAAAACTCCGTCGATAAAGGCGTAGATGCCAAAGACGATGATAAGTGCAGTGATCGTGATCCCTGGCCAGACGAAGGCCACGACACCGAGCACGATGGCAAGGATCCCTCGTACGATAAAAGCCCACCAGTAGCGAGTTAGTATCTCTAACATAGAGCGCCTCCCCTCCTGCGGGAGCTTCTGCTGTCAAGCTTCCTGGTGAACATCTCTCCCGACTTTAACTGGATTCTATCAGAAAAACCTGACCATGCAAGGGAGTTCCACGGCGCTGACATCGTTGAGTGATTGCGATTTCGGGCGTACAATTGGGCTGTAGAATATCAGGCTTTTCGAGCTTTGGGAGAGCGGCGTGGTCGCAACGCTCTTCGGGACATCCGACGGGCGCTTGCTTGTCGCCAGCCCCGCCGCCTGCCGTCTTTTTGGAAGAACGGAGGAGGCGCTGGAAAAGATGACATTTGTCCGGGCAGACGGGACGCGCTTTCCCGCGCTCTTTCTCTTGTTCATTTTCAAGACCGTGGATGGATCGCAGACATGCACGTTGATTATAGACATCTCGAAGATGAAACGGGCAGAACATCGCGCCCAAGCCTTTTCTCGCGAGCTTTTGTCGGTTCGGGAGGAAGAGAAGCGACAGCTTTCGGCTGCCCTCCACCACGAGATTGGCTCCGTTTCCGGGTCGGCTTCCTATCATCTCCTTCCTTATGGTCTGTCCAATGCCTCCCTCACTTTCGTGAGCAGCTCAGTAGAACCGAAGGGCTTCTGCAGGTAGTCCGTATTTGCTTCAAGGATGCCGTCACGCGAAATGGCATTTGCTGTGTACCCCGAGATATAAAGGACTTTTACTCTTGGACAGGTTTGGCTCAGTTTTCGTGCTAGTGTGCCGTCCCTAACGCTTCTTTACAACGGGCGATTTTGGCCAGGATCATGTCGGCGTCCTTGGTCCAGACGAATCTCTTGGGCGCCTGGTTCTATTTTCCCAGGTACTCCTTGATCGCGGCGATCAACTGCTGGACGCTTTTGAACGATCCACGGCGAATCCGTCTGCGCTGATCTCGCCGAAACACCTCTCCACCATGTTCAGCCACGAACTGCTTGTGGGGATGAAGTGCAGGTGGAATCGCTTGTGCTTCGCCAGCCACCGCTTCACCGCCGGGCTCTTGTGGGTGCTGGAGTTGTCCACGATCAGGTGCAGCGTCCAGATCGCCGCGGCCTCCCGGTGTCCGACCCAGAAACGAATGAACTCCTTTGCCCGGTGTCGCGGCAGACACTCCCCGATCACTTTCCCGTCCAGCATGCTCAACGCCGCGAACAACGTCGTGGTCCCATGCCGCTTGTAGTCGTGCGTCTGTCGCGCCGGAATCCCCGGCCGCAGCGGCAGCAGCGGCCGGTGCGGTCCAACGCCTGGATCTGGCTCTTCTCATCCACCGACAGCACCAACGCTTTGTCCGGAGGGTCCAGGTACAGCCCCACCACGTCCCGCAGCTTCTCCACGAACTTCTGGTCCTTCGAGAACTTGAAGTTCTCCAGCCGGTGAGATAGCACGAAATCCCCTTATTGTAAAGCTATTTCTGTAACATATCACTAGCGACGCTTCGGCCGGGGCTCGCGTCCATAGGCCGGCTTTGCATGATGCCGTTTTCTACGCTCGTTCGCGGCTCTGCGCAGCCGACGGACTGCATCGATGAAGTTGTGGTCCAGGGACGGCGATCCCATCTCCACCGTGATGGGCAGGTGCGTGAGGTTCTGATCGCCCTGCTAGACATTGATCCACCCCGCTGGCGAACCGGGCGCTGCTCACGGAGTTGAAGTCATAGCGCGGATGGCGGGTCTGGCCGGGAGATGGAAGGGAGAAAGGGAAGGGGTAGGGTCCCGTCCTTGCTGCATGCGTCGTTCAGCAATGTGATGATCAGCTTTCTACTTGACAACTGTGCAGTGGTTGAATATCATTCGCATTGTGGTTGATTCACATACGT
>CAVWBF010000019.1:0-71288 GCA_963753085.1 uncultured Spirochaetota bacterium | reverse complement strand
CTAGTCGGCTGATGGTCGGCTGAAGGCCGCCCTTTTCTTCCGTTTCGAACACCCATATCTTTGCCACAGATGCGGCAACGGGCGGGTCAGTCTTTCTTGCTCCTGTGTGCGCTTGCGCTGGCCTGCGGGGCCATCGTCTCATGCCAGGTCCGCGGCGCCCAGGTGGGAGGAAGCCCGCTGCTGAGGTTCCTGGAAAGAAGATCCGGGCTCATCTGCTTTGTCGCCCCGGACGGGAACGTCCACGTCATCGACCAGGCCGGTGGCGCAGACAGGGCGCTGACAAACGATGCCGGCTCCGGCACAGGGGCCGCCGTCATCTACACAGCTTTGACGTGGTCTCCAGACGGAAGACAGGTAGCCTTCGCCCGGTTTTCCCTTGCCGCTGACGCGGTCCAGGAAGCCTCGTTGTACGCTGCCCGTCCCGGCGGCCGCAGCATGCGGCTTTTCTCCTCCCGTGACCTGACCCCGTTCTATCTCTACTGGTCGCCCGACTCCAGCCGGATCAGCCTCCTTTCCCAGGTCAAGGGTGAAAGCGACCTGGAGCTCGGAGTATCTCCCGCCGGGAAAGAGGAAGCATACACAGCCCTGGATCGCGGGGCGCCGTATTACTGGAACTGGCTTTCCGACAGCGCTTCCATCGCTGCGCATGCCAACGCCCAGCGCGGCGGTCTCCTGGGAGAAAGACTGTCCCTGATCACCCTGGACCCCGCACCGCGCAGGACGGACGTGCCGGTGCAGGCCGACTTCTTCCAGGCGCCGGATGTGTCGCCGGACGGCAAGAACCTTGCCTATGTCACGGGCAGTGACGGCGGGTTCGCTCTGCGCGTGCGCAGCCTGGACGGCTCCTCGGAGCGCTCCGTTGCCACGGACAGCGGCGCGGCATACTTCGCCTTTGCGCGGGACGGTAAGCATATCGCCTACCTTGCCGCCGTGAGCGCGCAGCCGGTTCCCCAGGGGTTCCTCCGGATCGTCTCCCTGGCGGGCAAGCCCGCATCGAGAAAGATCACGGAAGCTCCTGTGCTCGCGTTCTTCTGGGCACCGAATGGCCGCACGCTCGCCTTCATTACTCCTGACTCCGATCCCGACATGGACCCCATGTTCCAGAACAACCCCGACCAGCTTCCGCTGAAAATCCTTGGCTGCGACGCTGGAACGGGCAGGACCTGGACGATTGCCCGCTTCCCCGTGACCAGGAGCCTGATCAGCATCCTTCCCTTCTTCGACCAGTACCAGAGGTCCGCAACCATCTGGTCCCCGGACAGCCGGTTCATCGTGTTCACCGCCCTTTCCTCCAGCGGGGACCCCGCGCTCTACATCGCCCGCGCGGACGGCAACCTCAAGCCCCGGTTCCTCACCAACGGAGACAACGCGTTCTGGTCCTGGAAATAACGAAGCTACTTCTTCTGCAGAAAAGTGCCGTCGCGAAGCTCAGCGTATGCATTGCGCAGCTCTTCCTCCGTGTTCATCACGATGGGCCCACGCCAGGCCACGGGCTCGCCAATAGGTTTTCCCGAGACCAGGAGGAAGCGGATCCCTTCCTCCCCTGCATGGACTGTGACCTCGTCTCCCGCGTCGAAAAGCACGAGAGACCTGTTCTCCGCCGCAACCCCGCCCTGCACGGCACCGACAAGCTCCGTGGCTACAGGCTGGAGGTCCGAGGCGTTCATGAACCTGCCTGATCCTGCAAAGACGTACGCGAACGCATGACGCGAGGTCTCGACCGGGATGGACCTCCTCCTGTTCGGCGGGACAGACACATCGATGTAGTGAGGCTCGGAGGCTACCCCGATAACCGGGCCGGTCGCACCCCAGATGGTTCCGCAGACAACGCGCACTTTCGTGCCGTCATCCTCCGTGACCTCGGGGATGTCGGCCGCGTGAACCTCCTGGTACCTTGGCGCGGTCATCTTCAGTGAAGACGGCAGGTTCGACCAGAGCTGGAAGCCATGCATCCTGCCCTTCTGGTCACCTTTCGGCATCTCCTGGTGGATGATCCCGCTGCCGGCGGTCATCCACTGAACGTCCCCCGGCGCTATGGTCCCGCTGTTTCCAAGGCTGTCGCCGTGATCCACGGTGCCGGAAAGGACATATGTGATGGTCTCAATGCCGCGGTGAGGATGCCAGGGGAACCCTGCAAGGTAGTCCTGCGGGCGGTCGTTTCGAAAGTCGTCCAGGAGGAGAAAAGGATCCAGCTCCTCGGTTTCGCCGAAGCCGAAAGCGCGGCGCAGCCGCACCCCCGCGCCCTCGATTGTCGGCTGCGCGGTTACGAGACTTTTGACTGGTCTTATTGACATGCCTAGAAGATACAAAGACAGTCAAGCGCCAGGCGCGCGGCTTTCCCCGATACAACACTCGCCAATATGCTGTTTTGTACGATTGCCTGTGTACATTTCGGACGTTTGGCAGCGGTCGCTTCGCGCAGGCCCCGCAGGGCAAAGATGCGGCATGCGAAAAAACGGCGCGCCGCGTGCCGCGCACTTGAAAAACGGTGATTGCCCCGAGCGAAGACTCAGCCGTTGGCCAGGGTGTCCGTATATGCGAGACCCTTCTCGATCACGGCAACCATTTCGTCGATCTGCTGCCTGGTGACAATGAGAGGCGGCGAGATGAAGATGTAGTCCCAATTGCAGTACAGGTACAGGCCGTTCTCCATGAAGATCTTTCCCAGCTGTCCTGAGACGTTCCTGATGGAATCGTTGAAGCCCGCAAGGGGAGTCTTGTTTTTCTTGTCGGAGACCAGCTCGATGCATGCCCACAGACCGACGGCCCGGGTATCACCAACGGAACAGTGCTTCTTTTCCAGGTCCTTGAGCTTCTTTGCCAGGTATTCGCCGTTCTCCGCGGACTTCTGGATCAGATTCTCATTCTTGTACACCTCGATGTTGGCGATGCCGCAGGCGCAGGCCAGGGCGTGCCCCGTGTAGGTCAGCCCGCTCACGAATTTGCGCTCCTGGAAGTAGTCCCAGATTTTCTTGCTCCAGATTGTGGCCCCGAGCTGAATGTAGCCCGAGGTGATTCCCTTTGCCGTGGTGATGATGTCGGGAACCATGTCATAGTGCTGAATCCCGAACCACTTCCCCGACCTGCCCCAGGCAGACATGACTTCGTCAACGATGAGGAGGATTCCGTTCTCATCGCAGAGCTGGCGCAGCCCCTTCATGTAGTTCACCGGCGGGGCGATGATTCCGTTCGTCCCGACGATCGGCTCTATGATGATGGCGGCTACCGACTTGGGGTTGTCATACATGAGCTGCTCTTTGAGAACGGAAAGCGTCCGCTCGCCGCATTCCTGATCGTTCCGGGAGCCGAAGGGGCAACGGTACGGGTAGGGGCCGAAGAAGTGCACAACGCCCGGAATGCCCGGCTCAGCGGGCCACCGGCGCGGATCTCCCGACAGGGTGATTGCCCCGGCGGTCGCGCCGTGGTAGCTCTTCCACGCGGCATAAATCTTGTTTCTGCCGGTGAACCAGCGGGCCGACTTGATGGCGTTCTCGTTGGCCTCGGCGCCGCCGTTGGTGAACATCACGTAGTCGAGGTCTCCGGGGGTGACATCTGCCACCATGGAGGCGAGCTTTGCCTTGGGCTCCGTGCTGAATCCGGGGGAAACAAAGCACAGCTTGTCCATCTGCGCCTTCATAGCGTCAATGACATGCTTATTCCCGTGGCCCAGGTTTATGTTCAGGAGGCCGGCGCAGCCGTCCATAATCCGCCGGCCATCAGTGTCGTACATGTAGACGCCTTCGGCGTGGTCGATCACGGTGGGCGTCCAGCCGCCCTGCGCCTTCCAGCTGTAGATGACATGCTGCCGATCGAGTTTCTGCAGTTCCGCGGTATTCATCGAATCTCCTTCTTTCAGTGCTCGTTTGCCGTCTTCAGGAGGCAGTGCAGGAGCACGTTGGCCCCAGCTTCGCAGTCCTCCCACTTCGTGTTCTCCACCTCGACGTGGCTCCTGCCGCCGATGCTGGGAACGAAGATCATGGCCGTGGGGCAGACCTGGTTCATGTAGCTTGCATCGTGCCCCGCGCCGCTTACCATATGGTGGGTGGAGTATCCTAATTCCTTCGCCGTGTCCAGCACCCTGCGCACCAGCTTCTCATCGAAGGGGGCATGCGGACACCTCCAGGTTTCCTCTATTCGCATAGGGGTGCCGCGCTTTGCCGCGATCTCCTGGAAATCCTTCTTCAACAATTCCCATGCCCGAATCGCGTGATCGTCATCCCAGGAGCGGATGTCCACGGTGAAATGGACCTTGTCGGGAATGATGTTTCGCGAGTTCGGGCCGTTCTGGATCTCACCCACCGTTGCGACCATGTTCCCCTTCATGCGGTCCGGCAGCGTGTTCACCGCAAGGATCATCTCCGCCGCAGCGCAGAGCGCATCGTGCCGCCCTTCCATAGGAGTGGGCCCGACCTGGTTGGCCTCCCCCTGCATGTACACGTCGTACCAGTGAAGACAGAGGATGCCCTTGGGAGCGCCGATTGTTTTCCCGAGCCTTTCCAGCATCGGACCCTGCTCGATGTGGTATTCGTAGTAAGCGTGCGTGGGCCATTTTCTGGCAGGGGCAGATCCCTTGTATCCGATGCGGACCAGCTCGTCGCCCTGCTTCTTTCCATTGATGTCCGCGCGGCTGTATGCCCAGTCGCGCTCGAGGGCCCCCGACCACACGCCGGAGGACACCATGGCCGGAGCGAACCGCGATCCTTCCTCGTTCGTCCAGTCCACGATAACAAGAGGGCGCTCAGTCTGGACCTTGTTCTCGTGGATGGTGCGCATTGCTTCCAACGCACCCATGACCCCGAGGATCCCGTCAAAGCGTCCTCCCTTGGGCTGTGAATCGACATGGGACCCGCACATGACCGGCTCCAGGCTGTCGCTTTTCCCGGACCTGCGGCCGAAGATGTTCCCCATCTCGTCCACGGTAACCGCGAAGTCGATCTCCTTCAGCCATTTCACGAAGAGGTCCCGGGCCCGCTTGTCCTCGTCCGAGAGAGCGAGGCGCTGAACTCCGCCGCCCGGCGTTGCTCCGATCTTCGCCATTTCTTCCAGGCTTGCCCGAAGCCGGGCTCCGTTGACCCTCATTTTCGATGTTTCCATGGGCATTCCTCCGTGTTTTTGGATAATGCGAAAAATAGGGCGCCTCCCCGACCGGGGAGGCGCGCTCACCCTGCACTCAGAAAGCGCTCAGAGGCTGTCTCTTCACGAACCTGCCGCGGCCGACCTCACCGACGAACTTCATCTGGTCGCCGGCCCATTCTGCCACGCGCTTCCCGCGGGAGTAGACGATGTCGGGCGTTCCCGTCACCTCCAGCCCCTCCCAGGGGGTGTAGTCCACGTTCTGGTGCAGCTTCTTCTGCGAGATGGTGAACTTTCTCTTCGGATCGAACACGACGATGTCGGCATCCTTGCCGGCGGAGACAGCGCCCTTGTCAGCAAGCCCGAACATCCGGGCGGTCCCCGTGGACAGGACGTCGACCATCCGCTCCAGCGTGATCCGTCCCTTCACGACCCCCTCGGTGTGCATGAGCATCAGCATGGTCTCGATGCCCGGCGCGCCGTTGGGGATCTTCCTGTAGTCGTCCTTGCCGGACATGTCTTTCTGGCCCTTGAAGTTGAACGGGCAGTGGTCGGTGCCGACGGTCTGGATATCGCCGTCCCGGAGCCCCAGCCACAGCTCATCCAGGCTCTCCTGGCAGCGCAGGGGTGGAGACATGACGTATTTTGCGCCGTTCCAGTTCGGCTCCTTGTACCGGTCCTCGGTAAGCGTCAGGTACTGCGGGCAGGTCTCTGCGTGCACCCGCACGCCCCTGTCACGGGCCTGCCGGACCTTCCACAGGCCGCGGGCAGAGGAAAGGTGAACGATGTAGATGCGGCTGCCGGTGAACTCCACGGCCTTGGCCGCCCGGTCTATCGCCTCCTCCTCCGCAAGCACCGCGTGGGCCCATGCATGGTGGAGAGGATCCAGGGTCTTTGCCGCTTCGAACTGCTCGTTCAGCCTTCGGATCATGTCGAAGCTCTCCGCGTGCACCTGCACGAGGCCGCCGTGCTTCTTCGTCTCTTCCAGGAGCCGGATCATCGTGTAGTCATCAACGCGGAAGTCATAGAAGAGGAAGATCTTGAAGCTCGGGGTGCCGTACTCGTGGATGGCTTTCTTTACCTCATCGATGACCTCGGGCCGCGCATCGGTTACCCCCGGGTGGATGCTGAAATCCACCACGGACTTGCCGCTGGCCTTTCCCTTCTGGCGCTCCACCGCGTCAAGAAGCATCTCGCCTTTCCCCTGGAGGCTGAAGTCTATGATGGTCGTAGTGCCTCCGCAGGCGGCGGCGATGGAACCGGTCTTCCAGTCGTCCGATGAGGTTGTGCCCATGAAAGGCATTTCGATGTGGGTATGCGGATCGATTGCGCCGGGGAGGATGTACTTCCCGGTTGCATCCACCGTCTCGTCCGCTTTCACGGCAAGGCCGGACCCGATGGACTTGATTTTGTCCCCTTCAACGTAGACGTCCGCCTTCGAGGAGCCCGTCGAGGTGACGACAAGCCCGTTCTTCAGAAGCACGCTCATGCCAGCACCCTCCTCTCACGCCGTCTGGAACGGCGTGACTTTCACCTGTTTCATGAAAGCCGCGTCCTTGACGGGAGTATGCCGCCTCTCCCATCCCTTTGGTTTCTCCTTGAAGCTGATGAGCTCGGGAACCGGGCAGATGAAGCTGCAGATCATGCAGCTCAGGCACTTGTCCTCGTCGAGCTTTGGCCTGCGCTTCTCAGCCTCCCACTCAAGGGCCTGGCCGCCGGCATCGCGGCAGACGATATAACACTGCCCGCAGCCGACGCACTTCTCCAGGTCGTACTGGGCTGTTCCCTGGCGTTTCAGGTCGAAGTGATCCGTTGTCTTCAGGCTCGGCAGGCTCTTTCCGATCAGGTCGGCCATGCTGGTGATCCCGCGCGAAGCCATGTAGTCGGTGATTCCTTCGATCATATCCTCCACGATCCGATACCCGTAGTGGATGATGCCCGTGGTCACCTGGACGGTTGTTGCGCCGACCAGGAGGTATTCCAGCGCGTCGATCCATGTCTCCACCCCGCCCATGGCGGACAGAGGCAGGTCCAGCTCAGGGCACTGCGCCATCTCCGCAATGAAATGCAGGGCAATGGGCTTTATCGCCGATCCCGAGTACCCGCTCATGGCGCCCACGCCGAAAACGTTGGGCTTCGCCACCAGGTCATCCAGCCCGATCCCGGAAATGGCGCGGAACGTATTGACGGCAGAGATCCCGTCCGCTCCGCCCTTCTTGGCGAAAATGGCCGGCTCCGTCATGTCGGTGATGTTCGGCGTCATCTTTGCCAGCACGGGGATCTTCACCGCCTTCTTGACTGTAGCTGTGAATTTCTCCAGCAGGTGGAACGCCTGCCCGACCTTGTGCCCCGAGCCCTCCACGGTCATGTGCGGGCAGGAGAAGTTCAGCTCCAGCATATCCACACCGTGGTCTTCCGCAGCCTTGGCGAGATACGCCCACTCGTCGTTGGAGAACCCCATGATGCTCGCGATGATGGGACGATCGGGGTATTTCTTTTTCAGGTACAGGAAATCGGCCAGGTTGTCTTTGAGCGGCCGATCGGAGATCTGCTCCACGTTCTGCAGCCCCACGAGATGCTTGTCCTCGTAGTCATAGGGCGCCATGCGCGGTGAAGGGTGAATGATTGGAATTCGGTCCGAGTTCAGAGTCTTGTAGCAGACTCCTCCCCAGCCGTGCTCGTAGGCCCTTTCCACCATCTCGGCACTGTTCGACACGGGTGACGAGGAAAGCAGAAACGGGTTCTTGAAAGTCACGCCGCAGAACCTCACCGAAAGATCGACCCTGTTCTTTGTTGTCATGACTTTCCCCCTCAGCTCAGAGCTTCGCGGATTGCGCGGGCCGCGAGCTTCCCGTCCTGCACCGCTTCGACCACAAGGCCGGGTCCCCGCACGACGTCCCCGCCTGCAAAGATGGCCCTGGCCGACGTCCTCCCTGTCCGGGAGTCCGCAAGGATGAGCCCCCTGCGGTCCGTCTTGACAGCTCCCGACCAGTCGGCGCCGTCAATCCTGTTGCCGATTGCCTCGATGGCCACGCTTGCTTCCAGCGTCCACTCGGAGCCGTTGATTTCCGAGGGCGCGCGCCGGCCCGAGGAATCCTCCTGGCCCAGCCTGGTGCGAATAAGAGTGATCCCGGAAAGCCTTCCCTGGCCGTCCGTCACGTATTTCACGGGCTGGTTCAATGGCAGGAAATGGGCTCCCAGCCGAAGGGCTGAAAGCCGCTCATCCTCCTCCGCGGGCATCTGGGAGAAGGAACGCCGATAGACAAGGAAGGCATCCTTCGCCCCCAGCTTCAACGCGGACTGGATGCAGTCCATGGCAACACTGCCGCCCCCGATCACTGCCGCGGACTTTCCTTCTATCAGTCCGGCCAGCTCAGCCACATGGCCTTCCCTCAGCTCAGCGAGAAACTCCACCGAGGTGTAGACTCCCTTGACCTTTTCCCCTCCGGGAACCCGTTCAGCACCCCAGAGGCCGGGAGCCAGGAAGACAGCCTGGAAGCCCTGGGACAGGAGGTTCTCCGCGCCCCGGGCGCCATCGATGCGCGTCCCGCAGACAAACTTCACACCCAGGGACTCGATGTCGGCAAGCTCGTGTTTGAGGAAGTCGGTGTCGAACCGATAGGCGGGAACGCCGTAGCGGATGACGCCGCCCGGCTCTCCCCGCTCCTCGAAGACCGTCACGCTGAACCCGTGGCGGGCAAGCTCAGCCGCGCAGGACAGGCCCGCGGGGCCCGAGCCCACGACGGCCACTTTTTCGGGACGAGAAGCGGATGTATCCGTCACGGACATCTTGATCTTCCACGAATGCTCCACGAGGGCGCGCTGGATCCTGCCGATCTCCACAGGCCGGGAAATTCCCGTTGCGCTGCATGCCTTCTCGCACAACGTCGGCGTCGGGCACAGGACGCCGCAGGCGCCGCCCAGGGGATTGTTGGACTTCACGGTGCGGATTGCGCCCGTGATGTTTCTCAAACGGAGCTTCCTGATGAACGTTCCGGGGTCGGTTTCCGCGGGGCACCCTTTCGAGCAGGGGGGATCATGGCAGAGGAGGCAGCGATCAGCCTCTGCCATGGCCTGGGCCAGATCGAGGCCCTTCTCCATTACCTTGAAGCGCTCTGCGTAGCTCACGGCGGAGCCTCCTTGAAAAAAAGAATCTCATCGCTTGTCCCTCGTGGAAAAAGTTCTCACCCCCTGAGGACAAGCTGTGAACCAAATGCGCTTCGCGAAATGATTATTCCTGTCCGTCGCTGGGCCGCGGCACCCTACGCTGCGCATGCTGCGTGGAGTGAATAAGGAATTTGCCCTGCTGGACGGCCTGATTATACGACCTCACAGGCCGGTTGTAAATAAAAATGTTTCAGATGAAGTTTTCCCATTTGACGAAGCTTTCCGACGCGCCCTATAATGCGTCGAAAAGGAGATGACATCATGCCCCGAAGCATCCGCTGCGGACTCATCCAGGCCTCCAACCCCCGTCACGAGGGTTCCCTCCAGGAAATCAAGGAGACCATGATTCAGAAGCACCTCGGCCTGGTCGAGGAAGCTGGAAAGAAGGGCGTCCAGATCCTCTGCCTGCAGGAGCTTTTCCACGGCCCGTATTTCGCCGCCGAGCAGGACATCAAGTGGTACCGGACCGCGGAGCCCGTTCCAGGCCCCATTACGGAAAGGATGGCTCCGATCGCGAAGAAATACCGCATGGTGATGATCCTGCCCGTGTACGAAATGGAGCAGGAGGGGATCTATTACAATACGGCGGCCGTCCTTGATGCGGACGGGAAATACCTGGGCAAGATGCGCAAAGTGCACATCCCCCACACGTACCCGGGTTTCTGGGAGAAGTTCTATTTCAAGCCGGGAACCATCCCGTTCCCCGTGTTCCAGACCGCGTATGCCAGGATCGGCATCTACATCTGCTATGACCGGCATTTCCCAGAGTGCGCCAGGATCCTTGCGCTGAAGGGCGCGGAGATCCTCTTCAACCCCTCGGCGACAACAGAGGGCAAGTCGAAGTACCTGTGGGAGCTCGAGCAGCCCGCCCAGGCGGTGGCAAACGGGGTCTTCATCGGGGCGAATAACAGGGTCGGCCTGGAAAAGCCGTGGGAGTTCGGCAAGTTCTATGGCTCCAGCTATTTCGTGGATCCCCGCGGCAAGATCCTCGTGAAAGGCTCGGAGGACAAGGACGAGGTGGTGGTGGCAGACCTGGACCTCGATCAGATCCGCGAGGTCCGCGACGGGTGGCAATTCTTCCGGGATCGCAGGCCCGAGCTGTATACGGAGATCGGCCAGCAGCTGCCATAGACATGGACGTCGAGGGGCGCCGAGTCCCTCCCACGGTACTCCGTGGGGTTGGAGGGACGGAAGGCGCCCCCTAGCCAGGGGCAGCACATAAAAAAGCGCCGGGTTTCCCCGGCGCTTTTTTGATGCCTCTGCGCTTAGCGCGTTGCAGGTTGAGGTTTTGCCTCCTGGAAGACTCCGGCAAAGAGCCACTCCAGAAGCAGAGCCGCCACGACGGCGAAATACCAGATCACGCCGCCGGGGAAGGGGACCTTCAAGTTCCCGATGTTTATGTAGGCCATCTGGTGAATGAGGGCCGCAATCACGTAGCAGACCACCCACGTCAGGATCAGGGAGACGAATCCTGCGAGGCTCCAGCCGTTCATGAACCAGGAGCTCCCTGAGCCCTTCGTATACAGACCCTGCATATCGACCTTCTGCTTGTGCACCAGCCAGTAGTTGGCAATCATGATACCCGCAATCGGGCCCAGAAGGATACCGTAATTGCTCGCCCAGGCCTGGATGTAGTCCAGGTACGCCTGGCCGTTCGATACTGACCACCACGGCACCACGAAGAATGCAATGAGGGAACCGACGATGACCGCGGTCTTCCAGCGCATCCGGAATGTCGACATCAGGATGTTGAAAAGCGGGATCGAGTTTGCCGTCATGTCGGTGGACCATGGCGCAAGGAAAGCAAAGAGCAGCCCGATGAGGGCCGGGATGATTCCCGGGCTGAACTTGACGATGATGTCCTGGGGCAGGATGGTGCCCGTCAGGACGACAGCGGCGTACCCGAGGCCCGTTGCAAGGATCTGGCAGAGCACGATCCCGACAAAGAGGCCGATCCCCATGGTGCCCTTTTTTGCCGGATTGATTCCCCGGGAAATGTCCGAGATGTTGAGCGCCACGGTTGCCCACCAGTTGGTCTGGACTGCGAGGTAGGCCAGGAACGGGAAGCTGAGATAACCCGCCTTGCTCACCCACATCTTGGCCGCGTTTCCAGCGAACTCAGAGCGGGTGGCAAGCCATATCACCAGCCAGATGAAATAGATGAGCATGATCGGGCCCGCCCAGTTGGCCATCTGGCCGATTCCCTGGAGGCCGAAAAGCATGACGAGAACGAACGAGCCAAGGTAGAAGACAAGGGAAATGATCAGGTACTTGATGGCCACGGCCGTCACCATGTCCTTGGGAACCCCGGTGATGGCCACAATGATCATGGTGATGGCAAGCGAGCCAGCCCATGCCTCGATGCCGAACCACATGAGGCCGGAAATCCCTCTCAGGACCACCGGCACATGCGCGCCGCGGAAGCCGAACGAGGCGCGAAGCTGCACGGGGTAGTTGAGGCGATGCCGCACCCCTACAACTCCGTTCAGCCACATGACCACAACGGCCGCAAGGTTGCCGATGAGCGAACCCCAGAGCGCCTGCCAGAAGTTCAAGCCGAGGCTCATGCCGATGGGCCCCAGGAAGAACATGGGGATGCAGGTGTTCATGGAGAACATCATCAGCGTCCACGTCCAACCCGAGTACTTCTGCTGGCTTCTTGCGATCGGGAGCAGATCCGGGTTTTCGGCGTAGCCTTTCGATGCAACGACAACATCCGCCATACGAGCTCCTCCCTTATCCAGGATTGAAATGATTGCCCATATTAGAACCGGAGTTTCCGGAATGCAAGTTTTTTTTTGCAATGAATTGAAATTTATTCACGGAATCGCGGGAACCTTTCCGTTGACGGCCGGCGGCGCCAGTGGTATCATGGCGGGATCCACTGACCGTCCCAGGAAAGCAAGGAGATATATATGCCCCAGACCCAGACGCCAACCCAGACAAAGGCACCGACACAGACGGTGAAAAAGCTGCGCTACTACGCCGGAGGATGGAAAGAATCCAAATCCGGCAAATACATGGACTGCTATGACCCGTCGACCGGGCAGGTGATAGCCCAGGCCCCCCAGTGCTCTCCCTCCGAGGTGGAGGAAGCAATCGCGGCTGCTTCCGCGGCTTTCCCCGCCTGGTCCGAAACGCCGGCAAGCAAGCGGGTGCAGGTCCTTTTCCGCATGAAGGCGCTCCTGGACAAGCACCTCGATGAGCTCGTCCTCCTGGTGGCCAAGGAGCACGGGAAGGTCATGGATGAGGCGGTGGGCGACGCGGCAAAAGTAACGGAGCTCGTGGAGTTCGCCTGCGGCATCCCCCACCTCATGAAGGGCCCCGCGCTCATGAACATCACAGCGGGCCACGACACGGTGCAGTACATGGAGCCCCTCGGCGTGTTTGCCGGCATCGTCCCCTGGAACTTTCCAGCCATGCTCCCCATGGGATGGGTGGCCCCTCTGTGCATCGCCACCGGTAACACCCTGGTCCTGAAGCTTGCCAGCTTCGTTCCGCAGTCCGCGGTCAGAATCATGGAGCTGTGGGAGGAAGCAGGGCTTCCCAAGGGAGTCATCAACCTCGTGACATGCTCCCGCAACGAGGCTGAAATCCTCCTCCGTCATCCCGACATCAAGGGCGTGACGTTCGTCGGCTCGACATCCGTTGGGCGGCATATCTACGCAACAGCGGCGGCCAACGGGAAGCGCGTCCAGGCCCTGACAGAGGCCAAGAACCATGCCCTCGTGCTTCGGGATGCTCCCCTGGAGAGGACCGCGCGGGGAATCGTGAACTCGGCCTGCGGCTGCGCCGGTGAGAGGTGCATGGCCCTGCCCGTCGCTGTGGTCGAGGATGCTATCGCGGACAAGCTTGTCGAAATGCTCGTCAAGGTGATGAAGGAGCTGAAGGTCGGCCCCGCGTACGAGAAATCAAGCCAGCTCGGACCGCTCGTGAACGCGGAGCACAGGCAGTCGGTGGTCAACTGGATCCAGAAGGGCGTGGAAGAAGGCGCGATGCTCGTGCTGGACGGGCGCGATTTCTCCGTGAAGGGCTACGAGAAGGGCTTCTACCTGGGCCCCACCCTTTTCGATCACGTGAAGCCCGGAATGACCATTGGAGACCGGGAGATCTTCGGCCCGGTTCTCTGCATCAAACGGGTCAAGAACTTCGAGGAGGGACTTGCTCTCATGAACAAGAGCGAGTTCGCAAACGGCTCCGTGATATACACGCAGAACGGCTACTTTGCCCGCGAGTTCTCCCGACGGTCCCATGGCGGCATGGTGGGGATCAATGTCGGAATCCCGGTGCCCCTGGGCATGATCGGATTCACCGGTCACAAGAACTCCTTCTTCGGCGACCTGCACGCCATGGGAACGGATGCCGTGCGCTTCTATACCGAGCTGAAGAGCGTCACCTCTCACTGGTGGTCGGATGAGGAAGCCCGGGAAGGGAAAGTGTCCACCTGGGATGGCATGATGTCCATGCCGGACAAGAAGTAGATTCCCTTCAATTCACGGCAGATGAAGACGCCGGTCTCGAGGCCGGCGTTTTTTTATTGCGCTTTGAAGACTCGAAAAGCTCAGGCGATATAGAAGAGGTAGAGCAGAACGTTGCAGACCAGGACAACAATCATCATGGCCGGATAGGAAGACTTGCAGTAGTACCCCCAACTTATCTTCTTTCCCGTTGTGCGCTCATATGTCGCCACGGCCACGACGTTGGCCGACGCACCGATCGGGGTCCCGTTGCCCCCGATGTCCGTGCCCAAGGAAGCTGACCAGACCAGTGGATGGAGGGAGAAGCCCGGCATGCCGCTCAAGTGCTTGAGGATGGGAGCCATGGTGGCGGCAAACGGGACGTTGTCCACGATGGAAGAGCCGAAAGCGCTCACCCACAGGATGATGGACAAGGCAATGAAGAAGCTTCCCCCGGAGAGCTCTCTCACCTTTGTGGCCACGATGGTCAGAAGCCCCACCTTCTCCATGGCGCCGACAATGAGGAACAAGCCGGCAAAGAAGACGATAGTCGGATAATCGATCTTCTGCACGACCTTCACCATCTCCCTGCCGCCCAGGAGGAGCGCGACAAGGGCCCCCGTGATTGCGATGGTTGCCACGGAAAGATGGGTGACGCTGTGGGACACGAGCGCGACCACAACGTAGAAGATCGCGATGAGACCAACCGCAAAAAGACGCTTGTCATGGATGGCCCGAGCCGGCTCGAGGGATCGCACTTGCATCTCGAGCCTCCGCGGATCCTCACGGAGCTTCCTCCGTGCCGGGAATATGTCGCGTCGGAAGAACCAGATGAAGAAGGCCGCGTTGATGACCCACCCGATCCATGCAATCAGGCCCGTGTTCCTGACAAAGTCAAAGAAGGAGAGCTGGAAATAGGTTCCAAGAATGACGTTGGGCGGGTCGCCGACCATCGTGGAAGACCCGCCGATGTTCGCCGCGCTTATCTCTGCCAGAATGAGTGGGAGCGGATTGATCCCCGTGATCTCCGCAACTTCCAGGGTAAGGGTGGACATGAAGAGCATGACCGTGATGCTGTCCACGAACGCGGAGAGGAATCCCGAGAGGAGCGGGAACAGGATGAAGAGCATGAGCGGGTCCAGCTTCACCCAGCGCGCGCTGTGGAGCCCGAGCCAGCGGAAGAAACCCGAGAGGCTCATGGTCTCGATGACGAGCATCATCCCGAAGATGAAGATGATCGTTTCCCAGTTCTCGTATTTGAGGAGCTCGTTGGGGCCGAGCACGAAGATGAATGCGAGGACCCCCCCGAGGATTGCGACGATCGTGCGGTTCACTTTCTCGGAAATGATCAATCCGTAGGAAAGGACGAATATTCCGAGAGCGATCCACTGCTGCGTTGCTATGCGGCCCTCCCTGGGACACTGTTTGACACGGCATCCTATCGAAGGTCATATTGTATGGCAAGATGCCATGCCCTCAATGCGCCGGGATCGAGGAGATGTTCGACGACGAGGAGGCGGAGGACGAGCTTCGCCGCTACCGGCGCCGGGGGCCCCGCAGAACGACGCGCGCGCTCATCCGGGAGCTTGCACGCCTGGGGGTGGAAGGCCGGACCGTCCTGGAAGTCGGCGGCGGCGTCGGGGCCGTGCACCTGGCCCTGCTTGAAGCGGGGGCGAGCTCCGCAACCGACATCGACGCCTCAGCGGCGTTCCTGCGGGCCGCCTACAAGGAAGCGGAGCGCGTGGGATATCGTCAGCGCATCACCCATCGCCACGGGAACTTCGTGGAGATCGCCGCGGAGGTTCCATCGGCCGACATCGTCACCATGGACCGGGTCATCTGCTGCTATCCCGATGCGCAGTCGCTCGTCGAGCTGTCGGCGGAGCGCGCGGGGAGCATCCTCGGGCTCGTGTATCCGTGCGACAACTGGCTCTCCCGTGCCATCAACTGGGCGTTCAACCTCTGGACGGGCATGGACAACTTCAAGACCTACGTGCACTCCAGGGAAAAAGTGGAGGCTTCCGCGAGGTCTCGGGGCCTGGAGCTCCATCGGCGGATCATCCGTGGGTTCTGGGAGGTGGCCATTTTCACCCGGCCTCGATAGCCGGTCCGAAGATCCCGATCCCTTCCTGTTTTTCCTCGTCCAGGTAGACGTGGAGCATCCGCCCGTCGCGGGCGGACGGGACGTGGATGACGCGGATCACCTCCGCCAGGTCCCGCAGGCCCTTGTCCAGCTTCCCCAGCGAGTTCTCCGCGCCGAGAAGGAACTCCTCCCCGAGCATGCAGCCGGGCGCATCGGGATACAACGGCATGATGGCGATGTCCGCCTCCACGAGGTCCTGGAAGAAGTGCGTGCCGTAGGACACCTCCGGGGTGTAGCCTTCCCGGGCAAACGCTATCTCCACGAGGAGCTTCGTCGTGTTGATGTCGGAATACGAAACGCGCACCCCGAGGTTGATGTCGTTGCTCCCCCACCGGCCGGGCCCCAGGAGCGCGTAGCGCTTTCCGGCCAGGCGGTAATTGAGCTGGCCCACGGCCCTGCCGATCTTCTGCTTCTGCGCCACCGTCGGGATGCGATCATACGCGCGCGGGTCCACGTAGACGATATATTCGATGTTCTCGATGATTGCATTCGAGATGCCCTGGCTCGTCTTGAAAAGCCTGTCCTGCTCCGCGATTCCCGACGGGATCACGGCCGGCCTCGTTTCCCTCCTGACAGAGAGAGAGCGGCACTGCAGGATGTAGAGCTTTTCGTCATCCCAGGCGAACTCCATGTCGACGGGCCTTCCGTAGGCCGCCTGGACCGTGGCAAGCACTTTCTTCACGAGCGGCACGAAGGGGGACTTCGTGATGAAGTTCTCGAAGGTGAGGCACAGGGAAGCGGCCGGCAGCTCCTGCAGCTTCGACAGCGGGGCCCTCATCTCACCCTCCATGCTTACCGAGACGGCGGCGTGGAGGTCCGGATGCCGGGTCTCCGCGGCTAGGGTTCGAAAGTCCACTGACTCCAGCGCGCCGGTCCTGAGGTTGATGGCATCCACCATTTTCTGGGAGTAGCGCTGGATCTGGTCCGCGGTCACCTCCGGCCGCATCCACGGGTGGCTGAGAGGAATCATGCGCGGATAGTCCCCCCCAACCCTGTCAACCGCCCGGGTTCCCAGGCCGAACACGAGCCGCACCAGGCCGTCTTTCTTTCGGATCCTGGGGTTCCAAGCCCATGCGTTCCACGAGTACATGACCCCGGCGGCAAAAGGAAGGAACCAGTCGCCGAAGCGCCTTCCCACCACTTTCTGCACGATCATGGCCATGCGCTCGTTGAAATCCAGCAGGCCGTGGTCCCGCCGGTAGATGATGGGATCCGGGCCGTACATGCTTGCCAGCACCGTCTTGACCCCCTCGATGAAAGCGGCAAGCCGGGTTTCCTCGTCTCCCTGGTTGGCAAGGAAGATGGACTGGTATTTCCCCGAGAAGGCAAGGCCGAAATTGTCCTCCAGGTAGCTGGAGGATCGCACGATGATGGGCTGCTCCCCGATCTGCCGTATCAGGAGCCGGAAATCCTCCACGACGTCCGGGGAGAAAGCTGCCTTCTCGAAGAGCCCGCCCACGCGCTGGTACTCCTCCTCGATCGCGTCGCGGTCGCGGTACTTGTGCGTGTGGAAATCATAGAAATGGTTCCTGTCGATGAAGTCGGAGAACACACCCGAGGTAATGTACCACGTGTCAGGCACCGCGATGCGCGTCTCGAACTCCGGGTCGCGCTCGCTGAGGATGGGAAGGAGGATCTTCTGCGCGACGATCATCCCGGCGGCCTTGCCCCCGAGCTTTCCCGGATACTTCACGTGGCCGATGGTGTTTCGGAGGACGGTGTCGATATCCCTGATGGTGACGTGGTTTTTCGCGATGCCGATGAACGGGAGCTGGCCCGAGATGTAATAGGACAGGAGGGACACCCGGATTCCTTCCGCGTCCTCCGGGGAAATGTAGAGCTCCCCCTTGGGGATATCGCAGAACTCCCGCAGCGCCTGCCAGATGGTCTGCGACGTCGCATGATCGCTTGACACCACCCGGCCCAGCTCCTGGCACTTGTCCCGTTTGCGCACGAGGTTGACATGGTTCTCCACCTCGTCAGGGCTCAGCGTGCTCGCGAAAAGCAGGTCGATCAGAGCGTCACGGTACTCGGCGCGGTTTGCCTCCGTGTCCTGGATGCCATCATCTTTCATCCGGTCCGCCACAAGGGCGTCGAGCTGCTCCTGGGTGGCAACGCCGCGTTCCTGGAGCACCTCCAGGAACGCTTCGCGCATCCGGGGGAGCAGCTCGGGAAACCGCGATATCTTGCGGTAGAGGTTGTAGCCCTTGATCGGGCTCAGGGAAGCGGGAAGAGGGTTCTCGATCACACCCACCCGCGAAGCTTGCAGGCCTCGGCAACCCTGCTGACCGACACGAGGTACGCGGCCTCGCGCATGTTCACCTTGTGCCGTTCATGCATCGCATACACGTCGTGGAATCCCTTTGTCATTTTCTCATCCAGCCTGCTGTAGACGAGCTCCAGGTTCCAGTAGTAGTTGTACGCGTTCTGCACCTGCTCGAAGTACGACACGGTGACCCCGCCGGCGTTCGCAAGAAAGTCGGGAATAACGAACACCTTGTTCTTGTACAGGACCTCGTCCGCCTCGGGGGTCGTGGGACCGTTTGCAAGCTCACAGACGATCTTTGCCTTGATCCGGGCGGCGTTCTTGTCCGTGATCATGTTCTCCAGGGCTGCCGGGAAGAGAACGGTGACGTCCAGCTCCAGGAGCTTCTCGTTGGAAATGCTTTCAGCGCCCGGGAAGCCTGCGAGGCTCCCGGTCTTCTGCTTGTAGTCCACGAGGGCCTTTGCATCCATGCCCTTCGCGTTGTAGACGCCTCCCTGGGAATCGGAGACTGCAACCACCTTCATGCCGAGGATCTCGGAGCCAAGGAGCGCGGCGTGCTGCCCGGCGTTCCCGAATCCCTGGATGGCCATGAGCTTGCCCGTGAGGTCGAGCCCCAGCTTCTTCGCCGCCTCGCGGGTCACGTAGATTCCCCCTCGCGCGGTTGCATCTCCGCGTCCGGCAGAACCGCCCAGCGGGATGGGCTTGCCCGTGATGACGCCCGGACTGTGCTGGCCGATGATCGTCTCGTACTCGTCCATCATCCACGCCATGATCTCGGGAGTCGTGTAGACGTCGGGGGCGGGGACATCCTGGGTCTCGGAGAGGAAGCGACCGACGGCGCGGATGTATGCCCGCGCAAGCCTCTCCTTTTCCGTGGCGGAAAGCTCCTTGGGATTGCAGGTCACTCCGCCCTTGGCCCCTCCGAGGGGAAGGTCGACCACCGCTGTCTTCCAGGTCATCCACGCGGAGAGTGCGCGCACAGTGTCGATGGTTTCATCGGGGTGCCACCGCAGACCACCTTTTGTCGGGCCGCGCGCGCCGTTGTAATGCACCCGGTAGCCGTGGAAAATCCTGATGGACCCGTCGTCCATTCGGACCGGGAACGTTACCTGCAGCTCGCGCTGCGGCCAGCGCAGCAGCTGGTGCGTCGGCTCATCAAGACCGAGCGTTGCGGCAGCGGTGTCCAGCTGCTTCTGGGCAATCTTGAAGGGATTGAGTTCAGGCATTTGAATATCTCCTTTGTTGCGAAGGAGTTCATTGTAGCCCCGGGCATCTTCCATTGCAAGGAAAAACACCTTTTCTAAACATCAAACGGCGCGCATTTTTATGCAGGCGCAACGAAGCCGCGAAGCGAATCGTGAACGCGCCCGTTCGATGCGACGTACGCGGTGTCGTCCACCGTGAGAGGCGCGCCGCTGAAGCTCGTCATCTTCCCGCCCGCCTCCTGCACGATCACGACGCCGGCGGCAAAGTCCCACAGCTTGTCGGAAAACTCGATCACGCCGTCCAGGACTCCCTCCGCAATGTGGGAAAGGGTCCGGGCGGAGGAACCGAACATGCGGATGTTGAAAATCCGCGGACACAGGTCCGCCAGGACGTGCAACTTGCGGTCCGTTTCCTGGCGCATCTCCGAGTCGAAAGCGAAGGTGCAGGAGGCGATCTCCGATCTCGCCGACACACGGATCCCCTTCCCGTTTCGAAATGCTCCTGATCCCCGCTCGGCAGAATACAGCTCGTCCAGCTGCGGCATGTATATGACGCCGGCCACGAATGCGCCGCGGCTCACCACGCCAATCGAGACGCCGTATATTTCGATCCCCCTGATGTAGTTGTGTGTTCCGTCCATCGGATCGATGATCCATACGTGGTCAGAGCCGCGCGCCGTGCGTTCCCTCTCCTCCCCAATGATATCGTGGGAAGGGAAGGCAGCCTCGATCCTGGAGACGATGAGACGCTCCGCCTCGCGGTCCACATTCGTCACCAGGCTGTTGTCTTCCTTGGTCTCGACGGTCAGGGCCGTCCGATGGTTGGCGCGCAGAAAACCGCCCGCCTCGCGGGCTGCCTCGATTGCCACTGTCATGATATTTCTCATGGTGTAAACCCGTGCGGATCATAGTAGAATCGGCGGCATCCGGAAAAGGGGGGCCAGATGAAGCATGTCGAGTATTCCTGGACGACGTCGGACGAACTTTCGATCTTTGCGCAATCATGGGCTCCGGACGGCGCTCCCAGGGCCGTGGTGGCATTAGTGCACGGGCTCGGCGAGCACTCCAACCGCTACCCCAGCCTGGTGGAAAAGCTTCCCTCGGCGGGATACGCGATCAACACCTACGACCTGCGCGGGCACGGGAAATCGGGCGGACCGCGCCTCTATGCCCCCTCATTCGAGTCTCTCATGACGGACATCGACAGGCACATCCAGAACACGAAAGAGCGCTTTCCCGGCCTGCCGATCTTCCTCTACGGGCACAGCATGGGAGGAGAACAGGTCCTCTATTATGTGCTGCGGCGATCCCCGTCACTTCGCGGGGTCATAGCTTCAAGCCCCCTCCTTGCGCCGGGGATACGCGTTCCACTCGTAAAGGTTGCGGCCGGAAAGCTTCTTGCCCGGCTGATCCCGAAAGTCATCTTCACCACTGCGGTCCCCTGGGACAGCCTTTCCCGGGATCCTTCGGTGGTTGAGGCGGCAAAGCAGGACCCTCGCTACCAGGAGGGAGTCAGCGCGCGGCTGGGAACAGATTTCCTTGCCACCGGGCGCTGGATCAGCTCCCATGAGAGATTCCCCCTGCCGCTGCTCCTCATGCAGGGCACGGATGACCGTCACGTTGATCCGAAAAAGACCATTGAGCTCGCTCAGAAACTCCAGGGCGACGTCACGCTCAAGGTATGGGACGGAAGCCGCCACGAGCTGCACAACGACCTGGACAGGGACAAGGTCATCGACTTCGTCCTGGCATGGCTGGGAAAGCATTTGTAACGCAGAGGTGTCCCCTCACAGGGAGAACGGCTGCTTCCTGCGGGAAAGGAGCCAGGCCGCCACGCTCAGAATGGCGATGATGACGGCCGCCTGGGCAATGACCAGCGGGATGGAGGCCTGCACGTGCCACCATGGCGCGTCCGGCAGGACAACGAGGGCAAGCAGCAGATAATGCATGATGTAGAGAAGAAGAGGATTGATCCCCCACCACCGCAGATAGCCGGCGCTGAGCCGCAGCCTGTTCACAACCAGCAGCACGACGGCAAACAGCAAACCGCTTGCGCCCAGGCTGACCAGGACGTAGCTTGCCGAAACCCGGTTCTTGCTGATGGGCGCAACAAGAGAAAGCAGGAGGCCGGCCGCAAGGGCAACCGCGCTTGGCCAGGCAACGCCCGCTTCGCTCACGCGGCTTCGCTTCCACGCATCGGCAATCACCGTTGAGAGGATGAGCATGGCGGACCACGAAAGAGCGCCCTCCATGCCGCCGTGCTCCGAGTGGAGCACAGTCTGGAGCCAGGAGGAATCCAGGAGGACCTGGTACGCTGCCAGGACTGCCAGCCCGATGAGGGCCCTCCCCAGGGGCGGCACACCGATCACCAGGAGCGTCACGATTCCCGCAACGCCGATTGCCTGCAGAACGCCCCAGCTGATGGGGCTTGCATTCTTTCCGACCAGGACCTCCCCGGCGGAAATGATGGCGCCGATGCCGATCAGGGCGAGCCACCGGCGGAGGAAGTGCCCCCAGGTCCTGCCGAACCCGTCCCGTTCCATGCGCGAGCGGTACGACGCGCCGTAGGTGAGCCCGATGGCGAAAATAAAAAACGGCGCAATCAGGTCGATGATCGTGAGCCCGATGTCGGGCGCGTGCTTGAGCCAGCCCGGGATGGTTGTCACATCGAAGAGGTAATTGGCGATGACCATGAGGATGATGGCAATCCCGCGGTACTGGTCTATGGCATCGATGCGGTTCTGCATCTCGTGTCTCCCCCGGCGTCCGCGCGCCGTGCGCTATGCGTCCCTGCCAAGCTCCCTTGCGATTGCGCTCCCCACCTTTACGTTGTTGTGGAACAGCTTGACGTTCGTCTCCAGGGACCTCCCCCCGGAAAGTTCGACGATCCGGGAAAGGAGAAAAGGGGTAACCGCTTTTCCCGTCACGCTCTGCGACTGGAGATCCAGGAGCGCCTGCGCTATCCAGCGGTCCATGGTGGCGCGGGGGATCTCCCACTCCGCAGGGACCGGGTTTGCAACGAGGATTCCCTGGGGAAGCCCGAGTGCCCTCTGGGCTCGCAACATCTTCCCCGCTTCCGCGGGAGTATCGACGCGAAGAGACAGGGGAAGCCCGCTGGAGCGCGAGTAAAAAGCGGGAAACTCGTCTGTCCCGTATCCGACCACCGGGACACCGAGGGTTTCCAGGACCTCCAGGGTTCTCGGGATGTCGAGGATGGCCTTTGCTCCCGCGGAGACCACCAGGACGGACGTGCAGGAAAGCTCAGAGAGGTCGGCGGAGATGTCGAAAGTCTCAGCCGCGCCCCTGTGCACGCCCCCGATTCCTCCGGTTGCAAACACGCTGATGCCGGCCCGCGCCGCCGCGAGCATTGTGGCAGATACGGTTGTCGCACCCGTGCGCCTGCCGGCAAGCGCCCACGCGATATCCCGGCGTGAGACCTTGAGGACGTCTTTCTCCCGGGCCAGCCGCTCGAGCTGACTCTCCGTGAGGCCGACCGCGATCTTCCCGTCCAGGACGGCGATAGTTGCAGGAACAACGCCGGCGCCTCGGGCAATCCGCTCCGCCTCCCTGGCTGTCTCCGCGTTTCGCGGATACGGCATCCCGTGGCTGATAATCGTTGACTCGAACGCGATAACGGGCGTGCGTGCCGCAACGGCGTCCGCAACCTCGGGAGAAAGGGAGAGAAAGTCGTTCACAGCGGCCCCCCGGCGCGCAGTTTCTGCTCGACCTCCTCCATGGCGGCTCGGACGGCTTTCCGCACGGGCTCACCGGAGTGCAGCCGGGAAATCAGGGAAGCAAGAAGAAGGTCTCCGGCGCCGGTGGTGTCGGCTGCCTCCACGACGAGCGTCGGGGAGAAATCCGCTTCCCCCTCATCATCATACAGCCGCGCCCCCTCGCGTCCGCGGGTGACCAGAAGGTTTGCTATGCGCCTGTCGCGGCGGTATTCCCGGATGTCCCCGCCGGCAAGGGCGGCCAGCTCCTCCTGCGTCGGGGTGAGGAGGAAGAGGTCCCGAATGGAGTCTGCATGCCGCGCCGCCTTTTCCACGGAGACAGGCTCGAATATCAGGCGGGTCACGCGGGCGTACTTCGCGGCAAGCGCCGCGAGGGTGGCCGGGGACAGGTTGGCGTCCAGAACCAGAAAATCAAGCGGTCCTGGCTCCCCAATCTGCTCCTGGGCAAAAGAGACCGACAGAGACTGTTCGATGATCCTGAAATCCGAGGCACCCACCTTGAGGCTCCCGCTTTCCATCAGGGCAAGGTACAACGGGGGGCGGGCGTCCTTTTCCCTGACCCGCTGGATTGCCACCCCGCCGTCGGCCTCCAGGACCTCCCGCGCCCAGCGGGAAATGGGGTCGCTGCCGAGCGCCGTGACGAACTTTGCCGGAACCTCGAGGTTGCTGAAGATCCTGTACCCGACGCCGCCCAGCCCCAGGCGGATGTCGGAAGGGTTCGACGTGCCTTCCAGGAACTTCTCCCGGACCGCCACAAGGTCTATTGCCACGGCGCCGACAACGAACACCATACGCTGGAGAATGCGAAATCCGCATCGCCCTGTCAATTCTGCGCCGCCTGTGGTATAGATTGGCTACACGCATGCGACCGGATGCAGGCAGGGAAAATCAGGATCTCGTGCTGAAAAACGGCCTCATGGTCGATGGAACGGGAGACAAGCCGTCAGTCGGCAACCTGCTCATCCGGGCCGGACGCATCCATCGCATCTCGAGCAAGCCCATCCGGACAAGCGGAGTCGTGATCGACTGCTCTGAGCGCGTCGTGGCCCCCGGCTTCATCGACGCGCACTCCCACCTGGACTGGCACCTGCCGCTCAAGGGGCACGAGGAGCTGAAGTATCCGTTCCTTGCCCAGGGCATCACGACCGTGATCGGGGGAAACTGCGGCTGGGCCCCGGCGGGGCTTCGGGAAAGCTCGCGATGGCGCGAGCAGGTTGCCGACAACCCGATGAACAACAGCACGCTCGAGCTCCAATGGGCCACCGTGGAAGAGCTCTTCGACCGGCTGTCGGGATCGGGAGCAAGTCACAACCTCGCCCTCCTGGCGGGTCATAGCTCGAGCCGGGTTTCCATCCGGGGGTTGGACCCCTCGCCTCTTCACCCCTACGAAACAAAGGAGCTCCTCCGCCTGCTGGAGATCGCGATGGACCAGGGAGCCCGTGGCGTTTCCATCGGGCTCCAGGTCCCTCCCGGCATGTTCGCGCGCCCCGAGGAGCTCAAGGAGATTGCGCTCCTGGTGAGAAGCAAGCGGAAGATTCTTGCGGCTCATCCCAGGACCATGGCCGCGGTCTCCGCGGGCAACGGGACGGGCAACATCGCAGCGCTGAGGGAGCTCCTGGATCTTGCCCGGCAAACGGGAGTCAGGCTCCAGGTCTCGCACCTGTCCTTCGTCGGCTCGCGCACGTGGCGGAGCGTAGACGCGGCCCTGCGCCTCATCGACGAGGCCCTGACGGACGGCGTGGACGTGCGGTTCGACACGTGCGCGGTTCACGCCGCGGTTGTCCGCGTGAGCGCCGCGCTCTCCCCCTGGTTCGTGGCACGGGGCCAGGGGGCTTTCGAGGATGCCGCGGCCGTGCGGACGCTGCGCAAGGAAGTGCGCAGGACGGAAAGGCAGCTCGGCGTTTCAGCGGCCGACATCAGGATAACGGACACCATGAGCCAGGATCTGGCGGAGTATAACGGGAAGCCCCTTGCCGAGATAGCCCGGCTGCGCCGCCTCAGTCCCCCTGACGCGTTGATCGAGCTGGCGCGAAGAAGCGCGGGCCGGGCCCGCATGCTCTACCAGAAGACGAGCAACGACAGGATTCTTGCCGAGCTCATACGGCACCGGGCATGTCTCTTCATGACCGGAGCCTCGGTGGAGCGCGTCGGAGCGGAAAACCCCGCGGCATTCGGCGGGCTTGTCCGCGTGCTGGAGCTTGCCCGGACGCAGAAACTCCTCCCCCTGGAGGAAGCGGTGCGCAGGATGACGGGCGCCACCGCGGAGCGGTTCGACATCCGCGACCGTGGTATTCTGAAGGAAGGGCTGGCGGCGGATATCGTTGTTCTGGACTGGGAAAACATCCGGGACAACTCAGCCGCCGTGGAAGGGAATAGAACCCCGGACGGAATCGATTACGTGTTCGTGAACGGAAAGAAGATAATCGGCGCAGGGAAGAAGGAGAGCCCCCTGAACGCGGGTCTCCCCCTGCGGTGAGCCGGGCAACGCGCGGCGGTGCCCCCTCAGGAGACTCTGCTCTTCTCCAGCGCGCGCTCCCACCTGCCGTACGCTTCCGCGTAGGCCTCCTCCGTGCTTTTGTCCGGATCCACTGTCTTCACCGCCGTCAGCCCGACGAAAGCCTCTTTCATGCTGCGATAGACGCCGGCCCCCACGCCGGCGCCGCGGGCAGCGCCCTGCGCTCCGTCGGTGTTGAAAAGCTCCAGCCGGGCGCCCGTGACGGTGGAGAATGCTTCGCGGAAAATGGGACTGAGGAACATGTTGGCGTGTCCTGCCCGCACTGTCCTGGCCTCGATGCCCACATCCCGCATGATCTTCAGGCCGTACTGGAGGGCGAACACGATCCCCTCCTGCGAAGCGCGCAGGAGATGGGGGATGCCGTGACGGTTGAAATCGATTCCCAGGAGGGAGCCGCCGGTGCTGCGATTCTCAAGAGTCCTCTCGGCGCCGTTGCCGAAAGGCAGGATGGTGAGGCCGTCCGCCCCGATGGGCGCCTGGGCCGCAACCTGGTTCATCTGGTCGTAGGAGACCGCGTCGCTTTCCCCCACGAGGATGCGCTTCATCCAGCTGTAGAGAATCCCCGTCCCGTTGACACAGAGAAGCACGCCGTAGCGCGGCGCGGCCTCCGCGTGGCTGACGTGCACGAAGGTGTTCACGCGGGAAAGCGGGTCATACGCGGCCTTCCCTGCCACACCGTAGACGACTCCCGAGGTGCCCGCCGTTGTCGCCGCCTCCCCGGGGTCCAGCACGTGGAGTGAAAAAGCGTTGTTAGGCTGGTCTCCCGCCCGGTAGGACACCGGGATGCCCGTGCGAAGGCCCATTGCCGCTGCGGCTTCAGCGGAAAGCTCCCCCTGGACAGAGAAGGTGGGCCGCACCTCGGGGACACGTTCACGGGGAATCTTGTACCAGTCCAGGACGACATCCGCCCTTCCGTCTTTCGTGAAGTCCCACAGGATCCCCTCGGAAAGGCCCGACGGAGTCGTGCACGCTTCTCCCGTCATTCGAAACGCCACCCAGTCCCCGGGAAGCAGGAAGGTCTTCACGCGGGCAAAGACATCCGGCTCGTTTTCCCGCACCCAGGCGAGCTTGGACGCGGTGAAGTTGCCCGGCGAGTTCAGGAGGCGAGTCAGGCAGGTCTTCTCCCCTATTCCCTTGAATGCTTTCTCACCGATGTCCACCGCCCTGCTGTCGCACCAGATGATGGATGGCCGAAGCACTTTCCCCTCCTTGTCGATGATGACAAGGCCGTGCATCTGGTAGGAGATTCCTATGGCGGACACGGATGCGTACTCCTTCCCCGCAGCCGCCTTCACGGCAGCCGCTGCGGCAAGGAGGTTGTCCCACCAGAGAGCGGGATCCTGCTCTGCCCACCCGGGCCGTTTTGCCTCGATTGCCAGCTCCGTCTTTGGGAACGAGGCGGACGCGGTCACCACGCCGGTCTCGGCGTTCAGAAGCGCCGCCTTGATGGATGAGCTGCCGATATCGAAACCCAGGAGGAAACCGCTGGAACCCATCATCGACTCCTTTGGGTGACTTGAAACCCGCTTTTCGGTGTTGAACTATGATACCAGAAATCCACTGGAGGAGGAAACCGTGTCCGATACGAACGATAAGCTTCAGCTGGCAAGGAGGATCGCTATTCGAAAGGTGGCGTTCATACGCCACGCGGTGATCTACCTGCTCGTGATGGCAGGGCTTGCCGTGATCAACAATGTGACCTGGGGCGGATACCAGTGGTGGCTGTGGCCGGCCTTCGGCTGGGGAATCGGTGTGGCCTCCCATTTCCTCTCTGCATTCCTCTACCAGTCCGGCAGCCTGGTGGATCGCATGGCTCGACGCGAAATGGAGAAGATGGATGAATCGGACAAGACGTAGCCCCATCGACGTCCTGGGGATCACCCTCGGGGTGATCGTGATCCTCGTCGTGGTCGGGAGCATCGCGCTTATTGCGCGCGGCCGGACGCCGGGCTTTCAATGGAACGATCTCGGCATGGGGCGGATGTGGGACAAATCCGCTCATCCCGGACCGACGCAGGCGGAAAACGATGAGGTCGTCCCCGGTGACTTCGCTACGGTGGAGATCAGGAACATCGCCGGATCCATCGAGGTCCATTCCGGCACGGCCCCCGGCGTCCGCGTTCACTCCGTGAAGAACGCAATGTTCCCCGCTGCCCTCGAGAAGGTGACCGTGGCCATCGAGAAGCGGGGCAACAGGCTCCTCGTGGAGGAGCGGCACGACGGAGGGTTCTTCATGAGCGCCGGGACGGTCTCTTTCGACATCACGATCCCGCAGGGGGTGAAGGTCATCGAAGCCCATTCGGTAAGCGGAAGCGTCACGATCCACGATGTGCCCGCCGGGGTGGACCAGACCCTGACGACAGTCTCCGGCTCCATCTCAACGGCCCGGGCGCGCAACCTGGATGCCTCTTCGACAAGCGGATCCATCCAGTTTCTCTTTGACGGAAGCCGACTCCAGGCGCGCTCGGTCTCAGGTTCAATCCAGGGGCGCATCGAAGGGATGGACAAGGGCGGTTCCGTTGGCGTTCGAACGGTGTCCGGCAGCGTCGACGTGGAGGCGTTTCCCGACCTGGATGCGAAGGTTGCCCTTTCCTCAGTGAGCGGAGGGGTATCGTGCGAGCTCCCGCTTGTAATCACGCAGCAGCGGCGCAATCTCCTGGAAGGGAAAACCCGCGACGGCGCGGGCAGGTTGGAGGTTTCCACCACCAGCGGTCCAATCACCATCCGAAGGATGTAGGGTCAGGTTCCGCCGCGGGCAACGGGCAACCATGGGGCCCGTCGCGCCCGCGGCGGGGCGCACCTCACGGAAACGCAAGAAGTGGCAATAGACTTGCCACTCGGCAGATCAGATCTGGATCCCGAAGATCAACCCTGGGGTGTATTGAGAAAACATCGCGTTGAAGCCTCCGGCCAGGTCCATCTTCACGACGAGCCCGCCTTCGATTGCAAGCTCGTTGATTATTGGAACGCCGAGGACCGCCCGCAGCCGCAGATGGAGGTCTGAAGGGCTGGATGAAGATACGTCCCTGAAGGCGCCCTGGTCCGCGATGAGCGACAGGTCGGCGTCCGCAAAAAGCCTGCCCAGGGGTGCTCGGGCACCCAGGCCGGCCCCGAGGGTCCACGCCGCGGGCTGACTGTCAGGCACCCACCCGCCGCTGAAGACGGAGTAGAGATACCGGCTGCCGAGCGAGACGGCCGCGTTGATGCTTCCATCGGAGTCCCACCAGACATCGACCTTCCTCCGGCCCCTTTCCTCGATTGACACGAGCCCGATGGGAACCCCGTCGATTTCCCGGGAGATGTTCACGACGCCGATCTGGACCCCCGAGACATGTCCCGCAATGTTCACGACACCTATCTGGGCGCCTGACACATCCCCAGCGACGTTGACGACGCTGATCTGCGGGCCATTCACACGCCGGCCCCAGTTGCCGAAACCCGAGATCTGCGCCCCCCAGATTTCCTCTTTTTCCCAGTTGATGAAGCCGGCTACCTGCGCGCCGTGGGTATCCCCCATGGCGAGGTTTGCAAGGCCGCTCAGCTGCGCGCCGAAAGCATCCCCGATTGCCGCATTCACGAGGCCAGCGGTCTGGACGAAACGCATCTCCCCGCCGACTACGTTCACGAGCCCGGCGGACTGGAACCCATCCATGTCGCCAAGCACGACGTTGCCCAGCCCGGCAGCCTGGAAGCCCCGCATGTCTCGCGCTTCAAAGTTCGCAAGCCCGCCCACCTCGAACCCGTCGGAGGATGCAGACGCGCCTACGAGGAGGTTGACCGTGAAAGAATGGCGGGCACGCGAGGAAAAGACGCCGTCCGAGAGATCAGGAAGGAGCGTGAAGTGAAAGGCCTGGTAGTCCGAAGGCTCGGCGGAAGGTTGAGAGGCCGGTTGGCCCGAAGAGCCCACGGTCGCATCCACCGTCGTCGTGATGGCCGTGGCAACCGCTCTTCCCACGGCAGCCCCCACTGCCGCCCCCAGTGCGGTTGCCGATGCCACCGGATCATCGGAGCGCGCTGCCGCGTCCGGGGCGCCGCCGCGTGCCGTTGCCGGATCAACCGACACGCGGTGGAGCGAGGAAAGCGACAGGAGCGCCCGCTGATGCGCGGACAAGCGCACGCGGGCGCCGAGCCTGCCGTTTCGGGAATCCAGGAGGATAGCGTAGGTGCCCGGCTCCAGGCCGAGGTCAACGCGCTGGCCGTCCGCCTTGTTCAGCTCGACAGCCAGGACCCCCCGGTCATTCCTGATGTACAGACGTCCGGCCACATCTTCCGCCACGCTGAGGCGCGCAGAGGCGGCCCGAAGGTCCGTCAGCACGAGATCACCCGAACCGGTGAGGTTGATGTCGTACGCGGGATGCTGCGGGCCGTACTGGGTCTTCTCCGTCGAGGCCAGCGTTTCCTGGAAGGCGAATGCGTACGCTTCGTTCAGAGTCACGACGCCGTCTCCCACCGTGTCCGCCGCGCCCCGCAGACCCGAGATCAGGTAATGCGTGAAGAAGGAGCCGCCAATCCGGTCCGACTCCTGCGCCGCCTCCTCGGCGGAGCTGGAGGTCAGGTAGGCGTGGCCCTTCATGTCCGCGGAAGCATCGAAGAGGAACGCGGGCCGCGCAACTCCCCCCTTTGCCCGGGTGAGCGATCCCGAGGAGCACGAGTCGAGGATGGCAACCTTCACATCAGCAGGGATGTCGTTGATCTGGCCCCGCAGGTCTTCCCAGGAAAAGCGGTCGCGGCCCAGGATCAGGCCTTCATCATCCGAATGACCGGAATAATAGATGATCAGCTCCCGGCGCGTGTCCGCCGGCAGGGACTTCACCATTTGCTGGACCCGGAAGAACGCCGATCGGAATCGCGACAGGTCCGGGTTGACCGCCAGGACGAGGTCCTCCGATTTCACGCCTCCCAGCTCTTCAATCACTTCAGCAAAGGAGCGCGCATCGGTCTCCGCGTACTTGAGCCGGACCCTGCTCTCCCCGCCGTCGTTCGAGCCGGCAACGAGCGCGAACCTTCGCAGGGGAGCAGGCTCCTCCGCGGCCGCCGGCAGGGACGCCAGGCAGGAGAGCACCAGGAACAGGAGAGATCGTGCTTTCATGAGGTGTGGTCCCGTTTCTTCAGGAGCAGAGAGTACTGGTGGATGCCCGATGGGAGGGAAAGGTCCAGGCGATCGGCAGAGCCCGGTCGCGCTGCGAGCGACCGCACGGCCTGCGCCACGGGCGCGATATCGAAGGGCTTTTCAGCGAAGATGAAGAAAAACCGCTCGAAACCGGGTGCGTCGTCCAGCTCGTACGCAGAGGGCAGAAACACCTGCCCTTGCCGGTCCAGCATCGGCGCCGCGCGCGGCGTCCCTGAGAAGCCAGCCGGCATATGCCACGTGACTGTTCCCCACCCATCAATGGAGAAAATGACTCCGTACCTGGCCTCTCCGGCGGAGTAGCTCAGCTGGATCACGTCACCACGGCCGACAAGCGAGCCTGGCGCGAGATCCCGGGCACCCTGCGCGGTCCCGATCCATGCGCTCATGTGCGGGCTGATGCCCTTTATCCGCGTGTTGTCAGGAGCAACCAGGTCCCGGAACATGAAGAAGGACAAAGCGATGAGGACAGCCGCTGCCGCCGGAAGACCGATGGCAAGCGGGGGGTTCCATCTGCTCGGGCGCCTCTGGACAGCTGGTACAGCGCGGCGGCTTATTTCCTTTGCAATGAGGGAAGGAGGATAGCGCTCGAGGATCTCCCGGTTGGACCTCGTGATTGCCTCGTGACGGGCCCGAAGGGACGGATCACGGGAGAGCTCCTCCCTGACCTTGCGCTGGAGCCGGGGGGAAAGCTCGCCGAGGAGGTACTGCTCCAGGAGCAGGTCGGATATCTCCTGCCGTTCTCTCATGCTACGCCTCCCCCAGGGCACGCGAGCGCTCCTTGAGAAGGCGCAGCCTCTTGCGGACCCCCGAGACCGACAGTCCCACGTGCCGCGCCACCTCCTCCAGCGTCATCCCATCCACGTAGTGCATGACAGCCATCGTACGGGTGGAGGCGCGTTCCCTGTTGAAGATGCTGTCCAGGAGGTGGCGGTCCAGTGCGCGCGCCTCCACGTCCTCGGAAGAGGCGATCCACTCCAGGGAATCGTCCCCCGCGGACTGCGGCCGGCGCCGGGAGGTTCGCATCATGTTCAGGCATACATTGGTGGCGATGCAGTACAGCATGCTGGAGGGAGCCTTGTCGGTGAGCTTTTCCCGGTAACGGATGAGCTTCACGAACGTCTCCTGCATGGCGTCCATCGCCCGATCCTCGTCGAGCAGGAGCGAACGGCACCGGCGGAGCACCATCGGGCCGTACTTCCTGTAGAGACTTTCAACGTCAAGCGCCAACCGGTTCTTCTCCTGCTCATCACACTCTGTAACACTTCGAACCCTGCCACGTGACACCCGGCCACGCGTACGGTGTTCGAAGTGCATATCAAGCTCTTCGGAGGAGGTTTTTGATGAGGACCAGGGCTTTCATTCTCCCAGTCGCATTTTTCGCAGTGATCATCCTCGCCGCTATCGGCGCACCCGCATTCGCGGGCTCCGTTCACCTGACGGGCAGTCTTTCCGCCGACTTTCTGAAGGGACCGAGCGCCCAGCAGATTATAGATTCTTTCACGAGCACGGGCCAGCCCCCGTTCAGCGGCTTCGGCTGGGAGGTGATCATCGGCAAGGTGGGACTCGGCGGAGAGTACGATGCAAGCTTCTTCCGCACGACCACGGGCGCCTGGTGGCTGGACTGGTACTCCCAGCCGCTGTTCCTGAGCTATCACTTCTTCCGTACCGGGTATTTCCTGGATCCATTCCTCCAGGCCGGGCTGGGCAGCGCGGGACGCGTGCACCTCGACGAATGGACCGGAAGCGATACGAGCAACCTGTACATCTCCATTTTTCCGTTCATCGCCGGTGGGCTGTCCCTCGATCTCAGCGGCCTGCTCCTCTCGGGGAAAGTCTCCTATGCGCCATTCATGACCCCGCCGCCGGCCACCGTTTTCAGCAACTACCCGCTGGGCAGCGTGCAGGTGACACTCTCCGCGGGAATCGCGCTGGACTGGTAGGCGGGACCGGCGGCTTCTCCCTCCCCGGTTCCCGTGCTATTTTCTCACCGACATGGGACGCGCGGTTTCCGGCAGGACATTCGTCGGGTTCGGGTTCGGGCCTATCCAGACGGGGCTGATGCTGCACGAAGCCATCCAGTCACGCAGCTTCGAACGCTATGCGGTGGCGGAGGTGGACCAGGGGCTCGTCGATGCGGTGAAGTCCAACGGGAACGCCGTCACCATCAATATCGCCGGGTCGGACGGGGTGCGGGCAAGCACCCTGGACGGCCTCCAGCTGTACAACCCGCGCGCGCGGGCGGACAGGGAAACCCTTGTGGCGCTCATCCGCGAATCAGAGGAGATGGCGACCGCGGTCCCCAGCGTCAGCATGTACAGTGCCGGAGGGGAGGCTTCCATCGCCTCAATGCTGGCAGCGGCCGCGGCGGCAGGAAGGCAACGCATCATCTACACCGCCGAGAACGACAATTTCGCCGCGGAGAAGCTGGAAAGCGAGCTGCGCGCGCGGGCGGCGGAGACCGACCTCGACGGCTTGCAGATTCTCAACACGGTGATCGGAAAGATGAGTGGTCTCATTGCCACTCCGGGGGAGATGGAGGAGCTCGACCTGCGGCCCCTGGTGCCCGGGTTCGACAAGTGCGTCCTCGTGGAGGAGTTCAACAGGATCCTCGTAACGCGCATCAGGCTGCCCGGCTTCGTGCGCGGCATCCGGGTCTTCGAGGAGAAGGACGACCTTCTCCCATTCGAAGAAGCCAAGCTGTACGGCCACAACGCCGTTCACGCACTCCTGGGATACCTTGCGCGGCTGCGCGGCTACCAGGTGATGAGCAGGATCAGGGAGGACCCGGAGCTGCTGGACCTCGGCAGGCGAGCTTTCCTGGAGGAGTCGGGAGCGGCGCTCATCCAGAGGCATGACCGGACGGGGGACCCGCTGTTCACCCGGCAGGGCTGGTCCGCGTATGCCGAGGACCTTCTCCAGCGCATGACCAATCCCTGGCTCCACGACAGGGTGGAGCGCATCATACGGGATCCCCTGCGAAAGCTCGGCTGGAACGACCGGTTCTTCGGGACCATGCGCGCCGCCCTCGAGCAGGGCAGGGAGCCGAGAATCATGGCCCTGGGGGCGGCCGCCGCCCTGCGCTTCGCACAGGAATTGGAAAAAAACAGGGCGTCCCCCCGGGATTTCCTCCTGAGGATCTGGGGCAACGATGCGCGCGGTGACGTTCGGGAGACCTGCGTAGAGCTTGTGCGCGCCTCCCTGGAAGAGCTTCCCCGATGGTCGGCATGAGGGCGCCGCTCCTGGCGTTCTCCGCCATCTTTCTCTGGGGCTTCCTCGCCCTCCTCAGCTCTCGGGTCGTTCGGCTGCCGGCCCTTCTCATGACGGGCATGGCGCTCAGCATCGGCGGGATGATCGGACTCGTGAAGGTCCGCGAATGGAAGGTGCCCATACGGACGTTCTTCATCGGCGCAGGCGGGATATTCGGCTACCATTTCCTCCTCTTCACGGCGTTCCGTCATGCGCCCACCGTTGAAGCAAACCTCATCAACTACCTGTGGCCGCTCCTGATCGTCCTCCTTTCTCCAATCGTGCTGGCCGGCTACAGGTTGCGTCCGAGGCATGTCCTCGGCGCCCTGGCCGGGCTGGCGGGCGCCGGGCTCATTGTCACGGGCGGACGCCTCGCCCTGGACGCCGCCAACCTCCCCGGCTATGTGGCGGCTTTTTTTGCCGCCCTCATCTGGGCCTTGTACTCCCTTCTCTCCAAGCGTCTCCCGCCGTTCGCAAGCGGCGCCGTGGGGGGATTCTGCCTGAGCGCGGGCCTGCTGTCTCTCCTCATCTTCTTCATCGAGGCAGGGCCCGCGGGATTCTCAACGCTCCAGGGATCGGACTGGCTCTTTCTCATCCTGCTTGGAATCGGCCCGATGGGCGCAGCTTTCTTTCTCTGGGACGCCTCGCTCAAGCGGGGAGATCCACGGATGATCGGCTCTCTCTCCTATCTCACTCCGCTTCTTTCCACCCTGTGGCTTGTGGCCCTGGGCGGCAAGCCATTCACAACCCTTTCCGTGGCGGCGATGCTCCTCATTATTGCCGGCGCTCTTATCGGCTCGCTTCCGTCGCGCCCGCTGCCGCCCCACCGCGACGCCTGTTGACCCCCTGCCGAGGTGCTCCTACTATCGCCATCATGCGGAAAACGCGCATCGTCTGCACTCTCGGCCCGTCCACGGAAGAGGTGGAAATCCTGTCACAGCTCCTGCGCGCCGGGATGAACGTGGCCCGGTTCAACATGGCGCACGGCGACCACGACTATCACGCCGCCATGATCACGAAGGTGCGCGGGGCGGGCCGGGGAACGGGAATCCCCGTTGCCCTCCTCATCGACATCAAGGGCCCCGAGATCCGGACCGGGATCGTGGCCAACGGGGGAACGGTGGACCTGAAGCAGGGAACCGAGGTGCTGGTGGCCGCTGACGATTCTCCCTGCACCGATCAGCAGATCAGCGTCACCTACCGGGACCTGCCCGACCAGGCGGCCCCGGGGAAGCATATCCTTATTGCGGACGGTCTCATCGACCTGGAGGTCCTTGCGGTTTCCGGACGGCTCACACGCTGCGCCGTGCGCAACGGAGGCAAGCTGGGATCGCGCAAGAACGTGAACATCATCGGGATCAGGAGCAGGCTCCCTGCCATCACGGACAAGGACAGGGAGAGCATCCATTTCGCGGTGGGGCACGACATGGATTTCATTGCCGCCTCGTTCGTTCGAAAGGCGGATGACATCCTGGAGATCCGGCGCATTCTCCTGGGCGAGGCATCCCACCTCCAGATCATCGCGAAGATCGAGGACCAGGAGGGCCTGGACAACGTTGACGAGATCCTCCGCGTGGCGGACGGCATCATGATTGCCCGCGGAGACCTCGGCGTGCAGCTTCCCACGGAGGAGATCCCCCTGGTCCAGAAGCGGCTCATCCTCAAGTGCCACCAGCAGAACAAGATCGTGATCACCGCCACCCAGATGCTGGATTCCATGATCTACAATCCCCGTCCCACCCGCGCCGAGGCCACCGACGTTGCAAATGCAATCTTCGACGGCTCGGATGCCGTGATGCTCTCCGGGGAGACGGCAAGCGGCAAGTACCCCGTCCAGGCGGTGCAGGTGATGGACTCCATTGCGCGCACCGTGGAGGAATCCCCCGAGTACGAATCACGGGTGCGCCGCTTCTTCCGGCTGGACGAGGCGGGGGAGGATATTGCGCAGTCGGTCACCCGCAGCGCCTTCCTGGTTGCGCGGGAAATCAATGCCGCCGCCATCCTTGCCCCCACGCTGCACGGCAACACGCCGCGGCTCATCAGCAAGTACCGCCCCGCGCAGGACATCATTGCGGTGACTCCCTCCGACGTCGTCCAGAGGAGGCTTCTTCTGTATTGGGGCATCATCCCGTTGTTCGCGGAGCTTGGCGAGGACTCCGACGCCATGCTGAACAAGGCCCTGGCTGCGGCCATGGAGAAAGGGCTTGTGAAGACCTTCGACCGGGTTGTCATCCTGGCGGGTATTCCCGTGCACTCCCCCATCATGCTCAACACGATCCGGGTCCATTTCGTGGGAAACGTGCTTGCCAAGGGCCAGCGCGGGTTCGGCGGTTACCGGGCAGGGAGGATCGTCCGTGTGGAGGATTCGCTGGACGCCGAGCTTCGCCTCAAGCACGACGGCTCGGAAATCCTCCTTGCGCGCTTCCTCACGCCGGATTTCCTCCCGCTCCTCACCGGGCTCAACGGCATCATCCTGGAGGAGTCGTCCTACCTGACGGAGGAGCAGATCCGCGAGAAATCACCAGGGGCGGCCGTCATAGCCTCCGTTGGCGGTGCAATGGCGATCCTGGAAGACGGTTTCACCGTGACGCTGCACGGGGATGAGAAGGTCATCTACGAAGGGATGATGCCGAAGGGATGATGCCGAAGGCCCGACACGGCGAAGGGCCGCGGCCGTCAGCTTTTCTCGAACTCTTTCAGAAGCTCCCGCTGCCGCTCCGTGAGACTGCGGGGGATCTCCACGTTCACCTTCACAAGCTCGTCACCGGCCCCCTTGCCGCGCAGATGCGGCATGCCCTTGCCCCTGAGCCGGAACGTGCTCCCGCTCTGCGTGCCCGGGGGAATCTTCATCATGACCCCTCCGTCCATGGTCGGCACGCGGATTTCCGATCCCAGGATGGCCTGTGTCAGTCCGACGGTGACCTCCACGAGCAGGTCGGTGCCCTGGCGCTGGAACGTCCCATGGGGAAGCATTTCCACGACGACGTACAGGTCGCCTCGGCCGTTCGACCCGGCCGTTCCTTCACCCTTTATGCGAAGCCGGGACCCGGCGTCCACACCGCGGGGTATGGTGACCGTGAGTGTGCGAGCCGAGTCTTCGCGGGGAACCGAGATGGTCTTCTCAGTACCGGTATACGCTTCTTCCAGGGTCACGGGAACGATGACCTCCACGTCCGCGCCGCGACTGGCCCGGCCTTTGCGGGAGCCGCTTCGCCTGATCTTCCCTCCCTGGATCGTGAACGAGTCGAAGCCAAGATCCCCGAACAGGCTCTCGAAGAACCCGCCGCCCAGGCTGAAGTCCCCCAGGCCCTCGAACACGCTCCTGAAGTCTGTTCCCCTGTACAGGTCCTCGGAGGCATACTTCTGGTCGATCCCCGAGTGACCGTACTGGTCATAGAGGGCCCGCTTCTGGGGATCCGAGAGAACCGCGTACGCTTCGGAAATCTCCTTGAACTGGTCTTCCGCTTCTTTTTTCTTCTCGGCGGGAACCCGGTCGGGGTGATGGCGCAGGGCGAGCTCCCGGTAGGCTTTTTTCAGCTCTTCAGGAGTCGCGCCCTTCCTCACGCCGAGGATCTCATAGTAATCACGTTTCGACGACATTGCGATTTCGTCCGCCCCGTCGCCAGGGAAGGCGAAGGGCGGCGTGAGCCATGGATGGCCCAGCGCGCCCTGCCGAGGCGTTGCCCTTATTTTTCTTTCTTCTCTTCGCGAAACTCGGCGTCGATGACGTCGTCATCCTTCTTGCCGTCGCCCTTCGAGGCACCGCCGGCCCCCTGGGGGCCGCCCTGCTCGGGACCCGCGCCGCCCTGCTGCTGCTTGCCGGCCTGCTGCTTGTACACTTCCTCCGCGAGCTTGTGAGAAGCCTTGGTCAGCTCATCCGTGCCCTTCTTGATGCGGTCAACGTTCTTGTCCTTGATCGCGTTCTTCAGGTCGTTGAGCTTGGCCTCGATATTGGCCCTCTCCGATTGGCTCACCTTGTCCCCGTAGTCCTTGAGGGATTTCTCCACGGAGTACGCCAGCGTGTCGGCCTGGTTGATGGCCTCCACCTCTTCCTTGCGCTTGGCGTCGTCGGCGGCAAACTGCTCCGCCTGGCGCACCATCTTCTCGATCTCTTCCTTGGAAAGCTTCTTGGGGGCGGTAATCTTGATGGACTGCTGCTTGCCCGTCCCCAGGTCCTTGGCCGCGACGCTGACGATCCCGTTGGCATCGATGTCGAATGACACCTCGACCTGGGGGACGCCGCGCTGCGCCGGTGGGATGCCGACCAGGTTGAACCGGCCAAGCTCCACATTGTCGTTCGCCATGGGCCGCTCCCCCTGGAGCACCCGGATGGTGACCTCGGTCTGGTTGTCCGCGGCCGTGGAGAAGATCTCGCTCTTGCGCGTGGGGATGGTGGTGTTGCGCTCGATGAGCTTCGTGCTCACCCCGCCCAGGGTCTCGATGCCGAGGGAAAGCGGCGTGACGTCCAGAAGGAGGACATCCTTCACCTCCCCCTTGATGATGGCAGCCTGGATGGCGGCGCCCATGGCAACGCACTCCATGGGGTCCACGCCGCGCTCGATCTTCTTGCCGAAGAAGTCTTCCACGAACTTCTGGACGATGGGCATGCGCGTCGGTCCGCCCACCATGATGATCTTGTCGATGTCGGCGCCCGTCTCCGCGAACTGCACGCCATCCTTGGAGAATGCGCCTCGCGAGTCCTTGAGCGCCGTCTCCAGCGGGCCGCGGCAGCGCTGGACGATGGGACCGACAAGCTCTTCCAGCTTGGCCCTGTTCACCGTCATGGTGAGGTGCTTGGGGCCGCTCGCGTCAGCGGTAATGAAGGGCAGGTTGAGGTCCGTGGACATGGTGCTGGACAGCTCCACCTTTGCCTTCTCCGCCGCCTCCCGCACCCGCTGCATGGCCATGGTGTCCTTCTTGAGATCGATGCCGGTCTGGCGCATGAACTCCTTCACGACGTAGTCGACGAAGGCGTTGTCCATGTCCGTTCCTCCCAGCTGGGTGTCCCCGCTGGTGGCAACGACCTTGAAGCCGCCCTCTTTCCACATCTCCATGATGGTGACGTCAAGGGTTCCGCCGCCGAAGTCGAAGACCAGGATCTTCAGCTCTTTGCCGGCCTTCTCAAGGCCGTAGGCCAGACACGCCGCGGTGGGCTCGTTGATGATTCGAAGGACCTTCAGCCCGGCGATCTCACCTGCATCCTTGGTGGCCGTCCTCTGGTTGTCGTCGAAGTACGCGGGACAGGTGATGACCACCTCTTCCACGCCGTCACCGAGGTACGCCTCCGCGTCCTGCTTTATCTTCTGTAGAATATACGCGGATATCTGCTGGGGGCTGTATTCCTTCCCGAACACGCGGAACTTGTAGTCGGTTCCCATCTTCCGCTTGGCCGCGTAGATGGTGCCGTCCGGGTTGATTGCCGCCTGCCTTCGCGCGGGCTCGCCGACCAGGCGATCCCCTTCCTTGGTGAATGCTACGAACGACGGGAATGCCTTGCCGGAAGAGACCCCGGCTCCCTCAGCCGACGGGATGATGGTCGGGCGGCCGCCCTCCATGACTGCAGCGGCCGAGTTGGAAGTCCCCAAGTCGATGCCAATAACTCTTGCCATATGTATTTCTCCTCTACTGCTCTCCCGCGGGTTTCATCGGGCGCGCGGCTCTTCCGCTTCAGTGCCGCCCGGGAAAATCACCTATCCGTTTTTGTTAGCTGTGATTGCGGGAGACATTCAACTGAAAAGAAGGTAAATAGGGAAGCCCTTGAAGTCAAGCGTAGCCAGGGATGGCGAGGTACGCGAGTACGCGTTCCGCGCGAACGCGGTCGGCCGAGGCCTCCCACGGTACTCCGTGGGGTTGGATGGCCGGAAGGCCGACCAGAGCCAGGGTCTACCCTCGACGCAAGTGCCCCCGGCGGGCTACCATGCGCCCTCCGGAGGCACCCATGCGCATCACGTTTCCGCCCGGCTTTCTCTGGGGCGCGGCAACCGCATCCTACCAGATCGAGGGTTCCCCTCTCGCGGACGGCGCCTCCCCGTCAATCTGGCACGATTTCGCACACCTCCCCGGCAGGATCAAGGACGGGACGAACGGCGACACCGCCAGCGACCATTATCGCCGGTATTCCGAGGACGTGGGGGCCATGAAGGAGCTGGGCCTCAACGCCTACAGGTTCTCCGTTTCCTGGCCCCGCATATTCCCCGAGCCCCACCGACTCAACCCCAAAGGCCTGGATTTCTATTCCCGGCTCGTGGATTGCCTGCTTGCCGCGGGGATCGAGCCCTGGGTGACTGTTTTCCACTGGGACGCGCCTTCGTGGCTGCAGGGAATGGGCGGCCTGGTCAACCGCGAGGCGGTGGACCACATGGTCGAATACGGCGCCAGCCTCTTCAAGGCCCTCGGAGACCGGGTGAAGAACTGGATATCGGTCAATGAGCCTTCGATATACTCCAGCTTCGGCTATGTCCTAGGCCACTTCCCGCCGGGGAGAAGGAACGACCTGCGGGGCATGTTTCACAGCGCCCATCATCTTCTCCTGGCCCATGCCCGTTTGCGCGAAGCCTTGAAGAACATCGTTTCCGGGGGACGCATGGGCATTGCACTGTCCCAGGTCTGGATATCGCCGAAGAACCCGGCCAGCACGCGGGATCGATCTGTCGCGGACTTCATGGACCAGGCCCTCAATCGATTCTTCATCGATCCTTTCTTCCTCGGCACGTACCCTTCCCTCGTGCTTTCGAAAGTCGCCCGCCGCATGCCGAAGGGCTTCGAACGCGACCTCGCATCCATGAAGGGATCCATGGACCTCGTCGGAATCAACTACTACGAGAGGCTTGTCTACCGATGGGCTCTCCTGCAGCCGTACACGCACGCTCGTGAATACCGCCCCCCCGGGGCGCCCCGGAGCGCGATGTGGGAAATCCATCCGGCCGGCATCTATCGGTTTCTCCTGCGGCTGCGCGACGAGTACGGGAATCCCCCCTGCTGCATCACGGAGAACGGGTTTCCCCTTCCCGAGCAGAAGGGACGCGATCCCCTGGACGATCCCGAGCGCGTCGCGTACCTGAAAGACCACGTTGCTCTTGTCGGCCAGGCCATCCAGGACGGGGTGAACTGCCGCGGTTACTTCCACTGGAGCCTGATGGACAACTTCGAGTGGGTATTCGGCCACACGATGCGCTTCGGTCTCCTGCATACGGACTTCCAGACCCAGAAGCGAAGCTGGCGGAAAAGCGCCTTCTGGTATCGGGATCTCATCAAGCGAGGCTGGCTCGACGTCGAGCGGCTCGCCGTCTGACGCCCGGCCCGGCGCACGCTCAATTGACGCCGGACTCCTCAGCCGGTAGAGTAGCGCGTATGAACGTGCGCATCCTCGCGTGGCGCTCGCTCTCAGCAGAGGAGAAACGGAAAATCCTCTCCCGCTCGGAGCAGGACATCTCATCCGCCGTCTCCCAGGTGCGGGAGATCATCGAGCGCGTGCGCATGGAGGGGGATCGGGCCCTCATCGAATACACGCGCAGGTTCAACAACGCCGATATCTCGGGCATGCCCCTCGCGGTCCAGGAGAGAGAGTTCGCGGCCGCGGAGAACGCCCTGAAGGACGACGTCAAGGACGCCATCCGTTTCTGCGTGCGCAACGTGCGGAGGTACCACGAAGGGCAGCTGCCGGGAATCATGACCCTTGGAGAGGTGATGCCGGGCGTGTATGCCGGGGAGCGGGCCACGCCCATCTCCGCGGTCGGGCTGTACGCGCCGCGCGGCAAGGGGAGCTTCCCCTCTTCAACCTACATGATGGCGGAGCCGGCCCGGGTGGCGCAGGTGCCGCGCGTGGTCGTGGTCACGCCGCCTGATGCATCAGGTGCCTGCGATCCTGCCACCCTCTTCGCCGCGCGGCTGTGCGGCGCCCACGAGGTCTACCGGGTGGGCGGTGTCCAGGCGATTGCCGGCCTGGCGTACGGCACCGAGAGCATCCGCCGGGTGGACAAGTTTGTCGGGCCGGGCAACCAGTACGTGACCGCGGCCAAGCGGCTCCTCGTGGGCGTCGTGGATGTGGGCCTCCCCGCGGGGCCGTCGGAGTCCATGATTATCGCTGATGAGAGCGCTGATCCGCGCCGCGCCGCGCTCGATCTCCTCATCGAAGCAGAGCACGGGCCTGACTCCCAGGCGCTCCTCGTGACTCCGGCGGAGGGGCTGGCGCGCGAGGTGGCGGCGCTCCTGCCAAAGCTCGCGGCGGCTCTTCCCGAGCCGCGCGCCACCTATGTCCGCGAGGTCTTCTCCAACTACGGCGGGATCCTGCTCACCGGGGACATGGAGGAAGCGCTGGCTATCGTGAACGACGTGGCGCCCGAGCACCTGCAGATCGCCACCGCTGAGCCGCTCAGCACGCTGTCGGGGGTCCGCAACGCAGGGGAAATCCTCCTGGGACAGCACACGCCCTTTTCCCTTGCGAATTACGCAATCGGCGCGAATGCCGTCCTGCCCACCGGCGGCAAGGCGCGGTCCTTCTCGCCCCTGTCTGTCCGCGATTTCATGAAGTTTTCGTCCGTCGCCTGGCTGACAGCCGACGGGCACCGGAGGCTGCGCGGCGCGGCGATCACCCTTGCCGACTACGAGGGTTTCCCGGCGCACGCGATGGCACTGAGGGAAAGGAGAATGGATGAAACCAGTACCCGCGAGGCGCGCTGAGAAACATCTCCCCAAAACCGCCGGGCGACGCGCCCGGCTTCCCCAGCCGGCCGGGCCTGCGGACGCTCCCCGGGCATGGATCGTCACCGCGGACATGGGGCTTGGCCACCAGCGGGCCGCCTGGCCTCTCCGTGACGTGGCGGAAAACGGGATCATGACCCTCGGCAAGGCAAACAACACCTCCCCCTCCGAGCACAGGCTCTGGGAGCAGCTGCGCAGGAGCTACGAGTTCCTCTCCCGGACGAAGAGCTGGCCCATTATCGGGGACACGGTCTTCGGGTTGCTGGACAAGCTGCAGAACATCCCCCGTTTCTATCCTGTCCGCGACATGTCCAAGCCGTCCTTCCAGGTGATGTGGCTGAAGCGCCTCATCAGCCGCGGAATGTGCTCGGGCATGATGGAGACGGTTCACAAGAACCCGCTTCCCATTGTCACATCGTTCTATGCCCCCGCCATCGCGGCGGACATGGCCGGCTATGCTCCCACGTACTGCGTCATATGCGATGCGGAGATCAACAGGGCCTGGGTGGCGGAGAACCCCCGGGAGAGCAGGATCGTCTACCTGGCACCCTGCGGGCGAGCGGTTCGCCGGCTGAATGAATACGGCATTCCCAATGAGCGCATCTGGCTCACCGGCTTCCCCCTTCCCACCGAGTGCCTGGGGAACAGGAGCCTCAATGTGCTTCGCAAGGACCTGGGACAGAGGCTGCACTACCTGGACCCGTTGAACCGCTTCTGGCCGCTGCACGGGAGGAACATCGAGTACTTCCTCGGGAAAGAGAACTGCAGGTTCCTGAAACAACGGGTGCTCACCGTCACCTTCGGCGTGGGCGGCGCCGGCGCCCAGGTCGACATCGCCCATACCATCGCCCACAGCCTCAGGGAAAAAATCACCCGGGGCGAGGTCAGGTTGAACATCCTGGCCGGCGTGCGTCCGGAAGCGAAAGCCACCCTGGAGGCCATCCGCAAGGAGCTTTCCGCCCCGCAGATCAGGATCATCGCCGGGACGAGCCTGGAGGAGTATTTCCACGGCTTTGCCGACTGCATGCGCTCCACGGACATCCTCTGGACAAAGCCCAGCGAGCTTTCCTTCTACTGCGGCCTCGGGATCCCGGTCATCATGGCGCCGACCATCGGAAGCCAGGAGGAGTTCAACAAGGCATGGCTCCTGGAGATACAGGCCGGGTTCCCGCAACAGGATCCCCAGTACACGGACCAGTGGCTCCTGGACCTGGTCAAGGCGGGACGACTCGCGGACGCGGCGTGGGACGGCTTTCTCAAGGCCCGCAAGTTCGGGACGTACAAGATCCACGAGATCATCAGGACCGGAAACATGAAAATGGAGACCTCGGTTCTTCTGCGATGAACGGCGATCTGGCGACCCCTGAGGAGGTCTTTTCGTGGACGGAGTCGTTCACGAACCTGGAAAAGGGAACGCTGCCGTTCGACAAACGCAATTACCGCCTGGACCGGATGCGCCGGCTCCTCGGGCTCTTCGATGACCCGGACGCCGGTCTTCGCATCATCCACGTGGCGGGGACCAAGGGGAAAGGCTCCACGTGCGCGCTCCTGGCGTCCGTCCTGGACGCTGCCGGCCATCGTACGGGACTCTACACCTCTCCCCATGTCACCACCCCATTCGAGCGGATAGCGATTGCCGGGGAGCCTCCGCGGCCCGAGCTCCTGGTCCGCATCGGCCGCGAGGTGAAGGCCGTCATCGACTCCCTGCCGCAGGGCGACATGCCGGGCCAGTTCGCCCCCACGACGTTCGAGCTGTATACGCTCCTTGCCTTCCTTTACTTCCGGGAGGCCGGCTGCGAGGAGGCGATCATCGAAACGGGGATCGGGGGCCGGCTGGACGCGACCAACATCGTCATGTCGGAGACCTCCGTGATCACTCCGCTGGACCTGGAGCACATGGAGGTGCTCGGGGACACGATCGAGAAGATCGCATTCGAGAAGGCAGGCATCATCAAGCCGGGCGCGCCGGCGTTCGTCGGGTTCCAGCCTCCGGCGGCCAAGCAGGTCCTTCGGGACACCGCGCATGCGCGCGGCTCTCCCATCACGTTCCTGGACGAGGAGCTGGAAAGCATTGGCACGACCCTTGATGCGGCTGGCACGACGTTCCGGCTTCACCTGCGGGGCGAAGACCCCGTGGAGTTCCGCCTTTCCCTCCTGGGAGAGTTCCAGGCGGAGAATGCGGCCCTTGCGTGCCTCACCCTTGGAAGAACACGCCCCGAGATCCCCCGTGACTGCTACCGCGACGGGCTCCTCGCGGCTTCCCTCCCCGGGCGCATGGAGGTGATCGGAGGCAACCCCCCGGTGGTCCTGGACGGCGCCCACACTCCCCTGGCGGTGAGCAGGCTTCTCGGATCGTTCGACAGGATTTTCCCCGGGGAGGCCGTGCTCCTCTTCGGTTCCGTTGCGGGGAAGAGGCCGCGCGAGATGGCAAGCATCCTTGCCCGCAGGTTTCCGAAGATCGTCATCTCCACTCCGGGCACGTTCAAGGAGAGCAACCCCGAGCAGGTGTTCGAGATCTTTCGCAGCCTGAACCCCGGCACGGTGCTGGAGAAGATGCCGGAAGCCGCGCTGCGAAGGGCCCGTCAGGAATCTGGCGGCACGCGTCCCATCCTGGTCACCGGGTCCTTCTACATGGTGGCGGAGATTCGGAGGCTCCTGGCGTGAAGAGCTTTTTCGACGGCAGGCTGGTGGTCAGGACGGGCGACATAACGCGGGTTTCCGCGGACGCCATTGTGAACGCGGCCAACTCCGGGCTCCTGGGCGGCGGCGGGGTTGACGGCGCAATTCACAGCGCGGGAGGACCGGCCATCCTCGAGGAGTGCCGCAGGCTTCGTGCCACGACGCTTCCGGGGGGCCTCCCCACGGGGCAGGCCGTGGAGACGGGCGCGGGGCGCCTTCCCGCGCGCTGGGTCATCCACACGGTTGGACCGGTCTGGCACGGCGGGAGCCACGGTGAGGCCGGGCATCTTGCAGACTGCTATCGGAACAGCCTTCAGCTTGCCGGGCGGCTCGGAGCCGGGAGCATCGCCTTTCCCGCCATCTCCACCGGCATCTACGGCTACCCGCGCGAGAAGGCGGCCCGCGTGACATGGGACGAAATCTCGAAGTTCATCACGGCGAACCCCGTGCCTCACACGGTCTCCCTCGTATTCTATTCAGCCGATGACGAACGGGTCTTCCTGGACAACGCGCCTCATGAATGATCGTCTGCCCTCCTCCTTGAACTGGAGGGAAATCGACCTCGTCCTGTCCGAGCTTTCTCTTCCCGGCTGCCTCATCCAGGAGATCCACCAGCCCTCCCATGACAGGTTTGTCCTGAATCTCTTTCGAGGGGGCTCTCATTTCGCTGTTCTTATCTCGCTGTCCTCGCGCCTGCCCCGGATGCACATTCTCAGGGAGAAGCTCCCGAACCCGGAAAAGCCGCCTCGGTTTGCCTCTTTCCTCAGGGCCCACCTGAGGGGAGGCCGCATCGAGACCGCGGAGCAGGTCCGCTCCGAGCAGGGAGCCGCGCTGGACGGCACAGCCCCAGGGAGTACCGTGGCAGGGGACAGAATCGTGCGGATTGTCGTTACGCGCGCCGGAGAAAAGCGGGTCCTGTGGATTCGCCTGTGGGGGTCCGCGACGAACGCTCTTGTCACCGACTCTTCGGGGACCATTCTGGACGCCTTCTATAGAAGGCCAAAGAAGAACGAGATATCCGGGAAACCCTTCGACCCATCCGGCCAGCCGGCGAGGAGCCAGCGAAACCAGGAGCGGAAGGAGTACACCGTTCGCGAGCTGCCGGGAGAGGGCACTTTCAACGAGAAGCTGGAAAGGCATTTCCGCGAGCCTGAGATGATGGCCGACACCGGGAGGCTGCGGGCCCAGGCCGACATGGAGCTTGCTCTCAGCGAGAACAAGCTCCTTGCCAACCTGGAGAAGCTGCGCTCACGGCTGGACGAATATGCGAACCTGGAGCGTTTCAAGGAGCTGGGAGACCTCATCACGAGCAATCTCCACGCCGTGACAAAAGGAGACACGTGGGTCCACGCGGAGGATTTCTTCCACGACAACGCCCCCGTTGAGATAGAGCTTTCCCCGCAGCTCACCCCGGCGCAGAACGCGGAAAAATACTACGACCGTCACCGCAAGGCGAGATTGGGACGGGCCAAGGTCGAAGAGGAGATCGAAAGGCTTTCAAAAACCCTTGCCCGTGTCCAGAAACAGAGGGCGGCTCTCCTTGCGGACGAGGACTCTTCCTCCCTGGTCAGGGCGGCCCGCAGCGCCGTCCAGGCGCGGAAGCCCCTTGCCTCCGATGACACCCCCGGCCTCGTGTTCTCCTCCCCTCCGTTTCGCATCCTCGTGGGCCGCACCGCTTCTGAAAACGATGAGCTTCTCCGAAAGAAGGTGCGCGGCAACGACTGGTGGTTCCACGCGCGGGACTGGCCCGGGGCATACGTGTTCGTCAAGTCGGCCGCGGGTAAGTCCCTTCCCCTGGAAACGATGCTGGACGCCGGCAACCTGGCCGTGCATTTTTCCCGTGGAAAGAGCGCGGGGGTCGCGGATGTCTACTACACCCGGGTGAAATACCTTCGCAGGGCCAAGGGCGCGAAGAAAGGAACCGTCCTTCCGACGCAGGAGAAGAACCTCCGCATCCGGCTGGACCCGGAAAGGATCGAGCGTCTGAAATCCGGCGAATAGGCCCGGGGCACCCCGAGGGGCGCCCCGACCCCACAAACGCCCCGACGCCGTCCCCCGATAGTATCTTCACCCCATGCGGATTCTCGTCGTGGAGGACAATTCCAAGCTGGCCGCATCCCTGAAGAAGGGCCTGCAGCAGGAAGGCTACGCGGTTGACGTGGCCCTTGACGGAACCGAGGGCCAGGGGCTCGTGGACGGCGCGGGGGAAGGCTACGATGCCGTGGTCCTGGATCTCATGCTCCCCGGGACCGATGGACTGACCCTTTGCAGGAACATCCGGGCGGCAGGAAAGCGCGTGCCCGTCCTGATCCTGACTGCTCGCGGCGACGTCCGCGACCGGGTGGATGGGCTCGACGCGGGAGCGGATGACTACCTGGCAAAGCCGTTCGCTTTCGAGGAGCTCGCGGCGCGGATCCGGGCGCTGCTGCGGCGTCCCGCTGTGCCAATTGCACCGGTGATGCGCGCGGGAGACCTGGAAATGAACGCCGCCATCCGGGAGGTCACGGTCAAGGGGCGGGCCGTCTCCCTCACGGCAAAGGAGTTCAGCCTCCTCGAGCTGTTCTTGCGCCATCCGCGGCAGGTCCTCTCCCGGGAACAGATCACCGCCCACCTCTGGGACCAGGAGTTCGAGGGGAACAGCAACGTGGTGGAGGTGCACATCCGAAACGTGCGAAGGAAGCTGTCCGAAGCGGGAAATCATGGGCAGATCAAAACGGTCCGCGGCGCCGGCTATCGCCTCGCAGACTGATCCGTTTCAGGCTGCGCGACGTAAGCTCACCCTGCTCTACCTGGGGACGCTTGCGGCAATCCTCGCGGTCCTCAGCTCCGCGTTGTACGAGCTTCACGCCCGTGACGTGGAGGGAATAGAGAGCCGGCGGACGGTTCACGAGATCGAGGGGCAAAGGCCGGCCGAAGAGGCGCGCCCGGGGCTTGCGGAGTATCTCGAGCACCTGGGACGGTCGATCGTCATCGCGGACATCATCACGCTCATCATCGGCGGAGGGCTCAGCTATCTCCTGGCTGCGCGCACGCTGCAGCCCATCAAGGAGGCCATGGAGGGAGAGCAGAGGTTCTTCGCCAACGCGGCGCACGATCTTCGCACGCCGCTCGCCGTCATGCGAAGCGAAGCGGAGGTGGCGCTGCGCGGCTCCCATAATCCCGACGAGGCGCGCGCGGTGATCGAGAGCTCCCTGGAGGAGATCCGTCGCATGTCCTCCATGGTGGAGCAGATGCTGGACCTTGCCAGAAGCGGCTCGACGCAGCCGTCCCGCTCCGGCTCCCTCCAGCCTCTGGACCTGGCCGCGCTGGCTTCCGGCACGACAGCGCGGATGGCACGGCGCGCCAGGGAGCTTGGAATACGGCTCCTCACCGAGGCTGCGGTGCCCCTCATGATTGCGGGCGACCGTCCCGCGCTGGAGCGGGCGGTGTACAACATCCTGGAAAACGCCATAGCGTATACTCCGGCCGGAGGCTGCGTCACGGTCCGGGCGAAGCGCGATGGAGTTGACGCCGTCCTGGAGGTGGTCGATACCGGCATCGGCATCCCGCCCGAGGATCTCCCTCATATCACGGAGCCCTTCTTCCGGGGAGACAGGGCCCGCGGGGTGCATGCAGGCGGGGCCGGCCTCGGCCTGACGATCGTAAAGACCACGGCCGACGAACATCGGGGGGCTTTTCAAGCGTCGAGCCGGCCCGGCGGCGGCACAACGATCTCACTGCGGTTTCCTGCCCTGTAGAACTTTCTGTTATCCCCCGCGCGCTTCATCTTCTCTTCAGGATGCGAACCGAACATATCCCTGAATGATGCGCGAGCTCAGTCAGGGAGGATTGCAGTGAAGAAACGGGTACGGTCTTTTATCGCGGCGCTAACCGCGGCCGCGTCGCTGGGGATCACGGGGATCGCCTGGGGCGCGGGCAGGACAGTGGCGTATGGCCTCACCGACGGGAGGTTCACCGGCAGGCGGGTCTATGCGTACTACGGCTTCGTCCGAGTCGAGGCCATGGTCAGGGGCGGCAGGCTGGCCAACGTCCAGGTCCTGGAGTATCCCCACGACAACAGCACGTCGCGCTACATCAACGGAGTGGCGCTGCCGTACCTCATCCAGGAGGCGGTGGGCGCCCAGAGCTCCCGGGTGGATCTCATCAGCGGGGCCACATTCACGAGCGACGCTTTCGCGAGATCCCTCCGTGACGCGCTTGCGAGGGCGGGAGAATGAGGCGGACCGCGTTGATCATGGGCATGCCCATCACGGTGGTCATACCCGACCGCGAGCGCATGGAAGATGTCGACCCGGAGCCGCGCTTCGCCACCGTCGAAGAGGCGGTTCGCGCCGTGTTCGAATACTTTCGGGCGGTGGATCAGCGGTTCAGCCCGTACAAGCCGGCCAGCGAAACCTCACGGATAGCGCGCGGGGAGATCGATCCGGCGCAGGCCAGCCCCGAGATGCGGGAAGTGCTGCGGCTCTCCGAAGAGACCAGGCAGCTCTCCGGCGGCTACTTCGACGTGTGGTTCAAGGGCCGCTTCGACCCCTCCGGCCTCGTCAAAGGCTGGGCCATCAACAAGGCGGCAGGGATGCTGGATGCCGACGGCTTTGTCAGCTTCTCCATCGAAGCCGGAGGGGACATCGAGACCCGGGGAGCAAACGAGGAAGGGTTGCCGTGGGCCATCGGGCTTCGAAACCCGTTCGAGCCGTCAAAGCTCATGCGCAGCGTGCTGCTGGGCAACCAGGGCATTGCCACCTCGGGCACGTATATCCGCGGCGAGCACATCTACAACCCGCGCACAGGCGCGAAGGCGAACGCCCTGGCGAGCCTCACCGCGATCGGTCCGAACGTGTACGAGGCGGACAGGATCGCGACGGCAGCGTTCGCAATGGGAGCCGATGGCATTCGGTTCGTTGCCGGCCTGCCGACGATCGACGCCTACTCGGTGGACTGGTCGGGCACGGCAACGTACACGCCCGGGTTCGCGAGGCATTTCGAATCATGATGAGGATCATCGACAGCTTCCTGAACAGGCTCACGATGTACAGGCTGACCATCTACTCCCTGGCGGCGCTCCTCTTCCTGGCAACCATTCTCAGCGCGTTCGACATCGTGCCCGGCGGCCCCATTGCGATTCTTTCAACGGCAGGGATCCTGCTGGCCGTCTGCTTCCTGGTGAATGCGCTTATCGCCCGGACCCTGGGGATCAGATCGAATCCCGAGTCATCCCTCATCACGGCGTTGATCCTGGCGCTCATTATGGGTCCCGTGTCGGCTCTGGCCGACCCGCGGCGCGCGGTCCTCCTGGCCCTCGCGGGCGCCGTGGCAATCGCATCCAAATACATTCTTTCGCTGCGGCGGCAGCACCTGTTCAACCCTGCGGCCTTCGGGGCGTTTTTTTCGGCTCTCCTCTTCGGCATGAACGCCAGCTGGTGGGTCGGCAACGCTGCGCTCCTGCCCCTGGTGGCGGTCGGCGGTCTCCTCCTTGCGCGAAAAATCGGTCGGCTGCGCCTGGTCGGGGCATTCTTCGGTCTGTTCCTCGCGTTCGATTTCGGCCTTGCCCTGGCGCAGGGCCTGGCCGTCGCTGATGCCTTCCAGAGCCTTGCTTTCGTTCTCGAGCGAAGCTCGCTCATCTTCTTCGCAACGGTCATGGTCACCGAGCCGATGACCTCGCCGAAGGTGTTCCGGCGCCAGCTCCTCTACGCCGCGATCGTGGCGTTCCTGTACCAGCCGCAGCTTTCCCTGTTCGGCCAGAACCTGACTCCCGAAGAAGCGCTCCTGGCAGGCAACCTTTTCTCCTTCATCGTGAGCCCGAGCTTCAAGCTGCGCCTGAGGCTCAAGGAGCGGCGCGAGATCGGGAGCGGAATCATGCTCTTCAGCTTTCCCCGGCCGGCGGGTTTCTCGCACGGGCTCGGGCAATACATGGAGTGGACGCTGCCCGTGAAAAAAAGCGACAGCCGAGGCGCAAGGAGATACTTCAGCATCGCCTCGTCCCCCACCGAGCCGGACCTCATGATCGCTGCCCGTTTCTCTCCGCGGGCCAGCAGGTACAAGCAGGAGATGGCCCGGATGCGAAGCGGTGACCTGATCACAGCCGGTGAGCTGGGGGGAGACTTCGTGCTTCCGAAAAACCCGGCCATCCCGCTTGCGTTCGTGGCAGGAGGGATCGGGATCACGCCGTTTCGAAGCATGATCAAGTACCTCGTTGACACGGGTGAGCGCCGGGATGTCGTGCTCCTGTACTCCAGCTCCGCGGAGGATGAGATCATCTTCCGGGACGTTTTCGAGGAGGCGCGATGCGCTGTCGGGCTGAAGGCGGTCTATACCCTCACCGACCTGTCCCGCATCCGTCCCGACTGGTGCGGGCGGCGGGGTCCGATTGATGCACGGTTGATCCGCGAGGAGGTGCCCGCGTTCAGGTCCCGGCGGTTTTTCGTCTCCGGCCCGCCGGGGATGGTGAATGCGATGGTGCACGTGCTGCACGCCGCCGGGGTCCCGAGGAGGCTGGTACGCACCGACTCATTCCTGGGATATTCGTCGTAGACCAGGGGGCGGCGGCCCGCGTCCTCCGTTACAGGAGGACGGCCGCGGAGACGACGGAGGTCCAGACGCCTCCCGATGCCCCTTCGGCGGTCTGCGTGATGCTCGTGCTGTCGACGATGTGGCCGCCCATGCGGTACTGCTCGCGCCGCTCGTTGTAGTCCTTGTCCAGGTCGAACGGCACGCCGAGCAGGGTGGCGAGCATGGATGCTGCAAGGTCCTCCGCGTAGTCCCCCGCTTCCTTCTCGGTCTGTCCGTACACGTGGTGCTCGGAGAGGTATCCGTACATCTTCATGTCGGCGGGGATGGCAATGCCGATGGAGGAGGCGATGCGGCGGCCCGGCTCGTTGGTGGCCATCTCCGCCAGGACGACGAACGTGACCTCGCCCGCCTCGAGGGCCGCAAGCCCCTCGTCAGGGCTTACGATCTTGCAGCCGGGGGGAAAGATCGAGGAGACGCGCACGATGTTCAGATGCGCGATCCCGGCGTTGCGCAGCGCCATCTCGAAGCTGTTCAGTTTTTCCTTGTTGATCCCGACGCCGCGGGTCAGGAACAATTTTCGGGGGACGAATCTCACGTCTTCCTTATAGGACGGAAATCCTCTCCGCGTCAAGGATAACGCCGGCCACGAGGGCCATCGCGGGTCTACTTGCATTCACCCCGGCATTCCGCGATACTTTTTGCTATGGGCGTCACACCGCTCAGGGCGAGGGTCCGACCACCCATCGTGGACGGTCTCTTCTACCCGGCCAAGAGCGACCAGCTTGCGACACTCGTGGACAAGCTTCTTACCTCCTCCTCCACCCCGCGGGGCTCCTGCTTTGCCGCGGTTTCGCCGCACGCCGCCTACGAGCTGGCGGGCCCCGTCATGGCCTCTGCCTTCCGTTCCATGGCAGCGCGGACGGCGAGGACCGTCATCCTCCTGGGGCCGGTGCATCGCGACCCGCAGAACGGGTTCTTCCTTCCCGAGTCAGAGGCGTTCTCCACCCCGCTCGGGGAGATGCGCGTGGATGACCGGGTGGCCTCGCTCTTGCTCTCCGTGGACCCGGCCTTCGTCCGCAATGACATCTACCACCTGGAGGAGCATTGCCTGGAGGTACAACTTCCCTTCATTGCGCGCATTTTCCCCGGCGCGGCAGTCGTGCCCATCCTCGTGGGAAGCCGCGGCCCGACCGCCGTGGAAAAGCTCTCAGCGGGATTGCGCGCGGCCCTCCAGGAAAACCCCGACTCCACCGCCTGCGTCGTTTCTTCCAACATGGCGTCCTACATGGCTGGCAAGGACACTGACGCCGAGCGCGCGGTGCTCGAAGCGCTCCTTGCGAAAGGGGACTGGCGCGGAGTGATCAACGCGGAGGCGGGCAGGCGGATCAGCGCGTGCGGAGCAACGCCCATGGCCGCGCTTCTCTGCGTGGCCGGCCGGGGGTGCGCGCTCGACATCCTGAACCGCTCCTCGTCCCGAGAAAAGGAAGAGGACCCTGAGCGGACGGTGCATTATGCGGCCATCGGATTTTCCAATGAGCCTCGCGCTGACTGAAACTGACGGCCAGGTCCTCATCGAGGCGGCCCGGGCTTCCATATCTTCGCGGCTTTCCCCGCGTGGAGGATGCTACCCTGCCCCCGTGACCCCGGCGCTGATGATCCCCCGCGGCGCGTTCGTTACCCTGACGCTGAATGGCGGCCTGCGCGGCTGCATCGGCCGGATCACGTCTCCGAAATCGCTCCTGGCCACGGTGAAGGAAGTGGCCTTGTGCAGCGCGTTCGAAGACCCCCGGTTCCCGCCCGTGACGAAGTCAGAGTGGCCCTCCGTCCGCGTGGAGGTCTCCGTCCTTTCCCCGCTTTCCAGGATCGCAGACCCTGAGCGTGTCTGCGTCGGAACGCACGGCGTCGTGATCCGAAGCGGAGGACGCTCGGGGCTTCTCCTTCCCCAGGTTGCCACCGAGCAAGGGTGGGACAGGCACACGTTCCTTTCCCATGCATGCCGCAAGGCCGGCCTGCAGGCCGACGCCTGGCAGGACCCTCGCACGGAGATCGAAATCTTCAGCGCGACCGTGTTCCACCAGCAGGACTAGAGGCGGGCAATCCCCATGTCGCTCGACATCACGGAGGCAGGAGTTCGCTACCTCGCGGTGCCCGTCGGTTCGCCGGCGCGCGGGACCGCCCTCACGCGGATCCTTGCCATCAAGGGCTCCCCCGGGTGGCTCGTGGCGGCCGCCTCCCTCAGGGAGTGGCGGTTCACGGGCGTCACGGAGAGAGACGGCGGAACGGTCCTCTATGGCCCGTGGGCGCCGGGACGCACCCTTGCCTCCCTCCTGGACCGTCCGCCCCGCGAGGTCCTGGGCTTTCTTCCCCGGCTGGTAGATGCGCTTGTGCTCCTGAAAGAGAGGCAGGTCCCCCTGTTTTCTCTCCAGACCGACGCGGTCATTTTCTGCGACGACGGGTCGGTGCTGTTCCTGCCTCCGGAGATCGTGCGTGAGCTGCGCGGCCTGCGGCCGTTTGCCATGAACCGCGAGACCTTCGAGTCGATCAGCGATCCGGATCTTTCCCGGGAAAACATGGTCTCCTTTGCTTTGGCCGCGCTCCTCTACCGGGTAAGCACCGGGGCGTTTCCTTTCAAGGCCGAGACCGTGGAGGACCTCCACGACCAGATGAGAAAGCTGGAAATCCTCTCCCCGGAGGAAGCTTCCAGCGTTGCTCCGGATGTCTCGGAAATGATCATGGCCGGACTGGGGAGGTCGCGCCGGGGGTACCCGGACCTCGATGAATGGGCGGAGAAGCTGGGCGCCTGGCACAGAGCAGGGGCACTTCATCGGGCTTCGGTCGGGGGAAATGTGACCGCGACTCGTGAAGCGGATATCCACAGGAGGACCTCCGAGAAGAGATACCGGCGCCGGGTCTTCTGGGAAAAAAACTGGCGGACAGCGCTCATCATCGCCGCGGTGGTGGTCGTGGTTGGCGCCGGAGTGGGGAGCGTCCTCAAAGGAGTGCTCGCGCCGCGCGTGACCCGAGGGTACACCCCGCGGATGGTTGTGGAGGCTTTCTACACGAGCATGAACCGCCTCGACCACATGACCATGGGCTCATGCGTCGTTGCGGGGGCAGGCAAGGCGGAGATCAACGAGGTGACCAACCTCTACGTGATCTCGCGGGTGTCCATGGGATACGAGGGCAGGTCCAACATCATGGCAGCCGATGAATGGGACAAGGCAGGCAGACCGCCCATCGCGCCGCCCCGAACACTCTACGGGGTCACCGGGCTGTCCGTGGTGGAGGAGAAACCAGAGCCGGCGCCCGTCTTCCTGGTTTCCTACCAGAAGTGGACCCCCTTGCCGGGGGGCCCGGATGAGGCGTCCTCAAACCAGCCGTCGGGACCTCGATACGAAGGGCATGCAGTGAGGGACAGGGCGTTCCTCAGGAAGGATCGAGGAGACTGGGTCATCTACCGGATGGATCGCCTGAGCGAAGACCCGCTGCCGTTGAAATAGGCCTGAGACAGGCCCCTGCCCGCGGATCCTTCCGACTTACTCTCTTCTCTTGTCCAGAAAGGCGTCGATCTCCGGGCCGGTCGGCATGGAAGGCTGGGCGCCGCGCCTGGTTGTCGATATGGCGGCGGCAGCCGATGCGCGTCGGAGGGCGGCCTTGACCGGAGCGCCGGTGGCAAGGGCGGCGGCCAGGACCCCGCAGTAGCAGTCACCGGCCCCCACGGCGTCCACGGCCTCCACGGGAAAGGCGGCCTGGCGATGTATTTCCCGGCCGCACCGCCAGAAGCTCCCTTTCACCCCGAGGGTAACGATCATGTTCCTCACCCCCCAGCCAAGGGGGACTTCCGCCTGGCTCTCGAGGTCTCCTTCTCCTCCAACCAGGGCCTGAAGCTCGTTCCTGTTGCACACGAGGTAATCAACCGCCTGGAGCACCTGCTTCTCGGGGCGCCGCCCTATGGTCGGGGCGATGTTCCACATGATGAGGCATCCCGCTTCCTTTGCCTTCATGATGATGGACTCGGTCGTCACCCGTGGTATCTCGTTCTGAAAGAGCGCCACCCAGGTTTCTCCTCCGGGCACCGCGGGGATGTCCACGCCATCAGGCTCGAACTGCATGTTCGCCCCCGGGGCGACGGCAATCGAGTTTTCCCCCTGGGCATCCACGATGATAAGCGCAACACCCGAGCGCGCCCCCGCGCGAACCCGGACCCCCGTGGTGGAAATTCCCGTTGCGGCCAGCGCGGCCAGCCGGTCCCTGCCGAAGGCGTCGTCCCCAAGGCAGCCGTAGACGGCCACGGAAGCTCCGGCCCGGGAAGCCGCAACCGCCTGGTTGGCGCCCTTGCCGCCGGGGAAAGTGTCCCAGCTCCCGCCTGTCACTGTTTCTCCAGGCAAGGGCAGCTTCTCCACGTAGACAGTGATGTCGGTATTGATGCTCCCGAACACGAGGACCCTGCCGCTCATGGCAGGGATAGTAGAGTCGGCCCCGGCTGCTGTCAATGCGCCCCGGTTTTGTTATTATTCCCGCCTCATGAAAGCCATCGAGCTGAGCAAGACATTCGACCCGAAGAGCTACGAGGACAGGATCTACCGCGAGTGGCTGGACAGGGGTTATTTTACACCGAAAGAAATGCCGGACGGCCGGGCGGCGCGCTTTGTGATCGTGATCCCGCCACCGAACGTAACCGGCGTTCTCCACATGGGTCACGGTCTGAACAACAGCCTCCAGGACATCGAGGTCCGCTACCACCGCATGCTGGGGGACGACACCCTCTGGGTGCCGGGGACGGACCACGCGGGGATCGCCACGCAGAACGTCGTGGAAAAGGCGCTGAAGAAGCGGGGAACGAGCCGGCAGGAGATCGGCCGGGAGAAATTCCTCGAGGAGACGTGGAGGATCACCCGGGAGCATCACGGGATCATCGTCAAACAGCTGCAGAGGCTCGGCTCATCGTGCGACTGGACCCGGGAGCGCTTTACGTTCGATGAAGGCCTTTCCCGCGCGGTGCGCGAAGTGTTCGTTTCCCTGTACGAGAAAGGCCTCATCTACCGTGGCTACTACCTGGTGAACTGGTGCCCTTCCTGCCGCACCGCGATCTCCGATGACGAGGTGGAGCACGAGGAAATCAAGGGGAAGATGTACCACTACCTCTACCCCCTGGCCGACGGCTCGGGATCCATTCCCATAGCCACCACCCGGCCCGAGACGATGCTCGGCGATACCGCGGTTGCCGTGAACCCCGAGGATATGCGCTACCGGACGATGGTGGGGAAAATGGTGGCCCTGCCCCTGACGGACCGCACAATCCCGATCATCACGGACCCGCAGATCGACATGGCATTCGGAACCGGCGCCGTCAAGGTCACCCCGGCTCATGACCAGGTGGACTACGAGATCGGACAGCGGCACAACCTGCCCCAGATCAACATCCTCACCCCCGAGGGGAGGCTCAACGGCAATGTGCCCGAGCGCTACCGGGGGCTCAGCGTGCAGAAAGCGCGCGCGATGGTCGTGGAAGACATCAAGGCCGCCGGCCTCTTCGTGAAAGAAGAGACCCACATGCACCAGGTCGGACACTGCTACCGCTGCAACACGGTGATCGAGCCCTACCTCTCCGACCAGTGGTTCGTGAAGATGGCCCCGCTTGCGGAGAAAGCCCTCGCGGCATGGGAGCACGGGAAGCTTCGCTTCTACCCGCAGAGGTGGGAGAACACGTACGCAAACTGGCTGCGCTCCATCCGTGACTGGTGCATCTCCCGGCAGCTCTGGTGGGGCCACAGGATCCCTGTGTGGTACTGCAGGAAATGCGAGACGATGACAGTTTCCCGAACGGACCCTGCGGCGTGCTCGAAATGCGGAAGCACGGAAATCGAGCAGGACCCCGATGTGCTGGACACGTGGTTCTCCTCCGCCCTCTGGCCGTTCTCCACCCTCGGGTGGCCCGAGAAGACTCCGGACCTCGCCCGCTTCTATCCCACCACCGCCCTGATCACCGCCTACGACATCATCTTCTTCTGGGTGGCCCGCATGATCATGATGGGCCTGGAGTTCATGGAGGAGGTGCCCTTCAAGGACATCTACATCACCGGCCTTGTGCGCGACAAGCAGGGACGGAAGATGTCGAAGAGCCTCGGCAACGGCCTGGACCCCCTGGAGCTGATCGATGAGTACGGCGCGGACGCCCTCAAGTTCACCATAGCGTTCCTGGCCGCCCAGGGACAGGATGTCCTCTTCGACAAAGAATCCGTGAAGGTGGGGTCACGCTTCTGCAACAAGATCTGGAACGCGTCGCGCTACCTCCTGATGAATCTCGAAGGCAGGACCCCTCTGAAACCCGGGTCGGCGGCGCTCACCGAGATCGACCGCTGGATTTTCCATCGCCTGGACGCGGCGGCGGCATCCGCCCGCACGGCCCTGGAGAGCTACCGCTTCAACGAGGCCGCGCAGGCGGTGTACGAGTTTTTCTGGAGCGATTTCTGCGACTGGTACATCGAAGCGGCAAAGCTCCCCCTTGCTTCGGGAGACGACGCGGAGAAGGACAGGATCATCACGCTTCTCCTTGCGCTGCTCGAAGAGTCGCTTCGCCTCCTCCATCCGTTCCTTCCCATGATCACGGAGGAGATCTACGGCAAGCTCCCGGGCGCCGACGGGTCCGTCATGATCAAGGCGTATCCTGCCGGGGACGGCTCACGCGCGGACAAGGCCGTGGAGTCCAAGTTCTCATCCCTCCAGGAGCTCGTTCGCGCCGTGAGGACCATCAGGGCAGAGTTCACGATCCCTCCTGACGCCAGGATCGATGTGACCGTGCTCGCCGAGGACGGCACGGGCATGCGGGAGAACGTGGAGAGCCACAAGGAGCTCGTGGCGCACCTCACCGGCTCGCGCACCCTTGCCATCGAGGCTGCCGGACGGAAGGCGTCCCGCGCGAAAGCGCCGGGCGCACGGCGTGAGGGCAGCATAGCCGCGGCCGGGAAAGGCTTCGAGGTGTTCGTGCACATCCGTGAAGCCATTGATGCGCCGAAAGAGATTGCGCGCCTGGCAAAGGACAGGGAAAAGGCGGAGGCCGAGAGGACGCGCACCGAAGCCAAGCTTGCCAACGCGGCATTCGTGGACCGCGCCCCCCGGGAGATCGTGGACCGCGAGAAAGAAAAGCTTGTCGAGCTTTCGCGCCGCATTGAAAAGATCGAAGGCTACGTACGAGCGCTGGGCGGCTAGCATCGGAAAGACAGGGGAAGGCTCCGGCCGTCCGACAATCCTCCGCACCCCTGGAGGAGCGGCTGGAAGCCCTGTACGGCGCGTACAACCGCAGGGAGTTCGTTCACCCTGACCCGCTTGAGTTACTCTACGCCTATGCCGACCCCCGGGACCAGGAAATAGCAGGGCTCCTTGCGGCATCCCTTGCCTACGGCAGGGTCACCCAGATCCTGGCAAGCATCCGCAAGGTTCTGGACGGCCTGGGAGGCGGCAGCGGCGCCGGGCCGCGCGCCTTCCTTGAGCGCTGCAAGCCGAAGGAGATCGAAGATGCCTTCCGCATCTTCAAGCACAGGTTCACCACCGGCCGCGAGATATCATCGCTCATCCTGGGCATCCTCCGAGCGCTTGACACCTGGGGCAGCCTGGAAGGGATGTTTGGCGCCGGCCTCGGGACGGGTGATGAGACCGTCCTTCCTGCGCTCAGCGTTTTCGTAGACCGCCTGAGGGAGCTCAGCGGAGGAGCGGATGCGGTTGCCAGCCTGCTTTCCTCACCTGAGGACGGAAGCGCCTGCAAGCGCCTCAACCTGTACCTTCGCTGGATGGTCCGCCGCGACGCGGTGGATCCGGGTCCGTGGACGCGGGTGTCTCAGAAGCTCCTTGTCGTTCCCCTGGATACGCATCTTTTCCGGATAGCAGGAAGGATCCGGCTGACAACCCGAAAGCAGGCGGACCTGAAGACGGCCCTGGAGGTCACGCGGAGATTCGCGTCGCTTCGTCCGGATGATCCGGTGCGCTACGATTTCTGCCTGACGCGGCTCGGGATCAACCCCGCCTGCCGGGCCCTGGCAGGCTGGCCTTTTCAGCGCCCGCCCGGCGCGCCAGGTAGTCGTGGAGGACCTGGGCGTGGTCGAAAGCGAAGCTGAGGCCTTCGACCTCGGCGGGGGCCGCCACGCGAATGGCGGCGGCATCGTCCCCCGCCCGGGGTGTTCCGTCCGCACGCGCCATGAACACAGTGGTCACCGTGTGGAAGCGGGGGTCGCGGTGGGGGTCGGAATACGTGTGCAGCTGCTCGAGGTCCAGCAGCTCCAGGTCTGTCTCCTCCCGCGCTTCCCGGCGCACCGCTTCTTCCAGGGACTCTCCATAGTCGACAAACCCTCCCGGCAGGGCAAAGCCGAGCGGAGGGTTGCTCCGCTGGACCAGGACAATGCCGCCGGAGACCTCGATGACAGCGTCCACGGTGAGAAACGGCCCCCAGAGGAGCACGTCCAGGAAATGCTTTACGTAGCCGTTCACCGTGCGGGAGAAAGTCTCAAACCCGTCCTCCAGGGGGAAGCACAGAACAATGCGGCGCACGCTGGAAGGGCCGGCCCGGGCAACGCGGATGGCTTCCTGCACCATGATCTTTGCCACCGCGACAAGGGAGATGCCGCCCGCTCGCGCGCCAAACGCCGGGAGGGCCACGGAAGACAGCCGTCGCACCTGCGCCTCCACGAGGGCGCGAGCGCATGCTGCGCGGACCGCTCCCTCGTCGGAGGGCCCGGCGGCTCCCGCAAGCGGCTCTTCCGAGGCAATCATCTCCGCCTTGATGTCGGCGGCGCTGGCCCGCACGGCTTCGATCTCAACGCCCCGCACCTTGTGCTTCATGACCGGGTCTCTCCTTCTGAAACAGGCATCCATGGCGCATCAGCGCCGGTACGCGTGAAGAACCTTTTTCACCGCGGCGACACAGGTCTCCACGTGGGATTTTTCCCAGCTCGGGGAAAGCCCAAGCAGAACCGTCCGTGACCTGAGCGCCTCCGCCGTTTCACATCTGCCCTTTGCCCACCGGCTGAGGGCAGGCTCGGTGTATCCCAGCGGAGACGAGAGGCTGCACTCGGGGATGCCCTCGGCCGCCAGGGCCCGGCTGAACTCCTCCGCGCCGCAGGTGAGCTTGGGAAGGTCGAGCTGGAGCGGGTACTTCCAGTAGGCGTTCCACCTGTCCGTGGAGCTGGGCGGAACGGACCTCACCCCGTATTGCTGCGAGAAGGCATGGTCGTAGATCTTCGCATATCCCCGCCTCCGCGGGAGGTTCCACGTGTCGAGCCTTTCCAGCTCGCAAAGCCCGATGACCGCCTGGATCTCCGTCATCCGGTAGTTGAATCCCGCCCGAACGTGCGCCGCCCCTGCACCGGCGCTTCCCGAATCATCATCCAGCTGCCTCCCGTAGTCGCAGAACGACCGGCAGGCGCGCGCAAAGCCCTCATCGCCGCAGACGATCATGCCGCCTTCCCCGCCGGTGGAGACGTGCTTCCCCTGGGAAAAGCTGAAGCAGCCCGCGCTTCCCAGGGTTCCCGCTTTTTTTCCTTTCCACTCCCCTCCGGCGCACTGCGCGCAATCCTCGACAACGGGAAGACCGCGACGGCCCGCGGCCTCCAGGACCCGGTCCATGGCGCATACGATCCCGTAGAGGTGAACGGCGATGACGGCCTTTGTTCGAGGAGTGAGGAGCTCTTCCATTGCCTTCGGATCGATTGTGCCGTCTTCCATTGAATCGCAGAAGACCGGCTGTGCCCCTGCGTGCACCACCGCAAGAGCCGTTGAGGCGAAGGTGTAGGCAGGAACGATCACCTCATCCCCTGCCCCGATCCCGAGGGCAAGGAGGCTGACGTGGAGCGCCGCGGTTCCGCTGGCGCAGCACACGGCCCAGGGTGCGCCGGTCCACCGGGCCCAGCGCGCCTCCAGCTCGCGGCCGCGGTCCCCCGACCAGTAGCCGACGCGGCCGCTGCGCAGCGGCTCCAGCACCTCCGTGAAAGTCTTCTCCGAGAACTGGGGCCACGGGGGGAAGGGATCACGAGCAGTCTTGTCGCCGCCGAAAAGCGCGAGCTCTCGTGAGCCCACCCCCGTTTTCTCCTAGAGGGACGCGGAGCGCCACCAGACGTAGTGCGTGGTCTGCATCTCGTGCTCCGTGGGCATCGGATAATAGAGCAGCTCCTTGCCATGGCCGAGGTAGAAGCCGTTCTGGACGGTACGATACGGGAAATCCACGGGAGGGATGCGGTCCACCGTCTTGGTGCTCTTGTGCGGTTGTGTCTTCAACTCCTGGACGCAGCCTCGCAGGTGCTCGATGGAGCTGTAGGGCAGGTTCCTCGTGCTGCCGTTCTCCGGGTCCTTTGCAAGCTCGCCCAAACCCAGCTCAGCGAAGAAGATGACCGGCACGTGGATGCTCCGCTTGGAGTCGGTCATGAACGTGGCGAACTCCCGCGGGTCGAGGCTGCTCACGACGCGCGGCGTGACAGGACAGATCTCCTGGTACATGCGGAACTCCTTCCCGAACGAGGGCAGGGTCCGCGAGGGGGCGATCTCCAGCACGCGTCCGTCCCGGGTGGCCAGGTAGAGGTTGCGGATGGCGCTGAGCGGCACGTGCTCGAGGACGCGATAGACGGACAGGTACACGGAATGCTTGGGCTGCCCATCGGCACGCGGCACGACGCGCGTATCGATCTCCGACATGGGGAAGTAGTCGCCGGGTAAGTTCCGGTCAACGCTGAAGTACTGCGCCTGGCCCCGCGACTTCTTCTCCGTGCCCACCGCGTAGTAGGCGCCGAAGTCCAGCGGCGGCAGCATCGAGGCGATCAGCGCTTCCGGAATCATTGACAGATACAGATGTACAGCCATGTCTTGCTCCCTCCTCCTGCATGATTCGAGTATAAAGTATGGGAGGCGTCATTCAAAGTAAACATTCTCATCATCGCCTCACAGGAATTTGTCGAAGAAAATGAGCTCTTCCGCAAGACCCTTCAGCCTGAGGACCCGGACGGCCGCATCGATCATGCCGGCGCTACCGCACAGGTAGGCCTCGTGGTTGTCGAGCGGGCCCAGCCTCCTGTTGAGCACCGCCGTGATGCCGCCTCTTTCGCCGTCCCACGCGTCGCCGGGGAGGGGATTGGAGAGCGCAGGGATGAAGCGGAAGCCGGGCAGCCTGCCGTCAAGGGCGCGAAGCTCTTCAGCGTTAAAAATGTCCCTTTTCGATCGCGCGGAAAAGTAAAGAGTCGCCCCGCGGGGGACCGCGGACGCAGGACGCGCGCGGGGCGCGGCACTTTCCGCTTTTTCCGCCATCTCCAGGAGCATGCTCATGACGGGGGCCAGGCCGGAGCCTCCCGCGATGAACAGGGTGTCCCGATGGCTCTCGTGCATGCGAAAATCGCCGAACGGCCCGCGGATGGCCAGCGTATCACCTGCGTGAAGCCGGTCGCACAGGTACGGGGAGACCACCCCGCCGGGCTCGCGCCTGACGAACAGCGTGATGATCCCCGACGAGGACGGAGGAGAGGCCATGGAGTAAGCGCGGTACAGCGGCTCGGGAGAGGATTCGCTTCCGGGTAGAAAAACCTGGACGTATTGGCCCGCGACAAAGGAAAAGCCCCCTGCACCCGTCACATCGAGGGTGATCTCGCTGATCTCCCAGGTAAGCTCCCGCACTCGAACGACGATTGCGGCGTGCTGGCGGGCGGCGAAGTGCTTTTGCGGGATCTCGATGGAAAGGGGTCCATCCGGCCGGATCTGGCAGGACAGGTGGACGCCGAGCCGCTGATCCGCTTCATTGATCAGGAGCGCCTCCGCCTGGTTGTGCGGTGGGGCACCCTCGGCGATGCGCACCCGGCATTGCCCGCAGGACCCCCTGCCCCCGCAGGCCGATGGGATGTAGGTTCCCGCGGACATGAGGCCGAACAACAGGGGACGGCCGGCTTCCATCGTGAGCGTTCGCTCTCCTCCGTTGACGGACACCTGTATCCTCTGGCCAACGGGATCCACGCGGCGAGGATACAGCTTATTGACCGCCCCGTGCCATCCCGTTAGACTGGGCACCCTACGGAGTCCTCTTGGCAACCAGCGTATCAGCATCCATCGCCCGCTATCTCCTGGTCCCCATCGTCGCCGTCTGGGTGTATCACCTCGTGCAGCGGCGCTATACGCAGCAGGGCGCCCGAAAGAGAGACGCCACCCTTTACCTGACCCTCGTTCTTCTCTGCGTATGGGTCCTCGTCTACCTGGTTGCGCGCTTCTCCCGGGAGGACCTGTACCTCGTTCCGATTGCGTTCCTGGCCGTCATCGTGCTTGTCTGGCAGCGGCGGGCCATCTTCCCCTACCGCATGCGCTGCGCGCGCTGCGGCCTTCCTCTCTCTATCTCCCGCATCCTGTTTTACGACTCGAACACGTGCGAGACGTGTGAGCCACGCCTCGAAAAAGGAGAGAACCAAAAATGAAGAACAGAAAGCTTTCCATGCCATTCTGGTGCGTGGCCAATCCCGTGGGGGACCCTTTCGGACCCGCCGTCATGGACCGCATTTCCTCCCTGGAGGTGTGTGACCTTCTCTGCAAGGCAAAGGAGGAGAAGCTGATCGATTTCACCTCCGCGCATGACGATGACCTCGTGCCATGGGACCCGAAGCATCCCGAGGACGACCTGGATCCCGCAAGCGGGGCGTCGAAGACCCTCCATGCAATCAAGGAGAAGCTGGAAGCCGCCGAGCTGAAGTTCGCAATGGCCACCTGCGGCCTTCACGGCAATCCCCTGTTTCGAAACGGCGGCCTGACCAACCCGAATCCCGAGATCAGGCTCCTGGCAGGGCGCAAGGTGATGCGCGCAATCAGGATCGGCAACTTCCTCGGAGCGGAGTACCTGACCTACTGGGTCGCGCGGGACGGCTTCGAGTGCCAGTTCTCCGTCCCCTGGGAGAGAACGTTCCGCTATCTCATCGAGGGTCTCAACCTGGCTGAACGCTACGCGAAGGAGCAGAACGGCACCCTCCGTCACGGAACCATCGAGCCCAAGCCCAACGAGCCCCGCGGGGAGATGTACGTGCCCACCACCGGCCACGCGCTGGGCCTGATTGCCATGCTGAACGATCCCAGCTTCTGGGGCGTCAATCCCGAGGTGCTGCAGCACGAGGGGATGACCGGCCTCTCCGCCGAGGTGGCAGTGGCCATGGCGGTGCATGCGCAGAAACTTTTCTTCCTCCACGTCGGCAACCAGAAGCCGGGCCAGTTCGACAATGACCTGCCCATGCTCGTCGGCATGGACGGGATCAAGGAAATGGTGGCCACCCTGTGGCTCCTCGACCGCATGGGGTGGCAGGGCCACGCGGAGTTCGACAACCACATCCTCCGCACCGACACGGCGCCGGGAAAAGAGAACAGCACGCGGATCCGCATGGACTTCATCCGCCAGAACGTGGAGAACTACCGTCTTGCCGAGAAGAAGGCGCACGATCTCGGGGCGGACCCCGAGATGGCCAAAATGATGTCCGCCCTCTGGGACAAGGACCCGGGGATCGCAAAGACGCTGCAGCAGGGAGATCCCGCCGAGATCCTCAAGGTGGCGGTGGACTACGACAAGGTGAACGGCACGCCTTTGCAGATCGCGCGGCTGGACCAGCTGGCCACGCGGAAGCTGCTGGGGATGTAGGAGAACCGCACATGAGCAGGATCGCTGTCATTCCCGGCGACGGGACAGGCCCCGAGGTCATCAGGGAAGGCGTCAAGGTTCTCACGAAGGCCGCGAAGGCATTTTCCTTTCCCCTCTCCTTCACCACGTTCGACTGGGGGGGAGAGCGGTACCTGAAAACCGGGGTGACCCTTCCCGATGACGCGGTCAGCACCCTGCGCGGGTTCGACGCGATCTACCTTGGCGCAATCGGGCATCCCGAGGTGAAGCCGGGAATCCTGGAGACAGGAATCCTTCTGCGCCTTCGTTTCGAGCTGGACCAGTACATCAACCTCCGCCCCGTGAAGCTTTATCCGAACGTTGAAACGCCGCTGGCAAACAAAGGCCCGTCGGACATCGACTTCGTGATTGTGCGGGAGAACGTGGAAGGCCTGTACATCGGCTCCGGCGGTTTTCTCAAGAAGGGGACGCCCGACGAGGTGGCCATCCAGGAGATGATCTACACGCGCAAGGGGGTCGAACGCTGCGTTCGGTTCGCCTTTGACGTGGCCCGGCAGCGCGGCGGCAAGAAGAAGCTCACAATGGCCGGCAAGACGAACGTGCTCATATATGTCCAGGATCTCTGGTACAGGACGTTCATGGAAGTGGCCAAGGAGTACCCCGACATCACCCCGGACTATGCCCACATCGATGCCACCACGATGTGGATGGTGAAGAACCCCGAATGGTTCGACGTCATCGTGACGGAAAACATGTTCGGAGATATCATCACGGACCTCGGGGCAATCATCCAGGGAGGCATGGGCGTTGCCGCGGGAGGGAACATCAACCCGCAGGGCGTGTCAATGTTCGAACCCATCGGGGGCTCGGCCCCCAAGTACACCGGTCAGAACGTCATCAATCCGGTAGCCACCATCCTGGCCGGCGCCATGATGCTGGAGCAGATCGGCCAGCCCAGGGCGGCGGCGGCCGTGGAAAAATCCACCATGGCGGTAATCGGAAAGATGAAGAGCATGGCCGCGGGGAAAATGGGGTTCTCGACCAGCCAGATCGGGGACATGGTGGCCGCGGGGCTGTAGCGCCGAAACAAAGAAGGGGCGTGCTTCCGTCGCCGCGCCCCCTGCTGAGCCTCACCGTGGAAGGGCCACGAGAGGAGTTGATCCTATTCGCTGGCCGCCGCCACGGCCGCTCCCATTATATCGAGCGTACCCTGAAAGGCCGTGCCGTTCGGAGATTGTTTAGACGATATCTGTGTGTACTCGCCTTGCACCGGGTTGCCTTTCAGCCACCCCTCCGTGACGACCCCGTTAATCACAGCCTTGAGGCCCGTTTGTTCTACATGGACGAGCGCGCTGAAAGAGTGTTTCGAGCCCTTGAAATGGTAAAGAGCCTCGATCACGGTTGTGGGGCCTTCGGTGTACTTGAGGATCTCTCCTGCATAGCTTCCACTGCCGCACGTGCCTCCGACGACGCCTGCCATGGCGGGGGCTGTAGTTACCCATTTCGTGAAGGTGTTCTGCTGTGCACCGGCGACCACACTGGCGGTCGTCAGAATGACGGCCATAACGACCAATATAAAAAAGCGACGATTAACTGGATGCTTGGGTGACTTTTGCATCTCTATCTTCCTCCTGTTGGATATTTGTAAGACACTTGGGGGCCATGGTTTTATCTCCCACTTTGTGCACTGCGGCTTTTCCTCCTGCACCAAAATACAGGTAAAATCAGACTATAGTCCGTTCGGTAACGCACATATGGGAGGAATATTGAGGTAAAACGCACATTTCAAGTCGTGCTGGGGATGTTTCTCTACCAACTGGACGGGTTTTCATCCTCGCCATCTTCTTGACATGTCTAAAGTACCTGATAGACTCAAGCCCGTAGGATCCCGGCAGCCGGTGAGGAGTCTATGCCTGAAAAGCCTTCCCTACCGCCTCCACCTACCCCACGACAAAATCGTCTGATAGGCGCCCTTCCCATGTCAGAATACGAGTTACTGTCCCACCATTTAGAGCTGGTCCCGATGCTCTTGGGTGAAACACTGTACGAATCTGGAAACCGGTTGACTCACGTTCAGTTCCCAACCACCGCCATCGTGTCCCTCCTGCACGTGATGGAAAACGGCGCCCCTTCCGAAATTGCCATGGTTGGCAACGAGGGCGTCGTCGGTATTTCTCTTTTCATGGGCGGTGAAACCATGCCCAATCGGGCCGTGGTGCAGAGCGCGGGCCACGCCTATCAACTGTCTGGACATCTACTCAAGCAGGAGTTCGACCGCGGCGGAGCGCTGCAGCATCTGTTATTGCGCTACACCCTTGCCATGTTGATCCAGATGGCGCAGGCAGCGGTCTGCAATCGGCACCATTCTGTGGACCAGCAGCTCTGTCGCTGGCTGCTTCTCAGCCTCGACCGCCTTCCATCGAACGATATCACCATGACACAGGAGCTGATCGCCAGCATGCTGGGTGTGCGTCGCGAGGGCGTTACCGAGGCTGCCGGAAAATTGCAGAGTGCCGGGTTGATCAGCTACAGCCGGGGGCACATTACCGTTCTCGACCGACGAGGGCTGGAAACACGAGTATGCGAATGCTACGAGGCCGTCAAGCGGGAGTTCCGTCGCCTGCTCCCCGATGTCGTCGCGGTATGACTCGCTCCCTAGATCAGCGCCTTCCCGTCCCTAGGGTGGTCCAGGCCACAACCATCATGTACTACCCCGAGATTCTACAACCACATCATATTCCTATGCCGGCTGCCGAGCCGGGCCAAACGAAGGAAGTCATTTGGAACAAGCTGAAGTATCTGCACTAGGGCTCGATTTGCCGCGCATCGGTGTTCAAGTTAGATGCAGGTACACAACGACATGACAGAACTTGAACATCGCAGTTTCTCGTGGAAGGCGTTGGTGCGCCCCTCCATCCTCATGGGGCTGGCGACGCTGGTCATCCACGTGGTGGCAGGCGGCCGCTACGCGTTCTTCCGAGACGAGCTGTACTTCATCGTCTGCGGACAGAGACTGGCGTGGGGATACGTGGACCAGCCGCCGCTGATCCCATTCCTGTCCCGCATCATGTGGAACCTTTCCGGCGGATCTCATTTCGTGTTCAGCTTGTTCCCCGCATTGGTCATGGCCGTTACGGTAGCGCTGACCGCGGAGTTTGCGCGGAGCCTTGGCGGCGGGAGGTTTGCCCAGTTCCTGGCCGCGCTGAGCGCGTTTGGGGCACCCGTCCTCCTGGGGGACGGCACGCTGTTCAGCACGGAGACGCTGCAGCCGCTCCTCTGGCTGGGCGGCAGTTGGTGCATCGTCATGCTGGCGCAGACAGGAAACCAGAAATGGTGGCTTGCCTTCGGGGCCATCGTCGGGGTGAGCTTCCTCAACAAGTACCTGATCGGCCTATACGGCGTGGGGATCCTGGTGGGCATCCTGGCAACGCCGCTCAGGAAGTCCTTCCTGCGGCCCTGGCTCTGGGCCGGCGTGGCGCTGGCCCTTGCCATCATGGCGCCCAACCTCCTGTGGCAATATAACCACGGCTGGCCCTTCGCGGAGATTGCAAAGGCGGCCAATCAATGGAAGAACGTCGCGCTTCCTCCGCTGGCCTTCCTGGGACAGGAAGTGCTGCTGGCAGGGCCGCTGGGGCTGCCCATCTGGCTGGCCGGACTGTGGGCCTTCGGCATCAAGCCGCGGTTTACAGAGTATCGCGCGCTTGCCGTGTGCTACGTCGTGATGTTCGCGCTCACCGTGGTGCTGCATGGCAAGACCTACTTCCTTGCGGGAATCTATCCGACGCTCTTTGCCGGGGGCGCTGTCTTGCTGGCGCTGAAAGTGCGGAGCACCACCATCCGCGCCATCTACGCGTCCATTGTCGCGTGCGCGGTCCTGGTCTTTGTGCCCATCACTGTTCCCGTACTTCCGGTCCAGTCGTTCATCAGCTATGCAAAGTTCCTGGGCGTTTCTCCATCGGAAAGCGCTTCGGAAAAGATGGCGTCAGGCGTGCTGCCGCAGTACTACGCGGACATGTTCGGATGGAAAGAAATGGCTGAAAAAGTTGCCGCGGTCTACAACGCCCTTCCGCCGGAGGAGAGAGCCAAGGCGGTGTTCTTTGGCCACAACTACGGGGAAGCAGCGGCGATCGACATTTACGGACGTCCCCTGGGCCTACCGCCCGCGGTCAGCGGGCAAAACAGCTATTACCTGTGGGGACCGATGGGGAACGACGGCAGCGTGGTCATCGTCCTGACAAATGACCTCACGGAGCTGCGCAAGGAGTACCAGAGCGTCTCTATCGAAGGCTCCCTGGACAATCCGTATGCCATGCCCTATGAAACCAACATCTCCATCGTGGTGGCCAGCGGCCTCAAGGTTCCGTTCGACTGGTCGCGCCTCAAGCACTACGAGTAGCGCGTTGCCCTCGGGTTCTGTATGACTGATTTTGCGCTCCGCTTCGTTCTTGAACCGTCGCAGCCATACGAAGAGGTCCTTTTCTTTGGGGCAGAGTCCGTGTCGTTTGACGATGGAACCGTCCCGCATCACGCGCACGTCCGCATCAATAGTGCCGGCGGGCCCCCGTCAGGGGCCGGCGGAGAGGAGGTCCTTGATCTCCTGGGTGCCCGCCCGGATCCTGGGAACAAATTCGTCAGCGGGCTGCTTCTCCTTGTGCCTGGCGATTGCAAGAATCTCCCGCCAGCACTTTATGACGTTCTGCCGCTCCGGGATTGGGTAGTCGAGAGCCTCGCGGAGCCGGGTCAAGTTGCGCGAGGGAACGGCCGGGAAGAGATGATGCTCAACGTGCTCGTCGAGACCGCCGTAGAGGAACTTCACGAATCGCGTAACCTTGACACCTCGGGTGCAGAGCCGCTGATCATTCGAATTGAACATCATGCCGATGTGTTCGGTGAGATGCCAGAATGCGGCGATGGCGTGGCCCACCTGCGGACCTAGGATCAGAAGCAGGATGAGGTCCCAGCGTTGCCACCACGCCAGACCCGCGAAGGCAAGGATGTTGACGACGAGAATGACGACAGACTCTCGCCGAATGAACTTCAAATCTCCGGCGTCGCAGTGCGCCCTGATTTTCGGATTGAGGCGGCCGCGGGAGCGCTGAAACAGGTCCCACAACATCTTGAAGAACGACGGAATGCCCAGCGTCAGCACAGTTCCCAGCAATCCCAGCAGAACCTTCCAGACCCACCGTCTGGAAATTGCCTCCGGAAAGGCGGTCTCCGGATCAACGCCTTTCACCATGGTGTATCGATGGTGGATTCGGTGTGAAACCCTCTGATTGCGGGACCCGATTTTCCAGAGTAGATGGATCAGGAAGTAGACGGCATCACTGAACCGGTCCAAGCGCCTGGAGAAGACGATCAGATGCCGCATCTCGTGCTCGATGCCGTTGAGGAAACCCACAAGGAAGGCGTAGAGCAGGAACGGGGCCACCGCGGAAAGTATGTGATATCGCCAGGCGAGAACAGTCAGCCAGGCAGTCGCCAAGATCAGGGCCGTGTGCACGATGAGACGCAGCATCCCCTCCGAAGTGCTCCGCCGGTTCAGTTCCTGAAGGGTCTCGCGGTCGATCTTCGGCCGGTCCCACAGTTTCGCCTCGTTGCTCCATTCTCGATCCTGCAGTTCGGTTCGTGGGACAAACGTCATGGATCGCTCCTGCTTTCCGGGATAGACACCGCCGGGTTGCCCGCTGCGGTCGCCCTGGCTACGCTCGTCGGAGGGGTTGAAACAAGACTACCATCCGAGCAGCTTGCGATCCACCCCGCTGCAGGGGACCTGTTCGTTGTCGAAATGCCCCGCAATCCTCCGAGCCTCGCCTCAGAGCCGGGCCCAGGCGGACTCGAGCTCCGCGGCTGCGG